>NZ_JBYSVZ010000001.1:0-1393941 GCF_058986765.1 Allobosea sp. GW821-FHT03A12
CGCGGGGTGGAGCAGCCCGGTAGCTCGTCAGGCTCATAACCTGAAGGTCGTCAGTTCAAATCTGGCCCCCGCAACCACTGAGAATGAAAGCCCTGTCTCTCCCTGAGACAGGGCTTTCGTTTGTTCGGAGCACAAGCTCAGGATTCTCGCCAGATCGCCGTGCAACTCACGCGTCACGCCGCCGGTGTCGCGCGGAGCGACCACAATTTGTTCGATCATCGAGTGGAGCGCCTCGATCACTTCAGCCCGCAGCTCCGGATCCTCCAGCAGGCTCTCCAGCTCTGCCACGCGACGGCGGTAGGCTTCCGCCAAGTTGGGATGGACCAGGACCGCAGGGCGTTCCGCGGGATCAGATAGCTCGGCGCTCAACAGCCGCTTCTCGTGATCCGAGACCATTTGCTGGATCGCCGGAGGTTGGAGTTTCCGGCCTTCGATCACAGCGGTGAGCTGTGCATGCCGCCGGGATTTTGCAGCAGGATCGTAGGCTTGTTGCCGATGGCCCCGTGCGGCCGATCCTCGTTATAGTATCTGAGCCAAGCCTCCATCTTTTCGGCCGCATCCGCAAGGGTCAGGAACCAGTGCGTGTTCAGGCACTCGCTGCGAAAGCGGCCGTTGAACGCCTCGATGAAGGCATTGTTGGTCGGCTTCCCTGGCCGTGAGAAGTCCAGGGTGACGCCCTTGGCATAGGCCCACAGGTCGAGGTCGCGGCTGACGAACTCGGAGCCCTGATTGACCCGGATCGTCCTCGGATAGCTCAGTTTCGCACAGACCCTTTCGAGCGTGGCGACGACGTTCTCCGCCCGGTAGCTGAAGCGCGGATCGACGGCCGGCGAGAAGCGCGAGAAGGTGTCGACCACCGTAAGAACCCGGATCTTGCGGCCGGTGGCGAGCTGGTCATGGACGAAGTCCATCGCCCAGACATCGTTGGGCCGCGTCGCCGGCGCGCGGTCCTCGCGCAGCTTCGCCTTGACCCGGCGCTTGGGCGTCTTGTTCCGGAGCTGCAAGCCTAACTCATTGTAGATCCTTCGAATCCGCTTCTGATTGACATGCCAGCCCTCGCGCCGCAGCAGCACGTCGACACGGCGATAGCCGTAGCGAACGCGGGTTTCGCAGATCGCCTTGATCCGGGCTGCCAAGGGGGCCTGGTCGGGCCGGCACGGTTTGTAGTGGTAGCTCGACGTGTCGAACTCAAGGACCGCACAGGCCCGCCGGATCGACACCTGCCACTCGCCACAGACCAGGCCGACGAGCTCGCGCTTGCGACCAGGCCTCAGAGCTTTCGGCGGATGACGTCCTGCAGCATCTCACGGTCCAGTGCGAGGTCGGCGACGAGCTTGCGCAGCTTCGCGTTCTCGTTCTCGAGTTGCTTCAACCGGCGCATCTCGGCCGGCAGCAGACCCTCGTACTTCTTCTTCCAGTTAAAGTAGGTTGCTTGGCTGATTCCGGCCCGCCGGCAGATCTCCGCCACCGGAAACCCGTCCGCGCCCTGCTTCAGGATGAACGCCTTCTGCGGGTCCGAGAACTTCGAATCCTTCATCGTCTTCCGCTCCTCCCAGCCCATGGGAAGCGACGCGGAAAACTCTAGCTCAAAGCGGTCCAGTTTTAAGGGCTCGGATCACGCGTTGGGCTGTCTGGAGCCTTCAGACTCGTTACGAAAGCGATTCCAGCGGAATGGCTGGCCATCCTAAGTACTTGGATCAGCGGTGCTCTTCTGATCATCGGTGTCCCCGTCATTCTTTTCGATATGGCGGTACAACTTGGGCTGCCTGGGCAACCGATCGGAATATGGTGCTGGGTAATGTCTATCCCCGTCAGCGTCGCTATCGCTGGCTTGGTGGGCATGGCTTCCAAAGTTGGGTTGAACCGAGCGATCAAGGCCTTTGCTCTTACAAATGGCCGTTAAGTGCGCTTCTGGATTGCGCCACTTCCGGACATCAGGGCCCCTCCTGAAAGCTGACGTTCCCAATGGACTGGCTTGCCTTCTTGCTCGATCCGACGCGAGTTCTTGGTCCGAGGGAGGACGATCGAGGGGATCGCCCGCGAGTTGTACGTCTCGCAGAACACGGTTCGGAGGTGCTGCACTCGGGCGCGACGTCCTTCGAGCACGAGCGGAACGTTCAGCCTCCGCCGAAGATCAGAGCGTGCCGTCCGGGAGCCGGATCGGCTGCTGATGGCGAACCACGGCAAACTCATGTGTTGCCGCGGCTTGCGCTGTCGCTTTCGTGTCGATTCCACAAAGCCGCGGCGAGAATACTCGCAAGCGTGGAATCGAGGAATTCGACACGATAATGCTCGCCGATGCTGAAGGCACCGATTTCTGCCCAGCCGGCGACGTGACCTCATCCAGGAATTCGGCTATGCGGTCGGCCTTAGCGGCTTATCACGCATGATCCCACTACATTGCCAACCGCAGCAGCAAGCCAGGCAATTTTTCGGGCAAGGTCTCGATCGACTTCAACTGAACGCAATTCTGGCGTCTGAAAATGCGGATTGCATAGGATTCGGCGTCCGAATCGAGGATGATTGAGAACACATCGATCCCGTCATTGCGTAGCTGGTGGACGGCCGCGCGCGCATCCTCGACCAGATAGCGTCGGTCATCGACGTCGATGTCGTGCGGCTCGCCATCGGTGATGATCAGGAGAAGCCGGCGGTAGTTCAGCTGCCGTTTCAAGTCCTTGCCGGCATGCCGTATCACCGCTCCGAGCCGCGTGGAATGGTGGCTTTGCAAGCCTGCCAGCCGGCCCTCGGCCGCCATGTCATAGCGGCCCGCGAAATCCTTGATCCGCTGATAGCCGATATCATCGCGTGTGTTGGAGGAGAATGCCGCAAGCGCGAAAGGATCGCCGAGCTCCACCATCGCCCGCGCCAGCAGGGCCACGGAAAGGCGTTCAGTCTCCAGCACCGTCTCGCCGCGACCACTGATGCGTTCCCCGGTGGAGGCGGAGCTATCGATGAGCACGAGGGTGGCGAGATCGCGGTGGCGGCGCTCATAGCGCCCATAGAGACGTTCCTCAGGCATCTGGCCGGAGCGCTGTGCAATCACGGCCTCGATTGCCGCGTCCATGTCGAGGAATTCGCCTTCCGCTTGCCGGTGAACCTGCTGCTGACGGCTGACCTTCGACGACCTGATGATGGCGGTCAGGCGGTTGGCGAGATCGGCGCGTTGCTCGATGGCGCGATGCAGCGCGGCAGGCGATGCCATAGGAACGGGCGGCTCACGGACCGTGCACCAGTCCGGCCGTTCGCGCCCGGTCACATAATCGAACTCCGGATAACGCGCGATGGCGACATCCTCGTTCGCCTCGACCATCGCTGCGCGGCCGCTCGAATCGTCGGGGATAGGGTCTGGCTCGGGGCGGCCGTCGTCGCCGTCGCGTTGCTCGAGGCGGGCGCCCTCGGCAGGCGCCTGCATCTCGTAGGGAACTTCGGGATTGTCGTCTCCGAAATCCCAGATGCCCATGTTGTCGTCGCGATAGGCTGGCTGCACGACATAGCTCTTAGCGTCGAACTGCAGCCGCATCTGGCCGATGTCATTGCCCAGGAGCCCGCCGATATGGCGGCTGAGCTGCTGGGAGCCGATGTCGATTGCGGCAGCCTCCTCGAAGAGTGCCCGGCCCTTGCTCACCCAGCCATGCGGGTCCTCGTAGGACGGATCGAGCAGGGACCGCGCCAGCCGTGCCATCAGCGTGATGGCAACCGGTGCGCCCTCTGGCCGTGCCACGTGAAAGCCCCGCCAAAGGGCGAACAGCCCCGGCATCTCACGCATGGCCAGCCGCTCGACCCGCGCATCCTCGATCAGCGAAACCAGCGCGAGCTGCAGCGGCTTCAGGCCGGTGGCCAAGAACTTCTTGCTGGTAAAGCAGTGATGCGCGCCGATATGGGCCAGCGTCGCGCGATGAAGCTGTTTCTGATCGCTCGCCGGAAAACCGGCATAGGATGGCGGCAGACGGATGCCGCCCCCACCGAAGCCGGCGCGCCGGCGCATCGCTTCGGGAGCGCCACCTGGCGTTTCGACGATCGGCGGCGAGATGGCCCAAACCGCGCGGAGATAGGGCTTGAGCCCGGGCAGCAATTCCGGCAGCGAAGCAGACGGATGCTGTCGTTCGAGCAGTTGGCGCGCTTCTGGGCTCTGCAGCGAAAAGAAGGCCAGCCGGCGAGCGTCGTCGCGGGCAAGATCGAGTCCCATGCGTGCAAAGGCCGCAAGACCCGTGAAGCCGAGCAGGTCGAGAACCTGAGAGCCGTTTTGCAGGAAGGCGCTCAGCATCTTCGGAGCACGCCTCGCGATGTCGTCGATCAGCTCGAGCCACGCTATGAGCTCGGATGGATCACGAGCAACCGTGGCGGCATGCAACGCCGCGTCCACCAGCAGGCAGGCCGCCCGGCGGCCGGCGCGAATTGCGACGAGCGAGACGGTTTCGCCGAGCCGGATCGCCTCGGCCGGCCCCGACCTCGTCGCGACGATCGGCCCGGCGCTGCGATAGGCGCTGGCCACGAGGTCGCCATAGCCGGCGTGGTCGATGCGCGCATGGGCTGCGCTCCAGCGCCCCTGCCATTCGGCCGGAAACGCTCGTACCGTCTCCTTTCGGCCCTCGGTGGTCGTCATGGCATCAGACGCAGGCCGCGATGGCACCCGTCAACGCATCGCGCAGATCGTCATCGTCGGTGATCGGGATCACGAGCGCGACCTGGCAGGCCTCCATGATCGGGACGCCGGCGGCGACCAGCAGGGCGGCGTTGACGAGCATCCTTGTCGAGGCGCCTTCGTCCAGCCCGCAGCCCTTGAGGTTGCGTGAGCGCGCGCCGATGCGCACCAGCGTCTCGGCGGTGCGCTTGTCGGAGCCGGCCTCTCGCATCACGATCTCGGCTTCGCCGGCCGCTTCAGGATAGTCGAAGGGGATGGCTGCGAAGCGCTGCTTGGTCGATTCCTTGAGGTCCTTGAGAACGCTCTGGTACCCGGGGTTGTAGGAGATCACGACCTGGAAGTCGGGATGGGCCTTCACCACCTCGTTCTTCTTCTCCAGCGGAAGGATGCGCCGGTCGTCCGTGAGCGAGTGGATGACCACGGTGGTGTCCTGCCGCGCCTCGACGATCTCGTCGAGATAGCAGATCGCGCCCTGGCGCACCGCCAGCGTCAGCGGCCCGTCATGCCAGACGGTGCCCTCGGCATCGAGCAGATAGCGCCCGACGAGGTCCGAGGCGGTCATGTCCTCATGGCACGACACGGTGACCAGCGGCCGGCCAAGGCGCCAGGCCATGTGCTCGACAAAGCGGGTCTTGCCGCAGCCGGTCGGCCCTTTCAGCATCACTGGCATCCGGCTGCGATAGGCAGCCTCGAACAGTCCGACTTCGCCTCCGACCGAGCGGTAGAACGGTTCCTTGGCGATGCGGTAGGCGTCCAGATTCGTCACGTCGTCAGGCCCTCGATGGTCGCGTGGCGGCTGTCACACGCACCGCCGCGCGCGCTGCGTCAGGATGCGAGGAGTTCCTTGAGCTTGTCGTCGAGAAACTTGATATCGACCGGATTGGTGCCTGGGCCGCCGGCGAAATGCCCCCAGATCGAGGGAATGGGGACGAAGCGCGCATTCGGCATGTTGTCGACCTCGTTGCGGCTATCCTCCGGCGGGAAATACAGATCCGTCTGGCCGGGCATGACGTAGGTCTTCGCCTTGATCGCGCCGAGCGCGGCCTTGTAGTCGCCGTTGTAGAGTTCGTTGGCCGAGATATCGCCGTTCTGCCAGGTCCACAGCATGGCCAACAGGTTGTTGGGATCCCGGTCGAGGAAGAAGCCCTCCCAGAAGGCGACCAGGAAGTCCTCGAGCGAGCTGTATCCCAGTGTCCTGATGTCCAGCTCCTCGCGATAGAAGGCCTGCGAGAAGCCCCAGCCGGCATAGACCCGCGCCGCTGCGCGCAGGCCCTTGTGGGGTTTGTCGACATACCAGCCGTCGCGGAAGGCATCGTCCGCGGTCAACGCCGCCTTCACGCCTTCGAGGAAGACGATGTTGTGGCGGGAGCATTTCGCCGAGCCGCAGAACGGCGCGAGCAGATCCATCATGTCGGGATAGAGCGCGCCCCAATGGAAGGTCTGCAGCCCGCCCATCGACCAGCCGGTGACGAGCCGCAGATGCTCGATCCCGAAATGCTCGGTCACCAGCCGGTGCTGCGCGCGGACGTTGTCATAGGCCGTCACCCTCGGAAAACGGGCGGCGTTATAGGGTTCGGGCGTGTTGCTCGGCGACGAGGACAGCCCGTTGCCGAACATGTTGGGGATGATGATGAAGTACTTGTCGGGGTCGAGCGCCATGCCGCGCCCGACCAGCCATTCATTGTCGTAGTGCTGGCCGGAATACCAGGTCGGGTAGACGATGGCATTGTCCTTGGCCGCGTTGAGCGAGCCAAAGGTCTTGTAGGCCAGCCTAGCATTGCGCAGCGTCGCGCCGCGCTGAAGGGCATGATCGCCCAGCTCGAAGATCTCGTAATCGGTCGTCATCGCGATAGTCTCTCAAATTGGGATGTCGATGGAACGGCCCGGTCAGGCCGGAGCGCGGTCCGCAGCTCGTCCGGCCGCGAAGGAGGTCAGGACGAGATGGGCGATGGCGGCGACGACGCCGGCGCTGATCGCCGTCGAGAGCTGGGGCGCATAGAACTCGACGATGAAGCCCACCGCCGCGCCGATCGCCCAGGAGACGAACGGCAGCGAGCGCCATTCCCTCTGCACCACCGATCCGTGCTTCAAAACATAGGCCTCGACGAGCAGGATCATGCCGATCGGCGGCACGATGATCCCGAGCAGCGACAGCCACTGAATGAAGAAGGCCCAGACATTGCCGGCGGCGATGGCGATGCCGACGAGGCCGAGGATGACGGCCATCAGGCGCATCTTCGAGCGCAGGATGCGCGACCAGCCGGTCGCGGCGTTGTAGAGGCAGTGCGAGCAGACGGAGCCGAGATTGATGTAGAGGAACAGGAAGGCGAGGGCACCGAGCCAGCCGATCTGCAGCTTGTTCATGTAGCCGAACATGTTGTCGGCGCCGAACGGGTTGGCGTTCGGCACGGCGAGCGCAGCCGTCATGATGCCGCCGACGAGCATCGCGACGAGGTTCGAGACCGGGAAGGCCGAGAACGTCGCGATCAGCGAATGGCTGCCGGTCTTCGACCATCTGTTGAAGTCGGCGGTCACGGTGCCAGCGTCGATGAAGAGCGCGATCACGACGGTCAGGCCGACGCCCATCGACATCGTCGCGACGCCGTTGTTGCCGGCATAGGCCCAGATCGCCTCGAAGCTGGTGGTACCGGCGGCGTGCACGACAACGAAGAGGCCGAGCACGAAGAACAGCGGGACGGAGACCATGCCGATCAGATGCAGGCCGCGCACGCCGACGAAGGTGATCCCGATATAGAGCAGCCCCGCGACGATGGTCATCGCGACATAGTTCAGCCCGTAAGTGCTGGCGACGAGCGCGCCGGTGATGCCGGTCTGGACGGCGAACCAGCCGAGCAGCAGGGTCGAAAGCAGGCCGGAGGCGAGCGCATAGCCCTTCGTGCCGAAGACACGCGAAGCGATCAGCGCGAAGTTCATGCCGCTGCGGGTCGCCGACAGGCCGAGCGCGCCGACATAGGAGAGCATGATCAGGTTGCCGATGATCATGGCGACGAGCGCACGGGAGAAGCCCATGCCCAGAACCAGCAGCGAACCGGTCATGGCGCCGGTGATGATCATCGGGAACCCGGCCCAGACCATCACCATCGAGAACAGGCTGCGCCGGGCCGCCATTGGTACCGGCTCGTGCTCGTATTCCTCGCCGAGCACGTGATCGGCGTCGGACGGCGCAGCCGCGCCCGGTCCTGCGGAATGTGTGGACACCGCGAATCCCCCTTTTTCGTTGTCGGATGTTTGGTCGCGCCGCCCGGCGCCGGCGCGCCGGGCGCGTCTCGTTCGGTTCAGCGATGGGCTGATGTGTTCGGAATGCCGTCGATCGGACACTCGTCGGTGCCGACGGTCGTGCGCGTCATCGCCTCGACCATCTCGCGCGTGCCTTCGGGATCGTTGATCCATTTGGCGTAGAAGTTGTAGGGGCAGGCCGCAGTGCCCTTGTCGCCGTCGCCGGAGTTGATCATGCCGGTGTAGCCCCGGTGCAGCAGCTTGAAGAGATGGTTCTGCGACTGGCCGTTCTTGCGGGCATCGCGGATCGCCGATACCGAGAGCTGGGCGTACTGGATGCCGTTCTCCTCGGTGCCGCACTCGCCGAGCGTGCGGCCGTCGAAGCCGACGATCGCCGAATGGCCGAAATAGGAATAGACGCCGTCGAAGCCCGAAGCGTTCGCAACCGCGACATAGACGTTGTTCGCCCAGGCCATCGATTTCGAGATCTGCACCTGCTGCTCCTTGGCCGGGTACATGTAGCCTTGGCAGCGGATGATCAGCTCGGCGCCGCGCATGGCGCAGTCGCGCCAGATCTCGGGGTAGTTGCCGTCGTCGCAGATGATCAGGCTGATCTTCAGGCCCTTCGGCCCTTCCGAGACATAGGTGCAGTCGCCGGGATACCAGCCCTCGATCGGGACCCAGGGCATGATCTTGCGATATCTCTGGACGATCTCGCCCTTGTTGTTCATCAGGATGAGCGTGTTGTAGGGCGCCTTGTTGGGATGCTCCTCATGGCGCTCGCCGGTCAGCGAGAACACGCCCCAGACATTCGCCTTCCGGCAGGCGGCGGCGAAAATCTCCGTCTCCTCACCCGGAATCTGCGAGGCGGTCTCATACATCTCCTTGGAATCGTACATGATTCCATGCGTCGAATATTCCGGGAAGATCACCAGATCCATGCCCGGCAAGCCGACCTTCATGCCCTCGATCACCGCAGCGATATTGCGCGCATTGGCGAGCACCTCCTGCTTGGTATGCAGGCGCGGCATCTTGTAGTTCACGACGGCGACGCCGACGGTGTCCTTACTGCTCGTAATATCGCCGTGATACATGGTCTGGCCTCCTTGGGTTGCCCGTCTCAGACGACGAGGTAGCGATGGATGAGATCTTCGGAGAGCGCTTCGATGCGGTCGCTGACCGCAACGCTGCCCCGGTTGAGCATCGCAAAACGGTGCGATGCGCGACGCGCGAAGGTGATGTTCTGCTCGACGAGGATGATCGACAGGCCGCGCTTGCGGTTGAGGTCGATCAGGATGTCCTCGATCTGCTCGACGATGTTGGGCTGGATGCCCTCCGTCGGCTCGTCGAGCAGCAGGATCTTGGGTTGGGACAATAGCGCGCGGGCGATGGCGAGTTGCTGCTGCTGGCCGCCGGACAGATTGCCGCCGCGCCGGCCAAGGAAGTCCCGCAGGATCGGGAAGAGCTCGAAGACGTAATCCTGGATCCGCCGTTCCGAGGTCTCGGCGGCGTAGGTTCCCAGCAGCAGGTTCTCGCGCACGGTGAAATCGGGCAGGATGCCCCGGCCTTGCGGCACGTACCCCAGTCCGGCCTTGGCGCGGCGATGCGTCGGCAGCTCGCCGATCTCGCTGCCGTCGAGCCGGATCGAGCCCGAGGTTTTCGACATCAGGCCGAGAATCGTGCGCAGCAGCGTCGTCTTGCCGACGCCGTTGCGCCCGAGCACGCTGACGAACTCGCCCTTGCCCACGCTCAGCGAGACCGATTGCAGGGCGCGGCTGCGGCCGTAGAAGCCATCGACATTGGTGAGCTCAAGCATGGCCGATGCCTCCCGAGCCGAGATAGGCCTCGCGAACCTGCGGATCGTCGGAGACCTCGTCGGCCGTGCCCTGCGCCAGCAGCCTGCCTTGGTGCATCACCGAGATCGTCTCGGCGATGTCGCGCACGAAGCCCATGTCGTGCTCGACCACGATCAGCGTGTGCTTGCCGCGCAGCGTGTTGAAGAGCTGGGCCGTCTTCTCGGTCTCGTGAGCGGTCATACCCGCGGTCGGCTCGTCCATCAGGATGAGCGGCGGGTCCTGCGCCAGGATCAGCGCGATCTCGAGCCATTGCGTCTGGCCGTGCGAGAGCTGCGCCGCCTGCTTGTCGAGATCGTCCGAGAGGCCGACGAGCTCGGCCAGGCGCTCGAGGCGTTCACGATCAGCCGCTCCGCCGAATTTGCCGAGATTGCGCAGGACGCCGTATTGGCGTGAGCTGCCGATCTCGAGATTGTCCCGCACGCTGAGCTCGCGGAAGACGCTCGGTACCTGGAACTTGCGGCCGATGCCGGTCCGGGCGATCTCGAATTCGCTGAGCTGGTGGATCTCCCTGCCGTCGAAGACGATCGCGCCGGACGAGATCCGCGAACGACCGCAGATCAGATCGAGCGTCGTGGTCTTGCCGGCGCCGTTGGGGCCGATCAGGCAGCGCAGCTCACCCCGGTTGACCGAGAGGTCGAGGCCAGCCACGGCGACAAAGCCCCCGAAGGATACGGTGACGTTGCGCAGAGCGAGCTGCGCCTGTGCCGCGCCGGTCATGCCGTCCTCCCTGCGGGAGCACCGGCGGCACCGACGGGGTGGGGCGGCTGCGCCGCGGCCTTCTGGGCTGTATCGCGGCGGCGCAGGCCGGAGACGATGCCGGCCAGTCCGCGCGGCATGAACAGCACGATCAGGACGAACAACCCGCCCATTACCAGCGTCCAGGTGCTGAGGAAGGTCTCCGATTCCGACAGGCTCCCCTGCACGCCCGTCACCAGGAGCGCGCCGAGCATGGCGCCGAGCAGGCTCTGGCGGCCACCGACCGCGGCCCAGATGACGATGGACAGGCTGAGCGGCACGCCGAGAAAGGTCGGCGAGGCAAACTCCATCACGATCGTGTAGAGCATGCCGGCCAGGCCAGCGATCGCGGCGGAGGCCGCAAAGACGAAGGTCTTGTAGCGGGCGACGTCATAGCCGAAGAAGCGGACGCGCTCCTCCTGATCGCGGATCGCCTGCAGGATCAGCCCGGTCTTCGAGCGCGTCACCGCGAGCGCGGTGAAGAGCGCCAGCGTCAGGCTGCCCGCGACCAGGAAATAAGTCGAGCGCGCATAGGCGTCGAAGGTGATCCCCAGCACCTCGAAGCGTGCGAGGTCGGTGATGCCGTTGAAGCCGCCGGTGTAGCTCTGCTGGTCGATGATGATCAGGTTGACCACGACCATCGCGGCCAGGGTGATGATCGCCGAATAGACGCCGGTGACACGTCCTCCGAACATGAACCAGCCGAGCAGCGCGGCAAAGGCGGCGGGAACGAGGACGCCAGCCGCGACGGCGAAAGGCAGCGACTGGAACGGCCACCAGATCCAGGGCAGTTCGGTGACGTTGTTCCAGACCATGAAGTCCGGCAGTCCCTCTGCGCCGGTATGGATCGGCACGGTCTTCAGCTTCAGCGCCATCGCCATGCAATAGGAGCCGAGGCCGAAGGTCGTCGCCTGACCGAGGTTGAGGATGCCGGCATAGCCCCAGGACAGGCTCAGCGCGACGGCGAGCATGCCGAAGATCAGGTAGCGCGCGAACTTGTTGAGCAGGAAGGCGTCGTCGATGAAGGCCGGGACCAGGAGGAGTGCCAGGCAGACGGCTCCATAGATCGACAGCTGCAGGATCGGTTTGTTTGACATCGGCAAGCTTCGTTTCATGAAGGTGTCAGGCGCGGATGCGGGGCGTGAAGAGCCCCTGCGGCCGGAAGCGGATGATGACGACAACCGCGGCGAGCACGAGCGCCTTGGCGATGGTGTCGTTGCTGAGATAGGCGAGCGCGCCGGTGAGCTCTCCGAGCAGGCCGGAGCTGACGACCGTGCCGAACAGGCTCTGGACGCCGCCGACTACGACGACCATGAAGGCGTCGACGACATAGCCCGTGCCCATCTCCGGCGAGACGCTCTTGAGCGGCGAGATCAGCGCCCCGGCCAGCCCGGCGATGCCGGCGCCGTAGGCGAAGGTCAGCCGATAGGCGCGGCCGGCATTGATGCCGAAGCTCGAGGCGATCTGGCGGTTCTGGGTGATTGCCCGCAATTGCAGGCCGATCGAGGTATGGCGGTAGACATACCAGGTCAGGGCGAACAGCCCGAGGGCGACCCCCAGCACGAATAGGCGATAGGCGGAATCGGTGGCGCCGAGAATGTTGATGCTTCCGGAGAGCGCCGCCGGCATCTGGACATAGCGCAATTCTCCGCCCGCCAGCAGGCGCACGATCTGCTGGGCCATGACGCCGAGCCCCCAGGTCGCGAGGATGGTGTCGAGCGGCCGGTCGTAGAGATGCCGGATGACCAGATATTCGATGGCGAGGCCCAGCAACGCCACCGCGATGAATATCGGGATCAGGCTGGGCAGCAGGCCCCAGCCGAGCTGGGTCTGCAACAACCAGGCGCAATAAGCCCCGAGCATCACGAACTCGCCATGGGCGAGGTTGATGACGCCGGTGACGCCGTAGATGATGGCAAGACCGAGCGCGACGAGCAGCAGGATCGACGACAGGCTGAGCCCGGTCAGCAGCTGAGAAACGACGAAATCCATGACGAACCTGTCCGGAGGCGTGCAGGGTGGCCGCCTGAGGCGGCCACCGGCGAAATCGAAAGATCAGATTTCCTTCAGCCCTTCGGCCGTGCACTTCTGGTTCGGATAGGCGCTGTAGGGGTTCGGCTCGAGCCAGTTCGCTGATTGCTTCAGGATCTTGAACTGCCCATCCGACTGGCATTGGCCGATCTTGGGATGCAGCCAGCAATGCAGGTTCTCGGGCTCGACCTTGACCAACCCCTGGGGCGCCTGGAACTGCTCGCCCTTCAGGGCCTCGCGGATGGTGAGCGGGTTGATGTCGCCCGCCTTCAGCTTCGCCACAGCCTGCTTGAACAGATGGACCTGGAAATAGGACGATTCAGACACGAAATGCGTGACCTTGTCGGCGCCCCAGCGCTTCCGATAGGCCTCGACGAACCGCCTGTTCTCGGGGGATTCGTGCACCATGAAATAGGGTGCCGAGGTGAAGTGGCCGGCGGCCGCATCACCGCCCATCGCCGCAACCTCGTTTTCCGAGGTGGTCAGGCTCGCCATCGGCATCGTCGCCGGGTCGAGGCCGGCGGCGCGGTATTGCCGGTGCAGCGCCACGACCGAATCTCCGACCACGGTGGAGAAGATCACGTTCGGCTTCTCGGAGCGGAACTTGTTGATCACCGACGAGAATTCGGAATGGCCGAGCGGGACGTATTCCTCGGCGATCACCTCGGCGCCGAGGCTCTTCAGCAGCTTCTTGCAGTAGTTGTTCTCTTCCTTCGGGTAGATGTAGTTCGAGCCGATCATGTACCAGCGCTTGCCGAACTTCTCGACCAGCCAGGGCACGAAGTCGTCCTGCTGCTGATTGGGGACGGCGCCGGTATAGATGACGTTCTTCGAGCACTCGCGGCCCTCATAGAGCGTCGGGTAGAAAAACAGGTTCGCCTGCCTCTCGAAGACCGGCAGGACCGCCTTGCGGCTGGCAGAGGTGTAGGACCCGAACACCGACACGCATTTGTCGCTGAGCACGAGCTTGCGGGCCTTCTCGGCGAAGGTCGCAGGGTCGGATGCCGGATCCTCGACGACCGGCACGATCTTCATGCCGTTGACGCCGCCGGCAGCGTTGATCTCCTCGATTGCCATGATCGTCGCCTTGTTTAGCGACTCCTCGATGATGGCGGTGGTGCCGGTCAGAGAGAAGAGGACGCCGACCTTGATCTGCCCGCTCTGGGCATAGGCCAGCGAAGCGTTCTTCGACCAGATATGCGGGAATCCTGCGGCGGTGAAAGCACCCGCCGCGGTAGCGTGTTTGATGAATGTGCGCCTGTCGTTTTTCACCCTCTTCCCCTTTTTTCTTGCAAAAGAAAAAGCCCCGAGCGGCGCCGCCCGGATGGGCGGAGTCGTTCGGGGCTTCTTCGCCTCGGAATGTGGAATGCGGCAGCTTCGCCGCGCAAACGCGTATCGAACTGGGCCTAGAAAACAAAAAACCCCACGCTGCGCTTCCGCGACTGCGTGGGGGCGTCATGACCCGTTATGTGCCGACGGCGTCCTTGCCGTCTTGAAACTGTAACGACGCTAACTGAGCAGATCATGCGAGTCAATCACGGCCGTGGCGACGGCCGCGATGGTGACGCGCTTCTCCATGGCCTGCTTGCGCAGGAAGTTATAGGCCTCGTCCTCGGTCAGGTTCTTGAGCCGGATCAAGAGCACCTTGGCGCGCTCGACGACCCGCATCGTGCGCAGATTCTCGTCGAGCTTGTCGATCCGTCCGCGCAGGCGACGCTCGTACTGAAAATGCTCGCGCGCCAGCATCAGCACTGATTGGATCGCCCGCGACGAGGCCGGATAATGCAGCAGGCCGTGCGCGGCGCAATTGTGGATGAGCTTGAGATTCAGCGGCGCCTTGCCGTCGTCGACCAGGATCAGCGCCGAGGAAGGCTCGCCCGGAACCCACGGGATGCGCTGCGGCAGGTCCGCGGAGAGCGCGCAAAAGATGGCGTCGTATTGCAGCGGAATCTGGGACGGCAGCGGCCAGATATGCCGCACCGTGACGCGCTGGCGTTGCAGCTCGCGGATGAGGAACTCGCCATGATCGTCGCGCTCGACCATCACGGCGATATTGAGCTCCGGTTCGACGGAACCCTGCCGCGCCGGCCGTTCGGAAACGGCGGTGCGTGGATCGGCGGGATGCGACCCGCCAGCACGTTCGTATGCGTACCCTGACATCGCCATGAAGCTGGTCGCCTCTTTCCCCGTCGCGGCCATTGGCCATTCCCGTCTGGTCAGCACAGCTCGAGCGCGCGGCCTTGCCCCATCAGATAGGGGTCCGACTTCACGCTTGTGGCGGACTGGAAGACGATATCGAACTGTCCGTTGCGGTTGGCGCGTCCGATCCGCGTCCAGACATCGGCGTGCCCCCAGACCGGATTGATCGAGACGCAGCCTTGCGGCGCGTCGAATTCGGCACCCATCACCCAGGAACGCAAGCAGCGCGTATCCAGCGAGTTCGTTGCTTCGAGCGACTTCGCGAAGACATTGACCTGGAAGTAGGACGCTTCCAGGCACATGTTCGTCGGCTCGTCGTCGCCGTAGCGCTTGTGATACTGGGCGACGAAGTTCGAATTGCGCTCGTTCTCGACGCATTGGAAATAGGCCGCCGCGGTGTAGTGGCCCTCGCCGACATCGTGACCCATCGCCCGGATCTCGGCCTCGGTCGTGGTCAGGCTGGCGATCGGGACCGTCTTCGGGTTGAGGCCGAGGTCGTGATAGGCCTGATAAAGGAAGGTGGTGGACTCGCCGACGACGGTCGAGAAGATGACGTCGGGCTGGGCGCGCTTGATCTCGCGCAGCAGGGGTACGAACTCGCTGCGGTCCGCTTCCAGCCGCAAATACTGCTCGCCGACGACCGTGCCGCCATTGTTGCGGACGAGATCGCGCATCACCCGGTTGGATTCGCGCGGGTAGATGTAGTCGGACCCAATGAAGAAGAAGCGGGTACCAAATTGCTGCATCAGCGCGCGGCAGAGCTGCACGGAATTCTGGTTCGGCGTCGCGCCCGTGTAGATGACGTTGGGCGAAAACTCGAAGCCCTCGTAAAGCGTCGGGTACCAGAGCAAGCCGTCGAGCCGCTCGACCACGGGCAGGACGGCCTTGCGACTTGAAGAGGTGTAGCAGCCGAAGATCGTGCTGACCCCGTCCTCGACCATCAGCCGCTTGGCATATTGCCCATAGGAGCGGGCATCCGAGCCAGGATCGTAGATAACCGGCTCGATCGGCCGGCCGTGAATACCACCGCGATCGTTGATCTCGTCGATCGCGATCAAAGTTCCGCGCAGCTGCGTCTCTTCGATGACCGACATGAAGCCGGTCCGCGAAAACAACACGCCCACACGCCACGGAGCGGAGGTCCGCTCTGCGCAACGAATCGCTTTTCCCATCGATTCTTTTCTCCTCCCGCGTCCCTCAACGCGTCGGGCGGCATCTCGTTTTTTGCGCTCGCCCTGAGTAATCCCCTAGACAGCCCCCTCCGGCCGTTCTTCCGCCAAACAAAAATGCCCCCACGACCGGACGGAGTCCGATCGATGGAGGCAGCATCGCCTGTTATGTTTCCGCAGCTTCATTGCTGCGTCTGAAACGGTAGTTAGGCAGATGCTAGTTGCAGGACACCGGGCATGTCAACGAGATGCCCGGGGCTCACTGCACCTTGCTCGACGTACAGGCGTATCAGTTGGCCTGCTTCCGGTTCCCCGTCCGCTCGGAACTAAAAAGTTCCGGTCTGGCAACACGGGCTGCGGAAGGAGGTTGTCGGCCCGATGCGATGCAGCCCCCGCTGCATTGCTCTTCCTGCTTTTGCATGTCGCAAGTAGGGTCAGTTCGGTGCCGTTGTCGCTGACGACCATGAGCCACGGCCGCGAAGGGGATAAGCGCATCGAGCTCGCCGGCGACTCGGTAGGGTTCGCGAACCAGATCGCCCGAGAGCGGACATTCCGAAAGCCCGTTAAGGGCTAGTAGCGGAACCTTTTCGCAAATGCCCTCGGTGGTTTCAGGCCCCCGCAACCAATATCCAGAGAAAAACCCCGTCGCATCCGCGGCGGGGTTTTCGCGTTCAAGGCGCACGGTCAGCGCTTGCCTAAAAACTCTGCCAACTGCGCGACGAAGACCAGCTTCTCCGGATCGTCAATGTCATCGGCGGCTTGCACGATGCGGGCCCGCAGCGCCGCTGCTGGCCCCGTCCTGTACCGCTCCTGCTCGGCATCCTTGAAGCCAGCCGCCTCTATCGGCTGCCCCATCCCGGTCGTGAGCGTTCCTTGCCGCAAGCCCAAGATACTGGCGAACCGCTTCAGCGTTTCGGAGCTCTGGCGTTGTGAGCCGCTTTCATAGAGAGCGTACTGCTCCGCACTCAATCCGAGCGCGCGTGCCATCTCGCCCCGGCCAAGCCCAAACGCGAGCCGGCAACGCCGCATCCGGCGCCCGACTATACGGTTGACCTGCTCTATCCAGCTACGATCCATCCGGAGTCCTCAGCTCCACACTTGTAGCGTGCATGATAAGATTTGGTGCAGTCAATAGCTGTGCCTTGCGGCTGCGCCTATCATCCTGCCTCATGTCAACAGCGGCACAACTGACTGATCGAAATACCATCGGCCGACCGCTCGTCCGACAAGCGTGGCATCATTGCGTTCAGTGTGGTGTTCCGCCGCTCCTCGATCAGCCCCGCAATGAAGACTTCATGCGCATCGAGGCGCGAAAGCGCGCTGCCGGCTTCTCACCCGCGCCGTTGTCTCACCGAACTGGGCCCGTGCGATCCATCGGATCGCCGTCACGATCCCGACACCGAAACGGACCGCTCCCTGCCGGGCCGATAGCCCCTCGTCCGAAGCCTTCAAAACGCGTCCACGCAGATCATCGCTCAATGCTCGTGCCATCGCCCGCTTCATCAACGGTCAAGTTGAAGCGGCCTGATGACCCCTCATCACTTCACGGTGGATTCAAATATGGCCGAACATGCCCTACACGCGGCCTCCCTTGTGAAGCAGCGTCAGGTAGAGATCGCGGATTCTTTGCCGATCTGCTGGATCTTCAATCGATCTGAGGTCAAGTATCACCGCTTCAGTCTGCTGGTCGTTGGAACCTCTCGCGATCTCGGGCGAGGCCTCTGCCATGTCTGCTATGTAAGTAGCTTGCGGGGGCATCGCCAAGCTGCGCTCCGGGGAGACAGGTGCGCTGGTTGATCGCTCGAAGCTCTCAAAACTCGTTCCCCAAAGCACTTCAATCGCTCTCACGAACCAAAGAGGAATCAGGTCCTTTCCCGTCTCATATTTGGAAATTTGCTGCTGGCTGACGCTGGTAGAGCCAGCAAGGCGAATCTGTGTCAACCTCAGCGCTTTGCGGCAGGCCTTCAAGAAGGCCATCGCGCATTCATTGGAAGGCCCTTTCCTCGCCCTCGGCATGCTCCCCCCGGAACCGCTGACGGCTTGAAGGGAGCGTTTCCAAAATGAGCCGAACAACGAATTGCAGGTCGCGTGAGGAAATCTGAGCAACCTGAGGTTGAAGTCAGAGCATTCACATCAGTTCCCAGGGATGTGCGGCCTGTCGTAGTCCCGGCGGGGATGGTCGCGCGAAAGAGCTGTCCCGGCGTCACCGGAGCCATCTCCCTTGACGATCTGGAGGCCGACGCGGTGCGGCGCAGCAAGCGACACTGTACGAGGAGCCATTCGCAGCGCTCATGCCGGCGCTCACCTCATCTTATCGTGATCGACTAACCGGCTGCTGCTCCTCTTGTTCAACCGACGGGAAATTTGCCACGATGCTGCCCTGACGATCGGCCCGTCTGGTCGCGAGGGCTCGGCACATGAGATGGCAGGTTCTGGCATCGGTCGTCGGCTTGGCGTTATCGCTCGGCGCCTGCAATGAGCGGCAGGCCGCTGCGCCCCAGGCTCCGCCGCCACCCGCGGTGAGCGTGGCTCCCGCCAGCAAGAAAGGCGTGAGCTGGACCTATTCCTTCGTCGGCCGGATCAAGGCCCCGGAAAGCGTGGCGCTGATAGCCCGCGTCCAGGGCTTCCTCGACAAGGTGGAGTTCACCGAAGGGCAGGACGTCAAAGCCGGGGACCGGCTCTACCAGATCGAGAAGGTGCAGTACCAGGCGGCGCTCGCTCAGGCCGAAGCCAATGTGGCCTCCGCCAAGGCGGCCGAGCTCAACGCGCAGCTCACCTACAACCGCTCGCTGGACCTGGTGAAGACCCAGGCCGTGTCCCAGGCGACGCTCGACACCAATCGCGCCAATCTCGATATCGCCCATGCCCAGGTGCTGCAGAGCCAGGCTGCCCTGACCCAGGCCAAGGAAAATCTCGGCTATACCGATCTCATCTCGCCGATCGCCGGCCGCATCGGCCGCACGGCCTATACGCAGGGCAACCTCGTCGGCCCCAGTAGCGGCACGCTCGCCACTATCGTCAGCCAGGACCCGATGTATGTCCTGTTCCAGGTCAGCGTGCGTCAGCTTGAAGACATCCGGGAGCAGCGCAAGCAGGAGGATGGCGGCCAGTCGAAGATCGCGATCGTCGTGCGCTTGCCGTCCGGCAAGGAATACGACCACCCCGGCGTCTGGAACTATACCGATCCCCAGGTCGACCAGACCACCGATACGGTGACCATGCGCGCGACCTTGCCCAATCCCGAGCGCCGGCTCATCGACGGCGAGTTCGTCTCGGTCGAGGTGCGCGAGCGCAGCGCGCAGGCACGCGTCGTCGTGCCGCAAGCCGCGGTCCAGGTCGATCAGGCCGGCAGCTACGTCCTGATCGTCGACAAGGACAACAAGGTCCAGCAGCGACGGATCAAGCTGGGGCCGCAGCAGGATGCCGATATCGTCGTCGAATCCGGGCTCGCCGAAGGCGAGAACGTCATCGTCGACGGCATCCTCAAGGTGCGCCCGGGGCTGACCGTCAATCCCACGCCGATCGCTCCGGCCAGCGGGAGCAGGACGTGATCTCGTCTGTCTTCGTCGACCGGCCGCGGCTTGCCTTCGTCATCTCGATCGTGATCACGCTGGCGGGCATTCTCGCCATTTTCTCGATCCCGGTGGCGCAGTTTCCCGATATCGTCCCACCACAGGTCTCGCTGACGGCGAGCTATCCGGGCGCAGATGCGGAGGTGGTCGAGACCACTGTCGCGCAGCCGATCGAGCAGCAGATCAACGGTGTCGACAACGCGCTCTACTACCAGTCGACCAGCGGCGCCGACGGCAGCTATTCGCTCAACATCACCTTCGCGCTCGGCACCAACCCGGACATCAACACCGTTAACGTCCAGAACCGTGCCTCGCTCGCCACGCCGCAATTGCCGTCCGAGGTGTCGCGCCAGGGTTTGACGATACGCAAGAAATCGGCAGCCCTGCTGCAGGTGGTCACGGTCCATTCGCCCAAGCACAGCTTCGATTCGCTCTATCTGAGCAATTACGCCACCATCAACATCGTCGACGCGCTCGCCCGCATCCCCGGCGTCGGTCAGGTCAGCCTGTTCGGACCGCTCGACTATTCGCTCAGGGTCTGGATCGATCCGACGAAGCTGACCGCGCTGAACCTGACGCCGAACGACATCATCAACGCGGTGCAGGGTCAGAACGTGCAGGCGGCGCTCGGCCGCATCGGCGCTGCGCCCGTCAGCAGCGACCAGCAATACCAGCTCACCGTCAAGACCCAGGGCCGCCTGACAAAGCCCGAGGAGTTCGGCAACATCGTCCTGCGGACCAATCCCGGCGGGTCGGTCGTCCGCGTCAGGGATGTCGCGCGGGTCGAGCTGGGCGCCCGCACGGCCGACCGCTACAGCCGCTTCAATGGCGCGCCGGGCGCGGCGATGGGCATCTACCAATCGCCTGGCGCGAACGCCATCGACGTCGCCAAGAAGGTGCGGGCGACCATGGAGACTCTGTCCAAGCGTTTCCCGGACGATCTCGCCTACAGCGTCTTCTTCGACACCACCGTCTTCGTGAGCGCGACGATCGACGAGGTCATCAAGACGCTGCTGGAAGCTTTCGTTCTGGTCGGCATCGTCGTCTTTCTCTTCCTCGGCAAGCTTCGGACGACGATCATCCCGCTGATCGCGGTGCCGGTCTCGATCGTCGGCACCTTCGCGGTGATGCTGATGATCGGCTACACCGCCAATACGGTGTCGCTGCTCGCTCTGGTGCTCGCCATCGGCATTGTCGTGGACGATGCCATCGTGGTCATCGAGAATGTCGAGCGCGTCGTCGAGGAGGAGCCGCAGCTCACCATCGCCGAGGCGACGAAGAAGGCGATGGCCGAGATCACCGGCCCGATCATCGCCATCACCTTCGTGCTGCTCGCCGTGTTCGTGCCGGTCGCCTTCATCCCAGGCATCAGCGGCCAGCTCTTCCGGCAGTTCGCCGTCGCCGTCTCGGTCGCGATGCTGATCTCGGCGGTCAACGCCCTGACGCTGAGCCCGGCGCTCTGCTCGATCCTGATCACGCGCAGCCATGGCAGCGGCGGCCCGATGCGCTACGTGATGAGCGGCATCGACAAGGTCCGCGACGGCTACGCCTCGATCGTCAGGCGCCTCGTCAGGGTGGCGGTCGTCGTCGTCCTGCTGCTGGCAGGCATCGTGGCCACGACCGGCTGGCTGTTCGTCACCACCCCGCAGAGCTTCCTGCCGGAGGAGGATCAGGGCGCCTTCTTCATCGCCATGCGCCTGCCCGAGGGCGCCTCGGTGAACCGGACGGCGGCCGTGGTCGAACAGGTCGAGAGCATCGTGCGGCCGATCGCCGGGGTCGAAGGCGTGCTTTCGGTCGTCGGCTTCAACTTCATCGACGGCCTGGCCTCGTCGAACCAGGCTTTCTTCGTCGTGCGGCTGAAGCCGTTCGAGGAGCGCACGGATCCGGCCCAGAGCGCCGGAGCCATCATCCGCACCCTGCAGCCGCGGCTCGCCGCCGTGCAGCAGGCGACCGTCTTCCCCTTCAACCTGCCGCCCATCATCGGCCTCGGCAGCACCGGCGGCTTCCAATATGTGCTCGAGGCGCTGCAAGGCCAGTCGCCGACCGATATCGCCGCGACGATGCGCGCCTTGCTCGTCGCCGCCAACCAGCAGCCCGAGCTCGCGGCGGTGTTCAGCACCTTCGCCGCCGATACGCCGCAGATCTATCTCGACATCGATCGTGACAAGGCGCAGGTGCTCGGCATCAGGATTTCCGACGTCTTCAACGCCCTGCAGGCCACGCTGGGCGGCTATTACGTCAACGACTTCAACATTTTCGGGCGGACCTGGCAGGTCAATATCCAGGCCGAGACGCCTTTCCGCCGTGCCGTCACCGACATCGGCAAGATCTATGTGCGCAACAGCGCCGGCACGATGGTGCCGATCAACGCGGTCGCGCAAGTGCGGCTCGTCACCGGTCCGCAGGCCCTGACGCGCTATAACGGCTATCGCGCAGTGATCATCAACGGCTCGCAGAAGCCGGGCGTCAGCTCGGGCGAAGCCTTGACCGCGATGGAGCGCATTTCCGCCACGACGCTGCCGCCCGGCTACGGCTTCGAGTGGACCGGCACCGCCTTGCAGGAGAAGGCGGCGAGCGGCGGGACCGCGATCGTGCTCGCGCTCGCCGTGCTCTTCGCCTATCTTTTCCTCGTCGCGCTCTACGAGAGCTGGAATGTGCCGGTCGCGGTCCTGCTCTCGGTCACGGTCGCGATCATGGGGGCCGTCGCCGCGATCGCGATCAGCGGCGTCAGTCTCGGCGTCTACGCGCAGATCGGCCTGGTGGTCCTGATCGCGCTCGCGGCCAAGAACGGCATCCTGATCGTCGAGTTCGCCCTCGAGCAGCGCGCCAAGGGCGAGTCGATCCAGGAATCCGCCATTTCCGGCGCAAGACTGCGTTTCCGCCCGGTGATGATGACGAGTTTCGCCTTCATCCTCGGGCTGCTGCCCCTCGTCATCGCCGCCGGTGCCGGTGCGCTCAGCCGCCGCGCGGTCGGCACGCCGGTCTTCGGCGGCATGCTCTTCGCCTCGCTCTTCGGCATCTTCCTGGTCCCGATGCTCTACGTCGTCTTCCAGTGGATGCGCGAACGCACGAACGGCAAGGCGAAGGAAGAACCAGTATGAACGGGCTTGGCTGCGTGCCGGTCGATCAAATCAAATAATTTCCTTGCCGTTCAACGACCCACGGTGGGCGACCTCGCGCAGTTCAACCCGTCCTGCTCGGTGCAATGCACAGGGCGGAGTTCCTGACAAACCATAGCAGCGGCGTTGCCTATGCTAGGCTCGATGCGACCGCTCGGAGATCAGCCCATGACGACCACAGCCGGACAGATCCATATCGGCATCGGCGGCTGGGTGTTCGAACCCTGGCGCGGCACCTTCTATCCCGACAAGCTCTCGCAGAAGCGCGAGCTCGAATATGCGTCGAGCAAGCTGACCTCGATCGAGATCAACGGCACCTATTACGGCTCGCAGAAGCCGGAGAGCTTCGCCAGATGGCGGGCGGAGACGCCTGACGGATTCGTCTTCGCGCTGAAGGGCTCGCGCTTCTGCACCAATCGCCGCGTGCTGGCTGAAGCCGGTCCCTCGGTCGAGAAGTTCGTGACCTCCGGCCTCAGCGAGCTCAAGGAGAAGCTCGGCCCGATCAACTGGCAGTTCATGGCGACCAAAGCCTTCGATCCCGCCGATTTCGAGGCCTTCCTCAAGCTTCTGCCCAAGGATGTCGACGGCGTCAGGCTGCGGCATGCCGTCGAGGTCCGCCATCCGAGTTTCCGTTCGCCGGACTTCGTCGCGCTGCTGCGCGAATACGGCGTCGCGGCGATCACCTCGGGCGATTCCGACTTCCCGCAGATCGCCGACATTACCGCGCCCTTCGTCTACGCGCGGATCATGGGCACCAAGGAGGCGGAGGCGCAGGGCTATCCCGGCAAGCAGCTCGACGCCTGGGCCGGCCGTGCCCAGGCATGGGCGAAAGGTGGTTCGCCGGATGATCTGGAGCTGGTCGCGCCGGCTGCGGAGAAGACGCCGCGCGACGTCTTCCTCTATGTCATCAGCGGCGACAAGGTCCGCAATCCCGCCGCGGCGATGGCGCTGATCGAGCGCGTCGGCGGCTGAGGCTCACTGCGCGGCCTCCCGGGCCGCGGGCTCTTGGCAGACATCGACCCATTCTGCGCCGGTGAGCGCAGCCATCCGCTCCGGGCTGATGCGCACCGCCGTCTGTGTCGAGCCGGCCGCGGGCACGACTTCGTCGAAGACCTTCAGTGAGACGTCGCAATAGACCGGCAGCGGGGTCGGGAGCCCGAACGGGCAGACACCGCCGACCGGGTGGCCGGTGAGGGCGACGACTTCGTCGAGATCGAGCATGCGCGGCTTGGCACCGAAGGCGGCCTTGGTCTTCTTGTTGTCGAGGCGGGCATCGCCGCGCGTCACCAGCAGGACGACGCGCTCGCCGAGGCGGAAGGACAGGGTCTTGGCGATGCGCGCCGGCTCGACGCCGAACGCTTGCGCCGCCAGCGTCACCGTGGCGCTGCTGCCGTCGGTTTCGAGGATGGCGATCTCGGGAGCATGCTCGGCGAAGAAAGCGCGGACGGATTCAAGGCTCACGACACTTTCCTTCCAAAGCGCCACCAGATCAGGGATGCCACCAGCGCCGGCACGCCGAAAACGACGAGCAGGATCGGGGCCTCCTGCAGGAAGCTGTAGCCGGCCCGGGTGATGCCGATGATCAGATTGATCACCGAGACGGCGAACCAGAGCGGGATGAACAGCTTCATCGCGAAGACGATCGGGTGTCGTCCGCCTGTGTTCAGCCGTGGCGCGATCAGAAGCAGGATGCCGAGCAGGGCGAAGCCGGCGGCGATGACCTTGACGGTGTGCATGCCGGCTTCTCCTTCGCCTCAGTGCCGGAAATGGCGATGGCCGGTGAAGACCATGGCGAGGCCGGCCTCGTCGGCGGCCTTGATCACCTCGTCGTCGCGCATCGAGCCGCCGGGCTGGATCACCGCGGTGGCGCCGGCCTCGGCCGCGGCAAGCAGGCCGTCGGCGAAGGGGAAGAAGGCGTCGGAAGCGACGACCGCGCCCTTGGCCAGGCTCTCCGCTGCGCCGGCCGCCTTGGCGGCTTCGCCAGCCTTCCAGGCGGCGATGCGCGAGGAATCGACGCGGCTCATCTGGCCGGCGCCGACACCGACTGTGGCGAGGCCCTTGGCATAGACGATCGCGTTCGACTTGACGTGCTTGGCGACGCGGAAGGCGAAGCGCAGATCGGCGAGCTCGGCCTCGCTCGGCTGGCGCTTGGTCACGACCTTGAGCTCCATGTCGTCGACCACGGCGTTGTCGCGCGCCTGGGCCAGGAAGCCGCCGGCGACGGTGCGCAGCGACAGGCCGGCCTTGCGCACATCCGGCAGGCCGCCAGTCAGCAGCAGGCGCAGATTCTTCTTGGCGGCAACGAGCGCGATCGCCTCCTCGTCGGCGTCGGGAGCGATGATCACCTCGGTGAAGATCTCGACGATCTTCCTGGCCGCTTCCGCATCGAGCTTGCGGTTCAGCGCGACGATGCCGCCGAAGGCCGAGACCGGGTCGCAGGCGAGGGCCCGTTCATAGGCCTCGAGCAGCGAAGCGCCCTCGGCGACGCCGCAGGGATTGGCATGCTTGACGATGACGCAGGCGGCGGTGCAAGCGGGATCGAATTCGGCGACGCATTCGAAGGCGGCGTCGGTGTCGTTGATGTTGTTGTAGGAGAGCTGCTTGCCCTGGACCTGGCGCGCGGTGGCGACGCCCGGGCGCTGCTCCGGCGTGCGGTAGAAGGCGGCCCATTGATGCGGGTTCTCGCCATAGCGCATGGTCTCAGCAAGGTTGCCGCCGAGCGCGCGGAAGGCCGGCGAGGTATCGCCGAGCTCGTTCGCAAACCAGTTCGAGATCGCGGCGTCATAGGCGGCGGTGCGCGAATAGGCCTTCTGGGCCAGCTTGCGGCGCAAAGTCAGCGTGGTCGCGCCCTTGTGCGTCTCGAGATCGGCCAGCACGGCGGCATAGTCGGCGGCCTCGACCACGACGGCGACATCGTTGTGGTTCTTGGCGGCGGCGCGGATCATCGCGGGTCCGCCGATATCGATGTTCTCGATGCAGTCGTCATAGGGCTTGCCGGCGGCGACCGTCTCCTCGAACGGGTAGAGGTTGACGACGAGCAGGTCGATCGGCGCGATGCCGTGGCCGAGCATCGAGGCCTGGTGCTCGGGGTGCGAGCGGATGGCGAGCAGGCCGCCATGCACCTTGGGATGCAGCGTCTTGACGCGGCCGTCCATCATCTCGGGGAAACCGGTCAGGTCGGAGACGTCGGTGACGGCAAGGCCGGCCTCGGCGATCGCCTTGGCGGTGCCGCCGGTCGAGACCAGGGCGATGCCCATGCGGGAGAGGGCGCGGGCGAAGTCGATCAGCCCGGTCTTGTCGGAAACGGAAAGCAGCGCGCGTTCGACGCGGCGGAGTTCGTTCGGCATGAGAGGATGAGGTCCGGGTTAATAGCGGCGCGGCCGCGGAAATGCTCGCGCGCGCCCTATCACGCCCGGGCTTTGCTGCAAAGCACAAGACTCCGCAGCCTTGCCCTGCGGAGAGGTCAGAGCGGCAGATCGGGCTCGGCTTCGGCCTGCTCCTGCCGGGCCTCTTCGGCCCTGGTCTTGCGTTGTGCCGGCGTGCCGAGGCGGGCGAAGCGCCAGATGAGCTGCGGCGTCGCCACGGCGTCGAACTCGACGACGAGCTGCGCCGTCTTGTGGCGGCCATCGGCGGCGGCGAAGAAGATGCTCTCTTCCAGCGCGACCCTGAGGCCGGAAGCCTCGAAAGCCCAGATCTCGCCCGAGGGCAGCGCCAGCAGCGCGCCTTCGCCGTCGCGGATCAGGCTCGGCTTGACGTTGGGATGCAAATGGAAGCGCGCGGCAGCCGGCAAGCTCGCCAGCGCTGCGGGCGGGCTCAGCGCATCCTCGCCGACGAGCTCGCTGCCGTTGCGGGAGAGCAGCAGGCGGCGGGTATGGACGGTGCCGAAGGCGCGTCGGTAGCCGTCATGGCTGGCGACCCATTCATGCCCGTCCTCACCGTCCTGACGGGCGACGCGGACATCGGCCGGGCCGGCGGTGATCCGCCGCTCGCCGAGTACCAGGCCGAAGATGGCGCTGGAGCGGTCGTCCAGGGTCACCGTCGAATGGGCGGCGGTGGCGCGGGCGGCGAGCTTGAGCTCGGGCGTGCCGAAGCGGCTGGCGCCGCAATTCACCACGATGCGCTGCGAGCCGGTCGACAATTCGAAGGAGAGGCAGCCGGCATGAGCCTCGATCGAGTTGGCGCCGCGCGGCGGCGGCCCGGCCTCGACCACGACGATGCTGGTGCCGGCGCTGAGCCGGTCGTAGCCGGAATAGGCGGCATGCTCGATCGGCCGGGCGCGGACGTCGTCATAGGCGGCGAGCGTGGCCATCAGGTCGGGCGGCGTCGCGTTCATGCCGTTGAACAGAGCGAGCGCGCCGTCGCCGTGCCGGAACAGCTTGAGATGCGGCATCATCCGGTCGATCGCCATGATGACCGCCCGGGGCGGCTCCAGCCCGCGTGCGGTGAAGGTCTCGCGCAGCGGCAGGAGATCGAGCAGGAGATCGATGAGGATGCGGGGATTGCGACTGAGATGGCCGCCATCCGGCAGGATTTGCTGCTCCAGCTCGTCGGAAAGTGCGATCTCGTAGCGGCGCAGGCGCCGCTCCTGGCCGTCGAGGCAGATGGCGGCGAAACAGATCGCGATCAGGCATTGCAGCCGCGCCGCACCTTCGACGGCGCCGGCGAGCGCGAGCTGCAGCCGCTCGGTCGTCTGCGCGACATGGCGGATGAAGCGCTCGTAGAAGGCATGGTCGGCGCCTTCGAGCAGGAGCGGCGAATGCGACAGGAACGACATCAGCCGGCGGGCGATCACGGCCGGGCGGCGGGCGATCTCGTCGCGGTCATGCCGGCGGGCGATGAACTCGTCAACGAGGGCGCGGGCATTGGCGCGGGCGATCGCGGTGTCGGCGGCCCGCAGGTGACGCAGCCAGACGAAGCCGTGCAGCGCCTCGGCCCAGGCCTCGCTCGGCGGCGCGACCAGGAAGGGCGATTCGCCATGGCAGTTCACGGTGCGGCCGGAGAGGGCGAAATAGCCGGCGTAGATATCGCTTGCCGTGATCGGGTCGGCGGTGCGCAGGTCGTGAGGAGCGAAGAGCAACCGGCTGGCGCGCAGGCGGCCGAAGGGCCAGAGCGCACGTTTGGCACCGGCAACCTGGCCGCGCGTGCGTCGCGCCGCCCTGCCGATGGCTGCCCGTGCAAGGCCTCCGCGCTCCGACCAGCCGTTCAATGAAGTCTGCTGCCTCGCCGTCCCACCGCCTCCCTGCGAAGGCGAATCCCCGATCGAGTCATGATCTTATCAGGCGACAAGCGTAAAATCCCGCCCATCCTGAGAGACGGGGCGTCTCGCCGGCGAGCTGGTGCGGTAGCGTGCGCAATTCGCCCTCAGCCGTCAGCGCCTCAGCCTGGCCGCCGATCTCCTCGGGCTTGATCGGATCGCGAGCGAAGCCGTCGTTTCGGGCCAGGAAGGCCTCGATCTGCGCCTCGCCTTCCGCACGCTCCAACGAGCAGGTGCAGTAGATCAGACGCCCGCCTTGCTTGGTGAGCCGCGCCGCCTGGTCGAGGAGGCGCGCCTGCAAGGCGGCGAGCTTGTCGACATCCTCGGGTCGTTTGGTCCAGGCGACGTCGGGATGGCGGCGGATCGTGCCGGTGGCGCTGCAGGGCGCGTCGAGCAGCACGGCGTCGAAGGGCTCGGCCTCGAAGGCCGTGACATCGGCGGTGACGACCTCGGCGCTCAGCCCGAGCCGTTCGAGATTGGTCTTGAGCCGGCGCAGGCGCGGGCCGGAGCGGTCGACCGCGACGATCTCGGCGCCCGCCTGTGCGAGCTGGACGGTCTTGCCGCCGGGCGCGGCGCAGAGATCGGCGACGCGCTCGCCTGGTTGGACATTGAGTAACTGGGCGGGAAGGGCGGCGGCGGCGTCCTGCACCCACCATTCACCCTCGGTGAAGCCCGGCAGGCCGGTGACCGCCTCGCGCCCGCGCAGGCGCACCGAGCCGGTCGGCAGGACGATGCCGTCGAGCTTGCCGGCCCAGCCGGCCGGATCGGATTTGACGGTCAGGTCGAGCGGCGGTTCCTCGGCATGCGCGGCGGCGATCGCCTTGGCGACATCGGCGCCATAGGTCTCGATCCAGCTTTCGCGCAGCCAGTCGGGCGTATCGGTCAGCGGATCGAGATCGGCCAGGATCGCCTCGCGCTCGCGCGCCAGCCGGCGCAGCACGGCATTGCCGAGCGAGGCGTAGCGCGAGGAACGAGCATCTTCGTGCAATTGGCGGATGGCGAGGTCGACGGCGGCGTGATCGGGCACGTCCAGAAAGAGCAGCTGCGCGGCTGCGGCGACCATGATCGGCTCGAACGGGCCGGACTTGCGCGGGCTGCCGCGCTCCAGCCGGGCGTCGATCACCGCGCGGATCGTGCCGAGGCGGCGGAAGGCGACGGTCGCGATCGCGCGCGCCAGCCCGGCATCGGCCGGCTCCAGCCCTGCCGTCTGCGCCATCCGTTCGAAGGTCTCGTCGAGCGCCGTGCCGGCGCGCAGGATCTCGTCGATCAGCGTTGCGGCAAGGCGGCGCGCAGCGAGGCCGGGGACATCGTCGCCATAGGCGTGGCTCTGTACCTTCACCATCTCAGCCCCAGGGCCCCGGCTCGCGCCCGCCGGCGAACGGGTTCTGGCTCGCGCCGCTCGTGAACCCGCCGCGGCTTGCGCCGACGCCCATGGCGCGCGCCTGCTCCATCAGTGCGGCGATGCGGTTGCCGGTGTCGGGGTGGGTCGAGAACAGTGAATCCATGCCGCGGCCTGAGAGCGGGTTGATGATGAACATGTGCGCCGTAGCAGGCTTCGCCTCGGCCGTCTCGTTCGGGATGTGGGAAACGCCGCCGGCGATCTTGGCGAGAGCGTCGGCGAGCGCCACCGGATTGCCGCAGATCTCGCCGCCGATGCGGTCGGCCTCGTATTCGCGTGAGCGCGAGATCGCCATCTGGACGATGCTCGCCGCCAGCGGGGCGAGGATCATCAGCGCGATCTGGACGACGGCATTGGGGCGATTGTCGCGCGAGCCGCCGAAGAACATGCCGAAGGAGGCCAGCGTCGAGATCGCGCCGGCCATGGTGGCGCTGATCGTCATGGTCAGCGTGTCGTGGTTCTTGATGTGGGCGAGCTCGTGCGCCATCACGCCGGCAAGCTCATCATAGCTCAGCGTGCGGATGATGCCGGTCGTCGCAGCGACGGCGGCGTTCTGCGGATTACGGCCGGTGGCGAAGGCGTTCGGCTGATCTTCCTGGATGATGTAGACGCGCGGCATCGGCATGTTTGCACGCTGGGCGAGGTCGCGGACCATGCCGTAGAGCTCGGGCGCGGTCGCAGCATCGACCTGCTGGGCGTTGTAGGCGGACAGCGCCAGCTTGTCCGAGTTCCAGTAGCTGAACAAATTGGTCGCGACCGCGATGCCGAGCGCGATCAGCATGCCGCCGGCGCCGGCGAGCAGATAGCCGACCACGCCGAACAGCGCGGTGAGCGCCGCCATCAGCATGCCGGTACGGACATAGTTCATGCAGGAACCCCTTCTTGCGTCGCTGCCCGGCACGGAAAGGCTCGCCGGAACGCGGTTTCGTCCCTAGAGCCGGATGATCTCGGATGGAACTGCAAGTCGGTTCCATCCGAGATCTGAATCCGTCTCTCATCAAAGAGTTAGAGCAGGATCACAGCGAAAAACCGGTTCCCACTTTTTCGCATCCTGCTCTATGTGGTGGGGATGATGCCGATCCTGCAAGAGAATGGCCGATCATGACGTCGCAGACGAAGACGGATGAAGCCGCGCCGCCGGTCCCTGCGAAGGAGCTGTCGCCGGCCGCCCAACGTGCGCTCGCGGAGGCTGAAGCGCGCCGCGCAGCGATCGACGCCAAGGCAGCTGAGCTCAAGCAGCAGAAGGAAGTTGACGGTCGCGGCGGACTGGAGCCGGTGCGCTATGACGACTGGGAAGTGAAGGGCATCGCCAGCGACTTCTAGGGCGTCTTGCGACGAGTGTGGAGCGCCGAAACCGTCATTGCGAGGAGCGCAGCGACGAAGCAATCCAGAAGGACGTAGGGCACGGCCGCTCCTGGATTGCTTCGCTACGCTCGCAATGACGATTGGAGTTATGCCGCCCGAGCTCGCCGCGCCGGTACCGCCGCCCCCTGCCCCTCCGCGGTGCGGAAGGTGCTGACGAAGCGGTTCAGGCGTTCGATCTGATCGAGCAAAGCGCGAGCGGACGCGGCGCTCTCCTCGGCCAAAGCGGCGTTGCTCTGGGTCATCTCGTCCATATGGCTGACGGTGCGCGCCATCTCGTCGATGCCATTGGCCTGCTCGCCGGCGGCGGCGGCGATCTCGTTGACGGTGGCCGAGACCTGCATCGAGGCCTCGACGATCTTCTCCAGCGTCTCGCCGGCTTGCCGGACCAGGCGCACGCCCTCGACGACCTCGGTGTCGGAGGAGCCGATCAGCGCAGTGATGTCCTTGGCGGCCTCGGCCGAACGTTGCGCGAGGGCGCGCACCTCGGCGGCGACGACGGCAAAGCCTCGCCCGGCATCGCCGGCGCGGGCTGCCTCGACAGCCGCGTTCAAGGCCAGGAGATTGGTCTGGAAAGCGATGCCGTCGATCACGCTGGTGATCTCGGAGATTTTCTTGGAGGCGCCTTCGATGCGCGCCATCGCCTCGATCGCGTCCTTGACGATCTCGCCGCCGGTGCGGGCCACGGCCGAGGCATTGTCGGCCAGCGTCACCGACTGGCGCGAGGACTGGGCCGAGCTCTTGACCGAGGCGGTGAGCTCCTCGGTCGTCGCCGCAGTCTGCTGCAGGGCCGAGGCCTGCTGCTCGGTGCGGGAGGACAGGTCATTGGCGCCGCTGTTGATCTCCTGCGAGGAGGCGGCGATGGCGGAGGAGCTGGTCTTGATGCTCGCGACCATCTCGCCGAGCTTGATCATGGCGTCGTTGAAGTGGTCGCGGATGCTGGCGTATTCGGCCGGCATGTCGTCGGCCATGCGATGGGTCAGGTCGCCGCGGGCAAGGGCCGCCATGCCGTTGCCGACATAACCGATCGCCTTGTCGCGTTCCTTGGCCTTGGCCTCCTCGACGGAGCGGGCTTCGGCTTCGACCTTCAGGCGAGCCGCCTCGGACGCTTCGAGATAGACCGAGATGGCGTAGTCCATGTCGAGCAGGGCGGCCTTGACGATGGCGCCGATCTCGGCGCCGCGCTCGGCGGCGCCGGGGAGCTTGCCGCCGAAGCGGCTCTTCGGCCAGCGCTCCTCCAGCACCTTGGCGAGCAGGTTCTCAAGCAACAGGGCATAGCCACCGATATACCAGCGCGGCTCCAGCCCGATCTTGGCGTGGATCTGGCCGACGGTGGTGACGGCGCGGACATAGTCCTGGTCGAACAGGCCCTTGGCGATGCGGTTCCAGTGCGAGATCTGGCGGTTCTTCGCGCCTTCCATATGGGCGGCATTGCTGAAGAAGGCCTTGGTCTCGGGGAAGGCGGAGACCTGGGCGTAGAAGGCGTCGAGGGCGCCGGGCAGGGCGCCGAGGATACTCTTTTCCATCCCGGCGATGCGGCCACGCGCCTCGCCGTCGAGCTGCATGAAATCTAGCCGCCTGCCGAGCTGATCTCCTGACGACATGATGCGGTTCCCCAACCGTGTTGCGCGGCGCCCTTTGGCCACTTTGGAATGAAACCAGAGTATGGTTAAGAAACGGACAATGGTTGCTTAGTCGGCACTTTACACGTTTTGCGCGTATCTCGGTGGAAGCCATTGCCGCCAACTGCGATGCGCCTGCCCCGGTCTGTGCCACAACGGCCCGGATTCCGATCCGCCGCAAACCACGCTAAGAGGGGTTCGCATGATGGTTGGAATGGGCAAGGCATGAGCAGCGACGGCAAGAGGATCGAGGCGCTGCGGCGGCTCCTGACCGAGGCGTATCAGAAGCTCGGACTCAAGCTCGGCTTCTCGCTCTGGGACGGTTCGCGCGTACCGGCCGACTGGCCGGTGGACGGGCTGATGATCGCGATCCGCGATGCCGGCGTCGTCGCTGCGCTGCTGCGCAAGCCCAAGCTCGACACGCTGCTGCATCTGCACGTCTCCGACCGCATCGCGATCGAGAACGGCACGATCTTCGATCTCGCCGCGGCAAGGCCCGACGGCAAGGTCGGCCGGCTGGCGCGCGGTATCTCCAAGACGGCGGCCTTCGATGTGGTCAGGCACTTCCTCTTCGCGCCGGGGCAGGCCCCGCAGGCGGTTCAGCACATCAAGGGCGACGAGATCGCCCGCGACGGCAAGCCGGCGACCAACAAGGCCAATATCGCTCACCATTACGACGTCTCGAACGCTTTCTATAAGCTCTTCCTCGACGAGCGCATGGTCTACACCTGCGCCTACTTCACCGAGGATCATGACGATATCGAGAGGGCGCAGACCGACAAGCTCGAGATGATCTGCCGCAAGCTGCGCCTGAAGCCTGGCGACAAGCTGCTCGACATCGGCTGCGGCTGGGGGGCGCTGGTCTGCTATGCGGCCCAGCATTACGGCGTCGAGGCGCATGGCGTGACGCTGGCCGAGGAGCAGCTCAAGCTGGCGCGGGAGAAGATCGAGGCGCTCGGGCTTCAGGACAAGGTCACGCTCCATCTCAAGGATTTCACCCAGATGGAGGGGCAGTTCGACAAGATCTCGTCGATCGGCATGTTCGAGCATGTCGGCATCCGCAACCACCCGACATACTTCCAGGCGGTGAACCGGCTGCTCAAGCCGCGCGGGCTCTATCTACACCACTCGATCTCGCGGCGCGCTAAGAAGACCGAAAAGGCCTTCAACAAGATGCCGGCCGAGTACCGGGCGCTGGTGCGCTACATCTTTCCGGGCGGCGAGCTCGACCATTTGGGCATGTCGATCGCCAATCTCGAGCGCTACGGCTTCGAGGTGCATGACGTCGAGGGCTGGCGTGAGCATTATCAGCGCACGACGCAGCTCTGGTTCGAGCGGCTGAACGCGAACAAGACGGCGGCCGAAGCGGAAGTCGGGCCGGAGCGGACGCGGATGTGGCTGATCTATCTCGCCGGCTGTTCGCTCGCCTTCGAGCGCGGCGGGGCGCTGATCAACCAGACGCTGGTGTCGAAGCGGCGCAAGGGACCGTCCGGCCTGCCGTTGACGCGGGTCGATCTCTATCGTTGAGCAGGGTCAGGAGAGGCGCAGCGCCAGCGGCCGAGCGCTGACCGTCACGGAACCGGCGCCGGCCTCGGCGCGGGCGTAATGCAGGGCATCGTCCCGGCTGCGGAAGTAACCGCCGCCGCGGCCATGTGTCTCGACCGCGATCCAGTGGCCCTCGCGGTCGCGTCCGATCTTGAAATGCGGACGGGCGGTCGAGGTGGCGACGGTCGGCATGACCGCCTCAAAAGAAACCGATGGTGGCGCCGAAGGCGAGGCCCGCGCCGAAGACGATCATCGAGGCGAAGCTGGCTTCGGCAACGGTGAAGAGCGTCTGGGCGTGGCCGGAGAGGACCGAGCGGGACAGCGTGAACATCGAAACCCCCAAGGGCGGAGCATTGATGTTCCGGTCTTGTGGCGCTCTGCGCGGCTTTCGCTGCCAGTGTCATGATTGCCGCCGGCGCCAGCGCTCTCGTCGGTGAGAGCCCTGTTTCGCTGGCGCTCAGCCGGGCTTCACGAAGCCCGGCCAGTAATGCCCGTCCGGGGTGGGACGCTTGCCGAAGATCGCCTGGCCGACCCGGACCACCGTCGCCCCTTCCGCGATCGCCTCCTCGAAATCGCCGGTCATGCCCATGGACAGGCCGGTCAGGCCGGGATGGCGCGCGGCGGCTTCGTCACGCAGGCGGCGCAGCAGGGCAAAGCAGGGGCGCACCCGCGCCATGTCGGAGCTGAACAGAGCGAGCGTCATCAGGCCGCGCGGCTTCAGCCGCGGGAATTCGCCCAGTCGGTCGACGAAGGGCAGCAGCGCATCCGGATGCAGGCCGAACTTGCTGTCCTCGTTTGAGGTGTTAACCTGCACATAGACATCGAGGCTGCGGCCATCGCGTTCCAGCCGCCGGTCGAGCAATTCGGCGAGCTTCAGACTGTCGAGCGCATGGAACTCCCCGGCGAAGCGGGTGAGATACTTGACCTTGTTGCTCTGGAGATGGCCGACGATGCTCCAGTCGATGGCAAGGTCAGCCAGCGCCTCGCGCTTGCCCATCGCCTCCTGGATCTTGTTTTCGCCGAAGGCGGTGATCCCCGCCGCAAAGGCGCAGCGCAGGACCTGCGCCGGCACGGTCTTGGTGATCGGCAGCAGCCGCACCGAGGCGCGGTCCCGCCCGGCGCGCGCGCAGGCCCGAGCGATGCGTTCCTCCACCGCGGCGAGATTAGCGCGGAACGTGCCGACCGGGTCAGAGCCGAAGCGCTCGATATCGGCGGCGGAGAGCGATGTGTCGGCCGGGGGCTGGTCGATATCTGCAGCAGTCAAGGTTCGAATCCCCGTCGGCGCCCGTCGCGGCAGCCCGAAACTGCCACGGCGGAGCGTCATCCTCTCTGCGGACGGCTGGTCCAGTCGTAACCTGCGCATAGGACTGGTCCTGACAGAACGTCCAGTTAGACGCTATCGCGATGGGCCAGTTTCAGGCACGCGCCTTGGCTCAAAGCTGTTCTAGCCGGCGACGCTGGCCTGCGGCTGATAAGTCATCGTCCGCGCCACGCTCTGCGCCGGGCGCTTCTCGCCGGCCAACACTTCGAAATCGAGATGGTTTTCGGGCGGGACCAGCGGGCAGGTGACGAAGTTGGTGAAGGCGCACGGCAGGGCGACCGCATAGTTGAAGTCGATCCAGTCGATGCGGGTGTTCGTCGCATCAGCGAACTGCAGCTCGATGACCCGGCCGGCGCCGTAGGTGATCGGGCCGCTGGTCTTGTCGCGGACATGGGCGACGGGCTGCACGCCGGTCGGCGTGTCCTTGCCGATGAGCACGACGGTATAGCTCCTGCCGTCGACCTCGAAGGTGAAGGTGCCCATGCGCGGCGTCGTCTCGCGCACGCCTGCCTCGACGGTCTCGGCCTCGAACTCGACGCGCTCCGCCGGGGTGTAGACGCCGGGGATGCGCCAGGCCGGATCGTAGTCGAAGGCGGTGACGCCGGCATCCTCCAGGCGTGTCGCCTGGCGCGGATCGCGCACGCGCACGCCGTAGAGCCGGCTGCCGTCATGCTTGGTGCGCACGATGGTCTCGACCTCGTTCACGCCGAAATAAACCGGCACGCTCCTGCCGTGGCCATAGGTCTGGTTGCGGCCGGGGATGATCTCGACCGGGCCAGCCGGGTATTCGCCGTTCACCGACAGGGTCGGCCCCGAAGCCGGCGGTGTAAAGATGACTTGGCCGTCCGCGACCGACCAGCGGCCGGGAAGCAGCTCGAACGCGACATCGCGGTCGCTGTCTTCAAGCCAGTACTGGGCGACGAGCGCGGTCCAGCCATAGGGGCGGAACATGGTGGCGACATGGGCATGGCGCCATTCGCGCCACTGGCCTTCCAGATGTTCTCGCGTCGGCATGGTCGTTGTCCTTCGAAGGCTCGGAATGTCTGCTTGCGAGCGCCCCGGCCTAGCGGCCGGTGACCTCGGCCAGGAAGGCGAGGACGCCGCGCCAGGAGCCGTCATCGGCCCTGGCATTGCCGGACGGCGTGCCGCCGCTGGTGTAGGGCACCTTCGAGACCGGGTGCTCGCGGCTGAGCTGCGTCGTCGGCACGAAAGGCAGGTTGATGGCGTGGCCGGCATCGTCGAAGTCGAGATGGCGCACGAGATGCGGATGGCCGTGCCGGCTCAGGGTCGAGACGACCATGCGGGAGTAGAGGCTGGAGGGCCAGGCGCGGTCGTCGCGGCCGGAGACCAGCAGCACCGGCCCGGCGATCCTCTCGACCGGGATGCGCGCCCGCTCCGCCAGCGCACGATCCTTCAGCCCCTCGAAGAAGACCGAATGGTGCCGGCTGGGCGGGGCGTCGCCGGCCCAGGGATGCCAGTGCACGGCGGCATTGTCCTGCCAGAGATGGGGCAGGGGCACGCCGTCCCTGGTCCAGGTCACGCCCTGCCAGCCGCCGCGCGCCGGATCGCCGGCGCCCTGGGCGCCATGGACCATGGCGCCGGGCACATAGGCGATCACGGCCGAGACCAGATCGGGGAACGTCGCTCCGAGCAGCAAAGCGAGCTCGCCGCCGCGCGACTGGCCGCTGACCGCGACGAAGCCGCTTTGCGGCTCGAGTTCGCGGTGGGCCCAGCGCAGGCCGGCCTCGAGATATTCGAGCGGGGTTTCGGTGATAAAGGGCGAAAGGCCGGGGGCCTTGAAATAGCCGAGCGCGAAGGCCTGATAGCCATGCGAGGCGTAGAGCGCGCCGCGCGGCTCGTTGATGCCGCCGCCCGAGCCGTTGAGCACGACCACGACCGGGTGCGGGCCCGAGCCGGCAGGTGTGAACACCGTGCCGACGAGGCCTTCTTCGCGGACCTCGCGCCGAGTCACCCCCGGCGCGGCGAAGCGCTGGAGCAGCTCGGCCTCGGCGCGGGCGCCGTCAGCCGTCTCGGCGGTCAGCGCGGTCCACAAGGGCTGCATGACGTCGTCGGCGAAGAGTTCCTGGCTGGTGCCGCCGTCCGGATGCTGGCCCCAGAGCAGGCCCATCGCCGCGACCTCGGCATAGTCGCCGCCGACGGGCGCATCGCGCGTGAGGTCGACCACACCGTCGGCGTCGGCCATGAAGGTCGCCTGGCTGTCCCAGACGACCTCGCGCGAGCGCAGCGTCCGGGCGGAGATGGCGACGAGTTCGTCGCGAGCGAGGCCGGTGACAATGATCTGGCGCGGCTCGTCGATCTGGCCGTCGGCAGGCGTGACCGTGAGAACCGGCCGGGAGGCAGAGGGCGTCGTCATCTAGGGGCTTGTCCGTTGCATCACCGGTTTCCCCGGTCTGTCATGCGGTCGAGATAGGCATCGAGACGCTGGGCGAAGTCGGTGTCCAGCGTCGCCTCGGTCGGCAGTCCGCCGCCGCGCGGCCAGTGGCCGCCACCGCCGGTCCAGTCGCTTTTCAGCCCGGCGAGCCTGGCCTGCCAGTCGATTTGCTCTCCTGCCGCCGCGGGATCGAAGGCGAGAAGGAACACGCCGCGACCTTTCGGATCGCCGCGGCCGCCGCCGGCGATCCCGGCCAAGAGCTCGACCACGAGGCCGAGCAGCGAGCCGATTTGGCCACCGCGCGGCAGCAGCGCCGCGACCTCGGCGGCGATGCTGGTCGGCCTGCCCTCGGCGTCGAACGCGATTCCGTCCGGCAACGGCTGCCCCGTCGTGCGGGCGGTGCGGATATCGGCCATGGTGGCGCTGCTGCTGGCGACGTCGATGACGACGCGCTCCTCGCCCCGGCCCATGGCGATGGCGAGCGGATTGGTGCCGATCACGGCCTTGGTGCCGCCATGCGGCGCGACGAAGGGCGGGCCCTCGGCGCCTGCGAGGCCGACGAGCCCGGCATCGGCGAGATGGCGGACGAAGGGCGCGAGCCGGCCAAAGCCCCGGACACCGCGCAGGAAGACGGCGGCAAGGCCGAATTGCCGGGCGGCGGCTTCAAGGTCGAGCGTGGCTGAGGCGATGGCGAGCGGCGCGAAGCAGGCGGAGCAGTCGCACCAGCTTATCGCCTGTGGTTCGCGCGTCGCCGGAAAAGGCGCGGCCTCGGCGGTCCACTCGTCGAGCATCGCGATGCCGAAGCGCGGCAGGCCGAGCGCATCGGCTTCGACCAGCGCCGAGGCGGCGAGCCTCGCCGCTACGCCGCCGCCGAGCGCGGCCGACAGTTTTGCCACGGCTGCGGGGACCGCGATCATGGGCCGGTGCTCCGCGCCGCGCTGCCGATCCTGATCTCGCTTTCCGAGAGATAACCCAGCGTCATCAGGCGCTCGATCAGGAATTCCCGGGCATGCCGAATATGGGCGGTCTCGATCGCGGCGGCGCGCTCGCCGTCGCCGGCTTCGATCGCATCGACCAGCGCGGTGTGCTCGTCGGAGTGCTGCCCGGCCTTGACGGTGAAATCGATGGCGAAGCGCAGGAGCCGTTCGAGCTCGTCGAACAGGCTCTCGGAGAGAGCGACGACGCGCTTGTTGCGGGCGCAGCGGGCGATGGCGACATGGAAGCGCCGCGCCACCTGCTGCATCGCGGCGACATCGAGCGGCGCGGCGTATTCCCCGACGATCCCGCGCAGTTCGGCGATCTCGGTCGGGGTGGCGTAGCGCGCCGCTTGCCGGGCGGCATGCGGTCCGATGGCGGCGCGCAGGTCGAGGATCTCGTGCACCGCCTGGAAGGTGATGGCGGCAACGCGATAGCCGCTGCGCGGCAGGATCGCGACCAGCCCGTCGGCGGCGAGCTTCTGCATGGCGTCGCGCACCGGCGTCTTCGAGACCTCGTAGCGATCGGCGATGGCGGCGGCGTCGAGCGTCGTTCCCGGCGCGATCTCGCAGCGCATGATCTCGCGCCGGAGCGCGTGATAGATGCGCTCCGAAACGGGCGTATGGGCGGTGGCGGCCGGGCTGGCGTCGAGGCTCATGATCCAGCGCCCCTCAGTGCTTCGCCCAGGGCACGAAGCGCCGCTCCAGCGCCTCCAGCGCGAGGATGGTGAGGTAGCCCATGGCCGAGATCACGACGATGCCGACGAACATCCTGGAGACTGCGAAGGTCTGCCAGGACGCCCAGATGAAGAAGCCGACGCCGCTGCGCGCACCCAGGAACTCGGCCGCGGCGATGATGATGTAGGAGGAGCCGGCGGCGAGCTTCAGCCCGGTGAAGATGCTCGGCAAGGCGGCGGGGAAGGCGATGCGCCGGAAGGTCTGCAGGCGGCTCGCGCCGGCATTCTTGGCGACGTCCATGTAGATCTGCGGCGTCTGCATCACCCCGCTCATGGTGTTGTAGAGCATGAGGAAGAAGACGCCGATGGCGATGACCACGAACTTGGATGCGTCGCCGACGCCGAAGATCAGCAGGATCAGTGGCAGGATGGCGATCTTCGGCACGGGATAGAGCGCCGAGAAGATCGGCCCGAGGATACGACGAGTCGGCCGCGACAGGCCGAGGATCAGCCCCATGACGATGCCCGGTACCGCACCCATGGCGTAGCCGATGCCGACACGCCGCAAAGTCGCGCCGATATGGTCGAACAGCTCGAAGCTCAGCACCATCCGCCAGGCGGTCTCAGCGATCGCGCTCGGTGCCGGGAAGAAGCGCCGGTCGATCAGGTTGAGCTGGCTGGACGCTTCCCAGAGCAGTAGCAGGAGCAGCGGGCTGAAATAGGAGGCGAGCCGGAACCAGCGCTCGCGCCGGGCCGGCGCTTTCAGCCGGCGCAGCTCGTCTTCCGTCAAGGTCGCAGGGATGGCGCTCATCTCATGCCCTCGCCGGGGAGGCCAGCAGATGCCAGACCTCGTAGGTCAGATCCCAGAAGCGCTTGTCGCGCCGCATCTCGACGACGTCGCGCGGGCGCTCGAACGGCACTTTGAGGTCGGCGACCAGCGTGCCGGGGCGCGGCGACATCACCAGCACGCGGTCGGCCAGCGTCAGCGCCTCGTCGACGCTATGGGTGATGAAGACCACGGTCTTGCCGGTCGTCTCCCAGATGCGCAGCAGCTCTTGCTGCAGCGTCAGGCGGGTCTGCTCGTCGAGCGCGCCGAAGGGCTCGTCCATCAAGAGGATGTCGCGGTTGTCGACCAGAGCCCGCGCCACCGAGACGCGCTGCTTCATGCCGCCGGAGAGCTGGTGTGGCCGGGCCCCTGCGAAATCGGTGAGGCCGGTGAGCGCCAGCAGCTCGGCGACCCGCTTGTCCTGCTCGGCTCGGGAAACGCCCTTGAGGCTGAGCGGAAAGGCGATGTTCTCCGAGACGGTCAGCCAGGGCAGGACGGAGGCTTCCTGGAAGACCATGGCCGGCGGGGTCCGACTATGCAGCTTGATCGTGCCGCTGAGCGTCTGCTCGAGATCGGCGAGGATGCGCAGCACCGTGGTCTTGCCGCAGCCGCTCGGCCCGACGATGCAGACGAACTCGCCTGGTGCCACGGAAAAGCTGACATCGGAGACGGCGACGGTTACCCGGTCGCTCTCGCTGTCGTAGAAGGCCTTGGTCAGATGGGCGACCTCGATGGCAGGCCGGGCCGCCTCGGAGGGAGCAGGGCTCACGAGCTTGAGCGCCGGCGCCATCAGGGCTTGCTCGCGACGAGCTCGTTGGCGCGCTTCAAGAGATCGAGGCGGTAGACAGCGTCGATCTTGGCCGGGCCCTTGTATTCGAGCGCGCCGCGCTTGCGGAAGAACTCCTCCTGCTCGCGCACCGAGGCCATGTCGATGGCGCCGTCTTCGGAGCGGACGGTATAGGGGATGCCGCGCAGGGCATCGCGCTCGGTCCCGGTGTATTTGGCGACGATGTCGAGGACCTTGTCGTCCTGCCAGCCACCCTTGTCGAGCAGGCGCGCGGCCTTGAGATAGCCCGCCATGAAGCGGACTACCGCATCCTCGTTCCTGGCGACGAAGTCCTGGTTGAAGGCGATCAGGCCGAGCTCGGTGCCGAAGGTGTGGTCCTCGACCAGCCGGCGGCCGAGGCCCTGCTTCTCGAGCTGCTGGGCGAAGGGCTCGATGCTCCAGCCGGCTTCCAGACCACCATTGGCGAAGGCGGCGGCGGTGGCCGGTGGCGGCAGATAGACCGGCTCGACGTCTTCGATCCTCAGCCCGCCCTTCTCCAGCGCCTTGGCGACCGAGAACATGCCGAAGCCGCTCGGCCCGGGAATGCCGACGCGCTTGCCCTTGAGGCCGGCGACCGTGCGGATGCCAGCGTCCCAGGCCTTCTGCGAGATCATGAAGGGCGAGGGCGACGGAACCGTCGCCGGCATCCGGGCCGAGGTCGCAATGATCGCGACGGTGGCGCCGCGGTCGAGCGCGTTGAACAGGCCGGCGCCCCAGGTCGCCGCGCCTGCCTCGGTGTTGCCGGAGGCGAGCAGCTGGATGGTCTCGGCCGTGCCGCCCTTCGGCTGTAGCGTCACCTCGACGCCGAATTCCCTGAAGAAGCCGAGCTCCTTGGCGACGAAGAACGGCGCGTAATCGGCGAAGGGTGAATAGAGGAACTCGACCTTGGGCAGCTTCTGGGCCCGGGCCGCCGAGACGAATGCGGGAGCAAGGGCGGCGGCTGCCGCGGCGGTCATGAGATCACGACGGCTGACTGAAGGCATGCGCGCGGCTCCATAAGCCAGTGTGGCCCTGGATAGGTGCTTACAACTGATGCATCAGAGGTGCAATCTGATATTTCTAGTGCCGCGCTCAGCACTCCGGCAGGTTGACGGCCAGGCCGCCGAGGCTGGTTTCCTTGAAGCGCTCGTTCATGGCCTCGCCGGTCTGGCGCATCGCCTCGATGCAATTGTCGAGCGGCATGAAATGCGAGCCGTCGCCGCGCAAGGCGAGCGAGGCCGCCGCGACCGCCTTGATCGCGCCGATGCCGTTGCGCTCGATGCAGGGCACCTGGACTAGGCCCGCCGCGGGGTCGCAGGTCATGCCGAGATGGTGTTCGAGGGCGATTTCCGCGGCGTTCTCGACCTGCTCGGGCGATCCGCCCAGCACCGCGCAGAAGCCTGCCGCTGCCATCGCCGCGGCAGAGCCGACCTCGCCCTGGCAGCCGGCCTCGGCGCCGGAGATCGAGGCATTGTGCTTGATCAGCCCGCCGATCGCCGCGGCGGTCAGCAGGAAATCGGCGATCCTCTCGGGCTCGGCCCCGATGCAGTGATCGAGATAATAACGCAGCACCGCAGGCACGACGCCGGCGGCGCCATTGGTCGGCGAGGTCACCACCCGGCCGCCGGCGGCGTTCTCCTCGTTCACGGCCATGGCATAGACGCTGAGCCAGTCCGAGGTCGCATGGGGCTGGGCGCGATTGCTCTGCCGCTCGGCCACGAGCTGCCGATGGATCTTGGCGGCCCGCCGGCGCACGCGCAGCCCGCCCGGCAACTCGCCCTCCTGGCTCAGGCCCCGCTCGATGCAGCCGTTCATCACCGACCAGAGGCGGGCGAGGCCGCGCTCGACCTCCTCCGGCGGCTGGAGATGGATTTCGTTGGCGCGCTTCATCTGCGCGATCGAGAGCCCGCTCTCGCGCGCCATGCGCAGCATCGTCGCCGCATTCGCGAACGGATAGGGCCAGGAGGAGGTAGCGGTAGCGGCGAGCGTCGGCGCCTCGCGCTCCTGCGCCGTCACCACGAAGCCGCCGCCGATCGAATAATAGGTCTGGGACAGGAACTCGATCCCCGCGGAATCACGAGCGTGGAAGACGAGCCCATTGGCATGGCCGGGCAAGGGCGGCCCGTAATCGAAGACGATGTCGACGGCCGGGTCGAAGGCGAGCGGCGGCAGCCCGTCGAGCCGCAGGAGATGAGTTTTCCCAAGCGTATCCAGCTGGCGTTCCGCCTCGTCCGGATCGAGCTCGGCCGGCGTCCAGCCGAGCAGCCCGAGCGCCACGGCGCGATCGGTGGCGTGGCCCTTTCCGGTGAAGGCGAGCGAGCCGTGGAGCGTGGCGCCGACCGCAACCGCCTCCTTGTGCGAAGGATGCCGGCGCAGGAGGTCGAGGAAATGCGCCGCGGCCGTCATCGGCCCCATCGTATGCGACGATGACGGGCCGATGCCGATCTTGAAGACGTCGAAAACACTCAGGAACATCATTCCCCTCCCGCCGAGCGCGATCCTACACGCTCGGCGCCGAGAGGCTATCGGGACTCGTCGCGGCGTCAGGGCAGCCGAACCGCCTTGCCGGGGTTCATCAGGTTCGACGGGTCGAATTGCCGTTTGACGGCGCGCATCAGCGTGGAATCGAGGCTCGGGCGGTAGTGCTCGATCAGGTCGCGCTTCATTTCGCCGAGGCCGTGCTCGGCGCTGATGCTGCCCTTGTAGGCGGCAACCAGATCGTAGAGCGCGGTCTCGACTTTCTTTTGGAGAGCGCCGCGCTGATTTGGGTCGAGCCCGGCCGGCGCCAGGATGTTGAAGTGCAGGTTGCCGTCGCCGATATGGCCGAACACCACCGGCCGCAGGCCGGGGTCGAGCGCCTGCAAGGCGGCAAGGCAGCGTTCGACGAAATCCGGGATCGCGCTGATCGGCGTCGAGACGTCGTGGCTGAAGCTCGGCCCGGCGCGCTTCTGCGCCTCGGTGATGTTCTCGCGCAGGCCCCAGAGCTGCTCCGCCTGCGCCAGGGACTGGGCGATGACGCCATCATCGACGATGTCCTGTTCGAAGCCGGCGGCGAGGATGCCTTCGAGGATGGCGTCGAGCGGGATCTCGGGCGAGGCCGCATCGAGCTGCAGCAGGACATAGACGCCGCCGCGCAGGGCGGGCTGGGCGACATGGGGGGCGTGGGTTTCGACCAGCGCGCGGCAGGCCTCGGTGAAGCACTCGCAGCCGGAGAGGACATCGGCCGCGTGCTCGCGAGCGAGCTGGAACAGGCGCACCGCGGCGGCGAAGTCGCGCACGCTCGCCAGCGCCGTGGCGCGCGAGCGTGGCGCCGCATGCAGCTTGAGCGCGGCGGCGGTGACGATGCCGAGTGTGCCTTCCGAGCCGATGAAGAGATGCTTGAGGTCGTAGCCGGTATTGTCCTTGCGCAAGGTGCGCAGCCCGTTCCAGATTTGCCCGTCCGGCAGGACGACCTCCAGGCCGAGCACCTGGTCGCGCATGTTGCCATAGCGCAGCACGGCGGTGCCGCCGGCATTGGTGGCGATGGTGCCGCCGATCTGGCAGCTGCCTTCGGCGGCGAGGCTGACGGGGAAGAACAGGCCCGCCTCCGCCGCGCGCTGCTGCAGGGTCTGCAGGATGACGCCGGCTTCGACGATGGCGACGGCGTCGGCGGTGTCGAGCGCGCGCACGCGGTTCATGCGGCCGAGCTGCACGACGACCGCCTGCCCGCTCTCATCGGGAATGCCGCCATAGACCAGCCCGGTATTGCCGCCCTGCGGGACGAGCGGCACGCGATGGCGCCGGCTCCAGTCGACGATCTTCGCGACCTCTTCCACGCTGGCGGGCCGCACCACCGCGCGGGCTATGCCGTGCCGCCGGCCGCGCCAGTCCTCGCAATAGGGCGCGATCGCCTCGGCGGCGGTGAGGACATGCTCCGCACCGATCATGGCTTCGAGTTCGGCAAGGAGGTCGGCAGGAGGGGAGGAAGGCAAAGCGCTCTCCGGGATCGTTGCGTCTGGAATCGTTAGGGTTGGACATGGCGGAACAGCCGGATCTGCGCGATCGCGACGGCTCCGATGCAATAAAGTATTTTCACGCGAAGCGGACACTCGTTCGCGCGACGAAAAGGGTCCAGCCGTTCAGTTGCGAGGGGCGACGGGCGCGTGAACTAGCGCTGTTGGGAAAGCATCGCCCGGATGCCGGAGATGCGAGCGCCGGATGGCTGGCGCCTTGCGGCGCCAGCCTCGTCGAGATCGGACGGGTTCAGACCCAGACCCAATGGCAGCGCGTGACGCGCCGGCCGAAGCCGTCCCGAAACGTGCGGCAGACCCTGCGCCTGCGGCGATGGTGCCTGCGATGATGGGGCGGAGGACCATGCCGGTGCCGGCCGCGGTGCTGGGACCAATCCGCCTGCGCGCTATCGGGAAGCGCCGCGATGACGTCGTCCAGGGACGAAGCGACCGCTGGCGTCGCGGCGGAAGCGTCCGCCGCCACCAGGCCTGCCGCGAGCCCGGATCCGGCTGCGAGCATCGCAAACAAAAATGATCGTCTGTCCATAATCGAGGCGCCCCCTGCTCGCCGCGGATAGGTGATACTAGGCGAGCTATCGTAGTGAGAGCAATTCGCATCGCATTCGTTGCATGAGATCATCGACAAGGGCGGCGTCCGGGCACTTCGATGCTTGCGCACGCGAGGCGATTTGTTCCAGGTGTCCGGATTTTCTGTGTTTGGGATTGTGAGTACAGATTCTGGGATTTCTGGAGGATGTATTTTTGGTTCCGCGATCTACGCTCGCCGCGGCCTCGGGAGGCGACGCGATGGCGGTTCATCGTCGTCGGGCGCGATTCCTGCGCGACTTGAGAGCCCTCGCTTCGGGAGGAGGCAACCGGGATGCGCTGGAAACTTGCGGTCTTCGCCATCGGCTTGGCGCTTGCGGGATGCAATCCCGATTCGGCCGATCAACGGACGCTTGGCGGAGGGGTTATCGGTGCCGGAACGGGCGCCGTCATCGGCGGTATCGCGGGAGGCGGCCGCGGCGCGGCGATCGGGGCGGCGGTCGGTGGCATCACCGGTGCCGTGATCGGCCGGGCGACCACGCCCAACAACTGCCTCTACCGTGATCGCGACGGGCGCGTGTTCGAGGCGCGCTGCCCCTGACCTCCCATGAGCTGTTCGTCCTCCGGCCTGTCGTGCGAGGCCGGCGGTGTCTTGCCGATCGGCGGATGAACTCGCTCGGCCTGTCCTGGCCTGAGCGCACTTCGGGACAGGGGTGCACCTCTCCGCCAAGGACCAGAGATTCCTCCTCATCGCGCTCGTCCGAAAGCCGACGGAGGCGGCGCTGGCCGCGGGCGGGTTGATCGCGGCGGCCTTTGCGGCTCTCATGCGCTGCCCGTACTGCTCTCGGAAAGGCGGGATGATCGGCGCGGCGATGGCCGGCCGTCCCGACGATCCAGGGTATCCCGCCAGCCGGGAACGGACGCGCATGGCGGGGCCGGGAAGGCAGCGCTGCAAAGACTATCAGGTTGCAAGGAGGAACGATGACGATCGAACTCGGACGTGCTCAAACCACGCGGTGGCGATCCGCGGGCGCCGTGGCATGCGGCATCGCGCTGCCGTTCCTGCTGGCCGGCTGCGGCGGCGGCGAGGGGTTGTCCTCCTCCTCGGGCAGCGCGGCGCGTGCGCCCGCCCCGGCCGGGGTCTCGCGCGACGCCCTGGTCGGGCGTTGGGGCATCGCATCTTTCCATACCGAGAAGGACCGCAAGCGCACCGAGGCGGAGGCGCGCTCGCAATGCAAGCAGCCCTACGTCATCACGCAAGGCCCCGGCGACGGGGTCATGATGCATGTCGCCGACGATCCCAAGCCCTATGAGCTCAGGCTGAAGGCAGGCGCCGGCGGCAAGACTTATGTCGGCTTCGAGGCGCCGGCCGGCGATCCGCAGGACCGCGAATTGCTCTCGGTGAAGCCGAAGGAGCTGGTGATGCGCTTCGTCGATCCCGATGCGCATGCCCGCTACGGCACCTTCATCTACAGCCGCTGCGGCTGAACGGAGGCGATCAGATGAACCAGATCATTCGCACAGCCTTGCATGGGCTGCTCCTCTCCGGTCTCGCGCTGGCGCCCGTCCTCGCCTTGCAGGGCGTCGCGGGGGCGCAGCCGCGCCCGCCGGCGGCGCTGCAGGAGACGATGGACATCGGCGACGAGCCGGGCCGCGTCTCGACCGAGGAGGTCAGCATTACCGATGGCCCTTACGCCCGCCAGATGGTGCTGTTTCGCTCGCATGAGGCGCCCGGCACCGTGGTGATCCATTCGGGCGAGCGCTTCCTTTATGTGGTGCAGGGCAATGGCCGTGCCCTGCGCTACGGCATCGGCGTCGGCCGCGAGGGCTTCACCTGGTCCGGCCAGGTCCAGGTCAGCCGCAAGGCGGAATGGCCGGACTGGCGCCCGCCGCCGGAGATGCTGCAGCGCCAGCCCTATCTGCCGCGCTTCATGGCCGGTGGCCCCGGCAATCCGATGGGCTCGCGCGCGCTCTATCTCGGCTCGACCGTCTTCCGCATCCACGGCACCAACCAGCCGGAGACGATCGGCCAGGCGATCTCGTCGGGCTGCTTCCGGCTCGCCAATGGCGACATCTCCGACCTCTATGAGCGCGTGCCGGTCGGCACCAAGGTCATCATCCGCCACAAGGCGACGCTGTGACCGCCCCCGCCCCCTCCGCCGACCTGCAGAAGGAACGGACAGACATGTCGAAGGTTTCCTGGATTGCCCGCAGCGGTCTCGGCCTTGCCGCCCTCATCGGCCTGGCCCTTCCAGCCGCCGCCGGCACGCTCGATACCGTCAAGCAGCGCGGCACGCTGCAATGCGGCGTCAGTGAAGGCGTGATCGGCTTCTCGGAGAAGGATGCCCAGGGCGCCTGGCGCGGCTTCGACGTCGATTTCTGCCGCGCCGTCGCGGCGGTCGTGCTCGGCGATGCCGGCAAGGTCGCCTTCACCCCGCTGTCGGCGAGCCAGCGCTTCGATGCGCTGAAGGCCGGCACGGTCGACCTCTTGGCGCGCAACTCGACCTGGACGCTCGGACGCGAGGCCGAGCTCGGCCTGGCCTTTGCGGGCATCACCTATCATGACGGCCAGGGCTTCCTGGCGAAGCGGGCGCTCAAGGTCGACACGGCCCTGTCGCTCGACAAGGCGAAGATCTGCGTCGAGGCCGGCACGACCACGCAGCTCAACCTCGCCGATTTCTTCAAGGCCAATTCGATGACCTATGAGGAGAAGGTCTATCCGAGCGCGGCCGAGGCCTTCGCCGCCTTCGAGGGTGGGCAATGCGACGCACTGACCCGCGACCAGTCGGCGCTGCATGGCGAGCGGCTCAGGCTGGCCAAGCCCGCCGAGGCGATCGTGCTGCCGGATGTGATCTCGAAGGAGCCGCTCGGGCCGGTGGTCCGCAGCGACGACTTCCCCTGGTTCACGATGGTGCGCTGGGTGAATTTCGCGCTGGTCAATGCCGAGGAACTCGGCATCTCCACTGCGAATCTCGACGAGGCGCTCAAGTCGCAGAAGCCGGATGTGCGCCGCTTCACCGGGGCTGAGGGCGGCTTCGGCAAGGCGCTCGGCCTTGAGGCGGACTGGGCGGTCCGGGCCGTCAAGGCGGGCGGGAACTATGCCGAGATCTATGAGCGCAATCTCGGTACCGGCTCGAAGCTCGGCATCCCGCGCGGCCTCAACCAGCTCTGGAGCATGGGCGGCGTGCTCTACGCGCCGCCGCTGCGCTAGACCGGACATTCCGGACAGTCCCGCGGTCCAAAAAACGGCGGGACTGCTCAATCAGGTGCCGTCAGCGCCCGCGGTGCCGGGGCGGCGGCGGCAGCGGCCGGCGGGTGCGCTGGCGATAGCGATGCCAGTTCTTCCGGCGCGCCGGCCTGGGTGCGCCATGGCGAGCCGGGACGGTGGCAGCGCCCGGCGCCCTCGGCTGCGGCGGCCCCTGCATGAACTCGGCATCCTGCGCGTCGAGCGCGCCGGTCGCCGCTGCGGGGCGTTCATCGATCGATGCGGCGCCGGCTGTGGTGGCGGCCAGCAACCCGCCGAGAAGTGCGGTCAAAAAAGCCCTGCGTTCCATCTGTATCCCGTCACGTATCGTCATCGTCATCCGCGCCGCAAGGAGGCGCCGCGGCACGATGATCATGCCTGTTGTCGTGGTGCAAGCGAATGCCGCCGGCCCGATGCCTGCTCAGCCACGGCTGATCGCATTCTTGTAGATCGCTCCGTCCTTCATGATGACGGCGAGGTTCTTGCCGGGCTGCTCGATGAGCTTGATGTCGTCGAGCAGATTTCCGTCGACCACCAGGATATCGGCCAGCGCGCCAGGCTCGATGACGCCGAGCTTGCCCTGATAAGGCGTGCGCGGGCCGGACAAAGCGAGAAGCTCGGCATTGACCGAGGTCGCCATGCGCAGCGCCTCGGCATTGCTGTACCACTGGGTGAGATGGGTCAGCATCACGCCCTGGCGGTGGGTGATCGCCGGCGAGAACAGCAGGTCCGAGCCCCAGGCGGTCTTCAGCCCGTACTTGCGGGCGAGCCCGTAGAGCCTCGGCGTATTGGCGAAGACCTCAAGCATCCGCTCGCGACTCGGCCCGGTCAGGGGGGCGGAATCGGCTTCGCTCGTGAAGGGCTGCGTGCTGAGCCAGATACCCTTCTCCGCCATGAGCTGCGCCGTCTGCTCGTCGATCAGGTGAGCGTGCTCGATGCAGGCGGCACCGGCGGAGATGGCGCGCCGGATGGCTTCGGGCGCATAGGCGTGGACCGCGGCATAGGTGTTCCAGTCGCGGGCGATGGCCACGGCCGCCTTGAGGTCGTCCTCGCTGAAGGTCGTCATGTCCAGCGGGCTGCGCGGCGAGGAAACGCCGCCGCCGCCGACCAGCTTGATCTGCGAGGCACCCTGGAAGAGCTGCTCGCGGACCCTCATCCTGATCTCGCCGACGCTGTCGGTGATTGCCCCGCCGATAGTCTCGAACATGCTGAGGCGGGCCGGGTCGCGCGGGACGTCGCTGGGCATGCGCAGGTCGGCATGCCCGCCGGTCGTGGTGATCATCGCCCCGGACGGGAAGATGCGCGGTCCCGGGATCACGCCGTTGTCGATCGCCTGCTTGAACGAGAAGACCGGCCCGCCGAGGTCCCGCACGGTGGTGAAGCCGCGCTGCAGGGTGCGGTTGGCCTCGGCCGTGGAGCTCGTGAACATGGCGGCGGGATCGCCCGACAGCAGGGCCGTGATCGGGACGGCGCAGAACAGCGTATGCCAATGCATGTCGATCAGGCCGGGCATCAGCATCCGGCCTGCGCAGTCGATGACCGTCGCATCCGCGGGCGGGGCCGCATTGCCGGTGTCGACCGCTGCGATGCGGTTGCCCTCGACCAGCACCTGCGCGTTCACCAGGCCGTTCGACTTGCCGTCGAAGAGCCTGACCTGCCGGAACAGGACCTTGGCGGGCGGGCTCTGGGCCAGAGTCGGCGTGGCCGCGGCGCCGGCGAGGGCGAGCACGCTTCCCAGAAGGCCCCGGCGGGTGAACGCATCGAGGCGGCGGGAAGCCTGCTCGAGCGTGGCGCTGGTGCAGGCGCAATGGGCGCCATGGGTCAGGTGCTGGTACTTCTTGCCCACGCGGATCATGCTGTCCTCCGGGTCGTCGGATCGTCGATGCGAGGCGCGCCCGGCCGGTGCGCTGCGAATCGAACACGGGTGGCGAGGCGTTCGCCCGTCGGTTTGGCGCGGTTTTCCGCGCCGGCGGGAGCGCGAAGCGCGATGGCTCATCCTAGAGCCGTGGGCCGCAAAGGCATTGACTGAGAATCCCGGGCTTTGGCTTTGCGTCCCGGAAACGAGCCCGTTGCCGCGACATGGAGAGCCCGGACTTGCCGCCATCGGGACGGTTTCCTACGGTCGCGCCGCGCATGGAACTCTCGGCATCGCCGACCGGGCGAATCGAGGTGCGTGATCGCGCGAGGAGAATGGCGGGGAGCTTCGCGATGAGCGATCAGAAGCGGTCGGCACGGTGCCCACGCCCGGTCCGCGCCCGTTCGGCCACGATCCTGGCTCTCGTGCTCACGGCCATTTTGGCGGCCTGCTCGACGCCGCAGGGACTGCTGCAGCCGGTGGCCCCGGCTCCTGGTACGGATAGCGTCAACATGCTGGCGGCCACGACGCGCGCGCCCTCGGCCGATCCCGGGGTGCTGTTCAGCGGCGAGCGGGGCGAGGGCGTTTCATTCAGGAATATCGTCGTGTCGATCCCGCGCGAGCGCGAGATCGGCACCGTCCAACTGCCGCGCTCGGTTCCGGGCAATCCCGCGACGGATTTCGTCGTCACCGCCTCGACGCCGCTGCCGAAGGCACGGATTGCCGACTGGTTCAGGTCGACGAGCGGTCGTTCGAAGCGGGTCTTCGTGTTCGTGCATGGCTTCAACACGCCGTTCGACCGCGCAGTCTTCCGCTTCGCGCAGCTGGCGCACGACGCCGATGCCCACGCCGCCCCGGTCCTGTTCTCCTGGCCCTCGCGCGGCTACCTGCTCGACTATAGCCGCGACTTCGACAACGCCTCCTATTCGCGCTCCGACCTGGCGGACCTGCTCAGGATGGCCGTCGCGGCGCCCTCGGTTCGCGAGATCGTGATCCTGGCGCATTCGATGGGAAGCTGGCCTGCCGTCGAGGCCGTCAGGCAGATCGCGCTGAGGGATGGCGGCGTGCCCAGCAAGATCAGCAACCTCATCCTGGCCTCGCCGGATCTCGATACCGGGGTCTTCCGGCGTCAGGTCGAGGAGATGGGGTCTAAGCGGCCGCAGATCACCCTGTTCACTGCGCAGCACGACCGCGCCTTGCAGGTCTCTCGCTTCATCGCGCGCGGCGCGACGCGGCTCGGCGGCATCGATCCGACGCGCGAGGAATATCGCAGCCAGTTCGCCGGGCTGTCCGGGATCACGGTGATCGACCTCTCGGCGATCAATGCCGGTGACCGCTTGAACCACGATCTCTTCGCGGCGAGCCCGGATGCGGTGCGCCTAATTGGCGGCAGGCTGCTGCAGGGGCAGGTGATCACCGATTCGGACGTCCCGGCGCCGCTTGCGGCGGCAGGGGTGATCGGCTCTGCCGCGAGCCTCCTGGTCACTGCGCCGATTCGCGTCTTCGACGCGGCGACACCTTAGCCATCCCTAGGGTTGACGCTGGAGGCGTCTAGGGTGATACTCTGACAACTGTTTGAAGTTTCAAGTATATTTTTAGCAATATTGTTTTTCGGGAGCCGTTTGATCTAGGACAAGGTTTCCTGATCTGATCAGCGGTAAGATTCGTTCCGCAATTGCGCCGGAATCGCAAACTACGGGCGATCGGAGCACTTTGTGCCGACGTTCTCTTGTGGCGGGGAGAAGAGGAATGTCAGCATGTTTGCCGTGACGCATTTTTGTACAGCGGGACTGCAGGCGAGCGATCAGTTCGATGCCTGGCGTTCCCTGCACAAGAACACGATCGAACTTTTTCCGTCGGACGAGCGATCGACGGGATTCGTCGCCGAGTTTTCATCCTGGACCCTGGGCGAGCTCATCCTGACGCATGTGGTCTATGAAGGGGCGCCGGGCCGGCAATGGCGGCACCGCCCTAAGTCCTATCTCGACCATTGGTGCGTGGTGCTGGCGCGGACGACCGCGGCTGACGGCAGCTCGTCCCAGCACCTGAGCTTCCGCTCGCTGGCGCTGCCCTTCGAGGGGCAGGCCCGGGACACCGAGGTCATCACGCTCTATCTGCCACGCGACAGTGGCGCCGCCGACCAGCAGCGCTTCGACGAAGCCCATGGCCTCGAGCCGAGGCGCGAGCTCGCGCCCTTGCTCAGCGGCTACATGGACAATCTTGTCCGGCAATTGCGCTATGTCTCGCCCGAATACGCCGCCAGTCTGGAGATGCCGACCAAGGCCCTCGTCGCCGCCTGCGTCGCGTCCCATCCGTCCGGCCGGGAGCTGACGCAGCACCTTCCGAGTTCGGTGCTGATCGACAGGGCGCGCGCCCTGGTGCGTCAGAACATGGCCTCCCCGGATTTCGGGCCGGAACGCCTCGCCCGGCTGCTGGCGATGTCGCGCTCGAAACTGTATCGGCTGTTCGAGAGCAGCGGCGGCGTCGCCCATTTCATCAACAAGGAGCGCCTGCGCGAGGCGCATCTCCAGCTGAGTTCGTATCGGTCCGCCCTGTCCATCCACGCCATCGGCAACGAGGTCGGTTTTGCCGACCATTCCACGTTCAGCCGGGCTTTCCGGCGGGAATTCGGCTGCAGCCCGACGGAAGCGCGCGAGCGCGGATTCGTCCGATTGGTCGCCGAGGAGCCGGTCTCGGGCTGACTTCGTGGCATTCTGCGCATTTGTCCGGAAGCGGGCCGGCGGGCTGGCCAGGATCGCATCCGTTTCGCTCCAAGTCCCGGTGACGTCCACGCCCGGCGTACCTGTCGTCCGGCTGGCGCTGCTCTATGCCTGCCTGTTCTTCGAACTCGGGGTCAATCTGCCGTTCTTCCCGATCTGGCTGAAGGCGCAGTCCCTCGATAGCAGCGCGATCGGCATCGTCGTGGCGGTTCCCCTGTTGACCCGGATCCTGGCGAATCCCATGGTCGGGGCGCTCGCCGATCGGAGCGGCCGCATTTCCCTCGTCCTCACGGCGTGCGCGCTTCTGGTCGCCGCGGGCACCGGGCTCCTGGCTGTCGCGAACGGCCTGTGGGCCATTCTTCTCGTCGTCGTCACCATCGCCATGGCGCAAGGGCCGTTGATTGCGCTGGCCGACGCCATGACGCTGGGGCGCCTTGCCGAAGCCGAGCGCTCCGAGCTGATCTATGGGCGCGTCCGGCTGTGGGGCTCGCTCGGCTTTGCCGCCGCCAACCTCGCGGCCGGCTGGTCGCTGGAATGGTTCTCCGCCAATTTCGTGATCGTGCTGCTGCTGATCTCGGCGATCTTCACAGCGGTCGCGGCTGCCGGCTGCATGGCGGCGGTGCCGAATCGTTCGGTCGTCGTCGAGGGCGAGAACGACGAAGCGTGGCCGGCGCCCGCTTTGCTCCTGGTCGGCACGATCGCCGGTGCTGCGCTCGTGCAGGCGAGCCATGGGGCATTCTACGGCTTCGGCACGCTGCATTGGCAGGCGGCTGGCATGTCCGGTGCGGCCATGGGCGGGCTATGGGCGCTCGGCGTCCTCTCCGAGGTCGCCCTGTTCGCCTTCCTCGGCTACCGGATGAGCGGCGCGGCCAGCGCGGCCTGGCTGCTGGTAGCGGCGGCAGGGACCGCGACCCTGCGCTGGGCGGGGATGTCGCAGGATCCGGGCTCCGCGGCCCTGATCGGCCTGCAGCTGCTGCATGGCGTGACGTTCGGCGCCACCCATCTCGGCAGCATCTTCCTTTTGTCGCGGCTGGCGCCGGGCCGGATGCAGGCCAGCGCCCAGGCCTGGCTCGCCGGCGGCTGGGCCGGTGTCATGGCTCTGCTGACGACGCTGTCCGGCCAGCTCTACGAGAGCTGGGGCGAACAAATCTATCTCGTCATGACCGCAGTGGCTGCGACTGGGCTGGTGCTCCTGGTGCTGGTCGCTTTCGGGCTGAGCCGCATGACGGCCGGAGAGCCGCCATCGCGGCGAGGCGGTTCCCCAACAATGGGATGATCGGTCCAGAGTTGGGATTCTGAGCTGATCCGTGTCCCAGCTGGTGTTGCTAGCGTCGGGATGTCGTCCCGGACGGTTTCGTAGTCCGCGAGCGCGCTTGCGGACATTCGGGACGTGACTGCCCAGGGGGAGAATACGATGCAGCGGCGAGGCTTCTGGCGCCAGGATGCGCCACCGCAGGAGCGGGAGGCTGCCGGGGAGCGGGCATGAAGCGCGATGGAGCTTCATCCGGCCCGGGCCGCCTCGTGGCCGCGGGGGTGATCGCGCTCGTCCTCGCCTCCTGCAGCAGCGAGGAACAGGCGCCGCCGCCACCGGTGCGTTTCGTGCGCACCGTGACCGTCGAGCCGCCGCGCCAGGCGCCCGATCTCAGCTTCACCGGCCATGTCGAGGCTCAGGACCAGGCTGCACTGGCGTTCCGCATCGGTGGCCGCCTGTCCGAGCGCCTGGTCGGGGTGGGCGCGAGCGTCCGCGAGGGCCAGGTCGTCGCGCGGCTCGATCCCGAGAACGAGCTCAATGATCTGCGCTCGGCCCAGGCGGCGGCGAGTGCGGCGCAGGGCGCCCTCCGCAAGGCGGAGAACCAGTTCGAGCGGCAGCGCCATCTGCTCCAGCGCCACATCACCACGCAGGCGGATTTCGAGAGCGCGCAACAGGCGCTGACGGCCGCCCGCGCGCAGGTCGAGGCGGCGCAGGCACGCGTCCGCTCGGCGCAGGACGTTGTCGGCTTCACCACGCTGAAGGCCGATGCCCCGGGCATCGTCACCCGCGTCGGCGCGGAGCCCGGCGAGGTCGTCGCCGCCGGCCGGATGATCCTGCAGCTGGCGCGGCGGGACGGCCGCGACGCGGTGTTCGAGATCCCGGCGGAGCTGGCGCGCCGGCTGGCGCCCGGCATGCCGGTGCGGGTCGCGCTGAGCGGGGAGGCGGGCGCGGAAGCGGCCGGCCGGGTGCGCGAGATCGCGCCGCAAGCCGATTCGGTCACCCGGACCTTCCGGATCAGGGTCGGGCTCAGCGATCCGGCGCCGGCCTTCCGGCTGGGCGCGGCCGTCTCCGGCTCGGTCCGGGCCGAGGGCAGCGGGGCGATCGCTATCCCGGCGACGGCCCTGGCACGGCGCGACGGCGCCGTCGGCGCCTGGGTGGTCGATCCCAAGAGCCTGACCGTCTCGCTGCGCAGGCTCGATCTCGCGAACACGGATCCGGCGACCGCCGAGATCGCCAAGGGATTGCAGGTCGGCGACATCGTCGTCACGGCCGGCGCCGGGCTTCTCCGCGAAGGCCAGCAGGTGCGCCTGATCGGAGCCGAATCGCGATGAACTTCAACCTGTCGGAATGGGCGCTGAAGAGCCGCTCGGTCGTGATCTACCTGATGGTGATGGCGGTCGTCGCCGGCGTCTTCGCCTTCATCAGGCTCGGCCGCAACGAAGATCCGGCCTTCGTCATCAAGACGATGGTGGTCTCCGCGGTCTGGCCCGGGGCCAGCATGGAGGAGACGCTGAGCCAGGTGACGGAGCGCCTCGAGCGGCAGATCGAGGAGACGCCCGGCCTCGACAGCGTGCGCAGCTTCACCCGGCCCGGCGTGACGACGATCTTCGTCAACCTCAAGGGCGAGGTGCCCGGCCGCCAGGTCCAGGACACCTGGTACAGGGTGCGCAACCTGATCGCCGACATGCGTCATACGCTGCCGACAGGCACGCTCGGGCCGTTCTTCAACGACCGGTTCGGCGATACCTTCGGCATCATCTACGGCTTCACCTCGGACGGCTTCACCAATCGCGAGCTGCGCGACCAGGTCGAGACGATCCGGTCGCGGCTGCTGCTCGTGCCCGACGTCTCGAAGATCGAGATCGTCGGCGCGCAGGACGAGCGCATCTTCATCGAGTTCTCGGTGCGGGAGCTCGCCAATCTCGGTCTCGACCGCGCATCGCTGCTCGCGGCCCTGCAGGCCCAGAACGTGGTTCGGCCGGCAGGCCAGATCCAGACGCAGGACGAGACCTTCTCGGTGCGCGTCTCCGGCGCCTTCCAGTCCGAGGCCGACCTCCTGAACATCAACTTCCCGGTCGGTGACCGGATGGTGCGGCTCGCCGACATTGCCAGCATCAGGCGCGGTCAGGTCGATCCGCCGACGCCGATGTTCCGCGTCAACGGGCGCGAGGCGATTGGCCTCGGCATCGCCATGCGCGACGGCGGCGACATCCTGGCGCTCGGCCGCAACATCAAGACGGCGATGGCCACGGTCACCGCCGGTCTGCCGCTCGGGATCGAGCCGCATCTGGTCGCTGACCAGGCCGTCACGGTCTCGCATGCGATCGACGATTTCATGATGTCGCTCTGGCAGGCCGTCGGCATCATCATGGTCGTCAGCTTCATTAGCCTCGGTGTGCGGCCGGGGCTGGTCGTTGCGCTCGCCATCCCGCTGACGCTCGCCATCGTCTTCGCCTGCATGCTGGTGGCCGGCATCGACATGCAGCGCATCTCGCTCGGCGCCCTGATCATCGCGCTGGCCCTTCTCGTCGACGACGCCATGACCACGACCGACGCCATGGTCACGCGGCTCGCCGCGGGCGAGCAGAAGCTGAAGGCGGCGACCTTCGCCTTCGACAAATACGCGACCGCGATGCTGGCCGGCACGCTGGTGACGATCGCCGGCTTCGTGCCGATCGGCTTCGCCGCGAGCTCGGCCGGCGAATACACCTTCTCGCTCTTCGCGGTGGTGACGATCGCGCTGGTCGTCTCCTGGTTCGTGGCCGTCCTGTTCGCGCCGGTGCTCGGCGTCGCCATGCTGAAGGCGCCCGAGGCCTCGGGGCAGGCCAAGGGGCCGGGCCGCGTCGAGCGCGGCTTCCGTTCGCTGCTTTCGGGCGCGATCCGGCTGCGCTGGATCACCATCGCGGTGACGCTTGGCCTGTTCGCGGCCGCGATCCTGGCGCTGCCGCTGGTGCCGCGGCAGTTCTTTCCGGCCTCGGACCGGCCTGAATTGTTGGTCGACCTCACCTTGCCGCAGAACGCCTCGATCTATGCCAGCGAGGACCTCGTCAACCGCGTCGAAGCCTCGCTCAAGGGCGACCCCGACGTCGAGCGCTGGAGCACCTATGTCGGCCGCGGTGCGATCCGCTTCTACCTGCCGCTCGACGCGCGACTGCCGAACGACTTCTTCAGCCAGGCGGTGATCGTCGCCAGGGACGTGCCGGCGCGCGAGCGGCTGCAGAAGAAGCTGGAAGCGTTGCTCGCCAAGGATTTTCCGAACGTGGTCGGGCGCGTCTCGCCGCTCGAGCTCGGCCCGCCAGTCGGCTGGCCGGTGCAATACCGGGTGAGCGGCCCCGACACCGCCGAGGTCCGTTCGATCGCCTTCCGACTGGCGCAGGTCGTCGCGGCCAATCCCAACGCTCGCCAGATCAATTTCGACTGGATCGAGCCCGCGCGGGAGCTGCGCCTGCGCGTCGACCAGGACGAGGCGCGCCGGCTTGGCCTGAGCTCGGCCGCCGTCGCCGCGATCGTCAACACGGTCGTCTCCGGCACGGTCGTGACGCAGGTGCGCGATTCCATCTATCTGGTCGACGTCGTCGTGCGGGCCCAGGACGCCGAGCGTGCCTCGCTCGACACGCTGCGCAGCATGCAGGTGGCGCTGCCGAGCGGCCGCTCGGTGCCGGTCTCGCAGTTCGTCAGCTTCAGCTACGGGCTCGATACCCCGCTGATCTGGCGGCGCGATCGCGTGCCGAACCTGACGGTCGCGGCCGATGTGACGCCGGGCGTCCTGCCGGATGCCGTGGTCTCGGCGCTGCAACCCTCGATCGAGGCACTGCGCAAGACCCTGCCGGCCGGCTACGGCATCACCGTCGGCGGCACTGTCGAGGAAAGCGCCAAGTCGCAGGCCTCCGTCATCGCCGTGGTGCCGGTGATGCTGCTGATCATGTTCACCGTGCTGATGGCGCAGCTCAAGAGCTTCAGGCTGTTTGCGATCGTGCTCAGCATCGCGCCGCTCGGGCTGATCGGCGTCGTCGCGGCGCTGCTGCTCTCCGGCAAGCCGCTCGGCTTCGTCGCTTTGCTCGGCGTCCTCGCTCTGATCGGCATCATCACCAAGAACGCGGTGATCCTGATCGGGCAGATCGAGGATGAGCGCGCGGCCGGCAAAAGCGTCGTCGAGGCGGCCATCGATGCCGCCGGCACGCGCTTCCGGCCGATCATGCTGACCGCGGTCTCGACCGTGCTCGGCATGATCCCGATCGCGCCGACCGTGTTCTGGGGGCCGATGGCCTTTGCGATCATGGGCGGGCTGCTGGTCGCGACGGTGCTGACCCTGGTTCTCCTGCCGGTCCTCTATGTCGCCGTCTTCGGGGCCGCACGCGGCGAGGCGAAGCGGCCGGCCAGCGCGGGAGGCTCCCTGGCATGAGCGCGATCGCGACAAGGCGGATGCCGATGATCCTCTCGGCTCGGATGGCGGCCGTCACGCTGCTCGCGGCGACGCTCGCCTCCTGCGGCAGCGAGCAGGCTCCGCCGCAGGAGGGGCGGCCAGTCGGCGTCGTCACCGTCGAGGCGGGGCAATTCTCCGACGACATCCGGTTCAGCGGCGAGATCCAGGCGAAGAAGGATGTCGGGCTCGCCTTCCGCGTCGGTGGCCGGGTCCTTGAACGCCCGGTCAATGTCGGCGATCGGGTGGCGGCGGGGCAGGTCATCGCCCGGCTCGAGCCCTCCCTCGAACAGAACGCACTGGCGGCGGCCAAGGCGGCGCTGGAAGCGGCGCGCGGCGAGGTCAGCACGACGCGCAACACCTATGAGCGCCAGGAGCGCCTGATGGCGCAGGGCTTCACCACCCGCCCGCGCTACGACCAGGCCCGGCGGGCGCAGGAGACGGCCCAGGCCGCGCTGGAGAATGCCGAGGCGCAGCTCGAACTGGCGCGCGATCGCCTCGGCTTCACCGAATTGCGCACGGATGTCGCCGGTGTCGTGACGGCGCGCCGGATCGAGCCGGGCGAGGTGGTGCAGCCCGGCCAGATCGTCGTCCAGATCGCCCGCGACGACAGCCGCGACGCGGTGTTCAACGTGCCGGCGAGCGTGCTCGACAGCCATCTCAGCGATGCCAGGGTCCGCGTCGTGCTGGCCGACGCTCCTGCGGTGGCCGCCTATGGCTCGATCCGGGAAGTCGCGCCGCAAGCCGATCCGGTGACCCGCACCTTCGAGGTCCGGGTCGGGTTGCAGGATCCGCCGGAGGCGATGCAGCTGGGCGCGACGGTGGTCGGCACGGTCGAGCTGCGCACCGCCGCAATCGTCTCGATCCCGGCGAGCGCGCTGACCCAGCAGGGCCAGTCGCCTGCGGTCTGGGTGGTCGATCCCGCCAAATCGACGGTCTCCCTCCGCGATATCGACGTGCTGCGCTTCGATGCCGGCAAGATCATCCTCTCGCAGGGGCTGGCGCCCGGCGAGATGATCGTGTCGGCCGGCATCCAGGCCCTGCACCCCGGTCAGCGCGTCAGGCCGCTGCCGCCCAGGCAGACAGCCGCGGCAGCGCCGGCGCGGCCGTGAGGACGGTGCATCCAGGCCCGCGCGGCTGACCGTATTTTTTGTCTTTCGTCTCAACTCGACAAAGGAGCCATCGACATGAGCGATCTCGTCTTCATCGCCTTTCCGACCGAGCAGAAGGCGGAGGAGGTCCGCCAGAAGGTCCTCTCCCTGCAGCGCGAATATCTGATCGAGCTCGGCGACGCGGTCGTGGTGGTCAAGGACGACAAGGGTCACGTCAAGCTCAACCAGATGATCAATCTGACCGCGACGGGGGCTGCTTCAGGCGCGCTCTGGGGCACGCTGATCGGCTTCATCTTCCTCAATCCCCTGATCGGCACGGCGATCGGCGCCGCCTCGGGCGCGCTCGGCGGCAAGCTCAGCGATGTCGGCATCAACGACCAGTTCATGAAGGACGCCGCCGCGGCCCTGCAGCCGAACACGGCGGGCCTGTTCCTGCTCATCCGCAAGATGACCACGGACAAGGTTCTCGCCGATCTGAAGGGCGTCGGCGGCACGCTGATGCAGACCTCCTTCGACGAAACCAAGGAGGCGGCGCTGCGGGCCGCGCTCTCGGCTGCCGCCGAGGCCGGTACGGCCGAAACCGGCGCTCCCGGGGCGTGAGTCCTGGCGGAAGGCAGGCTTCGCGAATCAAAGAGGTGCTCCGATGAGCAAGAAGCCTTCCGCTTCCAGCCGCGCTGCCGAGACGCGCGAACCGCTCGATATCGACCTCGCCTTGCAGGGTGGCGGCGCGCATGGCGCCTTCACCTGGGGCGTGCTGTGCCGGATCCTCGAAGAGGACTGGCTGACGATCGAGGCGATCTCGGGCACCTCGGCCGGCGCGATGAACGCGGCCGTGCTGGCCTCCGGCTACGCCACCGGGGGACGCGAGGGGGCGCGGGACGCGCTCGACCGATATTGGCGGAAGGTCTCCGAGGCGGCGCGCTTCAGCCCGTTCCAGCGCTCGCCGCTCGACGTGCTGCTTGGGCGCTGGACGCTCGACACCTCGCCGCTCTTCGTGGCGATGGACATGATGTCCCGAGTCGTCTCGCCCTACACCCTCAACCCGTCGGGCGCGAATCCGCTGACGGACATCCTCGCCGGGATCATCGACTTCGACGCCATCGCGAAGGGCCCGATCAAGCTCTTCATTTCCGCGACGAATGTCAGGACGGGGCGCAACCGGATTTTCCGGAACGCCGAGATCACGCCGGAGGTGCTGCTCGCCTCGGCCTGCCTGCCGACCCTGTTCCAGGCGGTCGAGATCGACGGCGAGAGCTATTGGGACGGCGGCTATTCCGGCAATCCGACGATGACGCCGCTGATCGAGGAGAGCAATGCGCGCGACACGATCCTCGTCCAGATCAATCCGGTCGAGCGGCCGGACACGCCGCGGACGGCGCGCGACATCCTGAACCGCCTCAACGAAGTCTCCTTCAACGCCGTGCTGCTGAAGGAGCTGCGCATGATGGCGCTGCTGCAGCGCGAGGCGCTGGCGGGAGCGGGCGAAGGCGCGCGCTGGGCGAGGATGCGTGTCCATCGCATCGCCAGCGACGCCATGACCGAACTCGGCTATTCCTCGAAGCTCAATGCCGAATGGGACTTCCTGACCATGCTCCACGATGAAGGCCGGCGCTCCGCCGAGGCGTTCTACCGGGCGCATCGCGACGAGATCGGCAAGCGCTCGAGCCTCGATCTCGCCGAATTCACCAAGGGGGTCTGACGGGTGCTTTCGCAGAAGGATCCCGCCGCCGCTGCACATACGGAACGGAACGGCTCCGTCACGGGCGGCGGGGCACACCAGGCCGCGCAGGTGATCATCGCCATCATCTTGGCGGTGGCGGCCCTGTCGACCGCGAGCTCGGTCTTCGCGCCGGTCGCCTTCGCGCTGTTCATCATCGCGCTGATCTGGCCGCTGCAGCAGATGCTGCAAGGCATCCTGCCGCGGCTGCTGGCGCTGGCGATCAGCCTCTTCGTCATGGTCGTCGCCTTCGTCGCCTTCGGCTCACTGATCGCCTGGGCCTTCGGCCGCGTCGGCCGCTGGATCGTCAGCGACATCGGCCGCTTCCAGGCCTTCTACGAGCAGGTCACGCTCTGGCTCGAAGGGCACGGCATCGCCGTCGCATCGGTCTGGTCGGAGAATTTCAGCACCGCCTGGATCCTGCGCATGGTCCAGACCATCAGCGGCCGGCTGAACAGCACGATGAGCTTCTGGCTGGTGGTGCTCGTCTACGTGCTCCTCGGCCTGCTCGAAGTCGAGGATTTCGGCCGCAAGCTCAGGGGAATGCGCAACCGCACCGTGGGCGAGCTGCTCCTCAACGGCAGTATCGCGACGGCGGCCAAGATCCGGCGCTACATGCTGGTCCGGACGCTGATGAGCGTGATCACCGGCCTGCTGGTCTGGGTCTTCGCCAGGTCGGTCGGCCTGCCCCTGGCGGCGGAATGGGGCTTCATCGCCTTCCTGCTGAACTATGTCCCGTTCATGGGGCCGCTGGTCGCCACCGTCTTCCCGACCCTGTTCGCGATGACGCAGTTCGGGTCGTGGCAGGCGGTGATCGCGGTCTTCGCCTGCCTGAATCTGATCCAGTTCATCGTCGGCAGCTATATCGAGCCCCGGGTCGCCGGCAACGCGCTGGCGATCTCACCGGCGAGCGTGCTGTTCTCGGTCTTCTTCTGGACCTATCTCTGGGGCGTGTTCGGCGCCTTCATCGGCGTGCCGATCACCATCGCCCTGATCACCTTCTGCGCCCTGCATCCGTCAAGCCGGTGGCTGGCCGAACTGCTCGGCGCGCCGCAGAAGAACGACGTTGCTCTGGAGGGTGCCGGCCGCGCTTGAGATCGCGGGGAGCGCGTCGCGACCCCCGGCAGAATGGGACGCAGCGCACAGCTGCGGGACGGCGGGCTGATGTTGCCCGTGAAGGCGCTAGCTACCCTTAAGCCCGGGATGGCGGAGCATCGACCTGAGGCGGCGGAGACGATGGACAAGGCAAGCGTTGCCGATCGCGCGCAGCTGCCGGCGTTGCTGATCCGCGGGCTCTGCCTGCTGCTGCTCTGGCTGATCCTGATGGGCCCTGCGCCGAAGGATCTGCCGGTCGGTCTCGCCGCCAGCACCGCAGGTGTCTGGGCCAGCACGCTGCTATGGCCGGCCGGCGGGAGACTGTCGTTCATTGGCCTCCTGCGATTCATGGCCCGCTTCCTGCCGCAATCAGCGGTTGCCGGGCTCGACGTGGCAAGGCGGGCCTTCGCGCCCCGTCCCGACCTACAGCCGGGCTTCGCGACCTGCCGATCCAGCGTTCCGGCCGGGCTCGCGCGCGAATCCTCCTGCGCGGTGATGAGCCTGCAGCCGGGCAAGCTGCCGGTCTCCACCGCGCCCGACGGGACGATGCTGATTCATTGCCTCGATCTGCGCGAGCCCGTTGCGGAACAGGTCGCGGCCGACGAGGCGGCATTCTGCCGGATACTCGGGGCGGAGCGGCGCGATGGCTGAGATCCTGGCCGCGGCCGCGCTCTTCATCCTGGCGGTCACGATCATCGCGCTGCTGCGGGTGCTGCGCTCGCGCGTCGTGGCCGAACGGATGATGGCGCTGCAATTGCTCGGAACCGGCGGGGCGGCGGCGCTCCTGCTGCTGGGAGCGGCCTCTGGCTCTCCCGCTGTCAACGATGTCGCGCTGCTGCTTACCTTGTTCGCGGCCTTCTCCTGCCTGGCGTTCGCGCTCGGCACGGCCGAGCCGGCCGCCGGGCGCGATCCGGCGAAGAAGCAGCCATGAGCGGTCTCGCCGATATCGTCACCGTCGTCCTGGTTGGGGCGGGGGCGCTGCTCTTCCTGGCCGGCGTGCTCGGCCTGCTGCGCTTTCCCGATACGCTGAGCCGGCTGCATGCGATCAGCAAGGCCGACAATCTCGGGCTCGGATTGATCGTGCTCGGCCTGCTGCCGCAGGCGACGAGCGTCAGCGATGCCCTGAAGCTGCTTTGCATCTGGCTGCTGGCGCAGCTTTCGGCGGCGACGGCGAGCCAGCTGCTCGCACGCGCCGTCCAGCGCGGCAGTACCGAGCGATGATGCTCCTGGTCGATGTCGCGCTCGTCGCTGGCCTGCTGGCGCTCGCGCTCCATGTCGTCGCCGAGCCGGACGAGCGCAGCGCGATCATCGCCTTCCTCTCCCTCGGGCTGTTGCTGGGGATCGCCTGGGTCCGGTTGGCGGCTCCCGACGTCGCCCTGACCGAGATCGCCATCGGCGGCGGCGGGACGGGGATCCTGCTGCTGCGGGCGGAGGCTGCGATCCGCGGCCGCGGCAAGCATGAAGAGCCGGTGACGCGCACCGGCAAGCTCGCCATCGCCGCCGGCTGTGCCGCCATCTCCGTCGCCCTCGGCTTTGCCGTGCTGAGCTTTTCCTCTCCGGCCCCGACGCTTGCGCCGGCGGCCGCCGAAGCGCTGCCGGCGACCGGGCTCGGCAATCCCGTCACCGCCGTGCTGCTGGCCTATCGCGCGCTCGACACGCTGCTGGAAAAGGTCGTGGTGCTGCTCGCCCTGATCGGGGTCTGGTCGCTGGCGCCCGATGCCGCCTGGGGCGGCGCTCCCGCGGTCAGGCCCGGCGAGATCCCGGGGCCGCTCGCCTATCTCGCCCGTATCCTGCCGCCCTTCGGCGTGGTGATCGGCGTCTACATGTTCTGGGTCGGGGCCGATGCGCCGGGCGGCACCTTCCAGGCCGGCACAGTGCTCGCGGCGATGTGGCTGCTGGTGATGCTGGCGGGCTTGCGGCAGCCGCCGCAGACGGGCGGGCTGCCGCTGCGGCTCGCCCTGGCCGGCGGGCCGGTGCTGTTCCTGGCGATCGCCTTTCTCGGCTTCGCCATCGCCGACGGCTTCCTCGCCTATCCCAAGGCATGGGCCAAGCCGCTGATCCTGGCGATCGAAGCGGCGCTGACCCTGTCTGTCGCCGCGGCGCTCGCCATGCTGGTCGCAGGCCCCGCCCGGAAGGCACCGACGCGATGACGGCGGCACTGCAACCCGGCGTCCTGTTCGGCCTGTGCGGCGCGGCGCTCGTCGGCATTGGGCTCTTCAGCGTCGTCACGCATCCCGGGCTGCTGCGCCGGATCGTCGGCTGCAACATCCTCGGCGCCGGCATCTTCCTCGTCTTCGGTGCCGTGGCGCGACGCGGCGACGGCGCGGGCTTCTCGGCCGACCCGGTGCCGCAGGCGCTGGTGATCACCGGCATCGTCGTTGCCTTCTCGGCCAGCGCCCTAGCCGTCGCCCTGCTGAAGCGCCTCGTCGAGCCGGTGGCGGAGGCCGAGGCCAATGAGACTGCAACCGCCGAGCGGCGAGGCGGACCGTGACGGCGCCGATCCATGCCACCACGCCGGGCGGCTTCCTGCTGGTCCTGGCGGTGATCCTGCCGGTCTGCGCTGTGCTCGCCATCTTCGCCTGCGGGTCGCGCAGCGCGGCGCGGATCGCGCTGGCGACGCTCGCGGCCGGGCTCGCCATCGCCGTCGCGATCGTCGTTGAGCTGGTCCAGACCGACGCAGCGCTGACCTATGTCGTCGGCGCCTGGCTGCCTCCGCTCGGAATCGCGCTGCGGGCGGACGGGCTGTCGGGGGCGATGCTGCTGATGACCGCACTGGTCGTGGTCGCGGTCGGGCTGTTCGCGCATATCCAGCACAGGAGCCGGGGTGAAGCCGGCGGCGGACGTGCGCAGACGACCTTCTGGCTGATGCTGCTCGCGCTCTGGAGCGCGCTGAACGCCGTCTTCATCGGCGAAGACCTGTTCAACCTCTATGTCGCGCTGGAACTCCTGACCTTCGCGGCCGTGCCGCTGGTCTGCCTCGACGGCCGCAGCGAGACCGCCAACGCCGCCTTGCGCTACCTGCTCTTCGCCCTCCTCGGCTCGCTGCTCTATCTGCTCGGGGTCGGCCTGCTCTACGGCCAGTACGGCACGCTCGACCTGCTCGCGCTGTCGCGCTTGAGCCGCTCGGATCCGGCGCTGTCGGTTGCGCTGGCGCTGATGATCGTCGGTCTCCTGGCCAAGGCGGCGCTGTTTCCGCTGCATCTGTGGCTGCCGCCGGCCCATGCCGGGGCGCCGGCGCCGGCCAGCGCCGTCCTCTCGGCGCTGGTGATCAAGGCGCCGGTCTTCCTGATCCTGCGGCTGGTACTCGACGTCGCTCCGCCGCAGGCGGCTGCTGTCGCGGGCCAATTGCTCGCGGTGCTCGGCGCCGCCTCGATCCTGTTCTGCAGCGTCATGGCGCTCAGGCAGGCGCGGCTCAAGCTGATGATCGCATATTCGACCGTGGCGCAGCTTGGCTATCTCTTCATCGTCTTCCCGCTCGCGGCCGGCGGCGCGGGCGTGCCACCCTGGGAAACGATCGCCTGGACCGGCGGCGCGCTCCAGCTGATCTCCCACGCCTTGGCGAAGGCTGCGATGTTCCTGGCGGCGGGCGTCATCATCGAGGTCTATGGCCATGATCGCATCGCCGATCTCGGCGGCTTCGGCCGGGTCCTGCCGGTCAGCGCCTTCGCCATTGGCCTCGCCGGGCTGTCGCTGATGGGCGTACCGCCGAGCGGCGGCTTCGTCGCCAAATGCCTCTTGCTGACCGCGGCGGTGATCGAAGGCTATCCCTGGCTGGCGGCGACCATCCTGGCCGGCGGACTGCTCGCCGGCGGCTATGTCTTCCGCGTGATCGACCGGGCGCTCGCCGTCCCCGCGGGCACGCTGCCGTCGCGCCGGGCGGTTCCGCGCCGTCTCGAGCTCGCGGCGCTCGCCCTCGCGGTCGCGGCCGTGCTGCTCGGCCTCGTGCCGCTGCGTCCCTTCGGCATCCTGCAGATCGGCCGTGGCGGCTTGGCAATGGCGGGGCTGCCATGAACGCCGGCATCCTCCTCGCCGCGGCACTGTTCGTCCCGCTCGGTCTGGCATTCTGCTGCCTGTCGGCCTGGTTCAGGTCGCGGGCCCTGTCGATCCTCGTCCTTGCCCCGTTGCCGGCCCTGGCGGCGGCGATCCTGGTGCCGAAAAGCGGCTTCGCCTTCTTCCCACCGCCGTTTCGGCTGACGCTGGTGCTGGACGAGCCCGGCGCGATCCTGCTCGCCGGTGCGGCGCTGCTCTGGAGTGCGGCCGGCGCCTATGCCGCCTCGCTGATGGCGCACGACGCCGAGTCGCCGCGCTTTTCGGCCTGGTGGCTGCTGACGCTGACCGGCAGCCTCGGCCTGTTCGTCGTCGACGATGTCGTGAACTTCTACCTGCTCTTCACCCTGGCGAGCCTGTCCGCCTATGGGCTGATCATCCATGAGCAGAGCGCGCCCGCCCACCGGGCCGGCACGATCTATGTCGTGCTCGCCTTGGCCGCCGAGGCGATCCTGCTGATGGCGCTGGTCATGCTGGCGGCGAGCCATCCCGACCCCAACCCGCAGATCCGCAGCGTCGTCGCCGATCTCTCGGTGTCCCCTATGCGTGACGGCATCGTCGTCCTGTTCATCCTCGGCTTCGCGCTCAAGATGGGGCTGGTGCCGCTGCATGTCTGGCTGCCGCTGGCGCATCCGGCGGCGCCGACGCCGGCCTCGGCGGTGCTGAGCGGGGTCGTGGTCAAGGCCGGCGTGATCGGGCTGATCCGCTTCCTGCCCTTCGCGGACGGGGCGTCGTTCTGGGGTGCGATCCTGATCGGGGTTGGCATTGTCACCGCCTATTACGGCGTGCTCGTCGGCATCACCCAGCGGCGGGCCAAGACGATCCTGGCCTATTCGACGGTGAGCCAGATGGGGCTACTGGCGGTGCTGCTCGGTGTCGGCCTCGCAACCGCCGACCCGACGGCTGCCGACCTGACCGCCTATTACGCCGTCCACCACACGCTGGTGAAGGGCGCGCTCTTCCTCGGCATAGGCCTCCTGGCCAAGGCAGGCGGGCGGCGCCTGCGGCTGCTGTTCTTGCTCGTCGCCGTGCTCGCGCTGAGCCTCGGCGGCATGCCGCTGACCAGCGGCGCGCTGGCCAAGCTCGCGACCAAGCCCTTGCTCGGCTATGGCTGGCTCGCCGCCGCGATGACGCTGGCGGGGGCGGGCAGCTCCATGCTGATGATGCATCTGCTGCTGATCTTGCGCCGCGACAGCGCCGGCAATCCCGCCGCATCGCCGCCGCTCCGGCAGCTCGTGCCCTGGTTGGTCGTGGTCGCCGCCTCCCTCGTCATCCCGTGGTCGCTCTATCCGGCGGTGTCCGGCGAGACGATCGCCTATCTGCTCCAACCGGAGGCGCTCTGGAAGGTGACCTGGCCGCTTCTGCTCGGTGCCGGGGCGATGCTGCTGCTCGACCGCTGGCCTCGGCGCCTCGGCGCCATTCCGGAAGGCGACATCGTTGTCCTGGCGCAGGCCGGGCAACCGCTCCTGCGCAAGCTCTCGAACCGCATCGGGGAGATCGACATCCATCTGCGGCGCTGGCCGATGGCGGGGCTCGGGCTGATCGCTCTTGCCATCCTGCTCGGCGGGGCCTTGATGCTTCGGACCTGACGAGGCGTCGCGGGAGGCTCCAAGATGACACCGATCACCAGCACGGCCCTCGTCATCGTCGTCGCGATCGTCCTGTTCTGCTGGAACAGGCTGCCGGTCGTCGTGGTCGCGGTCGGTGCGGCGCTGGCGCTGTGGGCGACGGGGGTGGTCACGCTCGACCAGGCCTTCGCCGGCTTCGGCGATCGCGCGACGCTGTTCGTCGCCAGCCTCTTCATCGTCAGCGCCGCCCTCGAAAAGACCGGTGTCACGGCCTGGGCCGGCCAGTACCTGATCGCCCAGGCTGGCAGCGAGGGGCTGACTCGCCTCTTGATCATCATGACGGCTGCGGCCGGCACCCTGAGCGCACTTATCACCGGCAGCGGCGCGATCGCGGCGCTGATGCCGGTGGCGGTGATGGCGGCGGTGCGGCTGCGCCAGTCGCCCTCCCAGCTCCTGATGCCGCTCGCCTTCGCCTCGCATGCCGGCGCCAACCTGCTGCTGACCGGCGCGCCGAAGAACATCCTGGTTTCCGAGGCGCTGGAGGATGCCGGGCTGAAAGGCTTCGCGTTCGCCGAGTTCGCCCTTGTCGGCCTGCCGCTGCTGGCCGGGACGATCGCGATCATCCTGCTCCTCGGCAAGCGGCTGCTGCCGGCAGAGAGCAGTGCACGCCTGCCAGCCGATTTCAGCCGGCACGCCCAGACTCTGGTCGAGCACTACGGCCTGAGCGATGGCGTCTTCAGGCTGCGCGTGCGCCCGACCTGCGACTATATCGGCCTTGCCCCGTCCGCCCTCGACCTCGGGACGGACGGACGGCTCAGCCTGCTCGCGGCGCAGGCCGGAGAAACCGGGGCGCCGATACGCGAGCGGGCGGTCGCCGAGGGCGATTACCTGCTAGTGCGCGGCGATGCCGAGACCGTCGCCAGCTTCGCGGCGGAGAAGCATCTCGCCCTGCGCGGTGCGGATGAGCAGGCCGGGCTGTTCAGCGAACGCTCGGGCCTGGCCGAGGTGGTGATCCCGCCGCGCTCGGCCCTGATCGGCCGCGCCTTGTTCCCGGGAATGGTGACCGACAGCGGCGACCTCGTCGTGCTGGCGGTGCAGCGGGCCGGTGCCGACATCGCGCCGGGGGAGGTCCTGCGCGCCGGCGATACTCTGCTGCTCGAAGGCAGCTGGAGGGCGCTCGACCTCCACCTCGACGATCCCGACGTGCTCGTCGTCAATTCGCCCGATCTGGTCCGGCGCCAGGCGGTGCCGATGGGAGCGGGGGCGGGGATCACCCTCGCCGTGCTGGGCGGGCTCGTCGCGATGCTCGCGACCGGGATCGTGCCGCCGGCCGTGGCCGGGCTGCTCGCCGCCGGCACGCTGCTCCTCGCCGGGATCATGACGACGGAGCAGGCCTATCGCGCCATCAACTGGACGACGGTGATCCTGATCGGCGCGATGATGCCGCTCTCGACGGCGATGGTGCAGTCGGGTGCGGCCAAGGTCGTCGCCGCGCAGCTCGTGGCGCTGATGGGAGGGGCCGGGCCGCTTGCCTTCCTTGCCGGCCTCTTCGTCCTGACAGCCGTCCTCGGCCAGGTGATGAGCAACACCGCGACGACGATGCTGGTCATCCCGGTCGCGATGGCTGCCGCCGAGGGCCTGGGCGTTTCGCCACGCCCGGTGCTGATGAGCCTGTGCATCGCCGGCTCGGCCGCGTTCCTGACGCCGATCGCGACCGCGACCAACATGATGGTGATGGGCCCCGGCGGCTACAGCTTCAACAGCTACTGGAAGCTGGGACTGCCGTTGATGCTCTGGTTCTTCGTCATGGCCGTTTTCTACGTTCCGATGATCTGGAGCTTCTGAATGCCGTCTCGCGATCATTCCGACTTCACCCGAACCCGTTCTTGCGGCCAGCGGATACGATGATGAGCCTCGGCGCCAAAACCCTTTACCTGCCGCTGCGCTGGAGTCGCGGCCTGTCCGGCATCGGCGTGGCGCTGGGAACCTTCCTGTTCGCGGCGTCGCTCACCCCGACGCTCGTGCCGCGCACGGCGGTGATGCAAGGCGTGCTCGGCGGCGTCTGCTTTGCCGCGGGCTACGGTTTCGGCACAGTCTGGCGCTGGCTATGGGCCTATCTGGAGATGCCGGCGCCGAACGAGCGGGTGCGCCGGATCGTCAACATCGCCGTCGCGCTGGTCTGCCTGCTGGTCGCCGCGGTCTTCCTGGCGAATGCGGCGGGCTGGCAGAATTCGATCCGGGCCGTGATGGGAATGGAGCCGATCAAAAGCGCCCATCCGCTCCGGGTCAGCCTGATCGCGCTGGCGACCTTCGTGGTGCTGCTGGCGCTCGGGCGGCTGTTCCGGCTTGTCGCGCTCTTCCTGGCGCGGCGGCCGCTCGCCTTCATGCCGCGGCGTGTAGCGCTCGTCGGCGGCCTCGTGATCACGACGGTGCTGGTCTGGTCGCTCGCCAGCGGCTTCCTGGTTCGCGTCGGCTTTCGCATGCTCGATTCCTCCTTCCGCGAGCGCGACGCCCTGATCGAGCCGGCGAGCCCGCAGCCGACCGATCCGCTCCAGTCGGGCAGCCAGGCATCGCTGGTGCGATGGCGGGATCTGGGGCGCGCGGGCCGGGAGTTCGTGGCATCGCGCCCGACCGATTCCGAGATCGCGGCGCTGACGGGCCGGCCGGCCAAGCAGCCGATCCGGCTCTATGTCGGGCTGCGCGCCGCCGAGACGGCGCAGGCGCGGGCGCGGCTGGCGCTGGAGGAGCTGAAGCGCGCCGGCGGCTTCGACCGCGCCATCCTCGTCGTGATCACGCCGACGGGCACCGGCTGGGTCGACCCCTCGGCGATCGCCCCGATCGAGTATCTCGGCGACGGCGACGTCGCCAGCGTCGCCCTGCAATACTCCTATCTGTCGAGCCCGCTCTCGCTGCTCGCCCAGCCGGAATACGGCTCCGAGGCGGCGCGGGCGCTGTTCGCCGAGGTCTACGGCTACTGGACGAGCCTGCCCAAGGCGACGAGGCCGCGGCTCTATCTGCATGGGCTGAGTCTGGGCGCGATGAACTCGGAGCGCTCCATCGAATTGCTCGAGCTCATCGGCGATCCGATCGACGGCGCCCTGTGGAGCGGGCCGCCCTTCGGCAGCCGCTTCTGGCGCGACATCACCGCCCGGCGCAATCCTGGCTCTCCGGCCTGGCTGCCGGAATATCGCGACGGCCGTGCCGTCCGCTTCATGAACCAGAACGGGCCGACCGTGGCGCCCGACACGCCCTGGGGCATCATGCGGATCGTCTATCTGCAATATGCCAGCGATGCGGTGACGTTCTTCGACGACCGCAGCTTCTTCCGTCCGCCCGCCTGGCTCAAGCCGCAGCGCGGCCCCGACGTCTCACCGCAATTCCGCTGGTATCCGGTGGTGACCGGCCTGCAGCTCCTGCTCGACATGGCAGTCGCGACCAGGGTCCCGATGGGCTACGGGCACGTCTATGCGCCGCAGCACTATGTCGAGGCCTGGACCGCGGTGGCGAACATCCAGAGCTGGCCGCAGGAGAAGCTGGCGGCCCTGAAACGCCTTCTCTGGGAGAAGGCCCAGCGCAAGCCGGACGAGCGCGAGGGCGAGGAGGGTGCCTACGACAATCGCGGCGGCTGAGGCGAAGATCTCCGCTCCGGCGACAAGCATGAAGCGGCCTCGCTCTGGTCCGCTTCGGACGTTCTGCAACAAGACCTCAGGGAGGAGTCCACGCCATGCGTCTCATTGCTGTCGTAACCTGCTGTCTGGGCTTGGGCCTTCTCGCCCCGATCGCTGCCCCGGTCCCGGTCGAGGCGGCCAGCATCACCATCAATATCGGCTCGAGCCTCAACCATGGCCGGGCGATCTCGTGCCGGCAGGGCCAGATCCTGCTGCAGAACCGGGGATTTCGCGATGTCCGCCGCGTCGACTGCCGCGGCCGCTTCTATGTCTATCACGCCCGTCGCGGGGGCAATCGCTTCGAGGTCACGCTGAACGCACGGACCGGCCGGGTCTCCAACATCCATCGCCTGCGCTGGTGATGGCGCGGAGCCGAGATTGGCTCAGGAACCGCTCTTCACACCCTGGAGATAGGCCATCACGTTCTGGGTGAGCTCCGACACCGTCAGCTCGTGATTGAAGCGCCCGGTCCGGAGGAAGGTCACGACCTGGGCGACGACCAGCGGGTTGTTCATCATGAAGGTGTGGGTCACCGGCAGGACGATATGGTCGGCCATGCCGTCGAGCTTCGTGCTCTCCACGGAGACCTTGCCGTCGTTCGGGCCGGCGAAGAAGGGCGACAGCAGCGGGTTGAGCGAGAGACTTCCGGCGATGATCCCGAGCTCGTAGTCGGCTGTCGGCAGGAGGTTGGGCAGGCTGTCAGGGCTCGTTCCGAGCTGCAGGCCTGCCGGGCCGTTGATCAGCTCGAAAGCCGGCAGCCGCCCGAGCCCGTCGACCAGCTCGGAACCGTGATTGGGCGGCGCCAGCATGACGACGCGTCCGAGGCCGGGTGGGCGGTTTTTCTGCAGCCAGGCGCGCAGAAGGATGCCGCCCATCGAATGCGTGACGAAATGCAGCCGCGCGCCGGTGCAGTTCTGGACCGCAGTCTCGACATGGCCCAGCAGATCCTCGACCGCGTGATCGGTCGAGGCATAGGTCTCGTTGACGACCTTGTAGCCGATGGCCGAGAGCAGCGTCTCGATGAGGAGGAGCGAGGTGCTGCTGCGTGCGAGGCCGTGCAGCAGGATGACGGTTTCGGGCTCTGTCGTCATGCGGCTCGTGTTTCGTGTCGTCGGCGTCGCGCTCTATCTTTTTGTCTTCTCACAATTCCGGGCGCAAATCAGCGTGTCGCCGGGCCAGGTTGCGGATCGGTGGCGGTCAACTCCTGCCGGACGCCGCTGCGGCGCGTCAGCATCAGCGCGATCATCGTCATGGCGAACAGGTAGATCCCCGGCACGATGGCGAGCCAGGGCGCCCGCGAGAAATAGGGCCGCGCTTCCGCGATCATCGCGCCCCATTCGGGAGCCGGTGGCTGGACGCCGATGCCCAGGAAGCCGAGTGCGGCGATGTTCAGGATGTTGTGCCCGAACTGGAGCGCGACCAGCCCGGAGAGCAGCGGCAGCAGATGGGGCAGGATGTGCCGCCGCAGGAGATAGAGGCGGCTGCCTCCGGCCAGCCGGGCGGCCGTCACGAACTCGCGCTCCCGCAATGAGAAGGCCGTGGCGCGGGCTATGCGCGCATATTTGACCCAGCCGGTCAGCGACAGAGCGAGGATGAGCGCGAGCTCGCCGCCGCCGAGATGGGCCGCGAGGATCAACGCGATGACGATCTGGGGCAGGGAGGTCATGAGGTCCATGACGAAGGTCAAGGCCCGGTCGACCGCGCCTGCGAGCTCCGCCGCGAGCATGCCGATGGCGATGCCGACGATGAGGGAGAAGGCAATGATCGTCAGCGACAGGCCGATATCGCGCAGGAAACCGTGCGCGATCCGGGCCAGCACGTCGCGGCCGAGATGATCGGTGCCGAACGGGAAATCCGGTCCCGGCGGGCGCAGGCTGTTGCGCAGCGAGGCCTCGATCGGATCCAGCGTCAGGCCATAGGCGATCGAGAGGGCGAACAGCGCCGCGATCGCAAGCAGGAGCCAGTCGCTTCGGCGCGGCGCGGTCATGTGGCGCCTCGCCTCAGCCGGATTCGCGGATCGAGGCGAGTGATTGCGAGGTCGGCCGCCAGGTTCGCCAGCGCCACTGCCAGGGCGACGACGCCGATGGCGCCGAGAAAGGCCGGGCCGTCATGGCTGTCTAGCGCGTCGGCGAGATAGGCGCCGAGCCCGGGAATCGCGAACAGCCGCTCGACGATGACGACCCCGCCAATCAGGAAGGCGAACTGCAAGGCGAGATAGGGGATCAGCGGGAGGATGGCGTTCGGCAGCGCATGGCTGAACAGGATCGCCCGCTCGTCCAGCCCTTTTGCGCGGGCCGTGGCGATATGCGGGGCAGCGAGCGCTTCGCCCAGGGTGTCGTCGAGCAGGATGGCGTTGAAGCCGAACTGTCCCAGCGCCAGCACCGCGACCGGCAGCACGACATGCGCCCAACTGTCGAAGCCGCTGACCGGCAGCCAGTCGAGCCGCAATGCGAACAGCATGATCAGGGCGACGCCGAGAAAAAAGGAGGGTAGCGCGATCGAGCCGACGGCGAGTAACTCGAAGCTGCGGGCGGCCGCGCGCGACGGAAAGGAGCGCTTCAGGGTGATGACCGTAAAGGTCAGCGCCAGGGAGAGCAGCGTCGCGAGCAGCGCGATCAGCCCGGTCGCGGACAGGCGCCAGCCCAGTTCGAGCGCGACGGAGCGCCCGGTCCGGATCGAGGTGCCGAGGTCCCCGGTCACGGCGCCGGCGAGCCAGCGGCCATATTGCACGACAAGCGGCGCATCGAGCCCGAAGCGGCTCGCGATGGCGGCGACGTCCTGCTGCGAGACGGCGGCGGTCTGGTCCTGCAGGAAGACGCGGGTCAGGATCACCTGCGCGGGCTCGCCGGGGACGAGGCGCAGCAGCACATAGGTCAGGAAGGTCGCGGCGAGCACCGTCGCGAGGGCAAGCGCGAGCCTTTGCACGACATAGGCGGCCATCGCGCGATCGGCCTAGTGCGCGATCGTCATCTTCGGGTCGAGCATGTAGTCGTGGGCGATCGGATTGAAGGCGTAGTCGGTGATGCCCGGCCGCATCACGACATTGACCCCGTAATGGGCAATGGTCAGGCAGGGCTCCTCGTCGGCGGCGATGCGCTGGACCAGGTCATAGGCCGCCTTGCGCTCGGCCTCGTCCCGCGTCGTTATCGCGACCGCAAGAGCTTCGTCGACCTTCGGGTTGGCATAGCCCCAGCCGTTGATGGCGCCCTTCGAATGGTAGACTTGGCGCAGGTAGAAATCGGGATGCGGATACATCGCCGAGGCCAAAGCGGCGAGCCGGGCGTCGCCGGGCTTCATTTCCTTCTCGATGGCGGCGAAGGTCGTCACCTTGATCTCGACGGGCACGCCGAGCTTGCGCAGCTGGCTCTGCAGCGCCCCGGCGATCGGCATCAGGCCGGGCCGCTGCGCATAGGTGTAGAGCGTGAAGCCGAGCGGCTTGCCGTCCTTCGTCATGACGCCGCCGGAGCCGGGCGCGTAGCCGGCTTCCGCGAGCAGCTTGCGGGCCGCGGCGAGGTCGGCCCTCGGCGCGGCGATCGACTTGTCAGCGAAGGCCATGCTGTCGGGGAAGGGGGCGATGCCGGGCCGGCCCATGCCGAACAGCACGTATTGCGCGATCTCCTCCCGGTCGATGGCGAGCGACAGGGCCTTGCGGACCCGGATATCGGCGAAGTGCGTCTCCTTCAGGCTGCCGAAGCTCAGCACATAATTGCGGGCGGTGACGTTGCGCGAGACGGTGAAGCCCTTGCCGGCGAGCATGTCGAGGTCGCCATAGGGCACGTCGGCGGTGAAATCGACGCTGCCCTTCTGCAGTTCGAGCGAGCGCGTCGTCGGGTCGGGAATGCCGCGGAAGGTGATGGCTGGGATCGAGGGCTTCTCGCCCCAATAGCCGTCGAAACGCTCGACCGTGAAGCTCTGCGCCGCCGGCTGCCAGGCCGTGACCTTGAACGGACCCGTCCCGATCGGCCGCTCGATCATGCCGTCCGGCGTCTTCGGCGAGGCCGGTGAGACGATCGCGGCGCTGGCATAGACCAAAACCGCTGGCAGGGCAGGAAAGGGCTCGGAGGTGGTGATCTCCAGCGTCCGGTCGTCGCGCGCGGTAAGCGCGGCGATCTTGGTGTAGCTCCTGACGGTGCCGCTCCGCTGGAGCGCCGTGGTCAGGCTCGCAGCCGCCGCGCTTGCCGTCAGCGGCGAGCCGTCATGGAAGCGCACGCCCTGGCGCAGCGTGAAGGTCCAGAGCGTATCGCTGTCGCGGCGCCAGGAGGTGGCGAGGCCGGGCGCCAGGGTGAAATCGGGCCTGCCGGTCACCAGCGTCTCGGTGACCATGGCCTTTTCCTTCATCAGCGTGCCGTCCTGGGTCGGATCGAGGGTGGCGATCTCCCAGATCTCGGCGACGCGCAAAGCAGGCTGCCGGTCGGTGGCCTGGCCCGGAGAGGCCAGGCAGAGGGCGAGTGCAAGCGACGCGAAAAGGGGCCGTGCCATGGGTGCTCGCCGTATGATGTTTTCAAGAAAACATCATACGGCTGCGAGACCCCAGTAGCAAACAGGAATCCGCGCCGGAGCCGATGCGGCCTACCGCGCTTCAGTCGTCGTGCGCGTGCGAATGTGCGTGGCCCGGTCCATGATCGTGCCCGTGTCCATGCCCATGCGTGGGATCGGGCGCGCCGGGCAGGAGATGGAGCTGTCCGTGGCGGACGCCGCGCTGGCTGATCACCCCGTCGGCGAAGCTGCGCACCGCCCCGCTGGCGCCACGCAGCACTGCGACCTCCAGGCATTCGTGCCGGTCGAGATGGACATGCAGTGTCGCGATCGAGAGATCGTGGTGATCGTGCTGCTGGTTGGTCAGCCGGCGGGCGAGATCGCGGGTCTCGTGGTCATAGACATAGGCGAGCGTCGCGAAGCAGGGTGCGTCCGGATCGGCCTGCCGTTCAGTGCGGGCGGCCTTGCGCAGGATGTCCCGGATTGCTTCCGAGCGGCTGCCATAGCCCTTCGTCGCGCTCAGCGTATCGACGAATGCCAGCAAGTCGGCATCGATGGTGATCGTGACCCGTTCCACCCTGGACCCCGCTTCCGGCGACTCCTGTCTGCCGCAGGATAGGTCGGCTTGGCCGGAATTGCGAGGCTTGGGGCTGCTCTTGGGGCCGCTCACGATTGGAACAGGCGGCTGTACTGCGTTTCGTGCCAGGCGCTGGCCATCGCCAGAGCGGGGGCGAGATTGCCGATCTCGTCGTCGCGGAGCGAGCGGGCCCGGGAAGCGGCCTCGTCGATCGCCGTGGTGGCCTCGATGAGCAGGCGCTGGCCGGCGGTATGCCCGAGCGGCACCAGCTTGATCGCGGCCGTCACCTGCCCCTCGGCATAGACCCAGAACAGTCCCTTCAGGGCCGCCTCCGGGGCGATGCGCCAGTGATGGCCGGCGAGGGCGAAGGCGGCGGCGTAGGTCAGTGCGTGGCCGGCATACTGCCGGGCGGCGGGGACGTCGAGATCGGTAAGCAGCCGGAGCAGCGCCTCGCCCTGCCTTCTGTCCTCGCGCTGGAATTCCCGGCTTTCGCGCCCGGCCGCGAGCCACGCATTGGCCACGCGGAAGCGTTCCTGGTCGCCTGCCTCCAGCGCCTGCGCCATCCGCCAGAACAGCGCGCCGTCGAGCTGCGCGACATTGGCTTTGAGCGTGCCGAGGATCCAGTCGCGCGCGCTCGCCTCATTGGTGACCCAGCCGGCATGGACGGCCGCTTCGAGCCCACGCGAATAGGAGAAGCCGCCGACCGGCAGGCCCTGGCTCACCAGGCGCAGCAGATGCAGCGGGACGTCTGCCCGGTCGCTGCCGGAAGCTGGGACGTCGTCCATGTCTCAGGCCTCGGCCGGGGCGGCCTCTTTCACGGGCTCGGCCCGCAAGCCCCCATGCGCGACGATGAACTCGACGATGGTGTCGAGGCCCTTGCCGCGCGTCAGGTCGGTGAAGCCGAAGGGGCGGGTTCCGCGCATCCGCGCCGCATCGTTACGCATCACGTCGAGATCGGCGTTCACGTAAGGGGCGAGGTCGCTCTTGTTGATGACGAGGAAGTCGGAGCGGGTGATGCCCGGCCCGCCCTTGCGAGGGATTTCCTCACCCTGGCAGACGGAGATGACATAGAGCGTGAGGTCGGCAAGGTCGGGCGAGAAGGTTGCCGCCAGGTTGTCGCCGCCGGATTCGATGAAGACGATGTCGAGGTCGGGAATGCGCCGGTTGAGCTCGGCGATGGCCTGCAGGTTGATCGAGGCGTCCTCGCGGATCGCCGTATGCGGGCAGCCGCCGGTCTCGACGCCGACGATGCGATCCTCCGGCAGCGCCTGCCGGCGCACCAGGACCATCGCGTCTTCCTTGGTGTAGATGTCGTTGGTGACAACGGCGATGGAGTAGTCGTCCCGCAACGCCTTGCACAATTTCTCCGCGAGCATCGTCTTGCCCGAGCCGACGGGGCCGCCGATGCCGACGCGGAGGGGGCCGTTCTTGGAGATCATGAGCGCAGAGCCTCGAACGATGGATATGGCCGATAGCCTACAGGCTTCCCGCGCGGGATTCAGCCATGATGGTGATCGTGCTTCCCGTCGCCATGGGAATGCCCGTGATGATGCGAATGCTCGTGATCGTGATGGTGGTGCCCGTGATCGTGCGAATGGGCGTGGTCATGGCTGTGTCCATGGTCATGCGCGTGGCTGTGGCCGTGGCCGGAATAGGCGCCGCGCACCGGGTCGAAGGCTGCGACGATGTCCTCGACCTCGGCGCCGAGCCCTTCGAGCATCGCCTTGATGACATGGTCGCGCAGGATCAGGATGCGGTCGGTCGCGATGGCGGCGGCGAGATGGCGGTTGCCGATATGCCAGGCGAGCTCGGCGAGATGCAGCGAATCCCTGGCCCTGATCGCGTAGAGCGGCTCGTCGGCGGCAGCGATCTCGACCACGCCGCCGCCTTCGATCGCCAGGGCGTCGCCGGCCGCCAGAACCACCGTCTCGGGGAGATCGATCAGAACCTTGCCGCCGTCGACGGTTTCGATCATGCGCCGGCGCAGATGGCGCTCGTCATGCTGGAGGACGGCGCGGCCGAGCACCGGCTGCTGGGGCAAGGAGGCGTCCGTCTTGCGCCTGACGGCTATCGCTTTCAACATGGTGCACCCGTTTCGGACAAGGTCGGCTCATCCACCTTGTGACGAGCCCGATGGAGACGTCCAGTCAAGCTCTCACAATGAAAGAGGATCGAGCGTTAGCGCAAACGCCACTGTCCTACCAGTATCCGCCTGGACATTGTTTAGGCATCGAGCACAATTATCGCGCTAGGGTTTGAGATAAATTGTATAGTTTCTGGGACGCATGGCACAGCCATGGTCTTGCGACTCTCCAGAACAGCTTTCTGTTTGCTGCTTTGCCGGGCGCATGCTAGGGAATCGGCCCGCGTTCCGGGCTGGATCGGCGTTGATTTGAAGTGCCTTGACTGAAGAGCGGCCCATGAACGCAATCGTGCCCATTCCGCCTTCGCAAGCCGCCCAGTCAAGTTCACTGGCGCGCGCTCGCTATGCGGCGCAGCCGAGTTCATGGCCCGCCGAGCTGGAGCTGTGGTTCGCGCTGAGCGCCGGCAAGACCCGTCTCGTCCGCCGCCGCCATCTCGGTCCGCTCGTCGTGCAGCGGCCGTTTCATCCGGAGAAGGATGGGACTTGCCATGTCTACCTGCTGCACCCGCCGGGCGGGGTGGCAGGTGGTGACCGGCTTGATCTGCGTTTCCACCTCGACGCCGGAGCGCGCGCGCTGCTGACGACCCCCGGCGCGACGAAATTCTATCGCAGCGAGCACGGCGCCGGTGCGCAATCGGCTGCTGTCACGGTCGGTGCTGGCGCGGTCTGCGAATACCTGCCGCAGGAAACCATCGTCTTCGACGGGGCCGATGCGCGGATCGAGACCAAAGTGTCGCTCGCCTCCGACGCCACCTATGTCGGCTGGGACTTCCTCTGCCTCGGCCGCCCGGCCGCCGGCGAGCGGTTCGAGACGGGGCGGCTGAGCCAGCGCATCGAGATCGTGCGCGACGGCAGGCCGGTCTGGTTCGAACGCCTGGAGCTGCAGGGCGATTCGCCCCTGATGCAGGCCGCCTTCGCCCTGGCGGGCCAGCCGACCTGGGGAACGATGATCTATGCCGGCGCGGTCGGCGACGATGCGGCGGAGCAGGTGCGCGCCGCGATCGGCGCTGCCGGCGACGGCGTCTTCTCGGTCAGCCAGCTCGAGGAGGCCGTGGTCTGCCGCTATCTCGGGCCGCGGGTCGGGGACGGCAAGGCGCTGTTCGTGCGGGCATGGAACGTGCTTCGGAGCCTGGGCCAGGGCAAGGCCGCCGACAGGCCGCGCATCTGGGCAACCTGAACAAGACGAACTGCGAAGGAGGGGGAAGGCGATGGAGCTGCTTCCGCGTGAGAAAGACAAGCTTCTGCTCTTTACCGCAGCCCTGCTGGCGGAGAGGCGCAAAGCCCGAGGGGTCAAGCTGAACTACCCGGAGGCTGTCGCCTATCTGTCGGCAGCGATCCTGGAAGGCGCGCGCGATGGGCGCACCGTGGCGGAGCTGATGTCCTTCGGCGCGACGCTGCTGACGCGCGACGACGTCATGGATGGCGTCCCGGAGATGATCCACGACGTGCAGGTCGAGGCCACCTTCCCGGACGGGACCAAGCTGGTCACCGTCCACAACCCCATTCCGTGAGGCAGCGTCATGATCCCGGGCGAGTTCTTCATCGAGGACGGCAGCATCGACCTCAACGCCGGCCGTGAGACGCGGTCTATCGACGTCGCCAACTCCGGCGACCGGCCGATCCAGGTCGGTTCGCATTATCATTTCTACGAGACCAACACGGCGCTGCATTTCGACCGCGAGAAGACCAAGGGCTTCCGGCTGAACATTCCGGCCGGCACCGCCGTCCGCTTCGAGCCGGGCCAGTCGCGCACGGTCGAGCTGGTCGCGCTGGGTGGCGACAGGGTGGTCTACGGCTTCAACGCCAAGGTCATGGGAAAGCTGGGAGGCTGAGATGGCGCGCATCACCCGCGAGAACTACGCGTCCCTCTATGGGCCGACCAAAGGCGACCGCATCCGCCTCGCCGACACCGAATTGCTGATCGAGATCGAGGAAGACCGCACCGTCTATGGTGAGGAGGTCACCTTCGGCGGCGGCAAGGTCATCCGCGACGGCATGGGCCAGGGCCAGCGCAACGCCGCCGAGGTCGCCGACCTCGTCATCACCAATGTGGTGATCCTCGACCACTGGGGCATCGTGAAGGCCGATGTCGGGGTCAAGGACGGGCGCATCGCCGCGATCGGCAAGGCCGGCAATCCCGACATCCAGCCCGGCGTCGACATCGTCATCGGCCCGGGCACCGACGTCATCGCCGGCGAGGGCAGGATCCTGACCGCGGGCGGCATCGACACGCATATCCACTTCATCGCGCCGCAGCAGGCCGAGGAGGCGCTCGCCAGTGGCACGACGACGCTGGTCGGCGGCGGCACCGGCCCTTCGGTTGGCACCCTCGCCACCACCGTGACGCCCGGCCCCTGGTACATCCACCGCATGCTCGAGGCGATCGAGGAGCTGCCGATCAATGTCGGCCTGCTCGGCAAGGGCAATGCCAGCCTGCCCGAGCCGCTGCGCGAGCAGGTTCGGGCCGGCGTCATCGGCCTCAAGCTGCACGAGGACTGGGGCACGACCCCGGCGGCGATCGACAATTGCCTGTCCGTCGCCGACGAGATGGACATCCAGGTCGCGCTGCATTCGGACACGCTGAACGAGAGCGGCTTCGTCGCCGACACCTTCGCGGCGATGAAGGGGCGCGCCATCCACTCCTTCCACACGGAAGGCGCGGGCGGCGGCCATGCGCCCGACATCATCACCGCGGCCGGCCAGGAGAACATCCTGCCCTCCTCGACCAACCCGACCCGTCCCTACACGATCAACACGATCGACGAGCATCTCGACATGCTGATGGTGTGCCATCACCTCAGCCCCGAGATTCCCGAGGACGTCGCCTTCGCCGAATCGCGCATCCGCAAGGAGACGATCGCGGCAGAGGACATCCTGCACGATCTCGGCGCCTTCTCGATGATGTCGTCGGACTCGCAGGCGATGGGCCGCATCGGCGAGACGACGCTGCGCTGCTGGCAGACGGCGCACAAGATGAAGGTGCAGCGCGGGCCGCTGCCGGAGGACAGCGCGCGCAACGACAATTTCCGCTGCAAGCGCTATGTCGCCAAATACACGATCAACCCGGCGATCACCCATGGCTTTGCCCATGAGATCGGCTCCGTCGAGGTCGGCAAGCGCGCCGATCTCGTGCTCTGGAAGCCGGCCTTCTTCGGCGTCAAGCCGTCGCTGGTGATGATGGGCGGCATGATCGCGATCGCGCCGATGGGTGACCCGAACGCCTCGATCTCGACGCCGCAGCCGGTCCACTACCGGCCGATGTACGGTGTGCTCGGGCGCGCCCGCGGCAGGACCGGGGTGACCTTCGTCTCGCAGGCGGCCTTCGACGACCGGATCGGCGACAAGCTGCACCTGCAGAAGCGGCTGGTGGCGGTGAAGGGCACCCGCGGCGTCCGCAAGAAGGACATGATCCACAACACGCTGACGCCGAAGATCGAGGTCGATCCGCAGAATTATCAGGTCCGCATCGACGGCGAGCTGATCACCTGCGAGCCCGCGACCTCGCTGCCGATGGCGCAGCGCTACTTCCTGTTCTGAGGGAGGGGCGGCAGGGGGGACTCGCCGCGACCACAATCGGTCCTGGAGCGCAGCTCCGGGATCGACCGCACGCCCGCAGGGCGATGAAGCTCGATCGGACCGGCATGCGCCGGACCTGCCGTCCAAGGGGCGCTCGCATGGATACGAGACAGCTTGAGGGGAACGCCGGCGCGGCCTTCGCGATCCATGTCCTGCGCGGCATCGGGCAGGTCGTCTTCCAGAACAACCCGGTCTCCGGGCTGATCATCCTCGGCGCGCTCTTCTTCAACTCCTGGATCTATGGCGTGATCTGCCTGCTCGGGGCGGTCGTCGCGACCTTGACCGCGCGGGCCCTCGATGCCGATGACGGGCTGATCGCCGACGGCCTGTTCGGCTTCAACGGTGCTCTCGTCGGGCTCGCGCTCGTCGCCTTCACCAGCGCGAATTTCCGGACCGGCGCGGTGCCGTCGCCGGCGATGTTCGTCTACATCGTCTTCGCCGCCGCCATGACCAGCGTCGTCTTCTCGGCGCTCGGCACCTTGCTCCAGCCCTACAAGGTCGCGGCGCTGACCATGCCCTTCGTCCTGGTGGGCTGGCTGTTCCTGTTCGCGGTGCTGAAATTCGCCAATATCGAGGCAGGTCCCCTGGCGAAGCCGGTCTCGCCGGACCAGTACGCCGGGGCTGCCGCCTACATCCTGCCGACCTGGTACATGGGCGTCGGCAATGCGATCGGGCAGATCTTCTTCCAGGACAACTGGATCGCGGGCTACCTGATCCTGCTCGGCATCGCAGTGAACTCCCGGGTCAGCGCCGTGATGGCCTTGCTCGGGGCGGGGCTCGCGGCGGCGGTCGCCGCGGTCTTCGGCGGGCCGGAAGGGGCGATCCGCGACGGTCTCTTCGGCTACAACGCCGCCCTCACGGCGATGGCGCTGGGTGGCTTCTTCCTCGTCCTGACCTGGCGCAGCTTTCTCTACACGCTCTTCGGCATCGTGGTGACGACCTGGCTCTGGGCCTCCGTCGCGATCTTCCTGAAGCCGATCGGCATGCCGGTGCTGACCTCGACCTTCGTGCTCGTGACCTGGCTGATGCTGATCGGGGCGCACGGTTTCAAGGCCCTGGTGCCGGTCCCGCCGGCGCAGGCGACGACGCCGGAGGACAACCGGCGGCGCCATCTCTTGGCCTCGGCGGCGGCCGCCGCCTGAACACGCGTTTCGACCGCGCCCTCGATCCGGCGCGCATGCTTTCGAAGATGGAGTTTTCGCCGTGGGACTGATTGGAATCCTTGTCGCTCTGGCGCTGCTGATGTGGCTTGCCTATCGCGGGTGGAGCATCCTGATGGTCGCCCCGATCGCGGGCCTCGCCGCGGCCATCCTCGCCGGCGAGCCGATCCTGGCGCATTGGACGCAGACCTTCATGCCGAGCGCCGGCCGTTTCGTGGCGCAATGGTTCCCGATCTTCCTGCTCGGCGGCCTGTTCGGGAAGCTGATGGACGACAGCGGTTCGATCGCCGCGATCGCCGATTATCTGACCAAGCGCCTCGGCACCAAGCGGACCATCCTCTCCGTCGTGCTGGCCTCCGCCATCGTCACCTATGGCGGCGTCAGCGTCTTCGTCGCCTTCTTCGTGCTGGTGCCGATGGCGCAGCAGATGTTCCAGGCCGCCGACATTCCGCGCCGCCTGATGCCGGCCACGATCGGCCTCGGCGCATTCACCTTCACCATGACGGCTTTGCCCGGGTCGCCTTCGGTCAACAATGCGATCCCGATGCCGTATTTCGGGACGACCACCTTCGCCGCCCCCGGCATCGGCATCATCGCCTCGCTGATCACCCTGGTCTTCGGCCTGTGGTGGCTTGCGCGGGCGGAAGCGGCGGCGCGGGCCGCGGGCGAGGGCTTCGGGGCGGTTGCCGCGGTTCCGGCTCCGATCGACGAGAAGCTGCGCGAGAAGGCGACCGTGGCCGGCGAATTCGATCCTGCCGAGCTCGATCATGGCCAGCGGGCGGATGGGCGCCCGCCGGTTGCCCTGGCGGCGCTGCCGCTCGCCGTCGTCATCGTGGTGAACTTTCTGATGGCGCTGGTGGTGCTTCCGCGGCTTGATTTCGCCTTCCTGACCGAGCCGGCGTGGGGCAGCACCTCGATCAATACCGTCGGCGGCGTCTGGTCGGTGATGCTGGCGCTGGCGGCGGCAAACCTGACGGTGATCGCGGTGAACTTCCGGCGGATGCCCAATATCCGCGAAAGCCTCGATGCAGGCGCGAACTCCGCTGCGCTGCCGATGCTGACGATCGCCAGCCTCGTCGGCTTCGGGGCGATCGTCGCTGCCCTACCGGCATTCAACCTCGTTCGGGACGCGGTCATCGGGCTCCCGGGCGGGCCGCTGATCTCGCTGACGGTCGCGATGAACGCGCTGGCGGCCCTGACCGGCACGGCCTCGGGCGGCTCGGCGATCGCGCTGGCGGCGCTCGGCGAGCACTTCCTCAAGCTCGCGGCGACCTATGGCGTCGATCCCGCGCTGATGCATCGCATCACCGTGATCAGCGCGGGCACGCTCGACGCGCTGCCGCATAACGGCACCGTGCTGATGCTCCTGCAGATCAGCAAGCTCACCCATGCCGAGAGCTACAAGGACATGGTCATGACGGTGATCGTCGGCGTGATCATCTCGCTGCTCGCCGTCCTCTTCCTGGGATCGGTCGTCGGATCGTTCTAGAGCATCGGTCCGGAAAGCGGCGCCCGGCTTTGAGGAAACCGATGCAGTATCAATGATCCAGGCGCGAGCGCGCGCGCCCAGGGGGAGCAGGCAGCGTCGACGCCTCCGGCCCGGCCGCGCAGCCTTGGCCTGCCGGTCGCTGCGGCCGACGGCAGGACGCCGGATCGTCCCAGCGTCCGAGACGGCTCAGGCGGCGATGATCGGGGAGGCGGCATAGGCCGGCTGGCGCAGCGGCGTGCCTTCGAAGACGGTGCCTTCCTCGAACCAGCTCTTCGGCGCGGGGGCCCCCCACAGCGTCTGGCGCTGCGGATCGCGCAGGTCCCAGCGGATCGGCTCGTGATCGGGATCGATCGTCTGGTAGTCCGAGCAATAGATCTCGATGCGATGGCCGTCGGGATCGCGGACATAGAGGAAGAAGGCGTTGGAGATGCCGTGGCGACCCGGGCCGCGCTCGATATTGCCGACATAGCCGGTGGTCGCCATCAGATCGAGCAGGTCGATGATGTTGAGCGGCGTCGGCACCCAGAAGGCGACATGGTGCAGGCGCGGCCCGACGCCATGGGTGAAGGCCATGTCGTGGACACCACCCTTGCGATGCATCCAGGCGGCCCAAAGCCGGCTCCGGTCCTCGTTCTCGGTGTATTCGGTCACCCGGAAGCCGATCTCGTTGTAGAACGCCACGGAAGCGTCGACATCGTCCGAGAAGCAGTTGAAATGGTCGATACGCAGGGGTTTCACGCCCTTGTAGAGCGCATATTTCTGGTGAACCGACGGCAGCTTGTCCATGCGGAAGTAGAATTCCAGGGGTACGCCGAGCGGATCGACGGTGCGCAGGGTCCGCCCCTGATAGGGCTCTTCGACGAACTCCGCCTTCAGGCCCTTGGCACGGAAGAAATGCTGCGCCTTGTCGAGATCCTCCTCCGAGAAGACCTTGAAGCCGAGATGGCGGGCGCTGGGCTCGGCCCCCTTCTCCAGCACGATGCAGTGATGGCCGCGCTCTTCCATCGCCCGGAAATAGAGCCGTTTCGGCGTCTCCTGCGTCAGCTGCAGGCCGAGCGTGTCGCCCCAGAACGCCTTGGCGGCGGCGAGGTCCCGCACCGTCAGCACGACATGGTTCAGGCGCACGACGTGGAAGGGCGGATTGAGGACGCTGGACGGGACGGGCATGGTTCCTCCTCAGTATCGTTCTTGTTGTCTTCTTTGGCCGCGACGTCAGACCCCCAGCCGCGGCACTTGGTGGGTATCGAAAGCCACGGCGACGTTCTTCGTCTCCATGTAGAAGTCGAAGGAATAGTCGCCGCCATCGCGGCCGATGCCGGATGACTTCACCCCGCCGAACGGAGTCGGCAAATGGCGGACATTCTCCGAATTGACCCAGATCATCCCGGCTTCGAGATCGCGTGCGACGCGATGAGCGCGGCCGACATCGCGGGTCCAGATATAGCCGGCGAGCCCGTACTGGACGTCATTGGCGATCGCGATCGCCTCTGCCTCGTCCTCGAACGGGATCATGGTCAGGACCGGCCCGAAGATCTCCTCCTGGGCGATCCGCATGTTGTTGCCGGCATCAAGATAGAGCGTCGGCTCGACATAGTTGCCGGCGCCGTCGAGCGCGCGACCGCCGCCGCAGGCGATGCGGGCACCCTCTCCCTTCGCCAGAGCGGGATAGGATAGCACCTTCTGCGCATGGCGCGGATGGATCAGCGGCCCGATCTCGGTCGCCGGATCGAGCGGATGGCCGACACGCAGGCGCTTCACCCGCTCGGCGACCTTGGCGGAGAAGGCGTCGTAGATCGAGCGCTGGACGAGCGCACGCGAGGACGAGGTGCAGCGCTCGCCATTGAGCGAGTAGATCATGAACAGCACCGCATCGAGGGCGCGATCGAGATCGGCATCCTCGAACACGATCACCGGGTTCTTGCCGCCGAGCTCGAAATGGACGCGCTTCAGCGTCTCTGCCCCCTGGCGCATGATGTGTTGGCCGGTCGTGGTCTCGCCGACGAAGGCGACCGCCTTGATCCACGGATGCTCGGTCAGCGCCTTGCCGGCGCTCTCGCCGAGCCCGTGGACGACATTGACCACGCCGGCCGGGAAGCCGTGCTTGCGGATGGTCTCGTCCATGATTTCGCCGAGCAGCATGGCCGAGAGCGGCGACCATTCGGCCGGCTTGTGGACGACCGTGCAGCCGGCGGCGAGCGCCGGCGCGATCTTCCAGGTCGAGAGCATGAACGGCGTGTTCCAGGGCGTGATCACGCCCACGGGGCCGATCGGCTGGCGCAGCGTGTAGTTGATGTGGCCCTCATCCGGCAGCGACAGGCCGTTGCCGGCCTCCGGCGCGCGGTCGGCATAGAAGCGGAAATTCTCCGCCCCGCGCAGCGCCGCCTTCGCCATGAAGCGGATCGCCTGGCCGCTGTCGCTGCTCTCGACCAAAGCGATCTCCTCTGCCCGCGCCTCGATCGCATCGGCGATCGCGTGCAACACGGCGCGGCGCTTGGCGCCGGAGGCGTTCTTCCAGGCGGGGAACGCCTTGCGTGCCGCGGTGGCGGCACGGTCGATCTCGGCCCCGTCGCCGGCGGCCACGACGGCCTGGCGCTCGTTGGTGGTCGGATCGAGTGTCTCGAAGGTCGCGCCGGAGGCCGAGAGAACGGCCTCGCCTGCGATCAGATGCGGCACGGTCCCGCTCGTGAAGCGCGCCATCGCCTGGCTCGCCTTTGCGAGGTTGGCGGTGAGCTTGGTGTCGGTCGCGGTCATGGCTTCGCCCTCGCTTTCAGGCGCTGGTGCAGATTGTTGGTCTTCAGCGACGCGGTTCCGTCGATCTCGGAGACGTCGAGGCTGAGCGCCAGGCCCCGGCGCTGGGTGATCTCGGCGGTCTCGCGCTCCAGCACCGCCATCAGCGCCTGCGCGACGCCGCGGCGGGTCTCGGCGTCGCGCCCCTCGCCGATCCGCACGGTCACGGCGATGAAGATGTGATCGGGGTCGCCATCGGCGATCCGATAGAGTTCCCGCCGCTCGGCGCGGGTCCTGAGGCCGGCCAGCGGGAAGACGCCGGTCTCCAGCGCGGCGGCGTGCAACGCCTCGACCAGCCGCATCGGGGCGAGCTCGTCCTCCAGATTGGCGGAGTATTCGATGACGATATGGGGCAAGTCGCACCTCCCAATGCCCGAATTAGATAACATGTTAAATTTATCGTCGCAAGCGCCTTCGCTCGCGTTTGCCTGCGACCATCGTTAGGGTGCGGCCGATTCCCGACGGATCTCACGCTTGACCGACAACAAGACGATAGGCGCCTCCAGCCCGGCCGCGACCCGGCTAAGGCTGCGCCATTTCTCCAAGTCGCTGCCGATGTCGCTGCTGCGGGCGCGCGAATCGGTGATGCGGCATTTCCGCAAGTCGCTGCGCGAATTCGGCGTCACCGAGCAGCAATGGCGCGTGCTGCGCGCACTCAGCACCAAGCCGCAGATGGAGGTGGCGGAGCTGGCGCGGGCGACCTTCCTGCTCGGCCCCAGCCTGTCGCGGATCCTCGTCGATCTCGACCAGCGCGGCCTGATCCTGCGCGAGCCCGATCCGGCTGATCTGCGCCGTTGGATGATCTCGCTCAGCCCCTCCGGTACCGAGCTGATCGACACTGTCACGCCGGTATCGGAAGCGATCTATCGCGAGATCAGCCAGCGCTTCGGCGAGGACAGGCTCGGCCAGCTGCAGGACCTGCTCGCCGAGCTCGAGGAGGCCATGGCCGGCATCGGCAATGACGGGCCGGACGCGCCAGCCGATTGACGGGGGCTGCGACGGTACATGATACCTGTCTATGGGGCTGGGGTACCCTGCGCCGGCGCGCGTCGGCGACTTAGCGCGCGGCCATTGGAGGCGTCGGCGGGAAGCTGGAGAAAGCTGGATCGGAGCGCCTACCAGGGCAATGCAGCCCAAGACGACCTGCGCCGCCCGGCTACACCGGGCGGCCGGCAGGTCATTCAAATGCGGAAGGAAACACCTTCCGTCTCAAGGGCTTGGTAGAACCCTCGAGAAAATATGGTGCCCAGGAGAGGACTCGAACCTCCACGCCCTTGCGAGCGCCAGCACCTGAAGCTGGTGCGTCTACCAATTCCGCCACCTGGGCAACGGCGGTTCGTTTACGGGGGCCGAACGCGCCTGTCAACGGGCGAAGCCGGCTTTTTGACAATAGCGTGTCGGCCGCGCTGCGGGCGGCGTCTCACCGCCTTCACAGCCGCGCTGCTATGCACTAGGACAGGCACAATAGAGCCAGTTTTCAGCGCTTCCAAACGGAGCTTCGCGTCGCCATGACGGTCCTGCCTCCCGCTTCGCAACTCGTCACGGTCTTCGGCGGCTCAGGCTTCCTGGGGCGCCATGTCGTGCGGGCGCTGGCGCGGCGCGGCTATCGCGTGCGCGCCGCCGTGCGCCGCCCGGACCTCGCCGGCTTCCTGCAGCCGCTCGGCATCGTCGGCCAGGTCACCGCGGTCCAGGCCAATCTGCGCTATCCCGATTCGGTCGCGGCCGCCGTCAAGGGCGCCGATGCGGTGATCAACCTCGTCGGCATCATGCGCGAGAAGGGCCGGCAGAATTTCTCCTCTGTGCAGGCGCAGGGCGCGCGTACCGTGGCGCAGGCCTGCGCCAATTTCGGCGTCGACCGGCTGATCCAGGTCTCGGCGCTCGGTGCCGACGCCGAATCGACATCCGCTTATGCCCGCAGCAAGGCCGAGGGCGAGGCGGCGGCCCATGCCCTAGTCAAGCAGGCGATCGTGCTGCGCCCCTCGGTGATGTTCGGGCCGGAGGACACCTTCTTCAACCGCTTCGCCTCGCTGGTGCGCATGCTGCCGGTGCTGCCGCTCGCCGGGGCCGAGACCAGGTTCCAGCCGGTCTTCGTCGGCGATGTCGCCGAGGCGATCGCGCGCGCCGTCGACGGCAAGGTCGAGGCCGGCAAGGTCTATGAGCTCGGCGGCCCCGAGGTGAAGACGCTGCGCGAACTGGTCGACTATGTCTGCGAGGTCACCGGCCGCAAGCGCCTGATCGCGCCGATGCCCTTCGGGCTCGCCCGCCTGCAGGGCCAGGTCCTCGAACTCGCCGACATGCTGACGCTTGGCCTCCTGCCGAACGAGCTCATCCTGACGCGCGACCAGGTCAACCTGCTCGGGAGCGATAATGTCGTCTCGTCGACGGCAGAAAAGGAAGGCCGCACCTTGCACGGCCTCGGCATCACCCCGATCTCGGCCGAGGCCGAGGTGCCCGGCTATCTCTGGCGCTTCCGCAAGGCCGGCCAGTTCGCCACCGCCCGCGCCAGCTGAGCGACTTCAGGGCACCAGCACCAGCTTGCCGGCCGTGCGCCGGCTTTCCAGCGCCGCATGGGCGGCGCTCGCCTGCTCCAGTGGAAAACTCTCGCCGGGTAGCAGCCTGAGCTCGCCAGAGATTGCGAGCCTGAACAGCTCGCCGAACTCGCCTGCGAGGCGTTCGGGCGCCAGATGCGGCAGCAGCGAGAAGCCGGCGATCGTCCGGTTGCCGAAGATCAGGGTCTTCAGTGCCTCGGCATCCGGCCGGAAGTCGGCGAGCGAGAGCGGGCCGTAGAGCACGAGCCGGCCGAACGGCGCCAGCAGCGCGAGGCATTGCGCCGGGATGTCGCCGCCGGAGGCATCGAAAACCAGATCGGGACCCGCACCGTCGGTCAGAGCGCGGACCTGCTCGGGCCAATCGCGCTGCGTATAGTCGACGGCGGCATCGGCGCCGAGCTTCTGCGCCAGTGCCAGTTTCTCGGCCGAGCTCGCCATGGCGATGATCCGCTTCGCGCCGCCGCGCTTGGCCAGTTGGACCAGCAGGCTGCCGACACCGCCGGCCGCGGCGCTGATCAAGACAGTCTTCTCTGCCGCCGGGTGGCTGCGCAGCAGGTGCAGAGCGGTCAGGCCCTGGACCTGCAGCGCCGTGGCGGCCGCAAAGGAGATCTCGTCCGGCAGGCGCACGACGACATCGGCGCGGATCGCGACCTGTTCGGCATAGCCGCCGCTCTGCACGCCGGCGACGTAGAGCGCGGCAGCGACACGGTCGCCGACCGAGAAGCCGGTGACGCCGTCGCCGAGCGCGGCGACCGTGCCGGCGATCTCGACGCCGGGAATGAAGGGCAGGGACGGCGTCACGGCATAACGGTCCTGCCGCATCATCACCTCGAAGAAGTTGACGCCGATGGCACCGACCGCGATCAGCACCTCGCCGGGACGGGGCGAAGGCGCGGCGATCTCGACGACCTCGAGCACGTCTGGGCCACCGAAGCGGCTGTACTGGATGGCTTTCATGACAGGCCTCACGCGAAGGGGATGAGCGTGGGCTGCGTTCTCGGCTAGGATGCCGGCCGGTGGCTACACACCGATTTGTTCGCTGCAGACCAAGAGGTGAGCATGGCCGACCCGATGAAGCGCCTGCCGATGCTGCCCGTCGAGCGGGCGCTCAAGGTGATCTCCGGCCGCTGGAAGGCCGTGATCCTCTATCAGCTCTTCGACGGCCCCAAGCGCCTGTCCGAGCTGCAGAAGCGCATTCCGCCGATCACCCAGAAGGTGCTGATCCAGCAATTGCGCGAGATGGAGGAGCACGGGCTCGTCAGCCGCGAGGTCTTCGCGCAGGTGCCGGCGCGCGTCGACTATGCGGCGACGCCGCTCGGCCAGAGCCTCGCCCCGGTGATCGCGACGCTGTGCGACTGGGGGCGCCGGCACGCCGCCGACCTTGGCGAGCTCGATACCCTGTCGGAATGCCGCTATCGCCCCGGAGCGCGGTCCGAAGCGGCGTGAGCGAGATATGGCGGGGAGCCGAAACGCGTATCAGGCGGCCGCCCGGTCGACGTCTCAGAGCATGCTGGGCAGGACACGATCCGGCGGCTTGTGCCCGTCCATGAAGGTCTTGATGTTGACGATGACCTTCTCGCCCATGTCGGCGCGGCCTTCATGCGTGGCTGAGCCCATATGCGGCAGCACGACGACGCGATGCTGGCGGGCGAGCTTGAGCAGGCGCGGATTGACCGCCGGCTCGTGCTCGAACACGTCGAGCCCGGCGCCGGCGAGCTCGCCGGCTTCCAGCATGCGCGACAGCGCCGATTCGTCGACGATCTCGCCTCGGGCCGTGTTCACCAGGATGGCGTCGGGCTTCATCAGCTTGAGCCGGCGGGCCGAGAGCAGGTGGTAGGTCGCCGGCGTATGCGGGCAGTTGACCGAGACGACGTCCATGCGCGCCAGCATCTGGTCGAGCGAATCCCAGTAGGTCGCGTCGAGCGCTTCCTCGATGCGCGAATCGAGCCGGCGGCGGTTGTGATAGTGGATCGACAGGCCGAAGGCGGCGGCGCGCCTGGCCAGGGCCTGGCCGATGCGGCCCATGCCGACGATGCCGAGGCGCTTGCCGGTAATGCGGCGGCCGAGCATCCAGTTCGGCGACCAGCCGGCCCATTCGTCGTCGGTGATGATGCGGGCGCCTTCGGCGATGCGCCGGGCAACGGCGAGGATCAGCGCCATCGTCATGTCGGCGGTGTCGTCGGTCAGCACGCCCGGCGTGTTGGTCACGGTGATGCCGCGCTGCACCGCGCTGGCGACGTCGATATTGTCGACGCCGTTACCGAAATTGGCGATCAGGCGCAGTTGCTCGCCGGCCTGGGCGATCAACCCGGCATCGATCTTGTCGGTCACGGTCGGGACCAGCACGTCGGCGGTCTTCATCGCCTCGACCAGGGCGGCCTGGCTCATCGGGGTGTCGTCGAGATTGAGCCTGGCGTCGAAGAGCTCGCGCATCCGCGTCTCGACCACGGCCGGCAGCTTGCGCGTGACCACGACCAGGGGCTTTTTCTTCGACATGGGCGGCTCCTTGAAGTCCCCTCAGGCTCCGATATTGCCGGTACAGCGCCCGATAGGCGTGACCAGTGGCCGCAGCGTCGCCATTCCGCCTCAACCCCCCATTAACCGAGGCGCATCAGGAATTGAGTCGGGCCGTTTCGACGGGCGGCAGCCGTTTCGTTCTCTAGCAGCGTTGCGGCGGAACACAACCTGACCCTTCGGTGCGAGTGCGCCGAAAGCGGGGCAGGCGAGGAGTGGTGGGATGACGGTTCAGACGATGCGCGTTGCGCTCGGCCTTATGTTTGCGACGGGGCTGACCCTGCTGGCGATGCCGGGTTCGGCCCAGGAGGTCGCCAACGGTCCGGTCTCGGGCCTGCCGCTGCCGCGCTATGTCAGCCTGAAGTCGGACCGGGTCAATCTGCGCGAGGGGCCGTCGAAGGAGCATCGCACCAGCTGGGTGTTCCAGCGCGCCGGCCTGCCGGTCGAGATCACCGCCGAATTCGAGACCTGGCGCCGGGTGCGCGATGCCGATGGCACCGAGGGCTGGGTGCTGCACAGCCTGCTGTCGGGGCGGCGCACCGTGCTGGTCTCGCCCTGGTCGAAGAACAAGAGCGAGTCCTTCTCGCTGCGCGAGAGCGCCAATGAAGGCGCTTCGGTGGTGGCGACGCTGGAGCCCGGCGTCATCGCCAATGTGCAGTCCTGCCAGAACGCCTGGTGCCGCGTCACGGTCAGCAAGATGTCGGGCTATATCAAGCAGGACCGGCTCTGGGGCGTCTATCCCAACGAGACCGTGCAGTAGCGTGCAAGCGTCGCTTGCTGCGAGGACGCCTCAGCCGCCGACCTTGCGCAGCCTGACGACGACGTCGACCCGGCTGATCTCGTAGCCATCGGGCGGCGGCGGCAATTCGGCGACGTCGACCGCCGAGGCAGGGATGTCGATCACCTTGTCCTCGCCATCGACCACGAAATGGTGATGGTCGCTGTTGTCGGTGTCGAAGAAGGTCTTGGCGCCGTCGATCGCGAGCTCGCGCAGCAGGCCTGCTTGCGTGAACTGATGCAGCGTATTGTAGACCGTCGCGAGCGAGACCGGCACGCGCGCCTTCATCGCCTCCTCATAGAGCATCTCGGCGCTAATGTGCCGGTCGCCCTTGGCAAAAAGCAGCCAACCGAGCGAGACGCGCTGGCGCGTCGGCCGCAGGCCGACCCGGCGCAGCTTCTGGCGCACATCGTGGAAGGGGCAGCCCTGCCGTGCGTCCGCTCCGTAGCCCTGCTCCTGCGTCTGGCCGTCCATGCCGCGCGTCGACTCCATGAGATCGTCCCAGCATCGGGACACCATCGTTTAGATTCGATGTAAGGCCTTGGCTACCTGGCCGCAAGCATAGGGGCGCTGCTGACAGGGTTCGGCAGCTGATCTTGGCAGGAAACGGGCCTTGCTCCAGGAGCCGCCCATGCCCGACGCCGCCCTGCTCTGGCTGTTCTTCTGCTTCGTCTTCGGCATCATCATCGTGCCCGGCATGGACATGGCCTTCGTGCTCGCCAATGCACTGGCGGGCGGACGCCGGCTGGGACTCTATGCCACGGCCGGTGTCGTCGCCGGCGGCGTCGTGCATGTCGTGGTCGGGGCGCTCGGTGTCGGTGCCGTGCTGAAGCTGTTTTCGGCCCTGTTCAACCTGCTGCTGTTCGCCGGCGCGCTCTACATTGCCTGGATCGGGCTTTGCCTGCTGCGCAGCGGCGCTTCGCTCGGAGCGATCCCTGTCACGCGATCACGCGTCCCGGCCGTGGCGTTCCGGCAGGGCATGCTGACCTGCCTGCTCAACCCCAAGGCCTATCTGTTCATGTTCGCCGTGTTCCCGCAGTTCCTCAAGCCGGAGGTCGGTGGGATCTGGCTGCAGGCGGCGATCCTCGGCGCGATCATCGCCGTGACACAGTTCGGCGTCTATGGTGGGATGGCCGTCGCCGCGGGCGGCGGACGCGGTGCCCTCGCCGGCCATCCCCGGGCCGAGGCTGCCCTTGGGCGCGCGGTCGGCGTGCTGTTGATCGTCGTTGCCGCTGTGACGCTCGTCCAGGGCTGGCGGGGGCTTGCCGGCTGATCATCCACGGCCCAGCCGACCTTGCGCCCTTCCGTTCCGCAGCGACACCGTGTTAGGCACGTTGCATCGGGAGTTGGCTGCCGGATCATGGGCGGCCGGAATGGAGTGAAGTCGGATATGGAGCGGCAATCGTCATTCAGCTACGAGGAGATCCTCGCTTGCGGGCGCGGCGAACTCTTCGGGCCAGGCAATGCGCAGCTGCCGCTGCCGCCGATGCTGATGTTCGACCGCATCGCCGAGATCAGCGAGACCGGCGGCGAGCATGGCAAGGGCATGGTACGCGCCGAGCTCGACGTCCGGCCGGACCTCTGGTTCTTCGATTGCCATTTCAAGGGCGATCCGGTGATGCCGGGCTGCCTCGGCCTCGATGCGCTCTGGCAGCTCACCGGCTTCTTCCTGGGCTGGCTCGGCCTGCCCGGCCGTGGCCGGGCGCTCGGCGTCGGCGAGGTCAAGTTCGCCGACCAGGTGCTGCCCACGGTCAAGCACGTCGTCTATGGCGTCGATTTCAAGCGCGTCTTCAAGTCCAAGCTCGTCCTCGGGATCGCCGATGGCTGGCTCGAAGCCGACGGGAAGCGTATCTATACCACGACCGATATGCGCGTCGGCCTGTTCAAGCCCGAAGCGGCCTGAGCAAAATCAGCCCGATGCCTTGCCTTCGCCGGCCGCGCGGTCCATTTGCGCGGTAGGCGATCTATTTACAGGTCCGGGGTTGGCCTCCCGGCCCGTCACCAAAGAGCCGGAGAAGCAGCATGAGACGCGTTGTGGTCACCGGGATGGGCATCGTCTCGTCCATCGGCAACAATACGCAGGAAGTGCTGGCCTCGTTGCGCGAGGCCAAGTCCGGCATCTCCTTCGCTCAGGACTTCGCCGAGCATGGCTTCCGCAGCCGCGTCGCTGGCGTGCCCACGCTCGATCCTTCGACCGTGCTCGACCGCCGCGCCATGCGCTTTCATGGCGGCGGCTCGGCCTGGAACCAAGTCGCGATGGAGCAGGCGATCCGCGACGCGGGGCTCGAGGAGAAAGAGATCAGCCATGAGCGCACCGGCATCGTCATGGGCTCGGGCGGCCCTTCGACCCGGGCGCTGATCGACGCCTATGACAAGGCGCGCGAGAGCGGTTCGTCCAAGAAGGTTGGCCCCTTCGCCGTGCCCAAGGGCATGTCCTCGACCGCCTCGGCGACGCTTGCCACATGGTTCAAGATCAAGGGCGTCAACTATTCGATCTCCTCGGCCTGCGCGACCTCGAACCACTGCATCGGCAACGCCTATGAGCTGATCCAGTGGGGCAAGCAGGACGTGATCTTCGCCGGCGGCTGCGAGGAGCTCGACTGGACGCTCTCCGTGCTGTTCGACGGCATGGGCGCGATGTCCTCCAACTTCAACGAGACGCCTGCTGTCGCCTCGCGTGCCTATGACGCGAAGCGCGACGGCTTCGTCATCGCCGGCGGTGCCGGCGTCGTCGTGCTGGAGGAACTGGAGCACGCCAAGGCCCGCGGGGCCCGCATCTATGGCGAGATCGTCGGCTATGGCGCGACCTCGGACGGCTACGACATGGTCGCCCCTTCCGGCGAGGGCGCGGTGCGCTGCATGCGCATGGCGCTCGACGGCGTGAAGGCCAAGATCGACTACATCAATCCGCACGGCACCTCGACCCCGGTCGGTGACGCCAAGGAGATCGAGGCGATCCGCGAGGTCTTCGGCGCCGGTGAGAAGAGCCCACCGATCTCGGCGACCAAGTCGCTGACCGGCCATTCGCTGGGCGCCACCGGCGTGCAGGAGGCGATCTACTCGCTGCTGATGCTCAACAACGACTTCGTCTGCGAGAGCGCCCATATCGAGGAGCTCGACCCGGCCTTCGCCGACATGCCGATCGTGCGCAAGCGCATCGACAATGCCGGGCTTGGCTGCGTGCTCTCGAACTCCTTCGGCTTTGGCGGCACCAACGCCACCATCGTGATGAAGCGCCTCGAAGCCTGAGAGAATTCTACCAGCGTGGCCGTCTAACGCGGTCGCCTGCGCTTCCGGTGCTCACGGACCAAAAGTCCGCTCCGCTCCGGTTCTCGGCAACCACGCCAGCCGACTCGCGCTGGCGGATTCTTGGAAGGTCTCTCCGCCATGCTCTTCATGGTGATCGAGCATTTCGACCAGGCGCGGGTGAAGGAGATCTACACCCGCTACCACAAGCATGGCCGGATGATGCCCGAAGGCCTCACCTATATCGACAGCTGGATCTCGGCGGATTTTTCCCGCTGCTTCCAGGTGATGCAGTGCGACGACGTCACCAAGCTGCAGGAATGGGTACTGGCCTGGGGCGATCTCGCCCGCTTCGAGATCGTGCCGCTGGCGAGCTCGAAGGACACTGCCGAGGCCGTACGGAAGCATCTGACGTGACAGCTGTCGTCTAGACGATTATATGCCTCGTCTAGACGGAGCATCCCGATGGCGTTCCACATCCGCGATCCGAGAACCGACAGGGCCGTGCGGCAACTTGCGGCCCGCAAGGGCGTAAGCATGACCGAGGCGGTGCGCGAGGCCGTCGAAAGCGAGCTTGCCAAGCTCGAGGAGGACAAGCGGCCGATGATCGAGCGCATTCGGGACATTCAGGAGCGCGTCGCCGCTTATCCAAAGACCGGCCTGAAGGCCGACAAGGCGTTCTTCGATTGGCTGTCGGGCGACGAATGATCTATGTCGACGCCTCGGCGATCATTGCCATGATTCTGGGCGAGCCTGACGCGGCCGCCCTCGCAGGTACCCTCGACGGGGGCGATTCCGCGATAACCTCGGCTCTGGCGATCTACGAAGCGTCGCTGGCGATCGCCCGGGTCAATGCCATTCCTGCGGCTGCGGCCAAGGACGCGATCCATCTCACCTTGAGCCGGATGTCCATCGCCGTCGCGCCGATCGACGAGAGCCAGGGTGATATTGCCGTGTCCGCCTTCGACCGCTTCGGCAAAGGACGCCATCCGGCGGCGCTCAACATGGGCGATTGCTTCGCTTACGCTTGTGCGGTCGCTCACAACGCCCGCATCCTGTTCAAAGGGCAGGATTTCAGCCAAACCGATCTCCGTTCCGCCCTCGCCGCTTCCTGAATTTCGACCGTTAGACGGATTGTCCGAGCATGCTCCCCCTGATGCACAACAAGCGCGGCCTCGTCATGGGCGTCGCCAACCAGAATTCGATCGCCTGGGGCATTGCCCGCACACTGCATGCGCATGGCGCCGAGATGGCCTTCACCTATCAGGGCGAGGCGCTCGGCAAGCGGGTCAAGCCGCTGGCCGAGAGCATCGGCTCGAAGCTGGTGATCCCCTGCGATGTCGAGGACGTCACGACGGTCGATGCCGCCTTCGCCGCGATCGACGAGGCCTGGGGCGGCGATCCCGAGCGCAACACGCTCGATTTCCTGATCCATGCCATCGGCTTCTCCGACAAGAACGAGCTCAAGGGGCTCTATGCCGACACCACCCGCGAGAATTTCTCGCGGACGATGGTGATCTCCTGCTTCTCCTTCACGGAAGCCGCCAAGCGCGCCGCCGCGCGCATGCCGAACGGCGGCAGCATGATCACGCTGACCTATAGCGGCTCGAACCGCGTCATGCCGAACTACAATGTCATGGGGGTCGCCAAGGCGGCGCTGGAGGCGAGCATGCGCTATCTCGCCGCCGATTACGGTCCCAAGGGCATCCGGGTGAACGCGCTCTCGCCCGGGCCGGTGCGCACGCTCGCCGGAGCCGGCATCTCGGATGCGCGCGCCATGTATTCCTGGCAGCGCGCCAACTCGCCCTTGCGCAAATCTGTGACGCTGGACGAGATCGGCGGCTCGGCGCTGTATTACCTCTCCGACCTGTCGGGCGGGGTGACCGGCGAGGTCCATCATATCGATGCCGGCTACCACATCACCTCGATGCCGGTGCTGGAAGGCCTGCGCGCTGCGGACACCGGCAACGGCGACTGAACCCTCAAGGGCTCTTTCGCCGCCTGCAAGGCGAGGCTATCCTCCGCTTCGGTGGAACCTGGGGCGCATGCTGCCGGTTCGACCAGTGAGCCATGGAGGACGCTCATGGTCACGGTGAAATACGAGATCGTCCAGCACGATGGCGGCTGGGCCTACAAGGTCGGCGACGCGCTTTCGGAAACTTTCCGTTCGCACGACGCTGCGCTCAAGGCGGCCAACAAGGCGGCTGCCCGCCAGAAGCGGCCGGGCGTCACCGACGGCATCGTCTACCAGGACGCCAAGGGCGACTGGCACGAAGAGCTGGCCGATGGCCGTGACCGACCGAACACCCGGATTGTCGACGGCGAGTGAGTGCCATTCTCGGGCGGCGCGAAGCGCTGATCCGAGAATCTCCTGACACGAAGGTGCTGGCTGGAGCCTCATCCTGCCTGAGATGCTCGGGTCGAGCCCGAGCATGACGCGCGCATGGTCGCTTATCTCTGCGTGAAGAAGGTCAGCAGCACCTTGCCCTTCTCGCCGAGCAGGCAGAGGAAGCGGCGCGGTTTGTCGGATTTGTCGGTCTTCAGATACGCTTCGCCCATGATGATGCGGGTGACCGGGGTATCCTCGACCTTGGTCTCCGCCACGGCGATCGTCAGCCCGTCCTCGTCGATATAGATGTCCTTGATCTCCGGCTCGCGGGCGGTGAGCGCCGCCATCGCGGTCGCCTTGCAGGCGGAAAGTTCCGGCGAGGACGGCTTCTCGACTGGCGCCGGGGAAGCCGGCGCGGCGTTCTGGGCGAGGGCGGGAGCCGCGAGAGAGGCAAGCAGAGCGGTGGCGCAGGCGATCTTGCTGAGCATGTGAACCTCGGTTGTTGCCGAGGTTCAACGCGGATGGGCCTGCCGGGTTCAATCCCGGCGGCCGCGATCAGCCGTCGAGCGCCTGTTTCAGGTCGGCGATCAGGTCGTCGGGATGCTCCAGCCCGATCGAGAGGCGGACCAGCCCGTCGCCGACGCCCATGCTGGCGCGAACCTCCGGCGTGAAGCGCTGGTGCGTCGTCGTCGCGGGATGCACGATCAGGCTCTTGGCGTCGCCGAGATTGTTGGAGATGCGGATCAGCCTGAGCCGGTTGAGGAAGCGGTAGGCCGCATCCTTGCCGCCTGCGACCTCGAAGGCGATCAGCGTCGAGGGACCGCTCATCTGCCTGGCGATGATCTCGGCCTGCGGATGGTCGGGATCGCCGATGAAGGCGACATGCGGCAGGTCCTTGCGGCCCTTGAGCCAGGCGGCGACCGCCGTCGCGTTCTGCGCCTGCTGGCGGACGCGCAAGGGCAGCGTCTCCAACGACTTCAGCATCACCCAGGCGTTGAAAGGCGACAAAGCCGGGCCGGTCTGGCGCAGATAGGTCTGGATATCGGCCTCGATCAGCGCCTTCGAGCCAAGGATGAGCCCGCCCAAGCAGCGGCCCTGGCCGTCGATGTGCTTGGTGGCGGAATAGACGACGAGATCGGCGCCCAGTTCGAGCGGACGCTGGAACAGTGGTGTCGCGAAGACATTGTCGACCACGAGGAGAACGCCGGCCTCCTTGGCGATCGCGGCGACGGTGGCGATATCGATCACCTCCAGCGTCGGATTGGCCGGGCTCTCGAGGAAGAAGAGCTTGGTGTTCGGCCTGATCGCGGCCCGCCAGGCGGCAAGGTCGGTGCCGTCGACCAGGGTCGACTCGACGCCATAGCGCGGCAGGTGGTCCTCGACGACGTATCGACAGGAGCCGAACAAAGCACGCGCGGCGACGACATGGTCGCCGGCGCGCACCGGAGCCATCACCGCCGCGGTGACGGCGGCCATGCCGGTCGCGGTGGCACGGCAAGCCTCGGCGCCCTCGAAGGCGGCCATGCGCTGCTCCAGCATGGCGACGGTGGGATTGGAAAGGCGCCCATACTGGAAGCCGGGATCGGTGTTGAGGAAGCGGCCCTCGGCCTGCTCGGCGCTGTCATAGACATGGCCTTGCGTCAGGAACAGCGCTTCCGAGGTCTCGCCATATTGCGAGCGCAGCGTGCCGGCATGGACGAGCAGGGTTTCGGGATGCAGCGCTGCCGCGCCGGTCGCGTCGTTCGCCATGATATCTCGTCCGGTTCGTTCGGTATAACGGACGGAGGGAATATCACTGTCATCAGCGTTCGTAAAGCCGAACGAATTTTCTGCATGGGGAACGCCGAACTGGTGCCCGGCGTCCCCCAAAGTGAAGCCATGACGCCTCAGGCAGCGAGAGTGCGCTCGCTCTCGGTCATCGCCTCGCCGACATTGGGACGACCCTTGCCGGTCATGATCAGCTCGCGCAGGCTGCGTTCGACATACATCTGCCAACCCTGCGAGCAGGCTTCGTAGCACTCGTAGGTCGGTCCCAGGCCGCGATGCGTGAAGGTGACCTCGGTGCCATCGCCCTTCCTGGCGATGTCGAAGACGATGTCCGTGCCCTTCCACTCGGTCTCGTCCCGGGTGAAGCTGAAATAGTTGTCCAGCACGTGCCAGACCATCTTCCTGCCGGGGGCCGCCTCCATGATCGCGATGCTGCAGCGATGCAGGTCCTGGTAGCGGTAGGCGAAGACGTCGCCGACATGCTCGGTGCCGCCGCTGATCTCCTGCGACCACCAGCCGCGCACATTGGCGATGGCAGCGAAGACGGCGTCCGGCGACTGCGGGACGGTGAAGCTGAGGGTGTAGTTGCTGTCGGTCATGGCGTTCTCCTCTCGTGTGGTGCGATGGGGAGAACCGTAGTCGGATGCCTCGGACGGTCGTGAGTAACAAGTCGGGCGCGAAACCGAGCTGGAACTGCAGCGGATAACGACCCGGCGCGGCCGCAAGGCAGGCGGCCATGCACCGGGTCGTTATCCGCGATTGTGCTCGCGCATATGCTGAAGGTCCAGAGCCAGAGCCATCAGGCTCGCGACGAGTTCGACGAGCGTGCCGGGCTGGGGCGGGCGTTCCTCCGGGTCGAAGGCCAGGCCGATGACCGCCGGGTTGCCCGCGGACGTCATCACTGGCCAGAAATCGAAGCGCGAGCCGTCGAACGGGTAGACGTCGGCAAGAGCAACCTTGCGGGTCGTCAGTGATGAAAGCGCCGCCTCGATATCGATCGGGGAGGGCTCGATGCCGCCACGCCTCAAGGTGAGCTCGACCGCGTTCTGCGGCATCGACATCAGGACGACAGGGACCTTGAAGAGAGCTTCGAGCGAATCGGCGGTGCGGGAAAAGATCGCCTCCGGGGTATCGGCTGCGGCAAGCTCGCGGCCGTAGGACCGGACGAGCGCTGCTTGTCGCCTGCCAAGCGCGGCATCATCCGCCCTGCGCCGGGCGGTCGATGCCACGGCACTCGCGATCACGCCAACGATGAAGAGCAGGCCGATCGCCCAGATGTTCGCGGGATCGTCGACGCGGAGCGTGAAGCGCGGCTCGGTCAGGAAGAAATTGTAGGCGAGTGCCCCGAGAACGGCCGAAGCCAGCGACGGCCCGAGGCCAAAAGCGACGGCCGCGATGAGCACGGGCACGACGAAGACCAGCGACAGGTTCGGAATGGTCACCGTGCTGTCGAGCCCGACCGCCACCACCGTCGCGATGCCGGTCATCGCGCAGGCGATGAGATAACGAACGGGAAGAGGAGTGTTCGACAGCTGCAAGGCGGGCAGCGTACCGGGCTCCGGGAAGAGCTTGAATTCCTGCGGAGAACTTTGAGCGCTCATCGCGACGTCTCCTTCTGCGATTGCCTTCTCGTCCGTGGCGTGCAGCGGCATCGTCGGTGGCGATCCGGCCTCCGGGACGAGAGGGCGAATGATCACTCACAACGGCATCAGGCTGCCATATGATCCAGCTTCGGGCCGCATAAGGCGAGCATAAGCGCTTTCGAGGCGTGGCCGCCGATGGTCGGGGCTCTCAGATCGCCGCGCCGTCGCTGACGATGTCCGCGCCGAGGTCGACGCGCACCGCCCGCACGATCTCCGCTTCCGCCTCGGCGCCACGCCGGCGTGGATGCGGCGCCGAGATCCTGTGCTCGGCGATGATCTGGCCGGGCGCGCCGGAGAGCACCACGACCCGGTCGGCGAGATAGGCGGCTTCGTCGATGTCGTGGGTGACGAACAACACGGTCTTAGCCGTCCGCCGGCGGACCTCGATCAATTCGTCCTGCAAGGTCTCGCGCGTCAGCGCGTCGAGTGCCGAGAACGGCTCGTCCATCAGCAGGATCTCGGGCTCAACCGCGAGCGCGCGCGCCAGCGAGACGCGCTGACGCTGGCCGCCTGAGAGCTGGTGCGGCCAGCGCTGGGCGAGATGGCCGAGGCCGACGAGGTCGAGCATCTGCTGCGCCTTGGTGAGGCGTTCTGCCCTCGGCACCTGGCCTTCGAGGCCGAAGCCGACATTGGCGATCACGCTGCGCCAGGGCAGCAGCCGCGAATCCTGGAAGACCAATGCGACCGGCCGGCGGGTGTTGTCCCTGGCATTGATCACGACCTCGCCGCCGCTCGGCCGGGCGAGGCCGGCGATGACGCGCAGCAGGGTCGACTTGCCGACACCGGAGGGGCCGACGATGGCGAGGAACTCGCCGCGGGCGACGGAAAGGTTGAGCTTGTGCAGCACCTCGGTCGCTTCGCCGTCGCGTGTGAAGGTGAGCGACAGCTCCTTGATGTCGATCACGCTTTCCAACGCAGCACCCATCCCTGGAAGGCGACGAACAGCGTGTCGAGCAGGCCGTAGAGCGCCGCCATGGTCAGCATGTAGATGACGACGAGGTCGGTCGCGAGCAGGCTGGAGGCCTGCATCATGCGCTGGCCGACGCCGGCGACGCCAAAAATCTCGGCTGCGACCACCGCCATCCAGGCCTGGCCGAGCGCGGTGCGCACGCCGATCAGGATGCCGGGCAGCGCCGCCGGCAACAGGATCTTGGTCAGGCGCTGGAACGGCGAGCGGAAGCCGAAGGCATCGGCGACCTCGATCAGGTCGCGGTCGACGCCGCGGATCGCGCCCTGCGCCGCGAAGAAGACGATCCAGAACACGCCGATCGCGATGATGAACACCGCCGCCTGCGGGTTGACGCCGAACCAGATGATCGCGAACGGCACCCAGGCGAGGCCCGGGATCGGCCGCAGCAAACGGACCACCCAGGCTGTCGTTTCCTCGGCGATCCGGGACATGCCGGTGAAAACGCCGAGCGCGATGCCGAGGCCCGCGCCGGTGAACAGGCCGATGAAGTAGTGGCCGAGCGAGCCCATGATCGCCGAGAGCCAGGCGCCGGACTTGACCTCCCGCAGGAAGGCGGAGGGCAGGGCGCTCGGTCCCGGCAGGAAGGCCGGGTTGACCAGGCCGAAATAGGGAATCGCCTCCCAGAGCAGGAGGAAGGCGACAAGGCCCGCCAGGGCGAGGGCCGGAGCCCGCAATGAACGCAAATCCGTAGTCCCGTCAGCCCTTGATGGCGCGCTCGTAATACTGCGTCTCGAACAGGCCGTCGAACGGAAGTTCCTTTTCGAGCGAGCCGAGCTTGACCTGATAGGCCTGCATGGCGCGGGCCGGCTCGATGATCTTGCGCGGGTCGATCTCGAACCTGGTCGCCGGCGAGGTCAGCGCCTTCTCGATCAGAGCGGGATCGACGATGCCCTTGCCAAGCGCGGCGCCGACATGGGGCGCGGCCTTGGCGGGCGTCCTGATCAGCACATCGGCGGCCTTGACCAGGCTGGAGACCAGCTTCTGCACCGCGTCGGGGTTCTTGGTGGCGAAGGCGCCGGAGACGGCGACCACCGTGCCGGGCTGGCCGGGGAAGACATCCTCGCCGCCGGCGATCAGCTTGATGCCGGGATTGCGGGTCTGGATGATGGTCAGGGCCGGCTCGCGCACGATCGCGCCCTCGACGGCGCCAGCGAGCACAGCCTGCTGGGTCGCATCGATGCCCATCGGCACGATCTCGACATCGGCCTTGTCGGCCTTGGCGACCTCCCAGAGCCAGTATTGCAGTACGGTGTTGGGCACCGAGCCGGCCGGTTGAGTGGCGAGGCGCGCCGGCTTGCCGGTCGCGGCCTTGTGCGCCTTGAAGGCGGCGGCCGCGCTCGTGCCCGTCGTGAAGAACTTCGCCAGGGCCGGCGCTGCGACGAAGACGTTCTCGCCGGTCGCGGTCGAGGCGACGACACGGATGTCGACGCCGCGCGAGCGGGCGACGGCGAGCGGGGCGACACCGGCGACATAAAGGTCGATCGTGCCCGAGGCGAGTGCCTGGATCATGTTCGGGCCGGATTCGAACACCGTGAACGTCGGCGCGAGACCGGCCTGCTTCAGCCAGCCCTCGCCATTGGCGACGAAGATCGGCGCGGTGCCGATGATCGGGATGTAGCCGATGCGGGCCGGGATCGCCTCCTGGGCGCGAGCACCGAACGGCAGCGTGGCAGCGAGCGACGAGCCGGCGAGCAGGAACTGGCGGCGGTCCATGATCGTAATTCCCCAGACGGCGTGTGTTTTCAGTGCTATTGACGTCTGATAAAAGGATTTTCTATCTAAAGACAAGCATTGCCCTTCAAAAAGAAGAAAATTCTCCATTGCCATGGCGTGGCAATGAGTTTTTTCTCTCTCACCATGGATCGAGAGATGGACGCCATCGACCGCAAGATTCTGACCGTGCTGCAGGCTGACTCCAATATCTCGATCGCGGAGCTCGCCGATCGGGTCGGGCTGTCGCAGACCCCGTGCTGGAAGCGCATCCAGCGCCTCGAGCAGACCGGGGTGATCATCAAGCGCGTCGCGCTGGTCGCGCCGGAGAAGATCGGGCTCGGCCTCACCGTCTTCGTCCAGATCGAGACGGCCGACCATTCCGGCCCCTGGCTGGAGAAGTTCGCGCAGAGCGTCGCGGCGATGCCGGAGGTGATCGAGTTCTACCGGATGGCCGGCGACGTCGACTACATGTTGCGCGTCGTCGTCGCCGACATGGCCGCCTATGACACCTTCTACAAGAAGCTGATCGAGACGATCCCGCTCAAGAACGTCACTTCGCGCTTCGCCATGGAGCGGATCAAGGCGACGACCGCCTACAAGGTGCCGGACCTGCCGAAGGCGTCGTGATCGACGAATAGGGCGCGGGAACCCCTCTCCTGGAAGGAGAGGGGCAGAGGCGAGGTGTTCGGACTGAAAACGTTGGCCTAAACGCAGCCGCGCGGTGAGCGCTCGCGGAACTGGCCCAACCGCCTACACCTCACCCTGCCCTCTCCTTACAGGAGAGGGTTCCCCGCGCTTCCATCCCTGCTGTTGCAGATGACCGCAACGCAGCCCCACCAAGCGGCGCAGGGCACTTGCCCCGGCCGCCCCGCTCCCGCATGAACGCTCCCGGATTTCTCCAACAGGGCGTGCCCATGTCCAGCTATGTCATCGATCAGCCGAAGGTTGCCGCCATTCCGGTGGCCGGTGGCGGGCTCTTCCCGGTGCGCCGCATCTTCTGCGTCGGTCGCAACTACGCCGAGCACACCCGCGAGATGGGTGGCGATCCCGATCGCGAGGAGCCGTTCTTCTTCACCAAGCCGTCCGACGCGGTGCTGACCGGCGGGGCCGACATGCCCTATCCGCCGAAGACCGCCGATCTCCATCACGAGATGGAGCTCGTCGTCGCGATCGGGACCGGCGGCAAGGACATCGCCGAGGCCGACGCGCTCTCCCATGTCTTCGGCTACGCCGCCGGCTTCGACATGACCCGCCGCGACCTGCAGGGCGCTGCCAAGAAGGCTGGCAAGCCTTGGGACATGGGCAAGGGCTTCGACTCCTCGGCGCCGATCGGCGAGCTCGTCCCGGCGGCCAAGGCCGGCCACCCCGATAAGGGGCTGATCGAGCTCAAGGTCAACGGCCAGGTCCGCCAGAGTTCCGATCTCGCCAAGATGATCTGGAACGTGCCGGAGACGATCTCGTACCTCTCCGGCTTCGTCACGCTGGCGCCGGGCGACCTGATCATGACCGGCACGCCCGAGGGCGTCGCCGCCGTCGTCAAGGGCGATCTGCTCGAAGGCGTCATCGCCGGTGTCGGCACCGTCCGCGCCAAGATCGTCTGAGCGGCCAGCTCCAGGAGAACTGCAATGCCTTTGACCCCCGAAGCCTCCGGCGTGTTCCCGATCGCGCCGACGCCGTTCAACTCCGACGGCAGCGTCGACTGGACTTCGGCCGATCGGCTGTTCGAGTTCTATCACGGCATCGGCTCGGACGGCGTCACCGTGCTCGGCATCATGGGCGAGGCGCCCAAGCTCGAGCCGGAGGAATCGATCGGCCTGGTCAAGCGCGCCGTCGCCAGGATGGGCGGCAAGCCGATCATCGTCGGCGTTTCCGCCCCGGGCTTTGCCGCGATGCGCTCGCTGGCGCGGCAGGTGATGGAATTGGGCGCCGGCGGCGTGATGATCGCTCCGCCGACCAATCTGCGTACCGACGACCAGATCACCGGCTATTACGCCCAGGCCGTCGAGGCGATCGGCAGCGACATCCCCTTCGTCATCCAGGATTATCCGCTGACGCTGTCGGTGGTGATGACCCCGGCAGTGATCCGCAAGATCATCCAGGACAACCCGTCCTGCGTGATGCTGAAGCACGAGGACTGGCCGGGGCTGGAGAAGATCTCGACCCTGCGCAGGTTCGAGGCGGAGGGGACGCTGCGCCGCGTCGCGATCCTGACCGGCAATGGCGGGCTCTTCCTCGATTTCGAGATGGAGCGCGGCGCCGACGGCGCCAATACCGGCTATGCCTTCCCGGAATTGCTGATCGACGTGGTCAAGGCGAGCAAGGCCGGCCGCCGTGACGACGCCCACGACATCTTCGACGCGCATCTGCCGCTGTTGCGCTATGAGCAGCAGCAGGGCGTCGGCCTCGCGGTGCGCAAATATGTGATGATGAAGCGCGGCATCCTCGCCAGCGACGCCCAGCGCAAGCCGGGTCCCGGCCTGACCGCTGCGGCCAAGGCCGAGGTCGACTATCTGCTCGGGCGCCTGGCCAAGCGCGATCCGCGCGCCAAGCTCTGACTGCAGCGAACAGGCTGATGGTGGTCCCGGGACGGTTGTCCCGGGTGCCGTCGGGGCGGCGAAGCCACTGCCAATTCAGCGAGCGATGCATTATCGTCCTCCGGTTCTTACCGGGAGGCGTGCGATGGCCTACGCCAAGATTCCGCTGAGCTGGGACCAGTTGAGAGCCGGCTACAAGACCTACAATGCCGAGGATTTCCCGCTCGAGATCACGGGCCAGCTGAAAACCTGGAATGATCAGGTCGACAAGGACAACGAGGAGATCAAAAAGAACAATGATCTTCTCGAGCAGCAGAACAGGGCGAGTGGCATCGATCCCGACAAAGGCAAGAAACCGCTCAAGGGCAAGAACACATCCTGCGTGATGCAGCTCAGCCTCGGACTGAACAACACCGGCGATACGGTGCCGCAAAATGGCGCCAAGCTACGCCAGAATACCTATCTGATGGGCCAGTACATGATCCTGTCGGTCGACGAATTGCACGACTGGCTGGATTGGCAATATGGCCGGACCGATGCGGTCCCCAAGGGCGACATGTCGTCCATCAAGGGCAAGCGCGGCATCCTGGTGATGGGCAGCGCCCATGTCGAGCTCTGGGACGGCGACAAATGGCTCCAGGCGATGGATTCGCGCTTCACCAGCGGCGCCAGCGCCTTTCCCTATTGGTTCTGGGAGGTCAATGACGGTTCCGCGACGGGCGGGAGCGCGCTCCCCGGCTGGCTGACCGGCTGGTGGGAGGTCTATGATGGCAATTACTATTATTACCACTTCGCCGCGTCGGGCCGCGTCACCTATATCAAGAGCAAGGTCGCCTCGCGCGGCGCCCCGGCGCCCAAGACGCCCGCCAATGTCGGCAAGGCGGTGATGGACGACACGGTCCACGGACCGATCGTCACCTGGGCCAAGATCGGCAAGACGCCGGCGACGGTCGAGAAGTTCACCCGCCTCAACTGGACCAGCGAGACCGATATGAACGGCCACTCCAACAATTATGGCCAGCTCTATGCTCGTCGGCGCCCGGAATAGGCGGCGGCTGCCGATCGCTCTGGCTGCGAGGTCGTGCGCCGGGTCCGGGGCCTTCGAAACGGTGGACGCGGACGTCCACGTCATGCAACCCTGAGCTGCGGCTTGGGGATAGTTGATATGCGTCTTGCTCTTCTGCTCGGCGGCGCTGCGCTGATCGCTCTCGGCTCGTCGGGGCCTGCCTCTGCTCAACGCGGCGGCGTCCATCCGGAATGCCGCAGCATGAGGGATCAGCGATCCTGTACCTGTGCGCTCAACAATGGCGGGCGGATCGTCGAAGATCCGGCGCGCCCCGGCCGCATGGGCTGGCGATCCGCCAGGCGCGGCACCGGCGCGCATATGGCGTTCATGAACTGCAGCAATGGCTCGGGCTGACCGTCGCAACGCATAGCGCCGCGGTGATCTGTCCCGTCAATTCGCCAGCTGTACCAGCCGGTCGAGCGCCGGGCCAAAACCGTTCAGGGCGATGTTGAACGAGACCACGTCGTTGCTCGACAGGTTGAGTGCCGCTGCTGTCAGCGTCTTGCCGCCCTTCATGGCGTCGGTCGCCACGGTCGGGAAGGACACCGGCAGCAGGCAACCGGACGGGACACAGGTCGAAAAGCGCAGACCCTGACCGAGATCCTTCTCGTCGAGCTTGAGCACGGCGCCGTTCTCGAGCTTGAGCCCGAACGGCATCAGGATCGTGCCCTCGGCGCGGCCATCCTTCGGCGCCCGCAATTCGATCGCGAAGACGCGCTGGTTGGTGCGGCTGTCGCCTTGCGATTGCGACAGCACGCAGAGCTTCTGGCCGTCGGTGATGCGGCAATCGACCGTCCAGTCGCCATAGACCTCGTTGACCGCCGTCGCGCCGTTCGGGAGACGCGCCGTCGCGGAGGCAGGCTGGCTCACGTTCGGAGGCGCCGGAGTAGCGGCCGGGGCCTGCGCGGTGGCGGGACGCGCCGGAGGGTTGGCCTGGCGAGCCGAGGGAACGGCCGGACGCGGCGGTGCTGGCTTCGAAGGAGCAGGGCGCGTAGCTGGCGCGCGCGGAGCCGGTTCCGTATCCTCGGCTTGCTCAGTGGTCGGCGGCTCGGTCTGGGCGAGGGCGGAGACCGTCGGCAGGCTGATCCAGCCGGCGAGCAGGGCGGTCCCGAGAAGAAGATTTGCTTTGGTCACGTCAGGGTTCTCGTCGCGGCGGCCGATCGGCGCGGCCGAGATGCGGTTAGGGCATTCGCCTGACGTAAGCAAGTTCTTGTGAGTGAAGATCAGCTTTGTTGCTTTGCGTCGATCGGTCTAAGCATGATTTTATTTATTATAAGGAGAAATCATATTTCCTGGACGGTTGCCGCAGCGCCGCCCGGCCCACTCTGCCTCAGTATTTCGTCGCTGCTTGCTTGTGACGATGACTTCGCCCTGCGCCGGCCAAGCAGGCCGGCGCCATGCGGGGATGGGTTGGGCCGCCGGCTCAGGCCTTCTTCTCGTCGGCGAGCTTGGCGACGCGGCGCAGCGAGAGCAGGTAGCCCTGTGTGCCGAAGCCGGCGATGACGCCATCCGCGCGCAGCGACATGTAGGAATGGTGCCGGAAGCTCTCGCGCTTGTGCACGTTCGAGATGTGGCACTCGATCACCGTGCCGTCGAAGGCGTTGAGCGCATCGAGGATCGCGACCGAGGTGTGGGTGAAGGCACCGGGGTTGATGACGATGCCGACGGCCTGCTCGCGCGCCTCATGGATCCAGTCGATGATCTCGTATTCGCGATTCGACTGGTGGAAGCGGATTTCGAGATCGAGTTCGTTGCCCAGCGCCCGGCAGGCATCCTCGACATCGGCCAGCGTCTCCGAGCCGTAGATGTGCGGCTGGCGCTTGCCGAGCAGGTTCAGGTTCGGGCCGTTGAGGACATAGACGAGACGGGACATGGGAACTCCTGAGGTCGCGGCTGCATGTTGCCGCGATCAGCGCATGAAGCAACAACGACTCTTGGTTTGCGAAGGTCAGCCGCCGACGCGCCGGCTGCTGGCGACACCGAAATGGCAGATCGCCTCGCCGAGCTTGGGCGCGGTGTTGGGGAAGATGATGTAGCCGTCTCCAGGCGCCGTCACCTTCGTTCCGTCGGCACGGTGGGCGAGGACGGCGCCGGCCTTGACCGCATCGCCGGTGCGCCAGCCTGTCTCGGCACGATCGCCCTCCTGTTCGCAAAGCAGGACCTCGACCATCTCGATCACGTCGTTAAGCGCGGGCTTCGGCAGCGGCGCATCGACCAGCTGCAATTGCGCCAGCGTGTTGCGGATCGCGGCATAGCCGATATCGGCGGCCTTGGGATCGTCATGCGTGCCGCATTCCAGCGTCACCGCATAGCCGCCGACGAAACGCATGAACTCGGTCGTGCCATAGCCCTCGGTGACGTTGAGCCGGGGCACCGGCAGGCGGGCGCGGATGTCGAGCAGCCTGGCATAGTTGTCGAGCCAGCCATGGATTGCGGTCGCAACGCCGAGACAGGAAGCGAGCGCCATCTCCTCCTCCGCCCGTGCGAAGGGCTCGAGCGCGCCGCGGTTGTTCGATGGGCCGAAGAAGACGAAGGGTTCGCCCTCCTGCCGGAAGGAGTGGATGTCGAGCAGCGCATCGTGCCGGCGCAGCAGGGCGCAGACCGGATTGCCGATCCGGTCCTCGTAATCGCCGGCCAAGGGCCGCTCGCGCAGGTCGCGGTTGAAGTTGCGGTCGCCCTCGCGCGTCTTCTGGCGGAAGGCCTTGGGATTGGTGACGGGCAGGAAGGTGACCTCGCCGCGCAGGATCTTGACCTTGCCTGCCCGGCACTCCTCGATGACACGGCGGATCGCGGTCGGCCCGCAGGGCTCGTTGCCGTGGACGGCACCGGTCACGATCAGCTTCGGGCCAGGCTTCAAGCCGATGAAGCTGACGGTTTCGAGTGGGCCGTCGTCGAGGTCGGTGGCAGTCACGGGCATAGGTCTTTCGTCGGAAGGAAGGCTCAGGCCTTGCGGGTCTGCGAGTGCGGGTCGAGGATGTCGCGCAGGCCATCGCCGAGCAGGTTGAGCCCGAGCACGGTCAGGAAGATGGCGAGGCCCGGGAAGATCGAGATCCAGGGCGCTGTCGAGATCTGGTCGCGCGCGTCGGAGAGCATCGAGCCCCAGCTCGGGAAGGGCGGGCGGATGCCGAGCCCGAGGAAGGAGAGCGAGGCTTCGGCCAGCACGGCGCCGCCCATGCCGAGGGTGCCGATCACGATGATCGGGCCGGCGATGTTCGGCAGGATCTGCGTGAACATGATCCGGAAGGTGCCGTATCCGAGCGAGCGAGCCGCCTCGACATAGCCAAGCTGCTTGACCGAGAGCGTCGCGGCGCGCGTCAACCGGCAGGTGAAGGACCAGTTGGTCAGGCCGAGCGCGATCAGCAGGCTGGTCAGGCCCGGCTGCAGGATCGCCATGATCGCCAGCGCGAAGATCAGCGAGGGGATGGCGAGCATCATATTGGTCAGGCCGTTGACGAAATCGTCCCACCAGCCGCCCCAATAGGCGGCGGAGAGGCCGAGCGCGACGCCGATGCATGTGTTGATCAATTGCGAGACGATGCCGACCGTCAGCGAGATGCGGGCGCCATGCAGCACGCGGCTGTAGATGTCGCGGCCCTGCGCGTCGGTGCCGAACCAGAATTCGGAGCCGGGCGGAATCTCGGCGTTCATCAGGTTGGCGTCCATCACCGGGTCGGTATGGGCGAGCCAGGGGGCGAAGACGCCGCCTGCGACGACGAGCGCAAAGCAGGTGGCGCCGATCCAGAGGTTGGCACGGAACTTCATGGGGCGACCTAGCTGTACTTGATGCGCGGATCGACGACGGCGCAGAGCACATCGACGGCGATGTTCACGACGAGGAAGAAGAGCACGATCGTCAGGATGCAGCCCTGCACCGCCGGGATGTCGCGCCAGGTGACGCTGTCGACCAGCAACGAGCCAAGCCCCGGCCAGGCGAACAGCTTCTCGACCACGACCGCCTGCCCGAGCACCGAGCCGAATTGCAGGCCGAGCGTGGTCAGCACGATGACGAGTGCGTTGCGCGCCACGTGCCAGCGCATGACGCGATAGGCGCTCGCGCCCTTGGCCCGGGCGGTGCGGACGAAGTCGGCGTGCAGGATCTCGAGCACGGCGGCGCGGGAGGTGCGCGCCAGCAGGGCCAGCGGCGAGACGCCGAGCGCGATCGCCGGCAGCACGATGTAGCGGGGATCGCCGTTGCCATAGCCGAAGCTCGGGAACCAGTTCAGCGTCAGCGCGAAGGCGTACATCAAGAGCAGGCCGAGCCAGAACATCGGCAGCGACAGGCCTGAGACGGCGAAGACCATGGAGAGCATGTCGACCCAGCTCCCCGGTTTCAGCGCTGCGAAGAAGCCGAGCGGCACGCCGATGACGATGGCGAAGAGCATCGCTGCGAGCGCGAGCTGCAGACTCGGCCAGAGCCGCTCGCCGATCAGGGCGGTGACGGGCTGGCGGGTGCGGAAGGAATCGCCGAGATCGAAGGTCGCGAGCCCGCCGACATATTTGGCGAAGCGCAGCGGCAGCGGATCGTTGAGGCCGAACTGCTCGTTCATCCGCGCGATCGTCGCGGCGTCGATATTGCTGCGGCCGTCGGCCATCTGGCTGGTGGCGAAATTGCCGGGAATGACGCTGAACATCACGAAGATCAGCGCGGCGACCGCCAGCAGGATCGGGATCGCCTGCAGCAGCCGGCGAAAGACATAAGGCAACATGACGATAGGCTCCTGAGCGTCGGGGCGCAGCCGACGGGCGGAGGCGGACAAGCCCCCGCCGCCTTGTGACGGCGGGGGCTCGCGATGGGATTACTTCGCTGCGGGCGAGGTGGTGTCGACCCAGAGCTCCTCATAGCGCTGCAGCGCGAGCTCGGTCGAATTCGGCTGGAGGCCGTGCAGCCAGGGCTGATAGGCCAGCACCGCCTTGTTGTAGTTGAAGAACCAGACCGGGGCCTCTTCCTGCAAGAAGGCATTGGCCTTCTTCAAGAGGTCGAGCTGCTTGGCCGGATCGGTCTCGTTCGAGGCGTCGTCGATCAGCTTGTCATAGGCCGGGTTCTTGAAGGTGGTGTAGTTGCAGGACGAGCGCGGAGTCGAGGAGTGGAAGCACTTCAGCGCCGTCAGCGAGTCCGGGCCCGAGGTGTTCGACCAGATATAGGCCTGGAAATCGCCGCCCACGACGACGCCACCGAGCGCCGAGGTCTCGACCGGCTTGACCTTCACCTTGATGCCGACCTTGGCGAGCATCGGGATCGTAGCCTCGACGATCGGCACGCCCCAGCTTTCGTTCGGGGTCGCGGTCCATTCGAACTCGAAGCCATCGGGATAGCCGGCCTCGACCAGCAGCTTCTTGGCCTTGTCCGGATCGAAGGCGTAGGGCTTGGCGTCCTTGTCGAAGGCCGGCGAGGACAGCGGCAGCCAGCTCGCGGCGCGGTACGCCTTGTCGCGGACGAGGCGCTTGATGATCAGCTCGCTGTCGATGGCGTAGTTGATCGCCTGGCGCACGCGCTTGTCGGAGAAGGGCTTGAAGGTCGGGTTCATGCCCATGTTGCGGGTGAAGACCTCGGCGACCTCCAGGATGCCCTTCGACAGGTTCGGATCGGCCTTGTAGGCGACGTACTGGGTCGAGCCCAGGATCGAGACATCCACCTCCTTGTTGCGGAAGGCGACGTCGCGCGCCGCCGCCTCGCCCATCGGCGAGATCACGAGCTTGTCGGCATAGGGCTTGCCGGCGAGGTAGTACTGGTCCCAGCGCTCGAAGGCCATGCGCGAGCCCGGCACATGCTCGACGAACTTGAACGGCCCGAGGCCGATCGGCTTGTCGAAGAAGCCAGGCTGCTGCGCTTCCTTGGCCGGCAGGATCGCGGTCTGCGCCTGGAACAGGAAGTAGCCCGGGTCAGCCTTGTCGGTCAGCGTCATCGAGAACGAGGAATCGTCGATCTTCTTCAGGCCGGAGATCTCCTTGGCCTGGCCCTTCTGGACCTCGGTCGCGCCGACGATGCGGGCGACATAACGCGCGCCCGGATAGTTCTTCGCCCCGTCCATGATGCGGGTATAGGACCAGATGACGTCGTCGGAGGTCAGCTTGCGGCCGTTATGGAACAGCGCATTGTCGCGCAGCTTGTAGGTATAGGTCTTGCCGTCGGCCGAGACCTGGACGCTCTCGGCGATATCGAGCGCCGGCTTGCCGTTCTTGGCATCCCATTTGTAGAGCATGCCGTGCAGCGCATAGCCGTAGATCTCGTCCTGGATCTGGTTCGAGACATGGCTGTCATTGCTGACGAAGGACGCGCCGTAAGGCGCAGTGAAACGAATGGTGCCGCCGCGGCGCGGCTCCTGGGCCTGCGCCTGCAGGGTGAAGGCCGCGAATGTCAGCGCGGTCGTGAAGGCAAGCTTTTTCAACACGTCGAAACCTCCCAATCTGTCGGTGAACTCTTCTGAGGTCGGCGCCGTTGGCCGGCGCCGATATTCGTTCCATCTGAGACCTTAGCGGGCTTTTACGCCCTGTCTTCTTGTTTCGATTGTGCAGCGCGACGTTCAGGCCGCGCTGCCCGAACGCTCGTACACGACCTTGCCGCCGCGAATGGTGAGATCGCAGCGCGTGTCCTTGAGGATCTCCCCCGGCGTGGCCGAGAGCAGATCGCGCGAGAACACGGCGACATCGGCGAGGAAGCCGGGCACAAGCTTGCCCTTCACCGCTTCCTGCTTCTGCGAGAAGGCGCCGTATTCGGTATAGGCCTGCAGGGCCTCCTCGATCGAGACGCGCTGGCGCTCATCCATCACCGTGCCGCGCCAGGTCTGGCGCGTCAGCATGGTGTGGAAGTTCGGGAACGGATCGGGGTCGCAGACCGGCGCGTCGCTGCCGGTCGCCGGCTTCAGTCCGAGATCGAACCAGGTCCGGAACGGATAGCTCGGCAGCGCCCGCTCCTCGCCGAGAACCTTGACGTAGGCATCACCGAAATCGTGGATGAAGACCTGCTGCGGGCAGGGATAGATGCCGGCCTTGACCATCCGCTCATGCTGCTGCGGCGTCGAGAAGCCGCAATGCTCGATGCGGTGGCGCCGATCCGGATCGGGATAGGCCTTGAGCGCCTTCTCATAGGCGGTGATCAGCTGCTCGATCGCCGCATCGCCGATGGCGTGGCAGGCGAGCTGGTAGCCCTTGGCATGGGCGTCGAGCACCTGGCGCTCCAGATCCTCATCCGAGAGCATCTGCACGCCGGTGGTCTTGTCCTCGCCGAGATAGGGCTCGCTCATCCAGGCGGTGCGGCCACCGGCCGAACCGTCGAGGAAGATCTTGACCGCGCCGATCATCAGCATCTCGTCGCCGGTGCCGGAGATCAGGCCGGCGTCATGGCATTGCGGCACGATCGAGCGCCCCTCGTCGCCGAGCAGAGCGAGCCAGGTGCGGACCGGCAGGCGGCCGTCGCGCTTGGCCTTGTGGTAGGCCGCGATTTCGTTGAAGCCGGTGACCATCCCGACCGCAGCATCCATGCAGCTGGTGATCCCGAGCGAGAGCAGATAATTGCCGCCGCGCTCGATCGCGGCCAGGAGTTGCTCCTCGCTCGGCGCCGGAATCGCGGCTTTGACCGGGGCGCGGGCATTTTCCGCCAGCAGGCCGGTGAGCCGGCCGTTCTGCTGCTCGATCAGCCCGCCGGGCGGGGTCGGCGAGGTCTCGTCGATGCCGCCGAGCTTGAGCGCCAGTGAATTGCAGATCGAGATGTGGCCGCAGGTCCTGACCAGCATCACCGGGTTGTTCGGCGAGGCGCGGTCGAGCTCCTCGCGAAACGGGTGGCGGCCGGTGTCGAGCTTGGTCTGGTCGTAGCCGCGCGCCAGCACCCACTGGCCGGGCTTCAGCTTCGCCGCGCGGGCGGCGATCTGGCCGAGCAACGCGTCCAGCGTCGATGCCGCGGCAGGACGGGCATCGACCCAGTCCATGGTCAGGCCGACCGAGATCAGATGGAGATGGGAATCGTTCAGCCCCGGCGTCGCCAGCCGGCCAGCGAGGTCTATGACCTTGGTCGAGGGCCCGACCAGCTCGGCGATGTCGGCCTCCTTGCCGGCGGCGAGCACCTTGTCGCCCCAGAGCGCCAGCGCCTCGACCACGCCCTCCTCGCGCCCGCACCAGATCGGCCCGTTGCGCAACACGATATCGGCCTGAACCACCATGGTCTTCTCCTGCCTATACTGTCTTCGTCGACACCTTGCGGCCGGCCCTCAGATGAGGTCGGTCGCCCGGCCAAAAAAGCCAACGCAACTCGTTGATTTCATACCGCCCACTCGAGCCCCACCCGCCATGTTGATCGCCAAAGACGATATGTCGCGATCCGGCATCATGTGCGACCAAGCGGGCCATATCCTTTCGCAGATCGGGCCAATTTCCGCGGGGTTATCGGTCAGCACCTTGCCTCTCAGATATCGTCGAGCGGGAAGATCGGGCGGCGCACCTTCTTGTAAGGGCGCTCCTTGAAGTTCTTGGTCGAGAGTGCGCCGGTGTCGACCTCGATCACCTCGCGGGCGATCGGCTCGAAGGCGGCGCGGAAATGCTGCATCGACTTGACGATGACGGTCGACTTCCTGGTCGGATCGACGCCGAGCGAGGTGAACTGGGCAAGGTCGGTGGCCTGGCCGTTATGGGTGATGACGATGATCTCGACATCGTCGACCCGCAGCAGCGCCGAGAGCCCGTAATTGCGCCAGACGCCGCCGCCCATCGGCCCGTAGCAGATGAAATGCCCGTCGGTGAGCGCGACGACATGGGCATCGAGATCGAGCGGGCCGCCGCCAGTGTTCGGATCGACCTTGCCGCCGAGCTTGAGCTTGATGCGATTGCCGATGCCGGCTGCCTGCGCTGCAAGCGCCGCTTCCGGATCGCGGATCGCATGGAAGCCGACATTCTTGAGGCCGGCGTCGAGCACGGCGCGCAGCAGGTTGGTCGCGTCGCCATAGGCGCCGGAACCGGGATTGTCGGAATAATCGGAGATCACCAGCGGCTTGCCGCCGGCCTCCGGGCCGAGCGTGCCTTCGCCGCCCTTGGCCCTGGCCATCGCCTCCTTCAGCGGGGTGAAGTGGATCGAGGAGAAGTGCCGCTGCTCCCAGGCATAGTCCATCAGCTCCTCGGCGATGACCTGCGCCTTGCCACGATCGTCATGGGTGACGGCGATGGAGGGGCCGATATCGTGGACATCGGCCGAGGAGAAACCGGCCTGGACGCTGACGACGAGCGCATCACCCGCCGCTTCCAACGCATCGCCGCGGCGCAGCAGCTCCATGAAGGGCGGCGAGGTCGTGCGTCCACCATCGAGCGCGTAGAGGATCGGCCGGCGCGCCACCGCGACGCGCGGCCTGATCTCGCCCTTCATCGCCCGCTCCAGCAACTGCGCGCCCTGCCAGGTCCGCTCATATTGGTCGATATGCGGATAGGTCCGGTAGGAGATCAGCGCATTGGCATTGTCGGCCATGAGCTGCGTCAGCGTCGCGTGAAGGTCGAGGATCGCGACGACGGGAACATCGGGACCGACCTTGGCGCGGATGCGCTGCAACAGCTCGCCTTCGCCATCGTCCGAGCTTTCGGTCGCCATCGCACCGTGCAGATGCAGCAGCACACCGTCGAGCCGCTCGCAGGCGGAAACGATCATGCCGGCAAAGACGTCGAAGGCCGCGTCGGTGACGCGGCCTGACGGGTTGGCTCCGGTGACGAGCGGGTGGACGAGGCTCCAGCCGAACTTCTCGGCCGCTTCGAAGGCGGCGCCCATCGAGGTCCGCGTGCCCTGGAAGGCGGCGGGGACCTCGTTGTCGCGGAAGACGCCGTGATGGCGGAACACCGCCTCATCGGTGAGCTGAACACTGAAGGTGTTCGTCTCATGCATGAATTCCGCGATCAGGACGCGTCTGGCCATCGTTCGATCGTTTCCCCGAAACGTTCCCTATGGAACCATTTTTTGTCTTGTAGCGTGGGTGCGGGTGTTTGCCAGCCCGGACCCGTTCATGCGTCCCCTCACATCGGCCCGCTTGCGGGGCAGGGGCGAATATGCTGGGGCCGGCTCAGGCCGCGCGTGCCGCGTGGGTCTCGCCGGGGGCGTGGCCGAGATCCTCGGGCCGGGCATAGGCGCGGCCGAAGCGGTTGGCGAGGAAGGCGTCGAAGCCGATCTCCTCCTGCTTGACGAAGCCCTTTTGCGGCAGCTTGCCTTCCGCCAGCAGGTCGAGCACCGCGCAGATGCCGGAGGCGGTGGTGATCTGGATGGCGCTACGCATCACGCCGCCGACCACGGCGCTGTAGACCTTGTTGGCATAGGTCTGCTGGGTCAGCCGGCCGTTCATCCGGCCGCTGGCGGTGACGAAGATCACGACCACGTCCTGCAGCGTGCTCGGCAGTGCGTTCTCGAAGATGTCCTTCAGCACGTCGCGACGCTCGGACAGGCGCAGATCCTGCAGCAGTGCCTTCATGATCGCGCAATGGCCGGGATAGCGGATAGTGCGGTAGTTCAGCGTGCGCACCTTGCCGGCGAGCGTGTCGCAGAGCGTGCCGAGCCCGCCGGAGGTGTTGAAGGCCTCGTAGGTGACGCCGTCGAGCGAGAATTCCTCACGCTCTTCCATCGCGGGCACCAGTACGCGCTCGCCGTTGACCACGGCTTCGCAGGGCTCGCAGTACTCGTTGATGACCCCGTCCGTGCTCCAGGTCAGGTTGTAGTTCAGCGCATTGGACGGGTATTGCGGCAGCGCCCCGACGCGCAGCTTCAGGCTGTCGAGCTGGTCGAAATCGCGGGCGAGGTCGGCGGCGACGATCGAGATGAAGCCCGGCGCCAGCCCGCATTGCGGGATCAGCGCGGCCTTGGCGGTCAGTGCCAGTTCCTTGACGCGGCGGGTCGAGGCGACGTCCTCGGTGAGGTCGAGATAGTGCACGCCGTGCGCCGCGGCGGCTTCGGCGATGCGCGTCGTCAGGTCGTAGGGCGCGGCCGAGAGCACGGCGAAGGCGCCGTTCAGCACCTCTGCGAGCTCGGCGGCGTCGGTGATGTCGACGCGGCGGGTCGAGATCGTCGGGCTGGTCTTGATCGCGGCGAGCTGTTCGTTGGAGCGGTCGGCGATCACCACGCGGTAATCCCCGGTAGCGCCGAGCAGGTCGGCGATGGTTGCACCGATCTTGCCGGCGCCGATGACGACCACGTTTTTCATGGTTCCCCCGATGAATCTGTTTCTGCCAGACAGATTCGCTCGGGGCTTCGTCGGTTAGAAGCCGACGACGCGACGATTCATATGGGATTTTTCAGCGAAACGCCGTAAGCTTTCGGCGTTATGCCAATAGACCCGACTGATCGCCATCTCCTGACCCTGCTCACCGAGAACGCCCGCGCGCCGGTGGCCGAGCTCGGCCGCAAGCTCGGCCTGTCGCGCACGACAGTGCAGAGCCGGATCGAGAGATTGGAGCGCCGCGGTGTGATCGCCGGCTACACGGCGCGGCTGTCGGAGGATTACGAGAAGGGTCAGGTCAAGGCGCATGTCCTGATCACCGCCTTGCCGAAGCTTGCAGCGCGCGTCGAGACGGAGCTGCGCCGCATCCCCGAGATCAGGACGCTGCATTCGATCAGCGGCCAGTTCGACATGATCGCGGTGGTGGTGGCGCCGTCGATCGGCGAGCTTGACGGGTTGATCGACCGGATTGGCGCGCTCGAAGGCGTCGAGCGCACGATGTCCTCGATCATCCTCTCGACCCGGATCGAGCGTTAGCCAGGCAGCAGGCGCGCTCCGATTCGCGCGGCCGCGTCGCGCAGCGCGTCGAGATGCACCGGCTGTCCTTGCGGCGCGACGATCGAGGTCAGCGAGGAAATGCTGAGCGCGCCGGCGAGCGCACCCGATCGGTCGAAGATCGGCACGCCGACACCGGTCAAACCGATGAAGAAGTCGTCGGCGGCAAGTTCCCAGCCTTGCGCGCGGATACGGTCGGCCTCGCGCCAGAGCAGCTCCGGATCGGTCTGGCTCGCCGGGGCGCGCTTGGGCAGGTCTAGCGACAGCGCCAGCCGGCGCTGTTCGTCATCGAGAAAAGCCAGTAGCACGCGCGGGCCGCCGCCGCAGTTGAGCGGCGCTTGCGCGCCGACCGCGAACCATGTCGCGTCGACATGCGGCAGCGAGGCGCGCACGCGATCGACGCAGAGCCCTCGGCCGGCGATATGCACCCAGATGAAGGCAGTGGCGCCGGTCTTCTCGGCGATCTCGGTGAGGTAAGGGCCGGCGATGTCGCGCAATTCGCGGCCGGTCGTCACGGCGCTGCCGAGCTCGATCAGGCCGACGGCCAGCGCATAGCTTTGCGAATGCTCGTCATATTCGACGAGCTCGTTGAGCTGCAGCGTCAATAGCAGGCGCCGTGCCGTGCCCTTGTCGAGCCCGACCTGCCGTGCCAGCTCGCTGAGGCCGAGCCGTGGCTGTTCCGGGCGGAAAGCCCGGAGCAAAGCGATGGCACGGTCGACGGCACGGACGATCGGCACGCCCGGCGGCAATTGCGCGGTCCTGTCCTCGTCTGTCCGGTTCATTGCAAGTGAAGCGCGCGCCATGGTCGTTTGCTGAGCGTGTCGCCTAATAACACGCCATGTCAATCCTTGACACGGATTTTGTCTCTCGCTTTCATGACCGCCGAGCTTGCCAACGGGCGCCCGATCAGGTGCGATCCGCCCGAACCGGCTGCCAATGAACAAACGGGGGAGAACGACGATGACCGGATTGAAATTTGGCCTGGCGCTCGCCGCCTCCGTCCTGGCGCTCGGCGTGGCGCAGGCGCAGGAACCGAAGAAGGGCGGCACGGTCCATGTCGTCGTCCAGCCCGAGCCGCCGATGCTGATGCAGGGGCTCAACCAGAACGGCCCGACCAACATGGTCGCCGGCAACATCTACGAATCGCTGCTGCGCTATGACGAGAAGCTCAATCCGCAGCCCTCGCTGGCCAAGAGCTGGGAGATCTCGCCGGACGCCAAGGTCTACACCTTCAAGCTGCAGGAGGGCGTGACCTGGCATGACGGCAAGCCGTTCACCGCCGACGATGTCGTTTTCACCCTCGACAAGTTCCTGCGCGAGGTCCATCCGCGCTGGCGCCCGATCGTCAATGCCCAGGTCGAGAAGATCGAGAAGGTCGACGACCTCACCGTGAAGATCACGCTGAAGCAGCCCTTCGGCCCGATGATCATGACGCAGGAGGTTGCCTCCGCGCCGATGATCCCGAAGCACATCTATGACGGCACCGACTATCGCGCCAACCCGGCCAACAACACGCCGATCGGCACTGGCCCGTTCAAGCTGAAGGAGTGGAAGAAGGGCTCCTATATCCATCTCGTCAAGAACGAGAACTACTGGCTGAAGGGCAAGCCGAACCTCGACGAGATCTATTGGCAGATCATCCCTGATGCGGCGGCGCGTGCCGTTGCCTACGAGACCGGCAAGGTCGATGTGCTGACCGGCGGCTCGGTCGATGTCTACGACGTCGCCCGCCTCTCCAAGCTGCCCAACACCTGCATGACGACCAAGGGCTGGGAGATGTTCGCCCCCCATGCGTGGCTGACGCCGAACGTTCGCAACGGCATTTTGGGTAACAAGCAGTTCCGCCAGGGGCTGATGTACGCGATCGACCGCGAGTTCGGCCGCGAGGTGGTCTGGGGCGGGCTCGGCAAGCTGCCGACCGGCCCGATCTCGTCGAAGACCAAGTTCTATTCGGGCGACGTGCCGAAATACGACTTCGACCCGAAGAAGGCCAAGGAGTTGATCAAGGCCTCGGGCTACAAGGGCGAGACGATCCGCCTGCTCAACCTGCCTTATGGCGAGACCTGGACGCGCTGGACCGAGGCGATCAAGCAGAACCTCGAGGATGTCGGGGTCAAGGTGCAGGTCGAGAACACCGACGTGCCCGGCTGGACCCAGAAGGCCAGCAACTGGGACTTCGATCTCAACTTCAACTTCCTCTACCAGCTCGGCGACCCCGCCATGGGCGTGGCGCGCAGCTACATCACCAGCAACATCGCCAAGGGCAATCCCTTCGCCAATGTCGGTGGCTACTCGAACCCCGAGGTCGATAAGCTCTTCGCCGACGCGGCGGTGGCGCCGACCGACAAGGAACGCCAGGAGCTCTACACCAAGGTGCAGAAGCTCCTCGCCGACGAGTTGCCCGTGCTCTGGCTGCTCGAGATGGATTTCCCGACCATCTATCGCTGCAACGTCAAGAACCTCGTCACCACCGGCATCGGCGTCGACGACGGCTTCCGCGACGCCTGGAAGGAGTGACGTGATCCGATAGGATCACGTCATGCTCGGGCCTGACCCGAGCATCTCCTGCAAGAGATTCTCGGGTCTGCGCTGCGCTTCGCCCGAGAATGACGCCAGCGGAGCCTGAATGAACCTCGCGCAATTCCTCGCCGGCCGGCTCGCGAAGGGGATCGTCGTCCTCTTCGCCATCGCGGTGCTGAACTTCTTCCTGATCCGGGCCGCCCCTGGCGATCCGGCGCAGGTGCTGGCCGGCGAGGCCGGCGCCGCCGACGAGCAATTGCTGATCCAGCTGCGCGAGCGCTTCGGCCTCGACCAGCCGCTGCTGACCCAGCTCTGGGTCTATCTCAAGGGCTATCTCACCTTCGATCTCGGCTTCAGCTACCGCCAGCAGCAGAGCGTGCTGAGCCTGATCCTCGACCGCCTGCCGGCGACGCTGCTGCTGACCGGCGCCGCCTTCATCGTCTCGCTCGGCCTGGGCACGCTGATGGGCGCTCTTGCCGCCCGCCGCGCCGGCCGCTGGCAGGACAGCGTCATCACCACGCTGGCGCTGGTCTTCTATGCGACGCCGCTGTTCTGGGTCGCGCTGATGAGCCAGATCGTCTTCTCGCTGAAGCTCGGCCTGGTGCCCAATGTCGGCTATGAGAGCATCGGCGCGAACTATACCGGGCTCGCCCGCGCGCTCGACATCGCCAGCCACCTAGTCCTGCCGGCCCTGACGCTCGGCCTGTTCTTCACCGCGCTCTATGCGCGGATGATGCGGGCTTCGATGCTCGAGGTCGCCGGCGCCGATTTCGTCAAGACCGCCCGCGCCAAGGGGCTGGCGCCCGGCCTCGTCTCGCGGCGACATGTCGCCCGCAACGCCATCCTGCCGGTGGTGACCCTGGCGGGCCTGCAGGCCGGCCAGCTCGTCGGCGGCGCCGTGCTGACCGAGACGGTCTTCGCCTGGCCGGGGATCGGACGGCTGATGTTCGATGCGCTGGTGCAGCGCGATTATTCGGTGCTGCTCGGCGTCTTCTTCATCTCCTCGGCCATGGTCGTCGGCTTCAACATCCTGACCGATCTCGTCTACCGATTGGCCGATCCGCGCATCGAGGCGGTGTCATGAGCTTCCTCAAGCGCTTTGCCCGCAATCGCGGCGCCCTGATCGGCCTTGCCATCCTGGTCGTGGTGATCCTGTTCGCGATCATCGCGCCGCAACTTTATCCGCAATCGCCCTGGCGAACGGTGGCGCGGCCCTTCCTCGCCCCCTTCGTGATGGAGCGCTTCCCGCTCGGCACCGACACGCTCGGGCGCGACATCGCCTCCGGCCTCGCCCACGGCGCCCGCGTCTCGCTGACGATCGGGCTGGTCTCGACGATTGTCGCATTGCTGATCGGCGTGCCGCTCGGCGCCATCGCCGGCTATGCCGGCGGCTTCATCGACGATGCGTTGATGCGTTTCACCGAGTTCTTCCAGACCATTCCCTCCTTCGCGCTCGCGATCGTGCTGGTCGCGATCCTGCAGCCCAAGCTCGGCTCGATCGTGCTCGCCATCGGCGTGGTCAGTTGGCCGCCGGTGGCGCGATTGGTGCGCGGCGAAGTGCTCTCGCTGAAGACGCGGGAATATGTCCAGGCGGCGATCACCATCGGCCAGCCGACCGCGCGCATCATCTGGAGCCAGGTGCTGCCCAACACGATCGCGCCTATCATCGTCATGGGCTCGCTGATGATCGGCTCGGCGATCCTGCTGGAATCCTCGCTCTCCTTCCTCGGCCTCGGCGATCCCAATCTGATGAGCTGGGGCTACATGGTTGGCGCCGGCCGCACGCGCCTGCTCGACGCCTGGTGGATCAGCTTCTTCCCGGGTGTCGCGATCTTCCTGACCGTGCTGGCGCTCAACCTCGCCGGCGAGGGGCTGAACGACGCGCTGAACCCGCGCCTCGCCCGGGAGAGGGAATGATGGCCGAGCCCGTTCTCTCGATCGAAGGCCTGAAGCTCGCTCTGCCTGTCATGGCCGACCGCCCCTATGCGGTCGAGGGTGCGACGCTTGCGATCGCCGCCGGCGAGACGCTCTGCGTCGTCGGCGAATCCGGCTCCGGCAAGTCGATGATTGCCCATGCGGTGATGGGGCTGCTGCCCAGGGCGGTGAAGCCAGTCGCGGGCGCGATCAAGCTCGCCGGCCGCGACCTGCTGGCGTTGTCGGAAGACGCGATGCAGGACGTGCGCGGCCGCGAGGTCGGCATGATCTTCCAGGAGCCGATGACCTCGCTCAATCCGGTGATGCGGGTCGCCGAGCAGATCGTCGAGACCTTCGAGGCGCATAAGCTGCTGAGCAAGCCGGAGCGCTATGCGAGGGCCGTCGCGCTGTTGACCGAGGTCGGCCTGCCGGAGCCGGAGCGGCTGGCGCGCGCCTACCCGCATGAGCTCTCCGGCGGCCAGCGCCAGCGTGTGATGATCGCGATGGCGCTCGCGCTCGAACCCAAGCTGCTGATCGCCGACGAGCCGACGACGGCGCTCGACGTGACCACGCAGGCGCAGATCCTCAAGCTGATCGACAATCTCCGCCATAAGCACGGCACGGCGGTCTTGTTCATCACCCACGACATGGGCGTCGTCGCCGAGATTGCTGATCGCATCGCCGTGCTGGAGAAGGGCGTGCTTGTCGAGGAGGGCACGGTCGACCAGGTACTGGGCTCGCCGCGCCACCCCTATACCCAGAAGCTGCTCGCCGCCGTGCCCTCGCTGACGCCGCCGGAGCGGCCGGCGCTGCCTGACTTAAAGCCGGTTCTCACCGTCGAGAAGCTCGGCAAGGTCTATCGCAAGCGCGCCTTCTTCCGCCCCGGCCGCGAGGTCAGGGCCGCCGACGACGTCAGCTTCACGCTGGCACGGGGCGAGACGCTCGGGCTCGTCGGCGAATCCGGTTCGGGCAAATCGACGGTCGGGCGCTGCTGCCTGCGCCTGATCGAGCCGGATTCGGGCCGTATCATCCTCGGCGATCTCGCCATCACCGATCTCAGCGTCGCGGCGCTCCGCCCGCACCGCAAGCGCATCCAGATGGTCTTCCAGGACCCGTTCGCATCGCTCAACCCGCGCCAGACGGTCGGCCGGATCATCTCGGACGGCCCGGTCGCGCACGGCACGTCACGCAAGGACGCGCTGGCGCGGGCGAAAGAGCTGCTCGAACTGGTCGGCCTCTCCGCCAATGCGATCGACCGCTATCCGCACGAGTTCTCCGGCGGCCAGCGCCAGCGCATCGGCATCGCCCGCGCGCTCGCCCTCGAACCCGACGTGCTCGTCGCCGACGAGGCGGTCTCGGCGCTCGACGTCTCCGTGCAGGCGCAGATCCTGAAGCTGATCAAGGACATCCAGCAGCGGCTCGGCCTCGCCATCCTATTCGTCACGCATGACCTGCGCGTCGCCGCGCAGATCTGCGACAAGATCGCGGTGATGCAGCGCGGCCGGATCGTCGAGAGCGGTCCGACCGCGGCGCTCTTCGCCTCTCCCCAGCACGACTACACCCGCCAATTGCTCGCCGCCGTTCCCGGTGGGGAGCGGTTCGGGCGGTGAGCCCCACCCGTCATTCTCGGGCGCAGCGAAGCGCAGAACCGAGAATCTCATGACCAGATAGCTGGTTTCCGAGATGGTCGGGTCAAGCCCGACCATGACGAGCCAGCCGAATGCTTGCCTATGTATCGGAGACCCCCATGCCGCTCGATCCCGCCTTGCGCGACCGCATTCTCGCTTCCGTCGAAGCAGGCTTTGCCGAGCAGATCGCCTTCACCCAGGAGATGATCCGCTTCCCCTCGACGCGCGGCGACGAGCACACCGTCCAGGACTTCATCTTCCGGGCCTTGAAGCAGCGCGGCTTCACCATGGACCGCTTCGCCATGGATCGCGAGGCGATCGGCCGCCATCCCGGCGGCGCGCCGTTCTCGGATACGCATTCGGATGCACCGATCGTCGTCGGCATCCATCATCCGCGCGAGGAAAAGGGCCGCTCGCTGATCCTGCAGTCCCATGTCGACGTGGTGCCGACCGGTCCGGCCGAGCTCTGGACGCATCCGCCCTTCGATCCGGTGATCGATGGCGACTGGCTCTATGGCCGCGGCGGCGCCGACATGAAGGCCGGTGGCGCTGCCAATCTCCATTGTCTCGACGCGCTCCGGCGCATCGGCCTGCAGCCGGCGGGAACCGTCTATGTCCAGTCCGTGGTCGAGGAGGAATCGACCGGCAACGGTGCGCTGATGACCCATCTGCGCGGCTACGAGGCCGATGCCGTGCTGATCCCGGAACCGGAGGAGGAGATGCTGGTCCGGGCTAACACGGGCGTGCTCTGGTTCCAGTTCGAGGTCCGCGGCGTGCCGATGCATGTGCGCGAGATGGCGGCCGGCGCGAACGCGATCGACGCGGCCTATCGCGTCATCGGCGCGCTGCGTGAGCTCGAAGCCGCGCTCAATCGCGAGAAGCATGGCCGCAAGCATTTCGAGGACATCGCCCACCCGATCAACCTCAACATCGGCAAGATCGAGGGCGGCGACTGGGCTTCCTCGGTGCCGTGCTGGTGCCGGGTCGATTGCCGCATCGGGCTCTATCCCGGCATGTCGGCCGAGGAACTCGGCAAGCGCATCGAGGCCAAGGTGCTCGCCTTCGCGCGCTCCGACACCTTCCTCTCCAACAATCCGCCCAAGGTCGTCTTCAACGGCTTCTGGTCGGAAGGCTATGTGCTGGAGCCCGGCAGCGAGGCCGAGGCCGTGCTCGGCAATGCCCACAAGGCCTCGACGGGCAAGGCGCTGAAGAGCTTCATGACCCCCGGCTATCTCGATACCCGCGTCTACGCGCTCTACGACAAGGTGCCGGCGCTCTGCTACGGGCCGATCTCGCAGAACATCCACGCCTTCGACGAGCGCGTCAGCCTGGCCTCGCTGAAACGCATCACCGGTACGATGGCGCTCTTCGTCGCCGAATGGTGCGGGGTGGAGCCGGTCGAGGGCTGACGCAGGCTCGTGCGCGCCTGCCGTGCATCGAGCCTCCATCGAAATGGCATGACGGCACAGACCTGTCCTCACGCATAGTCGCACCATGCCGCCTGTCCCCACCCGCTCGCTCCTGCTTGTTCCGCTGCTCGGGCTGCTCTGGGGCTTCAACTGGCCGGCGGTGCGGATCTCGCTGACCGAGATCGCACCCTGGACCTTGCGGGCCGGCGGCATGACCTTCGCCGGTCTCGCGCTTGTCGCTGTCGCGCTGGCACGCGGTATCAGCCTGCGGGTGCCGCAAGAGCACTGGCCGAGGCTGATCGTTGCCGGCATCCTCTCGATCGCCGCCTTCAACATCCTGCTCGCCTTCGCGCAACTGATGGCGCCGACCTCGCGCGCCGCGATCCTGACCTTCACCATGCCGGTCTGGGCGACGCTGATGGCCTGGCCGGCGCTCGGCGAGCGCTTCGATCGCCCGCGCCTGATCGGCTTGGGGCTGGGCATCGCCGGGCTGCTCTGCCTCGGCCTGCCGCTGATCCGCGCCGGACAGTTCTCGCCGGGGCTCGCGCTCGCCTTCCTCGCCAGCCTCAGCTGGGCGCTCGGCACGATTGTCACCAAGCGCTGGCCGGTCGCGGCGCCGACGCTGGCGATCGCCGCCTGGCAATTGCTGATCGGCGGGGCGGCCGCCGGTATCGGCATGCTCGCCTTCGAAGGTGTGCCGGTCCCAAAGGTGCTTTCGCCGCCGGTCGCGGCGGCGCTCACCTTCCATATCCTCGGCGCGCAGGCCCTTGCCTATTTCCTCTGGTTCACCGTGATCGCGCGTCTGCCGGCCGGGATCGCCAGCCTGGGAACGCTGATGGTTCCGGCCGTCGGAGCGCTCGGCTCCGTGCTGCTTCTGGGCGAGAGGCCGACGGCGAGCGATTGGCTCGGACTTGTCCTCGTCGTCGCGGCTTCAGGAGCGATCCTGGTCTCGCCGAAACCGAGCCGTTGACCCAAGGTCAATTTTTCTTTGTGCCACCGGGAACCTTTTGTGCAGCGCCGCGTTCAGCGCGTTCGACATGTCACATGCCAAGGTTCCAAACGTGCTTCAGATTGCGGAAGGTCCGGTGACCGCCGAGCGTTATCGATTGCTGGTGGAGTCCGTCACGGACTACGCGATCTATATGCTCGATCCGCGCGGCACCGTGATCAGCTGGAACCCGGGCGCGCGGCGCTTCAAGGGCTATGAGGATCACGAGATCATCGGCCAATCCTTCTCGCGTTTCTACACCGAGGAGGATCGCGCCGCCGGCCTGCCGGAGCGTGCCTTGCGCATGGCCGCGGAGGAGGGCCGCTTCGAGAAGGAAGGCTGGCGTGTCCGCAAGGACGGCACGCGCTTCTGGGCCCATGTCGTCATCGACCCGATCCTCAATCCGGCGACCGGTCGCGTGCTCGGCTATGCCAAGGTCACGCGCGACCTGACCGAGCGGCGCCAGGCCGACGAGGCGCTGCGGCGTTCGGAAGAGAAATTCCGCCTGTTGGTGCAGGGCGTGACCGACTACGCGATCTACATGCTCGACGCCGACGGCATCATCACCAACTGGAATCTCGGTGCGGAGCGCATCAAGGGCTATGCGCCCGACGAGATCATCGGGAAACACTTCTCGCTGTTCTATACGCCTGAGGATCGTGAGCGCGGCGAGCCGCAAAAGACGCTCCAGGCTGCAATCGACAATGGCAGCGCCGAGAGGGAGGGCTGGCGGGTCCGCAAGAACGGCGAAACCTTCTGGGCGAGCATCGTCATCGACCCGATCCGCGACGATGGCGGAAAGATCATTGGCTTCGCCAAGGTCACGCGCGACCTGACCGAGCGCCAGAAGGTCCAGGCCGAGCTCGATGCAGCGCGCGAGGCGCTGTTCCAGGCGCAGAAGATCGAAGCGCTCGGCCAGCTCACCGGTGGCGTGGCGCACGACTTCAACAACCTGCTCACTGCCGTGCTGGGCAGCCTCGAACTCGTCCGTCGCCAGATCGGCGATGAGCGTCAGCTCGGCTTGATCGACAATGCGATCAAGGGGGCTAGCCGGGGCATCTCCCTGACGCAGCGCATGCTCTCCTTCGCCCGCAAGCAGGAGTTGGAATTGCAGCCGGTGGCCATCGATGTACTCGTTGCCGAGATGGGCGATCTGCTGCAGCGCTCGCTGGGGCCGCTGATCCGGATCGAGACGGATTTCCCTGCCGATCTCGCCATGGCCGCGGCCGATCCGAACCAGCTCGAAACCGCCGTGCTCAATCTCGCCGTCAACGCCCGCGACGCCATGCCGGAGGGCGGCGTGCTGCGGGTCGGAGCCAGGAACGAGTCCGTCGCCCGAGGCCATCGGAGCGGCCTGCCGGATGGCGACTATATCCGGCTCTCGGTTGCCGATACCGGCAGCGGCATGGATGCCAAGACGCTCGCCCAGGCGACCGAACCCTTCTTCACCACCAAGGGCGTCGGCAAGGGCACGGGGCTCGGCCTCTCGATGGTGCACGGCATGGCCGAGCAACTCGGCGGCCGTTTGCAGCTGCATAGCCGCCCTGGCCACGGCACGACGGTGGAGATCTGGCTGCCGGTGGCTGCCGCAGCCGCTATGGCCGAGCCCGTTCGATTGCCTGTCGAGGTGAAGACGGAGGTGGCCGAAGCGCCGCGCCCGCTTACCGTGCTCGCGGTCGATGACGATGCGCTCGTGCTGATGAACACCACCGCGCTGCTGGAGGATCTCGGCCACAGGGTGATCGAGGCGAGCTCGGCTCGGGAAGCTCTGGCGATCCTGCAAGGCGATGACGAGATCGACCTGCTGATCACCGACCATGCCATGCCGCAGATGACCGGCGCGCAGCTGATTGCGGAGGTCGCAGAGCGCTGGCCGACGCTGCCCGTCATTCTCGCGACCGGCTATGCCGATCTGCCGGCCGGCACCAGGGCGGGCGTATTGCGGCTGAACAAGCCGTTCTGGCAGGCCGATCTGGAAAAGGCGGTCGCGGCTGCCATGGCACGACGCGCGACCGCAGCCGCGGCCTGAGCCTATCGGAGTTGCTTGGGCGGCGCGGCCGCCGAGGCACGCTCGATGAGCCGCGTCGGCAGCACGAGATCGGGACGGCGGCCACCTCCTGACAATTGCTCGATCAGCAGTGCCATCGCCGCCTGGCCGATCTCGCGGCGCGGCTGGTGGACCGTGGTGAGCTGCGGCTCGACCGCCTCCGCCAGCACGATGTCGTCGAAGCCGACGACGGAGACGTCGTCGGGCACGTTGCGGCCGCGGGCGCGCAGTTCGCCCATCGCACCGACCGCCATCTGGTCGCTGGCGGCGAAGATGGCGGTGTAGGCCACGCCCCTCTCATCGAGCGTGCGGATCGCGGCACGGCCGGCGGCGAGGCCGAAGTCGCCCTCGACGATGAGGCTCGGATCGGCCGGAATGCCGGCATCGGCCAGGCCGGCGAGGTAGCCGTCGTGGCGATCGAGGCTCATCGGGTCCGGCATCGGTCCGGCGATATGGGCGATGCTGCGATGGCCGAGCCGGGCGAGATGAGCGACCGCGGCGCGGGCCGCAGCGTGGTTGTCGACCTTGACCGTCGGCAGGTTCAGCCCGGGCAGCATCTCCAGCGCGACGACGATGGGCGGCAGGCGGCTGCGCTTGGCGAGTGCCTCGGGGAAGCGGCCGACCATCAGGATCAGCCCGTCGGCGTGGCGCTCCCTGACCATGTCGACATAGCGCAGGATGCGCTCGTCATCGTCGCGGGCATCGCCCATCAGCACCTTGTAGCCGGCGTCGATCGCCGCTTCTTCGACGCCCTTGTAGATCTCAAGATAGAACGGGTTGCTGATGTCACGCACCAGCAGGATCACGGTGCGCGTCGCCTGCAGGCGCAGATTGCGCGCCTGAGCGTTGGGGATGAAGCCGGTCGCCTTGACCGCGTCGAGCACGCGCTCGCGAGTGCGGGCCTTGACCTTCTCGGGCTGGGCCAAAGTGCGCGACACCGTCGCGGTCGAGACGCCGGCGAGGCGCGCGACTTCGGCGATGGTCGGAGCGGCTGGGGTTGCGTCTTGCAAGGTGGATGATCTGGAAGCGTGGCAGCGAATCGGCACGAGGAGGCAGGATACCCATCATGCCGCAATCGCTGCCGTTGGGGCAAAGGCGGGCGCCTGCCGCATGCAGGCGCCCGGATTCGTTGTTACTTGCCGCCCCAGCGGGTCGGATAGTTCGCCATCTGCTCGCAGCCGCAGAGCGCATAGTGCAGCGGCGGCATCTTGTCGTTGACGAACTTGTCGAGGGTCTCGGCCGTGATCGCCGGTTGCGGCAGCTTCCAGGTCGGCCCCACCACCGGCTCGCCCTTGAGGATGCGGATCGCCGCGATCACCGGGGTGCGCCACTGATAGGTCGGATAGGTCGGCGCGATCGCGGTGAGCTTGTTCTTCTTCCATTTCTGCAGGAAGTCCTGCTGGTCCTCGCCATTGATCACCGGATAGGGCTTGCCGGCATCCTCGAAGGCCTCGAGCGCCGCGACTGCTGTGGCGCCCGCATCCATCCAGACGCCGTCGATCTTGCCGAAGCGGTTGATGTAGTCCTCGACGATCGCCTTGGTCTTGGCGTTGTCGCCATTGGTGAACTCGGCGCCGACGACCTTGATGCCCTTCTCCTTGAAGATGCGCTCGGCCGCGGCCCAGCGGTTCTCCAGCACGTCGACGCCCGGCAGGATGCGCAGCGCCAGCACCGAGCCGCCGGCCGGGATCTTCTCGGCGATGAAGCTCGCGCCCTGGATGCCAAAGCCATAGCCGCCGATCGGGTTGATGAAGGTGACCGGGGCCTTGCTGTCGACGCCGCGATCGAAGACCACGACCGGTAGCTTCTTCGCGGCGGCCTCGACCGCCGGCGTCAGCGCCGCCGTGGTGTTCGGCGAGACGATCAGCGCGTCGCACTGGCCGCTGTTGACGAAGGCGTTGATGTCCGAGATCTGCTTGTCGTCCTTGCCCTCGGCATCGGCATGGGTGAACGAGGCGATGTCGGCCTTGTTGGCGTCGACCTCGGCCTGCATGTTGGTGAAGCCGACGACGCGCCAGGGATTGTTCACGCCGGCATTGGAGAAGCAGAGCTTGTAGGGGCCGGGCTTCTTGTACTTGGCGGTGTCGACCTTCTCGCCGCCGAGGTTCTGCTCCCAGGGCTTGCCGTCGGGACCCTGCGGGGCGACCGTCAGCAGCGCCTTCTGGCGCTCGAATTCGGCGGGATCGTTGAAGTTCTGGGCGATGGCGCCCGTCGACAACGCCGCCAGCAGTGCCGTCAAACCGATCTGCGTCTTCATCTTCACCTCCCTCTGTCGCGCCGCCTTGCCGGCGGCCTCTGGCGGAGCGCGTGGGATCACGCGCTTCCGAAAACTCTCAGTCTCAGGCGCGCCGCATGCGCCAGGCGCTCGATGCCACCGCGGCGATCAGGATCAGGCCTTGCAAGGTCTCGCGCAGCGGCTGCGGCAGGCCCATCAGGTTGAGCAAGGTGAACAGCGCGAACAGGCTGAGCGCGCCGGCGACCGCGCCGGTCACGCTGGCGCGCCCGCCGAGCAATTGTGCCCCGCCGATGACGCAGGCGGCGATCGCCTGCAGCTCCAGCCCTTGTCCGACCGCGGTCGAGACGCCCGCGAAGCCGCCGAGCAGGATGCCCGCGGTCACTGCCGACAGCGCCGAGATGACGAAGACCAGCATCCGCGTCGCGCCGACCGGCACGCCGGAAAGCTCGGCCGCGCGTGGATTGTCTCCGACCGCCAGCACCTGCCGGCCGAAGACGGTCGCGTGTAGCAGCCAGGCGGCGATCCCGACGAAACCGATCAGGATGAGCACCGAGAGCGGCATGATCCCGGTGACCGGTACGTCGCGATAGACGAGGCGACCGAGCGCCCGGAAATTCTCCGGCAGATAGCCTCGCGGCGCCCCGCCCGACCACATCAGCGCCGCGCCGTTGAGCGAGAGCAGCATGCCGAGCGTCGCGATGATCGAGGGCACCTTGAGCAGGGTGACGACGAGCCCGTTGACCAGCCCGACGCCGAGCCCGATCAGATAGAGCACGCCGATCGTCCACCAGGTGTTGTCGGGATTGCCGCCGGCCAGCATCGAGCCGCCGAGCACGGTCAGCGTCACCAGCGAGCCCATCGACAGATCGAAGCCGCCGCCGGCGATGACGAAGAGCTGGCCGCAGGCGAGGATGATCAGCGGTGCCGCTCGGCGCAGGAAATTGAGGAGGCCCTCGACCTCGAAATAGCCCGGCTGCAGCACGGCGATCGTGCCGTAGAGCACGAGGAAGACGGCGAGGCCGACATTGATGCCGCGGGCGAAACGCAGCGCTACCGAGGGGCTGGCAGGGGCGGCCGCGGCGCTCATGCGACATGCCCCTTGCTGCGCACCGCATAGACGGCGACCGCGAGGATGACGATGGCGCCGCGCAGCACCTGTTTCGGGAAGGCGTCGATGCCGGTCATGTTGAAGACGGCGTCGAGCGTGGCGAACAGGAAGACGCCGGCCAGCGTGCCCCAGACCCCGCCGCGCCCGCCGGCGAGAAGCGTGCCGCCGATCACTACGACCGCGATGGATTCGAGATCATAGACGCCGTCGCGGCCGACCCAGGGCGCGCCGGCGCGCAGGCGGCTGGCGAGATAGAGCCCGGTCAGACCGGCCATCAGCGAGCACAGCACATGCGCGCCGATCATCACGCGCTCGGTGCGGATGCCGGCGAGGCGGGCACCGTCGCGATTGCCGCCGGTCGCGTAGAGATGGGCGCCGAAGCGCGTGCGGCTCAGCAGCAGCCAGATCGCGAAGGTGAGCACGAACAGCAGCAGTACCGACCAGGGCAGGGGGCCGATCCGGCCATAGGCGAAGGCCTGGAAGGCTGCCGGAACCGAGCCGGCGAAATTGCTGAAGCTCGCCGAAAGCAGGCCTTGCAGGATCAGCCCGACGCCGAGCGTCGCGATCAGCGGATTGACGTCGAGCCGGGCGATGATCAGCCCATTGACGAGGCCGACCGCGGCCGAAAGCGCCAGCACTGCCAACACGGCGGGAGCGATCATCGCCGGCTCGCCCTTCATGATAAAGGAGGCGAGCACGGCAGAGACGCTGATCAGATTGGCAACCGAGAGATCGATCGAGCCGACCAGGATGGTGAGTGTCTGCCCGAGCGCGACGATGCCGAGCGCAACCATGCGCTGAGTCAGACCGACAAAACCCTCGCCGGTGAGATAAGCATGCTGGCCGGTCGCGAGCGCGGTCACGACATAGAGCGCGAGCGAGCCGGCAAAGAGCAGCGGCGCCACCGGCAGGTCGCGTGCCGGGCGGGCGACTGCGATGTCGGCGTTGGCGCTCATGCCGCGGCCTCCGTCGCTCCGGTGCCCAGCGCCAAGTGCATCACGTCTTCTTCGCTCGCGCCGCGCTGGAGCTCGCCGGCGATGCGGCCTTCATGCATGACGAGGATGCGGTCGCTGACGCCGATGATCTCCGGCAGGTCGGAGGAGATCATCAGGATGGCGCGGCCGCGATCGGCAAGGCTGCGCATCAGCTGGTAGATCGCTGCCTTGGCGGCGACGTCGATGCCGCGGGTCGGTTCGAGGAAGATCAAGACCTTGGGGTCGCGCGCCAGCCAGCGGCCGATCACGACCTTCTGCTGGTTGCCGCCGGAGAGCTCGCGGATCTCCTGCGCGAAGCCGGCTGCCCTGACATCGACCTCGGTCAGTTGCCGGTCGGCGGCGGCGCGCGCCATCGCGCCGGAACCCGGCGGCAGCAGGCGACGCGCAAAGGCGCGCAGCGTCATCAGCACATTGTCGCGCAGCGATTGCTGCGGGGCGATGCCCTCCTTCTTGCGGTCGTCGGAGAGGAAGCCGATGCCGGCAGCAATGGCGGCGCGTGGCGAGCCGATCAGGCCGTCCTGCCCATCGACGACCATGCGGCCGCGCGTGAAGGGTTCGTCGCCGAACAGGGCGCGGCCGAGCGCGCCCTTGCCGGAGCCTTCGAGCCCGGCGACGCCGATGATCTCGCCGGCGCGCAGGTCGAGCGCGATGTCAGAGAGGATGGCGTTGCCGCCCTTCTTGACCGACAGGACGGTGGGGCCGAGCCTGGCGGGATCGCCCGGTGGCGGAAAGAAATCGGCGAGGTCGCGGCCGACCATCAGCCTGACGATCATCGCCGGTGTTAGCGCGGCGGCGGTGCGCGTCGCGACGAGCTTGCCGTCCTTCAGCACGGTGATGCGGTCGGCGATCGCCTTCAATTCGGCCATGCGATGGGAGATGTAGAGGATCGCGGCGCCCTCGCGCCTGAGCGTACCGACCAGCTCGAGCAGCCGGCCGGCATCGCGCTCGTCGAGCGCCGCGGTCGGCTCGTCCATGACGATGATGCGGGCATCGAGCGCCAGCGCCTTGGCGATTTCGACCAGTTGCTGCTCGGCGATCGAGAGCGATTTCACCAGCGCGCCGGGATGGACCCTGGCGCCGACGCGCTCCAGCAGTCTGCGCGCGCCACCTTGCATCGCGGCACGATCAAGGAGGCCATGGCGGGTCGGTTCTAGCCCGAGGAAGATGTTGTCGGCGATGCTGCGCTCGGGCAGCAGGCTGAGTTCCTGGTGGATGATGCTGATCCCAGCCCGGCGCGCCTCGACCGGGTGCCGGAAGGCGACGGGCTGACCACCGAGCAGGATCTCGCCCTCGTCGGGGCGGTAGACGCCGCCCAGGACCTTCATCAGCGTCGACTTGCCAGCGCCGTTCTCGCCGCAAATGGCATGGACCTCGCCGGCCTGACAATCGAGGCTGACATCGTCGAGCGCCCGCACGCCGGTGAAGCTCTTGCCGATGCCGCGCATCGAAAGGACCGGCGTGCCCGCGCTCATGCGGCACCTGTCTTGGCCGGCTCAGCTGCCTCGGCCCAGCCGCGCCGGATGAAGTCGTGGCTCTCGGTGAGGAGCGTATCGAGGTCGGGGAAGAGGTCGCGCCAGACTCGCGTTGCCGCGGCGAGCGAGGGCAGGGCCCGGCCAAAGGCCTCGACCGTCAGCCAACCATCATAGCCGGTGGCGCGGATGGCGCGGAACGTCTCGCTCCAGGGCACATGGCCGCGGCCGACGATGCCGCGATCATTCTCGGAGAGGTGGATGTGGTTGATCTCGGGCGCGTAGCGCATATAGGCGCCGATCGGGTCGCGCTCCTCAATATTGGCGTGGAAGGTGTCGTACATGTAGCCGAAGTTCGGATGCGCGACCTTCGCTTTCAGCGCGCTCGCGGCCTCCATCGTGTTCAGCGCGTAGCATTCGAAGCGGTTGATCGCCTCTAGCGAAAGCGCGATCCCGGCCCTGCCGGCATCATCCGCCATCGCATGAAGTGCCTCGGCCAGATGAGCGAGCTCGTCCTCGTGCGGGCCTTCGCCGGTGAAGACGCCGACCGGCGAGTGGTAGGGGCCGGCAATGACGCTGGCGCCGAGTGCCGCGGCGCATTCGACCGCCCAGCGATGGCGCTCGCGTGCTTTGCGGCGAATGGCCGAATCGGGCGAGAGCGGGTTGCTGTCCTCGGCGACGATGGAGACGATGGTGCGCTTCAGGCCAATCGTATCGAGGCGGTGGCCGAGCCGCTCGTAATGGCCGACATCCCCCTCGAAGACCGGAAGCTCGACGCCGTCGTAGCCGATCTCGCGGATGCGCTCGCACAAGGGCAGGTGCGCCTCGTCGATGAAGCCGCCGACGGTCAGCAGGTTGAAGCCGATCTGGACCATGGCCTGGGCTTTCGCGGCGCGTTCAGCGCAGCCGCAGCGCGGTCGCGCCGCCGGAGAATGCCGATGAATCGACGGTGCCGATGTGCATGATCGGTGCTCCTCCCAAGAATGGCTCATTCTGCGGAGCCGCTTCGAAAGTGATTATGTAATCGATTGCAAAACTGTCAACCGGCTGTTTGCGACGCTCCGTTCCCCCCAAAGGTCGTGACCTGGCTGTAGCTCGCCGCTTTATCCTTGGACGTTGCCGTTTCGGCGGCGCCGGTGGCCCGAAACCCATCGATCGACCCGATTGTCGTCGCCAGGCCATGTCGGCTCGGGCATCGTCGATGCGCGCCAGCGAGAGGTTGGCTGGCGGAACGGAATTCTCCCATCCCGGTCGTCCGTCGCAGGCGCTTCCGCCTCCGGCCGGCCGCATCTTTGAAAAGACATTTCATTGACCCTGCCAGTTTTCGCAGGAAGAATGCCAGTATCGAGCGCCGATGGCTGCGCCCGATCGCGGGATTTGCTGGAGTAGCTTGCACCGCGTCAACAATGCTAAAAGCACCACGATGAAATCGTGGGCTCCGAGCACGGAGACACGTGGATGAAATCGGGCAATACTTTCGATCCTGAGCGATCCGGCAGCCTGCTGCGATGTTCCTGATCCGTCGTCCCGCGGCCTGACCGCAGGATCTGTCATTCCCTAGCAGTGTCAGCGCGCCGGCCTGTCCGGTCCGAAGCGTCGTCCCCTGACGACGCGCGCCTCGCTGCGACCTCTCGCCAGCCGAGGCCTTCATGACCGTTGTCTCGCTCGTCACTCCAGCATCCGCATCCCGCTCGTTCGGCCGCGCTACGTCGGCGCAAGCCGAGGCGCCGAATTTCCGGGTGGCGTTGCGCCATCTCGCCGGTGGCGTCAGCGTGATCACGACCGGGCAGGGAGCCGATCGTACCGGCCTCACCGTCACCTCGCTGTCCTCGCTCTCGGCCGAGCCGCCGACGGTGATGTTCGGGCTCAATCTGGGCTCGTCGAGCTTTCCGGTGCTCGCCCGCCATCGCAGCTTCGGCGTCAACTTCCTCAACGCCACGCAGAAGCAGATCGCCGACCGCTTCGCCGGCCGTGGCGGCGAGAAGGGCGAGGCGCGCTATGCCGGCGCGAGCTGGAGCGAAGGCGTTACCGGCGCGCCTTTGCTTGAGGGCGCACTGGCCGCGCTCGATTGCGAGGTCGAGGAGCTGATCGAGCGCCATTCGCACGCCATCGTCATCGGCCGGGTGCGCGAGGTCCGGCTCGGCGGCGACGACGCCGCGCTGGTCTACTGGCGCGGCGATTACGAACGCCTCGGCTGGATGGCCGAGGAGGCGCGCACCGCCTGCGGCCTGCGCGGCATCTGACCCTGGCGAGGAACCTCATGGCCTATTCCCTCAGCCTGCTCGACAAGAGCCCGATCCTCGACGGCGAGAGCGCGGTCGATGCCCTGCAGCGCACGATCGCATTGGCGCAGGCCGCCGAGCGGCTGGGCTATCGCCGCTTCTGGCTCGCCGAGCATCACGGTTTTCCCGGCCTCGCCAGCTCGGCGCCTGAAATCCTGGTGGCGCATCTGATCGCTCGCACGCGCTGCATCCGCGTCGGCTCCGGCGGCGTGCTGCTGCAGCATTACAGCCCCTACAAGGTTGCCGAGACCTTCAATCTGCTCGCCGCGCTGGCGCCCGACCGGATCGATCTCGGCATCGGCAAGGCTCCCGGCGGCCTGCCGCTCTCGACCCGGGCGCTGCGTGTCCAGCATGATCCGGAGCGCGCCCGCTCCTTCGAGGTGCTGCTGGCGGAGCTCGACAACTTCCTCTCGAGCCCACTCGCTGCAGATGATCCGCTCGCCGGCGCGCAGGCCCTGCCGAAGCCGCCTGCGCCAGTGGAGCGTTTCCTGCTCGGCGCCAGTCCGGATAGCGCAAGGCTCGCGGCCGAGCGCGGCTGGCGCTTCGTCTTTGCCGGCCAACTGAATGGTGATCCCAAGGCGATCGAGGCCAGCCTCGATGCCTATGCCAAGGCCAGCGCGAAGCATTCGCCGTTGTTCGGCCTCGCCGCCCTCGCCGCCGCGACGGCCGAGGAGGCGCGGGCGCTGACCGAACCGCTGCGCGTCGTCAGGCTGACGCTCGACACCGGCCAGAGCGTCAATCTCGGCAGCGAGGAGCAGGCGGCCGAGTTCGCCCGCCAGGCCGGAGCGGCGTCCTATACCACCGAAATTCGCCGCCCGAGCATCCTCGCCGGCACCGCCGCCGACGTCCGGCGCGAGCTCGACGGACTCTCGGCCCGCTTCGGTATCGCCGAGTTCGTCATCGACACACCCGCCGCCGCGACGGCCCAGCGCCTCGCCTCGATCACGCTGCTCGCCGGCGACGCGCCGGCGCTCGCCGCCTGAGCCGACAGGAGACTTTGATGAGCAAGACCCGTCTCACCTTCGGCCTGATGCTGCAGGGCCCCGGTAGCCACATGAATGCCTGGCGCCATCCCAGCAACCCGGCCGATGCCAGCGTCAATCTCGACTTCTTCATCCGCAACGCCCGCAAGGCCGAGGAGAACGGCATCGCCTTCGCCTTCGTCGCCGATGGGCTCTACATCAACGAGAAGTCGATCCCGCATTTCCTCAACCGCTTCGAGCCGCTGACCATCCTCTCGGCGCTGGCGACGGCGACGAAGAAGCTCGGCCTCGTCGGCACGGTCTCGACCTCCTACAGCGACCCCTTCACCATCGCCCGCCAATTCGCCTCGCTCGACCTGATCTCGGGCGGGCGGGCGGGCTGGAATGCGGTGACCTCGCCGCTGGAAGGCTCGGGCCGCAACTATGGCCGTCCGCATCCCGAGCACTCGCTGCGCTACGAGATCGCGCATGAATATCTCGACATCGCCAAGGGCCTCTGGGATTCCTGGGACGACGACGCCTTCGTCCGCGACCGCGAGGCCGGCCGCTTCTTCGATCGCGAGAAGCTGCACACGCTCGGCTACAAGGGCCGCTTCTTCCAGGTCGAGGGTCCGCTCAACATCCAGCGCTCGCCGCAGGGCCAGCCGGTGCTGTTCCAGGCCGGGGCTTCCGATGCCGGCATCGGCCTCGCCGGCCGCCATGCCGATGCGGTCTTCGCCAACCACGTCTCGCTGGAGGAGGGCCAGGCCTTCTACCGCAGCATCAAGACCAGTGCGATCGCGCAGGGGCGGCTCGCCGACGACGTCAAGATCTTCCCGAGCGCTGGGCCGATCGTCGGGCGCACCCGCAAGGAGGCCGAGGACAAGTACCAGGCGATCCGCGATCTCGTCTCGATCGACGAGGCGCTCGCCTATCTCGGCCGCTATTTCGACCATCACGATTTCAGCGCCTATCCGCTCGATGCGCCCTTCCCGGAGCTCGGCGATATCGGCAAGAACAGCTTCCGCTCGACCACCGATCGGATCAAGCGCACCGCCGCACTGAAGCGCCAGACCCTGCGCGAGGCGGCGCTGGAGGCGGCGACCCCACGCGCCGACCTGATCGGCTCCACCAAGGAAATCGCCGATATCCTGATCGAGCGCGTCGAGAAGCAGGCGGCCGACGGCTTCATCCTGGGCTTCCCGGTGATCGGCCAGGGCCTCGACGATTTCGTCGAGCTGGTCATCCCGGAGCTGGAGGCGCGTGGCGTCTACGACCGCAACCTGCCGGGTTCGACCCTGCGTGACCATCTCGGCCTGCCGCGCCGCGAGAGCCGCTATGCACGCCCAGCTCCCACATCCGCGCCGCGCAAGGCCGGCTGAAAGCCACGCAGAACCCGTTTTCAGAACCCAGCGATCCGAGAGGCTGTCCCATGGCCGATGAGTTCTTCTACACCACCCCGCTCGATCCGCTCGCCCAGCCCTTGGTCGAGCAGCTGACCTGGGAGTACGCCACCCGCTATGGCAGCTATTTCGGCGAACCGCCCGGCGCCGAGATGGGCCGCTATCCCGCTTCGCTGTTCGCACCGCCGGAGGGCAATTTCGTCCTGCTCTTGCGTGATGGTCGCGCCATCGCCGGCGGCGCCTTCAAGCGCTATGACGCACAGACCGCCGAGCTGAAGCGGATGTGGACCGACAGCGCCTTCCGCCGCCAAGGGCTGGCCCGGCGCGTCGTCGAGGAGCTGGAGGCGCAGGCCGTTCGGCAGGGCTATGGCAGGGTCTTCCTGACGACCGGCTTCCGCCAACCCGAGGCGAGGGACCTCTACCTCAGCACCGGCTACACGCCCCTGTTCGATCCCGCCGTCGATCCCGAGGTTTACAAGAAGCTCGCCTTCGAGAAGGACCTCGCCGTCGCGACCTACAAGCTACGGCCGCCCGCAGAGCAGTTGCCTGTCAGCGCCGCCTGATCGCGCCGCCCGTCGCACCAACAGAAAACGAGACCAGCCATGAGCCTCGCCAGCGATTTCGCGGGCCTGCCGACGCGCGCCCATAGTACCCCGCCGACCCGCGATTTCAGCCGCTACCGCATCGTGCCGGCGCGCTATCCGGCCCGCACGATCGGCACCGCCTTCGCGGTCGTGGTGATCTTCGCGGTCGCGAATTCGGTTCTCTCCAATCCGCGCTGGGGCTGGGACGTCTTCGCCGAATGGTTCTTCTCCGAACCGGTGCTGGCGGGCCTGGCGCGGACCCTGCTGCTGACCCTGTTCGGCACGGTGCTGGGCTTCTTGCTGGGCACCGGCCTTGCCCTGGCGCGCGTCTCGGGCTCGCCGCTGCTGGCCTCGCTGTCCTGGGCCTATGTCTGGCTGTTCCGCTCGATCCCACTGATCGTGCTGCTGCTGATCCTCAACAATCTCGGCTATCTCTACTCGACGGTCTGGCTCGGCATTCCCTTCACCGAGATCACCTTCGCGAGCTGGTCGACGACGCAGCTGATCACGCCGTTCTTCGCGGCGGTGCTCGGCCTCACCCTGCATGCCGGCGCCTTCTCCTCGGAGATCGTGCGTGGCGGCATCCTCTCGGTCGACCAGGGCCAGCACGAGGCGGCGGCCGCGCTCGGCCTGCCGCGACGACGCCAGTTCTCGCGGATCGTGCTGCCGCAGGCGATGCGCACCATCCTGCCCAACGGCTTCAATGAGATCATCCTGCTGGCGAAGGGCACCTCTCAGGTCTACATCCTGGCGCTGCCGGAGCTGTTCTACACCATCCAGATCATCTACCGGCGCAATCTCGAGGTGATCCCGCTGCTGATGGTGGCGACGGTCTGGTACCTCGTCATCCTCAGCGTTCTCTCCTTCGTCCAGCACCATATCGAGCGCTATTACTCGCGGGGAGCGCTGCGCAATCCGCCGCCCTCGCTGATCGGCCTGGCACTAGCCCGCTTCGGCCGCTCGCGTGACGCCGCCGCGGCGCGCCGTACCGAGGTCGCGCTGGCACAGACGGGTTCGTCCGCCGTGGTCGCTCCTTCGCTGGCGAGCCTGTCGCCTCGTGCCGGCGGCGAGATCCGCATCAGCAACGTCTCGAAGAGTTTTGGCCCGCTCAAGGTGCTCGACGATGTCAGCCTGGCGCTGCGGCCCGGCAGCGTCACTGCGATCATTGGCCAGTCCGGCTCCGGCAAGTCGACCTTGCTGCGCTCGATCAACCATCTCGAGCGCGTCGACGAGGGCTTCATCGCCATCGACGGCGAGCTGATCGGCTACCGCCAGGACGGCGATACGCTCTACGAACTCAAGGAACGCGAGATCCTGAAGCGCCGCGTCGATGTCGGCATGGTCTTCCAGAGCTTCAACCTGTTCCCGCATCTCACCGCGATCGAGAACGTCATCGAGGCGCCGCTTTCGGTGCGTGGCGTCAGCCGCGAGCAGGCCTTGGTCGAGGCGCGCGAGCTGCTGGCCCGCGTCGGCCTCGCCGACAAGGCCGATGCCTATCCGCGCCAGCTCTCCGGCGGCCAGCAGCAGCGCGTCGCCATCGCAAGGGCGCTCGCTTTGAAGCCCAAGGTCCTGCTCTTCGACGAGCCGACCTCGGCGCTCGATCCCGAGCTCGTCAACGAGGTGCTCGACGTCATCAAGGAGCTCGCCCGCTCCGGCACGACGCTGGTCATCGTCACCCATGAGATCGGCTTTGCCCGCGAGGTCGCCGACGAGGTCGTCTTCATGGAGGCCGGCCGCATCCTCGAAGTCGGGCCGCCCGCGCGAGTCCTGGCCGAACCCGACCATCCCCGCACCCGCGAATTCCTCGCCAAGGTCCTCTGACCACCATTTCCCTGGGAGCAACCCATGATCACCAGACGCAACACGCTCGCTCTGCTCGGTGCGGCTTCCGCCGGCGCGCTTCTCCCCTCGCTCGGCCTCGCCCAGCAGGCGATCGATCTTTCGCCCGAGCAGCCCGGCCGGCCGCGGGCGCAGCGCGACGACGCCGCGATCAAGCTGATCGGCAAGGACGCCAAGTTCGTGAAGGAGGGCGTCTTCACTGTCGCCAACGCTACCGGCCGGTTGCCCTTCGCTGGTTATGCGAGCGACACCAAGAGCATCGTCGGCTCCGAGCCCGACATCGCCCAGCTCGTCGCCGATGCGCTCGGCCGCAAGCTCGAGATCGTCCCGGTCTCCTGGGCCGACTGGCCGCTCGGCGTCGCCTCCGGGAAATACGATGCGGCGATCTCGAACATCACCGTCACCGAGCAGCGCAAGGAGAAGTTCGACTTCTCGACCTACCGCAAGGACCTGCTCGGCTTCTATGTGAAGAAAGACAACGAGATCCAGATCCGCGAGCCGCGCGACGTCGCCGGGCTCAAGGTCATCGTCGGCTCCGGCACAAATCAGGAGCAGATCCTGCTGCGCTGGAACGAGCAAAACGTGAAGGACGGGCTGAAGCCGGCCGAGGTCCAGTATTACGACGACGATGTCGTGCTCTATCTCGCGCTGGAGACCGGCCGCGCCGACGCCTATCTCGGCCCGAACGCGTTGCTCAGCTTCAAGGCGGCGCAGGAGAACAAGACTCGTCTCGCCGGCAATTTCTCCGGCGGCTGGCCGTTGCTGGCCGAGATCGCCGTGACGACGCGCAAGGGCGCCGGCCTCGCCGAGGCGATCACCCACGCCGTCAACACCCAGATCGGCAACGGCAACTACGCCAAGGCGCTCGGGCGCTGGAACCTCGCGGCCGAGGCGATCGAGCAGTCGCGTACCAACCCGCCCGGCCTGCCGGCGAAGTGAAGGCGGCGGGCGTCGTCGCGGCCTAGTCCATCAGAGAAGACGGAAGACAATGATGTTGCGAGCGCGTGCCATGTTGGCGCTTCTCCTTGGCGGCTGGGCCATCTTTGGCCAAACGCAGGATCGGGCTTTGGCCCAGGCGCCGTTCGATCTCGGGCCAGAGCAGCCGGGGAGGGTCCGCGCCGAGAAGCAGCCGGAGGCGATCGCCGCCCTGCCGAAGGGCTTCAAATTCGTCGAGCCCGGCGTTTTCACAGTCGCGGTCAGCCCCGGTGGGCCGCCGCTTGCGACCTATGCCACCGATGCCAGGACCGTGGTCGGCGCCGATGCCGATTTCGCCCAATTGATCGCTGACAGCCTCGGTCTCAAGCTCGATCTGCAGCCGATCGCATGGGCCGACTGGCCGCTCGGGCTGGCTTCCGGAAAGTATGATGCGGTCATCTCGAATGTCGGCGTCACCGAGCAGCGCAAGGAGAAGTTCGACTTCTCGACCTATCGCAAGGGGCTGCACGGCTTCTTCGTCAAGGCCGACAGCAAAGTCACCGGGATCAGCGAGCCGAAGGATGCGGCCGGCCTCAAGATCAGCGTCGGCGGCGGCACCAATCAGGAGCGCATCCTGGTTGAATGGAGCAAGCAGAATGTCGCCGCTGGCTTGAAGCCGATCGAGCTGCAGCTCTTCGATGACGAGGCCGGACGGCTGGTCGCGCTGCGTTCGGGCCGCGTCGACGTCATCGTCCAGCCGCATGCCCAGCTCGTCTTCATCGCGGCGCGCGACAAGGACATCAGGCGCGTCGGCACGCTCAGCGCCGGCTGGCCGCTGAAATCGGACGTCGCGATCACCACGCGCAAGGGCAGCGGCCTCGTCGATGCGCTGACCGTCGCGACCAACGGTTTGATCGCCAACGGCACGTTCCGGGCATCGCTGGCGCGCTGGAGCCTGGAGGAGGAGGCGCTCGACCGCTCCGAGACCAACCCGCCCGGTCTGCCGAAATACTGAGGCCCCATGTCCAAGCTCGCCATCCGGCGCATCGCCTTCCTGACTCCAGGCAATTACGACGACGCCGATCCCCGCGCCGGGCTGGAGGAGACGCTTGCGCTCTTCGAGCATGGCGAGGCGCTCGGCTTCGACAGCGTCTGGGTGCGCCAGCGCCATCTCGAACCCGGCGTCTCCTCGGCCGCGACTTTTCTCGCCGCGGCATCCCAGCGCACCAGCCGGATCGGGCTTGGCACCGCCGTGATCCAGATCGGCTACGAGAATCCGTTCCGTCTGGCCGAGGACCTGTCGCTGGTCGACGTGCTCTCGGGCGGGCGCCTCAATGTCGGCCTGAGCGCCGGTCCGCCGCCCTTCGGCAAGTTGCTGGGCGAGCGCTTCTTCGACGCCGACCCGGGGATTTACGATTTCTCGCATGCCCGCGTCGCCAGGCTCGCCGCCAATCTCGACGGCGATTGGCTCGGCGAGGCCGATGCCCGCATCAGCTCCGCCGCCGGCGAGCATCGTCCGCGCCTGCGGCCGCATGCGCCTGGGCTGAGGCAGCGGCTCTGGTATGGCGGTGGCTCGCTGCGTTCGGCCCGCTGGGCTGCCGAGACCGGCTTCCACCTACTCGTCGGCAATCTCAACACCGGCGAGGACACTGATGATTTCTTCGTCGCCCAGCGCCGCCATATCGAGACGTTTCGCGCCCATTGGCATGGCGAGGGCGAGTCGAAGGTCGCGGTCGGGCGCGTGATCGTGCCGCTCGACAGTGCCGACGCCGCGACGCGCCAGCGCTATCGCGACTATGCCGTAAGCCGGCATGAGCGGACCTTGGCGCCGCAGGGCGAGCGCCGGACGCTGTTCACTCCCGATCTCGTCGGCACGGCGGCCGAGATCGTCGAGCGGCTCCACGCCGACCCGGTCCTGCCGCTGGTCGATACGCTGCGGCTGGAGCTGCCGTACAATTTCTCGATCGCGGACTATCGGCAGATCATCGCCGACTTCGCCACGCTGATCGCGCCGGCGCTCGGCTGGCGCAAGGAACCCCTCTCCTGGAAGGAGAGGGGCAGGGGTGGGGTGTTCGGATTGGAAACGTTGGCCTGAACCTGACCGCGCGGCCGGCTCTCACAGAACTGGTCAGGCCGAATACACCTCACCCAGCCCTCTCACTGATCCCGGGCGTGCCCGAGATCAGCATTCAAAGTGTCGAAGTCGGGTAGACCCGACTTCGATGCAGGAGAGGGGCCACGCTCTCCATCGCCTCCGACCAAATGAGCCGGACAGACGCACAAGCCGATCGGTTTTCATTCCCGCCGCGTCACATCACGGTCATCGAAGCGCGTCTATCCCGCTGCGATGACGCTTCCCATCACAAGCGATCGCTCCGGGGTGGCCGCGCTGCTGCCCGGCATGCAGGCGCCCGCCACGCCGCTGTTGGCGCTGGATAGCTTTTCCGTCGCTTTCCCGGGAGCCCGCGGCCCCGTTCCCGTGGTGCGCGGCATCGACCTCTCGCTCGCGCCCGGCGAAGCGCTCGGTATCGTCGGAGAATCCGGCTGCGGCAAGAGCGTGACCTGGCTCGCGGCGCTGCGCCTGCTCGGCCGCGGCGTCGTGATCTCCGGCGCGATTCGGCTCGGCGGCGAGGACATCACCCGCCTGCCGGAGCGCGCGCTCGCAAGGGTACGCGGCGGGCGGATCGGGCTGATCTTCCAGGACCCGACCAGCTCGCTCAATCCGGTCCAGCGCATCGGCACTCAGCTGATGGAAGTCCTGCGCCTGCATCGCGGGTTGCGCGGCGACGCCGCCCAGCGCGAGGCGCTGCGCCTGCTCGATCGCGTCGGCATCGCCGATGCGCCGCGGCGGCTGCGGCAATATCCACACGAGTTCTCCGGGGGGATGAACCAGCGCGTGATGATCGCGCTGGCGCTGGCCGGCGAGCCCGAGGTCTTGATCGCCGACGAACCGACCACCGCACTCGACGCGACGATCCAGGCGCAGATCCTCGATTTGATCCGCGACATCCGCCGCGAGAGCGGCATGGGGCTGGTGCTGATCTCGCACGATATCGGCGTCGTCGCCGATCTCTGCGACCGCGTCGCGGTAATGTATGCCGGCCGCGTCGTCGAGACCGCGGCGACGCAGGACCTGCTCGGCCGGCCACGCCATCCCTATACGCGCGGTTTGCTAGCGGCTCTCCCGACGCTCGGCGGCCCTCGCCAACGGCTGACGCCAATCGCCGGCACCGTCCCGGCCCCCGACCGGATGCCGCCGGGCTGCGCCTTTGCGCCACGCTGCTCCCTAGCGATCGATGAGTGCCGGACTCAAACGCCCGCCCTCGTGCTGGCGGCACAGGACCAGCGTGCCGCTTGCCTGCGCCTCGCTGAGACGGCGCTGGCTCCAGCCGCGCATCAGGCGGCTCCCGCTGGAGTCTTCGCATGATCCCACTCCTGCGCGTCGACGATCTCGCCCGCCATTATCCGGTCGCGACGGCGAGTGGGCAGAAGCGATTGCTCCATGCCGTCGACGGCGTCAGCTTTTCCCTTAGCGCCGGCAAGACGCTCGGCCTGGTCGGGGAATCCGGCTGCGGCAAGTCGACTACCGCGCGGCTCGTGCTCGGCCTGCTGCCGGCGACGCGCGGGCGGATCGCCTTCGCCGGCGAAGCGGTCAGCGCAACGCGGGACCGCCAGTGGCGGGCCCTGCGCCGGCGAATGCAGCTGGTGCATCAGGACCCGCTCGCGGCGCTTGACCGGCGCCTGCCCGTCGGCGAGCAGATCGTCGAGCCGCTCGTCATCCATGGCCTCGAAGCCGGCGCCGAGGCGCGGCGGCAGAAGGCGCTCCAGCTGTTCGAGGCGGTCGGCCTGCGGCCGGATCTGTTCGAGCGCTATCCGCATGAGCTCTCCGGCGGGCAGCGCCAGCGCGTAGTGCTTGCCCGGGCGCTGATCCTCGGCCCGGAGCTGCTGGTCTGCGACGAGCCGATCTCGGCGCTCGACGTCTCCGTCGCCGCCCAGGTCATCAACCTGCTGCAGGACCTGCAGGCTCGCTTCGGCATGGCCTATCTCTTCATCAGCCACGATCTGAAAGTGGTCCGGCAGATCGCCGACGAGGTCGCGGTGATGTATCTCGGCGGGATCGTCGAGCAGGGCCCGCCGGAGGCGCTGTTCCACGCACCGGCCCATCCCTACACCGAGGCGCTGGTCTCGGCGGTGCCGACGCTCCAGCGCGGCACGGCCGAGCGCATCATCCTGCGCGGCGACCCGCCCAACCCGGTCGACCGGCCGGCGGGCTGCGCTTTCCATCCGCGCTGCCCCCGCGCCGTCGCGCGCTGCCGCGAGGAAGCGCCCGTTCTGCGTCCCACCGGCGACGGGCGACTCGCCGCCTGCCATCTGGTACCGCTGGCTTCGGACGCCGCAGCGGCAGCCGCCTGATTCCATCGACCGACCGGATACCGACATGGCCCAAGACGATCGCTCCACCGCCACACGCGTCATCGTTGCGGTCTTCGACGGGTTGAGGCCCGATCTGGTCACGCCGGAGCTGACGCCCAACATCCTGCGGCTGGCGGCGCGCGGTACCTGGTTCCGGCAAGCACGCAGCGTTTTCCCCTCGGTGACCCGGGTTGCGACCAGCGCGATCGCCACCGGTGCACCCCCCGGCGTGCACGGCATCGTCGGCAACGCCTTCTATCTCGCCGACGCCATCCCCGAACGCGTCTTCGACACCAGCGACATCGGCATGCTGCGCCGGGCGGAAGCGCATCATGGTGGCCGGCTGATCGCGGTCGATACCTTCGGCGACGTGCTGGCGCGGGCGGGCAAGAGGCTCGCCGTCGTCCACACCGGCTCGGCCGGCTCGGCGCATTTCATCAATCCGCGCGCCCGCGCCAACGGGCACTGGACCTTCACGATGCTCGGCACCGAGGCGACGCAGACGCCGGAGGCGGTCGAGGACGCCATCGCCAGGCTCGGCCCGCTGCCGGAGCGCCAGCTGCCGCGTCTCGACGAGCTCGCCTATGGCGGCCGGGTGATGGTCGAGCATGTGCTGCCTGTGCTGAAGCCCGATGTCGCGCTGATCTGGTTCAACGAGCCCGACACCACCTTCCATTATCGCGGGCTCGGCTCGCCGGAGGCCAAGGCCGGCCTGCAGCAGGCGGACCGTGCGTTCGGCGCCATCCTCGACTGGGTCGAGGCCCAGCCCGACGGCGAGCGCATCGCGGTGATCGCCGCCTCCGACCACGGCCAGATCTCGACCGGCGCGGTCGAGCCGCTGTTCGACGCGGCGCGCCAGGCCGGTTTCGACCTCAGTAACGCCAAGGCTGTCGACGGCGCCGCCTTCCTGGCGACCGGCGGCATCAGCGGCGAGATCCGCCTGCGCAACGGCGAGCGCAGCCAGCTCGAACGCATCGCCGCCTGGCTGATGGAGCAGCCGACCATCGGCCACGTCTTCTCGCGCGGCAGCGGCGAGGAAGGCGACATCGCCGGTACCTTGTCGCTCGACCTGATCGGCGCCGGCCATGCTGGGCGCCAGCCCGACCTGATGTTCATCCTGAAATCGTCTCTGGAGGCCGACCAGTACGGCCTGCCCGGCCTCGGCGCGATGACGCCCGGCGATGTCCCGCTCGGCGGCGGCATGCATGGCGGCATCAACCCGCACGAGCTCAACACCGTGCTGATCGTCGGCACCGGCAATGGCGAGGTGGGCAGCGTCTCGCAGGAGCCGGCCGGGATCATCGACATCGGCCCGACCGTGCTCGGCCTGTCCGGTCTGGCCAAGGCGCCGAGCATGGTCGGCCGCGACCTCTCGCGCCCGGCGCAGGAGGAAGCGCGCATCCGCCGTGTTTCGACTGGGCGCGGCGCCTTCAGCCAGCAGGTCGAGTTCGCCGAGCAGGACGGCCGCCGCTTCATCCTCGGCGGACACTGAGGCTGGGCACTTCATCAGAACCGACATCGTTATTCCGGGGCGACGCATCAGCGTCGAGCCCGGAATCCAGAACCGATGCCGGTTACGATGATGGCGCTGCGATCGACGCGGTTTTCTGAGGCGGCATCGGTTCTGGGTTCCGGGCTCAGGCCTTCGGCCTGCCCCGGAAAGACTATGCGGCTCTGCCCCGTCAGCTGCGGGCGAAGGACAGGTTGTCCGGGCGCAAGTCCATGAAATAGAAGGTCGTCGGCCGCCAGGCGATCGCCTTCTTGATCGCATAGGCCTCGCTCGGCTGGTAGAGGATCGTCGCCGGCGCCTCGTCCTCCCAGATGTCGAGCATCTGCGTGAACAGCGCCTTGCGCTTCGCCGGATCGACCTCCGCCTCCAGCGCCGTGCCGGCCTTGTTGAAGGCCTCGGTCGAGGTCCAGAACTTCGAGACCTGATGCTCGCCGGCCGGGCCCCAGGCGACCCAGATCGCGCCGAGCGGGTCGGGCAGGCGCGTCGAGTTCGACCAGTTGAAGATCTGCGCGCCGGCGCCGCGCATCTGCGTGGAGTTCTCGACGACCTGCAGCGAGGCGTTGATGCCGACGGCCTTCCACTGCTCGACCAGGATCTGCGCCGCTTCGAGCGCATTGGTGTAGTAGTTGGCCATGGTGCGGTAGACGACCGGCTCGCCCTTGTAGCCGGCCTGCTGCAGCAGAGCCTTGGCCTTGGCGGGGTCGTAAGGCAGCTTGCGGCCCTCGACGAACATCTGGCCGTATTCGGGGAAGTTGTGGCTCGCCGGCACCTGCGCCGTGCCTTGCCAGAGCGCATCGACCAGCTTCTGGCGGTCGATCGCGTAGTTCAGCGCCTGCCGCACCCGCTTGTCGGCCAGGACCTTGTCCTGCTCGTTATAGGCGAGGACATGGACGTTCGCGAGCACGACAGAGCGGACATCGATGTCTTTGTAGGCGCCGACCACGCTCATCTGGTCGGGCGGGATATTGGTGATCAGGTCGTAGTCGCCGGCGACGAGGCCGGCGACGCGCGCCGCCAGTTCCGGCACGCGCCGGAAGGTGACGCGCTTCGCGGTCGGCTTGCCCATGAAATAGTCGTCGAAGGCTTCCAGCACCGTGGCTTCGGCAGCCGAATGCGAGACGACGCGATAGGGGCCCGTCGCCACCGGCTTGCGCGAATAGGCCTCGAAACCCATCGCCTCATAGGCGCGCTTGTTGACGATCCAGGCGCACCAGGAGGCGAGCCGCTGCTCCAGCAGCACGTCGGCGACCTTGGTGCGGAAGCGCACGGTGTAGCGGTCGATCGGCTCGACGCTGGCGAGGATGCCGAAATACGGCTTGCCGCCGGGGATCTGGGCCTTGTCGCCCCAGAGGCGACCGTCGCGGAAGGTGTAGGCGACGTCCTCCGAGGTCAGCTCGTCGCCATTGTGGAACTTGACGCCCTGGCGCAGCGTGACGATCAGCTCCTGCGGCGAGACGCGCTCCCACTTCGTAGCCAGATGCGGCTTCAACTCGGAGCCGCCGCCATCGGCGGCGCCGAGGAAGTCGCGCCGGATCAGCGTGTCGAAGATCGAATAGGTGACGCGCGTGCCGACATTGGAGAGCTCGCGGGCCGGCTCCAGCGTCGCCGGCAGGTCGGCGACCGCGATGGTGAAGTTCGGGCGCGTCTCGCCGGCGGCGAAGGCCTGCGGGGCGGCGAGCAACGCCGAGGCGGCGGAGGCACCTTCGAGGAAGCGGCGGCGGGAAAGGGTGATCATGGCATATCTCGCATTTGTCGGCGGCGAGGCCGAACCGGCCTGCCACGCAATCGCGCTGCCATGCCTCAGTTGGACGACAGGGCCGTGACGGAACGGGCCGAGAGCAGTTGGCGGGGATCGTCGAGCATCACCGCATCGGGAGCGAGCGCGAGAACGCGGTCGATCCCCTCCGCATCGATCCGCCCGACCGGAAAGGGCGGATAGCCGGGCTCGGCGACCGAACGCGGCTGACCAACCATGACCACGGTCCGCAGGCCAAGGCAGCGCGCGGCCGCAATCCGTTCGGCCGTCGCCTCGCCTTGCCAGAAGCGGAACCAGCTCGCGCCGAGGGCCTTCGCCTGCCCGCAGGACTGCGGGTCCGAGACGAGAGCGAGGATCGCGATCTCCCCGGACAAGGCACGCGCCGCTGCGATCAGGTCGAGCGAGCGCAGGCCGAGCAACATGCGCTCGCTGGCATCGGCAGCAGCGACGGCATCGAGAATCCGTGGCAGCACCGCCGGGTCGGTGAGCTTCACATCGAGCAGTAAGCCCAGCGGCGCAGAGGCGGCGATCGCCTCGTCCAGCGTCAGGAGGCCGGGCAGGATCGCGCGCAGTTCCGCGAGCCCGATCTCCGCGACGAGGCGCTGATCACCGGCGATGCGCTGGAGATCAGCATCGTGCAGGCAGACCAGCGCGCCGTCGGCGCACAGCCGCACATCGGTCTCGACCATCTCGGCGCCGGCAGCTTTGGCCCGCTCGAAGGCCTTGGCAGTGTTCTCAGCAGCGAGCAGGGCGCCGCCGCGATGGGCAATAGCGAGCGGGAGGGGACCGGTGATGCTGCGGGTGGCGAAGCTCATCGTCTCAGTGCCGCTCGCTGGTCGGGTCGAAGCGGTCGCGCAGCCAGTCGCCGAACAGGCTCATCGACAGCGTCGTCAGGAAGATGACAAGCCCGGGGAAGACCGCGATCCACCAGGCGTTCAGGAGATAGCGCCGCCCTTCCCCCAGCATCAGGCCGAGCGAGGTGCCAGGCGGCTGCACGCCGAGGCCGAGGAAGGAGAGCGAGGTCTCGAGCAGGATCGTGCCGGGGAAGTTGAGCGTCGCCTGCACCACGAGGGCGGCGACGATGTTGGGCAGGAGATGGCGTAGGATCACCCGCGGCGTGCTGGCACCCAGCGCCTCGACCGCGTTGACGTAATCGCTCTCCTGCTCGGAGGCGACGAGGCCCCGCGCCAGCCGCGTATAGCGGTCCCAGCCGTCGATGCTGACCAGGATGATGAACAACACGATGTTGTTGCCGAAGAAGGCGAGCATGGTCAGCGCCAGGAACAGCGCCGGGATCGCCGCCTGCGCATCGACCAGCATCATGATCGCCTGGTCGACGATGCCGCGCATCCGTGCCGCGATGAAGCCGAGCAGCGTGCCGAACACCGCGCCGATCAGCGTGCCCATCACCGCAATCAGGATCGAGGTGCGGACCGCGTAGATCATGCGGCTGAGGATATCGCGGCCGAGCTGGTCGGTGCCGAGCCAGTAGGTCATGCCGCCGCTCTGGGTCAGTGGCGGCTTCAGCCGGGCCAGCAGATTCTGGGTGGTGTAGTGGATTGGCGCCAGCCAGTCGGCGAGGATCGCGACGAGCACGATCAGGATCAGGAAGCCGGCAGAGAGCTTCACCACCGGCGACATGCGGCGTCCGCGCGGACGAGCGGCCGAAGCGGCGCCGATGTCGAGGCTCGCGCTCATGCCGGCTTGCCCAGGCTGCGCGAGAAGCCGCCCAGGCGCGGATCGATCAGGATGTGCAGGATGTCGACCAGCAGGTTGGCGGCAACCATCACCACGGTGACCGTCAGGATTACCGCCTGGACGACGGCGAGATCACGCGTCGAGACCGAGTCGACCAGCAGGCGACCGATGCCGGGCCAGGCGAAGATCGTCTCGACCACCGCGCTGCCGGCGAGGATGTGGCCGATCTCGATGCCGATGAACATCAGGAGCGGCACCGCGGCGTTGGGCAAGGCATGGCGCAGGATGACCGAGAGCGGCATCACGCCGCGAGCGCGGGCGGCGCGGATGAACGGCTTGCCGAGCACTTCGAGCGTCGCCGTGCGTGCGAAGCGGGCGAGGCGCCCGGCGAGCGGCAGGGCCAGCGTCACCACCGGCAGGATCAGGTGCCAGAGCGTCTCGGATCCCGCCGAGGGCAGGACGCGCAGCTTCAACGCAAAGAGCAGGATCAGCAAGATGCCCAAGAAGAAGATCGGGATCGCATAACCGAGCACCGCGACCGCCATGGCGAAGCGGTCGACCGCACTGTTGTGGCGCAGCGCCGCCAGCACGCCGAGCGGCATGCCGATCAGCAGAGCCAGCAGCAGCGCGCAGGCGCCGAGCAGAACCGTCTTCGGCAGCGCGTCGATCACTGCCGCGAACGCCGGCCGGTCGTCGGCGAAGGAGAGGCCGAAATCGCCCCGGGCCACGCTGGCGAGATAGCGCAGATACTGCTCGGCGAGTGGGCGATCGAGTCCCCAGAGCTCGCGGTAATGAGCACGCACATCCGGTGGGGTGTCGATCGAGAGCATGATGTCGGCGGGGTCGCCGGCAAGGCGCAACGCCAGGAACACTGCCGAGACGCAGATCGCGACCGTCAGCAGCGCGCGCAGGATGCGAAGGGCCAGGAAACGCAGCATCGCCGAGGGCTCGTTGATCGAAGGCCGAGCTTGTGCCGATGCTTACGCGACAAAGGAATGACAGTTCAGGGGCAGCCGGCGCGGCGCGGAATTCGCTGGCGCAGCAAGGTTGATCTTCCTCTCCCGGGGTGGTTATGTCCGGCCATGCGATTTCGGTCCGCCATCCGGGGCCTGACCCTTCGACTTATCCGCCCGGCGCTGTGAGCGCGCCGGGATTTGAAGGCCTGTCCATCGCATGACGGCATAGCCGGGTCCTGAGCAGACCAGGCGCTGCATCCTTCGAAGGGTTACCCCATGACCACGATGCCAATTTCCAAATACCGCGCCTATGCGCCGGTCAACCTGCCTGACCGCAAATGGCCGTCGCAGGTGCTGACCAAGGCGCCGATCTGGTGCTCCGTCGACCTGCGCGACGGCAACCAGGCGCTGATCGAGCCAATGGGCGTCGATCGCAAGGACCGCATGTTCAACCTGCTGGTGAAGATGGGGTTCAAGGAGATCGAGGTCGCCTTCCCGGCGGCGTCGCAGACCGATTTCGATTTCGTCCGCTCGATCATCGAGAGCGGCGCGATCCCGGACGATGTCGCGATCCAGGTGCTGACGCAGTGCCGCTCCGAGCTGATCGAGCGCACCTTCGAGGCCGTGAAGGGGGCGAAGAACGTCATCCTGCACTTCTACAACTCGACCTCGACATTGCAGCGCGACGTGGTCTTCCGCTCCGACCGTGCCGGAATCATCAAGATCGCGACCGATGCGGCCGCCCAGATCAAAGCCCTCGCCGCTCAAGCGCCGGAGACGAACTTCACCTTCGAATATTCGCCGGAGAGCTTCACCGGCACCGAGCTCGACTATGCCCTGGAGATCTGCGAGGCGGTCAAGGCGGTGATCCAGCCGACGCCGCAGAAGAAGCTGATCCTCAATCTGCCGGCGACCGTCGAGATGGCGACGCCGAACGTCCATGCCGACCAGTTCGAATGGTTCGGCCGCAACATCTCCGGCCGCGACAGCGTCCTGCTCTCGATCCACCCGCACAACGACCGCGGCACGGCAGTGGCTGCCGCCGAGCTCGCGCTGATGGCCGGCGCCGACCGCGTCGAGGGCACGCTGTTCGGCAATGGCGAGCGCACCGGCAATGTCGACATCGTCACCATGGCGCTGAACCTGTTCACGCAAGGGGTCGATCCCGAGCTCGACCTGCGCGATGTCAACGAGATTCGCAGCATCGCCGAATACTGCACGCAGCTGCCGGTGCATGAGCGCCACCCCTATGTCGGCGAGCTTGTTTACACCGCCTTCTCCGGCTCGCATCAGGACGCGATCAAGAAGGGCTTCGACGCGCAGGAGAAGCGCAACGATCCGCTCTTCCAGGTACCCTACCTGCCGATCGACCCCAAGGATGTCGGCCGCGACTATGAGGCGGTGATCCGGATCAATTCGCAGTCGGGCAAGGGCGGCATCGCCTATATCCTGCAGGCCGATCACGGCCTCGATCTGCCGCGCCCGCTGCAGATCGCCTTCTCCAAGATCGCCCAGGAGCAGATGGACGAGGAGGGCAAGGAGCTGACCAGCGCGGCGCTCTGGTCGCTGTTCAGCAAGACCTACCTCTTGAGCGACGCCCCGTTGGAGCTGCTCGCCCACAAGACCTTCCCGGGCGCGCAGGGCTCGCGCACGCTGACGGCCGAGCTGAAGCAGGACGGCGCGATCCGCACGATCGAGGGCGTGGGCAACGGCCCGATCGATGCCTTCGTCGACGCGCTCAAGACCACCTACGGCGTCGAGTTCTCCTTCCTCGACTATCACGAGCACGCGGTCGGGCGCGGCGCCAATGCGACCGCCGCCTGCTATGTCCAGCTCCAGGACGAGAAGGGCCGTGCCGTGCACGGTGTCGGCATCGACCCGAACATCGTCATGGCCTCGCTCAAGGCGGTGCTGAGCGGGATGCAGCGGGTGATGGCCGGCCAGCAGGGCTGAAGGTCCGCCCTTATTCCAAGCCGTCCGGTTCGCCTGGTCGGAGACGTTGGAGGCGCGGGGAGCCCTCTCCTGCATCGAAGTCGGTTTTACCCGACTTCGATGCTTCGAATGCTGATCTCGGACAAGCCGGGGATCAATGAGAGGACAGGGTGAGGTGTCCGATCGGATCTCTCATGCTGGAAAGCGCTTTGCAGTCGCGCGGCGCCTATCGTGACCGGGTGTAAAACGCACAAGCAAGGATTGTCGATGTGCAGGCGCGCTGTGCTGCGAGGTTCAGTCGAGCATAGCCTCGCGACCGCTCAAATTTAGAAGACCTGCAATCTGGCTGCGAAGTCTTGAGGCCGGAGGCGATTGAACTATGCTGCGCCGGTGAAATCGATGCAGGCTTCGCCCAATCCCGAATCCTTGATAGGCCTCCCGCTGTTCTCGCGGCAGCTGTCGCTGTCGGCCGGGACATTTCCGATTCCCGAGGGCGAGCGCATCGTCGGGCCGATGCGCCGAGGTCTCAAGATCGCGGTCATGCTCGATGGGCGGCAATCCCTGGAGATCGACGACCAGCCTGCCGTCATGGTCCGCGGGCCGGCGCTGCTGGTCACCGCCAATGTCGGCGACCACGTCCAGCAGCGCACGGGTCTTAGCGGCGGCATGGTCCGCTGCGTGCTGATGCAGTTCGACCTCGATTTCGTCGAGCGGGAATTCGCCGCCCCAATGCAGCAATTGTTCGCGCTGGCGGGGGCCGGGGATGCCGGCATCTGGGTGCGCCCGGCCGATGCCGAGCTCTGCGCGCTCGCCCTCCAGATCGCGGAGACGCCGGTGGCGACGCCGCTGCGGCGGCTCTACCTCGCCGGCAAGGCGCTGGAGCTCGCCGCCATGGCGCTCGACCGGATCGTCGGCCAGCCGCCTTTGCGCCCAGCGCGCTTGCCGGCCCGGACGCGCGAGCAGGTCCATGCCGTCCGGGACATGCTGGTCGCCGCGATGCAGGAGCCGCCGAGCCTCGCAGAGCTCGCCCGCGCCACCGGCCTCAACCCGACCAAGCTGACCTCGGCTTTCCGCGCCGAGTTCGGCGCGAGCGTCTTCGGCTACCTGCAGGAGCAGCGCCTGCAGCAGGCGCATGCGCTAATCGCCGAAGGCGAGGCGAGCATTGCGGAAGCCGCCTTCCGGGTCGGCTACACCCCGGCGCATTTCTCCAGCCTGTTCCGCAAGCGCTTCGGCATGCCGCCGAGCGCGCTGCGATGAGCAGAGCCTGTTTCAGAGCTGGAAAGGCTCGAAACTGCGCCGAAAGAAATACTGCCGCAATCGAAAGCCGACGGCGTTGCCCGCCCCGCCCGCTTGCTGAAAGAACCCAGCCAATGGGTCGCCAGGACGGCGAAGGGGCAAGAGTATCGGCATGACTGGGGTTCTGATCACCGGCAATCGCGCCGCCTTGGCGGCTGGCGTCGCCTTAGGCGCACTCATCGCGGCCTGGCCGGGCATCGCATTTGCGCAGCAGAGCGGCGATACAGTCAGCCTGGAGACGATCGAGGTCCAGGGCGAGCGGGCCAGCGGGCCGGTCAACGGCTATGTCGCAAGGCGCAGCGAGAGCGCAACCAAGACCGACACGCCGCTGATCGAGACGCCGCAATCGATCACCGTGGTCCCCCGCCAGCAGATGGACGACCAGGGCGTTCAGAGCGTCAGCCAGGCGCTGCGCTATTCGGCGAGCGTGCTCGGCGAGACGCGCCTGTCGATGGGCCGCTATGACAGCGTCTTCATCCGCGGCTTCGGTGGCGCCGGCACCGGCGCCGGCTTCGTCAATTTCCTCGATGGTCTCAGGCTGCAACGCGGCGTCAACTTCCTCGTGCCGAGCGTCGACCCCTGGGGGCTCGAACGGGTCGAGGTGATCCGTGGCCCGGCCTCGGTGGTGTTCGGCCAGCTCAAGCCCGGTGGTCTGATCGAGATGGTCAGCAAGCGCCCGCGCGATGTCGCGCATGGCGAGGTCCAGGTCCAGTTCGGCAGCTTCGAGCGCAAGCAGCTCGCCTTCGACATCGGCGGCCCGGTGACCCCCGACAAGACGATCCTCTACCGCATCGTCGGACTCGGCCGCGCCGCCGACACGCAGGTCGACTTCACCAGGGAAGAGCGCCTCTACATCGCGCCCTCCGTCACCTTCCAGCCCAATGCGGCGACGAGCCTGACGCTGCTGACCTCGTTCCAGCGCGATCCGGAGACCGGCTTCTACGGCTTCATCCCCTCGGTCGGCACTGCCTTGCCGAACCGCAACGGCAAGATCCGCAGCAATTTCTTCCCGGGCGAGCCGAATTATGAAGGCTACAGCCGCAACCACCTGACGCTCGGCTATGCCTTCGAGCATCGCTTCGACGACGTCTTCAGTTTTCGCCAGAACGTCCGCTACAGCGACCTGCAATCGCGCTTCCGCACGGTCGCGGCCGCCTCGCTCGGGGCCGACCAGCGCACCCTGACGCGCCGCGTCACCGCCTCGAACGAGAAGGCGCAGACCTTCGGCATCGACAACCAGCTCCAGGCCGATTTCCGCACGGGCGCTCTGACCCACAAGGTGCTCTTCGGCGTCGATGGCTATTGGAGCGACGGCACCGCCTATACGGGCGCCGGTGGCACCGTGCAGACGCTCGATGCCTTCAACCCGGTCTATGGCCGCACGCCCTTCGCCGTGCCGGCGATCCCGGGGACGGGCCAGGTCGCCCAGCAATACGGCGTCTACATCCAGGACCAGATCAAGCTCGACCGGCTCTCGCTGGTGGTCGGCGGCCGCTTCGACCGGGCGATGGCCCGCACCCACAACATGACCAATGGCGCGCTGACCAAGCAGGACGACACCGCCAATACCGGCCGCGTTGCGCTGATGTACAATTTCGACAACGGCTTTGCGCCCTATGCCAGCTATTCGACCTCGTTCGACCCGGTGGCGGGCACGACCTTCAACGGCGTCGCGTTCAAGCCGACCGAGGGCGAGCAGTATGAGGCCGGCTTCAAATACCAGCCGCCGGGCTACAATGCCTTCCTGCAGGCGGCGGTCTACCAACTGACGCAGACCAATGTGCAGGTGGCGGACCTCAACAATCCCGGCTTCCAGATCCAGACCGGCGAGGTCCGGGCGCGCGGAGTCGAGGTCGAGGCCAGGGCGACGGTGTTCGACACTCTCGATCTCGTCGCGGCCTATACCTATACCGATGCCGAGGTGACGAAGAGCACGGGTGCGGATCTCGGCAAGCGGCCGACGGTGGTGCCGCGTCATATGGCGTCGCTCTGGGCGCACTACACCTTCAAGACCGGCCTGTTCTCAGGGCTCGGTCTGGGCGCCGGTGTGCGCTATGTCGGCAAGGGCGCCGGCGACCCCGGCAATACCTTCTTCACCGACGACTACGCGCTGGTCGATGCCGCGATCAGCTATGATCTCGGCGCTGCCAATGCCGCGATGAAGGGCTGGAAGGTCCAGGTCAACGCCCAGAACCTGTTCGACAAGGACTATGTCGCCGGCTGCTACGGCACCGTGCAGTGCTCCTTCGGCCTGCGCCGCACCGTGCTGGCGACCCTGTCCTATCGCTGGTGAGGGCAGGCGGGATGTTGCGGCCGGAGCGGTTTGCGTTCGGGGGGCATGAGGCCCCGGCTCTTCGGCCGATCGCGCTGCCGCATACGCACAGCCTCGCCTTCTCCGTGTCAGGGGGCGCCGAGTACCGGCTCCTGATAGCCGTCCCGCCCGAGCCGGCGCCGGCCGCGGGGTTTCCGGTCCTGATCCTGACCGACGGCGATGCGCTGTTCCCGACGGCGCTGTCCGCCGCGCGGTTGCAGGGCGGACGTCCCGGGGTGACCGGCGTCGCTCCGGCCGTGATCCTCGGCATCGGCTACCCCAGCGCGGCGCCCTTCGATGCCGAGCGGCGCCGGCGCGACCTCCTGCCGACGGATGGTGGCGCCGACCGCTTCCTCGACCTGATCGAAGGCGAGATCCTGACGCAGGTCGAACGGCTCGCGCCGATCGACCGGGCGCGGCTGTCGCTGGCCGGTCATTCCTTCGGCGGGCTCTTCGCTCTCCACGCGCTGTTCGCGCGGCCGGACCTGTTCCGCAGTCATGTCGCCGGCAGCCCGTCGATCTGGTGGGACGACCGCGCCATCGTCAAGACGCGCGAACGCTTCCTGAACTCGCCTGCAGCGGTATCGCCGCCGCGCCTGCTGATCACCGTCGGCGGGCAGGAGCAGAGCGGCGACGAGCAGCGTGATCCGCAGCGGGCGGCGCGCCTGCGCATGGCGCGGATGCTCGACAACGCCGCCGAGATGGCTGGGGCGCTGGCGGCATCCGGGCGGTTCGCATGCGAGCATGTCGTCTTTCCCGGCGAGAACCACATCTCCGTCCTTCCGGCCATGCTGTCGCGCGCGGTCGCTTTCACGCTCGGCGAAGGGGGCACGCCATGATCGCTTCGCTGTCGCGATTGCTGCTCGTGATCGGTGCGCTGCTTTCGGCTCTGGCGCTGCCTGCCCGTGCCGAGCCGGTCACGGTGACCGACCTGCTCGGGCGCAGCGTGAGCTTGCCGGCTCCGGCCAAGCGCATTGTGCTGGCGCAGGGGCGCCAGCTCAATGCGCTCGGCCTGATCCATCCCGATCCAATCAGCCTGCTCGCCGGCTGGGGTGCCGATCATCGCCGCCAGAACCCCGACGCTTATGCGCGCTATCTCGCCAAATTCCCGGCGATCGAGAGCGTGCCGACCGTCGGCGATGGCGGGATGCAGGACGGCTTCTCCTTCGAGAAGGCGGTGTCGCTCTCGCCCGACCTCGTCATCCTCAGCAGCTCGCTTGCCGGCACGCGGCGCGGGCCGGGCGATCTGGTCGAGCGCTTCGAGGCAGCCGGCATCAAGGTCGCGGTGGTCGACTTCTACCTGCAGCCGATGCGCGACACGCTGCCGAGCCTGCGCATCCTCGGCAAGCTGATCGGCCGCGAAGAACAGGCCGAGGCCTATATCCGCTTCTACGAGGAGCGCCGGCGCCTGATCGAGGAGCGGCTGCGCGGGGCGGAACGCCCCTCGGTGTTCATGCACGCCCATGCCGGCGGCTTCGATTGCTGCCAGACGCCGGGCAAGGGCACCTTCGACGACTTCATCACGGCTGCCGGCGGGCGCAACATCGCCGCCGCGATCCTGCCCGGCGCGACCGGGCAGATCAGCCTGGAGCAGCTCCTCGCCGCCGATCCCGCGATCTATGTCGCGACCGGCGGCACGCATCTGGCCAGGCTGAATGGCCTCGTCCTCGGGCTCGGCGTCTCCCGCGAGACCGCGGCGCCGAGTTTCGCCGCGCTGCTGGGCAAGCCCGGCATCGCCGCGCTGGCGGCGGTGCGCAATCGCCGGGCCTATGGGCTCTGGCACCTGTTCAACGACACCCCGCTCCATATCGTCGCGATCGAGCGACTGGCGACCTGGTTCCACCCCGAGCGCTTCGCCGATGTCGACCCGCAGGCGACCCTGGACGAGATCTCCCGCCGCTTCTCGGCGATCCCGCTCGACGGCGCGCTCTGGATCGACGGCGCCGGCCCGGCCAAGCCCTGAGATCAAGGGCAGCGACAGGATACCTCCCATGACCATGCTTCGTGCGCAAACGCGTATCGCCCTGCCCGATCCCGCTGCCGTGCTGCGCCCGCTCTGCGAGCACATGCTCGAGCATGAGGCTGAGGTGAACGAAGCTGGCGGCGTGACGACGATCCGGTTCGGCGACAGCCGGGCGGAGCTGACCGCGGAGCCAGGCGCTCTGTCCGTCGTGATCGAGGCCCCTGACCTCGCCCAGCTGCAAGGCAACAAGTTCGCCATTGCGAGTCATGTCGTCGAGTTCGCGCCGACCGACCCCGCGCCGACGATCCTCTGGCGCGGTGACGGCACGGAGCCGATGCTGCCGCCGGATTTCCGTGTGCTGAGCGTGACCGGCGTCGAGCAATTGACGCCGCATATGCGCCGCATCCGCTTCCGCGGCGAGGACCTTGCCCGCTACGATTCGCTGGAGGCGCTGCATGTGCGCCTGTTCATCCCGCCGGCGGGCCTCGCCGAGCCGGTCTGGCCGATGATCGGCGTGGACGGGCTGCTGCAGGTGCCGCCCGAGGGGCAGCGGCCGGCCGTCCGCAAATATACGATCCGCGAGATCGACGCCGCCGCCGGCACGCTCGCCATCGATTTCGTGCTGCATGACGATGCCGGGCCGGGTTCGGCCTTCGCCGCGAGCGTGCGTGTCGGCGACCGCATCGGCATGGCCGGGCCGGGCGGGCGCGGGCTGAAACAAGCTGAGCGCTACATCTTCCTCGCCGACGAGACCGGCCTGCCGGCGCTCGCCCGCATGCTGGAGCATCTGCCGGCGGGCGCATCCGGCCTCGCGCTGATCGAGATCGCCGATGCGGCCGAGCGTCAGCCTCTCGCGGTGCCGGACGGCGTCAGCCTGCGCTGGCTCCATCGCGACGGTGCAGAACCGGGCTCGACGAGCCTGCTGACCGATTCGCTGGCGACGCTAGACTGGCCGGCGGGCGAAGGCAGCCTCTATCTCTGGGCTGCCTGCGAGCATGCCGCTTTCCGCCAGATCCGCGCCGCGGCGCGCCAATATCTGCGCTCCGAGATCGATGCGCACCTCGTCGTCAGCTACTGGCGTGCCGGCGTCTCGGAGGAGCAGCACGCGGCGGAGAAGCGCAAGGCTGCCTAGGTCAGGTTCCGAAGCGGGTGGCCGCGAAGGGCGCGGGATCGCAGAACGGCGCCTGCCCCCTCATCATCTCGGCCAAGAGCCGCCCGGTGGCAGGGCCGAGCGTGAAGCCGTGATGGGCATGGCCGAAGGCGAGCCAGAGGCCGCGATGCCGGGGCGCCGGCCCGATGATCGGCAGCATGTCGGGCAGGCAGGGCCGCGCACCGCGCCAGGGTTCGGCATCGAGACGCTGGCCCAGCGGCATGATCCGGCGGGCCACGTGCTCGGCCTGGTCGAGCTGCCAGGAATCGGAGGGCGCGTCGCGCGCGGCCAGCTCGATGCCGGTGGTCAGGCGGATGCCGCGCGCCATCGGGGTCAGCACGAAGCCGGCCTGCACATCGCAGAGCGGGTGCTGCGGACAGGTCTCCCCAGCACTGGCGTAATGCATGTGATAGCCGCGCTTGAAGCCGAGCGGAAAGCGATAGCCGAGCCGTTCGCAGAGATCGTTGGACCACGGGCCCAGTGCGACGACGGCTTCGGGCGCGCGCCAGTCCTCGCCGTCGGCCGACAAGCTCCAACCCGCGCCGTCCTGCTGCAGGCCGGTCGCATCGGCGCGTCGCAACTCGCCGCCGCGCGCGGTGAAGAGGGCGGCATAGGCGCGCGTCACCGCGCCGGGATCGCTGACGGTCTCAGGATCGCGCCAATGTACGGCGCCGGCGACGATGCCCGGTAGCAGGCCCGGCTCGCGTGCCCGCAGCGCGGCCTCGTCGAGGACATCATAGGCAAGGCGATAGGGCGCGAGCTCTTCTGCCGCCTTCACCGCCTTCTGCAGGCCGGGGTGGCTGCGGTAGAGCTCCATCCAGCCTTCGCTGCGGATCAGCGCCTCGGTTCCGGCGGCCTTTGTCCAGTGGCGATGCTCGTCGATGCAGCGTTCGATCAGCGGCAGGATGGCCTGCCCCAGCCGGTCGAGCCGAGCGGGCGCCGAGTTCCACCAATAGCGCGCCAGCCAGGGCGCCATCCGCAGCAGCGTCGCAGGTCGGTAGCGCACTGCGATCGAGCGGTTCGAGGCGAAGGCGGCGAGCGTCGCGAGACCTCGCGGGAAGCCATACGGAATGACCGAGGAGCGCTCGATCAGCCCGGCATTACCATGGCTGGTCTCGGCGCCGGGCTCGCCGCGGTCGACCAGCAGGACGCGGCGGCCGCGCTCCTGCAGATGCAGGGCGATGCTGACGCCGACGATGCCGGCGCCGAGCACGATCACATCCGCCTGTCGTCCTGCCGTCGTCATCGTCTGGCCGAGCCCGTCTCCAAAGGCCCGAAACGAGCACGCCGGCACCGAGCCTCAATTCGGCGTGCTTTGCAAGACGATGGCTGCTCACGCCAGGTGCTTCAGGATCAGCGCCGCCTGGCTCGCAGCGGTGTCGGGATGGGCGGATTCGATAGTCGCGCCGGTCAGGGTGTGCAGCGGCTCCTATGACGAGATCAGGCTGAAGCCGGGCGACAGCCTCTATTTCGACAGCCGGCTGACCCATCTCTGCTACACGACCGGCGATATCGACGCGATCCTGCTCTGGGTCTGGTGCGAGACGGCCTGATTTCAGACCAGTTCAGCCGAGCTGACGACATGCGTCCCGGGCTTTGCCGCGATGGCGGCCTCGATCATGGCGGCGGCGATGCGCCTGGCCGGATTGATGCGCCAGGCGCGCGGCAGCAGCGGGCCGAGGATGCCGAGCAGGACGAGCGCGGCGCGTTCGGCCGGGCGGCTTTCCTGCCGCTCGCCGCCGATCAGGCCCGGCCTGACAAAGGTGAGCGAGGCGAAGTCGAGGCCGGCGAGGTCACGCTCCAGCTCGCCCTTCACCCGGTTGTAAAAGATGCGCGACGCCGGGTCCGCCCCGAGCGCCGAGTTCAGGACGAAGACCGGTGTGCCGTGCCGGCCGGCAAGCTTGGCGACGGCGAGCTGATAATCGTGGTCGACCCGCCGGAAGGCCTCCTGCGAGCCGGCTTTGCCGATGGTCGTGCCGAGCGCCGAGATTGCCGCATCGGCCGCCCACCAGGTCGCATCCTCGGGCAGGGCCTCGAAATCGACGGTCGGCGCCAGAAGCTTCGCATGGGCGGGCAGGGCGCGGCGCACGGGCGCGATCACCGCATCGATGCGCGGATCGGCGAGCGCCTGCGTCAGAACATGGCCGCCGACCAGTCCCGTCGCACCCGCGAGCAGCAGTTTCATCGCGGTCGGCCTCCACCATCACTGCGAGCCAGATGTCGCAGATGGGACGTGGCCGGTCGAGCCTCCAGCATCTCAGGCGACGGCGGTCGCCTGAGGTTGCAGCTCCTCTACCGATGGAATTCGGCCTTCGTACCACCATGCGGCCGCTGCGCGCGACATCGCCGCGCCGTCATGGCCGATGCCGGGCACGGTGATCAGCGACCAGTTGCAGGGCAGGCCGCGCCTGGCCGCCTCTGCCTTGGCGAAGTCGAGCATGAAATGGGCGCGGGCATAGCGCATGGGTCCCTGCGCCAACGCTTCGGGTTGAGCCGGCAGGTGCGGATCATCCGTGACGATGTCCTGGTCGCCGGCGAAGATCACCATCGGCCAGGCGAGCCAGCGCGCGAGTTCCGCTTCGCCGAGGCCGAGCCCGCCGAGCCCTTCCGGGAAGCGCCTTTCCAGTGTCGGCAGTGTGTACCAACCGGAATTGGCGGGGAAAGCGACCTCGTAAGGCGTCTCGCTCTGCGTCGCCAGCAGGCGGTGGACGAACTGGCCGCCGGCCGAATGGCCGAACAGCTTGACCTTGTCGCGCCTGGTGACGCCGGCCTGGCGCAGTGCTGCCAGCACGCGAGCTGGCACCGCGTAGAGCCAGTCGTCAGACGCGGCGATGGTGCCGTCCTCACCGACGACGAGGCCGTTGTTGTAGCCCTCGGCCTTGGGGAAGTGCTCATTGCCGAAGGTCGGCGCGACGATCAGCAGCTTGTGCTTCTCGGCGGCTTCGATCCAGAAATCGCGGTAGTCGTCGCCATTGCGCAGCATGCCATGCTGGACGAACACCACCTCGTCTTCGGAGCGGTGCCGCGCTGGCCGGTAGAAGTTGATCTCGAGCGGCCGCTCCGGGTGGCGCGCGTCGATGAAGGGCAGGGTGCTGCGGCCCTGCGGCGGATCGAGAGTAAGCGTCGTGCTCATGCGGCCTTCGCAGTCGTGTGCAGGTGGCAGGCGGCGCTGCGGCCGGGCGCGATCTCCGTGAGGTCCGGGCGGACCTCACGGCAGACCGCCATGGCGTGCTCGCAGCGCGGGTGGAACGGGCAGCCGGGGGGCGGGGCCAGCGGCGAGGGCAGTTCGCCCTTGAGCGGCTGGAAGCTGCTCTTGCGCCGTGCTGCCGATGGGATCGCCTTGATCAGGGCGGTGCTATAGGGGTGCGCCGGCTCGGCGAAGATCGCGGTCGCGCTGCCAATCTCGACGATGCGGCCGAGATACATGATCGCGACGCGGTCGCTGATGTGGCGGACGAGTCCGAGATCATGGCTGACGAAGAGATAGGTCAGCCCGTGCCGCTCGCGCACATCCATGAACAGATTGATCACCTGCGCCTGGATCGAGACGTCGAGCGCCGAGACCGGTTCGTCGCAGACCAGGAAATCTGGCTTCACCGCGAGCGCCCGGGCGATGCCGATGCGCTGGCGCTGGCCGCCGGAGAACTGATGCGGGTAGCGCTCGCGATAGGCGAGATCGAGCCCGACCTCAGAGAGCGCCCGGTCGACCGCGCCATCGAGCTCCGCCTTCGGCACCAGCTTGTGCACCGAGAGCGCCTCGCCGACGATGCGGCTGACCCGCATGCGCGGATCGAGCGAAGCGTAGGGGTCCTGGAAGATCATCTGCACCTTCAGCAGATAATCGAGCCGATCCTTGCCTTTCAGCGCCGCGGCGGAGCGCCCCTTGTAGAAGACCTCGCCCTCGGTCGGCGGCAGGATGCCGGTGGCGATGCGCGCCAGGGTCGACTTGCCGCAACCGGATTCGCCGACGAGGCCGAGCACCTCGCCCTTGCGGACGCTGAGATCGACGCCGTCGACCGCCTTCAGGGTCGAAGGCGGTGCGTGCCGGCCGATCGCGGTCAGGATGCGCTCGGCGATATTGGCCTTGCCGCGGAAATATTTGCGGACACCGCGCAGCTCGAACAGGGTCTCGCTCATGCCGCCACCCGATCCGGCACGGGGTTGTGGCAGCGCAGGGTGCGGCCGTCATGGGGCTGCGGCTGCGGATCGCTGTCGGCACAGATCGGCAAAGCCCGCTCGCAGCGTGGCCGGAACGGGCAGCCGGAGGGGCGCGAGTCGATCCGCGGCGCCATGCCGTCGATCTGGTGCAGGCGCTCGCCGACTTCGACCATCGTCGCCGAGGAGTTGAGCAGGCCGAGCGTATAGGGATGGCGCGGCCGGTCGAGCACGGTCTCGATCTCGCCGATCTCGACGATGCGGCCGGCATACATCACCGCCACCCGGTCGGCGAGCTCGGCGACCACGGCGAGGTCGTGGGTAATCCAGATCACCGCGGCCCCAGTCTCGCGCGAGAGTTTTTGGACCTCGTAGAGGATCTGCGCCTGGATGGTGACGTCGAGCGCGGTGGTCGGCTCGTCGGCGATGATCAGGTCGGGATCGTTGAGAAGCGCAGTCGCGATCGCGACGCGCTGGCGCATGCCGCCGGAGAATTCGTGCGGGTACTGCTTGAGGCGCGTTTCCGGAGAGGAGATACCGACCCGCGCCAGCGCCTTGGCGGCCTTGGCAAGCGCCTCCTGCCGGCTGCAGGCGCGATGCTCGAGGATCGCCTCGCTCATCTGCTCGCCGATGCTGAGCACCGGGTTCAGCGTCATCAGCGGATCCTGGAAGATCATCGCGATCCGGTCGCCGCGCAGTTGCCGCAGCCGCTCCTGCGAGACGGCGCGCAGATCGTCGCCGTCGAACAGCACTTCGCCGGCGACGACCTCGCCCGGCGGGTCGATCAATTGCACCAGCGAGAAGCCGGTGACCGACTTGCCGGAGCCGGATTCACCGACGAGGCCGAGCACCTCGCCCTTGGCGACGCTGAAATCGACGCCGTCGACCGCCGGCCAGGCGCCGTCCTGGGCGTGGAACACGGTCTTGAGGCCGCGCACGGAAAGGAGAGGGGCTTGGCTCATGCGCGCACGTTGAAGCTGCGGCGCAGGCGATCGCCGACGAGGTTGAGCGACATGATCAGGAGCACGAGCGCGATGCCGGGGAAGACGGCGATCCAGTATTCGCCGGAGAGCAGGAATTCGAAGCCGTTGGCGATCAGCAGGCCGAGCGAGGGCTGCGTTACCGGCACGCCGACGCCGAGGAAGGAGAGCGTCGCCTCCAGCGTGATCGCCGAGGCGATGCTGATGCTGGCAACGACGAGCACGGCGCCGACCGAGTTCGGCAGGAGATGGGCCAGCATGATGTGGCGGGTCGGCAGGCCGAAATTCACGGCCGCCTCGATATATTCCTTGCGCCGCTCGACCAGCGCTGCCGCGCGCATCAGGCGGGCATATTGCGCCCATTGCACCAGCACGATGGCGAGGATGACCTTGTCGACGCCGCGCCCGATCGAGGCGAGCAGCACCAGCGCGACCAGGATCGAGGGGAAACCGAGCATGAAGTCGACGACGCGCATGATGATCGCGTCGACCACGCCGCCGAACTGCGCCGCGGCGAGCCCGGCGAGGATGCCGATCGAGAGCGCGCCGATGGTCGAGGCGAGGCCGACGAGCAGGCTGGTGCGCAGGCCGTAGAGGATGGCGCTCAGCATGTCTCGCCCCTGCGCGTCGCTGCCGAGCCAGTAGGTGAAGCCGCTCATGCCCTGCTCGCCCGGCGCCAGCCGGTTGTCCATGACGCTGAGCGAGCCGAGATCATGCGGGTTCTGCGGTGTGATGAACGGAGCCAGCAGAGCGAGCGCCACCATGATCCCCAGCAGGATCGCGGCGCCGCGCGTGGTCGGGCGGTTGCGCAGATGGCGCAGCACCTTCTCGCGCAAGGGCGTGTCGGCCTTGATGGGGCCGGCGAGGCGGGGAGCGTCCAGGCTCATGCCTGCTCTCCGGCGAGCTTCACCCGCGGATCGAGCGCGGCATAGAGCACGTCGACCAGGAAGTTGACGGTGACGAAGAGCAGCGTCGCCAGCAGGACGTAGGCGACGACCACCGGCCGGTCGAGCTGGTAGACCGAGTCGATCAGCAGCTTGCCCATGCCCGGCCAGGCGAAGACGGTCTCGGTGATCGTGGAGAAGGCGACGAGGCTGCCGAACTCGACGCCGACGACGGTGACGACCGGGATCAGGATATTGCGCAGGATGTGCCGGTTGACGATGCGCCTGGGCCGAACGCCCTTGGCGCGGGCGTATTTCACATAATCCAGCGTCATCGTCTCGGTGGTACCGGCCGCGACGAGCCGGATGATCAGAGCAAGATTCGGGATCGCCAGGTTGAGCGCGGGCAAGGCGATGTGCTGCAACCCGTCCAAGGTCAAAAGGCTGGTCTGGATGCCGAGGAGCGAGACCGTCTCGCCGCGCCCTGCCGTCGGCAGCCAGCCGAGCCAGACGGCGAAGAGCAGGATCAGCATCATGCCCTTCCAGAAGCTCGGCAGCGAGAAGCCGAGCACGGTGCTGGCCATGACGATGCGGGCGCTCCGGCTGTCGGGGTTGAGGCCCGCCATCAGCCCGAGCGGGATGCCGGCAGCGAGCGCCAGCGCCATCGCCAGCAGCACCAGTTCGAAGGTCGCCGGCAGTCGCTGCAGGATCAATTGCAGCGCCGGGACGCCATGCACGAAGGAACGGCCGAGATCGCCCTTCAGGGCGTTGGCCATGAAGGTCAGGTATTGCTGCCAGACCGGCAAATCGAGCCCCAGCCGGCGGATCAGTGCCTCGCGCTCGGCTGCACTGGCCGAGGGCGAGACCAGGAGCTCGATCGGGTCTCCGATGCCATAGACGGCAAGGAAGACCACGATCGAGACCGCGAGCAGTACGAGCACGCTCTGGATCAGCCGCTGCAGGACGAAGGCGGTCATGCGCCGAACCTCGGTGGGGTGTTCGCCGGCTTACTTCGCCGGCTTCACCGACATGGCGAGCATGTACTGGTCGGCGCGGCCGGCGACCGCGAGCTCCGACTTGAAGGCCCAGATGCCGCTTTCGAAGTGGAGTGGGATGAAGGCGCCGTCGTCGAGCACGAGCTTCATCGCCTGCTGCAGCAGCTCGGCGCGCTTCTTGTCGTCGAGCTCGGAGACCGCGGCGCGGATCACCTTGTCGAACTCGTCGTTCTTGTAGCCGCCATAGTTCGAGCCGCCGAGAGTCTTGGCCTCGTTCGGGGTCGGCGGCCACTGGCGCAGGAAGGAGGCGGCCTCGCCGGTCGCCGAGCCCCAGCCGCCGATCGCGACGCTGAATTCCTTCTTGGCGCGGCGCGGGAAGTAGATCGCGCGCGTCATCGCGTCGACCTCGGCCTTGATGCCGATCTGGGTCAGATACTGCGCGACCGCCTGGGTGATCTGGCTGTCGTTGATGTAGCGGTCATTGGTCGAGGACAGCGTCAGCTGGAAGCCGTTGGGGTAGCCGGCCTCCGCCAGCAGCTTCTTCGCCGCGGCCGGGTCATAGGCGAGCTTGGGCGGGTTCGGCAGCGTGCCGAACATGCCGGTCGGCAGGTACTGGTAGGCCGGCTCGGCAGCGCCGTCCATGATGCGCTTGACGATCGCCTCGCGGTCGATGGCGAGCGACATCGCCTTGCGCACGCGCGCATCCTTCAGCGGATTCTTGCCGTCGGGCGCCTTGACGAAGGGGCTCTCGTCGCGGGCGACGTCGAGTTGGAAATAGACGATGCGGGTCGAGGGCGTGATGACCGAGCCGAAGCGCTTGTCGCTCTTGATCCGGGCAAGGTCGCGCGCCGCCGGGTTCTCGATCACGTCGTAGTCGCCGGCGAGCAGGCCGGCGAGGCGCGGGCCGGCATTGGTCACCGGCAGGAAGCGCACGGTGGCCCAGGGCTGCTGGCCGCCCCAGTAGTCGGGATTGCGCTCGAGCTCGATCGCCGAGCCCCGCACATAGGACTTCAGCTTGTATGGCCCGGTGCCGATCGCCATCGTGCCGTCGTTGAAGTTGTTGACTGCCGGCCAGGGGCTGGTGACGCCGCAGTTATTGGCGACGTCGTATTTGATCTCGCCATGCTGGACGATCGAAGCCGAGAGGATGGGCAGGCTGGAGAGCAGGTTGGGCAGCAGCGGCTCCGGCACCTTGGTCTCGATCACCAGCGTGCTGGCATCGGGTGTTTCGACCTTGGCGAAGTTGCTGGTGACGTCGGCGAAGGAATCGGAGACCTTGGTCTCGTTCTTCAGCGTGCGGCAGAAGGTGAAAACGACATCCTGCGCGCCGAAGGGCTGGCCGTTGGTGAACTTGACGCCCTGGCGCAGCTTGAAGGTCCAGCGGTTCTTGCCGTCGTTCTCCCAGGAGGTGGCGAGACCCGGCTTCAGCGCCTGCATCTCGTCCTGCAGGACGAGGTTGTCGAAGATGTGCGCTGCGAGCGCGTTGTTGGGGGTCAGCTCGTGATAATGCGGGTCGACGGCGGTCGGCTCGGAGGCGAGCGCAATGCGCAGGGTCTGCGCCATCGCGGGCGCGCTCAGCATGCTGGCGCCGAGCAGGATGGTGATGAGCGCGCGCTGACGCATCGGTCGGTCTCCGTTCCCGTAGCTGGTCGTTTTGACAGCTTTATTTTCACGCGGTAGCAAACATGAAAATGATCCGACGTCAATCAGCAGGAGAGCCATGTCACGCGCCCTGAAGCCGACGACGGACCTGGCCAACCGCATCGCCCGAATCTACCCCTCGCTGAGCGAGGGCCATCGCAAGGCGGCCGATTTCGTGCTGCAGAGCCCGCTCGACTCGGCGACAGTGACGATCGAGGGGTTGGCCGAGAAGAGCGGCACCTCGACCGCGACCGTGACCCGCTTCGTCCGGGCGCTGGGCTACCGTAACTACAGCGATTTTCGTGCCGCGCTGTCGACGGCGCTCAAGGTCGCGCTCGCCCCAGTCGAAGGGTTGGCGGATGCCCGCGCTGCCGCCGGCTCGGTCTTCGCCACCATGGCGACGACGCTGAAGGGCGAGGCCGCCAATCTCGACGAGGCGATCGCGACGCTGGAGGAGGCGACGGTCAATCGCACCATCGCCCTGATGCTGAAGGCGCGCCGCATCTTCATCGTCGGCTCGGGCGCCAGTCACTATGTCGGCGCCTTCCTGGAGGATGGGCTCGCGCTCTATCTTGACGCCGAGGTCGTCTTCGCCTCCTCGCGCGGCGGGCCCGAGCGCGCCGTCCGCCACATGCTCTCGGCCGGGTCGCAGGACGTCGTCATCGCGATCTCGCTGCCGCGCTATTCGCGTGCCACGCTGGAGCTCGCCAAATTCGCCAAGAAGCGCGGCGCCGTCCTGATTGCGCTGACCGACAGCCCGTCATCGCCATTGGTGCCGCTGGCCGACATGACTTTCTTCGCCCCGGCGCGCAACAGCTTCCTGCCGAACTCGCCGACCGCGGCCTTCGCCGTGGCCGATGCCTTGATCACCACGCTGGCGCGCGAGCGGCCCGACGCGGTCGAGGCGCTGAAGGGCTTGAGCGAGAGCCTGCTCTGGACCTTCCATTACTAGGCGGTGCGGCCGGCCGACGGCGCTGCCCCACACAACCGGTCCGAGCAACAATCCCGTATACGCCCGTGCAGTCTGCTTTTAGAATGATTCGGACAAACGAGATGTGCTCGTAAAAGACAGTGGGAGGTTCCGCGTGAAGGCGGATCTGTCGCGCAGAAGCTTCCTCAAGGTCGGTGCCGCCGGCGTTGCCCTCAAGATTTCCCTGCTGCCCTCGGTGACGCAGGCCGAGTTGATCGAGACGCCGCCGCGCCCGGGCGCCGATTGGCTGACTGCCCGTGGTAGGCCGAAATACCGGCTCGACGCCATCGCCAAGGTCACCGGCGGCAAGACCTTCACCCGCGACTATCGCGCCCGCGATCTCGACGGCTGGCCGAAGCAGCAGGCGCACGCCTTCATGCTGCATGCGACTCGGGTCGACCGCGTCTTCGACGGCGTCGACCTTGCCTTGCTCGGCGACGAGCTCAAGCCCGACCGGCTGGTGCTGCAGGAAGACCTCGTCACCGACGGCGTCGCGATGCCGGCGCCCTGGCCGGGCTTCTATGGCGACGTCTTCTTCGTGCCGAAGGGACAGACGGCGCGGCTGCTCGGCCAGCCCGTCGCCATGCTGATCTATCACGACTTCGCCCGCTATGACGCGGCCAAGCGCAAATTGCGCTTCAACGACAAGGTCGTGCGCTACGGCCCTGAGGGGCCCTCGACCACGCCCGGCCCCTATGGCGCGGCGCGCTATGTCCGGATCGACGGCGGCAATCCCGATGCGGAGGACCGCTATTCCGCGCTGAAGGACACGACGATCCGCGCCGGCTTCAAGGGTACTGAGCCGCAATGGCCTGCCGCCGGCGAGGGCGACGCGATGGCGCGCGGCATGGCGGCGGCGGCCGAGATCGAGCGCGAGATCGCCAATGCCGGGGACGACGTGCTGGTGCTGCGGCGCTCCTATTCGACCCAGTCGGCCGATGCCTCCGCCATGGAGGCTGACAACGGCAATGTCTGGTACGAGCGCGGGACCGGCACGCTACATGCGCTGATCGCGACGCAGTCGCCGCATGAGGTCGCCGAGATGGCGGCCCATATGCTGGCGAAGTCGAAGTTCTCGCTCGGGAGCATCGACCTCAGGATCGGCTACACCGTCGGCTACGGCACCAAGGACCACGCGCTCTTCCCGTTCTTCTGCGTGCTCGCCGGCCTCTATGGCGAGGGCCGGCCGGTCCGGCTCGCCAATGACCGCTATGAGCAGTTCCAGACCGCGCTGAAGCGCCATGCCTTCCAGATGGAGAAGGTCATGGTGATCGACCGCAAGACCGGCAAGTTCCGGGCGATGACCGGGCGCTACCAGAACGACGGCGGCGGGCGCGAGAACTTCTCGGTCTCGGTTGGCACGGTCGGGGCGACGGCGGCGCAGTCGATCTATTATCTGCCGAAAAGCGATTTCTCCGCCGCGATCCTGTCTTCGCGCGCCGTCGATGCCGGCTCGATGCGCGGCTACGGCACGCTGCAGACCATGGCAGCGACCGAGATGATGGTCGACGAGGCCGCCGAGGCGCTCGGCTTGGACCCGATGGAGTTCCGGAAGCGCAATGCGCTGAAGTCCGGCATGAAGAACTCGCAGGGCGCGATCCCCTCGGGAGCGCTGCGTCATGACGAGATCCTCGCGAAGGCGGAAAAGCACCCGCTCTGGACCGGCAGGCAAAAGCGCAAGGCCGAGTTCGAGACGGCCAACCCCGGCAAGAAATACGGCGTCGGCTATGGCCATGTGCACAAGGACTACGGCACCGGTGCCGAGGCTGCGCTCTGCGCGCTCGAATTCGATCCGAGCGGGCGGCTGAAGCTGTCGCATGTCGCGCACGAGATCGGCACGGGCGCCACGACCTCGCAGGCGGTGATGGCCGCCGCCATCCTCGGCAAGCAGCCCGACGAGACCGTGTTCGGCAAGGTGCGCTGGCCGCAAATGCCGCTGGAGACCACCGACGAGCCCTATACGCTGTCGCAGGAGGAAGAAGACAGGCGGATGGCCAATCCGCGCTGGACGCCGAGCTTCACCTCGCCGATGAGCGCCTCCAACAGCGTCTATTATCTCGGCCATGCGACGCGCGAGGCGGCCCGGGCGCTGATCGAGCTCACGATTTGGCCGGCGGCACGCTCGCTCTGGTCGCGCGGCATTGGCGGCGGCCAGATGGCGCCGGAAGCGGTACGCCGCGAGGATCTGCGCGTCACCAATGGCGGGATCACGGCGGCGGCGATGCAGCCGCTGTCCTTCGCCGCGGTCGCCGCCGAGGCGCACCGGCTCGGCCTCGTCACCGGCATCACCGTGCACAGCTTCAATCGCTGGCAATGGGCCGAGGCCGAGTTCGAGCTGCCGGGAACCGGGCGTCGGCGCTTCGCCATCGATGCGCTGTCGGTGAAATATGGCGACGGGGCGCCGGCCGAGCGCAAGGCGCTGATGACGGAAGGAGGCTGGCATTTCGTCGAGCGTGCCTCGGTCGCCTATCCGCCGGCGCAGCGCAACAATGCCGGCGTCACCTATTACGCGCCGATGGCGACATTGGCCGAGATCGTCGTCGACACCGCCAGCGGCGAGGTCAGCCTGCTCTCGCACCACTCCATCCTCGAATGCGGCAACCAGATCGTGCCGGAGCTGGTCTCCGGCCAGATCCAGGGCGGGCTCGCCATGGGCATCGGCCACGCCTTGAAGGAGTACCTGCCGCTCTATGAGGACGGGCCGGGCGACGGCACCTGGAACTGGAACCGCTACGAGTTGCCGACCTCCAGGGATGTCGCGGTCTGGAAGCAGACGGCCGAGGTGCTGCCGCCGCTCTCGGACACCGACCCGCCCAAGGGCATGGCCGAGGTGGTGATGATCGCGGTCGTGCCTGCGATCGTGAACGGCGTCGCCCATGCCATCGGCAAGCGCTTCTACACCCTGCCGCTCACGCCGGAGAGGATCAAAGAGGCGCTGGCATGACGATCCCGACCAAGCAGCTCTCCCTGACCATCAACGACAAGGCCGTCGGTCCGATCGACGTGCCCGAGACGATGATGATGCAGGACTTCCTCTACGAGTACCTGAACCTGACCGGCTCGCGCATGGGCTGCGGCCAGGGCATCTGCCATGCCTGCACCGTGGTGCTGGAGAAGGCGGACGGCTCGCTCGAGGAGATGCGGACCTGCATCACCGGCGCGCACTGGTTCGCCAGCCGCAAGGTCAGGACCATCGAGGGCCAGGCCAAGCGGGATGCCAATGGCGCGATCACCGAGCTCTCGCCAGTCCAGCAGGCCTTCATCGAGCATTTCTCCTTCCAGTGCGGCTATTGCACGCCTGGTTTCGTCACCGGCGCGACGGTGCTGCTCGACCAGTTGAAGCGCAATCCGGTCAGGCGCGAGGCGCTGGAGCAGGTGATCAGCGAGGCGCTCGACCGCCATATCTGCCGCTGCACCGGCTATGTCCGCTATTTCGAGGCGGTGCGCGATCTCGTCCTCAGGACTCCCGGCTTGGTGAAGGCGTAAGGCTGATGGCGAGGAAGCTGCTTCTGGCCGCCCTGGCGGTCGCTGTCGTCGGTGCGCTCGCGGCGGGGGCGGTCTTCCTCGGCCTGTTCGAGCGCAGCGTGGTCGCCAAGGAGATCGAGCAGCCGCTATCGGCCGAGCAGATGAAGGGGCTCGCCAAGCGCGGCGCCTATGTCGCCGTCGCTGCCGATTGCTATGCCTGCCATGTCGTCAAGGGCGGCGCGCCCTGGGCCGGCGGCCTGCCGTTCGAGACGCCGCTCGGGACGATCTTCTCGACCAATATCTCACCCGACAAGGAACATGGCATCGGCAATTGGAGCCGCGCCGAGTTCCACCGCGCGGTGCGCGACGGCGTCGGCAAGCACGGTCATCTCTATCCGGCGATGCCCTACGCCTCCTATCGCAAGCTGACGGCTGATGATGTCGACGCGGTCTACGCCTTCCTGATGAGCCGCGAGCCGATGAAGGTGGCGAACAAGGCCAACCACATGCCGTTCCCGCTCAACATCCGGCAGGGGCTGACCTTCTGGAACCTGGTCAACCTCTCCTCAGACACGAAGACCGAGGTCGCCGGGCGCTCGGCGCTGTGGAATCGCGGCCGCTATCTCACCGACGCGCTCGCCCATTGCGGCGAGTGCCATACGCCGCGAAACCTCGCCATGGGCATGAAGGAGAGCGCCTATCTCCAGGGTTCGGAGCTCGAAGGCGTGATCGCGCCTGATATCACCAAGGCCGGGCTGACGCGGATGGGCTTCGACCCGCTGGTCTTCGCAGGTTTCATGAAGTCGGGCATCTCGGCGCAGGGTGCGATGACCAACCAGATGTTCGAGGTCGTCCACTTCTCGACGCAGTATTTCACCGCCGAGGATCTCGCCGCGATGGCGGCCTATCTCTTCGACCTCGACAAATTGCCGGAGAGCGCGACCCCGCCGGCGCCGCCCAAGCCGGTTGCCGTCTCCGCCGAGGTCGCGGCTTCCGCACGCGCCAGCTATCTCGCGGTCTGCGCCAGCTGCCACGGCGTCGAAGGTCAGGGAATTCCGCATGTGGTGGTGCCGCTAGCGACCAATGCCTCGCTGCGGCTGGCCGATGCGCGCAACCTCAACAAGGTCATCCTGACCGGCATCCCGGCCCAGCGCTTCCCTGGGCTGGAGCGCATGCAGCCGATGCCGGGCTTCGCCGGGCAGCTCTCCGACCAGCAGGTCGCCGATCTCTCGAACTGGCTGCGGGCGAGCTGGGGCGGGCAGCAGCCGAGCGTCACGGCGGACGAGGTCAAGCGGTTGCGCTGAGCCGGAGGGCGCTTGCGCAGCCTGTGGGCCTCACAAGGTCCGCGCCAGGCGCGGGTCGAGCATGTCGCGCAGGCCGTCGCCGATCAGGTTGATGAACAGCACGGTCGCTCCGAGGAAGAGGCTCGGATAGAGCACGACCCAGAAAGCGAGCTGCACGACATTGCGCCCCTCCGAGATCACGCTGCCCCAGGTCGGCGTGGTCGGCGGAATGCCGAGGCCGAGGAAGCTGAGATAGGCTTCCGACAGGATGGCAGAGGCGCAGACGAAGCTCGCCTGCACGATCAGTGGGGCGATCGTGTTCGGCAGCACATGCCGGATCAGCAGGCCGGGAAAGCGCACCCCGCTCAGGCGTGCCGCCTCGATATAGGGCTGCTCGCGGATGCTCAGCACGACGGAGCGGACGAGGCGCACGACGCGCGGAACTTCGGGGATCGCGATCGCCACGACGACCGTGGTGATGCTCGGCTTGACGATGGCGACGAGCGCGACGGCGAGCAGGATGCCGGGGATCGCCATCATCCCGTCCATGATCCGCATCAGGACCGCATCGGCGACGCGGTTGAAGCCGGCGATCATGCCGATGGCGAGGCCGAGGCAGACAGACAGGGCGGCGACGCCGATGCCGACCGTGAGCGAGACCCGTCCGCCCCAGATGACGCGGCTGAAGACGTCGCGGCCGAACGGATCGGAGCCGAACAGCCAGGCATCGCTCGGCGGGCGTAGCCTCGCCGCCGGGTTGATCGCGACCGGGTCATGCGTCGCGATCAGCGGCGCGAACACAGCGAGCAGGATGATCGCCGCCAGCCCGATGCAGCCGAGGATGAAGAGAGGGTAGCGCCGGAGCCAGTACGTCAAAGTCCGGCTGCGGGCGCTCTTGCGAGGGGCCTCGATGGCGATGCTCATGGGCTCGTCCTCAATAGCGGATGCGCGGATCGAACAGCGAATAGGACAGGTCGATCAGGAGGTTGATCAGCACGTAGAGTGCCGACAGCACGAGGATCACCCCCTGCAGGATCGGGAAGTCGCGGCGGATGATCGCGTCGATCATCAGGCGGCCGATGCCGGGGATGGCGAAGACGGTCTCGGTGACTACGATGCCGCCAAGCAGCGAGGAGAGCCCGATGCCGACCATCGTGACGATCGGCACGGCGGCGTTCTTCAGCGCGTGCACGGCAAGGATGCGCGGCGTCGCCATGCCCTTGGCGCGGGCGGTGCGCATATAGTCCTGGTTCAGCACGTCGAGCACCGTCGCCCGGGTCATCCGCGTCAGCAGGGCGATGTAGATGAAGCTGACGGTCAGGCTCGGCAGCACGATATGCGGGAAGAACTTCGCCGGTCCCGCCGACATCGGCTGGTAGCCGCGCACCGGGAACCATTTCAGCTCGACCGAGAACTTGAAGATCAGGAGATAGCCGATCAGGAAGATCGGCATCGAGAAGGCGATGACCGCGAGCGTCATGATGAGCTGGTCGATCCAGCTGCCGGCCTTCCAGGCGGCGATAACGCCGAGCGGGATCGCGACGATCACCGCGAAGGTCATGATCGTCAGGCCGATGATCAGGGTCGGCTCGATCCGCTGCGCGATCAGTTGCGCCACCGGCATCTGGTTGAACAGCGATGTCCCGAGATCGCCTTGCAGCACCTGCCAGAGCCAGCCGAGGAATTGCTCGGCGATCGGGCGCTCCAGGCCGAGCTGCTCGCGGATGCGGCGCAGATCCTCGGGGGTCGCGAGGTCGCCGCCGATCAGCGCGGCCGGGTCGCCGGGCGTCAGATGCAGCAGCATGAAGACGATGACCGCGACGGTCGCCATCACCGGGATGGTCGCGAGCAGGCGCTTGAGGATATAGGCCAGCATCGATGTTTTCCGTTCCTCAGGGCAGGCCATGTCCCGCGCCGCCGATCTTGCGGGCCGCCGGCGCGATGTGTGGCTGCTGGAGATGGGAGGCGGCGCACGCGGGAGGCGCGTGCCGCCGGCCGCTCACTTCTTGCCGACGTTCCAGAACAGCGGGATCGGCGAGTCGATCAGGCCCTCGACCGATTTGCGGTAGGCGGTGAGCTGCTTGTACTGGCCGGTCAGCCCGTAGATCGAGGCGGCGTAGGCCTCCTGCTGGATCTTGTCGGCGATCGCGCCCTGCTCGGCCTCCGGCGCCTTGAGGAAGGCGGCCCGCAGCGTCTCGATCGCCTCGTTCTTGGGCCAGCCGATCGAGGCCTTGCCGACGCCGCCGGCGCGCAGGGCGTTGTTGAGGAAGGGCACCGAATAGTTGGTGCTGTCGGCATATTGCGGGCCGATGTTCCAGCCGCCCTGCGCGATCGGCTCCTGCTTCAGCATCAGCGCGAAGATGGTGGCGCCGTCCGTCGCCCGGAGCTCGACATTCATGCCGATCGCCTTGAGGTTGTCGAACAGCACGACGGTGACCGGATGCAGGATCGCGTCGTCGACGGCGTCGAGCAGCACGACCTTCTCGCCCTTGTAGCCCGAGGCCACGAGCGTCTTCTTCGCCTCGTCCAGGTTCTTCTTGAACAGCAGCTGGTCTGGCGCGAGGTCCCGGCCGAAACGGGTGCCGCAGAAATAGAAGCTGCGGCAGGGCTCCCAGCTGCGCTTGTCGTCGCTGAGGACGCGCAGATATTCGCCCTGCTCGATCGTCTGCAGAACGGCGCGCCGGACCTTCTCGTTGTCGAAGGGCGGATGGATATGGTTGAAGCGGATCATCGTCTGCATGCCGAAGGGATCGACGGCGCGGACGGTGATGTCCTTGTCGTTCTGCAGCGTCGGCAGCAGGTCGGAGGGCGGATGCTCGAGCCAGTCGACCTCGCCGGCCAGCAGCGCGGCGGCGGCGGTGGCGCCGCTCGGGATGAACACCCACTCCATGCGCTCGACATTGGCGATTTTGCCGCCGGACATGAAATCGGAGGGCTCGGAGCGGGGCTTGTAGCCCTTGAACTTCTTGTAGACCGCCTTGTCGCCCGGCATCCATTCGTCGCGTGCGAACATGAAGGGGCCCGAGCCGATGGTCTCCTTGATCTGCTCGAAGCCGCTGGTCTTGGCGATGCGCTCGGGCATCATGAACGGCACCGGCGAGCCGGTCTTGGCCAGCGCTGAGAGCACATGGCCGAACGGCTCCTTCAGGATGATCTCGAAGCTGTCGGCTCCGGTCGCCTTGATCTCGCCGGCCGCAGCGATCAGCGCCTGGCCGATCGAATCGCGCTGGCCCCAGCGCTTGATCGAGGCGACGCAGTCGGCCGCGGTGACGGGCATGCCGTCGTGCCAGGTCAGGCCCGGCCGCAGCTTGAAGGCGTAGCGCAGCTTGTCGTCCGAGACGGTCCAGGTCTCGACCATCTGCGGCTTGACCTGGAATTTCGAGTCGAAGGCGAACAGCGTGTCGTAGACGAGATAGCCATGGTTGCGGCTGTTGTATTCCAGCGACCAGATCGGATCGATGACGCGCAGATCGGTTGCTGCGGCGAAGCGGAAGGTGTCCTTGTCCTGCGCAACGGCGAGTGTCGCCATGCTGGCTGCGACCACGACGCCAGCGGCGCGTAGGGCACGCGCAAAACTTGTCCGGATGTTCATTGTTGAGCTCCTCACCTGAACGAGATCACGGGTCGCGCGCTCTGCGGCGTTTGATCGACCTGTGTCGGTGAGGAAGGCTCGATATAACGAGGATTGAGACCCTCGCTATCGCCAACCGCCTGATCTTTGAAGCCTGAGGCCATGCCTCGGGAATGTCAAGCATTCTCCGATAGTTGCGTCAATCCGGAGCCGACACCTTGCGGTAGAGTGAGCCGGCCCTCCGCAGCCTCCAGGCCGGAGAAGGGATCATCGAGCAGATGATCGAACTCGGCGAACTCGACGGGGTAGTGGAAGGACGGCAGCGCCGCAGCCAGGTGCAGGCATTGGGCCGCGATCAGGCGGGGGCCATAGGCGGTCCCGACCCGATAGGCCCGCCCCGCCGCTTCGCAGATCTGCGCGGCAATGAAGACCTTGCCGATCCCGCCAAGCACCGAGCTCTTCAGGTTGAAGCTGTCGCAGGCGCCCTCCGCGATCAGCGTGACGATGTCGCGCAGCGAACGAATAGCTTCGTCCGCCTCGACCGCGATCGGGCTGCGCTGCGAGACGAAAGCGAGACCCGGGACGTCTGCGGCGGGAACCGGCTGCTCGACGAGGTCGACGCCATGACGGGCGATACGCTCGATCATGCGCAGCGCGGCCTTCGGCGTGTAGCTCTGATTGGCATCGGCGGAGAGCCTGACGGCCGGGCCGACGCTTTCGCGCACCGCCCTGACGCGGGCCTCGGCGAGATCGGCATCACCGTCGACCTTCACCTTGAGGCAGCGATAACCGAGCCCGGCGAGCCTGGCGGCATCGGCGGCCATGCCCGGGGGATCCTTGAGCGGCAGGATGCGCTGGAGCTCGACGCTCTGACGCCGCGCGCCGCCGAACAGCACATGCAGCGGCACGCGTAGGGTCCGCGCCGCCAGCTCATGCAGCGCGCTGTCGATGCCGGCCTTGACCGCCTCGTGCCCGGACAGGGCCTTGTCGAGGCGATCCCGCGTCTGGGCGTAAAGCAACGGGTCGGCGCCGAGCAGAATAGGACGGAGCACTTCGATCGCGGCCTCCGATCCCGTGAGATCGTCGGCATAGAAGGCCATCGCCTCGACATGCCCCTCGCCGACGAGGCCGGACGCTGTGCGCAAGGTCACGATCAGCCCGTCGAGGCGCGGGATGCCGCCCAAGGCAAAGCGCCAGGCCGGATCCTGCTGCGGCTGGACGCAGCGCCTGACCTCGACGGCGACGATCCGGTCGGCCTCAACGGATGGGGTAGCCATGATCAAGGTGCTCCTGGCGGCTCACCGAGCCGAGAAAATTCAAGATCTCGCGGTTGTAGAGCTCCGGCACTTCCCACCAGGGCGAATGGCCGGAATCGGGCAAGATGGCGAGGCGCGCGCCGGGAATACGGCTGGCGATCAGGCGCGCATTGGCCGGTGGGGCGTAGAGATCGGCATCGCCGGTCAGGACGAGGACCGGAAAGTCGAAGCGCTGCAGATCGGCCCAGCGGACGCGGTTGGCGAAGCGCAGGGGAACGCGCTCGACACCGGAGCGCGCCAGCATGGCGTTCCAGCGCGCGAGGCCTTCCGGGCATTGCGCCCGGTAGGATGGTCCGAGTTCGCGGAAATCATGCGGGAGCTGTTCGAACTCAGATGGGAGCAGCCTATGCAGCATCGCCTGATAATCGTCATCCACCAGCCCGACGATGCTGCTGGAGATGACGAAGCTGAGCAGGCGCTGCGGATGCGAGGCGGCAAAGTCGGTCGCAACCATGCCGCCGGCGGCAGTGCCGACCAGGTGGAAGCGCTCCAGCCCGAGCGCATCGACGAGCCCAAGCAGGTCGCTCGAGGCCGGCGTCATCGCTGCTGCGTCGCCATCGTCGGAGCCGAAATGCCCGCGCCGGGAATAGCCGATGACGCGATAGCCGGCTTCGGCGAAGACCGGCCATTGCAGATTCCAGCACTCGCCGCTGCCGGCTGAGGCGTGCAGCAGGACGATGGCGGGGCCATCGCCGCCCGTATCCCAGACCCATAGCCGGACGCCGTCGCCGACATCGACATGGGCTTCGCGCCCCGAGCGGCTTGGGGAGAGGGCGGCGTTCACTGGTTCAGTCCGCCTTGAAGGCGATCGCGTCGGCCTCGATCAGCCAGGCGGGATTGGCGAGACCGCCGACCACGAAGGCCGTCGTCGCCGGCGGCTTGTCGGAGAAGTAGCCGTTGCGGATGCCGGCATAGCCGATGATCTCCTCGGCGCTGCGGCAATAGGCGGTGATCTTGACGATGTCGTCGAAGCTCATGCCGGCCGAGGCGAGGACCGCGCCGATATTGTCCATCATCTGGCGAACCTGGTCGTCGAAGGCTTCCGGGATCGAACCATCGGGCCGGACGCCGACCTGTCCGGCGATGAAGAGCTGGCGGCCCGGGCCGCGGGTCTCGACCCCGTGCGAATAGAGATTGCGGGCGGGCGGCGCGAGCGTGTCGGGATTGTGCTGGAGCGTGGTCATGGTCGTCTCTTGCGGTTGGAAGGGATGGGCTCAGGCGCCGACCTGGCTGACGAACTTGGTCGAGAGATAGGCTTCGAGCCCCTCCGTGCCGCCTTCGCTGCCGTAGCCGGAATCCTTGATGCCGCCGAACGGGGTCTCGGCTGCGGCGAGGCCGAAATGGTTGATCGAGACCATGCCGCTCTCGAGCCCATCGGCGAATTGCGCGGCGCGCCTCGTCGAGCGGGTGAAGGCGAAGGCGGCGAGGCCAAAGGGCAGCGCGTTGGAGCGTTCGATCGCCTCGTCGACCGAGCCGACCCGCACCAGCGCCGCAATCGGCCCGAAGGGTTCGTCGCGCATGATCCTCGCGCTGTTGGGCACATCGGAGAGTACGGTCGGCTCGAAGAAGAAGCCCTCATTACCGATGCGGCGGCCGCCGGTTTCGAGCCTGGCGCCGTGCTGGACGGCGTCGGCGACGAAATCCTGGAGGGCATCGAGCCTTCGGGCATTGGCGAGCGGGCCCATCTGCGTGCCCTCGGCCGCGCCGGGGCCGACCTTGACTGCCTTGGCCGCTTCGGTGAAGGCGGCGCGGAAGCCGTCATAGACGGCATCCTGCACATAGAAGCGCGTCGGCGAGGCGCAGACCTGGCCGGCATTGCGGAATTTCAGGCCGACGCCGAGCTTCACCACCGCGTCGAGATCGACATCGTCGCAGACGATGAAGGGGGCGTGGCCGCCTAGCTCCATGGTGGCGCGCTTCGCCTGTGCCCCCGCCAGCGCGCCGAGATGCTTGCCGACCGGGACCGAGCCGGTGAACGAAACCTTGCGGATCACCGGCGAGGCGATCAGCCGCTCCGAGATTTCGGCGGGCACGCCGAACAGGATGTTGAGTACGCCCTCGGGCAGGCCGGCCTCCTGGAAGCATTTGGCGAGCTCGATGCAGGCGGAGGGCGCTTCTTCCGGCGGCTTGGCGATGATCGAGCAGCCGGCGGCCAGCGCCCCGGCGATCTTGCGGACGAGCTGGGCGAGCGGGAAGTTCCAGGGGCTGAAGGCTGCGACCGGGCCGACCGGTTCCTTGACCACGATCTGGCGGGCGCCGGGGATGCGCGAGGGGATCACCCGGCCATAGGCGCGACGACCTTCTTCCGCATACCATTCGATGTGCTCGGGTGCCGTGGCGGCTTCACCACGCGCCTCGGCGAGCGGCTTGCCCTGCTCGCGGGTCATATGCTGGGCCATCACCTCGGCGCGCTCGCGCACCAGCGCGGCGGCGCGATGCAGGATGCGCGCGCGTTCGAGCGCGGTCATAGTGCGCCAGGTCGCAAAGCCCTTCCGCGCAGCCTCCAGGGCGGCGTCGATATCGGCCGCCTCGGCGAAGCCGAGCTTGCCGATCACTGCGCCGGTGGCGGGGTCGACGACGTCTCCGGTGCGGGACCCGGATGGCGCGCGCCAGCTGCCGGCAATGAGAAGGGGCTTGTCGAGCATGATCCGATATCCTGCGTTGGAAGCTTGGGGCCGCTGCTGCGCGGTCCGGTGATTGGTCAGTGAGAGGTGCGGGCGCTATTCGAGCTTGACCCCGATCGAGGCGATCAGCGGACCCCATTTCGCCCGCTCGGCCTTGATGAAGGCGACGAATTCGTCCGGAGAGGTCGGCGAGGAGATCGCCTCCTGGCTCTCGAACTGTTTAATCAGCTCGTCCGAGCGCAGCGTCGCCAAAGCGGCGGCGTGGATCTTGCCGGAAACCTCGGCCGGCATCCCGGCCGGGCCGACCAGCCCGTACCAATTGTCGGAGACGACCTTGGGAAAGCCGACCTCGGCGGTGGTCGGCACATCCGGCAGAGCCTTGATTCGTCTCTCGGTGGTGACGGCCAGGGCGTTGACGCTGCCGGCCTGGATTTGCGGCAGCAACACCGGGATATCGGCCGTGACCATGTCGATATGGCCGGCGATCAGGTCGTTCACGGCCGGCGCGGCGCCGCGATAGGGCACATGGGTGATGTCAATCCCCGCTTCGACCTTGAACAGCTCGCTGGCGAGATGGGTGATGCTGCCGAGCCCGGCCGAGCCGAAATTGACCTTTCCGGGGTTCTTCTTCGCGTAGGCGACGAGGTCGGCGAGGCTCTTGAGACCGAGCTTGGCGTTGGTGGTGATCACCTCCGGAACGCGCGACACCAGAGTAAGCGGCGTCAGGCTGGTCTCCCAGTCGAACGGCATCTTCGGGACCATGAACGGCACGGTCGAGAGCGCGGCCGCGCCGGCAAGAGCGATCTGGTAGCCGTCCGGCCCGGCCTTGGCGATCGCGTCGATGGCCGGCAGTCCCGCCGCGCCGCCGGGGCGGTTGTCGATGACCACCTGCTGGCCGAGCCGGGCGCTCATGCCGCTGGCGAGTGTGCGGGCGAAGAGATCAGCCGGGCCGCCGGCCGCAAAGGTGACGATCAGGCGGATCGGCCTGACGGGATAGCCCTGCGCGCCGGCGCCGCGCGGTGCCAGCATGGCCGCTCCGGCCGTCGCCATGAATCTGCGCCTGTCCATCTCGATCCTCCTCCTGTTTGTGGTTTTCCGGCTCTGGCGGCGCGGATGGTCACGAAGGCTGCAAGGCGGGCTCGCGAATGGCTTGAGCTGCAGGGAGCCGCGCCAGCGTCGCCCGGTATTCCCCGGCGATCCGCGCCACGAGCTCACCGGCCGGGACGATGTCGTCGATGAGCCCGGCGCTCTGCCCGGCCTCGACCTTGCCGCCCTCGATGTCGCCGTCGAAGGCGGCGAGCTTGAGCGAGGAGCGTTGAAAGAGGTCACGCCGTTCCTCGTCGGGACGCCCAGTGCGCTCGGCCGCCGCCATCGCCTCGGCGAAGCGGTTGCGCAGCACGCGGATCATGCCGAAGCCGCGGCCGACCACCATGGTGTCGGAGACCGAAGCCGCGACGACGCGGCGGCGGTAACCGTCATGCAGACGCGCCTCCGGCGTCGCCATGAAGCGGGTGCCGAGCTGCGCGGCGTCGGCGCCCAGCGCCAGCGCGGCCGCAAGGCCCTGGCCGTCGGCGATGCCGCCGCCGAGCACGATCGGCAGCTCGGGCACCGCCTTCGCCACGGCGCGACCTATCACCAGTGTCGAGACCAGCTCGGGCGGCGGATGGCCGCCAGCCTCGCCGCCGACCACGACGAGGCCGTCGACGCCCTTGGCCGCTGCCTTTGCGGCATGGACCTCGGAGGCGACGACATGCAGGCAAAGCGTGCCGATTGCCTTGAAGCGATCGAGATAGCGATCCGGCCCGCCCTGCGAGGCGATGATGACCGGGACACGTTCCTCGACCAGCAGGGCGAGGATGTCCTCGACCTCCTTGCGGTAGAGCGGGACGTTGACGGCGAAGGGCCGCTCCGTCTCGGCGCGAACGCCGGCGATCGCCGCCTTGAGGTCGTCGCGTCGCATCGGCCCGGCGGCGATGACGCCGAGCCCGCCCGTACCCGAGACTGCCGCCGGCAGCGCCGCGCAGGAGGAAGCCCAGCTCATCCCGGCCTGGACGATCGGCAGGTCGATGCCGACCAGCCGGGTGAAGCGCGTCTCGATGCGCAGGCTCTCGATACGCGTGTTCATGCCACCGCCTCGAGGCCGAAGAGCTGGCGCGCATGGGCGGCGAGCTTGTTCTTCTGGACCTTGGAGCTCGCGGTCATGCCGATCTGGTCGAAGCTCTCGACGATCTCGACATAGCGCGGCACCTTGAAGCCGGCGAGATGCTCCTTGCTCCAGGCGATGATCTCGTCCGGCGCGAGCGAGGTGCCGCTCGCCAGGATCACGAAAGCGGCGGGCACCTCGATCAGGCGCTTGTCGGGCACGCCGACGACCTGCGCCTGCTGGATGCCGGGATGGCGGTGCAGCACGTTCTCGATATCGGCCGAGGCGACGTTCTCGCCGCCGACCCGGATGATGTCCTTGGCTCGGCCGACGAAGGCGAGCCGGCCATCGGGCGAGAAGCGGCCGAGATCCCCAGTGCGCAGCCAGCCATCTTCGCTGAGGACCGCGCGGGTCTCCTCGGGCTTGGCGTAATAGCCCTGCATCACATTCCAGCCGCGCGCATAGATCTCGCCGACTTCCCCGGGGCCGGGTTCAGGGCCGTCCTCGGTCGCACGGATTTCGACCTCGACGCCGGGATGGATGCGCATCCAGCCGGCGATCCGGTCGGCGAGCGGATCCCACCAGGCGGCGGTGCAGATGTTCGGCGAAGCTTCCGACTGCCCGTAGCAGACCGCCATCTCGGTTGCGCCGAGCTGACGCGCGATGCGCTCCATCACCGAGGGCGTCGCCGCTGCCCAGCCGCCGCGCAAGGAGAGCTTGCGCTGGGGCAGATCGGGATGGTCGAGCAGCATCAGGAAGATGGTGTCGTTGCCCGACATCAGCGTGCAACGTTCCTCCTCCATCAGGCGCAAGGCATCGCCCGGCTCGTAGCGCTCGCAGCTGACGAGACAGGCGAGATGCTGCAGCGAGGCGATCACCGCGAGCGTGCTGCCGGCGACATGGAAGAAGGGGCGGGGGCTGAAATAGCGCTCGCCCGAGCGCAGGCCGAAGAAGCGCCCGGCGGAATAGGCGTCCCAGGTCATGTTGCGATGGGTCAGCACCGCCCCTTTCGGGAAGGAGGTGGTCCCGGAAGTGTATTGGATCAGCAGCGGGTCATCCGCTGTCGGCACGGGCTCCGGCACTCGCTGGCCGGCGCCCGCCTTGAGGAAATCGGCGAAGCTCGTCGCGCCCACTGGGACGGTCTCGCCGAGCACGACGACGCGGGTCAGCTTGGGCAGGGCCGTATCAGGCAGCGCCTTGTCGACCGCCGGGCAGATCTGCCTGAGGATCTCGACAAAATCGATCTTGAGCAGCCGGTCGGTCATGAACAGCAGCGAGACGTCCGACTGCCGCAGCGTGTAGGCGATCTCCTCAGCCTTCAGCCTGGTGTTGACCGGCACGGTGACGGCGCCGAGCCGGGCGATGGCGTGGAACAGCACGATCCAGGGAATGCTGTTGCCGAGGCAGATGCCGACATGATCGCCCTTGCGAACGCCATGTGCGGTGAGGGCGGTCGCGACCTCGTCGACCCGCGCGGCGAGGGCGGCATAGCTGATGCGTTCGCCATTGCAGACGACGGCCTCTTCCTTGCCGGCGAGGCGCACGGCACGCGCCAGGGCTTCCGGCAAAGTGTCGGCGCAGCCGAACAGATCGGATGGCAGCTCGCTGGCGCTCATGAGTTCTTTCCCTGTGCGTCGCGTTCGGCGAAGGCCTCCAGGCCCTTGCGCCATTCGGTGTCGGCGAGCGCGCGCTCGATCGCGGCGAGCTCGATGCGGATGCCCGTAGCGAGATCGGTCTTCTCGCCGAGCTCGATCGATTGCTTGGCGAGGGTGAGCGCCAGTGCCGGCGCCTTGGTGATCTCGGCGAGCAGCTCCGTGACGGTGGCTTCCAGTTCGTCCGGTTTGACGATGCGGTTGACGAGGCCGGCGGCCAGGGCGTCCTCGACCGGCCAGCGCCGCGCCGTGAACAGCAGCTCCTTCGCCAGCCTTTTGCCGACGACGCGCTGCAGGCGTTGTGTCGCGCCGACCGTGCCCCAATGCGCCTCGGGGAAGGTGAAGCTTGTGCGCTCGGAGGCGATGATGAAGTCGCAGGCCATGGCGATCTCGCCGCCGGAGCCGACCACGGGTCCATCGACGACGCAGACCACGGCCTTGCTGGAGCGCTCGATCGCATCATAGGCGGCGAAGGAGGCGAGCCGGCGCTGCCGCACCCAGATCTCGTCCTTGCCCTTGCGCTCCTTGAGGTCCGCCCCGGCGCAGAACACCGGGCCGGCGCCATCGACTCGGACGATGCGGATCGCCGGATCGGCCTCGATCGCCTCGAACACGGCACGCAGTTCCCGACACATCGTCAGGTCGAGCGCGTTGCGTGCTTCGGGACGGTTCAGCGTCACCCGCAGGATCGGGCCGTCGGCGGAGACCGCCAGGCGCTCGAAGGTTATGCCGGACAGGCTCTGGCTCATGCGCCTATCTCCTTCAGCCCGAATTCGGCGGCGAGGGCGGCGCTGTCGGCGCCGTGCAGCGGCGGGGTGCCGAGGGACGGGGCGTCATAGCCGGTGAAGCGCAGCGGGTTGCGCAGCGCCGGGAAGGCGCCGGCCGTCGGATGCTGGAACTCCGCCACCATGCCGCGCGCCTGCACATGCGGGTCCGCCAGTGCCTGCGCGACCGTGTTGACCTCGCCGGCCGGGACGCCTGCCGCCCGCAGGGCTTCGGCGACATCGGCGCGCTTGCGCCCGGCCAGGGCCTCGCGCATCGCCGCCATCACGCGCTCGCGCTGCTTCACCCGTTCGGCATTGCGGGCGAGGGCTGCGTCGGCAGCAAGTTCGGTGAGCCCGAGGACCGAGCAGATCGCCTGCCAGTGCTGGTCGCTTCCGCTGATATGGAGCCACTCATCGCCGGCGCAGGCGAAGGCGGCGGAAGGGACGCGGCCGGGATGTTCGGTGCCGGTGCGCTGCGGGTCCTCGCCGAGGGCGAAGAGGCGCGCTGCGGCGATGGTCAGCAGGCTGATCTGGGTATCCAGCATCGAGAGATCGACATGGCAGCCCTTGCCGCTGCTGGCGCGGCCGACCAGCCCGGTCAGGATAGCGACAGCGTTCCAGAGCCCGGCCGTCAGGTCGGCCATCGGCACGCCGACCTTGGCGGGCGGGCCATCGGGATGGCCGGTCAGCGCCATCACGCCGCTCAATGCCTGGAAGATGGTGTCGTAGCCGACGCGGTCGCGATAGGGACCGCTCTGGCCGAAGCCGGTATTGGAGACGTAGACGAGCCCGGGCTTCTCCTTTGCGAGCTCGACATAGCCCAGCCCCATCTTGTCCATCTGGCCCGGCAGGAAGTTCTCGAGGACGACGTCGGCCTGAAGCGTGAGCGTCTTCGCGGCGGCGCGGCCGGCCGGCGTCTTCAGGTCGAGGGCGATCGATTCCTTGCCGCGGTTGAAGGCGAAAAAATAGGCGCTTTCCTCGCCGACGCGTGGCTCCCATTGCCGGGATTCATCGCCCGTGCCGGGGCGCTCGACCTTGATGACCCTCGCGCCCATCTCGGCCAGGATCATCGTCGCCATCGGCCCGGCGAGGACGCGCGAGAAGTCGATGATGGTGATGCCGTCGAGCGGTCTCATGCGCCGTCCCCGTCGCGGAAGCTGCGCATCAGCGCGTTGATGTCGCGCCCGGCTGCCATCGCCGCCTCGAAGGGCAGATCGGCGACGCGGTAGAACAGCCGTTTGGTCGCCTCCATCGCGACGGGCTTCACCTTGGCCCAGCCCTCGGCGATGGCGATGGCCTCGGCCAGGACGTCTTCCGGCGCCACGACCTTGTTGACGAAGCCGAGCCGCAGCGCCTCCTCGGCGCCGACCATCCGCCCGGTGCTGACCAGCTCGAAGGCGAGCTTGCGACCGACGGCGCGCTGCAGGCTCGTCATCACGATGGCGGGGACGATGCTGTGGCGCAGCTCGGGATAGCCGAATTTCAGGTCGCTGCCGGCGACGACCATGTCGCAGCCGATCGCAGTGCCGGCGCCGCCGCCGACCGCGACGCCCTGCACAGCGGCGACGATCGGCTTCGACAGGCCCGGCAGCAGCATGTGCAGCCGCGTCGTCAGATCGGCGCGAGCGACCACCGCCTTCTGGTTTGCTGGGGTGAGATCGGCGAATTCCTTGAGGTCGGCGCCGGCGCAGAAGCCGCGCCCGGCGCCAGCCAGGACGACCGCCCGGATCGCCTCGTCATCCTGCGCTGCCAGCAGTGCATCGAAGAGCGCCTGCGTCAGTGCCGTATCGAGCGCATTGAGCTTGTCGGGCCGGTTCATCGTCAGGATGCGGACGGCGCCGCGAGTCTCGACGAGCAGCGGGGCTGGGGTTTGGGACATGGTTCCTCTTTCGGATCAGGCGACGAGGCCGAGCCCGGAGCGGGCGACCATCGAATGGAGCTGGCGGCCGAGAACCTCCTCGCAGCGATGCGCGGTCTCGATAAGGGCGGTGAGGTCGAGGCCGGTCGGCACGCCCATCGCCTCGAACATGTTGACGAGATCCTCGGTCGCGACATTGCCGGTGAAGCCGCCGCCATAGACGAGCTGGGCCGGGTGGCCGCCGATGCCGCCGAAGGCGCTGTCGAAATTGCGGATGCCGGCCTCGTAAGCCGCGACGCAATTGGCGAGGCCGGTGCCGCGAGTGTTGTGGAAATGCGCGATCAGCGTCAGCTCGGGCACTGCTGCTACGACGGCCTGGAATAAGGCCTTGGTGGTGCGGGGCGCGGCGAGGCCGGTGGTGTCGCCGAGCGTGACGTGGCGGACGCCCAGGGCTGCGAACCTGGCGGCGTCGGCAATGACGGTCCCGGCATCCACGCGTCCTTCGAACGGGCAGCCGAAGGCGACCGAGATCGTGCCGATCAGGCGGAAGCGACCCTGCGCGGCGGCGACCATCGCCTCGACGTTGGCCCATTGGTCGGCCCGCGAGCTCTTCAGGTTGCGCTCGCTATGCGCCTCCGTCGCCGAGACCAGCAGGCTGATCTCGTTGGGCCCATAGCCGGCTTCAGAATCGGCGATGGCGCGGGCGACGGCGCGCGGATTGGGGCAGGTCGCCTTGTAGAAAACCCCGTCCTTGCGCCGGATGCCGGCGAGGACATCGCTGGCGTCGGCGAAGGCCCGCACGACCTTGGGGTTCGAATAGGAGGTCGCCTCGATCCGCTGGAAGCCGAGGGCGGTGAAGGCGTCGATCAGCGCGATCTTCTGACCGCTCGGCAGGAAGACGGGCTCATGCTGCAGCCCGTCGCGGGCAAAGCATTCGCAGATGACAACCGCATCGGTCATGGCGTCAGTCCAAAAAAAAACCGGCACACGGACGAGCGGGGTTTCCGCTCCTGCGTGTGCCGGTCCGATTTGCTGTGGTCCCGCTGCCTTGAAGGGCGTCGGGGCACAAATCTCCTAGCTGCTTTCAGGTCTATGCCCGTGTCCGGCGCGCCGTCAAGTGCCGAAATTCGGGACGTCTGTTGACGTGCAAGTGGCCGGTTCCTCCCTCACCGGAGCATGGCGGATGCGCGCCATCCGGTTTGACAACCACCATGCCCGCAGGCATTTTCGGCGCTGTCAGGCGATTGGCGATGGGCCGCTTCGACGGCTGCCCAGACAAGCGATCGAACCGGCTCTTCCCGAAATTTTGCGCGGATGCGAGGCGGTTTTCGGCTGCCTTGAGCCGGCATGCGAGGTGCGCCATGACCGCCAATTCCAATCACGCCAGAGACATCGCCTACCAGCTCCATCCGCAGACGAATTTCTCGCTGCACGAGAAGATCGGCCCGACGATCATCTCCCGCGGCGAGGGCTTCCACGTCTATGACGACGCCGGCAACCGCTATCTCGAAGCCATGGCCGGCCTGTGGTGCGCGGCGCTCGGCTTCAGCGAGAACCGGCTGGCGGAAGCCGCGGCCAAGCAGTTCGCGGCGCTGCCCTATTACCAGAACTTCGCGCACCGGACCTCCGAGCCGGCGATCGCACTGTCGGAGCGCCTGATCGAGATCGCGCCGGTGCCGATGTCGAAGGTGCTGTTCCAGAGCTCGGGCTCGGAAGCCAACGACACTGCGGTGAAGCTGGCCTGGTATTATTTCCACGCGATCGGCAAGCCGCAGAAGCGCAAGATCATCGCCCGCAAGCGCGCCTATCACGGCACCTCGATCGCCAGCGCCAGCCTGACCGGCCTGCCGCATATCCATCGCGACTTCAACCTGCCGCTCGACGGCTTCCTGCATGTCACCTGCCCGCATTTCTATCGGGAAGGGCTGCCGGGCGAGAGCGAGGACGCCTTTGCCGACCGCCTGGCCAAGGAGATCGAGGACCTGATCCTAGCGGAAGGGCCGGAGACGGTCGCCGCCTTCTTCGCCGAGCCGGTGATGGGCACCGGCGGCTGCGTCGTGCCGCCGAAGGGCTATTACGAGAAGGTTCAGGCGATCCTGCGGAAATACGAGGTCCTCTTCGTCGTCGACGAGGTCATCACCGGCTTCGGGCGCACCGGCAACTGGTGGGGCACGCAGACCTATGATCTCAAGCCCGATATGATCAGCAGCGCCAAGGCGCTGACCGCGGCCTATCAGCCGCTCTCGGCCTTGCTGCTGTCGGAGCCGATCTACCAGGCGATGAAGGAGCAGGGCGACAAGATCGGCGTCTTCGGCCATGGCTACACCTATGGCGGCCATCCGATCGCCTGTGCGGTCGGCCTGGAGGCGCTGACACTCTATGAGGAGCGCGGGCTGATCGCCGGCGCCCAGGTGCTGGGAGCCCAGCTGGAAGGGCGCCTCAAGGCGCTGCTGGATCATCCGCTGGTCGGCGAGGTCCGCGGCGTCGGGTTGATGTGGGGGATCGAGCTCGTCCGCTCCAAGGCGACGCGACAGGCTTTCGAGCCCTCGCTGAAGTTCGGCCTGGAGATCCAGCGTCTCGCCTTCGAGAACGGCCTGATCGTGCGGGCGCTCGGTGACACCCTGATCATGACGCCGCCGCTGATCATCACGCCGGAGGGCATCGACGATGCGGTCGACCGCTTCACCAAAGCGCTCGACCTCGGCCTCGACCTGCTGACGACGAAGGGCATCGTACTGGACAAGGCCGCCTGAGGGCGGCCGGGCCCAAGCTCAGCCGCGATTGTCGCGGATCTGGAAATAGCGCTGCACGGCGGCGCGCGTGGCGACGATCAGAGCCTCGCGCGACGGCGTGTGCACGGCCGTGGAGATCAGCCGCTCCAGCGGCGCCATGCCGTTGCTGACGTCGTAGCCGACGATCAGGCGCGAGTAGAACGAACGCGCCAGTTGCGTCACGAAGGTGGCGTCGACCGCCATGATGACGTTCGTCGCCGGGTCGATCTCGAGCACGACGCCGGCATGCTTGAACTCCTCGAACATGCTGGTGCCCTTGGGAGCGGCGGAGTAGCCGCTCACCAGAACGGTCTTGACGTCGGCCATGGCGATTCCCCGGTTCGTGCTTGCTTGGCCTGACGGCTCTCACACTCACCCACCAGCTGACAAGGGGTGAAACGACGTTCGCGAAGAGCCGGTTGACAGCGACGAAATTCCGGCGCGTACTAAATGGGCTAGGTGATTTGTGCTGGAGCCGCCCTCTTCGTTACGGGCCTCCAGGGGAACAATTCGAACCGGCGCTTTTTCTCCGAGCTCGCAAGGGCTGGGGCGAAAGCGCCGGTTTTTTTCGTTTCAGTCACCTCGGCGCAGAACAAAATCCGAGGGGTTAGACATGACCGACAGGACAGAGAGCGCAAGACGCCGGCAGATCGCCATCATCGTCGGCGCGGCGATTTCCGCCATGCTTCCGGCTGCTGCGAACGCCCAGGAGAGCGTGACCGTCGCCGGCTATGGCGGCGCGATGCGCAAGGGCTTCGATGCGGCGCTGGTCAATCCGGCGGCGCAGCAGGTCGGTGTGAAGATCCGCAGCGAGACGCATGGCGACCTGCCCTCGATCCGGGTGCAGGTCCAGTCGGGCGCACCGGCCTGGGACCTCGTGCATCTGGGGGGTGACGAATGCGCCCGCGGCGAGAGCGAGGGGCTGTTCGAGCCGCTCGACCTCTCGAAGTTCGACGATGCCGCGATCCCGGCCACGGCGCGCGGCAAGAGCTGGGTCGCGACCAATTACTATTCCGTGGTCATGGCCTGGCGCACCGACAAGGTGAAGCAGGCGCCGAAATCCTGGGCCGATTTCTGGGACGCCAAGGCCTTCCCGGGCCGCCGTGCCGTCGCCGGCCTCGCCCAGGAGACGCTGGAGATCGCGCTGCTCGCCGACGGGGTTGCCAAGGACAAGCTCTACCCGCTCGATGTCGAGCGCGCCATTGCCGCGATCAAGCGCCTCAAGCCGCAGATCGGCGTGTTCTGGACCACGGGCGCCCAGTCGACACAGCTGATCAAGGATGGTGAGGTCGACCTGATCGCGATCTATGGCAGCCGGGTCTCGCCGGTGATCGAGGACGGCAGTGCCGTCCAGTTCAGCTATGATCAGGGCCTGCTCGGCTATGGCTGCATCGCCGTGCCCAAGGGCGCCAAGAATGCCGCCAAGGCGAAGGCGCTCGCGCTGGCGATGGTCGCGCCGGAGATCCAGGCCAACATCATCGAGAAGATGGACAATTACGGCCCGGTCAACACCAAGGCCTATGAGGTCCGCAAGTTCACGCCGGAACAGCTCGCCAAGACCAATTCCTCGCCGCAGAACGCCAGCAAGCAGGTGCTGATCGATGCGGCCTGGTGGGCCAAGAACGGCGACAAGGCGGAAGAGGCCTTCAAGTCGGCGATCCTGCAATGAAGGTCCCGGTTTCGATCCGGGGGCTCTCGAAGAAGTTCGGGTCGTTCGAAGCCCTCAAGGACATCAATCTCGACATCGCGCCCGGCGAGTTCGTCACTCTGCTCGGCCCGTCCGGCTCGGGCAAGACGACGTTGCTGCAGGTCCTCGCCGGTTTCGTCACCCCGACCAGCGGCAGCATCCTGGTCGCGGGCGAGGAGTTGCTGACGAGGCCGCCGCACCAGCGCGAGATCGGCCTGGTCTTCCAGAACTATGCGCTGTTCCCGCACATGAACGTGTTCGAGAACGTCGCCTATCCGCTGAAGCTCCGCCGCCTCTCGCGGAACGAGATCGAGACCAGGGTGCGCGGCGCGCTCGACATGGTCAGGCTGAGCCAGTTCATCGATCGTCCCGTCGACAAGCTCTCGGGCGGGCAGAAGCAGCGCGTCGCCCTGGCGCGGGCCATCGTCTTCGAGCCGCGCATCCTGCTGATGGACGAATCGCTCTCGGCGCTCGACAAGAAATTGCGCGAGCAGATGCAGATCGAGCTGCGCCACCTGCATGAGCGCCTGCACACGACGACGGTGTTCGTGACGCATGACCAGCGCGAAGCGCTGACCATGTCGGACCGGATCGCGGTGATCAACAACGGCGCCCTGATCCAGTTCGACACGCCGCGGGTGATCTACGATCGGCCGAGGACACGCTTCGTCGCCGATTTCGTGGGGGAGACGACCTTCTTGCCGGTCGAACTCGGCAGCGGCGGCGCGAGTGTCTTCGGCACGCCTCTGCGCCTGCCCGATCATGCTGGAGTGTCGACCGCCAGCTCGCGCGAAAGCTGGCTGGCACTGCGCCCGGAAAAGCTCGCGATCGGCCCGGCCGCCGGTCCGGAGGCCGAGGTCAATTCGTTCTCCGCCGTGGCGCGCGAGACGATCTTCCAGGGCGACAGCCTGCTGGTGATCGCAGGCTTCCCTGACGGCCAGAACATCGCCGTGCGAGTGGTGCCGCAGGAGGCCAATCGCGGCCTCGTGCCGACGCCCGGCCAGCCGATCCACATCAACGTCCACCGCAATGACAGCATCCTGGTCAGCGGCGATGTCTGAGGCGCGGCCCATGACCGGCATGATCGCGGCGGCCGCGCCAGGCTGCACCGACGCGTCCTATTTCGCCCGCGCCGAGCGAAAGGAGGCCTGGTCCTTCGCGCTCCTCGCCGTGCCCGGGCTCATCGTCATCGGACTCCTGCTGATCGTCCCGGTCGGCTGGCTCTTCGTCCTTTCCTTCATCGGCAAGGATGGCGGCGTCTCGCTTGAGAACTACGCAAGGCTGGCGCAGCCAGTCTATGTCATCACCTTCGTGACGACCTTCCAGATCGCCGGGATCGTGACTGTAGGATCGATCCTGCTCGGCTATCCCGTCGCCTATCTGCTCTCGCAGCTCAGCCCGCGGGCGGCGGCGATCTGCATGATCTTCGTGATCCTGCCGTTCTGGACCTCGGTGCTGGTGCGCACCTATGCTTGGCTCGTGCTGCTGCAGCGGCGCGGCCTTGTGAACAACTGGCTGATCAGCCTCGGCATCATCAACGAGCCGATCCCGCTGGTGAACAACTTCATCGGCACCACGATCGGCATGCTGCACGTGCTGCTGCCCTTCATGATCCTGCCGCTCTATTCGAGCATGAAGACCATCGACACCGATTATCTTAAGGCGGCGTCGAGCTGCGGCGCCTCGCCGATGCGGGCCTTCTGGGACGTGTTCTTCCCGCTCAGCCGTCCCGGCCTCTTCGCCGGCACGGTGCTCGTCTTCATCCTGAGCCTCGGCTTCTACCTGACGCCGGCTCTGCTCGGCGGCGGGCGGGTCAGCATGTGGTCGATGCAGATCGCCACCAATGTCTCGACCTACAGCAACTGGGGCGCGGCCAGCGCACTCGGCGTGCTCTTGCTCGTCGTGACGATCGCCATCCTCGCCGCGCTGAACAAGGTGTTCCGCGTCGACAAGCTCTACGGGGGGCGTTGATGCTGACCGCCGCCGCCAGCGCTACGCAGATCCGGCACTATCAGAGGCTCTGGCTCTACGGCCTGTGCGCGCTGATCTTTACCTTCCTAATCGTGCCCTGCGTGCTGATCGTACCGATGTCGTTCTCGGCCTCGAACTATCTCGAGTTCCCGCCGCGGGCCTGGAGCCTGCGCTGGTATCGCGAGTTCTTCGACTCCGCCGAGTGGATGGATGCGCTCTGGCTCTCGCTCAGGGTCGCCGGACTGACCACGCTGATCGCGACGCCGATCGGCACCGCGGCGGCTTACGGCCTCTCGCAGATGCCGGAGCGATTGACCAAGCCGCTGCGCCTGTCCTTCCTGCTGCCGATGATCGTGCCGAATATCCTGGTCGCGATCGGCGTCTTCTTCGTCTTCGCCAAGCTCGGGCTCAACAACACGGTCACCGGCCTCGTGCTCGTCGGCATCATGCTGGCGCTGCCCTTCGTGCTGGTGACGGTATCGAGCGGGCTGCAATCCTTCGACGGCAATCTGGAGCGGGCGGCGCGCAGCCTCGGCGCCACCAGGCTGAAGGCGTTCCTCACGGTGACCGTGCCGCAGATCAAGAGCTCGATCGCGGCCGGAGCGCTCTTCGCCTTCGTCGCCGCCTTCGACGAGGTGGTGATCGCCCTCTACATCTCCAGCGGTGAGAACTCGACCTTGCCGCGCCGGATGTTCGCCAACATCCGCGATCAGGTCGACCCGCTGGTCGCGGCGGTCTCCTCGGTGCTGGTCGTCGCCTCGATCGTGCTGCTGCTCATCGTCCAGATCGCGAAGCGGCCGGAGAAAGGAGCATCACGATGACTGCGAGATCCGTTTCGAAGCGTGATGACAGGGACGCGGCAGAGCTGGACTCGCTCTGCCAATATGCGATCCAGGGCGTGCACGAGGCCTCCTATCTGGAGTTCCTGCGTTTCGCGCCATTGGAGAAGCCGGGCGCCGAGATCAGGGCGACGCTGCATCCGGGCTGCGACAGGATGCGCCTGCCCACGCATATCGAGGCGCGGGCAGGCTTCTATCTCGCGGATGCGCTGACGGCGGTCTCGCCCTCGACCTGGCCGGACGCCTTCAGTGATGCGCGGAACGTCATGGCCGGCGTCTTGCGCATCGCGGCGGGCGAGCGGCAGGTCGTCACCCGCTGTGCCGGCAGCGGGCGCCATGCCTATGCCGGGCGTGCGGCACATGGCTGTCACCTCAATCATGCGGCGATCGCGGCGTCCTATCTGCGCGAGAGCCTGCCGCGCATCGCGGTGCTCAGCCTCGGCGAGCACCATGCCAGCGGAACCCAGTCGATCTTCCTGTCGCGTTCCGACGTGCTCTGCCTGTCGATCCATGGCGACCCGGCCCAGCGCTATCCCTTCTACACCGGCTATGCCGACGAGCATGGCAGCGACGATGCTGCAGGTGCCAACCTCAATCTCGTCCTCGGTGCCGAGGCCGATGAGAAGACGGTCGATGCGGCGCTCGCCGAAGCTTGCGAGGCGATCAGACGCTTCTCGCCCGGCGCGGTCGTGGTCGATATCGAAGCCGGGCTGACGGCGCCGTTCGACCGCCTCGCTTTGTCGGGGCCGGCAGCCGCGGCGCGCAAGCTTTCCGGCGCCCTGAATTGTCCGGTCATGGTGATCGCATGTGAGACCAGCTAGCCGGCCGCGCGCCCTTGCCTAGGGCGCCTGGCCGGACCCGCTTTTTCATCGACGTCGCAAGGCATTTCGCGGTGTCCCTCCCGCAAGGACGGACACGGAGAAGCGGATGAACCGGCGCCGGCATGCGGACACCCCGTCCGCGTGCGCGGCGCCGTTTTCACATGGGGAGGAGAGACATGACACAGTTTTCATCGGGTATGACGATGTCGCGTTTCACGTTCGCGGCCGCCGTGCTGATCGGCTCGGCGCAGATCGCAACGGCGCAGGATTCGGTCACCTTCGCCGGATTCGGCGGGCAATATCAGGGCAGCGTCCGGAAGGCGTTGTTCGACCCGGCCGGCAAGAATCTGGGTGTCCGCGTGCGCGAGGAGAGCCATAGCGGGCTCGCCAGTGTTCGCGTGCAGGTCCAGTCCGGCAAGCCCGGCTGGGACATCGTCCAGCTTGGCGAGGCCGATTGCGCCCGCGGCCAGAGCGAAGGGCTGTTTGAGCCGCTCGACTATTCGAAGATCGACACGGCCGGCATCGCGCCGCTGGCGCGCGGAACGGCCTATATCGGCAGCAATTACGTCTCGACCGTGCTGGCCTGGCAGAAGGACAAGTACAAGGACAAGCCGCCACGCAACTGGAAGGATTTCTGGGATCCCAAGGCGTTCCCGGGCCGGCGGGCCATGCATATCTATCCGCAGGAGAGCATGGAGATCGCGCTCCTCGCCGACGGTGTCGACAAGGACAAGCTCTACCCGCTCGACGCCGACCGCGCCTTGGCCTCGATGGCCAAGCTGAAGCCCTCGATCGACGTGTTCTGGCAATCGGGCGCCCAGGCCGCGCAGCTGCTGAAGGATGGCGAGGTCGACATGATGGTGATCTGGGGCAGCCGGGTCGCCAGCGTGCTGGCCGACGGCGCTCCGGTCGACTTCAGCTATGACCAGGCCCTGCTCGGCTTCGGCTGCTTCGGCATCCCCAAAGGCGCCGCCAATGCCGCCGCCGCCCAGCGCATGATCGCGCAGATGGTCACGCCCGAGATCCAGGCCAACATCCCCGATCTGCTGCCCTATTACGGGCCGATCAACGAGCGTGCCTTCGCGGTCAAGCAGTTCTCGGCCGAAGCGCTGGCGAAGGCCAATTCCTCGCCGCAGAACAAGGATCGCCAGGCACCGCTCCAGCCCGCCTGGTGGGCGGACAACATCGCCCGTGTGCAGGAGCGCTACCAGGCGCTGATCGCGAAGTGAGCCTTTGAGGACTGCCTGAGATGAAGACGATCTTCCATCCCGACCAGTACGGTCATCATGTCCGCACCCGGCTCTCGGGCGGTGCGCTCACCACGGCGCTGGAGGTGCCGGACCGGGTTCGCGTCCTGCTCGCGGCGGCCGAAGGCTGCACCGAGGCGGTGGTCGCGCCTGGGGCGGCTGACTTGGCGCTGATCCGGCGCGTCCATGACGCCGATTATCTCGCCTTCCTCGAAACCGGCTTCGCCGCCTGGAAGCAGCGTTTCCCGGCGAGCGAGGAGTTGCGGCCGAGCCTGCATCCCAACGCCTATATGCGGCGGCTGCCGCAGGACCTGCTCGGGCGAGCCGGCTACTACATCGCCGATGCGGCGAGCGTGCTGCTGGCCGACAGCTGGCAGGCGATCCTCGCCAGCGGCGCGACCGCGATCGATGCGACGGCGCGAGTCCTGAACGGCGAGCGGGCGGCCTATGCGCTGTGCCGGCCGCCGGGGCATCACGCCTATCGCGACCAGGCCTGCGGCTACTGCTTCCTGAACAACACCGCGCTGGCGGCGACATTGGCGCGCGATCACGCCTCGCGCGTCACCATCCTCGATGTCGACGTGCATCACGGCAACGGCACGCAGCAGCTGTTCTATGACCGGGCCGACGTCCAGACCATCTCGGTCCATGCCGATCCGGCGACTGTCTATCCGTTCTATGCCGGCTACGCCGACGAGATCGGAGCAGGCGCGGGCGAGGGCTTCAACATCAACCTGCCGGTTCCCGAGCGGGCGGACGACGAGGTCTATCTTGCCGCTGTCCGGCAGGCGGTCGAGCAGGCGAAGGTTTTCTCGCCCGATGTCCTAGTGATCGCGCTCGGCCTCGATCCCTCGGTAGCCGACCCCTTCGCCTGTACGGCCGTTACGACGGAGGGGTTCAGGCGCATGGGCGAAAGCCTGGCCAGCTTGCGGCGCCCGACCGTGATCATCCAGGAGGGCGGCTATCCCTCGCCAGTGCTGGGCGACAATCTCGCGGCCTTCCTGACCGGCTTCCAGGAGGCGATGGCGTGAGCGGGCTTGCTGCGGCTACGCTGGACGATGCGCTGATGGCGCCGCTGCCCCAGTTCGCCGGTGACGAGCTGGCCGGGATGCTGCGCGAGCATTTCGGCATCAGCGGCTCGTTTACGCGGATCAGCGGCGAGCGCGATCTCAACCTCCATGTCGCCGGTGCGGATGGCCGAGACTTCGTGTTCAAGGTCTGCGGCGATTCCGACAGCGCGGAGGAGCTCGCCTTCCAGAACGCGGCACTCACCCATCTGGCACGGACCGATCCGGCCCTGCCGGTGCCGCGCGTGGTCGCCGCACGTGATGGCAGCACCATCGTCGCGCATGAAAGCGGCGGCCAGCGCTATCTGCTGCGCGTCCTGACCTATCTGCCGGGCGAGCCCGCGCTCGGCAGCACGTTCTCACGGGCCCAGCGCGTCGAGATCGGCATGCTGGCGGCGCGGCTTGATCGCGCGCTGGCCGATTTCGAGCATCCCGGCGCGAACCGGGCCTTCATCTGGGACCTCGTCCACTTCGCCAGTCTGCGCGAGAAGGTCACGTTTCTCGATACCGACCAGCGCAAGGCTCTGGCGGGGCGCGTGCTCGACCGCTTCGCCGAGCGCGTCGCGCCGCTTCTGCCGGCGCTGCCCCGGCAGGTCATCCACAACGACCTCAATCAGAACAATCTGCTGCTGCGGCCGCAGGACGGTTCGGTCTCCGGGATCATCGATTTCGGCGACATGATCAGGACGATCCGCGTCGCCGAGGTCGCGATCGCGGCCGCGCATCTCATCTATCGCGAGGCCGAGCCGCTGAGCGCGATGGCGCAGGTGGTGAAGGGCTATGCTCGGGTCGTGCCGCTGGAGGCCAACGAGGTCGCAGTGCTGCCGGTCCTGATTCAGGCGCGGCTCGCGACCCGCGAGCTCATCGTCTCCTGGCGTCGCCAGGTCAACCCCGCCGCGACCACCTCCTATCGCGACGATGTCAGCCGCTTCGGCTGGGAAGCGCTCGCCCGCTGCGACGCACTCTCCCCGACCAAACTCCACGCTCGCCTCGCCGAGGCCGCGGGCCTCGGCACTCATTGACATTCTCCCCCCGGAAAGAAGCCCACCATGTACGACACGCTGATGGAACGCCGCGCCCGCCTGCTCGGGCCGATGTACAAGCAATTCTACCAGGCTCCGTTCGCCCCTGTCCGCGGCGAGGGCGTCTGGGTGACCGATCAGGGCGGCAAGCGCTATCTCGACGCCTACAATAACGTCCCGCATGTCGGCCATTGCCATCCGCGCGTGGTCGAGGCGGCGAGCCGCCAGCTCGCGACCTTCAACTCCAACACCCGCTATCCCAGCGAGCTGATCGTCGACTATGCCGAGCGCCTTGCCGAAACCATGCCGGACCCGCTCAAGGTCTGCATGTTCGTCTGCTCGGGGACGGAGGCGAACGAGCTCGCCTGGCGGATCGCGATGGCCAATTCCGGCGGCAGCGGCGCGCTGATCACCCGTTCGGCCTTCCATGGCAATTCGACGATCATCGGCGCGCTCGATTCCTCGACGATTCCCGCCGAGCGCCAGCAAAGCTGGGTCGCGACCGTGCCGGCGCCCGAGCATCGCGGTGTTGGCGACAAGACGCCGAAGCTGACGGCCTCGGACTATGCCGAGCAGTATCGCAGGGCGATCGCCGGCCTCGCCGAGCGCGGGCACCGGCCAGCGGCGCTCTTGGCCTGTCCGGTCTTCGCCAGCGACGGCCTCTACAGCCCGCCGGCCGGCTATCTCGACGAGGCGATCGCCGAGGTTCGCAAATCCGGCGCGCTGATCATCGCCGACGAGGTCCAGTCGGCGCTCGGTCGGACGGGCACGCATTTCTGGGGCTTCCAGCATGCGGGGATCACGCCTGACATCGTCACCATGGCCAAGCCGATGGGCAACGGCCTGCCGCTCGCCGTCGTCATCACCCGCCGTGAACTGGTCGAAGGCTTCCTCAAGACGGAGCGCTATTTCAACACCTTCGGCGGCAATCAGGTCGTCGCTGCGGCAGGCATCGCTGTGCTCGACGTGTTGCGCGATGAGGGCTTGCAGGGGAACGCGCTGCAGATTGGCGCCTATCTGCGAGGCCGGCTCGCCGAGCTGATGGAGACGGATGAGCGCGTCGGCGATGTCCGCGGCACCGGCCTGTTCGCTGGGGTCGAGATCGTCAGGGATCGTGCGAGCCAGGCAGCGGCTCCGGAGATGGCGCGTGCGCTGATCGAGGGGCTGATGCAGCGCGGCGTCCTTGTCGGCATCACCGGCGGCGGCCGCAACCTGCTCAAGATCCGCCCGCCGATGGTCTTTTCGAAGGAGAATGCCGACCAGCTGGTCGAGACTCTCAAGCAGACTTTGGCCGCGACGCCGCGCTAGCTGATCGGTCCTCGTTTTCGAGGGGCGATAAGGCCGCGGGTCGAGCGCCATTGCGGGTTGACAGTGCGCGTCGGAAATTGCTTAACATGATAATTAGATGATGGGAACGTAACGCTTCCGGGCTCCCGTTCGGCAGGCTCCGAGGGGCCGGGCAGCGCATGCCCGGCCTTGTCAGCCCATCGTCTTCGTCATTCATGAGGAAGCGATTCTTGACCGCGAAATTCGTTAGTTTTGCCCATGGCGACGAGACGCGTTACGGCCTTGTCGTCGGTGCCGGCGTCGTCGATCTGTCCGCCCGGCACGGGGCGCAATGGCCGACGCTGCAGCATGTCCTCGCCGACCGGGCTTTCGCGGCCCTGGCGGAGAAGGGCGCGGCGCTGGCGCCCGATCTCCCGCTCGAAGGGCTCCGCTACGAGATCCCCTCGCTCACGCCCGAGAAGATCATCTGCGTCGGCGTGAACTTCCCCGACCGAAATGCCGAGTACAAGGACGGGCAGGAGGCTCCGCCCAATCCCTCGCTGTTCCCACGTTTCCTGCGCTCCTTCACCGCGCACGAGCAGCCGTTGGTCCGGCCGCCGGAGAGCGTGCAGCTCGACTATGAAGGCGAGATCGCGATCGTGATCGGCAAGGCGGGGCGCCGCATCGCCGAGCGCGATGCCCTCGATCACATCGCGGCGCTGACCCTGTCGAACGAGGGGACGATCCGCGACTGGGTGCGTCACGCCAAGTTCAACGTCACGCAGGGCAAGAACTTCGACCGTTCCGGCTCGCTCGGCCCCTGGCTGATACCCTTCACCGGAGAGGCTCAGATCGGCGACATCGCGCTGGAGACCCGGGTCAATGGCGAGCTGCGCCAGAGCGACCGGACCAGCCGCATGATCTTCTCGTTCCGGAAGATCATCAGCTACATCTCGACCTTCACCACGCTCGTCCCTGGCGACATCCTGATCACCGGCACGCCGACCGGCGCCGGCGCCCGCTTCGACCCGCCGATCTGGCTGAAGCCCGGCGATGTCGTCGAGGTCGAGGCCGAGGGAATCGGCCTGCTGCGCAACACCATCGCAGACGAGGCCTGAACGATGCTGTCCTCCGAAGAGATCTCTGCCGCCGCCCTCAGCCTCGACGAGGCCGAGCGGACCCGCCAGCAGACAGGGCTGATGTCGCTGCGCTTTCCGCAGATGTCGATGGACGACGCCTATGCGGTCCAGGGCGCCTGGGTCGAGCGCAAGCGTGCCGCTGGTCGCCGCGTCATCGGCTGGAAGATCGGGCTGACCTCGAAGGCCATGCAGTATGCGCTGAACATCGACACGCCCGATTCCGGCGTGCTGTTCGACGACATGCGCTTCGAGGATGGCTGCCGCATCCCGAAGGACCGCTTCATCCAGCCACGCATCGAGGCCGAGATCGCCTTCGTGATGAAGGCGGGCCTGGCGGGGCCGGACGTCACCGTCTTCGACGTGCTGAACGCGACCGACTATGTCGTGCCGGCGCTCGAGATCCTCGACACCCGCATCCTGCGCGTCGATCCGCAGACGAAGCAGGCCCGCGCCATCGTCGACACCATCTCCGACAACGCCGCCAATGCCGGCATCGTCACCGGCGGGCGGGCCATGCGCCCGGACCAGGTCGACCTGCGCTGGGTCGGGGCGATCGTGTCGCGCAATGGCGAGGTCGAGGAGACCGGCCTCGGCGCCGGCGTGCTGAACCATCCGGCGCGCGGCATCGCCTGGCTGGCTAACCGGCTCGCAAGCTATGGCGGACGGATCGAGGCGGGGCAGATCGTGCTCGCCGGCTCCTTCATCCGCCCGGTCGAGGCCCGGCACGGCGACACCATCATCGGCGATTACGGCCCGCTCGGGACGGTAAGCTGCTTCTTCGAGTGAGGCGCCCAGGCGGGCGTCGTTCCGGCCAGGCGCCGGAGGCGCGACCTTCTGTCCCGCCACCGTGTTGCGCCAGATAATTAACTTGATAATTAACATGTTACGTGTTGTCTGGCAGGCAGCGGGCACAACGCTACGCGCCCGTCTCACGACAGGCATTGGGGAGGGCTGAATGCTCGGATATCTGCGCAATACAGGGGCACTGGCCGCGGGCTTCCTGATGCTCGCCGCGACGGCGGCCTCGGCCGAAAGCGGGGCGACCCAGAAGGCGATCGCGGGACGCGGCGCCCTCAATTGCGGCGTCTCCAGCGGCGTCCAGACCGGCATGAGCACGCTCGACAGCAACGCCAAATGGTCGGGCTTCGAGGTCGATTTCTGCCGGGCGGTCGCGGCCGCCACCCTCGGCGACGCCGACAAGATCAAGTTCGTGCCGCTCGAGATCAAGACGGCCTTCGCGACGCTGCAATCGGGCGGCATCGACCTGCTCGCCCGCACCGCGACGCACACCTTCATCCGCGACATCGAGCTCAACGTCGAATGGCCGGGCGTCTATCTCTATGACAGCCAGGGCTTCCTGGCGAAGAAGTCGCTGGGCGTGAAGAGCGCCAAGGAGCTCGAGGGCGCCTCGATCTGCGTCTCGGCCGGCTCGAACTACGAGCTCAACCTCGCCGACTTCTTCCGCAAGAACAGCATGAAGTTCACGCCCGTCGCGGCGAACACCCGCGACCAGAACGAGAAGAACCTCGCCTCGGGCCGCTGCGACGTCTACGCCAATGTGCTGAGCGCGCTCGCTGGCGCGGTCTCGAAGCTCGGCAAGCCCGACGATTGGGTCGTGCTGCCGGAGCTGATCTCGATGGAGCCGATCGGCCCGGTGGTGCGCAAGGACGACAGCCGCTTCCGCGACATCGTCGCCTGGACGCTGAACGCGCTGATCGCCGCCGAGGAGCTCGGGATCACCCAGGCCAATGTCGAGCAGATGAAGGCGAGCTCGACCTCGCCGGAAGTGCAGCGCCTGCTCGGGGCGACCGGTGAATTCGGGGCCAAGCTCGGCCTCGACAACGCCTGGGCCCTCAACGCGATCAAGGCGGTCGGCAATTATGGCGAGATGTTCGAGCGCAATCTCGGCGCCAAGAGCCCGATCAAGCTCGAGCGCGGCCTCAACAATCTCTGGAACAACAAGGGCCTGATGTCGGCGCCGCTGCTGCGCTGAGACAGGACAGCCGAGGCCGGCAACGAGCTGCCGGCCTCCCATCACTATACTTCCGACGCCAGGACCGATGACCTCTACGCCCGCCGCCACCCTGCCGACCAGACGCCCGCTCTTCGGACGCCGGCGCGTCATGGGCTGGCTCTATCAGGGACTGCTGGTCGCGGCGCTCGCCGTCCTGGCCTACGTCGCAATCGGGAACCTGCAGGACAATCTCGCGGCGCGCGGCCTCAAGCTCGGCTTCGATTTCCTCTGGCGGGAGGCGGGTTTCGAGATCGCCTTCCACCTCATCCCCTATACGGCCAGCGACAACTACTGGCGCGTCTTCCTGATCGGCATCACCAACACCCTGCTGGTCACGGTTCTCGCGATCCTGTTCTCGACCGCGCTCGGCTTCGGCGTCGGCATCGCGCAGCTCTCCGGCAATTGGGCGATGTCCCGCGCGGCGCGGATCTATGTCGAGATCGTGCGCAACCTGCCGCAGCTCCTGCACATCCTGATCCTCTACAATGTCGCCCTGCGGGCGCTGCCGGCGCCGCGCGCGGCGGTCAACCTCGGCGACGCCGTCTATCTCTCCAACCGCGGCATCCTCGTCCCGGCCTTGACGACCGACCGTCCCGGCCTGCTCGCCATTACGATTTTGGTCGCCGTGATCGCGGCGCTCGCGCTCTTTCGCAGCTTGACGGCCTATGCCGAGCGCAGCGGCCGCCGCGTCAATGCCTGGCTGCCCTCGTTCGCGGTCCTCGTTCTGCTGCCGGCGCTGGCCGTCGGCCTGAGCGGCGCCCAGCTCGGGGTCTCGCTGCCGCAGCTAAAGGGCTTCAACTTCGCCGGTGGCTGGGTGCTGGTGCCGGAACTGTCGGCGCTGGTGATCGCCATGGCGATCTACAATGCCGCCTTCATCGGCGAGCTCGTCCGCGCCAGCATCGAATCCGTCAACACGGGCCAGCGCGAGGCGGCCGCCGCGATCGGCTTCGGCTGGTGGCAGACGCTGCGCTTCATCGTCATCCCGCAGGCGACGCGCGTGCTGCTGCCGCCGCTGTCGAACCAGTATCTCAACATCCTCAAGGGCTCCTCGCTCGCGGTTGCGATCGGCTATCCCGACCTCGTCGGCGTCTTCACCGGGATCAGCATCAACCAGACCGGGCGGGCCATCGAGATCGTGACCATGACCATGGCGGTCTATCTCGCGATCAGCCTGCTGATCGGCGCGCTGATCAACCTGTTCAACCACATGACCCGGATCGTCGAGCGGTGACGGATGTAGCCACTCTTCCAGTCGGACGCGCCCGGCCAGCATCCGCGGGCGCGAACGCCCCGCTCGGCCGAGCCCTGTCCTGGCTGCGCCGGCGCATCTTCGCGTCCTGGCGCGATGCCGCCTTGTCCTTCGCTGTGGCGGCGGTGCTTGGGGGCATCGCCTGGGCGATCGTACCCTGGGCTCTGTTCGACGCGACCTGGTCCGGCACCAGCCGCGCCGACTGCACCGGCACGGGAGCCTGCTGGGCCTTCTTCACGGCCAAGGCCTCGCAATTCGTCTATGGCTTCTATCCGCCGGCGGAGCGCTGGCGGGCCAACATCGCCTTCGCGCTGCTGGTCGTCGGCCTGATCTGGCTGATGGTGCCGCGCCTGCCGGGCAAGCGCCATGCCGCCCTCTTCATGATGGTCGTGCTGCCGGTCGTGACCTTCCTGCTGCTGCATGGCGGCTTCGGCGGCCTGTCGATCGTCCCGAGCGACCAATGGGGCGGGCTGCTGCTGACCATGATCCTCGCGGTCTCCGGCATCACCTTCTCGCTGCCCTTCGGCGTGCTCTTCGCGCTCGGCCGGCGTAGCCGGATGCCGCTGATCCGCTGGTTCTGCATCGGCTTCATCGAGTTCTGCCGCGGCGTGCCGTTCCTGACCGTGCTGTTCATGGCGATCGTGATGCTGCCCTTCTTCCTGCCCTCGGGCACGAAGCCGGATCCGCTCGCGCTCGCGGTCGTCGGCATCATCTTCTACGAAGCCGCCTACATGGCCGAGGTGGTGCGCGGCGGCCTGCAGGCGCTGCCGAAGGGCCAGTACGAAGCGGCGATGGCGATCGGCTTCGGCTACTGGCGCACCATGCTGCACATCATCCTGCCGCAGGCGGTCCGCAAGGTCGTGCCGGGCGTGGTCAACACCACGATCTCGCTGCTGAAGAACACGACGCTCGTCATGGTGGTCGGACTGTTCGACCTGCTCAACATCGTCTCGGCCGGCGTCTCGGACCCGCTCTGGGCGGGCTCGCAGGCCGAGGGCTACTTCATCGTCGGCCTGGTCTTCTGGCTGATGAGCTTCGGCCTGTCCTGCTACAGCCGCGCCGTCGAGGCCGGCTTCGCGCGCGCCGAGCGCTCCTGAACGCACCGGGTCATCACGCCATGGAAACCCCTCTCATCCGGCTCGCCGGCGTCAACAAATGGTACTCGCAGTTCCATGTCCTCCGGGACATGGAACTCGACGTGAAGCCTGGCGAACGCATCGTCGTCTGCGGGCCCTCGGGCTCGGGAAAATCGACGATGATCCGCTGCATCAACGGCCTCGAAGCCTATGAGCAGGGCATGATCACCGTCGCGGGCGAGCCTGTCGCGCAGGACGACGACAGGATCGAGGCGATCCGCCAGCGCGTCGGCATGGTCTTCCAGAACTTCAACCTGTTCCCGCATCTGTCGATCCTCGACAATCTGACGCTCGGGCCGATCAAGCTGAAGCGCGTGCCGCGTGCCGCCGCCGAGGCGCGCGCCATGGAGCTGCTGGAGCGCGTCCATATCGGGCACCAGGCCCGCAAGTTCCCCAACCAGCTCTCCGGCGGCCAGCAGCAGCGCGTCGCGATCGCCCGCGCGCTGGCGATGGAGCCGCAGGTGATGCTGTTCGACGAGCCGACCTCGGCGCTCGACCCGGAAATGGTCAAGGAGGTGCTCGACGTGATGATCGAGCTCGCCGGCACCGGCATGACCATGATCTGCGTCACCCATGAGATGGGTTTTGCCCGCGCCGTGGCCGACCGCGTCGTCTTCATGGCCGATGGCGCGATCGCCGAGGTCGGCACGCCCGACAGCTTCTTCTCGGCACCGCGCACCGAGCGCGCCCGCCAGTTCATCCAGCAGGTCATCCACTGACTGGCGCCATGCCGGCCAACCAGTTCTGACAAGCCCAGCCTCCCGGAGCTTCCTCCTGTGACGACGTCGCCCGCCAGCCCCTATCCTTACCGCCTGCGCCTTCCCGGCCCGATCTCGATTCCCGAGCGCATTCGCCAGGCCACGGCCCGCCCGATCATCAACCATCGCGGCCCTGAGATGCGCGTGGTGCTCGAAGAGATCCAGCACCTGATCCAGCCATTGTTCGGCACGACGGCGCCGGTGCTGACCTTCGGCGCCTCCGGCACCGGCGTGATGGAGGCGAGCCTCGTCAATGTGCTCGCTCCCGGCGAAAAGGTGCTGGCGCTGGCGCATGGCCAGTTCGGCGACCGCTACGCCCAGATCGCCCGCGCGCTCGGCGCCGAGGTCGACGTCATCGAGAGCGAATGGGGCTGGGCGCCCGATCCGGCCGTGGTCGCGGCCAAGCTGGAGACTGCGAACTACCGGGCTCTGATCACGGTCCATAATGAGAGCTCGACCGGCGCGGTGACGGACCTAGCCGCGATCGGCGCGCTGCTGCGCGACCGCGACACGCTCTTCCTCGTCGATTCCGTCAGCGGGCTCGCCGGGATGGAGCTGCGGCAGGACGAATGGGGCGTCGACATCATCGTCACCGGCTCGCAGAAAGCGTTGATGTGCCCGCCCGGGCTCGGCTTTGCCAGCGTCAGCGAGAAGGCCCGCAAGGTGATCGAGCGCGACGATCGCTGCCCGCGCTTCTATCTCGACATGCGCAAGGCGCTCGCCACCGTCGACAAGCACGAGACCGCCTTCACCTGCCCGGTCTCGCTGCTGTTCGGCATGCAGGAGGCCCTGAGGGCGATCCATGAGGAGGGCCTGGAGCAGGTCTTCGCGCGCCACAAGCGGCTCTCGGATGCCCTGCGCGCCGGCTGCGTCGCGCTCGGTCTGCCGGCCTTCGGCGATCCCGCCGCGGCCTCGCGCACCGTCGTCGTCGCCTCCGTGCCCGAGCCGCTCACCGGCGGGGCGATCGTCAAGCACATGTACGAGACCTACAACACCGTCATCGCCGGTGCACGCAACAAGCTGAGTGGCCGGGTCGTCCGGATCGGTACGATGGGGCAGATCAGCGAAGCCGACATCCTGACCGACCTGCACTATCTCGAACTCAGCCTGACGGCCCTCGGCCACAAGGTTCCGTCTCCCGGCTGCGGCGTCACCGCCGCCATCGCCTCCCTGCGCTGAAGACCACGGAAACACCGCCATGCCTCACATCTGGGTCGAATATTCCAGCAATCTCGAAGCCAGCGTCGATATCCCCGTCCTGCTCAAGACGGTGCAGGATGCGTTCATCGGCGACGGGACGGTGTTCCCCTTCGCCGGGGCCCGGACCCGCGGCGTTCCCGTCACCAGCTACCTGATCGTCGATGGCCATCCCGACAACGCCTTCGTGCATGTGCTGCTGCGCATCGCCAAGGGGCGATCGGACGAGGAGAAGAAGGCGGGCGCAAGCCGCGTCTTCGAGGCGGCCAAAGCCCTCCTCGCACCGGTCATCGCAGCCCGGCCGCTCGGCCTGTCCGTGCAGATGGAAGAGGCGGACGAGGCGCTGAACTTCAAGACCAGCAATTATCGCGAGTATCTGAAGCGGCGCGGCATTCCGGAGAAGGTGGTAGCCTGAGGCAGAAGCGGCGTCGCCGCGATGCCAGGCTCGCGCCGCTGCCGTTCGGGAGTTTCCATGTCTGGACCTATGCAGGGCAAGCCCCGATCGATGCCGCACGACGCTGACACTGCCGCAGCCCGCATCCGCATCCGGCATTTCTCGAAATCGCTGCCGATGTCGCTGCTCAGGGCGCGCGAGGCGGTGATGCGCCATTTCCGGGCGAGCCTTAGGCGCTTCGGCATCACCGAGCAGCAATGGCGCGTGCTGCGGGCGCTGACCTCGGGCGAGAGCTTCGAAGTCACCGAGCTGGCCGAGGCGACCTTCCTGCTGCCTCCCAGCCTCTCGCGCATCCTGAAAGACCTCGACGAGCGCGGCCTCATCCTGCGCCGGACATTGAAGTCGGACCTTCGCCGCGGCCTCGTCTCGATCTCGCCGCAGGGGCTGGCGCTGATCGAACGGGCCGGCACCGAGTCGGAAGCCATCTACCGCGAGATCACCGGGCGCTATGGCAGCGAGCGCCTCGCCGAACTGCAGAGTTTGCTCCGGCAGTTGGAAGAATGCCTGGACGGGCCGGAGATCGCCGGCTGAGCGCCGTTCGCCCGTCGCGCATGGCAGGGTTGCCTGCCACGACGGCCTTCTGCCGCCAGGAGGGTTTGACAACCCCGCCGCTTTTCATGTGACAATCGGACAGGCAAGCCGCTCTGCCCTCTGCAGCGGGATCGCTCGTCGATCGGCCCAACATCCCATCGTGGTGCCTCGTCATGAACATGCGCGCAGCTCCTGCCGAGCTTTCCTCGGCATCGTTCGGAATCGGCCAGCCGGTGCCACGCAAGGAGGACCCGATCCTGGTGCGTGGCGAGGGGCGCTATACCGACGATCTCGCACTGGACGGCCAGCTCTACGCCGCCTTCGTCCGCAGCCCGCATGCGCATGGCCTGCTCAACGGCATCGACGTCTCGGCTGCCACGGCGATGAAGGGTGTGGTGGCGATCTATACGGCCGCCGATCTGGAAGGGCAGGGCTATGGCCCGCTGCGATGCCAGATCGATCTGCCCAATCGCGACGGGACGCCGATGCGCAAGCCGGTCCGGATGGCGCTCGCAGCTGGTAAGGTTCGCTTCGCTGGCGATCCCGTAGCTGTCGTCGTCGCCCGCACGGCAATTCAGGCGCGCGATGCCGCCGAGGCGGTCGGGCTCGACATTGAGGTCCTGCCCGCCGTCACCTCCGGGGAGGAGGCGCTCGCCCCCGGCGCGCCGCTTCTCTATGACGAGGTGCCGGGCAATCTCGTCCTCGATTACCAGTCCGGCGATGCGCAGAAGGTCGCCGCCGCCTTCGCCGGGGCGGCCCATGTCGCCCGGCTGCGGATCGTCAACAATCGCGTCGTGGTCAACCCGATCGAGCCGCGCTCGGCGATCGCGAGCTATGATCGCAAGGCCGGCCGTTACACGCTGCACGCGCCGAGCCAGGGCGTCTTCGGCCTGCGCAACAATCTCGCCGCGGCGATGGGCGTACCGGCTACGAAGATGCGGCTGGTCACCGGCCATGTCGGCGGCTCCTTCGGTATGAAGGCCTCGGTCTTCCCCGAGCATGTCGCGCTGCTGCACGCGGCGCGCCTGCTGAAGAAGCCGGTGAAATGGACCGATCAGCGCTCGGAGAGCTTCGTCGCCGACCATCACGGCCGCGACATGGTGTTCGAGGCCGAGCTCGCGCTCGATGCGCGCGGCCGCTTCCTGGCGACGCGCTTCACCGGCATCGGCAATATGGGCGGTTATCTCTCGCCGGTCGGGCCAATGATGGCGAGCCTGAACATCGGCAAGAACAGCGTCGGCATGTATCGCACGCCGCTGGTCGAGGTTCTCGCGAAATGCGCCGTGACCAATACCCCGCCGATCGGCGCCTATCGCGGTGCCGGGCGGCCCGAGGGCAATTATTTCATGGAGCGGCTGATCGATACCGCCGCGCGCGAGATGGGGATCGACAGCGCCGAGCTCCGGCGGCGCAACCTGGTCAAGCCTGGGCAACTGCCTTGGACGACGCCGATCGGCACCGTCTATGACAGCGGCGATTTCCCAGCCCTCTTCGCGCAAGCGCTCGAAGCCGCCGACTGGAAGGGCTACGCGGCGCGGCAGCGCCAGAGCCGCAAGGCCGGCAAGCTGCGCGGCCGCGGCATCGGCTGCTATCTCGAGGTGACCGCACCGCCGACCAACGAGATGGGCGGCCTGCATTTCGAAGCCGACGGCAGCGTCACCATCGTCACCGGGACGCTCGACTACGGGCAGGGTCATTGGACGCCCTTCGCCCAGATCCTGTCGAGCCAGCTCGGCGTGCCCTTCGACAGGATCCGCCTGTTCCAGGGCGACAGCGACCGACTGATCGCCGGCGGCGGCACCGGCGGCTCCAAATCGGTGATGGCGAGCGGCTCGGCGATCATCGAGGCGAGCGAACTCGTCATCGAGAAGGGCAAGCTGCTCGCCGCCCATGTGCTGGAGGCCGCCGCCGCCGATATCGAATTCGTAGCCGGCCAGTTCCGGATCGCCGGAACCGACCGCGCCATCGGCATCATGCAGCTCGCCGAGATCCTGCGCACGGGCGCGTCCCTGCCGGCCGACCTGCCGCAGAGCCTCGACGTCGACCATGTCTTCAAGGCGGCGCTCTCGGCCTATCCCAACGGCTGCCACATTGCCGAGGTCGAGATCGACCCCGAGACGGGCCAGGTCGAGATCGCCAGCTACGTCATGGTCAATGACTTCGGGGTGGTGGTGAACCCGCTGATCGTCGAAGGCCAGCTTCATGGCGGCGTCGTGCAGGGCATCGGCCAGGCGCTCTACGAGATGACGGCCTATGACGAGGCCGGCCAGCTCATGACCGGCTCCTTCATGGACTATGCGCTGCCGCGCGCTTCCGACGTGCCCTTCTTCTCCTTCGCCAGCCGGGGCGTGCCGACCGCGACCAACCGGGTCGGCGCCAAGGGCTGTGGCGAGGCCGGCTGCGCGGGCTCGCTGCCCTCGGTGATGAATGCGGTGGTCGATGCGCTCGCGCCGCATGGCGTGCGCCATCTCGACATGCCGGCGACGCCGCTGGCGATCTGGAAGAGCATCCACGCGCGGGGCTGAGGCGCGCGGCCTCAGCTCATATTGTCGCGCAGGAAGATCTCGATGCGGATGCGCTCCTGGTCGAGCAGGATCGGCTCGCCGGAGACCTCCGCCATCAGCAGGCGCGCCGCCGAGCGCGCCTCGTGGCCGGGGTCCTGGTTGATCACCGCCGCGACGGTGCCCGATAGAAGGCCGCGCCGCGTCGCCTCGGTCAGCTCGTGCGCGATGAAGACGAGCGGCCTGCCGGCCGCCTCCAGCGCGGCGGCGATGCCCTCATTGCCGGCGCCGATATTGTAGAGCCCGATCAGATCGGGATGCGACGCGAGGAGCTCGGTCACCGCCGCCTCGTTGCGTTCGCTTTGGTCGCGCCCCTCCAGCACCGGCAGCAGGGTCAGGCCCTGATAATCGCCGGAGAGCACCTGCTGGAAGCCGTAGAGCCGCTCGACATGGTCGCGCAGCGACATCGAGCCGAGGATGACACCGACCTTGCCGCTGCGGCCGCCGAGGAAGCGGCCCATCAGCGAGGCGCTGGTGCGCCCCGCTGCCGGATTGTCGATGCCGACATAATGGGCGCGGCGCGATGTCGGGGCGTCCGAGACCAAAGTGACGACCGCAACGCCGCGCGCGACGAGATCGTCGATGGCGGCGCGGACCTTGGGATGGTCGAGCGCCACCGTGGCGACGCCGTGGAAATGGTCTGCGAGGCCGGCTAGCCCGCTCGCCAGCGCCTCGGGATCGAAGACGTCAAGCTGCAGGATATCGACGAAGGCGTTCTGGGGTTCGAGCCAATCCGAGATCCGGCGCACCTGCTGCATCAGCCCGGCCATGAAGGCGTTGGTGCTGGAGGGCAGGATGAAGGCGAAACGGAAGGACTGGCCGCGCGCCAGCCGCGCCGCGGCCGGATTGGCCCGGTAGTCGAGCTTGGCGATCGCCCGCCTGACGCTCTCGACGGTCTTGGCGCGGACCCCGTCGCGCTGGTTCACGACCCGGTCGGCCGTGGCGAGCGAGACCCCAGCCTCGCGCGCCACGTCCTCCAGCGTCGCCCTCCTGACCGGCATCCGGATCCGATCCACCTGGTCTTCCACGACCTCTCCTTGCATCTGCGCCGCGGGATTGGCTTGCACCTTAATCGGCCGCGCAGGCCTTGGCATTTGCGGGGGCTTCAAGTCCAGCCGTCCAGGTGAACCCGGTGCCCCCGATATCAGCGCGCCGCCCAGAGCAGGCCGCGCGTCATGATCGTGCGGATCTCCGGCACGTCGAGCTCATAGGCGCGGTGGCCGAGCGAGGAGTAGAACACCCGCCCCTTGCCGTAGCGCTTGCGCCAGACCACGGGCATCACCACCCCGTCGATCCAGGGTGCGTGCTCGCCGGTGAAGGTCGTGGTCGCCAGCACCTCGTTGGCCGGGTCGACATGCATGTAATACTGCTCCGAGCGGTGCTCGAAGCTGGCGATGCCTTGCATCAGCGGATCGTCTGGGCGGGTGATGTCGACGGTGTAGTCGATGATGCCGCCGGGATGGGCGACCCATTGGCCACCGCACATGAACTGGTAGTCGACCGCGTCGCGGAAGGCATCGCCCATGCCGCCGTGATGGCCGGCGAGGCCGACGCCGCCGGCGACCGCCTCGCACAGGGCGGCGGCTTCCGGCTTCTCGATCTTCGACATCGTGTAGATCGGGACGATCAGCGAATAGTCGCGGATCGCGGGATCGAGGAAGACGGAGGTCGCGGTCTCGACGCGCACGTCGAACCCTTCCGCCTTCAGCCAGCCCCGGATCATCGAGCTGCAGAGGTCGGGGTCGTGGCCGCTCCAGCCGCCCCAGACGATCAGCGCAGTCCTTGTCATGTCGATCCCCATTCAATCCAGAGTGCCGGTGGGCAGGCCGGGCGGCAGCATGGCCGGCCGCTCGACCGTGGTTGCAAGCGTGACGCGCCGTCCCTCGTCGGAGGCGGTCTGGAAGGCTTCCATGGCTTCGAGAACATGCAGCGCCAGCGCGCCGCTGGCCCGGTGCGGCCGGCCGGAGATCAGGCCCGCGGCCATGTCGGCGACGCCGATCGAGCGGAACTCGCCCTCGCTGTTGCCGTGGCTGAGGGCTTGCGCCTGCCAGTCGCCGCCGGCCTTGGCGACCAGGACTTCGCCGCCGAAGCGGTTCGGATCGGGCACGGACAGGCTGCCCTCCGAGCCGTAGATCTCGATCGGGCTGTGGCGGTGCTTGGGCACGTCGAAGCTCATGGTGATCGAGACGACGGCGCCCGAGACGAATTCGAGCACGCCGGTGACATGGGTCGCGACCTCGACCGGGATCAGCGTGCCGTTCATCGGCTGGCTGGTGACCAGGCGCTCGGCCTTCGGCCGCGTCGCGAAGCCGACGACGGAAGCGATCGGCCCGAGCAGGTTGACGAGGTCGGTGATGTAATAGGGGCCCATGTCGAGCATCGGCCCGCCACCGCGCAGATAGTAGAAGCCGGGCGCCGGGTGCCAGCGCTCATGGCCGGGGCAGCCGAAGAAGGCGTTGCCGGCGACGGCCTTGCCGATCGCGCCGTCGTCGATGAGCTTGCGGGCGGTCTGGTGGCCACCGCCGAGGAAGGTGTCGGGGGCCGAGCCGACGCGCAGGCCCTTCTCCTGGGCGAGGTCCATGACCTTGCGGGCCTCGGCGACGTTGACGCCGAGCGGCTTCTCGGAATGGACGTGCTTGCCGGCCCGCAGCGCCGCGAGGCTGACATCGGTATGGGCCAGCGGCACGGTCAGGTTGACGACGATCTCGACGTCGTCGCACTTGAGGAGCTGATCGACCCGCATCGCCGGCACGCCGAACTCGGCACCGCGCGCTTCCGCCGGGGCAGTGCGCATATCGGCGACGGCGCGCAGCTCGATGGTCGAGAACTGCTGCATCGCCGTCATGTATTTCGTCGAGATGTTGCCGCATCCGATGATGCCGACGCCGATCTTTCGCATGGAACGCTCCTTGATAGACGGGTGCTCAGCCTTTCACCGCGCCGGCGGTGAGGCCGGCGACGATGTGCTTCTGGGCGAAGAGGAAGAGGATGATGGTGGGCAGGATGGTGAGGGTGATGAACGCGAGGATCAGGTGCCACTCGGTCGAATATTCGCCCTGGTAGACCATGATGCCGAGCGGCCAGGGGTAGAGGCTGTCGCTGTTCAGCATCACCAGCGGGATCAGATAGGCGTTCCAGCTGTGCACGAAGGTGATGGTGCCGACCGTCGCCAGGATGGGGCGCGACAGCGGCAGCGTTACGTAGCGGAAGAACTTGGGATAAGAGCAGCCGTCGACGAGGGCGGCCTCCAGCAGTTCGGTCGGCAGGTCCTTGAAGAAGCGCCGCAGCAGCAGGATGCTCATCGCCAGCGCGAAGGCGACCTGGGGCAGGACGACGCCCAGATGGCTGTCGAGCAGGCCGAGATCGCGCACCTTGATGAACATCGGCAGGATCGCGGTGGCGGCCGGGAAGAGCAGGCCCATCGTCAGGTAGTTCAGCAGCATGTCGCGGCCGAAGAAGTGCAGATGGGCGAAGACGAAGGCGGCCATGGATGCGCAGATCAGCGTCAGCACCACCGTCAGCGTCGCGATGACGAAGGAGTTGCCGAGGAGCTGCCAGTAGCGCCGCGAGAGCAGGATGTCGGCATAGTTGCTCCATTCCCAGACGCTCGGGAGGCCGAACGGGTTGGTGCGCAATTCACCGAGCGACTTGAAGCCGCCGAGGACCGTGGCGATGAGCGGCGTCATCACGAACAGGACGACGGCGAGGAGATAGAGCGCCTTGCCGATCGCGACGGGACTGAAGCCGTCATCGCTGAAGGGGGCGGAGGAGGCAGGCTCACTCATCACGCATGATCCAGCGCTTGTAGGTGAAGGCGAACACCACGCAGATCAGGAACAGGATGACGCCGACGGCGCTGCCGAAGCCGACGCGCATGCGCGTGATCCCGAAGGTGTAGAGGAAGCTCACCATGGTGTGGGAGGAGTCCGACGGCCCGCCGCGCGTCAGCGGCATCACCAGGTCGAAGAGCTGCAGCGAGCCGACGATGGCGAAGAAGACCGAGAGGCGGATGGTCGGCGCCAAAGCAGGGATGACGACATAGCGCAGGCTCTGCCAGCGGCTGGCGCCGTCGATCCTGGCCGCCTCCAGCATGGAGCGGTCGATGGTCTGCAATGCCGCGATGAACAGCATCATGTGGAAGCCGAAATATTTCCATACGACGACGACGAGGATGGCGGCGAAGGCCGTCTGCGGGCTCGCCAGGAGATGCGGCGCCTCTGCCCCGAAGCCCTTGTAGATCGCCGCCAGCAGGCCGTAATCGCCGTCATAGACGAAGCTGAAGATCAGGCCGGTGGCGATCTCCGCCAGGATATAGGGCAGGAAGAATACCATCCGCAGCGCCACCGAGCCGCGGAAGCGGTCGGCCAGGATGATCGCGAGCGAGAGCGCCAGTGGCAGCTGGATCACCAGCGAGACGACAATGATCAGCAGGTTGTTCTTGAAGGCCGTGCCGAAGGCGCGGTTGTCGAAGACGAAGCGGTAGTTGTCGAGGCCGATCCAGTTGGTCGGCTTGCCGAAGCCGTTCCAGTTGAAACCCGAATACCAGGCGGCCTCGCCGACCGGCAGCACCACGAACAGCGTGAACAGCAGCAGTGCCGGCGGCAGGAACAGCAGGATGGTCGAGAGCTTGCCGACATCGGCGACTCTGCGTCCGGCGAGAGCGGCCATGATCACCTCGCGCGATGGAGGACGGGCAGGGGAGGTCGGTCGGCGGAAGACGATCCGCCGTCCGGCGCTGCGATCGGGGAGGGCGCATGCCGCGCCCCCGCATCCTTGCTGGTCGTCAGTTGCCCTGGCGGAAGGCGTCCTGGATCGCCTTGGCCGCCTGTTTCGGCGTCATCGTGCCGGCGGCGATCTCGGTGGTCGCGTCGTTGACGACGCGGCCGACGGAGGGGCCGAGATCCTGGTCATAGAAGTTCTGGTGGTAGCTCGAATTGGCGATGTTCTGGGCGATGTTGCGCATGAAGGCGCTGCCGAGGCCCGCTTCGGCGCCCTTGTAGACCGGCACGATGAAGTTGCCGGCGGCGAGGCGCTTCTGCGGCTCGGCGCTGATGAAGTGCTTCAGGAAGGCGACCGCCTCCTTCGGTGCGCCCTTGGTGACGAGCCAGCCGTTGATGCCGCCCAGCGTGTCGTTCGGCAGGCCCTTGCCGCCGGCGACGGCCGGGAAATTGATCCAGGCCAGCTTGTCGTCGGGAATCCCGGTCTTGTCGACCGCGAAGACCTTCTGGGTGTGGTAGAAGCTGGAGATGGCGAGCAGCATCGCCGCCTTGCCGTCGCCGAAATGGCCGATGGCCTGCTGGCTCTTGAAGCCGAGGAAACCGTTCTGGTAGGGCTGGAGATCGACGAGCTGCTTGAACAGCTCACCGGATTTCTGGAAGGTTTCGCCTTCGAAACCGCCATCCTGCCCCTTCAGCGCCGCCTGCATCGCAGCCTTGCCGCCAAGCCGAACGGCCAGATGCGTCCAGTAGAAATGCACCGGCCATTTGTCGGCACCGCCGACCGCCAATGGCGTGATGCCGGCGGCCTTGAGCTTCTTCACCGCGTCGAGGAAGTCGTCATAGCCTGTGATCTTGCCGGCATCGACGCCGGCTTTCGCCAGCAGGTCCTTGTTGGCCATGAAGCCGACCTGCGAGACGCCATAGGGCACGCCGTAGATCTTGCCGTCGATCGTGAAGGCGTCGACCGCGCTCTGGGAGAGATTGTCCTTGTAGCCCTGCATGGCCGGGGTGAGGTCCTCGAGGACGCCGGCCTCGACCTGCGACTTCAGCACGCCGCCGGCCCAGCTGTAGATGATGTGCGGCCTGTCCCTGGACTGCAGCAGGGTCGGCGCCTTGGCCTTGTAGGCCTCGTTTTCGAGATACTGCATCTCGACCTTGACGCCGGGGTTCTTCGCCTCGAACTCGCGCGCGACCTCCTCCCAGATCTTCACCACGACGGGATTGGCCTCGATGTGCAGCCATTTGACCGTGGTCTGGGCGAAGGCCGAACCTGCGTTGAAGGCGAGGGCGATGGCGCCGACGAGCAGGCCTTTGAAACGAGCCATGAGGTCCTCCCGGGTTTCGGCCGCTGGCGGGCCGTTGATGGGGCAAACCGTAACCTCAGAATTTGAGGTGCGCAACTCAAAAACTGATGCTATTCGAATCCGAGCGCCGCGGCCCATCTGCGGCAATGGTGAGGGAGGCAGTCTTGGCGGGTGCGATTTATCCGGATCTTGCGGGCAAGGTGGTGCTGGTCACCGGCGGGGGCTCGGGCATCGGCGAGGCGATCGTGCGCGCCTTCGTCCGGCAGGGCGCGAAGGTTGGCTTCATCGATCGCAAGGACGCGGAGTCCCGCATGATCGCGGCAGAGCTCGCCGCCGACGGGGCGAGCCTGCATTTCGAGCACGCCGACCTGACCGACATCGCCGCGCTGCGCCAGGCGATCGTCGCGATCCGGGCTGCGCTCGGACCTGTCGACATCCTGATCAACAACGCCGCGCATGATGAGCGCCATGACACGCTGGCGGTCACGCCCGAATACTGGGACGAGCGCATGGCGGTGAACCTGAAGCATCAGTTCTTCGCGGCGCAGGCGGTGCTGCCCGACATGATCGCCAGGAAGGGCGGCACCATCGTCAATTTCGGCTCGACCTCCTGGATGATCGGGCAGGGCGGCATGGCGGCTTATACGGCGGCGAAATCGGCCGTGCTCGGGCTGACGCGCTCGCTGGCGCGCGATTTCGGCGAGCACAATATCCGCGTCAACGCGATCGCACCTGGCTGGATCATGACGCAGCGCCAGATCGACCTCTGGCTGACGCCGGAAAGCGAGGCGGAGTTGATGCGGCGCCAATGCCTGAAGCGCCGGCTGGTGCCGGAAGACATCGCGCGCGCGACCCTGTTCTTTGCCTCGGAAGAAGCGGGCGCCTGCACCAACCAGCATTATGTCGTCGACGGCGGCTGGGTCTGAAGTCTGCGGCACCCGCGACAAAGCGGCCAACCCGGGCCGCCTTGAAAGACGTTTGCCGGCCGTCCAATATCGTCGTTCAGGCGGCTGGCCGCCGCGACAACACGATACCGGGTGAGGAAACGGCATGTCGGATGCCCTGCGCATCGCGCACGGAGCTTTCGGCCGGGTGGCGCTGCTCGACATGGATCGCAGCCTCGTCCGGCACGCGCATCCGCATTGCCATGTCCTGCTCAAGGTCGATGGCGACGACACGCAGTTCCTGGTCGGGGACCATGTCGCGCCGCTGACCGATGATCTCGCAGTGCTGGTCAATGCCTGGGAGACGCATGCCTATGTCCATGATCCCTCGCGCAAGAACGCCCTGATCCTGGCGCTCTATATCGAGCCGGAGTGGCTGCGCAGCTTCCGGCCGAACTGGGCGGCGAGCGGCTCGCCCGGCTTCTTCGAGCACTCCGCCGGCGAAGTCAGCGCCCATATCCGCCAGACCGCGCTCGACCTCGCCGCGGAGATGGTGCACGAGCCCGGCGCCAGCCGCCGCCAGGAGGAGCTGCTCTCCGAGCTGATGATTGCCGTGATCGAACGGTTCACGCCCTGGCGCTCGATCGGTGCCTCGTTGCGCGAGATCGCGCGTTCGAGCGCAGTCGACTTCCGGGTGCGCCGGGCGATCTCGCTGATGCGCTCCGACCCCGCCGCCCCGCTCTCGATCGAGCGGCTGGCCAGCGAGGCCGGCCTGTCGCGGGCGCATTTCTTCCGAATGTTCGAGAGCTCGACCGGCGTGACGCCGCATGTCTTTCTCAATGTGCTGAAGGTCGAGCTCGCGGTTGGCGCCGTCGTCGATGGCGATGAGAGCTTCAGCGCGATCGGCGACCGGCTCGGCTTCAGCGCGCCCGCCCACTTCACCCGCTTCTTCCGCGACCATTGCTCGGTGGCGCCGAGCGAGTTCCGCAACGTGGCGCGCCTCGGCCGATAGTGGTCTGATCGGGCCGATCCTTCGAATTTGAGACTATTCGGTAAGTCGCGAGACTGGGCGGGATCGAACCCAGCCGGCTGATGACCGAACCTTCCCATGAGGCGCCTCCGTAAGAGCGCCTCATGGGAGCCGAACGCTGGTGAAGGCTGAAACCATTTCGTGGACGGGTCAGTCCGTGGAGCGCGTCGAGGACGCCGCCCTGCTGACCGGTCGCGGGCGCTTTATCGATGATCTCGGCACCAGGCCGGGCACGCTGCACGCCGCGATCCTGCGCTCGCCGCACGCCCATGCCGACATCCTCTCGATCGAGATCGCAGCCGCCGCCACGCTGCCGGGCGTGGTGGCGATCGTCACCGGCCGCGACCTTGCCAAGCTGACCACGCCAATGGTCGCCGGGCTGAAGATCGCCACCGAGAACTGGCCGATGGCCGTCGAGCGCGTGCGTTATGTCGGCGAACCCGTCGCGATCGCGGTGGCAGAGAACCGCTATCTCGCCGAGGATGCGCTCGACGCGATCGAGGTAACCTACCGGCCGCTGAAGGCGGTCGTCGATCCCGTCGCCAGCATGAGCGAGAGCGCGCCCGTCCTGCACGAGAAGGCCGGCGCCAACCTCGTCAGCGACCGGCGCTTCCGCTATGGCGAGCCCGCCGCGGCCTTCACTGCTGCCGCCCGCATCGTCTCGGTCAGCATCGCCTATCCGCGCAATACCGGCTCGCCGATGGAGACCTTCGGCGTCGTCGCCGAGTACGATCCGCATGAGGACGTCTACGACATCCTCGCCAATTTCCAGGGCCCGTTCAGCATCCACACCGTGCTGGCGCGCGCGCTGAAGGTGCCCGGCAATCGCCTGCGTTTACGGATGCCGCCAGACTCCGGCGGCAGCTTCGGCGTCAAGCAGGGCGTCGCGCCCTATGCCGTCCTGATCGGGGTCGCCGCGCGGATCGCCGGGCGGCCGGTGAAATGGATCGAGGACCGGCTCGAGCATCTCGGCGCGGCGGTGGCGGCGACCAACCGCGTTACCACGCTGAAGGCGGCCGTCTCCAGCGAGGGGCGGATCAGCGCGCTCGACTGGGACCAGATCGAGGATTGCGGCGCCTATCCGCGTGCGCCGGAGCCGGCGACGCTCTACCGGATGCACGGCAACATGACCGGCGCCTACGACATTCGGCATGTCGCGATGCGCAACCGCGTCGTCCTGACCAACAAGGCGCCGACCGGGCTGGTGCGTGGCTTCGGCGGCCCGCAGGTCTATTTCGCGCTGGAGCGGTTGATGCAGCGCATCGCCGTCGAACTGCAGCTCGATCCGCTCGACGTCATCCGCCGGAACCTGATCCCGGCCGGCGCCTTTCCCTATCGCACCGCGACCGGCGCGCTCTACGATTCCGGCGACTATCAGGCGGCGGTCGAGTTGGCGGTCGCCGGCCGCCTCGCCGAGCTCGAACAGCGCCGCGACGCAGCGCGAGCCGCCGGGCGGCGCTACGGCATCGGCTTTGCCGCGGCGGTCGAGCCCAGCGTCTCCAATATGGGCTACATCACCACGGTGCTGACCGCCGAGGAGCGGCGCAAGGCCGGGCCGAAGAACGGCGCGCAGGCGACGGCGACGGTCTCGATCGATCCGGTCGGCTCGGTCAGCGTCCATGTCGCCTCGACGCCGCAGGGCCAGGGCCATCGCACCGTGCTGGCACAGGTCGTCGCCGACGTCTTCGGCCTGCCGCATCGCGACATCAGGGTTGTGGCCGATCTCGATACGGGCAAGGATGCCTGGTCGATCGCCTCGGGCAACTATTCCAGCCGCTTCGCTGCGGCGGTCGCCGGCGCGGCCCATCTCGCCGCGACCCGCCTGCGCGACAAGCTCGCCTTGATCGCCGCGGACCAGCTTAAGGCTGAAGCCAGGCAGATCGGCCTCGCGGGCGGTGCGGTCTTCGCCAAGGGCAACCCCGACAAGACCATCCCGTTCGGGCGGATCGCGGCGCTCTGCCATTGGTCGCCGGCGCTGCTGCCTGAGGGCGTCGACCAGACCATTCGCGAGACCGCCTTCTGGACGCCGCCGCAGCTGACGGCGCCGAGCGAGGCCGACGAAATCAACTCCTCGCTCTGCCATGGCTTCATCTTCGACATGGCCGGCGTCGAGGTCGATCCGGCTGATGGCAAGGCGCGGATCGACCGCTATGTCACCATGCATGACTGCGGGCGGGTGCTGCATCCTGGCATGGTCGAGGGCCAGATCCGCGGCGGCTTCGCCCAGGCTGTTGGCGCGACCTTCTACGAGGAGCTCGCCTATGCCGAGGACGGCGCCTTCCTGACCGGCACCTTCGCCGACTATCTGCTGCCGACCGCGACCGAGACGCCGGACATCGAGATCCTGCACATCGAGACGCCGTCGCCCTTCACGCCGCTCGGCACCAAGGGCGTCGGCGAGGGCAATTGCATGTCGACGCCGGTCTGCCTGGCGAATGCGATCGCCGACGCCCTCAGCGTCTCCGATATCAACCTGCCGCTGACCCCGGCCAGGCTCGCAGCACTCGCCGTCGGGCCGGAAACGGCCCAGCCGGCGATGAGCCGCGCGGTGGCGCCTACCGCCAGGCCAGGCGATCGCAGCCTGCGTGGCGAGGGCGAGGCCAGGGTCGCCGCGGCACCCGAGGCGATATGGGCGATGCTGCTCGACGTCGACACGCTGGCCTCGATCATCCCCGGCTGCCATGGCGTGCAGAAGCTTTCCGAGATGCATTTCAAGGCCGATGTCACGCTCGGCGTCGGCCCGGTGAAGGGGCGCTACAAGGCCGAGATCAGGCTCTCCGATCTCGACGAGCCCAAGGCCGCGACGTTGACCGGCTCAGTCTCCGGTGCGCTCGGCACCGGTGGCGGCTCCGGCCGCGTGACGCTGACGCCTGATGGCGCTGGTGGCACCGTGATCGGCTACGCTTATGAGGCCGCCGTCGGCGGCAAGGTCGCGGCGATCGGCGGGCGCCTGCTCGACGGCGCCGCCAAGGCGATCATCGGCCAGTTCTTCGCGGCGCTGGCGCGCAAGGCGTCTCCGGGCAAGCCTGGCCTGCTCGCCCGCCTGTTCGGGAGGCGCGCATGAAGCCCGCGCCCTTCGACTATCTGCGTGCTGGCAACCTCGACGAGGCCCTGGCAGCGCTTGCCGAGCATGGCTCCGAGGCGCGCATCATCGCCGGTGGCCAGTCGCTATTGCCGATGCTGAACATGCGGCTCGCCAAGCCCGCTCTGCTCGTCGACATCATGGGGGTTGCTGGTCTCGGTGAAGTCCGGCGCGAGGGCGAGATGATCGTCGTGCCGGCCGGCGTCCGACAAGCGGCGCTGTTGAAGCGGTCGGGCCTTGCCAGCGAGCAGCCGCTGCTGGCCGCCGCCTTGCCCTGGCTCGGCCACTACCAGACCCGGGCGCGCGGTACGGTCTGCGGCTCGGTCGCCCACGCCGATCCCAGCGCCGAGATTCCACTTTGCTTGGTCGCGCTCGATGGCGAGATCCGGCTGCGCTCGCGCCGCAAACGCCGGGTGCTCAAGGCCGCTGACTTCTTCGCCGGCATGATGGTGACCGAGAAGGCCGATGACGAGCTGATCGAGGCCGTCGCCTTCCCGGCGGCCCGAGCCGGCACTGGCTATGCCTTCAGGGAGGTGGCGCGCCGGCATGGCGACTTCGCCATCGTCGGCTGCGCGGCGATGGTCGAGGCGGGGCAGATCCATCTCGCCGTCGCCGGCGTCGCCGACAAGCCGGAGCGCCGGAGCTGGCCGCGCCTGGACGGTTCGGCGCTGGACGACGCGCTCAACGCCTTCGCCTGGGAGCTCGACGCGCGCGAGGACCTGCACGCCAGCGCCAGGCTGCGCCGCGACCTCGTCCGCACGCTCGGCCGCAGCACGATCGAGGAGGCCGGCCGATGCCTCGCCTGAGCGCCGCCAGCCGCCATACCATCGGCTTCACGCTGAACGGCAAGCCCGTCTCGGTCGAAGCCGAGCCGCGCTTGCTCGCAACCGATGCACTGCGCCATGGGATCGGCGCGACCGGCACCCATGTCGGTTGCGAGCACGGCGTCTGCGGCGCCTGCACCATCCTGATCGGCGGGGCGCCGGCCCGCGCCTGCCTGACGCTCGCCGTTCAGCTCGAAGGCCAGGAGGTCACCACTGTCGAGGGGCTGGCGCCGGCGCAGGATCGCCTTTCGGTGCTGCAAGCCGCCTTCCGGCGCCATCATGCGCTGCAATGCGGCTTCTGCACCGCCGGCATCCTGATCTCGCTCGACGCTTTCCTGCGCGAGCAGCCGGAGCCGAGCGAGCAGGAGCTGCGCGAGGTCGTCGGCGGGCATCTCTGCCGCTGCACCGGCTACACCCCGATCATCGCCGCCGCGCGCGAGGCCGCTGCTCAGCTGCGCCGGGAATCCCAGACCATTGTCCAGACCATCGCCGCGGAATCCCTCGATGTTTGACCTCGGGACCAGCTTCACCGCCAGCGTGGCCCGCGCTCCGAATGCGCTCGCCATCGTCGATGGCGAGGTCCGCCTGAGCTATGCGCAATGGCTGGCGCGGATCTCCTCGATCGTCGCCGCCTTCGACGGCATCGGGCTCAAGCCGGGCGACCATTTTGTCACCATCATGCAGAACCGCTGGGAAGCGGCGAGCCTGCACTGGGCCTGCCAGTTCGCCGGGCTGATCATGACTCCGATCAACTGGCGGGCGAAGCCGGACGAGATCGACTTTGTGCTGGAGAATGCCGGCGCCAAAGCGATCGCTTTCGAAGCCGTCTCCGCCGCTGCCATGGCCGAGAGCGCGCTCGCCGCGGACCTGCCGCGGATCGGGGTCGGCAGCGATGCCGGGCCCGCTGATCTCAGCTTCAGCGAGATGATCGCCAAGGAGGCGCCGACCGGGGCGCCTCGTGCTGCGGCCGAAGACTGGTCGCTGATGCTCTACACCTCCGGCACCACGGCCAAGCCGAAGGGCGTGCCGCGCCGGCACCGGGCCGAGCGCATGGCCGCGCTCGCCCATGTCGCGCAGAATCTCTACGGCAGCGGCGAATGCACGCTTGGCGTCATGCCGCTCTATCACACGATGGGGGTGCGCTCGCTGCTGGCAATGTCGCTGATCGGCGGCACCTTCGTCTGCCTGCCGCGCTTCGATGCGGCGCGGGCGCTGGAGCTGATCGAGGCCGAGCGCGTCAGCAATCTCTATCTCGTGCCGACGCTCTATCACGACGTCGTCCATCACCCGCGCTTTGCTGAAAGCGACATCTCCTCAGTGCGCAAGCTCGGCTTCGCCGGTGCGCCGATGACAGACGGGCTGCTCGGCAAGCTGACCGAGGCTTTCAGGCCCGAGCTCTTCGTCAACCACTATGGCTCGTCGGAGATCTACACCTTCACCATCGACCAGAACGCAGCGGCGAAGCCGGGCTGCGCCGGCAAGGCGGGGCTCAACCAGCTCATCCGCGTAGTCCGGCTTGGCGCGGCCTCGCCCGCGGAGCTGGCCCGGCCCGGCGAGGAAGGCGAGATCATCGCGCTCGCCGCCAGCGACGAGGCCTTCGAAGGCTACTGGCGCAGGCCCGAGGCCGACGCCAAGTCGCTGCGCGACGGTTGGTACTTCACCGGCGACACCGGCTATTTCGACGGGGACGGCGACCTCTTCGTCACCGGCCGCGTCGACGACATGATCATCACCGGCGGCGAGAACGTCTCGCCGGTCGATATCGAGAGCTGCCTGTCGCTGCACCCGGCCGTGTCGGAAGTCGCGGTGGTCGGCCTGCCGGACGAGCGCTGGGGCAAGATCGTCGTCGCCTTCGTGCAACGCGCCTCGGCCGTGACCGCCGAGGAGCTCGACCGGCACTGCAAGGTCTCCGGCCTCGCCAATTTCAAGCGTCCGCGCCGCTACGAATTCGTCAAGGCGATCCCGAAATCGCCGGTCGGCAAGCTGCTGCGCCGCCAGCTCGTCGCCGGTGAGTACGAGCCCGAGCGACCCGATCTCGCCGCCGAATGATCCCAACCCTGCAACCGAGAGCTACAGCCATGAACGCAGTCACACCGATCCATACCAGCCTTACCGGACTCGACGGCTTCCGCGTCGAGATCGATCCCGCCCGCGAGCGGGCCGACATCATCCTCGACCGGCCGCCGATGAACACGGTCGCGATGGCCCAGCGCGACCAGCTGCGCAAGGTGTTCGAGGCGCTCGACGAAGACGACCGCGTGCGCATCATCGTGCTGCGTGCGGTGGGCGAGCATTTCTCCTCCGGCGGCTACATCAAGGGCTTCCTGGAGGCCTCGCCGGAGCATGTCTCGAAGCTCGCCTGGAACATCGCCGCCCCGGCGCGCTGCTCCAAGCCGGTGATCGTCGCCAATCGCGGCTACACCTTCGGCGTCGGCTTCGAGATCTCGCTCGCCTGCGATTTCCGCGTCGTCTCGGAGACCTGCCAATACGCCCTGCCGGAGCAGAAGCTCGGGCAGATCCCCGGTTCGGGCGGCTCGGCTCGCCTGCAGAAGATCGTCGGCATCACCCGGACCAAGGACATCGTGATGCGTTCCAAGCGCATTTCGGGCCAACAGGCGCTCGACTGGGGCATCGCCACCGAATGCGTGCCGGACGGCGAGCTCGAGGCCGCGACCGACCGGCTCGTCGACGAGCTGCGCTCCTTCTCGCCGATCGCCCAGCGCACCGCCAAGAAGCTGCTCAACGACACCGAGGACTCGACGCTGGCGATCGCGATCGAGCTGGAGGGGCATTGCTACAGCCGCCTGCGCCAGTCCGACGATTTCCGCGAGGGCGTCGAGGCCTTCCATGCCAAGCGCGCACCGAAGTTCACCGGTCACTGAGCCGGCAAAAGACCTGCGCGAGCAACGCCTCGCGCGGGTCCGCCAAGCCAACATCGCAGAACAACAACCAGAACCGAGGGAACGACCATGAAGACGACCGGATATCTTGCTGCCGTCGCCGGGCTGCTCGCCGCGACGGCGCTCACCGGCGGCGCGCTCGCCCAAACTGGCCCGATCAAGATCGGCGTCGTCACGCCGCTGTCGGGCACCTACACCCCGATCGGCCAGCAGGTCCGCTGGGGGCTGGAGCTCGCCGCCAAGGAGATCAATGCCGCCGGCGGCATCGCCGGACGGCAGGTCGCGCTGATCGTCGAGGACGAGGAGGCCAACCCCGCCGTCGCGGTGCAGAAGGCCGAGAAGCTGTTCCAGGTCGAGAAGGTCGACTTCCTCGCCGGCACGGTCAATTCCGGCTCGACGCTCGCCGTCGCCCAGCTGGCCGAACGCAACGCCAAGCTCGCGGCGACGACGGTCTCCTTCGCCGACTCGATCACCACCGACAAGTGCTCGCCGAACATGTTCCGCGTGAATGCGCGCGCCGAGCAGCAATCGGTCGCGCTCGCCGCCTGGCTCGCCAAGGAGAAGCCGAAGGCCAAGGTCTATTATCTCGGCCCCGACTACGAGATGGGCCGCTCGACCGTCGCCGCCTTCAAGAGCAGCGCCGAGAAATCCGGCGCGCCGACTGGCGGCGAGGTGTTCGCGCCGCTCGATTCCAAGGACTACACCCAGTATTTCGGCCAGATTCGCGCTTCGCGTCCGCAGGTGCTCTATACCTCCGTCGCTGGCAACGACACGGTCAGGCTGCTGACCCAGCTCCAGGATTTCGGTCTGCTCACCAACCTGCAGGTCGTCGGCGCCTCAGGCACCGTGACCTCGCAGAACATCGGCGCGATCGGCCAGGCGGCCGAGGGTTTCGCCACCGGCGTCGGCTATTCCCCGCAGATCGACACGCCCGAGAACAAGGCCTTCGTCGCGGCCTTCCGCGCCGCCAACAAGGCCGATCCCGACCTCTACGGCGCCGACAGCTACGGCCTGCTCTTCGCTTACAAGGCCGCCGTCGAGAAGGCCGGCTCGACCGAGACCGACAAGGTGCGCGAAGCCTTGCGCGGGCTGAGCTGGCAGACCCCACAGGGCGCCAAGACGATCCGCGCCGGCGACCACCAGGCGATGCAGCCGATGTATGTGGTGCGCGTCGCCAAGGGCAAGTTCGACATCATCGACAAGGTCGATGCCGACAAGGCGATCGGCCCCGACGCCTGCACCCGGTTCTGAGGACAGGCGCCGACTCCTCCCTTCACACGGGAGGGGTCACACGGCCCTCGCGAAAGCACATGACATGAATGCCCTCGACTACCTCCAATTCGTGCTGGCGCCGCAGGTCGTCAACGGGCTCGCGCTCGGGGTCGCCGTGGTGCTGGTCGCCCTCGGTCTGACGATCATCTTCGGCATGCTCGACGTCATCAACATGAGCCATGGCGAGTTCTACGCCATCGGCGCCTATGCGGCCCTGGCTCTGGGCGCGGCCGGGATCAGCTTCTGGTTCCTGCTCGTGCTAGTGCCGGTCCTGATGGTGCCGCTCGGCATGGCGGCCGAGCGGCTGCTGATCCGGCCGGTCTTCGACAGCCGGGATCGGCACGTCACCACGCTGCTCGTCACCTTCGGCCTGGCGCTCGTGGTCGAGGACCTGCTCAAGGTCGCCTTCGGGCCCAACACCCAGCGCCCGCCGACGCCGATCCCGGGCGCGACCGAGCTCGCCGGCATCATCGTGCCGAACTACCGGCTCTTCCTGATCGTGGTCGGCGCGGCGATCGTCAGCGCCGTCGCCTATGTTGTCTACCGCACCCGTCTCGGCGCGATGGTGCGCGCGGCCGCCTTCGACCGCAACATGGCGGCCTCGCTCGGCGTGCCGGTGGCGCTGGTCTATGCGGGCACATTTGCCTTTGGTGTCGCGCTCGCCGGTCTCGCCGGCGTCCTGCTCGCGCCGATCTATTCGGTCTTCCCGACCATGGGGCGCGACTTCATCCTGCTCGCCTTCACCGTCGTCATCGTCGGCGGCATGGGCTCGATCTGGGGCGCGGTCGTCGCCGGCCTGCTGCTGACGCAGGTCCAGGCGCTGGCCAGCCTGGTGATTTCGCCGGTCTGGACCGATCCGATCGTGTTCGGGACCATGGTCGCCTTCCTCGTTTTCCGCCCACAGGGCCTGTTCGGGAGGCTCGGCCATGCGTGACCGGCTGACTTTGTCGATGCGTGCGAGCCATCTGCTCGCCCTTGTCTTCGTCGCGGCGGCGCTCGCGCTCGCGGCGATCGGTGCCGCCAGCGGCGACACCTTCTATCTGCGCCTCGGCACGGAGGCGCTGATCTTCGCCGGGCTCGCGCTTTCGGTCGACCTGCTGCTCGGCTATTCCGGCGCGCTCTCGCTCGGGCAGGCGCTCTATTTCGGCATCGGCGCCTATGTCTCGGCGCTGACCCTGCTGAAGGTGCCGTCCTTCTGGCTCGCCATGGCGGTGGCGGGCGGGGCGACGCTCGTCGCCTCGATCATCGGCGGCCTGATCGCCAACCGGGTGCGCGGCGTCTATTTTGCGCTGATCACCTTCGGCCTGGCGCAGGTCGTCGCCAAGGTCGTCTACAACACCCGCGAGCTCGGCGCCTCCGACGGCATGATCGGCATTCCCGTCATCAAGATCGGCTTCGGCCCGGTTTCGATCTCGGCCGGCAATCCTGTCGGCTTCTTCCTGATCGTGCTTACGATCATCATGGGCCTGTACGGGCTCACCGCCTATCTGCTCGACACGCCGTTCGGGCGGGTGCTAACCGCGCTCAAGGCCAATGAGAAGCGCGTACCCTTCCTCGGCTATTCGGTCTGGCGGGCGCGGATGTTCTCCTATGTCCTGGCCGGGCTGATCGCCGGGCTCTCGGGCGCGCTCTATCCGATGCTGCGCGGCTTCGTCTCGCCGGAGCTGATGTTCTTCGCGACGTCCGGCAATGCGGTGATCTCGGTCATCCTCGGCGGCGTCGGCACCCTGATCGGCGCGATCTACGGCTCGGTGCTGCTCGTCCTGCTGAAGTCGATCATCGGCAGCTGGACCGAGCACCATCTCATCGTAATCGGCCTGATCTTCATGGTCTGCGTGATGTTCCTGCCCAAGGGGCTGGTCGGCTTCATCCGGCCGCGCATCGAGGAACGCCTGCTCGCCGGTGCGCAAGAGCCGGCCGCGCCGTCCTTCGCCCCGGCCCGGCTCGAAGCGGGGAGTGCCAAGCCATGACCGGTCCCGTCCTCGAAACCCGCGATCTCGGCATCGCCTTCGGCGGCCTGAAGGCGGTCGACCGGGTCAGCTTCAGCGCAGAGCGCAACCGGATCACCACGGTGATCGGGCCGAACGGCGCCGGCAAGTCGACGCTGTTCAACCTGATCAGCGGGGCGCTCAAGCCGAGATCCGGCCAGCTCCTGATCGACGGCGTCGACATGACCGGCGCCTCGCCGGCGCGCACCAAGGCGGCCGGGCTGTCGCGCTCGTTCCAGATCACCAACCTGTTCTTCGAGCTGACGGTGGCGGAAAACCTGCGCATGGCGGCGCAGGTGCTGGAGCCGAAGGCGCGCGCCTTCCTGCCGCTTGGCCGCTCGACCCGGGCGCTCGCCAAGACCGGCGAGATGCTCGAGCGTTTCCAGCTCGGCCACAAGCGCGACGAGCTTGCCGGCAATCTCTCGCATGGCGACCAGCGCCGGCTCGAGATCGCTGTCTGCCTGGCGTCGGAGCCGAAGATCCTGCTGCTCGACGAGCCGACGCAGGGCATGAGCCATGCCGACACGGCCGATACCGCCAAGCTCGTGCGCGAGCTCAGTCGCGACGTCAGCGTGCTGCTGATCGAGCACGATATCGGGCTCGTCATGGACCTCTCGGACCATGTCGTCGTCATGCATCAGGGCCGCAAGCTCGCCGAGGGACCTCCCGCCGTGGTGCGGGCCGACCCAGCCGTGCAGGCCGCCTATTTCGGACATCACTGACATGCTCGCGATCAACGGACTGCACAGCCATTACGGCCTGAGCCATGTCATCCAGGGCATCGACCTTTCGGCGGCGCCCGGCGAGGTGATTGGCATCTTCGGCCGCAACGGCGTCGGCAAGACGACGCTGCTCAAGACGATCGCCGGCTGGGTCAGGCCGAGCGAGGGTGCGATCACGCTCGGCGGGTACTCCCTGAACGGGCTCGCGCCCGACCGGATCTGCCTCTCCGGCGTCGGGCTGGTGCCGGAAGACAGGCGCATCTTCCCCGGCCTCACCGTCGAGGAGAACCTGCAGCTCGGCCTGCTGCAGGTGCGGGGCCGGGCCGCCAAAGCCGAGCGCGCCGCCATCGACCAGATCTACGACCGCTTCCCCCGCCTCGGCGAGCGGCGTCGCCAGCTCGGGACGACATTGTCGGGCGGCGAGCAGCAGATGCTTGCCATGGCGCGTGTGCTGGTCGGCGAGCCCAAGCTCGTGCTGGTCGACGAGCCCAGCGAGGGGCTGGCGCCGATGATCGTCGCCGAGGTCTTCGCCATCGTGCGTGAATTGTGCGAGCGCGGCTGCATCGTGCTTCTGGTCGAGCAGAACGTGCATGAGGCGCTGTCGGTCACCGACCGCTTCGTCGTGATCGAGCGTGGGCGGATCGTGCTCAGCGGCGACGCCGAGGACGAAGCCGATCGCGCGCGCCTGCTGACAGCTTTGGCTGTGTGACGATGCCTTGCCGCACGGGCTCCTTGCCCGAGGAGCTCCGTGCGGTAACCGGCAGTAGAGTGTTCCAAGGCAGCGCAACCGTCAGGTCTTGAAAGCACTAAAGAAGTGCTTTATATTATCGACATGGTCGGAAAGCCGCACACCACGATGGCGCTGGTTCTGTCGCCATCCCCCGAGGACCGCGAGGCGCTCCATGGAACGCTCATCGCCTATCGTCAGGCCATGGCGATCCTCGACGGCACCAAGGGCGCCAATCTCGTCGCGCTTCACGAGGAAGCCTATGAGGAAATCCGCGCCCGCACCGGCCTGCCTTCGCGCATGGCGACGCTCGCCTTGCGCGACCACAGCAAACGCACGGTCGGCGCCCCGATCGACGACATCCCGCTCGATTCCAAGCTGTTCTCGGTCAAGGGCCCGGACAGCCTGAGCATCGCCACTGTCGGTGGCCGCGTCGTCATCCCCTATTCGGTGGATGGCTATCGCGGCGGCTGGGATGATTTTGCCGAAGCCCGTTTGTGCTTCAGCGGAGCGTCGATCAACGTCCTCGTCGGTGTCCAGGCCGGCCTCCATTCCCAGAAGGAGACCACCATGTCCAATGAAGGTATCCTCGCCCGCCTCGGGCGCGTCATCGCCGGCGTCGTCAACAATGCGGTCGATGCCGCGGAGGGGGCCAATCCCACCGCCATCGCCCAGCAGGCCGTGCGCGAGATCGAGAAGATCGCCGAAGAGGCCAGGGCGGCGCTCGGCGTTGCGATCGCGGCCGGCCATCGCCTGAAAAGCAAGGCGGAGGATCTCGACGCCGAGATCCGCGACCTCGATGCGAAGATCCGGACCGGGCTGGAGAAGGGCCGCGAGGACCTCGCCCGGGCGGCGACCGGCGTGCAGATCGACCTCGAAGCGCAGCGCACCGCCCTCGCCAAGGCGATCGCCGAGAATGCCGGCGAAACCGCCGAGACCGAAGCGACCTTGCGCAGCATTGCCTCGGCTCGCGCCGATGCGATGAAGCGGCTCGACGACGCCAAGCGCGCCGAGCGGGCTGCCCCCGCCGCGGCGACGCCCTCGCAGCGCAACGACCAGCGCCTCGCCGCCGCGCTTTCGGCCGTAGAGCGGGTGACGGGCGTCCCGGCCAAGCCGGTCCACGGCTCGGCTGAGGTCGAGGAACTCGGCCGGATCCAGCGCGAGGACGAGATCGAGGCGCGGCTCAAGGCCTTCCGCGAAGGCCAGCGCTGATGGACGGGATCATCCAGCCGGGCACCGCGCCCTTCTGGGTGGCGCTTCTGGTGGTGGTCGGGCTCGGGCTGGTCGAGCTGGTCTCGGTCGTGCTCGGGCTATCGGCCTCCGGCCTGCTCGACGACAGTATCGGCCATCACGGCCCGGACGGTCACGAGGCCGGCCTGCTCGGCGGCTGGATGTCCTGGCTGAATGCCGGCGGGGTGCCGATCCTGGTGCTCGCCGTCATCCTGCTCGCGACCTTCGCCGTCTTCGGCTTCGCCATCCAGGGGCTGGCGGCCGGCATCCTGCGCCCGCTGCCTGCCATCGTGGCCGCGCCGCTGGCGCTGGTGCCTTCCCTGCCCGTGACCCGCTGGCTCAGCCGCGGCATCGCCAAGGTCATCCCGCGCGACGAGACCAATGCGCTGAGCCAGGCCGATTTCATCGGCCTCATCGGCAGCGTCACGATCGGGCCGCTCGACCAGGGCAATCCCGGCGCGGTCCGCGTGAAGGATCGCCACGACAACATCCACACCCTGCGCGCCCAGGCCGCGCCGGGCCACCGCATCGAGACCGGAGCCCTCGTCGTGATCGTCGACGGCTCGGATGGTCTGTTCCAAGCCATTCCCGCGCCGCGGGAACTCGGCGCCGTCGACAGCAAAGAGGGTTGATCAGATGGATTTTCTCTCCGTAGGCATCATTGCCGGCGTGATCGTCGTGGCGATCGTCGTCATCGGCATCATCATGACGTCGCTCTACACGCGGGCGACGCGCGACAAGGCCTATGTCCGCACCGGACTCGGCGGCAAGAAGGTTGTGCTCGACGGCGGCTCCGTCATCCTGCCGATCTTCCACTCCTATTCCTGGGTCTCGCTCAGCACGCTGCGCCTGGAGGTCAAGCGCGCCGAGAACGAGTCGCTGATCACCAAGGACCGGATGCGAGCCGACATCACCGCCGAGTTCTATGTCCGTGTGAAGCCGGATGCGGAAAACATCGCGCTCGCCGCCCAGACCTTGGGCGACCGCACCAATGACGCCGACGCCCTCAAGGCGCTGGTCGAGGCCAAGTTCGTCGACGGCCTGCGCTCGGTCGCCGCGACCATGTCGCTGCGCGACCTCCAGGAGCAGCGCGCCGAATTCGTGAAGTCGGTGCAGGCGGCCGTGGCGCATGATCTGCAATCGAACGGCCTCGAACTGGAATCGGTCTCGCTGACAAGGCTCGACCAGACCGACATCAAGCACTTCAACCCGAACAACACCTTCGACGCCGAGGGCCTGACCGCGCTCACCAAGATCACCGAAGAACGCAAACGCGAGCGCAACCAGATCGTCAGGGACAATGAGGTCGAGATCGCCACCAAGGATCGCGAGGCCTCGCTGCGGCGCCTGACCATCGAGCGCGAGCAGCGCGACGCCGAGCTGACGCAGGAACGCGACATCGCCAACAAGACGGCCGAGACCCGAGCCGAGGCGGCCAAGGCCGAGCAGCTGGCGCGCCTGGCCGAGGAGACGGCCCGCCTGGAGACCGAGCGCGGCATCGCCGAGCGCGATTCCGAGGCGCGCCAGGCCCGCGAATCCGCCCGGATCGCGGCCGAGCGCGGCATTGCCGAGCGCGAGGCCGAGGCGCGCAAGATCACCGAGACCGCCCGCATCGAGGCCGCCATCGCCGTCGCCCACAAGACCGAGGAGGAGCAGGCCGCCCGGGCCAGGGCCGACGCGGCCAAGGCCAGCGCCATCACCGCCGAGGAGCAGGTGACCACGGCCCGCGACGTCGAGATCGCCGAGCGCGCCAAGCGCATCGCCGTGATCGACGCCCGCAAGGAAGCCGAGCAGCAGGCGACGGCCGTGACCGTCAAGGCGGAAGCCGAGCGCCAGGCGGCCGAGGACCTCGCCGCCGCCGTGAAGATTCAGGCTGAAGCCGAAGCCGAGGCGGCCAAGATCCGCGCCACCGGTGTGATCGAGCTCGGCGAGGCACAAGCCCGGGCCGAGCGCGCCAAGAACGAGGCGCGCAACGCGCTCGCCGCCAACATCATCGATTTCGAGCTGGCGAAGGCACGCGTCGAGATCGTGCCGCTGGCGCTGGCGCAGGCGATGAAGCCGATCGAGAAGATCTCCGATATCCGCATCTTCAGCACCGGCGGGCTTGGTGGCGCGCTCGGCGGCGGTTCTGGCGAGCCGAACGGCAACCCGATCGGCGATCTCTCCAGCCAGCTGCTGAGCTTCACGGCGCAGAAGCCGATCCTCGACGAGATCCTGTCCCAGGCCGGCTTCAAGGGCGCCGATCCTACGCAGGCGCTCCTCGCCGCCTCGCTCGGAGACGCCGCAGGCAGGACCGCCAAGCCTGCCGCTAAGCCGAACGGCGGCGAGCCCGCCTGAGCCTGCAAGCCGGGTTCTGTTGCCCACCGATCGGCGGGCCCGAGCTTCATCGGCTCGGGCTCGCGGGCTTGCATGCAAATCCTGCAGGTCAGGCAAGGCGTGCCTGGCCCTCGACCGCAACGGCGGATTCACCGAAGACCAGCATAAGCCGAGATCATGCAAGGTGCCGCCGAAGGGCGGTCCGTTGTCTGGGAGGTTCGGCGACGGCGCTGGGAGGGATCGCGTTGAAGCTGCCTTTGTGGGGGAGCGCCTTGAGCGCGACGCTCCTCGTGCAGGTCGTGAGCTCCTTCGCCGCAGCCGCCGTTCCCCTCCTCGGCCCGATCCTGACGCAGCGCTGGAACCTGCCGCCGGAAAGCATCGGCTATGTTTCCTCCGCCGTCTCGATCGGCATCTGCTGGTGTCTGGCCTGCGGCGGCCCGATGCTCGACCATCACGGCCCGATCCGCACCTTGCAGATCGGCCTGGCGGCGATGTGCCTCGGCCTGATCCTGTTGTCGCAGCCGATTGCCGCTCTCGGCTTCGCCGGCGCGCTCGTGCTCGGCCTCGGCACCGCGCCGAACAATCCGGCGGGCAGCACGATGCTGATGCGCACGGCGCCGCCCACCCATCGCAATCTGATCTTCTCGATCCGGCAGGCCGGTGTTCCCCTTGGTGGCACGATCGCCGGCCTCTCGGTGGCTCCGGCCGTCGCCGCGTTGGGTTTTACCCATACGATCTGGCTGATCGCGGCCATCGTCCTGCTCAGCCTGCTGGCGGTTCAGCCGTTCCAGAAGCGGCTCGACGTGGAGAGGGGGGCGGCAAACCGGCGCTGGGCCCTGATGTTCCTGTCGCCCTCGGCCCTGCGCCGCGCGGCCGAAGTCATCCGCTCGCACCCGTCCCTGCCCCTGATCACCGGCATGGGCATCTCGTTCTCGGTCGCCCAGACCAGCGTCCAGGCCTTCACCGCGACCTATCTGGTGACGCAGCACGGCAAGAGCCTGGCAGAGGCCGGCTACTTCATGGCCGTCCTGCTTGCCGCCAGCACGGTCTCGCGGATCGCCCTGGGCTGGCTGGCGGATCGCTGGCGCCGGGGCCTGCTCCTGCTGGGCCTGCTCCTGCTCGCCGCGAGCGCTGCGGTCGTCCTGCTCGTCTGGTCGGCGGCGGGGCCGTCATGGGCCCTGTATTGCTCGGTCGCCTTCATCGGGGCGACGTCGCTGGGATGGAACGGGGTCTATATGGCCGAGCTGGCGCGGCTGGCGCCGCCCACGCAGATCGGCGACGTCACCTCCGCGGCGAACCTCTTCGGCTTCACCGGCTCGTTCTGTGGCCCGCTGATCTTCGCCTTCATCGCCAGCCGGACGGCGAGCTTTGACTGGCCCTATCTGCTGGTCGCGGCCCAATTGGCCGTCTGCGGCGTCTTCGTGTTGTGGCGCCGCGGCTGGCGCTGAGGCGATCCTCGTCGTGAATGAGAGGCAAGTCCTTAACCGCTCGGTCCCGGGATCCGGGCACTACGATATCTGCCGTATTGTCCGTGATGACCGAAGCCTGCGAAGCTGGCGATCGCGGCCGCGATTCCCTAGCCCACGGGAAGCCCGAGCCGAACCGCGAAGGCCGCCAGTTCCGCGGCGCTATGGAGATCGAGCTTGCGCATGAGATTCTCGCGGTGCTTGCGCGCGGTCAGTGGGCTGATGCCGAGCTGCGCGGCGGCCTCGCGGGCCGTTGCACCCCCGGCGATCAGCACGAGCAGTTCGCGCTCCCGGCGGGTGAGCGGGACGTGAGAGAGTGCGTCGAACGGGCCGCCGTCGGCGACCAGCGGCGGCACACCCTGCTGCAGGACACCTCCCAGCGGTGGGCTGACATAGGTTTCCCGTCGTTGCAGGGCCGCGAGCGCCGCGAAGAACTCGTCGAGATCGCCGCCCTTGACGAGATATCCGGCGACGCCGGCAGCGAGGGCTCCTTCCACCGTCCGCATGTCGGTGTTGGCGGTCAGGATCAGGATGTGCAGCCGGGGAAAGCGTTCGCGCAAGCCGCGGACATAGGACAGCCCGGTCAGCCCCGGCATGCCGAGATCGAGCACCAGAAGATCCGGCGCGGTCGCCGCCAGCAGTTGGAGCAGGCTCGCTCCATCCGCCGCCTCGCCGACGACCTCGTGCTCGCCCTCCGTCGCGATCAGCAGCTTCAGGCCCTCGCGGATCAGGGCATGGTCGTCCGCGAGGACGATGCGAAGGCCGGATCGACTCGTTCCGGGCGGGACTTGCGAAGAGCGGAGGCGAATCATCGCGGGGATTGTCGCGCTGCCGATCCACACGGGGTAGTCGCAGGGCGGGATCGCAGACCCCGGGTGAACGCATGATGGAAACGCCGGCGCCCGCCGGGCGAGAGGAGCGCGTACAGGCCGGGCTGATCGACCTGCTCTTCCGGCAGTCGCGCGCGATCCTGCTCGCCAACTTCGTCATTCCCTGGCCGGTCGCCTACGTGCTGCGCGAGGCAGTGCCCGCCCAGCAGCTCCTGGCCTGGATCGGTGCGATCTATGTGTTGACCGGCGCACGGCTCCTGGTCTCCCGCAGCTATTTCAGGCGCAGTGCCGCGGCGGCCGGTCCTTTGGCCTGGGCGCATCGCTTCACGCTGCTCTCGATCCTGTCGAGCCTGCTCTGGGGCACCATCGGCTGGATCGGCTTCGTGCCCGAGCAGCCGCATCTGATCGCCTTCGTCTGCATCGTGCTGACCGGCATGTCGGGCGGGGCGGTGCCGTCGCTCTCGGCCTATCCGCCGGCCTATGCCGGCCTGCTGGTCGCGATGCAGCTGCCTTTCGTGCTGCGCTGCCTGCAGCAGGAGGAGGCGATCTATTCGGTCTATCTCGGCTTCGCCGCCTGCCTGCTCGGCGTCTATCTCTATTACAGCCTCGTCACCTATCGGGCGCTGCGGGAGACGGTGTCGCTGCGCTTCGAGAACCTGGCCCTGGTCGAGGGCCTCGAACGCGAGCGCGACCGGGCCACGGCGGCGGACCGGGCGAAGACGCGCTTCCTCGCCGCGGCGAGCCACGACCTGCGCCAGCCGATCCATGCGGCCGCGCTGTTCACGGCGAGCCTTGCGACACTTGCCCGCCGTGGCGATGTCACGGCCGCGGCGGCGAGGGGCATCGCCGGGAAGCTGGAGGCGGCGCTCGTCTCGCTCGACGGCCTGCTGCATGGGCTGGTCGACGTGTCGCGGCTCGATGCCGGCCTCGTGCCGGTCAGCCGGGGGCCGATCCATCTGCGGCGGGTGCTAAGCAACCTCGGCGAGGAATATGCGCCGCAGGCACGTGAGCGCGGCGTCGCGCTGCGCCTTGTCGCCTGCGATGCCTGGATCGAGAGCGATCCCATCCTGCTCAAGCGCATCCTCGACAATTTCCTGTCGAACGCCCTGCGCTATGCGCCGGCCGGCCGCGTCCTGATCGGCTGCCGGCGTCGCCGCGATGCGCTGGAGATCCAGGTGGTCGACGCCGGACCGGGCATCCCGGCGGGAGAGCACCAGGCCGTGTTCGAGGAGTTCACCCAGCTCGACAATCCGCAGCGTGACCGCGAGCAGGGGTTGGGTCTCGGCCTCGCCATTGTCCGGCGTCTCGGCGACCTGCTCGGGCACAAGGTCGGGCTGAAGTCCGTGCCCGGTCGTGGCTCGATCTTCTGGGTGCGGGTGCCCGTCGCCTCCGCCGCCAGGCCGAATCCGGCGCCTGGGCCCTTGGTGGCCCCGTCGGCGACGCTGCGCATCATGGCGCTGGACGACGATGCCCAGGTTCTCGACGGCCTTGCGATCCTGCTGGCCGCCTGGGGGCATGAGGTGTTCGCCGGGCAGGATGTCGCGAAACTCCGCAGCCGCCATGCGGCTGCCGGCGGGCCGCCTATCGATCTGATCATCGCCGACTACCGGCTCGCGGGCGGGATGAGCGGCAGCGAGGCGATCGAGCAGCTGAGCGGGTATCTCGGCCGCCACGTACCGGCGCTGATCGTGACCGGCGACACCTCGCCGGAGCGTCTGCGCGAGCTCTCCGCGACCAGCCGCATCGTGCTGCACAAGCCGGTCGCGCCCGAGCGCCTGCGGACTGCGATCCATCAGGCCACCGGCGCTGGAGGGGACGTGTCGGGCGCCGACTGATCGCGATCGCGTTCGGCCGCGAAGCATCAGCTGGTTCTGCGCCGAAATACGGCAGATGCCGTATGTCCCGACGGTGTGGGCGCCCATAGGCTTCCTGCGATCAGGCTGCCGGCCTGGGCGTAGCCGCTCTGGGCGATGGCGGGCGACAGGTGGCTCGCCGTCAGTTCCCACAACCGCGCCTCCTCGCTCCCCGACGTGCCGACGCTGGCGGAGGCCGGTCTCGGCGATTTCGACCTGGTGCCCTGGAACAGCTGGTTTGCGCCGAAGGGAACCCCGCCTGAGATCGTCGACAAGCTCAACGCCGCCATCGCCGACATCCTGGCCGATGCCGAGGTGCGCAAGCAGCTGAGCGTCCTCGGCTACGAGACGGGGATGAAGATGAACCCGGCCGAGGCGGCGGCGTTCGTCGAGACGGAGGCCAGGAAATGGGCCGAGCTGATCCGCGCCTTCGGCATCACCGTCGAATGAGCCGGATGATAGCAGCCGCGCCGGAGGGGCCGTCGCCGTCGGAGCGGGCTTCGGGCTGTCTGGGCGAGGGTCAGCTGGCCGGGGCGACCGACCGTGACGTTCGAGCAGACAAAGGGAGATATCAGAACGGATTGACGTAGTTGGTGATCGCGATCTGGCGCAGCAGCACCTTGCGGATCACATGCGCCACCTTGACGCGATCGGTGAAGATCGCCGCATCGCCGGCGCTGCCGGCCGGCAGCGAGCGAGCGAAGGCTTCGTCGTCGAGCTTCACCCGGACGACGAAGGGCGCAGCCTGCACGGCTTTCGATGCGACCGCGGTGCCGGAGGTCTGCACCTGGCCGGTCGCGACGGCCTGGAGCACGCTCTCGACCTTGCCAGTCTGCACCGTTCCCGGCGCCCATTTGAAGGCGAGCTCGACCGGCTGGCCTGCTGCGACATAGCGGGCGTCGATCTGGTTGATCTCGACGCCGAGGATGGTGTCAGCGGTGTCGATGAAGGCCATCACCGGCGCCAGCGGCAGGTTGGTCACGCGCGCTCCCTTGCGTAGCGCCAGATTGGTGACGTAGCCGTCGGCCGGTGCACGCACCGTCGTCTTCTCCAGATTCCACTTCGCGCCGACGAGCTGAGCCCTGAGCTGGTCGACGGAAGCCTGCCGCTCCTCGACGTCGAAGGCCCGGCCGGTCCCGCGGGTTTGAAGCTGCGTCATCTCAGCCAGCCTCGTCTCCTGGAAGGCGAGCTGGGCCGCGATCGCGTCGACCTGCGACTGGAACGGCACAGGATCGATCCTGAACAGCACGTCGCCGGCCTTGAGCGGCGTGTTGGCCGTGACCGGCACCTCGATCACTTCGCCGGCGACATCCGGCACGATTGCGACCGAGTTGCGCACGACCAGCACCGGCCCCTGCGGCGCGCCCCAGCCCATCGGGATGAACAGACCGATCAGCAACAGCAGGAAGACGAGAGCCGGCGAGACCTTCCAGAACAGGTTGAACGGTACGATCTTGAGCTTCACCAGGATGAAGAGCAGGGCCAGGTAGAGATTGAGCAGGACAACGATCATCGCGCAGCTCCCGCATCGCCTGAGCGGCGCATCGGGATCGCCGGCACGTCGACATAGGCCCAGATCAGCACGACCGGCCAGAGCACGAAGCCGAGGAAGAGCGTGACCCAGCCGCCGATGGCGACGGCTTCGGCCCAGGGGTGATTGCGGCGCCTGGCGATGATGCCCGGCCACATCGCCATGAAGACGATGACGAAGACCGTGCTGGCGACCAGCACGACCAGGACGATCCAGGCGAAGATGTCGAGACCGGACATGGCGCAAGCTCACTGCACGGGTTGCGCCTGCGGGAAGCTCCAGCTGCCGTTGCGGATTTCGGCACGGGGACGATAGAGCCGGACCATGTAGTTCCAGCCCTTCATGATCGGCAGGCAGTTCGGAATCTTGCCGTCGCAGCCGCCGAACTGCACCGCGACCGAGCCATCATCGCCCTTCTTCGCGGTGAGGTTGTTGAGGGAATAGGCGTTCTGCGGGTTCTTCTCGTAGTAGCCTTCGGCATTGTAGAGGCTGATCGACCAGAAGCCGTCGACCGGAACCGATTTGACGCTCAGCCGGTAGAGCGTCGTTCCGTCATTCTTCGGCGGCGTGATGTTGAGGTAGATGGCCTCCTTGTCGGGATTGCCACCCCAGGCCGACGCCGCACCGATCACCCGGCGGACCGGGTCGACCTGCGCCCTGGTGCCGAACATCCGGTTGGCGTCGGGCAGCGTCGAGGCCAACACCAGCAGGGCGTCACGCACCTTCTTCTGGCTGGCGTGATCCCAATTCGGAGTCTCGAACTTGCCCGGGCCCTTCTGACTGACCTTGATGGCGTCCTGCAAGGCATGGACCTGCTGGACATCCTTCGGATCGGCGGGGTCGACCAGCGTCCGGACCGCGGCGATGACATAGCGCGTGCCGATCTGCTTTCTCGTCAGGGTGCGGCTGCCGCCGCCATAGGTGACCTGCGAAGTGTACTGATCCTCATCGATGACCTGCATCGAGACGAAGCGCTTGCCCGTATCCGGAATGGTGATCGTGACCGGGCCGGCGTCCAAGTCGAACACGGCCGCCGAATACAGCGTGTCGCGGTTGAGTCGGATGACGGTCTGGTTGTCGATCGCGGCCGGCTCGCGGCGATGCACGAACTTGCCGAGGCCGCCATCCTTGACGACGTTGCTGAAATATAGGTCCGACTCGGCCCGGACGAAATTGTCGGGCGTCACCGGAACGCTACCGCCCGGTGCGTTGGTCTGCTGGGCGAAAGCCGCGCCCGCCATTGCGAGCGACAGCGTGAACTGCAATGCCGGATTGGCCTTCATGACGCTCTCCTGTCGAGTTGGGCTTGGCCTGCGGAAGCTTGGTCAGTTCACCCTGGTCACCGGGGCGGGCTGCCAGTCGCCCTTCCTGACGATCTCCTTCGGCACATAGGTCCGGAAGGTCAGCGAGAAGGTCTTGCCCTCGGGCGCCGGCAGCCGGTTCGACTCCGGCACGCCGGCGACCGGCTTCGGTCCGATCGCGATCTTGAGCGAGCCATCGGCCTCGCTCGCGAGCTTGGAATAGGTATTGAAGTTGAACCGGTTGAGCGGGTTGGGTGCCACCCGGTAATCCGGCACGCCGACGAGGATCACCGACCAATACGCGTCGACGGCCGCCTGCGGCAGGTGGTTGGCAGGAAAATGAATGACATAGCTGTTGCTGCCGTTGAGCAGCGTCTCGTCGGCATCGCGCGTGGCGACGAAATAAGTCACTTCATCAATGGAATTGGCCCAGATGCCACCGAAGTTGACGGTCGTGCGCAGCCAATAGTCCTTGCCGTAATTGCCGACAGCAGCGCCGCCGACCCAGTGATTGCGGTAAGGCGCACTCTTGGTGAAAGCGTATTCCTGGAACTCGGGCACCACCTTCTTCAATTGTGCGTCGATCGCGGCGCGGGCGTCCTTGCCGGAGGCGACATAGGCGGCGACCGCACGCACCTTCTGCTGCATCGCCGCGGCATTCGGCGCGACATCGAGCGCGCTGGCGAGCGTCGCGTCGACCTTGTCGAAAACCGCCGCGCCGATCAGATCCTTGTTCTCGAACATCGGCAATGCCACCGGCCTGGCGATCACCGGCTTGCCGAGCGAGGTCAGCTTGAACGCCTGCTGCAGCTTGACGGCGCCGTCGGGATCGCCCTTGAGCTCGACCCGGCCGAGCAGCTTGGCCTTGCTGGAATGCAGTTCGATCCGTGCCGCGTCAGCCGGAATCCTCACCGTCGACCCCGGCTTCACCAACGCGAACTTGCCGAACGGTTTCGACGGGAAGGTACGCTCGTTGATGTTGGCGATCACCTCGCCCCATTCGTCGAGGATCTGCGCGGTGTAGTAGCGCCCCTTGACCTCCGGCACATCGAGGATCACCGGCGTCCTGTCGTCGACTGCGACCCAGGCCTCGAGATAGGCGACGTCGAAGTTGGGATTGACGAAATCGGCCGAGCCCAGCGGGTTGTAGTTGATCTTGTTGTAGGCGAAGTCCTTCGCCTTGCCGTCCATCTGTTCCTGGCGAATGACCAGCGCACGACCGAGCAGATAGACATAGGCGTCGGCGACGGTCTTCGGGTCGGGAGCCGCTGGTTGTGCTGCGGTCCGCGCCGTAGCGATGGCCGGCATCAGTAGTGTCAACGCCAGCAAGAGCGTTTTCAGAAGGCTCGCGGACATGCCTTGCTCCCATGCGGCTGTTGGCTGCCGACCCGGATTGTCGAGAAGCTCTGCCGATTGGCCTGCAAGGGCGGAGGCGTGCTCATTGCTGTCCGATTGGGCGACAGGAACGTCTCGCCAAGCTCGCATACCGCCTTCGTCGCCTTAACTCTGTAACAGTTACCTGGAGGTATGAGCCCTGCTCGCTGTGACGCGTGGCGGGCTTTGCAAAACCGAGTTGAGCGGCGGGAGCGGACCGCTTGTGCTTTGGCGAGGTCGGTCGGCGCGCCAGGCCGAAACGGCGCGCGCGAGCTCGCTGCCGTTCCGTTTGGTCCAGCCGCCACTGCCGAACACTGCACGCTCGAGCTGCGTCAGATGCGGCGCCACGCGCCGATCCCCACGCAACGCCTCCCGGTCAGCCGCCGGCAGCCTGCTGCGCCAGATTGCAAAGGCGTGATAGCTCGCCGTGGTCTCGCCATTCCGCGCGACCCGCCATAGCTGCAAGCGCGCAACCCTTTCTGAAGCGCCGAGCCGGGTAGCGGCTTGTCTCCAGGCCGCGCTCAGGCGTTTACGCAAGGCGAATGCAAGCAGCCCAATCAGGGCGAGAACTGTTGCGCCGAGGCTGAGATGCCATGTCGCGGAAGCACTGGACGGAGCCGCCCGTGCCGGCTGCGCTGCGGTTGCGACCGTCACGGTCAGCCCCGGCAGCGTTTCGGTCCTCGCCTGCTTGTCGGCCAGGCTCCACCATGGCTGGGCGAGAGCGGGCAGCGCGACGGTGCCCGGCTTCTCGAAGACATAGGTGACCTTGTCGGTGCGCTGGCCATCGACGCTGCCGCGATTGCTGCGGTCCTCGATCACCGGTGGATCGACATAAGTTCGCACGCCGTCCGGCGCCTCGAAGCGGAACTCGGCCATGCCGAGCGCCGGAACGCCTGCCGCCTGGCGCCGGATCGTCCGGACCACCGCATCGCCGGCACGGAATTGGCGCTCTCGCGGTTCAGGCGACCAGGTCTCGCTCACGCTGACGCTGTCGGCGACGAGCACCGGGCCTGACGGGTCAATGCCAGCGGGAACGCTGACGCTGAAGCGGGTCGCTGTGCCCGTGGCCGATCCCGCCGGATCGCCATTGCGAGCGAGCAGCGTGATCGCCGGAGCCGGCACGGCGATCTCGCCGCCGCGCCGCGGGAAGACGACGAACTCGAAGTTCTGGCCGACATAGTCCCGGCCGTTGATCCGGTCACTCAAGGTCGTCGCCTGCGTCTCGAAGCGCAGGATCTGGGCTCCAGCAGCTTCGGGCACGCTAACCAGCGGCGGATGCGGCATCACGTCCGGAAACAGCACGGCGATGTTGAGCCGGACCGGCTGGCCGATGACGATCCCGTCCGTGGGATCGAGGCTCATGCGGATGACCGGCGGCGCGGCCGGGGTCTGCGCGATCGCCATCATCGGGACAGCGAGCAGCAGGAGCAGGGCAAGGGCTCTCATGGCGCCGCTCCCGGCTGCGTACCGAGCTGATAGGCGAACTTGGCCCGCAGGAAATCCGCCGGCTTCGTCTGCACGCGCTTCAGCCAGAGCGCGCGCACCGCCTCGTCGGACATTGGCTTCTCGCCCTCGACCGCCGTATCCTCGCCACCCTTCTTAGTCTTGTCGAAGACGATCTCGTCGGGCTTGTTGTCGGTGTTTCCGGTCTCGCCGCCTTGCAGCTTCTTCCGCTCGCCGCGGATACGGGCGATCTCGCGGTTGGTCAGCGCGGCCTGCCAGGCAGGGCGCAACGCCAGCGCCCGATCATAGCGCTTCATCGCGTCATCGTACTGGCCGAGCATCACCAGCGCGTTGCCCTGGTCGAAGGCGCCTTCGGCCGTATCGCGGGCGGCAAAGGACTGGGCAGCCTCCTTGAATTCCCCCGCCCGGAACAGCGCGACGCCGCGCCAGAGCGGATCGCGAAAGGTCTTCGCAGCATCGGCTGGACGGCTCTCGCTCATCAGCAGGCGGCCGCGCTGGTCCGGCGTCAGCCACAGATCGCGAAAGCCGAGCTGATACCACGCCACTAGCAGCGCCGGAGTTCCGAGGCAGGCGATGACGGCATAAGGCGAGAGGCGGCGGGAGCGGATCATGTCAGCACCCAGCCGCGCCGGAACCAGAGTAGGGCCAGAAGGGCCAGCATCGGCACCAGCCAATAGCCCGCCTCGCGCCAATGCTCGCCCTCTCCGGCGACACCGGCGGCATTGTCGCCGCGGTCGAGCCGGCGAACGACCGCCGCGACATCGGCCTGATCGGGTGTGGTCGGGACCAGCGCGCCGCCGAGCGCCTTTGCCGCCTCAGGGAGCCCGGTCGCTGCGGCGCCGGGGCCGTGCAATGCGAGGATCGTCAGCATTGGCGCGCCAGCTTGCCGCACAACCGTATCCGGCGGAGTCGCATCGGCCAGCAGCAGGATCGATCCACCCTGGCCAGAGCCTGCGAGGGCGCGCCTGGCCAGAGCAAGCGCGCCGGCGAGATCGTCGCCCGGCTTCGGCATGATCTGGGGTGACAGCGCCTTGGCGAGGTCGAGCACGACGGCGCTGTCGGGCGTTGGCGGCAGTACCAGATGGGCGGAGCCGGCATAGGCGATCAGCGCGGTCGCGGCCCCCTCCCGGGCGGCCAGGACGTCAGCGAGCTTCTGCCGGGCGCGGTCGAGCCGCGTCGGCGCGAGATCCTCCGTCAGCATGGAGGGCGTGACCTTGAGCACGATCGCGACCGGCGGCTTGGCGTCCGCAAAGGGCGATGGCTCGCGCTGCCAGGCCGGGCCGGCGATTGCGATGGCCCCGACAATCGAGCCGGCGAACAGCCAATCCGCCGGGACGATGCGTCTGCGCCGGTCGTTCCCGGTCAGGAGATAGGGAAGCAATTCCGGATCGATGACACGACGCCATTGCAGCAAGGGATCGGAGCTGCGCCGCACTGCCAACCAGAGGAGGGCGGCGGGGATCAGCGCCAGCAGCCAGGCCGGCCGTTCGAGATGGAGGGCGGCGAGCGCGTCCATCATGGCCGCGCCTCCGCCACCCCGGCCGATCCGGTAGGTGACACGCGGCGATACCGGTGCGCGACGCCGAACGCCTGCGCCAGCAAGGTCAGGGCAAGGGCGGCGGCCAGCGGCATCCAGTAGACATCGCGTCGCGGTCGGAAGCTGACGCTGTCGATGCGACGCGTCTCGATCGCGTCGAGGCGCAGATAGATCTGCGCGAGCTGGGTGCGGTCGAGGGCGCGGAAGAAGCCGCCGCCCGTCGTCGCCGCCACCTCCTTCAGCGCAGCTTCGTCGAGCTTGTCCTCTCCGGCCGCCTGCGGGTCGCCGACCGCCACCGTGTGGATGGTGATGCCCTTGTCCTTCGCGACCCGGGCGGCCTCGGCTGGCGGCACCTTGCTCAGCGTGTCGTTGCCGTCGGTCAGCGCGATGATCGTCTTGGCCTTGACCGTGCTGTGGGCGAACAGACCGATGCCGAGGCCGATCGCATCGCCGAAGGCGGTGCGCGGTCCGGCCATGCCGACGGCAGTATCCTGGAGCATGGCGCGGCAGAGATCGAGATCGGTGGTGAAAGGCACGAGCGCGAACGGCGCATCGCCGAAGACGACGACGCCGACCCGGTCGCCCTTGCGACGCGAGAGGAAATCGTCAAGCACCTGTTTCACCGCGGTCAGCCGGTCGACGGTCTTGCCGGATGCGTCGACGAAGTCGCGGGTGTCCATCGAGCCGGAGAGATCGACCAGCAGGAGCAGGTCGCGCGTTGGCAGGTCGCGATGCAGCGGCGGCTCGATCCATTGCGGCCGGGCGAGCGCCGCCAGGACCAGCAGCCAGACCAGCACCAGCACAATAAGGCCGCCGGGCTTGCGCCTCGCCACGACGCCGCCTGAGAAGGGCTGCTGGCCGCTGAGCCGGGCCAGCCTGTTGAAGAAGGGCACGGCGAGGCCGACGCGACGCTCGGCATGCGCCGGCAAGCCGAACCAGACGAGAAGCGGCAGCGGGGCAAGCAGCGCGACCCAGGGATAGGCGAAGGCGAGCATGGTCACGCCTCCCGCGCCGCCCGGCCGCGCTGTCCGTCGAGCCAAGCTTTGGCCTCTGCGGCGAGCGTGCTTGTGCCGGTCGAGGATGACGCCGTGCTCGGAACGAACAGACCCTCAAGCCGCGTCGTCAGATCGGCCGTCTGCATACCGGCCGGCGTCGTCCGCGCGATGAAGGCGGCCCAGCCAGGGCCAGTCAGCGCCGCCACCGCCTCGCGGCCATAAGCGACGATCGCCGCACGCTTGAGGATGCCCGAAACCGCTTCGGCGATTTCACCATCGCTCGGCGCCAACGCGTCGATCTCCGCGGAGGCGCACCGCAGATAGGCATCGGCCCGGTAGCGCTGCAGCGCGCGCCAGCCCGCCACGGCGAGCATCGCGGCCGTTATCGCGCCGACGATCCAGACACCGGCGGCTGGCGGCCAGAACGATATCGGCTCCGGCAAGGCCAGATCGGCCATGTTGGCGAGATCGCCGGGATCGCTGCTCATGGCGCGCTCCCGCCGAGGTGGCCCAGCTTCTGCGCCTGGCGCCGGCCGATCAGCTCGCGCAATTGCGTGGCGACGTCGCGCTCGGTCGAGATCGGCAGCACCGGAATGGCCCGGTTGCGCGACAGCGCCGCGAGCCGGGCGCGCCATTGCACGCGTTCCTCGCCGAACCGCCTGCGAAGCGTAGCCGACGACACGTCGACCTCGATCTGTGCCGCACCGGCGCTGAAGATCGAAAGGCCGATGTCCGGCAGCGCCTGCTCGAGCGGATCATGGATGAAAGCCGCCAGCACGTCGTTATGGGCGCACAGACGCGTCACCAGGCGCTGAGTCTCACCATCCGCGCCGGCGGCGTCGGAGATCAGGCAGATCAGCCCGTCATGGGGGATCATCCGGGCCGCAGCGGCGAGCGCCTCGTTGAGCCGCGCTGCGCCCTGCGCGGTCGAGGCGGGAGGTTTCAGGGCGGCGTTCTGGCGGGCGACCTCGGAGAGGACACGGACCGCACCATGATCACGGGCTTGCGGGTTCACTGTGACGATCCCGTCATCGCCGAAGACAACGGCGCCGACACGATCGCCCAGCGAGGTCACGCGCCAGGCCGAGAGCGCCGCGACCTCCGCGGCGGCCACCGACTTCATCATCCGCCGGCTGCCGAAGAACATCGTGCTGCGTTGGTCGACCAGCAGCAGCACCGGCCGGTCGCGCTCCTCCGAATAGACCCGGACATGCGGGCTGCCGAGCCGCGCCGTCGCCAGCCAGTCGATGGTGCGGGTGTCGTCGCCCTCGTAATAGTGCCGTAACTCCTCGAAGTTCAGCCCGCGCCCACGCAGCCGCGAGGCGTGGCGGCCAGCGAGCAGGCTGTGCACCGGCTGGCGCGGCAGGAAGCTGAAGCCGCGGGCGCGATGCTTGAGGCGAAGCAACTCGTCGAGGCTGACGAAGGCGCGTGCGCCGGTCGCTGCCTTGCGCTCGCCTGGCCCTGTCCGCTCCCGCATCAGCGCCATGGTGCCTCTCCGCTAGAGCATTTGCTTTGATCGCATTGTCTTCACGCGAACCGGTATCCACTTCGCTCGAAAATGCTCTAGATCGCGACGGCGACCTGCTTCACCAGCTCGTCCAGCACGGCATCCGCATTCACGCCGTCAGCGCCGGCCTCATAGGCGAGCGAAACACGATGCCTGAGGCAGTCGTGCACCACCGCCTGCACATCTTCGGGCGTGACGTAATCGCGCCCCTGCAGCCAGGCATAGGTCCGCGAGCATTTGTCGAGTGCGAGCGAGCCGCGCGGGCTCGCACCGACCGCGATCCAGCTCTTGAGATGCTCGCCGAACTCGGCCGGCCGCCGCGTCGCGGCGATCAGCGCGACCATATAGGTCTCGACGACCTCCTTGGTCGTGACCAGGTCGATCTCGGCCCTGGCCTGCATGATCGCCGCCTGCGGGATCTTCGTGAGAGTTTGTGCTGAAGCGGCGGAGGCCGCGCTCTCGGAGCGGACCAGCCGCATCACCTTCACCTCGTCGGCGTCGGAGGGATAGTCGATCCGCACATGCATCAGGAAGCGGTCCATCTGCGCCTCAGGCAGCGGATAGGTGCCTTCCTGCTCGATCGGGTTCTGCGTCGCCAGCACCATGAAGAGCGGCGGCAGGTCGTAGCGCTTGCCGGCGACAGTGACGTGGCGCTCCTCCATCGCCTCGAGCAAGGCCGATTGCACCTTGGGCGGAGCTCGGTTGATCTCGTCGGCGAGGATGAGATTGCCGAAGACCGGTCCCTTGCGGAACTCGAACTGGCCGTCGGCGCGCAGGATCTCGCCGCCGGTCACGTCGGAGGGCAACAGATCGGGCGTGAACTGGATGCGGCTGAACTCGGATTCGAGATTTTTCGACAGGCTCTTGATCGCCCGGGTCTTGGCGAGGCCCGGCAAGCCTTCCAGCAGGACATTGCCGTTGGCGAGCAGCGCGATGACGATGCGCTCGACGACCCGTTCCTGGCCGATGATGTCCTGGTTGATCCGGCCCTGGAGCTCCCGGACGGTATCGCGCGCGCTCGATCCGGCTCCGTCCATTGCTCGATCCTCAGACACCGATAGGCAGCCGATCCCGTGTTTGGACTGCAGGTCACCCAGAAGTCAGCCCTGTTACGGTTACGGTGGCGTTGGAGGTTTCAGCCGCGCTCGCGAACGACACAGCGGAAGCCGACATGACTGGTCGAGGTATCGACCGGCTCGGCATGGCGCGCCGCCGGGCGGTAACGCCGGCAATAGCTCGGGGCGCACAGATGCGAGCCGCCCTTCAACACCTTGCGCGGGATGCGGATCGCGGGCTGGCGCAGGTCGTAACTCTCGGCCTCCGGGCCCCCTCGCGGGTTCTGCGGCACGCAGCAGGCTTTCGGCGCATCTGCCTCGTGGCGCACCGACCAGAAATCCGTGGTCCACTCCCAGACGTTGCCGATCATGTCGTAGAGCCCATAGCCGTTGGCCGGGTAGCTGCGGATGGGCGAGGTCCGGGCCCAGCCATCCTCCTTGGTGTTCTCGTGCGGGAAGTTGCCTTGCCAGGTATTGGCCATATGCCGGCCATCCGGCGTGAGCTCATCACCCCAGGCGAACTCGGCATCTTCCAGCCCGCCCCAGGCCGCGAATTCCCATTCGGCCTCGCTCGGCAGGGACTTGCCGGCCCAGGCCGCATAAGCCTCGGCGTCGCGATAGGCGACGTGGACGACGGGGTGGTCGTCCATGCCCTTGATCGACGAGCCCGAGCCGTAGGGCTTGCGCCAGGTCGCGCCGAATTTGAACGTCCACCATTGGCTCCAGTCGCGCAGGTCGACGGGATGGGTCGGCGGATCGAACATCAGCGAGCCAGCCCGCAGCATGTGCGGCAGCGCGCCGGGATAGTCCTTCGGGTCGGGCGGGATCTCGGCGAAGGTGACATAGCCCGTCGCCTCGACGAAGGCGCGGAACTGGCGGTTGGTCACCGGTGCCGCGTCGATCCAGAAGCCGTCGACACTGACGCGATGGCTCGGCGCTTCCTCGGCATAGTGCTTGTCCGAGCCCATGCGGAAGCTGCCGCCCTGGACGAAGATCATCCCTTCGGTTCGCACAGGCCTGTCAAGCGTCGCGGCATCCGCCATCGTCTTCATCTCCTGCGGCTCAGCCCTTCTTGTCATCCTCGGCCAGCAGCTCCTTGCGGGCCTTGGCCATCGCCTTGCGCGCTTCGTCGTCGACTTCCGGGAAGTCGAGCGCGAGCCCGTCGAGCGCCTCGGCGATGGTCTCCGCCACGAAGAGCCGCGTGAACCATTTGTTGTCGGCGGGAACGACATACCATGGCGCGTGCTTGGTCGCGGTGTTGGCGATCATCGCCTGGTAGGCGTTCTGATAGTCGTCCCAATGCCGGCGCTCGGCGAGGTCTCCCAGCTCGAACTTCCAGTTCTTGTCGGGCTCGTCGATCCGCGCCAGGAAGCGCTTGCGCTGCTCGTCCCTGGAGAGATTGAGAAAGAATTTCAGGATCACCGTGCCGTTGCGGACGAGATGCTTCTCGAAATCGCGGATGCTCTCATAGCGCTCCTGCCAGATGTCCTTGCCGATCAGCTTCGGCGGCAGGCCCTGCTTGCGCAGCAAGTCCTCATGGACGCGCACGACCAGCACCTCCTCGTAATAGGAGCGGTTGAAGATGCCGATCTCTCCGCGCTCCGGCAACGCGCAAGTGGTGCGCCAGAGGAAATCATGACGCAGCTCGAGCGAGCTCGGCGCCTTGAAGGAGGTGACCTCGCAACCCTGCGGGTTCACGCCAGACATGACGTGCTCGATCGTGCTGTCCTTGCCGGCGGTGTCGATCGCCTGCAGCACGATCAGGATCGACCAGCGCCGCTCGGCATAGAGCTGTTCCTGCAGGTCGCGCAGCCGCTTGACGCCATCCTGCAGCAACTCCTTCGCCTCGCTTTTGTCGATGTCGAGGCCGCAGGTATCTCCGGGATCGAAGCGCTTCAGCCGAAAGCCATCGCCATCCTTCACTCTGAAGCGGGCGATGATCTCGGCCTTGTCCATGCTCATCGCTCCGGCGGAAAGACGGTCTTCCAATCCGCCTTCATGTCGACGATCGTCCAGCCCTTGGCCTTGCCCTCGTCGAGCGCCTTGTCGAGCTTGCCGATCGGCGAGGAGCGATCATAGGCCCATTCGCGCTCGGCGTCGGTGTGATGGACGATCAGCGCCAGTCTCGGCCCGTCGCCTGCCGCCGTATATTGCAGCATCTGCAGGTCACCGTCGGAATTGCCGAAGGCGAGGATCGGGCGGCGGCCGATGAAGCGGTTGATGCCGACCGGCTTGCCAGGCCCGTCATCGACGAACTCAACCTTGGTTTCCTTGAACAAATCGGGCTTGCCGTTCGCGCCCGCCCGGAACTTGACCACGCCGGAGGAGCCGACGACCTGCTCGGGCGGGATGCCATAGGCCTTCTCGGCGAAGACCCGCATGAACTCGACGCCGCCGCCGGAGACGATGAAGGTCTTGAAGCCGTTGGCGCGCAGATGGCGCAGCAGTTCGAGCTGCGGCTGGTAGACCATGGTGTCATAGGGCCGCTGCTTCGTCGGGTGCCGCGCCGAAGCGAGCCAGTTGCGCACGAGCGCCGCGAAATCCTCGGTCGTCATCCCGGAATGGGTCGTGGCCAGGACCTGCATCAAGCCCTTGTTGTGGTCGGCAGTCAGCCCCTTGAGATCGCGGGCGAGGACCGAGCGATAGGGCTCCTTGGTCTTCAGCGCGGGATTTGCGTCGGCGAGCCGCTTCACCTCGTCGAAGGCGAAGAGGAGCTGGAAATAGGCGGGCTGCTCGGCCCAGAGCGTGCCGTCATTGTCGAAGGTCGCGATGCGCTGTTCCGGCGGCACGAAATCGCTGCCACCCTCGCGCGTCACCTTGCCGACGAAATCGAGAATCGCCTGCTTGACCTTGCCGTCGTTCCAGGAGGGCAGCGGGTCGGTCTGCGCGAGGACGCCGGCGGGCGCGAAGCCGAGCAGCGCCAACACTGCGATGGCGATAATCGTACGTAGCTTCGACATCGAATTCCCCGCGATCTCGGCAAGCGGATATGAGCCGGCGCTATACGCTCGTCTCGAACTCGCTGCTGGTGACGCCCGGATTGCAATGCAGTGGCCGCGGCGCTGCAACGCCGCGGCCATGATGAGAGCGTGCTAGTTGGCGGCCGCGCGCAGCCGTTCCTCGATCTTGCTCAGGTTGAACGAACCTGGCGTCTGACTCGGCGGGTAGTCCTTCATCGTCTGAAGGAACTGCGCTGCCAGCCCCTGGATCGGGACGATGACGAAGACGCGCGACAGGAACCAGTCATTGTAGACATTCGCGTTGTGCTGCGCCTTCTCGAACGGATCCCGGCGCAGGTGGAAGATCAGGGGCGTGCGCAGTTCGATGAAGGGCTCGCGCCAGACGCCGAAGGCCTCGCCGCGGTTCTCCAGGAATACGACCTTCCAGTCCTCGTAGCGGGCGGCAACGATCTGGCCGTCGTCATTGACGTACCAGAACTCCTTGCGTGCCGATTCCTTGGTCTTTCCAGAGAAATAGTCGAGCTGGTTGTAGCCATCGATATGGTTCTTGTAGGAACGGCCGTTCAGCGTCACACCCTTGAGCAATTGCTCCTTGATGTCCGCTGCGCCCGCTGCGGCGGCAAAGGTCGGCAGCCAGTCCTCATGCGCCACGATGCCGTTCAGGGTCGTGCCAGCGGGGAATTTGCCTGGCCAGCGGACGAAGGCGGGGACCCGATAGGCACCTTCCCAGTTCGAGTTCTTCTCGCTGCGGAACGGCGTGGTGCCGGCATCGGGCCAGGTGTTGTAGTGGGGGCCGTTGTCGGTCGAATAGAACACGATCGTATCGTTGGCGATGCCGAGATCGTCGACGAGCTTGAGCAGTTCGCCGACCATTCCGTCATGCTCGACCATGCCGTCCGAATAGTCGTCCTGGCCCGACTTGCCTTGGCTTGCCGGCTTGATGTGGGTGCGGAAGTGCATCCGCGTCGCGTTCCACCAGGTGAAGAAGGGCTTGTTGGCACGGACCTGGCGTTGGATGAAATCCTTCGCCGCCGCGAGGGTTTCCTCGTCGATGGTCTCCATGCGCTTCTTGGTGAGCGGTCCGGTATCCTCGATCTTGCCGTCAGCGGAAGCCTTGATGACCCCGCGCGGTCCGAATTTTTTCCGGAACTCCGCGCTCTTCGGATAGTCGGGGTTCTCCGGCTCCTCCTCCGCGTTCAGATGATAGAGATTGCCGAGGAACTCGTCGAACCCATGCTGCGTCGGCAGATGCTCGTCGCGGTCGCCCTGGTGGTTCTTGCCGAATTGGCCGGTCGCATAGCCTCGCGACTTCAGTACCGTCGCCATGGTGACGTCGGTTTTCTGCCAGCCCTCCTTGGCTCCTGGCAGACCGACCTTGGTCATACCGGTCCGCACTGGCACGTTACCGCCGATGAAGGCAGCGCGGCCGGCGGTGCAGCTCTGCTGGCCGTAATAGTCGGTGAAGGAGACTCCTTCCTTGGCGATGCGGTCGATGTTCGGCGTCTGGTAGCCCATCATGCCACGATTGTTGTGGCTGATGTTCCAGGTGCCAATATCATCACCCCAGATCACCAGGATATTGGGCGGCCGCCCTGAGCCCGCGGCAGCTTGTGGCGTCGGTGCGGGCTGCTGCGCCTCTGCCTGCGAACCCACGGCCGCGGCCGTTATGAAGGCCGTACCCGACAGCAGGATCCTGCGCCGGTCGAGATTGCTTGAGGATTGTTCGGCGGTGGCAGGCCTCTGCTCTTGCGAAGTCGGATGCTTGTCCATTCCTCTGCTCCTCTGCTGCGAAAACCTCTTCTTCGATTGAAGCGGCCGGAACGGCGTATCGCCGCCCCGGCCATCTGGGAGAGAACCGCTATTTCGAGGCCCGACTCGCGGCCGTATCGAGATTCTTCATCAGCGCATCGACCATCTGGTCGACGCTGAAGCTCGCCGGGCGCTGGCTTGGCGGGAAGTCCTTGAAAGTCTGCAGGAAGGGCGCGACCCGGTAGACGCCGTACTGGATCAGGTAGGCGTTCTTCGCGAGCCAGTCATAGTATTGATCGGAGACGATATCGGCCCGCTCCATCGGGTCCATGCGCAGGTTGAACACCTTCGGCGCACGCAGGCAGGTGAAGGGATTGGCCCAGACCGTGAATCCGCCCGGTGCGCGCTGCTCGCAGAACACGATCTTCCAGTCGTTGTAGCGATAGGAGACCAGTTCGCCGTCATCGTTGAAGTAGAAGAAGTCGTTGCGGGCCGATTTTGGCTGCTGGCCGGTGAGGTACGGCAGCTGGTTGTAGCCGTCGAGGTGGACCTTCGCCTGCTTGCTGCCGAGTGCCGTCCCCTTGGCGAGCTTGTCCTTGATCTCGCCGTCGCCTGCCGCCGCGACCAGCGTCGGGAACCAGTCGAGGCCTGAGATCATCTCGTTCGAGACCTCGCCCGCCTTGACCTTGCCGGGCCAGCGGATCATCGCCGGCACACGGAAGGCGCCTTCCCAGTTGGTGTCCTTCTCGGAGCGGAACTGCGTCGTCGCGGCGTCGGGCCAGGACCACTGGTTCGGGCCGTTGTCGGTGGTGTAGATGACGATGGTGTTGTTGGCGATGCCGAGATCGTCGATCGCCTTGAGCAGCTTTCCGACATCGCCGTCATGCTCGATCATGCCGTCGGCATAGTCGTTGCCGGGCATGCCGCTCTGACCCTTCATCGAGTCGCGGACATGGGTGAAGGCGTGCATGCGGGTCGTGTTCATCCAGGTGAAGAACGGCTTGTTGGCCCTCACCTGGCGCTGCATGAAGTCAATCGCGCCGGCAGTCGTCTCGTCGTCGACCGTCTCCATGCGCTTGCGGTTCAGCGGTCCCGTGTCCTCGATCTTGCCGTCGGCGGAGGTCTTGAGGACGCCACGCGGTGAATTGGCCTTCACGAAGGTCGTGTCGTTCTTCGGATAGTACGGCCGCTCGGGCTCTTCCTCGGCGTTGAGATGGTAGAGATTGCCGAAGAACTCGTCGAAGCCGTGCCGGGTCGGCAGGTACTCGTCGCGATCGCCGAGATGGTTCTTGCCGAACTGTCCGGTGGCGTAGCCGAGCGGCTTCAGGGCCTCTGCGATCGTGACGTCGCGATCCTGCAGTCCCACCGTCGCTCCGGGAATGCCGACCTTGCACAGGCCGGTGCGCAGGCAGACCTGCCCGGTGATGAAGGTCGAGCGCCCGGCCGTGCAGCTGTTCTCCGCATAATAGTCGGTGAACATCATGCCTTCCTTGGCGATCCGGTCGATGTTCGGCGTCCGGTAGCCGACGAGGCCGTGCGAGTAGGCGCTGATGTTGGACTGGCCGACATCGTCGCCGAAGATGACGAGGATGTTCGGCCTGGCCGCGCTCGGCTGGCTGGGCGCGGGTTGCGCCTGCGCCGGCATCGCCCACAGGCCAAGCCCGACCGCGAGGCCAACCGCGGCGAGGAATTTATGGCGTCCCGATATCTGGCGTCCCATGAGACACTCCCGGTTGCGGATCCGTCGCCGGGCACAGCGCGTATTCTAAAGCGCAAGCCCGGGCGCGCGACGCCGGAAGGTCGCATGCGGGTATCGGGCGCTTAAGGCTGTAACAGTATCGGCGGATCGCAGCCTCAGCGGGCTGCGACCACCGCTGAAATCGATTTCACTGCGGCATCAGCGAGATCGTCTATCAGCTCGAAGCACGGCGTCGCCTTCGCCAGGAAGTCGCGAAAATCGGAAGCCAACACTTCGCCATTGCGCAGATCGCTGAAGCGCCAGGAATAGCGACGACGTTCAGCCAGCGGGCGCACCGCGATATCGAGGGAATAGGTCTCGCCGGGATGCGCGAACAGTTCCTGGATGGCGCCGGATGCGGCACTGCGTTCGACTGAGGGCACGACCAGCGTCTTGAAGCGCGCTTTGCGCAGCAGCGGGAGCAATGCGTCGGTGAAGAGCTCGCCCCGGAGCTCGACCTCGGGATCGGCGGAATCTGAGTGATCATGGATGACCACGGCGAGCGGCGTCACCTCCAGCGCGAGGGCTGCCGCAATCTCGCTGCCTCCCTCAGCATTGGCCAGCCCGGGCGACCAGACGAATGTCGGGACATAACTACCACGCGGTATCGTGATCCTGACGCGATCCTGACTGCCGGCGCCGTCGTAATAGGCGGTCAGGGCCGAACGCAGGCGCGTGGCCTCGATCCGGACGATGGGGTCGACAGTCGGATCGAAGCTGTCGTCTCGCCCGAAGACATCGACGCCGATCGAATAGGCTTTGATTCGATCGGCGTGCCCGTGAATGGTCTGCGTCACGACAAATCCGAGAAAGCGCTTGTTTCTCTCGGATATCCGGAGCGTTTCCGCCTTCAATAACGTTTGGAGAGCCGATAGTACTTCATCAGGCGGGGGCTCTTCGCCCTGCGCCGACATCTTTCTGTCCATTGCCCCGCCTCCAAAGCCTGGACCGAAAAAATTCTCTCGCCGATCAACGTAACAATGGCGCAACCATAGATGGATTGACAAGGCGCGCGGGCATGCTCGTTCGCCGCCGAGAGCACCTAGGTTAGGAAATTCTTTCGAGGATGTCTTGCTCTGTCGCCGACGCGAGCGCGTTGTATTCCGCAGTGCGTTCCCGGCCGACCGCCAAAGGCGATTTCGACCAGTAGGCCGCCGCCTCGCAGGCGGCCTCATAGGCCTCGCACAATTCCCCCAGACGAGGATCGCGGCCGTATCTCTCGCGCAGGGCCGCGCGCCGGTCCGGCCAGCGGAGCATCAGGCGGGCGAGCCCGCGTCTTTGCGCCTGTTCCATGCCGGGTGTCCACTACACCGTTAGGCGTATCGCCAGCATATACGCCCGGAATCTCGCCGCGGATGCAGTGGTTACAGTTGCCGCGCCGGCCAGGTCGCAAACGACGTGTTTACCCCTACGACTTGACGCTCCCGGTTGAATCACCGAACCCTTCGCCATGGTGACGAGGGGCGTAGATCATGAGGCGATTCCGAACCGCTCTGGTTGGCGCAACGACCCTTCTCGGCGCGAGCCTGCTCCATACGCAGCTCGCGGCGACCGAAGGCGGCGCAAGCCTCTATCTTCCGGGACTGCGCGGGCCAGGGGCCGGCATGCTGCCGCCGCCCGGCTTCTACTTCGAGAACGATTTCTACTCATACTCCGGCCGCCTCTCGGCTGGACGGCAAATCCAGCTCGGCGGCGCCGTGCTCGCCAACGTCAAGGTCGAGGCGCGGGCCAATTTCATGACCCCGACCTGGGTCACGCCGCTCGAGATATTCGGAGGCAATCTCGCCTTCGCTGTCACGGTGCCGTTCGGCACGCCGCGGATCAGCGCCGGGGCGGTGATCGCGGCGCCGCGTCTCGGCCGCGCCATCGGCGTCAGCACCCGGGATGCCACCTTCAATCTCGGCGACCCCATCCTCTCCAGCTTCATCGGCTGGCATGCCGGCAATTTCCACTGGCAGGTCGGCGGCTCGCTTAGCATCCCGGCTGGCGCCTATCAGGACGGCGAGCTCTCCAACATGGCCTTCAACCGCTGGATCGGCGACGTCTTCGCCGCCGCGACCTGGCTCGACCCCAAGATCGGCCTCGACATCTCCGCCACGGTCGGCTTCGAGATCAACGGCCGAAACAAGGACACCGACTATCGCAGCGGCAACGCCTTCCACGCCGATCTCGCGATCACCCAGTATCTCAGCAAGGAATTCTCGATCGGCGTGATCGCCTCGCATTACCAGCAGGTCAGCGGCGACAGCGGCAGCGGTGCGACGCTCGGCCCGTACAAGGGGCGCACCACGGCCATCGGCGGCTCGATCGGCTATAATTTCAGCGTCGCCGGCACGCCGGTCGCGGCGCGGCTCAAGGTACTGCGCGAGGTCAGCGTCGAGAACCGGCCGCAGGGCACGATCGCGCTGGTCAGCCTTGCCTTCCCGCTGGGCCATGTTCCGGCGCCCGCTGCCGAGCAACCGGCAAAGGTCCTCAAGCACTGACGCGCATGCGCATCGCTGTCGCTCAGCGGGCAGGCCAAGTTCTCCAACTGCTGCTCTGGCACAGGCCATAACAGCAGGGGCCTATCTTGAGCGCCGAGACACATGAAAGCCTTCGACTTGGACCACGCCGAGTGGTGCGCTGCGCGTTGTCAGGGCGGGCAGACGTCCCAGAAGCCCTGCGTGCGCTGGGAATTGGTGTAGAACCAGCAATAGCCCGGGGCCGGCGGCCGCGAATTGGCATAGGCTGTGGCCGCTGCGGCCGTCGCAAAGCCGATCGCCGCTCCCGACGCCACCGCCAGCCCCGGATGCCACCAATAGCCGGCCGGGCGGACCCAGGGCTGCACCGGATAGCCAGGGCGCACGGCCACACCTCGTCCGGCAACGACATTCCCCCTCGGGCCTCGGGCGACATAGCCTCTGCCGGCGACGGCTCCACGCGGCCCGCGCGCAGCATAGCCCCGCCCTGCAATGGCTCCACCTCTCGGCCCGACCGCGACGCCACCTCTGGCGAATCCCCGGCGGTACTGGACCGGCTGGACGAAGTCGGGCGCGGCGCTCCGCAGTCCCGGCGCAATCAGGGTGAGCGCCTGCGCGTCGTATGGCAGGAGCGGTGAAAGCATCAGCGCTGCCGCCAGAGCCTTCGCCACAAGACCGGCGATCGGCACCGCCGGGAGGCGATGCGCAGCCTTCGCGCTGTTGAATGACATCATGTCACCTCCTCCTGTGCTCATCAGTCGTCCGGGATGCGGCAAGCGCGGAGCGTGACGCCTTGCTGGCCAGGCGATCAGCACCTCACTTGTCGCAGCGATGATAGCTCGTCTCCACCTCCGGAAAATCCGGATCGAACCGAACGAGGTCGCCGTCGGGCTTGGAGCGGACCGAGACGGTCATCGTCTCGAAGAGGATGTCGGTCTCGCAGCCGAGCAGGATGGTCAGCACATCGCCCTTCTGCTTCGACGAGATCACGTCGCAGCTGGCATGCGCACCGCGCACATGCTTGCCGGTCGCAATGAAGCCCGACCAGCCCTCGGCCGAATGCTTGTTGAAGACCAGCCGGCCGTTGCGCTTGCTGAAAACCTGGTCGCAGCTCGCAGCGCTCGTCGCCCACGCGCCTTGCAGCCGCTCGACCGCCTCCGCGGAATGCCCGATAGCCATAGCGGCAGCGGCGAGCAGCGCCATGAATGGACGCCTCATATCTCGTTTCATGCGTCCACCCGCTGGCTTGCCGGCTCGGTCGCCCGCGATCGGGCATCGGATGAACCATATCTTCGGATGGAATGAAGGAGGCCGGTAGCAGGTCCGCGGCAGTAACTGTTACAGCGGCAATGTCCGAGTTCGTCAGCCAAGTTGCAGGCTTCATTTCTCCACCAGATCTCCCTTCGGGGCACCCGCACCGGCTTCGCCGCCGAGGCTCGGCGCAGCCGGGACGCCTCCCACGCCTCGTCAGAAGCTCACCTTGATCTGGGCCGCTCCGCCAAGGCGATTGCTGTTGGCGGAGAACTCCCCGTCGAAGCTGACGCCGAGCGTCATGCGCTCGCTGAGCCTGGCTATGACGCCGAGATTGACGAGCGCGCTGTTGCGGTCGGGCTCGGCGCCAGTCGCCGTGAACACCGCTCCAGGCAGGCCGGCCAAGCTCGCCGTCAGATCGGCATCGCGGCGAAAGTAATGCGCCCAGGCTGCCCGGACATAACCGGTAATGGGGACACCGCCGAGCGCCGTGTCGCTGTCGACCTGTACGCCCAGTTCGCCGCGCGCGGTGATGTCGTTGCGCCTGGCCAGAGCCAGCGCTCCGGCATTGGCTCCTCCCCAGTTCGCCTCGATCACGGCCGGGCTGTGGGCTCGCGTGCCCTGGATCGCGGCCAGCGGCGACAGCGAGAGGCCGTTCCAGCTCAGCAGCGCAGCGCTTGCCTGCAATCGCCCGCTCCAGGCCGTCGTCGCGTAGGAGGAAGCGAGGCTCGAGCCCAGGACCGGGATACTGCGGCTGACATCGTTCTCGAGCCGGGAATAGCTCAGCGCCGCGCCAAGCTTCACCGGACCGAGTTGCGTCATGCCGTAGAGGCCAGCCTGGAAGACATCCGCATCGATCTTGCCGAGCACCCCCGGCAGGGAGGCCCGCGCCTTGCCGCCGGAGACCGCGACGCCGGCGAACGTCCCCGGCATCAGCCTGACATCGACGCCCGTCGCCAGATGGGCATCGTCGATGCTGCGCCTGGCCGAGCCGATATGGGCATTGCCGTCGGTGCGGCCATAGGAACCATAGGCCGCCCCCCAGACGGAGTAGAACGGCGCGTCGAGCCGGGAGGATGCGGCGGACTGGTCGGCGTCTTTGCGCGCGAAGCCGGAATAGCTTGCGCCGCCCGGCCCGGGAGCGCCGGCACCGAGCCGGCCCGTGGCGGCCGGGTCGAGCATCACCCGCAGGAACTGATCCGAGGCGATGTGCGCCATCGCGGGCGCTGCCGTATGCACCTCGCCCGACAGGCTGTTAACCGCAGCCGCGATCGATCCGGCCGGCAGGTTGTAGATCGCGAACAGCGAGGACGGATCGCCGCCGCTCTCGACGGCCTGGTCGATGGCCCTGGCGACCGCGTAGGCATTCTTCGGTTCCGTTACACCGAGAAAGCCTGGGCCCGATGGCGTCGTCGGTGAACTGTCGGTCGGATCGACCGGCGTCAGTCGCTTCGGCGTCAGCGTCACCTGCACGTCATTGCTGGTGTAGCTCACCGTCGTGGTCACGCCGTCGCCGAAGGAGCCCTCGGTCGAGACGGTCCCGAAGCTGCCGCTGACGCTTGCCGCGCTCAGCACGGTGTAGGCCGTGTTGAAGCTGTAGGAGCCGCCGCCCGCCACCAATTGGATCGTGCCGGCCAAGCTGGCGCTGCCGCTCACCGTCAGCAGATCGGAGGTCGCGCCGACGATTTCGACCCGGTAGGTCGAGCCCGCGTTGAAGGTCACACTGCCTTGGACGGTCAGCGTGCCGACGGAGTTGCCGGGCGACAGCGTGCCGCTCACCACCGCCGTCGGGACGATGCCCGTGCCGCCGAGCGTCGCGCCCGCCGCCACCGTCACACCGGACGAGGCCGCGATCGAGCCGTTCACGATCAGCGTGCCGCCAGCGACGCTCGTCGTTCCGGTGTAGCTCTGTGCATTGACCAGGGTCAGGGAGCCACCCCCGGTCAAGGTGAAGCTGCCATCACCCGAGATGGTCCCGGAATAGCTGCCGCCCGCGCTCTCGTTGAAGATGACGCCGCGCGTGCCGGCTCCCGTCGCGAAGGTCAGGTCGCCGGCCATGCTGGAGGAATTGCCGCTGAGTGTCCCGTCCCGGATCGACCAATGCTGGCTGCCGCTGCCCGACAGCGTCCAGGTCGACGATCCCGTCTTCTCATAGGCCGTGAAGCCGGTATGCGAGGCTACGAGATTGCCGATATTGACGGTGCCGTTCGCTGTTCCGCCCAGCGCCAGCACATTGTTGGTGCCGCCGCCCTGAACCACGACATTGCCGATGGTCGTCGAGCCGGCCCGGATCTCGAAGCGGTTGTTGCTGCCGTAGAACTCGACCGCGTTGGCCCGCGTCGCGCCGTTCCCGGCCAGCCCACCCGCGATCGTCCCGGAATTGACGATCGAGATGCCGCCGCTCGCCGCGCCGACGATGCCGACACCGCCCGCGCCATGGCTGCTTGAAGCGGCGGTGCCGCCATTGCCGCCGGAAATCGTCCCGGCATTGTCCAGGCTTGCGGCCTGGCCGCTCCGGAAGACGATGCCGGCTCCTCCGTTCCCCGCGACATAGACTGGGTTGAGGTCGGACTGGTTCCCGCCCGCCCCGCCGGTGATGCTGCCGCCCGCCATGTTGGCGATCGAGCCGCCCCAGGCTTCCAGGCCGGCGCCGCCTCGGCCGTAGCCAGTCCCGCCTGCGTTCGAATCGCCTCCCTTGCCGCCGGTGATCGCGGCCCGGTTGTCGATGATGCCGAGATTGCTCAGCACACCGGCCCCGCCGGAGCCGGCCCAGGCGCCCGTCCCGCCCGCGCCGCCGCTGATCGAGCCGGCCTGATGGGACAAGCTGCCGCCATTGTACAGGAACAGTCCGGCGCCGCCGTGCCCGCTCTCATAATCGTCACCGCCCTGGCCGCCGGCGATGACGCTGGTGCCGCCCGCTCCGGCCGCGACGGTGATCGTGCCTCCGCCCAGCAGGACCAGCCCGGCGCCGCCGGCTCCGGCTCCCGCACCGATGCCGCCGCCAGCGCCGCCGCCGCCCGAGACAGCGAAGCCATTCGTATTCATGGCAACTCCGGCGCCGGTCAGGACGAGGCCGCCACCCCCACCCCCACCGCCGCCGCCGCCGGCAAAGGGCCCTCCCGAGGAACCGGCCGCTCCCGCGCCACCGGCATAGGCCGAGCCGAGGGACAGCGGGGAGGTCGTATTGACGAGGTTGCCGCCGCCGCCGGCTCCGCCCGCCCCGCCGTTGCCGGGGAATCCGGGATCAAAGCCGCCAACGCCGCCGCCGCCGCCGCCGCCGGCCGCCAGGTTATTGGGAGCGCCCGGCGCCCCGCCCGCTCCGCCAAGCCCGCCGACGTCATTGGCGCCGGCTCTCCCGGCCGAGGCTGATCCGCCGGGCGTCTGCGCGGCCGAACCGCCGTCGCTCCCAACAATGCCGAAGCCGCGGTCGCCGCCACCACCGCCGCCGCCGGCGATGCCGCCGCTCCCGAAGGAATAGCCCGCGCCGTTGCCGCCTCCCTGGGTGATCTGCTGTGCAGACGCTGCCTGGGACCATAGCGGCAATCCCGCACCGAGCGACAAGGCGAGGGCCAGGCAGGCACGGGACGTCGTGTGGCGTAGGTTCTTCCGTCGTCCGGAAACGGCGCCTGAGCCTGCTCCGTCACTTGGAGTGAGGGTGAGCAGCCGCGAAGGAGACGTTGACGGAGCCGTGGCGCGCCGGAATCCAGGCAGGCGCATCGGCGAACCACGGTCGCAAAGCGTCATCATCTCCCCCCATGCCGCACAGACGAATCCCTGATCTGGAATCCATCTGCCGCTTGTCGCGGCATGCTCAGCATCGTCTTGCCAGGCATCGCTCTGCTGACCGTCCGCCTGACAAGCCGCGAAGCAGCCGGCTTCAAAGTAGAATCCGGAGTCCGGCCGTGCCACCGTTGAATTCAGTTGAATTCTGACAGATTCTTACAATGGGCGCGGATCGACAGCTGAGTCGCATGCTCTTCGTGAAATTCTGAAAAATACTTTGGCATTGAACGCGATGCTTTGTTCAAATCGACTACATTCCGGCACGGATAAATTTGGTAGGAATTTATCAATCCCTCACATCGGCTGTTTCTGGCTGGGCGAATCGTGAAGCTGCATCGAGATGCTTGATCTCAAAACCATTCTGGTCGTGGCGCTGGCGACCGCGAGCCTGCAGGCCGCTGCCTGGGTCTTCGTCTGGCGGGCCTGGCGCCATCTCTACGAGCTGAAATTCCTTGCCGCGGGCTTCGGCGCCATCGCCGCCGGCCTTCTCCTGATGATCCTGCGCGGTCCGGAACCCGGCCCCCTGGCCATCGTGGTGCACAACACCGTCATCAAGCTGGGCCTCGTCCTGCTCGCCGAGGGACTTGCCCGCTTCTTGGGCCAGCCTCGCCATAGCTGGATCGGCCTCTCGCTGCTCGTCTTCCAGATCGCCGTCTGGGGCGCGGCGGTGACGGTCGACCCCGACAACATCGCGATCCGCATCCACAGCTCGACCGTCTTCACGGTGATCATGATGTCGGTGATGTGCCTGGGGCTGCTGCGCGACAGGACGCAGCCTGCGCTGCTGCGCTGGATCACCATCGGCCTTCTCGCCGAATACATGGCGGCCAGCATCCTGCAGAGCGTCATCGAATACCGACTGCCGGCTGATTTCGACAGCGGCCCGATCCTCGCCGACCGCAACGCCTGGTATCTGCTGCAGGGCACGCTGTTCCTGATCGCGTTCTTCACCTGCCTGCTCTTCATGGTCAGCGCGCGGCTCTCGGCCGACCTGCGCCGGAACCACGATGCGCTGCTGCGGGAAGTGGAGGAGCGTCGCAAGCTCGAAGGCCGGCTGAACGCCAGCCTGGAGGCCGAGCGCGCCGCGCGGGACGAGCAAGCGGATTTCATGCGCGTCGTCAGCCACGAGTTTCGCACGCCACTTGCGATCATCCGCAATGCCGTCGAGATGATCGGCCTGGTCGGCGACAGATCTCCCGAGGCGACCCGAGAGCGCCTCGCGGGCATCGGCGAGGCGCTCAACCGCCTGTTCTCCCTGATCGACAGGTTCATGGCGGATGACCGGGAGAATGGCTTTCAGCCGGAGCCGCTGCAGCTCGGCGCCCTGATCGGGGATGTGCGGCTGCATTTCCAGATGACAGCGCGCGGCGATCGCCTGCGCTTCGTCGTGGCGGATGAAGCCGCCTCTCTTCATGCCGATCCGGAAATGCTGGGAACGGTGATGATCAACCTGATCGACAACGCCCTGAAATACGCGCCGGACGACCCTGCGATCCGCATCGAGGCCCGGGAGGAAGCAGGGTCCGTGGTGATTGAGGTTCATGACCGCGGCATCGGCATTCCCGGCGCCGAAGCGAGCAAGATCGGCCGCCGTTTCTTTCGGGCGTCCAATGCCAAGGCGAGCGCGGGGACCGGCCTCGGGCTCTACGCAGCGCACAGGTTCCTGGCCTATCACGGCGGAACGCTGCGGCTCGCCTCCAATGTCGGGGAAGGCACGACCGCCATCGTGCGCCTGCCTTCGTCGCGTGAGGCGTCCGGCGCCAATTCGCCAGTGGAGACGACAGCGTGACGCATATTCTGATCGTCGAGGACGAAACCAGGCTGCGCAAGGATCTGGTCGATTTCCTGGGGCTATGCGGGTTTGCCGCCAGTGGAGTCGCAACCGCGCATGGGCTGCGGCAGGCCCTGGAGGAAGGTCACGCGCCGGACGTCATCATCCTCGACGTCGGCCTGCCTGATGGCAACGGCTTCGAGCTCGCGCGCTGGCTGCGCGAGACCCATCGCTGCGGCATCATCATGCTGACGGCGCTTGGTGACAGCGACGACCGCATCCGGGGCTTCGAGAGCGGCGCCGATATCTATCTCGTCAAGCACAGCACTCTGCGCGAGATCGAAGCGGCGACCCGCAGCCTGCTGCGGCGAAACGGATCCCTGTCCGCCTCAGCCAACGGCAGTGGCGAGCAATGGCTGCTGGACGGCACCAACTGGTTCCTGACCGCCCCCAATCACCGTTCGCTCAAGCTGACCGCGACCGAATTCGCCTTCATGAGCGCGCTGTGCAGCCGCGGTGGCACCTGCCAACGCGAGGAGCTGATGGAGACGCTCGCCCGCCCCCGGTCGACCTTCGGCAACCGTCATCTCGATGCCATCGTCAGCCGGCTGCGCCGGAAGATCGAGGAACGCACCAGCCTGCCGGCGCCGATCAAGGTCGTCTACGGTGTCGGCTACACGTTTACGGCGACTGCCACCATGTTATGAGCCCAGGCGATCATCGTGCCATGCGCGACACGTCGCGTCACCTCAACGGTGATCGCTCCCATGGCTGAAAAAGCAACCAAGCCCTGACCAAGTAGGTTTGCTCCAGCTTCTCTTGTCCTGATCGATTGAGCTTGCTGGTGGCGGATACCGTCATTGGGCGAACGGCTATGCTCGCGATCTGGCCCGATTGTCGGGCCCATGTCTAACCACGCCATTCGGCAAAGAGCTCGGAAAGCGCCGTGAAGGCCAGCTTGCGGGTCGCCTTGTCTTCGGCGATCAGGCCTTTCCGGTTGAAGCCCTTCTGGAAGCCGGTCTGGCGGCGCTCGGTCCGGAAATCATAGAGCAGCCAGGCGGCGATCCCGGCGACATAGGACGTCGCCGCCAGCCGTTTGAGCTGCTGGCGATAGAACTCGGCCTGCCAGTCTTCGGTGAAGAGGATGCGGCCAGCTCCGCGATGGCCAGGCAGTGCATCGGCGCCGGTTTCAGAGACGATCACCGGCTTGCCTGGATCCGAATTGGCCAGCAGACGATCAAGGCCTGAGAAATCCGGCTCGTACCAACCGAAATACTCGTTGAGGCCGATCACATCGAGGTGTTCGGCGAGCCGATCCTCGATGGCGAAGGTCTCGCGGTTGATCAGGCAGGCGGCGCCGACGAGACGGGTCGGATCGGCGTTCCTGGCGGCCTGTGCGAGTCGCGCCATGAAGGAGAGGCGCGCATCGGTGTCGGCGTTCTCGTTGCCGACGCCCCAGAGGATGACGCTGGCGCGGTTGATGTCGCGGGCGATCAGCTCACGAAGCTGGTTCTCGGCGTCGCGATAGGTGTCCGGATTGTCGAAGGCGATCGCCCAGTAGACGGGGATCTCGGGCCAGAGCAGCAGTCCCATCTCGTCGGCGATCCGCGCGACATGCTCATGGTGCGGGTAGTGAGACAGGCGCAGGAAATTGCCGCCGAGCTCTTTGACGTGCCGGAAGCGGCGGCGGACATCGTCTTCCGTCGAGACCTTGCCGAGCACCAGATCGTCCTCGTGGACGCAGACGCCCTTCAACCGGATCGTTTCTCCATTCAGCAGGATGTCGGTGCCGCGAGCCTCGATCGTGCGGAACCCGATGCGCTCGTCGACCCGGTCCGTGCCGCAGGAGAATGCGACATCGTAGAGCCGGGCTGCTTCGGGAGACCATGATTGCCCGGTGAAGGGGATCGTCGCCTCGCCCTGGCCGCTGCGGACTGGAAGCGAGAGTGACAGGCCGAGCTCGGGAATGCCGACCTGCGCCGTCGTATCCACCACTTCGGAGAGCGCGATCGAGAACCGGACCTCCCGCCCTCCGGGCAACAACGCGGCGCGCGCCTCGCGGATGAAGACCGTCGGCAGGCGCATCAACGAGATCTCGCGATAGAGACCGCCATAATTGAACCAGTCGATATGCTGCATCGGCACGCGGACCGCAGAGCGTCGGTTCTCGACCATGATCTGCAGGCGATTGCGGCCGTCGGTCAGGACTTCCGTCACATCGAGGCTGAACGGTGTCGAGCCGCCGCGATGGCCGCCGACATAGCGGCCGTTGACGAAGACCAGCGCCGCGTAATTCGCAGCGCCGATGTTGAGGATCGCTCGCTCGCCGGCCGGGCCGCGCTTCCACTCCAGATGGCGCGTATACCAGGCCGCGCCCTCGAAATAGGTCCATTCCGGCTTCAGCAAGTTCCAGCAGGACGGGACCCGAACGAGCTCGCCCGCCTCGATCTCGTAGTCGCGCGGCTGCGACCATTGCGCGGGCGGCGTCTCGTCGAGCGCGAACCATCTCTGGCGCAGGCCTTCGTCGAAGAGATCGAGTGTCAGGCGCCAGTCGCCATCGAGCGACAGTACCGGTCGGCCATTGACCGGCACATAGGCATCTGCGCCGACGAACCCGGCGAGATAGGGCCGAGCGTAGTCCTCGTCGTGGAGGTGATGGAAGGGATCGTCCGCTGCCATCACGGCGCTCCGAGCCGGTAGCCGATGCCGATCATCCGCCGGAAGCGCCAGTGCCAACGTCCCGAGAACAGCACGTCGGCGATCATCGCGATCGCGATCCAGCGGAACCAGGTCGCGAAGCCGTTGGAGAGCCCTTGCGGCTCCTCATAGCCCCCCACCCAGCCATCCTGCCGGCGGATGCCTGTGCGCACGTCGCAGAAGCCGCCATCGGCGTTCTGGTCGGCAAGCAGCGCGTCGAGCAGAGTCGAGAGCCAGCGGCGGATATCGTGATGGCGGTGATCGAGCAGCGCGAGGCCGTGGACGAGGACATCGACGGCATCGACGTCGATGCAGGCGGAATCGACACGCGGCGGCAGCGAGAGGACATAGTCGACCGAGCGGTCGAAGGCCGCCGGGACGCGGCCCTCATGATACCAGATGTGGAAATTATGCATCGAGCCGGCGAAGGCGTGCAGCAGGCGGGTCGCGTCAGAGAGCTGCCCGACACCCCAGAAACCTGTCGTCGGCTCGCGGTTGCGGTCGTGCCAGCCATACAGAATCTCGAGCGACGCATCGACGCGCGCCCGCATCGCAGCGTCCCCGTCCCGCCGCAGCAGCAGGAAGAAGCTCGCCAGATTGACGATGTTGTTGCCCTCCTGCCAGGGATCGTTGAGATCGCGATCGGCGAGCCAAGCCTTGAGCTTCAGCGGATCGAGGAAGGGCCTGGCGAAGGCCAGGTTCGGGCGCCGGCCCGGCTCCAGCGCATCGATGGCGCCGAGCGTGTAGTTGGTGACGTGGAAATCGATATAGCGCCAGGTCTCGTCCCGGTCGGGCTTCTTGAACACCGCCTCGCCGGTCATGCCGGGCACGCGTGCGATACCGTCGAGGCGGCGGTGCCCTTCGAGCCAGGTGACGAGCGCCGACCTCTCGGCTTCGGAGAGGCCGCCGAGCCCACCGATCAGATCGAGGCACATGATGCCGTTATAGGTGCCGTAGAGGTTCACGCCCGGCCAGCGGACCGGGTCCTGTGCCGCCGAGATGCGCATGACGCCCCTTGGCTCCCCCGGCACCTGCATCGCGGCCAGCCAGTCGAGCGATCGCAATCTCGCGGTCTCGATCGCCGCAATACAGCTTGCCTCGGATATCGTATCGACCATCAGGCTCATCCCTTTACGGCCCCGCTGGCCATGCCTGCCATCACCCGCTTCTGAGCGAGCAGGAACAGCCCCGCCACCGGCAGGGTGGTGATGACGGAGAGCGCCATGATTCCCTGGAAATTGGCCCCCAGCTCCGTGTTCATCGACAGGAGCGCCACCGGGAGGGTGTAGGTGTCCGGCGTCTTCGAGATCACCAGGATCGGAAACCACTGGGCCCAATTGAGCAGGAAGGTGATTAGCGCCACGGTCGCGGTGATCGATGAGGCCATCGGCAGGACGATGCGGAAGAGGATCTGCACCTCGTTGGCGCCGTCGATGATCGCCGCTTCGATGACCTCGCCCGGGATCTTCCGGAAGAACTGCTCGAACAGGAAGAACTGGATCGGGCCGAGCGCCAGGAACAGCACGATGCCGGCATAGGAGCCGAGCAGGCCGAGCTTGAACATCACCAGATAGACCGGGATCACCAGCAGCATGTAGGGATACATGATGGTGACGAGGAAACCGTAGCGCAGCGCGGTGAAGCCCGGGAGCTTCGGCTTGCGCGTCAGGGCATAGGCTCCGAGCGCGGTGACGACGATGCTCAGCACGGTCGAGGCCGTGGTGATCGCCAGTGAGTTGGCGATGTAGCGTGCCAGCGAGACGCCGCCGAGGCTGGCGATCTCCGAGAAGATCGAGAAATCGAACGTTTCCGGCAGGAGGCGCAGCGGATCGTCCATGATTGCCCGCGTCGAGCGGAAGGCGCTGACCAGCATCCACCAGTAGGGATAGAGGAAGGCCAGCCCGACCAGCCCGGCGAAGGCGTAGGCCGCGACCTGGAGCGGCCGGCTGATCCGAGTCATCTGGGCATCGGCGCTCATCGCGCGGCCTCCCTGTCGCCGAGGCGATAGATGCTCAGCGACACGCCGATCACGATCAGGAAGAGCACGCTCGCCATCGCCGTCGCCTCGCCGTAGCGGCCCTGATCGAAGAGCTGGTAGGCGTAGTAGGAGACGAAGTTGGTCGCCTCGTTCGGTCCGCCTTTCGTCATCACCACGACGACGGTGAAGGTCTTCAGGAACTGGATCAGCGCGTAGACGGTGTTGATGATGAAGGCCGGCTTGAGCTGCGGCAGGATCACATGGCGCCAGCGCTGCCAGGCCGTGGCGCCGTCGACATGCGCCGCCTCTTCCAGCGCCCGGTCGCGAATGGCGAGGTTGGCGTGGAAGATCAGCATATAGAAGCCGGCATGGTGCCAAAGCTCGGCGATCAGCAGCGAGATCATCGCCGTCGGGCCGGTGGTCAGCCCGGCGAAGGCGGGCAGGCCGACAGTGTCGAGCAGCGCATTGATCGCCCCGAAGGAGCGGTCATAGAGCCAGCGCCAGACGACGTAGCCGGCGACGTCCGGCGTCACCACTGGCAGGAACAGCGCGAGGCGCAGGAGAAGACCGCCGCGCTTCAGCACCGGTGAATCGATCAGCACCGCCATGCCGAAGGCGAAGCCGACATTCACCGCGACCGCCACCGCCGTATAGAGGAAGGTGCGCAGCAGCGAGGCCAGGAAAGCCGGATCGGCGAAGATCGCGGCGTAGTTGGCAAAGCCGACATAGGTCGGGCTCGGCCGCAGCGCCGTCGCCGACGCGGTGAACGACACCGTGATCGACAACACGATCGGCCAGATCCCGAACAGGATCGTCAGCACCGCAAAGGGCAGGACGAAGAGATAGAAGATCCGGTTATGCCAGACCGTTTCAAAGGTCATGGTCATGCTGTCTGCCCTTCGGGAGGAGGCCTGGCGGCAGGCCGCGCCCGCCGCGGCCTGCGATCGCGGGATCACGAGTGGGCTATTTGCCCTTCAACTTGGCCGCGAGCTCGCGCATCTCCTTGGCCGTCTCGGCGATGAACGGCTTCCAGTCCGCCGGCGGATTGGCGATGCCGGAGAGCAGCTTCTTGTGAAAGGCCGCTTCGAGCTCGGGATAGAAAGGATGCACCGCCTCGGGGAAATCATAGGCGATGAGCGGCGCCTCGGCCTTGGCGAAATACTGCGAGCGCGGGGATAGCGCCGCGACGTCGAGATCACCGCGCACGGCCGCGCCGACATGGTCGAGCGAGGCCTGCTGCGCCGCCTTGGTCAGCATGAACTGGGCGAACTCCTGCGCCAGTGCCTTGTTGGGTGCGTTCTCGGGGACGGCTACGCCCCGCATGCCGCCGATGACGACGTAGTTCTTCTCGTCGGCTGCAAATTTCGGCCATTTGCCGACGAGGAAGTCGCCGTTCAGGACCTTCTCCCCGTCCCATTTCTTCACGTTCCAGTCGCCGACCCGGAACATGCCGCCTCGGCCGCCCTCGATGACCTGGTACATCTCGGTGAAGGAGTGGTTGATCGTGTCAGGCGCGACGAACTTGTAGCCCGTATAGGTCTTGAGGAACTCTTCGAGCACCGCGGCGTGGCTTGGCTCGTCGACGGTGATCTTGCCGTCGGGGTCGATAAGCGTGTGGCGTAGGCCGGTGCCGAAGGTGAAGAGATCGAGGATGTGGATGAGGTCACGCGGCTTGGCGGCCTCGAGCGCGAAGCCGAAGGTATCGGCCTTGCCATTGCCGTCGGGATCATTGTCGCGGAACTTGCCGGCGACGCGCTTGGCGTCCTCCCAGGTCTCGGGGAATTTCTCGCCGACCTTGTCGAGCCAACTCTTGCGGACGCCAAAGCCCATCTGCACCCGCTGGATCGGGATGATGATCTGTTTGTCCTTGTAGGTGGCGACCTTGAGATCGTCCTGCGTCAGGAAGGCCTTGTCCGTGACCTTGCCGAGCAGCGGCTTGAGGTCCGAGACCTTGCCTGTCTGGTCCTGGATGCGGATGACGCGCTCATAGTTGTTGAAGATCAGATCCGGTGCCGAATCCGTGTTCAAGGCGCTGATGACGCGGCCGAACCACTGGTCGGTCGGGAAGCTCAGGGACTTCACCGTCACGCCCGGCCGCTGCTTGGCGAACTCGGCCGACATCGCGTTGAACCATTTGATACCGTTGTCGCCGAGGTCGTGCCAGACCGTCAGCGTCTGCGCCGGGGAGGGCAGCGCACTCGCCATCAACAAGGCTGTCCCGGCGGTGATGTTCTTCAAGAAACCCATGGCTTCCTCCCATGAACGCTATTGAGCTGCGTCCTTCTGCTGCTCCACCTCGCGAGGCGGGAGCGATTGAGGGTAAACGTTTACCCTTGCTGTAACCTAAGGCGACCCGCTATAAAAGCGCAAGCGTTTTGTGGCCTTGGATCGAATGACGGCGATGACGATGCGGCGCGCGGCGCTCAAGCCGCCTGATGCTCAGCAGGCATCGATTGCCAACGTGGCCGAACGGGCCGGTGTCTCGATCGCGACCGTCTCGCGCGTGCTCAACGGCGTCGCGAACAAGGCCTCGTCCGAGACGGTCGCCAAGGTCAGGCAGGCGGTGGCCGAGCTCGACTACCGCCCCTCCAGCGCCGGCAAGTCGCTCCGGCAGAAGCAGAGCAGGCTCGTGGCGGTGCTGGCCGCCAACCTCGCCAACCCGACGATGGCGGCGATCGCCGCCTCGACCGAGGTGGCGCTGCGAAAGCAGGGGCTGGTCATGGTGCTCTGCGACACCCATGACGATCCGGATCTGCAGGACGAATATCTGCGCGAGATGCGGGCGCAGCAGGCTCGGGCCATCGTTTTTCTCGGGGCGGTGGCGAGCCCGATGCTGGAGCTGATGCGGGCCGGCCCCACGCCTTTCATCTTCGTCAACCGCCGTGACCCCGGCGACCCCGATAGCGATTTCGTCGGCATCGACAACGCACAGGCGGGTCGCGATGTCGCCGCGGATGCGCTGGCGCACGGAATCAGGCGCCCTGCGCTCATCCACGCCCCGCTCGCATCATCGGCGACGCGAGCCCGCGTCGAAGCGATCATCGAGAGCTTTGCTGCGGCGGGGTATCCGATCCCGCCTTCCCTGATCCTGGGACCGGCGGAGAAGGAGCATTTGGCGATCGGCTATGCCGCCGCCGGCACGCTGCAGTGCAATCGCAGCGAGTTCGACGCCCTGATCTGCACCGGCGATCTCATCGCCTTCGGTGCGCACCGCTTCATCGCGGAAAGCGCCGCCCGGGTCGCCCCGCCGATCTACGGCTTCGACGACAATCCGCTCAACGACTGGGTCGCGCCCTGGCTGTCCTCGATATCGATCCCCTACGGCACTTTCGGCCAGGCCGTTGCCGAACTCATCACGAGCATTCGCACGGGAGAGAGCCGCCAACGCGTTCTGCCTCACAGGCTGATCGAGAGGCGACGGTCTTAGTCACGCCCCATCAGCGCCAACTCAGACAGGTCGCCTCGCCGAAACCGATTCGGCCGAAACCGCGCATTCTGGAGCGTTTGCGGCACTGGTTGCCCCGGTTGTGATGTGATGCGCATCTACCGGCTGATTCAACGTCGTCGTCGATGAGGTGGGTGACGGCACGGCACTGAGCGATGCTCTAGATCAGGCATCAACGGCACGTTTCTCATTGGCGGGCAGCAAACGATAAAGCCCGCCGGAGGGGCGGGCTCTCATACGAGCTAAGCTTTTAAATAAAATGGCGCGCCCGAAAGGATTCGAACCTCTGACCCTCAGATTCGTAGTCTGATGCTCTATCCAGCTGAGCTACGGGCGCGTGACAACGGAAGCGGTCTTTGAAGGCCGCCATCGGCTGACGGATGCGGACTTAACGGCTCCCGCCGCGCTTGGCAAGCCCGATTTGCCGACTTCCTTCGCTTTCTTGTCGAGCCCAGTCGCGCGCAGCGAGCGAAGCTGCCGTCAGCCGTGCTTGCCGTGCAGCAGGAGCGGCTGCAGCGTATCCTGCCTCGCGCCGTCATCGCTCGCTGCGCTGTCCGGCGCAGCAACGCGATGACCGCCATGCCGTGATTTCGGTAGTTTCTCGGCGATGCCGTAGAGCTCCTCGCGCCGGTCCATCTCGCGCCAGACCTCGCCCGGCGTGATGCCGAGTTCGCTCCACAGCACGACGAGATTGTAGATGAGGTCGGCACTTTCGCGGACCACTGCCGGGCGGTTGTTCTGCACCGCCTCGATGCCGACCTCGACCGCCTCCTCGCCGAGCTTCTTGGCCATCTTCGGCACGCCCTCGCGGACGAGCTTGGCCGTGCGCGAGCGGGCGGGGTCGCGGCTGCGGGCCGCAAGGACGGCGGCGTAGAGTCTCTGCACCGAATCGGTCATCGCTGCAGAATCGGGCCGCCATGTAAGGGTTTCGTGACGGTCGCGCCGCCTGCGCCTGGTGCTCATCGTGCCACCCCCGCGAACAGACGCACCACCTCGCGGTAGACGTCGCGCTTGAACGGGATGATCAGCTCCGCGGTTTCCGCGAGCGGCACCCAGCGCCAGGCGTCGAATTCCGGCTTGTGGCCGCCGCCGGGACTGAGGATGTCGATCTCGCTCTCGTCGCCGTCGAAGCGGAAGGCGAACCATTTCTGCGACTGGCCGCGATATTTGCCGCGCCAGGCTTCCTTGCCGATCTCGCGCGGCAGGTCGTAGCTCAACCAGTCCGGCGCCTCGGCGAGCAGGGACACCGAGGAGACATTGGTCTCCTCGCGCAGCTCGCGATAGGCCGCCTCGATCGGCTGCTCGCCGGCGTCGATGCCGCCCTGCGGCATCTGCCATTCATGGCCGGGGGCGGTATGCTCGCGCTGGCTGCGATTGGCCCGCCGGCCGACGAAGACGAGCCCGGCCGGATTGAACAGGGCAAGGCCGACGCAGGGGCGGTAGCCGGCGGGAGGTTTCATCATCGCAGCGAACCGGTGGTGGAGGGGTTGCGGAAGCCGCGGGCGGCGCTGACCGGCACGAGGACCAGGTTCTTGCCCTCGAGCGTGCGGGCCCAGCGGGTGATGCGCTCGATCGTGACCGGCAGGGCGCTGGCGGTGGCGACGACGGCACCCTGGTCACGGGCGAGCGTTTCGAGCCGCTGCAGTTCCCTGTCGATGGTCTCGGGGCGCGGGACCGTATCGAGCGAAAGATCGGCCTTGAGCGCTGGAATCTGCGCCTTCGCCGCCGCCGAGGCGAGCAGGCTGCGCGGCGAGGAGCCGTCGTCGACGACCATCAGCCCGCGTCCGGCGAGCTCGCGCAGCAGCGGGGTCAGGGCCATGTCGTCCGCAGTGAGGCGGCCGCCGAGGAAGTTGACGATGCCGACATAGCCGGAGAAGCGGCCGAGCACCCATTGCAGCCGGTCGAGATTGTCGCTGCCCTTCGGTCCGGTGAGCAAGGTGTGTGGGCCGGGGTCGTTGTCGGGATAGTCGAACGGCTCCATCGGCACCTGCAGGAAGACCTCATGGCCTTCGCCGCGGGCGCGCTGCACCGTCTTCTCCAGCTCGGCGCCATAGGGGGCGAAGGCGAGCGAGACGGGGCCGGGCAGGCGTGCGATCGCCTCGCTGGTCGAGCTCTGGCTGATGCCGAGCCCGCCGACCAGGATGGCGATCCGGCCGGCCGGCTTAGCGACGGGGGAGGGGCCGAGCGGACGGGCATAGACCTGCGCCGGCGTTGCGCCATCAGGGCCGACCTTCGGCAGCAGGCCGTGCCGGGTGCGCTCGACCAGGCGCTTGTCCGGCGCCGGAGCGAGCTTGACCGTGCCGTCATCGGGAACGGTGATGATGATCGCGCCGGGGGCGTCGGAGCCGGGTCGGACGACGGTGACGCCGGATTCGGTCTCGAGCTGGCTGGCGCTGGCGGGGCCGCGCCGGTCGTCGCTCGGGGCGGGTTCGGGCGAAGCCTTGGCGATGTCGGGCGCGACAGGGCGCTCGCGGATCATCGCTGTCGCGATCGGCTCGCCGCCATTGGGGTCGCGCTTCAACGCCGCGTAGAGGACGAGGCCGGCGAAGAGAGCCGCCAGCCCGCCGGAGAGGCCGCGCCAGAGCCAGCGCCCATAGGGCTTCGGCGCGCGTGCGCGCTTCGCCTGCCCGAGCGGCTGGTCGAGTTCGCTGAGCGGCAATCCGGCCAAGAGGCGCCGTCCTCTTCGACGTCAATAGGTCTGCGAATCAGTTCGCAGCGCTAGAGTCGGATGATTCGGGCTGGAATCAATCGTCAATCGGCCGCAGGGAAAACAATCTCCTGCGGCCGTTGCACAAGTGCCGAATAGCTGGGCTGGAAAGAGCCTGCCGCTCAGTCCGCCTTTTTCTCTCCGTCGGTCTTGCCGGCTTCCGGAGCGGGGGCGGGCGTGGCGGGTGCCGGCGTCGCGGGCAGCGCGACGTCCTTCTTGCCGCGCAGCAGGTTGAGCGCCGCGGCGAGCTGGGTGTCCTTGGCCGAGTCGATCGGAACATAGGACGGCGAGCCGGCCTGCTCTTCCTTGCCGTCGCCATTGCGCAGATGGCCCTTGAGCGAGGCCTCGCCCTTGTTCTCGACCTTGTCCTTCAGCTCGGTCGGCACGTCCTGAATGATCTCGATGTCGGGCGTGATGCCCTTGGCCTGAATCGAGTTGCCGGACGGGGTGTAGTAGCGCGCCGTGGTCAGGCGCAGGCCGCCATTGTCGCCGAGGCGGATCACGGTCTGCACCGAACCCTTGCCGAAGGAGCGCGAGCCCATCACGGTGGCGCGCTTGTGGTCCTGCAGGGCGCCGGCGACGATCTCGGCGGCCGAGGCCGAGGAGCCGTTGATCAGCACGACGATCGGCTTGCCCTTGGTCAGGTCGCCCGACTTGGCGTTGAAGACTTGCGTCTCCTCGGCGTTGCGGCCGCGGGTCGAGACGATCTTGCCACGCTCGAGGAAGGCGTCGGAGACCAGCACCGACTGGTCGAGGCGCCCGCCGCGATTGTTGCGCAGGTCGATGATGTAGCCCTTGACCTTGTCGAAGCCGATCTCGGCGTTGATCTTGTCGAGCGCCTTGCGCAGGCCCTCATAGGTCTGCTCGCTGAAGGTGCCGATGCGGATATAGCCGACATCGCCCTCGATGCGTTCCTCCACCGCCGGGACGACGATGTTGGACCGGGTCAGGGTGAACTCCAGCGGCTCGGCCTTGCCGGTGCGCTCGATCGTCAGCTTGACCTGCGTGTTGATGATGCCGCGCATCTTCTCGACGGCCTGGTTCAGGCTGAGGCCCTTGACCTCGTCATTGTCGATCTTGCGGATGATGTCGCCGGCCAGGATGCCGGCCTTGGCGGCGGGCGTGTCGCGGATCGGCTTGGCGACCTTGAGAACCTCGTTCTCCATGGTGACCTCGATGCCGAGGCCGCCGAACTGGCCGCGCATGTCGATGTCCATGTCGCGGAAGCTCTTGGCATCGAGATAGGCCGAGTGCGGATCGAGCGAGGAGACCATGCCGTTGATGGCGGCCTCGATCAGCTTCTGCTCGTCCGGCTTCTCGACATAGTCGGTGCGGATCTTCTCGAAGATGTCGCCGAAGAGGTTGAGGCTGCGATAGACCTCGGCCGAGGCCGCGACCGCACTGGTCGAGGAGAAGAGCTTGGTCTGGGTCACCACACCGGTGAGCCCCGCGCCGGCGATGGCGCCGACCAGAACGAGAGAAACCTTGCGCATCATCCGCGAGCCTTTTCGCCTTGCGATTTCGTCCACCACGGCGTCGGATCGATCGAGACGCCGTCTTTCCTGAACTCGATATAGAGGATCGGCTCGCCGGTCCCCGCTCCTACATTCGTCGCGGCCGCTTCCGCGGTCTCGCCCATCACCGCAACCGGCTCCCCAGCCAGCACAAATTGGTTCAACGACACGTCAATGCGCTGCATGCCCGCCAGGAGAATATAGTAACCATTGCCGGCATTGAGGATCAAGAGTTGGCCAAAGGAGCGGAACGGCCCCGCATAAACCACCCAGCCATCGGAAGGTGACGAAACCACGGCATTGGCACGTGTGGAAAGCGAAATTCCACGGGTTGCAGCGCCAACTTCGTCGGCAGCGCCAAATCCACGCAATTGTGAACCGGCGACCGGCAAGGGCAGCATGCCGCGCAATTCCTGGAATGCAGCCTTGGGCGCGAGTCGGGCCGGGTCGCGGAAGGCGAGCTGGGCCATGCGCTGGCGCTGCTCCTGTGTCTCGGCTTCGAGCGCGCGGCGGGCGGCCTCGGCGGCGCGATTGGCGGTGGAAATGTCCTTCTCGATGCGCTCGACGAGATCACGCAGCGTCTTCGCCTGCGCTGCGAGCTCGCCGCCTGCGGCACGCTGCGCCTCGATGTCCTGGGCGGCGCTGGCCTCGCGGGCGCGCCTGGCCTCGATCAGCGATGCCAGCCGCCGGCGCTCGCCCGCCAGCCCTTCCATCTCGCCGGCGATGCTCTTGCGCTCCTCGGCGATGGCCTCGCGCAGGCGGACCAACTCGGCGAGGTCGGTGCCGAGAATGGTGATCTCCTGGCGCAGATCCGGCACGACGGCGCCGAGCAGCATCGAGGCGCGCACGGCTTCGAGGATGTCCTCCGGGCGGACAAGCACGGCCGGTGGCGGCCGGCGGCCGATGCGCTGCAGCGCCGCCAGCACCTCGCCGATCAGCCCGCGGCGGCTCTCCAGCGAGCGCCGGATCGCGGTCTCGCTGGTCTGGAGCAGGGACAAGCGCTGTTCGAGGCCGGCGATGCGGCCTTCGGCGGCCTGCGTGCGGGCGGTCGTATCGAGCAGGGCCTGGTTGAGCTTGGTCCGGTCGGCGCGGATGCCGGCGATCTCGGCTTCCAGTTTGGCGCGGGCCTCGGCGCTGCCGGCGAGCCGCTCCTCGATCGTCTTGAGTTCCAGTTCGCGGGCGCGCTTTTCCTCGCGTTTCTGCTCGGTGTCGCGGGCGGCCTGCTCAGATTCGGGGGCGGGAGGCGTCTGGGCCAAGGCTGCGCCGGCTGACAGGAACGCGCAGAGCAGCACCGGCCAGGGCCGGAGCGCGCGTGCGAGACGAATCAGCCGGGAGCGGCGGGTCATGCGCGATGATAGGGGTGTCCGGCCATGATCGTCATCGCTCGATAGAGCTGTTCGAGCACGAGTGCACGCACGATCTGATGCGGCATGGTCAGGGCGCCGAAAGAGAGCACCAGTGCGGCGCGCTCGCGCAGTTCGGCGTCGAGCCCGTCGGCGCCGCCGATCAGCAGGATCGCGGCCGGGGTGCCGGCATCGCGCGCGGCGGCGAGGCGGTTCGCGAACGCGTCGCTGTCGATGCTCCGGCCGCGCTCGTCCAGGGCGATGACGAGGCCCGATGGTGGCAGGCGCTCGCCGATCAGCTTGGCTTCCTCGCGCCGGCGTTCATCGGTGCGGCGGCCGCGGCCTTCCGCAAGCTCGATGACCTCGGGCCCGCTCAAGCCGAGCCCTCGGGCAAGCCCTTGCGCCCGCTCCTGATAGCGGGCGCAGAGATCGCGCTCCGGCCCGTCCTTGAGGCGGCCGACCGCGATGACTGACAAACGCATGAGGGCTAGATCTTAGCCGTCGAGACGCTCGCGCGGCCGGTCGGCGCCCCACATCTTTTCGAGATTGTAGAACTGGCGCACTTCCGGACGGAAGATGTGGATGATCAGGTCGCCGGTGTCGATCAGCACCCAGTCGCAGGCGGGGAAGCCCTCGACCTTCGGGGTCTCGTGGCCGGCCTTCTTGAAGGCTTCGACGAGGCTGTCGGAGATCGAGGCGACGTGGCGATTGACCCGGCCGGAGGCGATGATCATGGCGTCGGCCAGCGAGGTCTTGCCGACAAGATCGATCACGGTGGCGTCTTCGGCCTTCATGTCCTCCAGGACCTGCAGGGCGAGCGCGATGCCGGACGCCGCCGGATTGTCGGTCAGGGCAGCCGGGGGAAGCGGCTCTGTGCCAGCTTCGCCGATCGATTGACGGTTCAGAGCCGTATCCTCACGTGACGACGCGCTCACAGCGCGACACCCCCAATTTAAGCGCCGGAGGGGTCGAGTTCAATTGGTTTCGGCGAGTTCGCGCAGATAGGTCGAGGACAGGTCGGAACGCCGGCCATGCAGGAAGATCCAGGCGGGCGGGGTACGCACCGGCAGGGCGGCGCCCTGATTCTCCGACAGACGCCAGCGCGCCATCCAGTTGGCGGCGGGCGAGGCGATCGAGCGATGGGTCGAGCCGGGGCGGTCGATCACCGCGATCGGCATCATCCGGGCGATGGCGCGCCATTCGTTCCAGCGGTGGAAATTCGCCAGATTGTCCGAGCCCATGATCCAGACGAAGCGCACGCCTGGGCAGCGGCGCTTGAGTTGGCGCAGCGTGTCGGCGGTGTAGCGGGTGCGCAGCGTCGCCTCGATGCCGGTGACGTTGATGTGGCCGTGATTGGCGAGGGCGCGGGCCGTGGCGATGCGCTGCGTCAGCGGCGGCAACGCGTGATTGTCCTTCAGCGGGTTGCCGGGTGTGACCAGCCACCAGACGCGATCGAGCTGGAGCCGGCGCAGCGCCGTCAGGCTCGCCATGCGGTGGCCGTCATGGGCCGGATTGAAGGTGCCTCCGAACAGCCCGATGCGCAGACCGGGGGCGTGCGGCGGCAGGCGCAGCTCCTCGGCGCTCACGGGCGGACCTGACCCTGGCCGTGGACGCGGTACTTGAAGGAGCAGAGCTGCTCGACACCGACGGGACCGCGCGCATGCATGCGGCCGGTGGCGATGCCGATCTCGGCGCCGAAGCCGAATTCGCCGCCATCGGCGAACTGGGTCGAGGCATTGTGCAGGACGATCGCCGAATCGACCTCGGCGAGGAAGCGCGTCGCCGCGGCCTCATTCGCCGTCACGATCGCGTCGGTGTGGTGCGAGCCGTAGGTCTCGACATGGGCGATGGCTGCGTCGAGGCCGGGCACGGTCTTCACCGCGATGATGCGGTCGAGATATTCGGTGCGCCAGTCCTCTTCGTTCGCAGGCGTGACGCGCGGGTCGACGGCGAGCGTCGCCTCGTCGCCGCGCACGGCGCAGCCCTCGTCGAGCAGGGCGGCGACCAGCGGCTTCAAATGCGTTGCGGCGCAGGCTTCGTCGACCAGCAGCGTCTCGGCGGCGCCGCAGACGCCGGTCCGGCGCAATTTGGCGTTCACGAGGATGGCGCGGGCCATGGCGAGGTCGGCCTGCGCATGGACATAGACATGGTTGTTGCCGTCGAGATGAGCGAAGACCGGCACGCGCGCTTCTTGCTGCACCCGCGCCACCAGGCTCTTGCCGCCACGCGGCACGACGACGTCGACATTGCCGTCGAGCCCTTTCAGGATCTCGCCGACGGCGGCGCGGTCGCGGCTCGGCACCAGCTGGATCGCCTCGCGCGGCAGGCCTGCGGCCGCGAGCCCGTCCTGCATGGCGGCGGCGATCTCGCTGGAGCTACGGAAACTGTCGGAACCAGCCCGCAGGATCGCGACATTGCCGCTCTTCAGGCAGAGCGCGCCGGCATCAGCGGTGACGTTGGGACGGCTCTCGAAGATCACGGCGACGACGCCAAGCGGGGCGGCGACGCGCTCGAAGACGAGGCCGTTGGGTTGCGTCCAGCTCGCCAGCACCTTGCCGACCGGATCGGGCAGGGCGGCGATGTCGGCGACCGCCTGGGCGATGGCTTCGAGGCGGGCCTCGTCCAAAGCGAGGCGATCGATGAACGAAGGGACAAGGCCGGCGGTGCGGGCGTCGGCGAGGTCCTGCCGGTTGGCGGCGAGGATCGCCGGAGCGCGCTCGCGCAGCGAAGTCGCCATCGCGGCGAGGGCACGGTTCCGCTGCTCTGCCGACGCAGTACCGACCCGGCGGGCCGCGGCGCGAGCGCCTTGGCCGAGCCCGTGCATCAGCGCGGCGATGTCGCCGTTCTCATTGTCGGGCGCGGGGACGCGCCTTGCGCTTTCGCTGGTCATCACAGGCCTGGTGTTTCCTCACTCGCCCGGATCGTAGCCGAGGCGCAGCGCCATGTCGTCCCGGTGAATCATCTCGGCGCGGCCGGGATAGCCGAGCACCGCCTCGATATCGCGGGAGGCCTTGCCGAGCACGCGCACCGCCTCGTCCGCGTCATAGGCGACGAGGCCACGGCCGAGCTCGCTGCCGTCGCCGGCGCGGATCATCACCGCGTCGCCGCGGCTGAAGGCGCCCTCGATCCGGGTGACGCCGACCGGCAGCAGGCTCGCGCCACCGCGCAAGGCACGCGCGGCGCCGTCGTCGACATGCAGCGTGCCGCGCGGCTCGAGCGAGCCGGCGATCCAGGTCTTGCGTGCGGTCGCGGGCGTCGAGGCACTGAGGAACCAGGAGCAGCGGGCCCCTTCGGTGACGGCGCGCAGCGGGTTCTTGGCCCGGCCGTCGGCGATCAGCATATGGGCGCCGCCGGCGGTCGCGATCTTGCCGGCCTCGATCTTGGTGCGCATGCCGCCGCGCGAGAGTTCGGACGCCGCGCCGCCGGCCATCGCCTCGATCGCGGGCGTGATCGCCGGGATGACCGGGATATGCCTGGCGTCCGGGCTGGAGAGGGGCGGGGCGGTGTAGAGCCCGTCGATGTCGGAGAACAGCACCAGCAGGTCGGCGCCGGCCATGGTCGCGACCCGGGCGGCGAGCCGGTCATTGTCGCCATAGCGGATCTCGGAGGTGGCGACGGTGTCGTTCTCGTTGATGACCGGCACGGCGCGCAGGTCGAGCAAGCGGCCCAGCGTCGCGCGGGCGTTGAGATAGCGCCGGCGCTCCTCGGTGTCGGCGAGGGTCAAGAGGATCTGGCCGGCGTTGAGGCCGTGGTGGCCGAGCGCCTCCGACCAGTTGCGGGCGAGGGCGATCTGGCCGACGGCGGCCGAAGCCTGGCTTTCCTCGAGCCGGAGCGGGCCGGCGGGCAGCTTCAGCACGGTGCGGCCGAGCGCGATCGCGCCTGAGGAGACGACGAGGACGTCGGCGCCGCGAGCGTGCAGTTCGGCGAGATCCTCGGCGAGCGCGGCGAGCCAGGCATGACGCAGGCGACCCTGCGTCCGGTCGACGAGCAGGGACGAGCCGACCTTGACGACGATGCGGCGGAACTGGTCGAGGACAGGCAAGTTCACGAGGCGGGACCGGGCTTCAGGTGGGCGGGATGACGCCCGCTGCCGTTCCTTGGCTAAATTGCCGGCATTGTAAAGCAGCGTGCGCGCAATGCTGTTGTGCCGGGCGCGGTGTCTTCTAGAGCGGTGCGGTGAGCACGCGAGCCGTCCAGTAGACCTGATAGGTGATGTGCAGCAGCGCCATTGCGAGCTGCAGGCGCTTGTTCGCCCAGAGCGACGCGACCAGGCAGAGCCCGAGGCCGAGCGGGACCTGGATGAGATAATCCGCGCTGTAATGGTTCCAGCGCGCCGGCCCCTTGAGGGCGGTGTCGACGACGTCGAGCACGAAGATCAGCGCGAAGAGCCCGAAGAACCAGCGCCGCCGGTTGAGGAAGTAGTCTTCATAGTCGGCGTACTCGTCGAGATCCTCGGGAAACAGCAGGGCGCAGAGCAGGAACAGCGTCAGCGCGTAGACGATCAGGAAGATGAAGGTGCCGAAGGTCAGGCTCGGCAGCCGGGAGAGCGCGAATTCCCACCACCAGAACAGAGCGAGCTCGGCCAGCAGCGAGAACACCCAGAGCAAATGGATGAGCGAGACTCGGTAGCGCTTGGGGTGCTGGATCAGCCGGGCGATGCCGGTCAGCAGCCGGGCGATGGCAAGGCCGATCACCATGCCGATGACGATGCGGATATGGGGGAAGAGCTCGTTGACGGCCTGCGGATCCATGATGCCCGATGCGATCGAAAGGTAATTCAAGGTGCATGGCGGGCTGCTCCATGCCAAGAGGTGGAAGGCGCCGCGGGTTCGTTATGCGCAGAACGGGACACAATAGGGGTGGCGCTAGCTGCGGAATTCTGGTACCGCGGCGCACAAATCCCAAAGGGTCGGGCGTCGCCTGACCCTTTTTCCTTCCATCCTGCAAAGCTGGAGACACGGATGCAGGTTCTCGTGCGCGACAACAATGTCGATCAGGCCATTCGCGTTCTGAAGAAGAAATTGCAGCGCGAAGGCGTGTTTCGCGAGATGAAGCGTCGCGCTTCCTACGAGAAGCCGTCCGAGCAGCGCGCCCGCGAAAAGGCCGAGGCCGTGCGCCGCGCCCGCAAGCTCGCCCGCAAGCAGGCCCAGCGCGAAGGCCTGATCGCAGCGCCGAAGCCGAAGGTGCTGAAGCCCCGCGCTGCCAGCGCAGCGGCCCCGCGCTGAGTTCAGTACCCAAAACCCGTGAGTTGCCGTAAGCGCTGCGCGCGGGCGGCAACCTCGCCCATGTAAACCCCGAGAAGGCCCACCTTGAAGAACCCGAACGACCGCCATTTCACTGATCGCCAGGCCAATTCCGCAAATGCGAAGAAGGCCCTGCTGGAGCGCTTCAAGAAGCGTCCCGGACCAGACGATCCGGTGATGGTGCAGCGTCGGGCCGAGCGCGAGGCGATCGCCGCTGCGCGGGCCGAGCGCGATGCCAAGAAGGAAGCCGAGCGCCTGGAAGCCGAGCGCATCGCCGCCATCGAGCAGGCTGCGCGCGAGGAAGCCGAGCGCCTGGCCGAAATCGAGCGCGAGGTGCAGCGCAAGGCCGAGCAGGCCAAGCGCGATGCCGAGCGGCCGCGCCGCGTCCTGCTTGAGGCCGTGCAATACATGGAGATGCGGGTCGCCGGTAAGCGCCGCTGACCGACGAAGTCTCGATCGAATTCGTTTGATCGCAAAAGGCGCCGCACCTCGTGCGGCGCCTTTTGCTTGTCGCCTGGCTCGTGGCGCTGTTTCTTTCCACTACGGAATAGCACTCGTTCCAGTTGAGAGCGGTATCCGTTCTGCTTGCAACTAAAGTGCTACGACTTCCCGGCTTGCCATCTCCTCACAGCGCCGGAACTGTCAGGGCGACCGGCCATCAGAGCCGAAAACAATGCTCGCCGGCCTCAACGGCGCCATTTCTCTGGGGAGAGAACCATGACGTCCGAAGCGACGAAGACGCGCGCCAATAGGCGCAATTTCCTGAAGGTTGCGGGCCTTGCCGGTGCCGGCGCCATCGCGATGCCGCAAGTCAGCCAGGCGCAGACCGTGACCTGGAAGTTCCAGTCGACCTGGCCGACCAAGGACATCTTCCACGAATTCGCCGGCGACTTCGCCAAGCGCGTCAACGACATGTCAGGCGGGCGCCTGAAGATCGACGTGCTCGCGGCCGGCGCCGTCGTGCCGGCCTTCCAGATGCAGGACGCGGTCGCGGCCGGCATCCTCGACGGCGGCCACGGCGTCTCCGCCTACTGGTACGGCAAGAACAAGGCGTTCTCGCTGTTCGGCACGCCGCCGGCGCTGGGCTGGGACGCTACCAATTTCCTTGGCTGGATGAACCATGGCGGCGGCTATGATCTCTATAACGACCTCGTCCAGAACCAGCTCAAGCTCAACCTGGTCGGCTTCTTCTCCGGGCCGATGCCGTGCCAGCCGCTCGGCTGGTTCAAGAAGGAGCTGAAGACCGCCGACGACTTCAAGGGCCTGAAATACCGCACCGTCGGCCTTGCCGCCGACCTGATGCGCGAGATGGGCGCGGCGGTCACCATCCTCGCCGGCGGCGAGATTGTGCCGGCGCTGGAGCGCGGCGTCATCGACGGCGCCGAGTTCAACAACCCGTCCTCCGATTCGATCCTCGGCTTCCAGGACGTCGCCAAGGTCTACATGCTGCAGAGCTACCATCAGGCGGCGGAGAGCTTCGAGCTGCTCTTCAACAAGACCAAGTTCGATGCGCTCTCGCCCGAGCTCAAGGCGATCGTGAAATATGCCGGCGAATCCGCTTCCTCCGACATGAACTGGAAGGCGCTCGACCGCTATTCCAAGGATCTGGAGATGCTGCGCTCCAAAGGCGTCAACGTGGTCGCGACGCCGGAGGCGATCCTGAAGGCGCAGCTCGCAGCCTGGGACAAGGTGCTGGAGAAGCTCGGCGCCGAGAACGCCTTCTTCAAGAAGGTGGTCGACAGCCAGAAGGACTGGGTCAAGCGCACCGTGTCCTATGAGCGGCTCAACGAGCCTTCGCGCGATCTCGCCTTCAACCACTTCTTCAAGACCTGACGCCGCCGCTTCGCCCAAGCCTGCGCCCGCCATCCCCGTGGTGGCGGGCGTTCCTTGCCAATCCGAACAGCAGGCGACGCACGCGGATGAAGCTGATCCTTGCGATCGACAAATTCAACACCGCCATCGGCAAGCTCGCCGGCTGGACGATCCTGATCCTGACGCTGGCGATCAGCTACGAGGTGTTCTCGCGCTATGCGCTGCGGGCGCCGACCGAATGGGCCTTCGACGTCAGCTATATCCTCTACGGCACGCTGTTCATGCTGGCCGGGCCCTATGCGCTCGCCCGCAACGCGCATGTGCGCGGCGATTTTCTCTATCGCGCCTGGAGCCCACGGACACAGGCCAGGCTCGATCTTGCGCTCTACCTTCTCTTCTTCTTCCCCGGCATCATCGCGCTCGCCTGGGCCGGCTACAAATTCGCGGCCTTCTCCTGGATGATCGGCGAGCATTCCTCGAACTCGCCGAACGGGCCGCCGCTCTACCACTTCAAATCCCTGATCCCGATCGCCGGCGTGCTGATGACGCTGCAGGGTCTGGCCGAGGTGGCGCGCTGCGTCATCTGCCTGCGCACCGGTGAGTGGCCGCCGCGGCTACACGATGTCGAGGAAACCGAGAAGCTCATTCTCGAACAGGCCGCGCAAGCCGCGCCGGATGCGGGGAAGACGGTCTGATGCTGTTCGGTCTTTCCAATCCGGAACTGGGCGTGGTGATGCTCGTCCTGTTCATCGTCTTCATCATGCTCGGCTTCCCGATCGCCTTCACGCTGATGGCGCTGGGCGTAGGCTTCGGCTACTGGGCGATGGGCGACACCGTGTTCAGCCTCGTGGTCCAGCGCACCTATTCGGTGATGGCCAACGACGTGCTGGTCTCGATCCCGCTCTTCATCTTCATGGGCTACATCATCGAGCGGGCGAACATCCTCGACCGGCTGTTCCACTCGATCCAGCTTTCATTGGGCAACGTGCCGGGCTCGCTCGCGATAGCGACGCTGGCGACCTGCGCGATCTTCGCGACCGCGACCGGCATCGTCGGGGCGGTGGTGACGCTGATGGGGCTGCTCGCCTTCCCGGCGATGCTGCGGGCCGGCTACGACGTCAAGCTCTCGGCCGGCGTGGTCTGCGCCGGCGGCTGCCTCGGCATCCTGATCCCGCCCTCGGTGATGCTGATCCTCTATGGCGCGACCGCCGGCGTCTCGGTTCCCAAGCTCTACGCCGGCGCGCTCTTTCCCGGCCTGCTGCTCGCGACGCTCTACATGCTCTATGTGCTGATCCGTTGCTGGCTCAACCCGGCATTGGCGCCGAAGCTGCCGAAGGAGCAAACCGACGTGCCGTGGACGCGGGTGCTCTGGGCGCTTCTGACCAGCTTCTTCCCGCTCACCATCCTGATCATGTCGGTGCTCGGCTGCATCTTCTTCGGCCTGGCGACGCCGACCGAAGCGGCCGCCGTCGGCTCGCTCGGCAGCCTGATCCTGGCGGCGGCCTACCGCTCGCTCACCTTCGGCAAGGTCAAGGAATCGGTGATCTTGACGGCGCGGACCTCGGCCATGGTCTGCTGGCTCTTCGTCGGATCCTTCATCTTCTCGTCGATCTTCGCCATCCTCGGCGGTCACGAGCCGATCAAGACGCTGGTCACGGCCATGAACCTGTCGCCGACCATGTTCCTGATCGTGGCGCAATTGATCATCTTCGTGCTCGGCTGGCCGCTGGAATGGACCGAGATCATCGTGATCTTCGTGCCGATCTTCCTGCCGCTGCTGGAGTTCTTCAAGATCGATCCGCTGTTCTTCGGCATCCTGATCGCCCTGAACATCCAGACCTCGTTCCTGTCGCCGCCGGTGGCGATGGCGCCGTTCTACCTCAAGGGAATCGCGCCTCCGCATGTCTCGATCAACCAGATCTTCGCCGGCGTGATGCCCTATCTGGCGATCGTCGTGTTCGCGATGGTGCTGGTCTATGTCTTCCCGGGCATCGCGCTCTGGCTGCCGAAATATCTCTACGGCTGAAGCGCAGGCTTCAGTCTTCGGAGCGGGCGTCCCGGCCGCAGCGGAAGCCCGCGGCCTTCTCGTCCGCAAGGCGGCGTGCGGCTGCATTCGCATCCGGCTTGCGGGCATCGACGCTGCCGATGATGCAGGAGGCGCCATCCGGCGCGAGCCGGTGGACGACGAGCCGGCTGCCGTCGAGCTTGCCGACGCTCGCGCCAGTCGCGTAGCGCAGGATCGCCGCCTGCGGCTTTCCGCCCTTCGGGCCGCGCCATTCGATCGTCTTGCCGGCCTCGAAGAAGGCGGCCTTGTCGGTGATCGCCTCCTCCAGCGCCTTGGCGCCGAATGCGACCGCGGATGAATCGTCGCCGGCGGTCCAGACCACGGTGATGCCGGCCTTGCCGGGGCAGCGGTGAACCGAAACCGGATCGCCATTGCCCTTGTCCTTGCGGCATTTCGCGTAGTCGTGGGTGGTGTAGCTGCTCGCCCATGGCTCGGCCCGCAGCGGGGTCGTCAGCGCGGTTGCGAAGCCGATGGCGAGAGCGAGCCGTGCGAGCGTCATGCCAGGTTTCCTTCGGCCGGCGATGGCCGATCCGATGCTATCCCGAGCGTCGCGGCAAGGGGCACTGGCGGGCAGTGAAGCGGAACCTGACGGCGTTTCGGGGATTTTTTATGTGACCCGCGCGATTCCGCTCCTGCGACCGACAAGGCCGGGGCATGGCGAACGGTTCGCCACCCGGCTACCAGATCGGAGAACGAACATGACCCGTACCAAGAAGAGCTTCGCCGCTGCCCTCGCCGCCCTCGCGATCGGCGCTTCCGTTTTCGCCACCTCTGATGCAGAGGCCCGCCCGCGCTATTATCGTGGCGCCGCGGTCGGTGCCGGCATCGTCGGAGCCCTGGCCCTTGGTGCCCTTGCCGCCGGTGCGGCCAGCGGCCCGGCCTATGGCTACTACGACGATGGCTATGTCCCGGCCTACGCTCCGGTTCGCCGCTGCCATTTCGTCGACCGCGTCAACTACTATGGCGAGGTCATCGGCACCCGCCGCGTCTGCCGCACCTACGACTGAGTTTCTCCCAGGGCCTCCTCCCCGGCCCGACATCCTGGCCCGCCGGTTCGCCCGGCGGGCCTTTTTCACGTCGGAAGGCGTCTCAGCCGCCGGTCGACATGGTCAGCGGCGGCTTCACCTCCGGGGGAACCGGCGAGGTATAGCCGCCATCGGCGGCGACGCGCTTCTGGAAGTCGGCCTTGGCGGCGGCCATCAGCTGGGGATCGGTCAGAACGGCGGCGCCGGTCGCGGCCATCGCCTTGGCGACCTGGACCATCGCCTTGTGCGCGGCCGGCATCTTGCCCTGCGCCACCACCTGCCAGGTGTGGAAAGGTGTGCCGATCGCGACCGTCGGCGCATGCGCCTGCACGGTCGGGACGACCCAGCTGACATCGCCGACATCGGTCGAGCCGATCGCCGGATTGCGCGGGGAATCGAGCGGCACGGTGAAGTCGGCGAGTTCGGCATCGGTCTTCGATACGCCGATCGCGCGCCAGACGGCGTCGATGTCCTTCTGCGACAGGGTCGCGCGGATCTGCCTGGCGAATTCCTTGTCGGCGTCGTCGAAATGCGGCGGGCCGAGATCTTCCATGATGCCTTGCAGCGCCTGCTCCAGCGGGCCGTTGCCGACGACGTTGGAGACCGCGGAGACGATCTTCATCTCCATCGTCGTCTCGGTCATCAGCGCCGCGCCCTCGGCGATCTTCTTGACCCGGCCGACCAGCTCCAGCATCCCCGGCAGGTCGCGGGCGCGGATCGAATAGCGCACGCGGGCATGGGCCTGGACGACATTGGGGGCGATGCCGCCGGTGTCGAGCAGGGCGTAATGCACGCGGGCATCGCTCGGCATGTGCTCGCGCATATAGTTGACGCCGACGCTCATCAATTCAACGGCGTCGAGCGCGCTGCGGCCGAGCTCGGGCGAGGCGGCGGCATGCGAGGCGCGGCCGGTGAAGATGAAGTCGGCGCGGGTATTGGCCAGCGAGAGCGGCGGGGTGACCTCCCAGAAGCTGCTCGGGTGCCAGGAAATGGCGATGTCGGCGTCCTTGAAGGCGCCGGCGCGGACCATGAAGGCCTTGGCGGCGCCGCCTTCCTCGGCCGGGCAGCCGTAATAGCGGACGCGGCCGGGCAGCTTGTTCTCGGCGAGCCAGTTCTTCATCGCAGTCGCGGCGAGCAGGGCGGCCGAGCCGAGCAGATTATGGCCGCAGCCATGGCCATGGCCGCCGGTCTCGATCTCGCTGTGCTTGGCGACACCGGATTCCTGGCTGAGGCCGGGGAGGGCGTCGTACTCGCCGAGGAAGGCGATGACCGGGCCGCCTTCGCCGGCTTCGCCGATCACCGCGGTCGGGATGTCGGCGACATTCTGCGTGACCCGGAAGCCCTGGTGCTGGAGCTCGGCGACATGCTCGGCGACCGAGCGCTTCTCGGTGTAGCAGACCTCGGGAATGGCCCAGACCCGGTCGCTGAGTTCGATGAAACGCTCTTTGCTGGCGTCGACGTGACGCCAGAGGTCGTTGCGATTGTCCATGACTTGTCTCGCTGGAGGAGGAAGACTCGCCTCCTTTTCGCAAGCGGCGGCTCGGGCGTCCAGCAACCGCAGGGCATGGCGGGGCTGCCTCCTGGCTTTCTTATGCGCTTGCTTTTCGGCGCGGCATCGGCCTGATGCGCGCCATGGCCCGCCAGAAGCTGTTGTTCGTCGCCACCGAGGACTGGTTCTTCGCCTCGCATTTCCTGCCGATGGCTCGCGCCGCGGCAGAGATGGGGCTCGACGTCGCCGTGATCGCAAGGGAGCGCAACCATCGCAAGGCGATCGAGGCGACCGGTGCAAGGCTGATCGCGCTGGAAGCCGAGCGGCGCTCGCTCTCGCCGGTGGCGCTCATCAAGCAGATCATCGCGCTGAAGCGCCTGCTCGAGCGGGAGAAGCCCGACATCCTGCATTGCATCGCGCTGAAGCCGATCGCGCTCGCCGGCCTTGCCGGGCGGCTCGCCGGGATCGAGCGACGGGTCTATGCGCTGACCGGTCTCGGCTTCCTCGGGGCGCGCGAGGGCGCGGCCGCCGATGCGGCGCGTCTGGCGGCGAAGTTCTGGCTGCGCGAGGCGGTCGACGGGCCGCTGGTGCGCTTCTTGTTCGAGAACCCCGATGACCCGCTGACGCTCGGGCTCGATCCGGCCGATGGGGCGAAGGTCGCGATCGTCGGCGGTGCCGGGGTCGATCCGCTGATCCTGATGCCCGAGCCGATGCCACCGCAGCCGCCGCTCAAGGTCGCCCTCGTCGCGCGCATGCTCTGGTCGAAGGGTGTCGATCTCGCCGTCGAGGCGGTGACTTTGGCGCGCAAGCAGGGCGCCCGAGTCGAATTGACCCTGCATGGCGCGCCCGACCCGTCCAACCCCAAGGCGGTGCCGGAGGCGACCTTGCGGGAGTGGTCGGCGCGGCCGGGGATCAATTGGGCCGGGCCGACGCGCGACATCGAGGGTGTCTGGCGGGGGCATCATGTCTGCTGCCTGCCTTCGCGCGGCGGCGAGGGCCTGCCGCGGACCTTGCTGGAAGGAGCCGCCTGCGGGCGCGCGCTGCTGACCACGGACGTGCCGGGCTGCCGCTCCTTCGTCCGCACCGGCCAGGATGGCTTCGTCGTGCCGGCCAACGACATCGCCGCGCTGGCGCAGGCGCTGGTGACGCTGGCGGCCTCGCCCGGGCAGGTCGAGCGCATGGGGACGAGCGCGCGCGAGCGCCTGCTCGCCGGCTATACCGAGCGCCACGTCATGGATGGGGTCAAGGCGCTCTATCGCTCCCTGCTCGGCCAGCGCCAGGCGGACCTCGTCGCGTGAGCGAAGCCGACGCAAGCAGCGACCGGCTCGCCTTCATCCGCGCCCATACGCGGCTCTTGCCGGTGCCGCATGCGCCGGAGATTTCACTTTACGTCGCCGAGGAGGCGACCGAGCTTTGGCAGAAGACCGAGGACGAGCTGGCGACGATCGGCTTGCCGCCGCCGTTCTGGGCCTTCGCCTGGGCCGGCGGACAGGCGCTGGCGCGCTATATCCTCGACCATCCCGAGACCGTGCGGGCTAAGCGCGTGCTCGATTTCGCCAGCGGCTCCGGCCTCGTCGCCATCGCTGCGGCCAAGACGGGGGCGGCAGAGGTGATCGCAGCCGATATCGACGCCTTTGCCGCTGCCGCGATCGGGCTCAATGCGAAGGCGAATGGCGTTTCGATCGAGGCGCGGCTCGACGACCTCCTCGGCCTCGACCAGGGCTGGGAGGTCATCCTGGCCGGCGACATCTGCTATGAGCGGGAACTGGCGGCGCAGGTGATCGACTGGCTTTCAAGCCTGTCGCAGCGCGGCGCGACCGTACTGATCGGCGACCCCGGCCGGAGCTACCTGCCGAAGGACCGGCTCGCCGAGGTCGCGACCTATCAGGTGCCGGTGACGCGCGCGCTGGAGGACGCCGAGATCAAGAAGAGCTCGGTGTGGCAGCTGGCAGGCGAGGGGCGCTAGAGGGCGGAAGCTTCCGCTCAGGCAGCCCGGCTCGGCGCTTGCTCCGGGGGAATGCCGTCCTTGATGACGCTCCTGAGCATATCCCGCAATTCGGGCGTATCCTGATGCCCGTGAACCCTAACGGCATGCTGGACGGCCGCTTCCAGCAGCTCGCCTTCGGAATCGGCGCCGATCGCGATCGAGCAGTTCATTTCGCTCGGGAATTCACGGCAGTCGATGAATTTGCGTCCCATGGCAATCCTCCCGGATTGGAAGATCCGGCGCCCTTCAGGTCGAAGGGCTGCCTGGCTCACAATACGCCCGGGCGCGATGGCCGCAAAAGCGATATGCGGCCCTACGATGGCGGCAGGAGTGACTATTCGGTCTACTGGCGCCATCGATCAGTGGGCTCGCCGCACATGAAAAAAGGGCGCCGCCGTCACCGGCAGCGCCCTTACCGAAAGCGCGATGATCCCGCCTCAAGCAGGCAGCACGACCACCTTCGTCTTGACCGGCGTGTTGTTGTAGAGGTGGATCATGTCCTGCGTGAGCAGGCCGATGCAGCCGCTGGTGATGCCGTTTCCGATCGATTCCGCGTCGAGCGACGCGTAGATCGTATAGAGCGTGTAGGCGCCGTTCTGGTAGAGATGCAGCGTGCGCGCACCGAGCGGGTTGTCGAGGCCGCCGGGCATGCCGCGGGCGTATTTGGCGGCTTCCGGCTGGCGCTTGATCATCTCCTTGGGCGGCGTCCAGGTCGCCCATTCGGACTTGCGCCCGACATAGGCGTCGCCATTCCAGCGGAAGCCGTCGCGGCCGACATTGGCGCCATAGCGGGTTGCGTTTCCGCCGTCCTCGACGCGGTAGACGTAGTAATTGCCGGGATCGACGATGATCGTGCCCGGCGCTTCCTTGGTGTTGTAGGCGACCGTCTTGCGGAAATATTTCGGATCGACATGGGTGACGTCGATCGCCGGGATCGGGAATTTCTCCTCCGGCACCGGCCCGTAGAGCTTCTGCGCCTCGGCGAGGCTCATGCCGTCGGTGCTGCAGCCGCCGAGCGCGAGCGCGCCGAGGCCGGCGGCCGAGCCGGCCAGGAAGGAGCGGCGGCCAAGGAGGCCCGCCGGGCGCCCGAGCAGGGCGATCTCGTGCATCTTGCGGGCATCGGCCTTGCTATCGTCGATGATCATGTTCCTGGACTTCCCATGTCCTGCTGCCCGACGAGAGAATACTCCGGCATACATCTGCTGAACGTCTTGGCGTGGCGGAGATTGCCGGCACATGGCACGGCTGGCAAGCTCGAGCTTCGCTGCATTTTCGGCTTGATGCCTTACGAAATCGCTTCCTTCAAATCCAGCGTTCCCTGCACGCCGATCGCCGCGTAGTTGCGCTTCAGCCAGCGCTTGGCGGCGGTGCGGCCAAGATCGCGCAGGCTGAGCAGGAAATTCCACTCGGAATTGAGGCGCGAGGAGGAGGTCAGCTGGGCCAGCGGCAGGCCGCCGTCGATGCGGTGCATCAGCACGCGCTTGTAGTCGCCGGTCGAGAGCTTGCCGTCGTCGAGCAGGCGGTTGACGAAGTCGATGGCGCGCAGTTCGCGCAGCAGCGAGGCGTTGAAGGTGATCTCGTTGAGCCGGTCCTGGATCGCGCGGGCATTGGTCGGCAATTCGCGGCGTTCGAGCGGGTTGATCTGCACCAGCAGGATATCGTCGCCGGCGGCTTCGTAGAACAGCGGGAAGAGTGGCGGATTACCCATATAGCCGCCGTCCCAATAGGGCTCGCCGTCGATCTCGACCGCCTGGAACAGCATCGGCAGGCAGGCCGAGGCCATCAGATGGTCGGCAGTCAGCTCCTGGCGGGTGAAGATCTTGATCTTGCCGGTGCGGACATTGGTCGCCGAGATGAAGAGGTTGACGTCGGCGCAGCCCTGGACCTTGCCGAAGTCGATCAGATCGGCGATCACGCCGCGCAGCGGGTTGATGTTGAGCGGGTTGACGTCGTAGGGGCTCGCGACCTTCGAGAGCAGCTCGAACCAGATCAGCCCCGGCGGGCGCCCATCGGTCCAGGCGCCGAGCATGGTGTCGAGCAGCGAGCGTTCCGAGCCGCCATATTTGCCGTCGACGCTGATCCGGCGCCAGAAGTTCTCCAGCGCCGTGCGGGCGCCGTCGATGCCGCCGTCGAGCCAGCCCTCCGTCAGCACCACCGCGTTCATCGCGCCGGCGCTGGCGCCGGTCATAGCCTCGATGGCGATGCGGCCATCGGCGAGGATCTCGTCGAGCACGCCCCAGGTGAAGGCGCCGTGCGCGCCGCCGCCCTGAAGCGCGAGGTTGACCGATTTCTCGGCCTTCGGTCCCGCCAGGCCCTTGACCTGCGGGACGCGGCTGCGCTTGCGGCCGGTCACGCGGCAGTCCAGCCGCCGTCCATCGGCAAGGTCGCGCCGGTGATCGACTTGGCCGCGTCGGTGCAGAGGAAGACGGCAAGCGCCGCGACCTGCTCGACGGTGACGAATTCCTTGGTCGGCTGGGCCAGCAGCAGTACGTCGTTGATGACCTGCTCCTTGGTCAGGCCACGGGCCTTCATCGTGTCGGGGATCTGCTTCTCGACCAGTGGCGTCCAGACATAGCCGGGCGCGATGGCGTTGACGGTGATGCCATTGGTCGCGACCTCCAGCGCCACCGTCTTGGTGAAGCCGGCGATGCCATGCTTGGCCGAGACATAGGCCGACTTGAACGGCGAGGCGACGAAAGCGTGAGCGCTGGCCGTGTTGATGATCCGGCCCCAGCCCTTCGCCTTCATCTTCGGCAGGGCGGCACGGGTGGTGTGGAAGGCCGAGGACAGGTTGATCGCGATGATCTGGTCCCATTTCTCGATCGGGAACTCGTCGACCGGGGCGACATGCTGGATACCGGCATTGTTGACGAGGATGTCGATGGCGCCGAATTCGGTCTCGGCCTCGGCGACCATGGCGGCGATCTCGTCGGGCTTCATCATGTTGGCGGCCGAGTAGCGTGCCTTGACCTTGAAGTCGGCCTCGATCGCGCTGCGCTCCTTCTCGATCGCGTCGGCATCACCGAAGCCGTTGATCACGACATTGGCACCTTCGGCTGCGAGCGCGCGGGCGTAGGCGAGGCCGATGCCGGAGGTGGAGCCGGTGACGAGGGCGGTACGATCTTTGAGGAACATGGGGCGGCTCCTGACATTTGGCCTGAGAACGCTTAGCTTACCGGCGGAGGCTGGCAGGGCGCCAGCGAGGGAGCGTCGGTCACCAGGACGGTGCCCGATGTGCTATTGCAACGCAACATGACGAAAATGCAGCCTGCAAGCGACGCTCATCATCACGATCACGAGCATGGTCTCTGCCAGCATGCGCACGACCATTCGCGCCATGCCGCCGCCGGATTGGCGCGGGCCGAGAAGGTCTGCCGCGAGCGCGGCCTGCGGCTGACGCCGATCCGGCGCAAGGCGCTGGAGGCGCTCTATGCCGACCACAAGCCTGTCGGCGCCTATGACCTCGCCGACCGGATCTCGCCACCGGGTGGGCGTCGGCTGGCGCCGATCTCGATCTATCGGGCGCTCGACTTCCTGGTCGAACAGGGCTTCGTGCACCGCTTGAGCTCGCGCAATGCCTTCATCGCCTGCCCGCACGGCCATGGCGCCAACGAGGCGGTCGCCTTCCTGATCTGCGAAATCTGCGGTGGCGTCGACGAGGATGCCTCGCCGGCGATGCGCCAGGCGATCCGGGGCATGGCCGAGGGAAGGCGCTTCCAGATCTCCTATCAGGTGGTCGAGATCGTCGGCCGCTGCGAGCATTGTCGCGACGCTGCCGCAGCTTGACGATCATCATGCAAGGGCGCAGTGCAGCCGCGACGAGCCGCTGCCGGCAAAGGATCCGGACCATTCCATGAGCGATCAGCCGCTGACCTGCCTGCCTGAGGGGCCCGACGCCGCACCGGCGCCGCGCAAGCGCACCGTGCCGGTGATGGTCGGCCATGTGCAGGTCGGTGGCGGTGCGCCGATCGTGGTGCAGTCGATGACCAACACCGACACCGCCGACATTCCGGCGACGGTCGGGCAGGTCGCTGCACTGGCGCGGGCGGGCTCGGAGCTGGTGCGGATCACCGTCGACCGCGACGAGGCGGCGGCGGCGGTGCCGCATATCCGCGAGCGGCTCGACATCCTCGGCATCGACGTGCCGCTGGTCGGCGATTTCCACTATATCGGCCACAAGCTGCTGAGCGATCATCCTGCCTGCGCCGAAGCCTTGGCGAAATACCGGATCAACCCCGGCAATGTCGGCTTCAAGGACAAGAAGGACAAGCAGTTCGGCCAGATCGTCGAGCTTGCGATCAAGCACGGCAAGAGCGTGCGGATCGGCGCGAACTGGGGCTCGCTCGACCAGGAACTGCTGACCTCGCTGATGGACATCAACGCGGCCGCGCCAAAGCCGCTGGATGCGCGCGCCGTGATGCGCGAGGCGATGGTGCAGTCTGCCCTGCTCTCGGCCGAGCGCGCCGAGGAGATCGGTCTTTCGAAGGACAAGATCATCCTCTCGGCCAAGGTCTCGGGCGTGCAGGACCTGATCGCGGTCTACCGCATGCTGGCTGAGCGGAGCGATTATGCCATCCATCTCGGCCTGACCGAGGCCGGCATGGGCTCGAAGGGCCTCGTCGCCTCCTCGGCGGCGCTCGGCGTGCTGCTGCAGGACGGGATCGGTGACACCATCCGCTTCTCGCTGACGCCGGAACCTGGGGGCGACCGCACGCTCGAGGTCAAGGCCTCGCAGGAATTGCTGCAGACCATGGGTTTCCGCGCCTTCGTGCCGCTGGTCGCGGCCTGCCCGGGCTGCGGGCGCACGACCTCGACGGTGTTCCAGGAACTGGCGATGGATATCCAGAGCTGGATCTCCACCTCCATGCCCGAATGGAAGACGCGCTATCCGGGCATCGAGGCGCTCAACGTCGCGGTGATGGGCTGCATCGTCAACGGACCCGGCGAATCCAAGCATGCCGATATCGGCATCTCGCTGCCGGGCACGGGCGAGACGCCGACTGCGCCGGTCTTCGTCGACGGCAAGAAGGTTGCGACCCTGCGCGGACCGTCGATCGCCGCCGAGTTCAAGGCGATGGTCGAGACTTACGTCGAGCGGCGCTATGGCGCCCGCGCCGCCGCGGCCGAATAGGCGCAGGCGATTATTCAATCGTTTGAAGCGATTTCCGGCGCGCGCTGCGTGAAAGTGGCTGCCCTGCTGCGGGAACATGCTCTAGCGTCTTTGCCTGACAGACATGCCGTGCTAGAGGCCCCGGCCTTTCGCTGCATTGCAGCACCCGCGGAGCGCCCTGATGGGTCATGACCAGCAGCACCCGCCGGCCGCCAAGCCGGATGGGGATCGCTTCGGGCTCGACGAGCCGGCCGGCAACGGCCATTCCACGCAGAGCTATGCCGCTTTGGCACTCGGGGCGCTCGGCGTCGTCTACGGCGATATCGGCACCAGCCCGCTCTACGCGTTGCGCGAAACGATCCTGGCTGCGACCGGCGCGGCTTCCGGCGGGCATGGCGGCGGCGCGGAGGTCGTCCTGAGCGGCCCGCTGCCGCGCGCGGCGGTGATCGGCGTGCTCTCGCTGATCCTGTGGTCGCTGGTCGTCGTGGTGACACTGAAATACGTCGTGCTGCTGCTGCGGGCCGACAACAACGGCGAGGGCGGCACGCTGACCCTGGTCGCGCTGGCGCAGCGCGCGCTGGGACGCACGCGCGGCGGCATCGTGCTCTTCCTCGGCATGGCCGGCGCTGCGCTGTTCTACGGCGATGCGGTGATCACGCCGGCGATTTCGGTGCTCTCGGCGGTCGAAGGCCTGAAGCTGGTGACGCCGCTGTTCGACGACTACGTCATCACCATCGCCTCGGTGATCCTGATCGCGCTGTTCCTGGTGCAGAGCCGCGGCACCGGCAAGGTCGCCAACTTCTTCGGCCCGATCATGACGATCTGGTTCCTGACGCTGGGCGGGCTCGGCATCTACCATATCGCCGACGATCTCGGCGTCTTCGCCTCGATTAACCCGTATTATGGGGTGCGCTTCTTCTTCGACCATCCCGGGCTGTCGCTCGCCGTGCTCGGCAGCGTCTGCCTCGCGGTGACCGGCGCCGAGGCGCTCTATGCCGATATGGGCCATTTCGGCCGCGGGCCGATCCGCAGCGCCTGGATCTTCCTGGTCTTCCCGGCGCTCTGGCTCAACTATCTCGGCCAGGGCGCGCTGATCCTGTCCGACCCGACCGCGATCGACAATCCGTTCTACAAGCTCGCGCCGCCGGCGCTGATCCTGCCGCTGGTGATCATGGCGACGCTCGCGACCATCATCGCCAGCCAGGCGGTGATCACCGGCGCCTATTCGCTGACCCGGCAGGCGATCCAGCTCGGCCTGCTGCCGCGCCTCGAGATCCGCCACACCTCCGAGCACACTTCCGGCCAGATCTACATCCCGCGCATCAACGTGCTGCTGCTGTTCACGGTGCTGCTGCTGGTCTGGACCTTCAAGACCTCGTCCAACCTGTCGCACGCCTATGGCATCTCGGTGTTCGGGGCGATGCTGGTCGATTCGTTGCTCGCTTTCATCGTGATCTGGAGGGGCTGGCGCTGGGGATTGGTAACCGCCGCGGCGGTGATCCTGCCCTTCCTGATCATCGACGTCGCCTTCTTCTCGGCGAACCTGCTGAAGCTGTTCAGTGGCGGCTATGTGCCGGTGCTGTTCGCCTTCGCGCTGATCGTGCTGATGTGGACCTGGGTGCGCGGTACCAAGATCCTGTTCGACAAGACCCGCAAGACCGACGTGCCGCTGCTCGAGCTGGTCGGCATGCTGACCAAGAGCCCGCCCTACCGGGTCAAGGGCATGGCGGTGTTCCTGACCAGCGACCCCGAGACCGCGCCGGCCTCGCTGCTGCACAACCTCAAGCACAACAAGGTGCTGCACGAGCGCAACGTCATCCTCACCGTGCGCTCGGCCGATACCCCGCGCGTCGCCGAGAGCGAGCGCGTCAGGCTCTCGCGCATCACCGACGATTTCTGGCGTGTCGAGATGGTCTACGGCTACATGGAAAGCCCCAACGTTCCGAAGGGCCTGGCCATCCTGCGCAAGCAGGGCTTCAAGTTCGACATCATGTCGACCTCGTTCTTCCTGTCGCGCCGCTCGATCAAGCCCTCGCCGCAATCGGGCATGCCGATCTGGCAGGATAATCTCTATATCGGCCTGACCAAGAGCGCGACCGACGCCACCAACTTCTTCCAGATCCCGACCGGCCGCGTCGTCGAGGTCGGCACGCAGGTCACGGTCTGACGGGTCAGCTCTTGCGCTGCGCAGTGAACTGCGCGGCCGCGCGCAGCATCGCCGCCTCCGGTCCGAAACCGGCAAGCGCGGCGATCGCCTCGTCGCTCAGCCGGTCGCGCTCGCTTTTGGCCACGTCGAGCCCCAGCGCGGTGACCAGCGTCGCCTTGCCCTTGGCGTCGTCCTTGGCAGTCGCCTTGCCCATCTGCTCGGGGCTGGCTTCGATGTCCAGGATGTCGTCGGCGACCTGGAAGGCGGCGCCGAGCGCCTTGCCGTAGCGCTCCAGCGCGGCCATCCGCTTGGGATCGGCCTGGCCGAGGCGGGCGCCGATCAGGACGCTGCCGGCGAGCAGCGCACCGGTCTTCATTGCCTGCATCCGGCGGATTTGCGCCTCGTCGAGCTTCTCCGCCGCGCCATCCGCAGCAAAGCGCCCTTCGGCGGCAAGATCGAGCATCTGGCCGCCGACCATGCCGCCGAGGCCGAGCGCGCGGGAAAAGAGCAGGATGATCGCGGCGCGGGTCTCGCCGTCCGGATGGGTCCTCTGATCGGCGATGACGTCGAAGGCGAGGGTCAGCAGGCCGTCGCCGGCGAGGATCGCGGTCGCCTCGTCATAGGCCTTGTGCACGGTCGGGCGGCCGCGGCGGGTGTCGTCATCGTCCATGGCCGGCAGGTCGTCATGGACCAGCGAATAGCAGTGGGCGAGCTCGACGGCGGCGCCGGCGCGCAGCGCCCGCTCGGGCGGCACGCCGAAGAGCCGGGCGGTCTCGACGACGAGGAAGGGCCGCAGCCGCTTGCCGCCGCCGAGCGCGCCATGGCGCATGGCGGCGAGGAGTCGAGCCGGGCGATGGATCTCGCCGGCCTCGGACTTGTCCTGCAGCAAGGTATCGAGCAGGGCTTGGATCGCTTCTGCCGCCTCCGACAAGGCGCTGGCCAGTGCCGTGGCGGGGGCGGTCCGTTCGACGGAACTCATCAATCGTCTCTCGCGTTGGCTGGCCGAAACTTGGCGCGGGGCTTGCCGGAGGCGGTCGTAATCGTCAAGCGTGGGGCATGACGCAGATGGCAGACAATCCAGCTCCGCGACGCGGGAGCCTCGTGGGGCGGATTGCTCGTGCCCTGATCCGGTTGGCGCTGCTGCTGGCGATCGTCTTTGCCGGCCTGCTGCTGCTCTACCGCTTCGTGCCGCCGCCTTCGACGCTGATGCTCGGCCGCTGGCTTACTTTCCGCACGGTGGAGCGCGACTGGGTGCCGCTGTCGCAGATCTCACCCTATCTGATCCGCGCCGTGATCGCCTCGGAGGACCAGCGCTTCTGCTCGCACAAGGGCGTCGACTGGGGCGAGCTCAACGCCGTGCTGCAGGACGAGGACGGGCCGAGCCGCGGCGCCTCGACGCTGACGATGCAGACCGCCAAGAACCTCTTCCTCTGGCCGGGCCGCTCCTATCTGCGCAAGGGGCTGGAGCTCCCGATCGCTCTGGCGATCGACCTCGCCTGGCCGAAGTGGCGGGTGATCGAGGTCTATCTCAACATCGCCGAATGGGGAGACGGCGTCTTCGGGGCGGAAGCGGCGGCCCAGCGCCATTTCGGCAAGCCGGCCGCGCGCCTTACGCCGGCCGAGGCTGCCAGGCTCGCAGGTGCCCTGCCGAACCCGATCCTGCGCAACCCGTCGCGGCCGAGCCGGGCCTTGCAGGCGGCAGCGGGGCGGGTGCAACGGCGGATGAACCAGCTCGGCCCGCTCGCCAACTGTGCATTGCCGACGGCTTCGGCGGCGCAGGCACCATTTTTTCCGCTGCATGGTCTAGCCAGAGCGCGCATGAGCGTGTAAAGGCCAGCCCTCATCACGAATGTGACGTCGTCGCGACAGTGGTGCGGGTGAAATGCCCCGCCTCGCGCGAAGGCATGATGGAGAGTACCGATGGCCGTTCCGAAGAGAAAGACTTCGCCGTCGAAGCGCGGCATGCGCCGCTCGGCCGACGCGCTGAAGCAGCCCACCTATATCGAAGACAAGAACTCGGGCGAGCTGCGCCGTCCGCACCATATCGACCTGAAGTCCGGCATGTATCGCGGCCGTCAGGTGCTGAAGGCCAAGACCGAGGCCTGATATGGCAGGGCCCTGCGGGGCCTCGTCTTCGAGACCGAAGAGCGCCGGCCGCAAGGCCGGCCTTTTTGCGTTTGCGCCTTAGGCCGAGTGCAGGAGCCTGCGCGGCGGCTGGCGCTGCGCCATCCCCTCGTAATAGCGGCGGGCGCCGATGAAGGGCGTCTCGCGGTCGCGGCCGGCGAAGGGGCCGATCCCGGCCTGGCTCGCGGCGAGCTGGACGAGGAAGGCCGCGGGGACGCGCGGCAAGGGCTGCTCTCGATCTGCGAAGGCTGCTTCAGGGGGCGATTGTGCCTCGACCATCGTGCCGCTCCGGAACATCTGGGGGTTCGGGAGCGAATCCTTGCAATCCGGGCGCCGGCCTTAACCGGCCGTTAACGCCGCCGCCTGCATCGTTTCGGGACAATTTTCAGCCCTTCCGCAATCAGAACGGGGCGGTCCTCCAACCCGTGGTCCGAGGCAGCCGCACCATGTCTGCGCCGTCCCTGTTCGGTTCCCGCGACGAGAGGATCGTCGAGCCGCGCAGCCTGCTCTCGTCGATCGGCGAAGTGGCCTATAGCTGGGACATCGGTGCCGACACGCTGAGCTGGGGCCCGAATGCGGCCGAGGTGCTGGGGCCGGTGTCGGCCGCGGTTCTGCAGCGTGGCCTGTCCTTCGCAGGGCTGGTCGAGCCCGGCAGCGGGCGCAGCCGCTACGACGCGATCTTCTCCTCGGGCGGGCATGATTTCGGCGACGGCGCGGTCTATCGCACGCGCTATGCCGCCGATCTCGCCGGCCGCAAGATGTGGATCGAGGATGCCGGGCGCTGGTTCGCCGGGATCGACGGCCGCCCCAGCCGCGCGCGCGGCGTGCTCAGGCTGGAGCGGGCGGTGCGGCCGGAGGAGCTCTCCGCGACCGACAGCGATCTTTGCGATCGCAATGTGCTGGTCGAGCGGGTCGACGAGGCCCTGGCCGAGCATCTTCCGGCGGAGCGGTCCGTCGTCCTGCTGATCGCGGCGATCGGCGAGCTTGCGCGCCTCAACGGCGATTTCGGCCATGAGGGCACCGAGGAGATCATCGAAGAGGTCCGCCAGCGCCTGCATTCGGTGATGCGCCGGCGCGACCAGCTGATGCACTATTCCGGCAACCGTTTCGCCATCCTGCTCAGCGGCTGCCCGGCGAACCAGATCGAGGCGGCGGCGCAGCGCTTCATCAAGGCGGTGGCGCGTTCGGCGGTCGAGACCTCACGCGGGATCGCGCTGGCCCGGCTGCGCGTCGGCGCCGCGATCGCCCCGGACCTGTCGCGCCATGGCTCGGTGCTGGTCAAGGCGGCCGAGAATGCGCTCGCCGGAGCCGAGGCAACGGGGCTCGACACTGCCATGATCGCGCGCCGGTCTGCCACGGCTGAGGCTGGCGGCGCCGCGCCGCGGCTCGACCTCGAAGCCGTCGCCGCGTTGAACGAGCGCAAGGTCAGGCTGGCCTTCCAGCCGGTGGTGGCGGCGAGGGGACGGGCGCTGGCCTTCAACGAGGCGCTCTTGCGGGTCGAACGCCCGCAGGGCGGCTTCCTCGCCGCGGCCGAGCTGGTGCCCCTGCTCGAGCGCCGGGGGCTGATGAACCTGTTCGACCATCGCGTGCTCGAGCTTGCCATGACGCATCTGGCGGAGCGGCAGGATGCGGTGCTGTCGATCAACGTCTCGCCGCGCACGCTGGCGGAAGCGGACTGGATCGACGGCTTCGAGGCGAGTGCCCGGGCGAACCCGATCGCTGTGAAGCGCCTGATCGTCGAGGTCACGGAGACGGCGACGATCGAAGATCCCAGCCGAATGGCCAAGCTGCTGACGAGGATCAAGCAGCGCGGTGCCCGGGTCGCGATCGACGATTTCGGCGCGGGCCACACCTCGCTGCGGCACCTGCGCGCCTTCCCGATCGACATCCTCAAGCTCGACGGCGCCTTCACGCAGAACCTGCTGCGCTCGACCGACGACCGCTTCTTCGTGCGCACCTTGCTCGAACTCGCCCATCATCTCGGTGTCGAGACCGTCGCCGAATGGGTCGACGACGAGCTGCAAGCCTCGATGCTGTGCGATTGGGGCGTCACCTATCTGCAGGGGCACCTGGTCGGCAAGGCCGAGCTGGCCGCGTCGGACGGCCTGCAGGAGAACGACCCGCCGCTGCGCGCGGCGGGCTGATATCGCGGGCGATCAGCTCCACTGGATCGCCCGCACCCTTTCGGGCGCAAAGTGACGATCCAGTTCTTTAGCGATGCATCGGATTCTTCCGTAAAGTGGATCCCACTTTACGGTTCGATGTACCAGGAGCCGCCGTTCACTTGTCCTTGGCGAGCTTGTCGAGCCGCTCGCGCATCTCATTGAGCTCGCGCTTGAGGTTGCTGAGCTCGCCGTTCTCGCTTTGGGCCGGCGCTTCACCCTTGCCCTTTGCGGCGGCAGCCGCCGCGAACGGGTTGAACAGGCGGAAGGCCTCGGTGAACATCGCCATATTGGCGCGGGTCTGGGCCTGGAGCGCATCGATCGCGCCGGTGCCGAAGGCTTTGCTCATCTGCTCGCGGATCTTGTTCTGATCCTGCGTCAGATGCTCCATCGAGAATTCGAGATAGCGCGGCACCAGCGCCTGCATGCTGTCGCCGTAGAAGCGGATCAGCTGGCGCAGGAAGGCGATCGGCAGGAGGTTCTGCCCGTCCTTGCTCTCTTCCTCGAAGATGATCTGGGCGAGCACCGAGCGGGTGATGTCCTCGCCGCTCTTGGCGTCGTAGACGACGAAGTCCTCGCCCTTGCGCACCAGCCCGGCCAGATCCTCCAGCGTCACGTAGGAGCTCGTACCCGTATGGTATAGCCGGCGATTGGCGTATTTCTTGATGACAGTCGGTTCTTTGTCGCTGGCCATCGACACCCACACGGCTTGTTGCGGCCATGCCCGAGGGTTCGGGCAAGGCCGGAGAACGGTCCCGGGAGGAACGATAACTCTTCGGCCGCCTGCTGCAAGTTTTTTGAGCGCGAGACGAGATCGGGCCGAGTCTGCCTCGAAGATGAGCTTGGTCGCTCAGCCGGCTTGACGGCGTCGTTTCACCCTTCGAAGGTGGGCTGGACAAGCCGCTGCGCCGCGTGGCCGGCGGGAGAACCGGAGGATGAGCCCATGGCTGAGAATGACATCGTGATCGTCGGCGCCGCGCGCACGGCGGTCGGCTCCTTCAACGGCGCTTTCGCCAACACGCCGGCTCACGATCTCGGCTCGGCGGTGATCAAGGAGGTGCTGAAGCGTGCCAAGGTCGATGCCGGCGAGGTCGACGAGGTCATCCTCGGCCAGGTGCTGACGGCGGCGCAGGGCCAGAACCCCGCCCGCAAGGCGGCCGTCGATGCCGGCGTGCCGCAGGGCTCGACCGCCTGGGGCCTCAACCAGGTCTGCGGCTCGGGCCTGCGCGCGGTCTCGATCGGCATGCAGCAGATCGCCAATGGCGACGCCGACATCATCGTCGCCGGCGGCCAGGAATCGATGTCGCTCTCGGCCCACGCCGCGCATATGCGCGCCGGCACCAAGATGGGCGACGTCAAGTTCATCGACACGATGATCAAGGACGGCCTCTGGGACATCTTCCACGGCTACCATATGGGCACCACGGCGGAGAACGTCGCCGCCAAATGGCAGATCAGCCGCGAGGAGCAGGACCGCTTCGCCGTTGGCTCGCAGAACAAGGCCGAGGCCGCCCGCAAGGCCGGCCGCTTCAAGGATGAGATCGCGCCGATCACGCTCTCGACGCGCAAGGGCGACATCATCGTCGACACCGACGAATACATCCGCGACGGCGCGACGCTGGAGGCGATGGCCAAGCTCAAGCCCGCCTTCTCGAAGGACGGCACGGTGACCGCCGGCAATGCCTCGGGTCTCAATGACGGGGCCGCCGCGCTCGTGCTGATGACGGCGAAGGAAGCGAGCAAGCGCGGCCTGACCCCGCTCGCCCGCATTGCCTCCTGGGCGACGGCCGGCGTCGATCCGGCGATCATGGGCTCGGGCCCGATCCCGGCGACCCGCAAGGCCTTGGAGAAGGCCGGCTGGAAGGTCGGCGATCTCGACCTCGTCGAGGCTAACGAGGCCTTCGCGGCGCAGGCGCTGGCTGTGAACAAGGACCTCGGCTGGGATCCTGCGATCGTCAACGTCAACGGTGGCGCCATCGCGATCGGCCATCCGATCGGCGCGTCCGGGGCGCGCGTGCTGGTGACGCTGCTGCACGAAATGGCCAAGCGCGACGCCAAGAAGGGCCTCGCCACGCTGTGCATCGGCGGCGGCATGGGCATCGCCCTGGCGGTGGAGCGCTGAGCAGCGCCTCGCCATGCCCAAGCAGACCACGCTCTATCGCTATCTCACCGGCCCCGATGACGCCTCGTTCTGTCATCGGGTCTCGGAGGCGCTGAGCCGTGGCTGGGTGCTCTATGGCCACCCGACCCTGACCTATGACGAGAAGGCGGGGCGGGTGATCTGCGGCCAGGCGATCATCAAGGATGTCGACCGGACTTACGAGCCCGGTCTCGATCTCAGCAAAGAATAACGCGGCCTTCATAGCCGCGTCTAAGAGGGAGAAGACGACGATGGCTAAGGTTGCATTGGTGACGGGTGGGTCCCGCGGTATCGGGGAGGCGATCTCGAAGGGCCTGAAGGCGGCCGGCTACACCGTGGCGGCGAGTTATGCCGGCAACGACGAGGCGGCGGCCAAGTTCACAGCCGAGACCGGCATCAAGACCTATAAATGGGACGTCTCGGACTATGAGTCCTGCGTCGCCGGGATCGCCAAGGTCGAGGCCGAGCTCGGCCCGGTCGACGTGCTCGTCAACAACGCCGGCATCACCCGCGACGGCATGTTCCACAAGATGACCAAGGAGCAGTGGGACGCGGTCATCAACACCAACCTCAACTCGCTCTTCAACATGACCCGCCCGGTCTGGGAGGGCATGCGCGCCCGCAAGTTCGGCCGCGTCATCTGCATCTCGTCGATCAACGGCCAGAAGGGCCAGATGGGGCAGGTCAACTACTCCGCCGCCAAGGCCGGCGATATCGGCTTCGTCAAGGCGCTGGCGCAGGAGGGCGCACGGGCCGGCATCACGGTCAATGCGATCTGCCCCGGCTATATCGCGACCGAGATGGTCAAGGCGATCGATCCGGCTGTGATCGAGAAGTCGATCCTGCCGCATATCCCGGTCGGACGCCTCGGCGAACCCGCAGAGATCGCGCGCGCGGTGGTGTTCCTAGCCAGCGACGAGGCCGGCTTCATTACCGGCTCGACCCTTTCCGCCAATGGCGGCCAGTACATGGCGTGACATGGGCCCGGCTGCCGCCGGCATCACGATGCCGGCGGCCGCAATTTACCCGAAATGCGATGGCCAGTGGCCGGGCCTGCGAATGGCAGGCCGGCGGATTCGGGTTTTATGACAGCGATAAAGGGCAGTATCGGCGCGGTGTTCGTGCCCGTCGCCGATATCGAGCGCGCCAAGGCGTGGTATGCACGGCTTCTGGCACTCCCGTCCCCGCCGGACACCGTTCACGGGCATCTGGCCGTCTTCCCGGCGGTAGAGCGGGATACGCGCTTGGTACTGGACGCGAAGATTTTCGTCCCAGGTCCGATTCGGGACGCTCCGCTTTTCCATTTCAACGCGGACGATTTGGACGAAGCCTATAAGCACGTGGTCGCGCTTGGGGCGGAGATCGTCACGCCGCCGCAAGCTGGCCATTGGTTCACCTTCCGCGACCCCGACGGCAATGTCGTGATGGTTTGCCGTTGAGGTGTCATCAGGAGGAAGGCGGGGCCTTCACTTCTCCCGGCGGGCTTCCTTCGGCAGCAGGAAGGTGAGCAGGCCGAAGGCCGGCAGCCAGGCGCAAAGCCAGAAGACCTGGATGATGCCGATCTTGTCGGCGAGCGCGCCGAGGCCGGCCGCGGCCAGGCCGCCGAGGCCGAAGGCGAGACCGTAGAACAGCCCGCCGACCAGCCCGACGCGATGCGGCACCAGGTCGATGGCGTAGATCAGGATCGCCGAGAAGGCGCTCGCCATGATGAAGCTGATGATCACGCTGAGGATCGCGGTCCACATGAGGTCGGCATAGGGCAAAGCGAGCGTGAAGGGCAGGCAGCCGAGGATCGAGAGCCAGATCACGCGGTGGCGGCCGATCCGGTCGCCGATCATGCCGCCGATGATCACGCCGAAGGCTCCGACGACGAGATAGAGGAAGAGCAGGATCTGCGAGAGCTGCAGCGAGACCTGGAAGCGCTCGATCAGGTAGAAGGTGTAATAGGAGGTGAAGGCGGCCGAATAGGCGTTCTTCGAGAACAGGATGACGATCAGCACCGCCATGGCGAGCAGCACCTTGCCGCGCGACATGCCATGCGAGGCGATGTCGTCGGCATGCGCCTTGGCGGCGACCTGCTCCTTGCGGAAGGCGGAATAGCGCGAGCCGATCCAGGCCATCAGCAGCATGGCGACTAGGACGATGCCGGAGAACCAGGACAGGCTCTGTTGGCCATTGGGGACGACCACGGCGGCGGCGAGCAACGGGCCGATCGCATAGCCGGCATGGCCGCCGACCTGGAAGACGCCCTGCGCCAGCCCCTGTCGCCCCGCCGCGGCATGGCGGGCCATGCGGGTCGCCTCGGGATGGAAGACGGCCGAGCCGGTGCCGACCAGGGCGGCGGCGATCAGCACCATGCCGTAGCTGTGGGCGAAGGCGAGCGAGAGCAGGCCGGCCAGCGTCGCGCCCATACCGGCGACCATCGCATAGGGCCAGGGCTTCTTGTCGGTGACATAGCCGAGGAGCGGCTGCAGCAGCGAAGACGTGACCTGGAAGGCCAGCGTGATCAAGCCGATCTGCACGAAGTCGAGCTGATAGGTCTGCTTGATCAGCGGGTAGACCGCCGGGATCATCGACTGGATGAGGTCGTTGAGCAGATGGGCGACGCTGAGAGCCGCGAGGACCGGCATCAGCGGGCGGGCAGCGGTCGGCAGAGGGAGCGTGGTCATGGCGCACGCATGCGCCTGCGCGCGGGCGCGGTCAATCGCCGCACGACGTACAGGTTGCATGGCGGCTATCGCACACGCGCGCGCCGAAGCTGCGTCACGGCGACGCCAGCAGCTTGGCCGCCAGCGCTTCGCCCGCGTCCAGGATGTGCGTTTCCAGTGCCAGAGCGGCGGGCTCGATCTGGCCCGCCTGGAGTTCGGCGAGGATCTGCCGGTGCTCCGCGTCCGAGCGCGGCTGCCAGTCGAGATCCCGCCAGGCCGCGAACAGGAAGCGCGCGCTCGTTCGCTGCTGATCCGCGATCGTCGCGAGCAGGCGCCGCATGCCGCAGGGGGCTGTGATCGCGTGATGAAAGCGCCGGTTGGCCGCCTCCCAGACCAGGATCTCCTGGCTCGCCTCGGCCTCGGCGATCGCTGACGCTGCTTCCTCCAGATCGGCTGCCGCGAGCCTCGGGAAGCCGCGGCGCAGGGCGAGGACCTCCAGCGCGGCGCGCATCGCCGTCACCTCCAGCACCAGCTCCGGCTCCAGCGGCGCGACCCGCACGCCGCGCCGCGGCTCGCTGACGAGCAGGCCCTGTGCCTCCAGCGTGCGGAAGGCCTCGCGCACCGGCACATGGCTGGCGCCGAATTCGGCCGCGACATGGTCCTGCCGCACGGCGGTTCCGGGCGCCAGGTCCCCGGTGAGGATGCGCTGCGACAGGTTGCCGGCGATGCGGCTCGTCAGCGAGGCGCCGGCCTCGGTCTCGTCTTGAAAGCTCATGGCTCGTATGATTTCATAGATAATATATGAAATGAGGTTTCACGATGATACGTTCTCGTCCAGATCGCCTGCGCCATATCGCTGGAATCGGCGTCGACCGCATGGGATCAATCGCCGACGCGTCGGGCAAGGATTTCCTGCGGCTGGAGAATCTCGACACCGACATTCCGCCTGATCCGGCGGCGATCGCGCGCACAATTCGGGCTGCCAGCGAGGATGCTGACAACAGCTATCTGCCCTTCATTGGCCAGGCGCGGTTGCGCGAGGTCGCGACGCGGCATGTCTCGGCAATGTCCGGCGTGAGCTATCGTGGCGAGCGCCATTGCGTGATCTCGGCCGGCGGTCTCTCCGGCATCCTCAACGTGCTGCTGGCGACGATCGAGCTCGGCGACGAGGTGATCGTCACCGATCCGACCTATGCCGGGCTGATCAACCGCATCAGGCTCGCCGGCGGCGTGCCGCGCTTCACGCCCTTCGTCTTCGAGCCGGGCGGCGAATGGCGGCTCGACCGCGAGGCGTTGCGTGCCAGCATCGGGCCGAAGACCACGGCGATGCTGCTGATGTCGCCGTCTATGCCTTCCGGCGGCTGCCTCGACGCCGGCGACTGGGCGCTCGTCGCCGAGCTCTGCGTCGCGCATGACCTCTTGCTGATCGTCGATACGGCGATGGAGCGGCTGGTCTTCGACGGCAGGCCGGTGCTGCATCCGGCTGGCTTGCCCGGCATGGAGGAGCGGACGATCACGGTCGGCTCCTCGGCCAAGGAGCTGCGGATGATCGGCTGGCGCGTCGGCTGGATCGTGGCGCCGGAGGCCTTCATGCCCGATCTCGTCGCCGTCTCGCTGGCCAATGTCGTTGTGCCGGTCGGTATCGGGCAAAATGCGGTCGCGACCGCGCTGGAGAATTCCGCGACGACGCTCACGCCCTATGTCGATGAGCTGCAGGCTCGGCGCGATTGCGTGCTCGAGGAATTGCACGGCCTGCCGGTCGGCATCCCCGGCGGCGGCTGGTCGCTGCTATTGCGCGTCTCGGAGTTCGGGTTGGACGGCGCCGCGATGTCGGAGCGGCTGCTCGAACAGAGCGTCTGCGCCACCGCCATGGCCGGCTGGGGCGAGACGCATGGCGCGCAATATATCCGCTTCGTCTATGCCAACGAACCTGTCGAGCGCCTGCGCGGGCTTGGCAACCGCGTCGGTGCGGCGCTCCGCCTGTAGCAGCCTGTTCAGGCTGCGGCGACACCGAAGCGGCGGCGGTAATCGGCCGGGGCGAGCCCGGTGATGCGTTGGAACAGTTTGCGGAAGGCCGAAGCGTCCTCATAGCCGACATCCCAGGCGATCTGAGCGACCGGTCGGCGGCTCAGTTCCAGCGCTTCGCGCGCCTTGGCGATGCGGATCTGCTGGGCGTATTCGGTCGGGCGCAGGCCCGTCGCCTTGCGGAAGCGGCGCAGGAAGGTGCGCTCCTCCAGCCCGGCGCGCTTGGCCAGCGCCGGCACGTCGTGATCTTTGGCCCCTCTCGCCTGCAGCCAGTGCTGCACTTTGAGGATCGCCGCGTCGCCATGGTCGAGCCGCGGCACGAAATGGCCATAGGGCTGCTGCGTGCGTCCGGGCGGATCGATCAGCAGGAAGCGCGCGGTCTCCAGCATTACGCTTGGGCCGAGGAGGCGCTCGACCAGCGTCAAGCCGAGATCGGTCCAGGCCAGGATGCCGCCGGCGGTGATGATGTCGCCGTCGTCGATCACCATGCGGTCGGTATCGACCTTCGCAGCCGGAAAGCGCGCCGCCAGCTCCTTAGCGAAGGCCCAATGGGTCGTCGCCTCGCGGCCTTCCAGCAACCCGGCCTCGCCGAGCAGGAATGCGCCGGCGCAGACCGAGCAGAGCGTCGTGCCCGCGCCATGACGTTCGGCGAGCCAGCTGGCGAGGCCGTTCATCTTCTGCATCTTCGCCGGCATGATCAGGCTCGGCGGCGCGATCAGATGGCTCGGATCGTGTCCAGGGCCGGGGTGGCTGTCGAAGACGCACTCCACATCGGCGCCGTCCGCCCCCTGGCGCCAATGGCTGACGCGGATCGCGGGCGCGTTCGGGCCGCCGCGCTCCTGGCTTATCTCGCCGGCAATCCGGAACAGGTCGGTCAGGCCGTAGACCGCCGCGAGCTGCACATCCGGATAGAGCAGGAGCCCGATCTCTGCGACTATCTGCTGTCCCGTCGTCATGCTGTCAGTTTTGCCCTGCTGATTGTCGGTTCCGCCAAGCGGCAGCATGCAATACCCCGCCTATAACCGTCCACATCGAAGGGCGACGATCCCGCCGCTCAAAAAGCCGAGGGAAGCGACAGATGAGCACGATCACCACCAAGGACGGCACCGAGATCTTCTACAAGGACTGGGGCCCGAAGGAGGCGCAGCCGATCGTCTTCCACCATGGCTGGCCGCTGAGCGCCGACGACTGGGACAACCAGATGCTGTTCTTCCTGCATCAGGGCTTCCGGGTGATCGCGCATGACCGCCGCGGCCATGGTCGCTCCAGCCAGACCGCGACCGGCAACGAGATGGACACCTACGCCGCCGATGTCGCCGAGCTCGCCGCGCATCTGAACCTCAAGAACGCCGTCCATATCGGCCATTCCACCGGCGGTGGCGAGGTCGCTCACTATGTCGCCCGCGCCGAGCCCGGCCGTGTCGCCAAGGCGGTGCTGATCGGCGCGGTGCCGCCGATCATGGTCAAGTCCGACAAGAACCCGGGCGGCCTGCCGATCGAGGTCTTCGACGGCTTCCGCGCCGCGCTGGTCGCCAACCGCGCCCAGTTCTACATCGATGTCCCCGCCGGCCCGTTCTACGGCTTCAACCGCGAGGGCGCCAAGGTCTCGCAGGGCGTCATCGACAATTGGTGGCGCCAGGGCATGATGGGTGGCACCAAGGCCCATTACGACTGCATCAAGGCCTTCTCGGAAACCGACTTCACCGAGGACCTCAAGGCGATCGAGGTGCCGGTGCTGGTGATGCATGGCGATGACGACCAGATCGTCCCCTATGCCGACTCCGCCCCGCTCTCGGTCAAGCTGCTGAAGAACGGCACGCTGAAGACCTATGCCGGCCTGCCGCATGGCATGTGCACCACCCATCCCGAGGTGATCAACGCCGACCTGCTCGCCTTCATCAAGGGCTGAGGCGGCGCGGAGGTCGAGCCATCGGCCTCCACTCGTTCCGACAGTTCGCCGGCAGGGCAGCCTGATTGGCCCTGCCGGCTTTTTCCCGTGTATGCCGGCTGCTGATGGTGAATGGGCTGGCGATGACGCAACGCAGCGCTTAACGGGTCTCCAGTCGTCACGCTGAAACTTCCCCATGACCTCCCGCACCGCCACTGCGACCGGCGCCATCGCGATCCTGCTCTGGTCGACCCTGGCGTTGTTCACCGCCATGTCCGGACGGGTGCCGCCCTTTCAGCTCGTCGGCATGACCTTCGTCATCGGCGGCGCGCTGGTGCTGGCGATCGCGGCAGCGCGCGGCCGCCTGCATCTGGCGCGGCCGACGCCGGGCTCCTTCCTGCTCGGGCTCTACGGGCCGTTCGGCGACACCGCGCTCTATTATGCCGCGGTGAAGACGGCACCGGCGGCCGAGGCCAACCTGATCCATTATCTCTGGCCGCTGCTGATCGTGCTGTTCGCGGCGCTGCTGCCAGGCGGGAGGCTCAAGGCCCGCCACCTCGTCGGGGCGCTGATCGGACTTGCCGCGACGGCGCTGCTGATCTCCGGCAGCCTCGGTTCGGGCGTCGGCATTCAGCTCGGCCATGTGCTGGCTGCGCTCGGCGCCTTCGTCTGGGCGAGCTATTCGGTACTGTCGCGGCGTTTCGCCGGGGTGCCGTCGGAGAGTCTCGCCATCACCATGCTTGGCTGCGCGATTCCCGCCTTCGCCTGCCATCTCGCCTTCGAGGCGACCTTGTGGGCGCCGAGCGCGATCGAATGGGGCGGCGTGCTCGGCCTCGGCCTCGGCTCGATCGGGCTCGCCTTCATCTGCTGGGACATTGGCATGAAGAAGGGCGACGTCGCCTTCCTCGGGGTCGCCTCCTATGCGGCGCCGGTGCTCTCGACCGTGATCCTGGTGATTGCCGGCTATGCGCCGGCGAGCTGGCTGCTGGCGGTGTCCTGCGTCCTGATCGTCGTCGGCGCGCTGGTCGCGAGCTTCGGGCCGGCTGCGCGGGCTGCCGCGCCGAAGGCTGCTGGCGGCTAACTCAGATCTCGAGAATCCGCGTCTCGTAGGCGTAGACCGTGCGGAAGCCGAGGCGCTTGTACATCTCGAAGGCGAGGCCGTTGCTCTGGTCGACCTGGAGATAGGCGAAGCTGCAGCCCTGCGCCGCAGCCCAGCCCATCAGACCCGCCATCATCTGCTTGCCGAGGCCCTTGCCGCGCAAGGCTTCGTCGACGATCACCGCACCGATTTCGGCCATGCCGCGCTCGGCGACGCTCATCGCATAGGCCGCCGGGCGTCCTTCATGCATCAAGGTCGCGAAGGCGGCGGGGGCGCGCACGCCGCTGACGATCGCGGCGAGGTGTTCGCGATTGCGCTTGTTGCCGGTCTGATGGCTGCAGACGCCGTCGATCCAGGCGTCGTTCACCTGCGCGGTCGTGACCATGCCGGGAACGGGCCGGTGCAGGCCAGGGTCGAGCTCGGCGACCATGCCGAAGGAGGCGGTCTCGATCCGGTAGCCGCGCTCGGCGAAACGGCGGCGGGCATCCTCGGCGACCAGCGGGGTGAAGCGGATGCGCGGCGGCAGGCCGGCCTGGCGATAGAGGTTCTCGACGAAGGCCAGCGTCGCCTCGTCCATGTCGCCGCCTTCGCGGAGCGAGGAGGCCGAGTTGGCGCGGCCGGAATAGCCGCTGGCGAAGCGGACGACCCATTGGTCGACGACGAGCGTGGTCGGCGCCGGCCAGGCATTGACGATGCGGGTCTCGCAGGCGCCGACCAGCGCTATATCGGTGACAGGCTTGTCCACTCTCAGCCTCCGGCCGGCCGCGGCGTCGGCCGCCAGTTCGGCGGCGCCATCTCGAAGCCGGAAAAGGCAAAGCCCGGCGCGACCGTGCAGCCGACCAGCGTCCAGGCGCCGAGCGAGGTTGCGCTCTGCCAATGCCCGGCCGGCACGACGATCTGCGGGCGCTGGCCGGCGGAAAGGTCCTTGCCGAGATGATGGGCCGAGGCGTCATGGCCGTTGGGCGAGAGCGTGATCACCAGCGGTGCGCCGGCATAGTGGTGCCAGATCTCGGCGGCGTCGACGCGATGCCATTCCGAGGTCTCGCCGACATCGAGCAGATAGTAGATCGCGGTCGAGAAGCCGCGCCCTTCCGGCCCGGCGGGGTCGCGGAAGGTCTCGCGATAATGCCCGCCCTCGGGATGGGGCTTCAGCTCCAGCAGGCGGATGACCTCGGCGGCGCTGAGGCCGCTCAACGTGTTCATCTGACTTCAGAACCTGTTCTTGGCCTCGCGCAGCGCGGCGAAGACCTCGCCGGCCGGTTTGCCGACGATGCCGAGCGTCGCAGCCAGCGCCGGCTCTTCGGAGCGGAAGAAGGGATTGGTCGCCCGCTCCTCGCCGACCGAGGTCACGGCCCAGAAGCGGCCTTCGGACTTCGCCGCCTCGGCCTCGGCGAGACGCGCCGCAACGGCGGCGTTGCTCGGGTCCATGGCCGCGGCGAAGCGGGCATTCGAGAGCGTGTAGTCGTGGCCGGTGATCAGCGTGGTCGCGTCCGGCAGCGCCATGACCCGCGACAGCGAGGTCCACATCGCCTCCATCCGGCCCGGCATGACGCGCCCGCAGCCCATGACGAAAACGACGTCGCCGACGAGAGCGAGCTTCGCCTTCTGGCTGACGAGGCTGACATGGCCCTCGGCATGGCCGGGCGTCGCCCAGGTTTCGAACTCGTAGCTGCCGACCGAGACGCGGTCGCCTTCGCTGATGACGACGTCGACCGGTGCGCCGGCGCGTGCGGCTTCTGGTGCGAACACCTTGGCGCCGGTCGCCTGCTTCAGCGCGGCGATGCCCTGGACATGGTCGGCATGCTCATGCGTCACCAGCACCTGGCTGATCGTCCAGCCCTTGGCCTTGGCGGCGGCGAGCACCTCGCCGGCATCGGGAACGTCGACGGCGGCGCAGGCGCCCGTGCCGGGGTCGCGTAGCAGCGCGCCGGCATTGTCGCTGAGCGTGCGGAAGACGTGGATGTCGAGCGGCATGGGAAGCTCCGGCAGTCGGCAATGGGCAGTCGGCAGTCGGCAGTCGGAGAATCCGAGCCGGTGCGGATCGAGGCGGCAATCTATCAAGTCAGGGCGGCGACTGCCTACTGCCGATTGCCGACTGCCGTCCACCCTTGCGCTCCTGCCCCCGCTGCGCCATCTCCGTCGGCATGGCCTTGGACGTCGTCGACCTGCGCAGCTTCTATGCCAGCCCGCTCGGGCATGTGGCGCGGCGGACCGTCGGTCGGGTGATGCTGAGGCTCTGGCCGGATTGCCGGCGCCAGCGCCTGCTCGGCCTGGGATACGCGACGCCCTATCTGCCGCTGCTCGGCGGCGAGGCCGAGCGGGTGATCGCCTTCATGCCGGCGGCGCAGGGCGTGGTGAATTGGCCCTCGCCCGGGCTTTCCGCCTCGGCTTTGGTCGAGCCGACTCTGCTGCCGCTGCCGACCGCCTCGATCGACCGGGTGCTGCTGGTGCATGCGCTGGAAGAGACCGAGAGCCCGGAGGATCTGCTGGAAGAGATTTCGCGGGTGCTGAGCCCGGGCGGACGCCTGATCGTCGTCGTCCCGAACCGGCGTGGCCTGTGGGCGCGGATGGATACGACGCCCTTCGGCCATGGCCGGCCGTTCAGCCGCTCGCAGATCGAGGCCTTGATGCGCCGTGCGATGTTCTCGCCCGAGCACTGGGCCGAGGCGCTCTATGTGCCGCCGCTGCGCCGGCGCCTGTTCATGCGCTCGGCCATGGCCTGGGAGAAGGTCGGCGCCGGCCTGTCGCTGCCCTTCGCCGGCGTCTACATCATCGATGCGACCAAGCAGTTCTACCGGCGCGCGCCCTTGCGCGCGACGCGGCGCAGCTTCGCCTTCCGGCCGGTTTTGCTGCCGCAGGCTCACCCTTCAAGTCGATTGCCACGGCAGGACGAGGCGGCGATGCCGGCGGGTTGACAATTTCGCCGGGGCGCGGCCAAGGTCCGCCGCCTTTTTTGACCGTTCCGTCGCCGCGACCCCTGGCGGCCGATGCTGCCGCCTCTCCCCTGGGAAAGCGGGACCTGATCTGGATGTCGATGCGAAGCTATCTCGATTTCGAAAAGCCGGTTGCCGAGTTGGAGGCGAAGGCGGATGAACTGCGCGCGCTCGACGGCAAGGGTGACGGCTATTCCCTCGCCGAGGAGGTCGGCAAGCTCGAGGCCAAGGCCTCGCAGGCGCTGAAGGACCTCTACGGCGCGCTGACGCCCTGGCAGAAGACGCTGGTGGCGCGCCATCCCCAGCGACCGCATTTCCTCGACTATTGCTCGGCCCTGATCGACGAGTTCACGCCGATGGCGGGCGACCGTGCCTTCGGCGAGGACGAGGCGATCGTCGGCGGTTTCGGTCGCTTCCGTGGCGAGCCGGTCTGCGTCATCGGCCAGGAGAAGGGCAACTCGACCGAGACCCGCATCCGGCACAATTTCGGCATGCCCAAGCCCGAAGGCTACCGCAAGGCGGTGCGCCTGATGGAGCTGGCCGACCGGTTCGGCCTGCCGGTGCTGAGCTTCATCGACACCGCCGGCGCCTATCCCGGCATCGAGGCCGAGGAGCGTGGCCAGGCCGAGGCGATCGCGCGATCGACCGAGACCTGCCTCGCCCTGCGCACCCCGAGCGTCGCGCTGGTGATCGGCGAGGGCGGCTCGGGCGGCGCCATCGCCATCGCCGCTGCCAGCAGGGTACTGATGCTGGAGCATGCGATCTATTCGGTGATCTCGCCGGAGGGCGCCGCCTCGATCCTCTGGCGTGACACGGCCCGCGCCCAGGATGCCGCGACCGGTATGAAGATCACCGCCCAGGACCTGCTGCGCTTCGGCGTGATCGACCGGATCGTCACCGAGCCGACCGGCGGCGCCCATCGCGATCCCCAGGCTGCGATCGAGCGAGCCGGTGCGGCGATCGAGGCGGCATTGTCCGAATTCGCCGGGCTCAGCGCCGACGAGATCGTCGACCGGCGGGCGGAAAAATATCTGGCGGTCGGCCGGGCGCTGTAGCCCGCCGATTGTGCGCAACCGGGCGTTCGGTCCGGCGGGCGCTTTACCGCGGCTTCACCATATGGCCTTCTGTGAGGCCCCTGTGGTAAGGAACGGTCAAGGCTAACGGTCCTACAACCGGGCAACGGGCATAATTTGGCCTTGTTGCGTGGTGATCTGTCGGGTCTGACGCGTCCGCGCGAGATGGGATTGACGACGTGGCTGTGAGACATTTCGCGCTGGCGGCGCTCCTTGGCCTCAGTTTGGCAGCTTGCGAAGAAGATCGCTATCGCGGCTCCGCGCGCCACAACATCCCGATTCCGTCGGCGACCTACACGCTGATGTCCGAGAAGGGCATGAGCAAGAGCCAGCCGATCGTGATTCGCTCCTATAAGAAGGAGTCGGAGCTCGAGATCTGGAAGAAGCGCGCCGACGGCAAATATGCCCTGCTCAAGACCTTCCCGATGTGCCGCTGGTCGGGCCAGCTCGGCCCGAAGGTGCGGGAGGGCGACCGCATGGCGCCGGAAGGCTTCTACGCCATCAGCCCGGCGCAGATGAACCCGAACTCATCCTATTACGTCTCGTTCAACATGGGCTATCCCAACGCCTATGACCGGGCGCATGGCCGCACCGGCGCGCATCTGATGGTGCACGGCGCCTGCTCCTCGGCCGGCTGCTATTCGATGACCGACGACCAGATCGGCGAGATCTATGCGCTGGTGCGCGAGGCCCAGAATGGCGGGCAGCGCGCCGTGCAGATGCAGGCCTTCCCCTTCCGGATGACGCCGGAGAACCTCGCCAAGCACCGGCTCGACCCGAACATCGCCTTCTGGAAGAACCTGAAGGAAGGCTCGGACTTCTTCGAGGTGGCCAAGGACGAGCCTTCGGTCTCGGTGGTCGGCGGTCGCTATGCCTTCAACCGCGACGGCGTCCAGGTCGATTCCTCGCTGACGCAGGCTCTCGCCGAAAAGCGCCAGCAGGACGAGATCCAGGTCGCGGCGCTGGTGTCCAAGGGCACCCCCGCGGTCAAGCTGATCTATGACGACGGCGACCAGCATTCCTCGTTCAAGCGCCAGCTCGCCCAGTCCGGCGCCGATTCGCTCAACAGGTCGGTCGCCTGGGGCTCGCGCGATGTCGGCATCAGCCGCGTCGATTCGCTGATCGGCCCGCGCGTCGTCGTGCTCGACGACAAGGGCCGCACCAAGGCGACCGTCCGGGCCGAATCGGCCGAGAACGACGCCGTGCTCGCCGCCGTCAGCAGCGCGCAGGCGGAGGAAGCCAAGCCCGTGGTCACCGCTGCCGCGCCGGCCAAGCCGACCGCAGCCCAGCCCGCCGCCAAGCCGGCAAGCGATGCGGCGACGCAGGTCGCCAAGGCGACGGCCGGCGCCGCGACATCGGAGCCGATCCAGACTGCTGCGGCCGAGCCGGCGCAGCCCTCCTTCTACCAGCGCGCGCTGAGCTTCGTGCCGCTGCTCGGCGGCTCCTCCTCCGAGCCGAAGGAGCAGGCACCGATCGCCTCGACCGTGCCGGAGACCCCGCAGACCGTGACTGCGCCGCTGCCGCCGCGCCGCTCCTCGACCTTGCGGACCTCGCAGCTGCAGCCCGACGCGGCCTATGCCAGCCAGCCCACGGCGCGCTGAACGGCCCGCAAATCACTGATGCAGAAAAGTCACGCCCGCGGCCAGCAATGGCCGCGGGCGCTTTTCTAGGCGCCGGAACAGCGGATTCTGCCGGTATTGCTCACTGCGCGGGCAGGTTGCAAAAAACCTCGCCTTGCCGATGTCGCGCCTGCGAAGGCCTAATCATGGCGAATGCATGACGAGAATCGTGCAGGAACCTCGATGGAGTTCGCGATGGCCTTCAAGACCTCTGGCTTGCTGACGGGCTTTGCGCTGTCAATGGCGCTTGCCGCGTCCGGCGCGGCGCTCGCCTCCGACCTGCCGAGCCGCAAGGGCGCACCGCCGGTGCCGGTGGCGCCGAGCATCACCTGGTTCGACATCGCCGTCAGCGTGAAGGGCATGACGGACTATAATTTCCGCGGCATCTCGCAGACCGACCGCAAGCCGGCGATCCAGGGCGGGGCCGAGCTGCAGTTCTACGACAACCTGGTCTATGCCGGCGTCTACGCCTCGAATGTCGACCTCGCCACCAGCCCGCCGGCCGAGATCGATTTCTATGCCGGTATCCGGCCGAAATTTGGCCCGGTCACCGTCGATGTCGGCGTCTGGCAGTACTATTATCCTGGCGAGAAGCAGTACATCGACACGGCCGGCGTCTACTGGACCCCGCGGAACACCGACTACACCGAGGTCTACGGCAAGGTCAGCTATAATTTCGAGGACAAGCTGATCCTCGGCGCCAACGTCTTCTATGCCTGGGACTGGCTCGGCACCGGCGCGAGCGGCACCTATGCCTCGGCCACGGTGAAGTACAACCTGCCCTTCCTCGAGGGGCTCTCGGTCTCGGGCGAGCTCGGGCATTACTGGCTCGGCACGACCAATCTCGCGATCTGGTCGACCAACCCGCCGACCAACCTGCCGAACTACACCTATTGGAACGCCGGCGTGTCCTACACCTGGAAGAACCTGACGGCGGATGTGCGCTATCACGACACCAACCTGTCGAAGACCGAGTGCTTCGCGCTGACCGCCGATCCGCGCGGCATCTCGTCGGGCTCCGGCCGTTCGAAATGGTGCAATCCGACGGTTGTGGCGACGCTCTCCTTCGACATCACCGCCAGCAGCGTCGGCATCTTCGCGCCGAAGTGACCTTTTCGGTTGCACGGACTGTTTCGAGGGCCGCTCGCGAGAGCGGCCCTTTTTCATGCCAGCCAGGGCGAAGCTATCGCGCCAGCGAGGCTTTCATGTAGTTGCGTGGCGCAGTGCCCAGCCGCCGCCTGAACATGGTCGTGAACGCTGCGACATTGTCATAGCCCGCCAGCATTGCGGCTTGCGTGACCGGCATGCCTTCCGCCAGCCGGGGCAGGCAGGCGAACAGGCTGGCCTGCTGGCGCCAGGCGACGAAGCTGAGGCCGGTCTCGCGCTGGAAGAGCCGGGTGAAGGTCCGGCGGCTCATCGCCAGCTTCGCGGCCCAATCGTCGAGACGCTCATTCACCGAGGGGGCGGCCATATAGGCGCGGCAGAGGGCGGAAAGCCGCCTGTCGGCCGGGATGGGCAGGCCGAGCGGCCGGATCGGCAGCGCGGCGATCTCGGCCGTCAGCAATTCCAGGACGAGCGCGAGCTTGCGCTGGCCGGGCGGGGCGTCGCGCAGGTTGATCGCCTCGACGATCAGCGCATGGGCGAGCTCGGTGACGCCGAGCACCTGCAGCATGCGCTCCGTGAGGTCGTCATGCCCGCTGACGAGATAGACCGACTTGATGCTGACATCGCTCAGCATCTCCACCGAATGCTGCAGCCGGGCCGGGATGAGGAGGCCATGGCCCGGCGGGATCATCCAGCTGCCCCGCTCGGTGTTGATCTGCACCACGCCGGAGAAGGCGCAGAGGAGCTGGATCTGACGGTGGCTATGTGGCGGTATTGTATAGCCGGCGGGATTGTCGGAAATGCGGACCAGGACATCGCCATCCGCGTCGGCAACCATGCCATGAAGCTGGCGATGGCCGGAATGGAGGGCGTCGACCTGTTGCCGCGGCAGCTTTTTCATCGATTGGCCCGAACGCGAAAGAATTAGACCGGAACACGAAAGCAGGTCACGGACAAGCCCTGTAGAAGGAGCGCCGCCGAGAGTTCGTGCGCAGGGATACCGCCATGGTTGCAACGATCGAGGGGAGCCGGCCCCGTTTCGAGAAGACGACGATCTCCGTCCTGCTGGCGGTGAGCTTCTGCCACCTGCTCAACGATGTCATGCAGTCGCTGCTGGCCTCGCTCTACCCGCTGTTGAAGGCCAACTACGCCCTCGACTTCGTCCAGATCGGCTTGCTGACCATGGCCTTCCAGGTCACGGCCTCGCTGCTGCAGCCGGTCGTCGGCATGGTGACCGATCGCTGGCCGATGCCCTATTCGGCGCCGGCCGGCATGGCCTCGACCTTCGGCGGCCTGATCCTGCTCGGCAATGCCCATAATTTCGCGGTGTTGATCATCGCGGCCTGCCTGATCGGCCTGGGCTCGGCGATCTTTCATCCGGAGGCGTCGCGAGTCGCGCGGCTCGCCTCGGGCGGGCGGCACGGCCTGGCCCAGTCGCTGTTCCAGGTCGGCGGCAATCTCGGCTCGGCGCTGGGGCCGCTGCTGGCGGCCTTCATCGTCCTGCCCTTCGGCCAGGGCAGTGTCGCCTGGCTCTCGGTCATCGCCATGGCCGGCGTCGTCGTCCTGACCCGGGTCGGGTCCTGGTATGCCGCCCATCGCCGGGCGCAGGCCGGTCGTCCGCCGGCGAGCCGTACGCTGCCGCTCCCGGGCGGGCGCGTCGCCTTCGCTTTGTTCGTGCTGGTGCTGCTGACCGCGACCAAGAATGTCTACATGGCGAGCATCTCCAGCTACTTCACCTTCTATGTGATCGAGCAGTTCCAGCTTGGCTTCCGCGATGCGCAATTGATGCTGTTCCTGTTCCTCGGCGCGGCGGCGGTCGGCACCTTCGTCGGCGGGCCGATCGGCGACCGTTTCGGAGCGCGCTTCGTGATCTGGTTCTCGATCCTCGGCGTCATCCCGTTTGCGCTGCTGCTGCCCTACGCCAACCTGTTCTGGACCGGAGTGCTGAGCGTGATGATCGGATTGGTCTTCGCTTCGGCCTTCTCGGCGATCGTGGTGTTCGCGCAGGAGCTGGTGCCAGGTCGCGTCGGCCTGATCGCGGGCATGTTCTTCGGCTTCGCCTTCGGCGCAGGCGGGCTCGGTGCCGCCTTCCTCGGCGGCTTCGCCGACGCCTATGGCATCACCTTCGTCTACAAGGTCTGTTCCTACCTGCCGTTGCTGGGGCTATTGACGATCCTGCTGCCGCGGCTGCCTCGGCGAGCGCATGGCTGAGGAGTTCGACGGGGTCGCATGTCGCCATTCTACGTCGTGACGGATTGCGAGTTCGACGGGCCGACGCCGGGCGTCAATTCGATGCTCTCCTTCGGCTCCGTCGCCGTCGCAGCCGATGGCGCCATCATCGGCGAGTTCGAGGCGGTGCTGGCGCCGCTCGACGGCGCCGTGCGTGACGAGGCCACCATGGCGTTCTGGGCGCGCCATCCGCAGGCCTGGGCCGCGGCGACGGAGAATCCCGAGCCGCCATCCGCGGTGATGCGGCGCTTCGTCGACTGGATCGGCGCGATCGAGGGCGAGCCGATCTTTGCCTCCCATCCGCTCGCACTCGACGGACCGTGGTTCGACTATTATCTGCGCCGCTTCATCGGGCGCCCGCTGCTCGAAGGGCCATGGGTCCAGAGCCGCATCTTCAAGCACGCGCCGCTGTGCCTGATGTCCTTCGTCGCCGGCAAGACCGGGCGCGGGCAATGGGAGTGCGATGTCGAGCGCTATCCGGCCGAATGGCTGGGCTCGGTCGCGCATACGCATCGGGCGATCGACGACGCCCGCGGCTATGCCAACCTGCTGCGCTTCTTCACCCGGTGAGTTGATCGCTACGGGCAAGTGAGGTGAGGAAGTCCCGCTGTTCGGCCGTTAGCAGACGCAGCGGGATCATGGTCGGCTGGCCAGCGCGCAGATGCAGCAGCAACAAGTCGTCGGCGCTGCTGGCCTTGCGGATCGCACTGCGCCCGATGAAGCTGCGCAAGCCATCGCGGCGGAACCAGATGCCGCGCTGCGTCGCCAACATGCGCGTGCCGTTCCACTCCGTCTGGAAGGCGTCGTAGACGGCCTTGCGCCGCCGTTTGTCGGCGATGCCCATGGCCAGGCCCGGCGCGCTGATGCCGACCCAATAGGCTCCGAAGCAGAGCGCGGCGATGCCGGCGCCGGAACGGGGCGTAGCGATCCCGCCGGCAATGGCGAGCAAGGTCGCTGCGATCGCCACTGCGAGGCCCAGCCCGATGAAGGCGGGCCAGCCTTCCCAGATCGTCGGCCTTGCCTCGGCGAGCGTCTCCTGCGCCAGAACTGCGTCGAAGCGAGCGAGTTCCTCCTCGGTATAGTCGAGCGTGAGTGCGATAGGCGCTCGTTCGGCGGCTTCGTCTGTGGTCGGCATGGCCAGCGGCCTCGCAATCGGGAGTCGGCATTCCCTTGCCATGGCGAGAGCAGGTCTCGCGACCCCCGCTCTCTTGCCGGTGGCCAGCAGGAGCCCCGGCATGGCAGGTTGCCAGTTTCCGACAATCGGAGTTCTGCCTTGTCCGAAACTGCCGTCGCCGCTGCCGCCGATGCGATCACCACTGCACGGCTGAGCCTGACGCCTCTGGCGCCGCCAATCCCTGGCGCTGCCCCGCGCGACCTCGCGGATGCCTATGCGGTGCGCGATGCGGTCCATGCACGCCTCGCCGAAAGCCGCTTCGGCGCAAGGATCGGCTGGAAGATCGGCTGCACCACACCGGTGATGCAGGCTTATCTCGGCATCGCCCATCCCTGCGCGGCCGGGCTCTTCGCCGGCACCACGCATCGCGGCGACGCTAGGCTCCTGCACGGCGATTTCATCAGGGTCGGCGTCGAGTGCGAGATCGCGGTGCGGCTGGCGAGCGATCTGCCGGAGGGGCCATTCACGCCGGCGAGCGTGAGAGCTGCGGTGGGAGCGGTGATGGCGGCGATCGAGATCGTCGATGACCGCTATGTCGACTGGCAGAGCACGGGCACGCCGATGCTGGTCGCTGATGATTTCTTCGCGGCCGGGTCGGTGCTTGGCCGCGAGCATGATCCGGCCATGCTGCCGGATCTGGCGACGCTCCGCGGTCGGATCCTGATCGATGGGACCGAAGCCGGCGCCGGCATCGGTGCCGATGTGCTCGGCCATCCCTATGCGGCATTGGCCTGGCTGGCAGAGCACGCTTGCGAGCGCGGGGTGCCATTGCGGGCCGGCGAGGTCGTCCTGCTCGGCAGCCTCGTCCGGACCCAATGGGTCAATGCCCGCGCGCGCGTCCGGATCGAGATCGAGGCGCTCGGCGCGGTCGAGGCCGGCTTTGCCTGACGTCCGCGCCGGATGATCGCTCCGGCGCCGCCGCGGTCAGACGAACTGGCCGTGGCAGTGCTTGAACTTCTTGCCGGAGCCGCAGGGGCAAAGCTCGTTGCGGCCGACCTTGCCCCAGCTCGCGGGATCGGCCGGGTTGCGTTCGGCGACGGCGAGATCGCCATCGGTCGCGGCGAATTGCGGCTGGGCGGCGAAGAAGCCGGCGGGCGGCGGAGGCAGGGCGTCGCCGCCGCTCTGGTCGATCAGCTGGCCCTCTTCCGACGGCTGCTCGAAGCGGACCTCGACGCGCATCAGATTGCCGGTGACCTGCTCGCGCAGGCGGCCGATCAAACTGTCGAACAGCTCGAAGGCCTCCTGCTTGTACTCGTTCAGCGGGTCACGCTGGGCATAGCCGCGCCAGCCGATGACCTGGCGCAGATGATCGAGCGTGACCAGGTGCTCGCGCCAGAGATGGTCGAGCGTCTGAAGCAGCACCTGCTTCTCGATATAGGTCATCACCTCTTCGGTGTTGCGCTCGATGCGCGCCGTATAGTCCTCGTCGGCGATCTTGCGGATGCGCTCGCGCAGTTCGGCGTCGGCGATGCCCTCTTCCTTGGCCCAGTCCTCGATCGGCAATTCGAGGTTGAGATAGGTCGCGACGTCCTCGCGCAGGCCGGCGGCATCCCACTGCTCGGGATAGGCGTCCTCGGGGATGCGGCGCGAGACGGTGTCCTCGACGACGCCGTGGCGCATGTCGTCGATGGTCTCGCGCACGCTCGCCTCGCGCATGAAGTCGCGGCGCTGCTCGAACACGACCTTGCGCTGGTCGTTCATGACGTCGTCGTATTTCAGGATGTTCTTGCGGATGTCGAAGTTGCGCGCCTCGACCTTGCCCTGCGCCTTCTCGACCGCCTTGTTGATCCAGGGATGGACGATCGCCTCGTCCTCCTGCAGGCCGAGCTTCTGCAGCATGCCGTCCATCCGGTCGGAGCCGAAGATGCGCATCAGATCGTCCTGCAGCGACAGGAAGAACTTGGAGCGGCCGGGGTCGCCCTGGCGGCCGCCGCGGCCGCGCAGCTGGTTGTCGATGCGCCGGCTCTCATGGCGCTCGGTGCCGATGATGTAAAGGCCGCCGGGGCGGGTCATGGTCTTGGCCGGGCGCGAGCCCTTGGCTGGCTCGAGCTCGATGGTCTCGGAGGCGTTTAGGACCATCTCCTTGAAGCGGGCGACCTCGGCCTCGATCTCCTTGATCTTGGCGTCCTTCTCCGGCCCGTCCTCCATACCGGCGGTCTCGATCGAGACGCGCATCTCGACATTGCCGCCGAGCTTGATGTCGGTGCCGCGGCCGGCCATGTTGGTGGCGATGGTGATCGCGCCGGGTACGCCGGCCTCGGCGACGATGAAGGCTTCCTGCTCGTGGAAGCGGGCGTTCAGCACCGCGAACTGCTTGGTGCTCTTGCCGGTGCGAGCGGCGGCGTAAAGCGTATCCAGTGCGCCGGGCTGGCCGAAGTCGATCTGCTTGAAGCCGGCGGCGACCAGCATTTCGGCGATCTGCTCGGACTTCTCGATCGAGGCGGTGCCGACCAGGACGGGCTGCAGGCGCTCGCTGGCGCGCTCCAGCTCCTTGATGATCGCCTTCACCTTCTCCGGGAAGCTGCGATAGACCTCGTCGTCGTCGTCGATACGGGCGACCGGGACGTTGGTCGGGATCTCGACCACTTCGAGCTTGTAGATCTGCTCGAACTCGTCAGCCTCGGTGCCGGCGGTGCCGGTCATGCCGGCGAGCTTCTTGTAGAGGCGGAAATAGTTCTGGAAGGTGATCGAGGCGAGCGTCGCGTTCTCGGGCTGGACGGTGACGCCTTCCTTGGCCTCGAGCGCCTGGTGCAGGCCTTCCGAATAGCGCCGGCCCGGCATCATGCGGCCGGTGAACTCGTCGATGATCACCACCTCGTCATTGCGGACGATGTAGTCCTTGTCGCGCGTGAACAGCGAATGGGCGCGCAGCGCCTGGTTGACGTGGTGGACCAGGGTGACGTTGACGGAGTCGTAGAGGTCGCCCTCCTTCAGCAGGTCGGCCTCGCGCAGCAGCTGCTCGATATGCTCGTTGCCGGCCTCGGTCAGGGCGACAGTGCGTTGCTTCTCGTCGACCTCGTAATCGGTCTTGATCAGGCCAGGCAGGACCTTGTCGATCGCGACATAGAGGTCCGACTTGTCGTCGAGCGGGCCGGAGATGATCAGCGGGGTGCGGGCTTCGTCGATCAGGATCGAGTCGACCTCGTCGACGATCGCGAAATGGTGGCCGCGCTGGCTCATCTGCGCGACCTCGTACTTCATGTTGTCGCGCAGATAGTCGAAGCCGAACTCGTTGTTCGTGCCGTAGGTGATGTCGCTGGCATAGGCGCGCTGGCGCTCCTCGTCGTCGAGGCCATGGACGATGATGCCGAAGCTGAGCCCGAGGAAATTGTAGATCTTGCCCATCCACTCGGCGTCGCGGCGGGCGAGGTAGTCGTTGACGGTGACGACGTGGACGCCCTTGCCGGCGAGCGCGTTGAGATAGACCGGCAGGGTCGCGACCAGGGTCTTGCCTTCGCCGGTCTTCATCTCGGCGATCGCGCCCTCGTGCAGCACCATGCCGCCGATCAGCTGGACGTCGAAATGGCGCTGGCCGAGCACGCGCTTGGCGGCCTCGCGCACGGTGGCGAAGGCCGGCACCAGGAGATCGTCGAGCTTGGCGCCGTCGGCGAGCTGCTGCTTGAAGGTCTCAGTGCGTGCGCGAAGGGCCTCGTCGGAGAGCTGGGAGACCTCGGCCTCGAGCGCGTTGATCGCCGCGACGCGGGGTTGGTAGCCCTTCACCCGTCGATCATTCGACGAGCCGAAGAGTTTCTTTGCAAGCGCGCCAAGCATGTCTGGCCTTTCAATAGCGAATCCGGCCGGCGCAGACCGCGCGGCCGAAGCGGTAACCTCTAGAATTCACGCGCGTGTTTAGACGGGCGCAGGCGCGTGGTCCAGCACGCGCTTATCCGCGCGCATGTGGGGTCCGGCGAGGCGGGTTCCAAGAGGCACGGGATGCGGCCCCGTCGGCTGCAGAACAGTGAACCATGCTTGCCGGCTCGCGTTGATGTGCGAGGCGCCGTCTTGCCAAGGCCGCGTTCTGCTGGCACTCAGCCGGCGAGATCGATCTTCGCGCCGTCCAGTCGAAAGGCCGCACCGATGTTGTCCTCCCGTCTCGCCATGCTGTCGCTTGGCTTCGCGCTGGCCGCCGTGCCGGCCCTCGCGCAGCAGGACAAGCCCGTCGCCAAGGTCGACGGCATCACCATCACCGAGGGCGACCTCAAGCTGGCCGAGGAGGATCTCGGTGAGCGCACTGCGCAGATGCCGGAAGACCGCAAGCGCGAGGAGGTGATCAACTATCTGGTCGATCTCAAGCTCGGCGCCAAGGCTGCGGCCGCTGCCAAGGTCGGCGAGGGGCCGGACTTCGCCAAGCGCCTCGCATATAATCGCGACAAGCTGCTGCTCGACGAATACCTGACGAGCGAAGCCAAGAAGGCGGCGACGCCGGAAGCGGCCAAGAAGCTGTTCGACGACACCGTCAAGGCGATGAAGCCGGAGGAAGAGGTCCACGCCCGCCATATCCTGGTGCCCGAGGAGGCGCAGGCCAAGGCGGCGCTGGAGCGGCTGAAGAAGGGCGAGGACTTCGCCAAGGTCGCGGCCGAGCTCTCCAAGGATCCGGGTTCGGGCAAGGAAGGCGGCGATCTCGGCTGGTTCGCCAAGGATCGGATGGTGCCTGAGTTCGCCGAGGCCGCCTTCAAGCTGGACAAGGGCCAGCTCTCCGAGCCGGTGAAGAGCCAGTTCGGCTGGCACGTCATCAAGCTCGAGGACAAGCGCACCAAGCCGCTGCCGAGCTTCGACGAGGTCAAGCCGCAGATCGACCAGTACCTGGTCCGCAAGGCGCAGCAGGACATCATCGTCGGGCTGCGCGACAAGGCCAAGGTCGAGCGCCTCGACAAGCCGGCCACCCCGGCGACGCCCGCGCCGGCGACCCCGGCTCCGGCCGAGCCGAAGAAGCCCTGATCGAGCCGAAGCTTCATCGTATCGTCGTGATGCGCCCGGGCCATGCCCGGGCGTTTGCTTTTGCAGGGGCTTGGACTCTTGTCTTCGCCCCGCCGCTGCGGCACATCGGGCCAACCATACGAGGAGGCGCATGATGGCCGGCAAGGATGTTCCCGTTTCTCCGCTCGCGCCGAAGCGCCAGCCCAAGGTCCCGGCCGTGCCGGGCGTGTGCTTCGCCACCGCCGAGGCCGGCATCCGCTACAAGGGCCGCACCGATGTGGTGCTCGTCCTGCTCGACGAGGGCTCGCAGGCCGCCGGCGTCTTCACCCGCTCGAAATGCCCCTCGGCGCCGGTCGATTGGTGCCGGGAGAACCTGGCGCAGGGCAAGGCCCGCGCCATCGTCGTCAATTCCGGCAACGCCAACGCCTTCACCGGCCTCAAAGGGCGCGACTCGGTGGCTCTGACCGCGACGATCGCGGCCAAGGCCGCCGGCTGCAAGCCGGAGGAGGTCTTTATCGCCTCGACCGGCGTGATCGGCGAGCCGCTCGACGCGAGCAAGTTCGAGGGCGTGCTGGCCGATTGCGCCAAGCGCGCCGCCGATGGTCCCTGGCTCGACGCCGCCAAGGCGATCATGACCACCGACACCTTCCCCAAGGCGGTGTCGCGCAAGGCCAAGATCGACGGGCACGAGGTCGTCATCGCCGGCATCGCCAAGGGCGCCGGCATGATCGCGCCCGACATGGCGACGATGCTCTCCTTCGTCTTCACCGATGCGCCGATTGCGGCTCCCGTGCTGCAGGCCCTGCTGTCGAAGGGCGTCAAGGGATCGTTCAACGCGATCACGGTCGACAGCGACACCTCGACCTCCGACACGCTGATGCTGTTCTCGACGGGCAAGGCCAAGGCGCGCGGCGTGCCGGAGATCACCGATCCCGGCGATGCCCGGCTCTCCGGCTTCAAGCGGGCGCTGAACGCCCTGCTGCTGGAGCTCTCGCATCTGGTCTGCAAGGACGGCGAGGGCGCCCGCAAATTCGTCGAGGTCCGCGTCGTCGGGGCGCAGTCGGCGCGCTCGGCCAAGAGGGTCGCGTTCTCGATCGCCAATTCGCCGCTGGTCAAGACCGCGATCGCCGGCGAGGACGCCAATTGGGGCCGCATCGTCATGGCGGTGGGCAAGGCCGGCGAGCCGGCCGATCGCGACAGGCTCGACATCTCCTTCGGCGCGATCAAGGTGGCGGAAGCCGGAGCGCGTGCCGGCTCCTATGACGAGCAGGCCGTCTCCGACTACATGACCGGCGAGCATATCGTCATCACCGCCGATCTCGGCCTCGGCCGCGGCAAGGCTACCGTCTGGACCTGCGACCTGACCAAGGCCTATGTCGAGATCAACGGCGACTACAGGTCCTGAGCCCTCGGGACCGAGCAAGGCGTTCATCGTCAGCAACCTTGCCGTCTGCTCGTTCCTCTGGGGTTCAAGCTATCTGTTCATCAAGCTGATGGCTGGTGAGGTCGCCCCCTGGGCGATCGCCGCCGGGCGTGGCCTGCTTGGCGCGACGACGCTGGCGCTCTTCGTCGCGGCGCGCGGCCAGAGCCCGCTGCCGCGACGTCACGAGCTCCGGCATTGGCTGGTGCTCGGCACCTGCAATGGCTGGCTGCCGAACGTGCTCGTCGCCTATGCGCTGATCCAGCTCGCCAGCGGGCCGGCGGCGATGATCCAGGCGGCGGGGCCGCTGGTCACGGCATTGTTCGCGCATTTCCTGTTCTCTGAGGAGCGGCTGAGCCGGCGCCGGCTCGGCGGCATCCTGGTCGGCATGGCCGGCGTCGCCATCCTGATCGGGCCGCGCCTGGCCGAGGGCGGCGGCACGGCGCTCAGCCTGCTCGCCATGGTCGGCGCGACGCTGTCCTATGCCTGCGCCAATCTCTATACGCGCGCGGTGCCGCCGCGGGCGGGCGATCCGATCCGGCTCGCGCTCGGCCAGCAGATGGTCTCGGGCTCGGGCGCGCTGCTGCTGACGCTGATCTTCTCCGGCTGGGGCGCGCTGGCGGCGCTGACACCGCATTGGCAGGCCGTGCTGGCGCTCGGCGTGTTCGCGACGGCACTGCCGGTGACGTTCTTCATGCGATTGATCCGCGCCGCCGGGCCGACGCGGGCGGCGATGACCGGTTACCTCGTGCCGGCGGTCGCTGCCGCCATGGGTGTGCTGGTCCTCGGCGAAACGCTGGAGTTGCGGCAGATTATCGGAGGTTGCATCATCCTCGCAGGCGTCTTCCTGGTGTCGACGGCGTCTGCGGGGGGACGAGCCAGATGATCAGGATAGCGTTCGTGCTGGGCCTTGCGGCCCTGTTGGGAGCCTGCGTCGCGCAGGGGCCGTCGTCGCCGACGGCCTCCTCCTTCTCGGCGGAGGAGGCGGCCTTCATCCGAAAGCCCGGGACCGGCGTGATCGAGGGCCACGCCTTCCGGACGCGCTCCAAGGGGCAGGTGGTGAACGCTGCCGGCGAGGTCGTCCGGCTGATCCCGGCGACGGCCTATGCCCGCGAGCGCTTTGCCCGTGTCTTCGGCAAGGCCAAGTTCCTGCCGCATTGGCGCTATCCGAACGAGCAGGTCGATCCGCGCTATGCCGAGCTCACCCGCACGACCAAGACGACGGCGCGAGGGAAGTTCAGCTTCGACAAGGTTGCGCCCGGCACCTATTTCGTCTCGACCCAGGTGATCTGGGGCGAGGAGGACCAGGTTTTCCGCGAGGGCGGCACGGTCTATGACGAGGTCACGCTGACCGGCAAGGAAACCGAGCCGGTCGAGGTCATCCTCTCGGGACATTAGCCTTTCGTGAAACTGCTGCTCGTCGTCGCCTGCGCGCTGGTCGATTCCGACAATCGCGTGCTCGTCACCCAACGTCCCGAGGGCAAGGCCCTGGCAGGCCTCTGGGAGTTTCCCGGCGGCAAGCTGGAGGCCGGCGAGCGGCCGGAGCCGGCGCTGATCCGCGAGCTTGCCGAGGAGCTCGGCATCACCGTCAAGGAAGCGTGCCTGGCGCCGCTGACCTTCGCCAGCTACGCCTATCCGGAGTTCCATCTTCTGATGCCGCTCTACATCTGCCGGCGCTGGGAAGGGACGGCGATGTCGCGCGAGGGGCAGGCGCTGAAATGGGTGCGTCCCGGCAAGCTGCGCGATCTCGCCATGCCGCCGGCCGACGAGCCGCTGATCCCGCCGCTGGTCGATCTGCTGGGGGCCTGAGAGCCAGCCGTCATTCTCGGGCGGCGCGCAGCGACGACCCGAGAATCTCGTGACAAGAAGGCGCTAGATGGCGCCTCTTCCGGCCTGAGATGCTCGGGGCAAGCCCGAGCATGACGCGTGTTAGCCTGCCTGCCGCTCAGCGCGGCAGGATGGTCTCGCCCATCAGGTGCTTGTCGATCGAGTGCGCCATCTGGCGGCCCTCACGGATCGCCCAGACCACCAGCGACTGGCCGCGGCGCATGTCGCCGGCGGCGAAGACCTTCTCGACCGTGGTCTTGTAGGCCAGCATGTTGGCCTCGACATTGCCGCGTCCGTCGAGCTTGACGCCGAGCTTGGCGATGAGTCCGTCATGCACCGGCGAGACGAAGCCCATGGCGAGCAGGACGAGGTCGGCCTTGAGCTGGAACTCGCTGCCCTCGATCGGCTTGAACTGGGCGTCGACCTTGGCGCAGTGCAGCGTCTTCACCTTGCCGTTCTCGCCGGTGAACTTGACGGTGCCGACGGCGAAGTCGCGCTCGGCGCCTTCCTCATGGCTGGAGGAGGTCCGCAGCTTCAGCGGCCAGTTCGGCCAGGTCAGCTGCTTGTTCTCCTTCTCCGGCGGCTGCGGCATGATCTCGAGCTGGGTGACCGAGAGCGCACCCTGGCGCACCGAGGTGCCGATGCAGTCGGAGCCGGTGTCGCCGCCACCGATGACGACGACATGCTTGCCGCCGGCGAGGATCGGCCGGGCATTGCCGGTGGTGTCAGGTTCGCCGCCATTGCGGCGGTTCTGCTGCGGCAGGAAATCCATGGCGAACTGGACGCCGTCGAGGTCGCGGCCCTCGATCGGCAGGTCGCGCGGCTTCTCGGCGCCGCCGGTCAAGCCGATCGCGTCGTACTGGGCGAGCAGCTCCTGCGGCTCGATATCGACGCCGACATTGACGCCGTAATGGAAGACGACGCCCTCGGCCTCCATCTGGGCGACACGCCGGTCGACATGCGACTTCTCCATCTTGAAGTCGGGGATGCCGTAGCGCAGCAGGCCGCCGGCGCGGCCCTGGCGCTCATAGACATGGACTTCATGGCCGGCGCGCGCGAGCTGCTGGGCGGCGGCAAGGCCCGCCGGGCCGGAGCCGATGATGGCGATCTTCTTGCCCGTCTTCGTCGAAGCCGGCTCGGGCTTGATCCAACCTTCCTGCCAACCCTTGTCGACGATCGCGCACTCGATCGACTTGATGGTGACCGGGGTGTCCTCGAGGTTCAACGTGCACGACGCCTCGCACGGGGCGGGGCAGACGCGGCCGGTGAACTCCGGGAAGTTGTTGGTCGAGTGCAGGTTGGTCAGCGCCTCCTGCCACTTGTCGTTGTAGACGAGGTCGTTCCAGTCCGGGATCTGGTTGTTGACCGGGCAGCCATTGTGACAATACGGGATGCCGCAGTTCATGCAGCGCGCCGCCTGGTCGCGGGTCGCTTCCCGGCCGAGCGGGATCACGAATTCCTTGTAGTTCCGGATACGGTCCGAGGCCGGAAGATACTTCCGGTCGCGGCGGTCGATCTCGAGAAAGCCGGTTACCTTGCCCATCGTCTCATCCGCCTGTTCGATTACTCGGCCGCGACCGAGACGCCGGCCTGGGCCCGCTCGATTTCCATAAGGGCCCGCCGGTATTCGACCGGCATGACCTTGACGAATTTGGGCAGGTACTCCGCCCAGTTCTCCAGGATCGCCTGCGCCCGCGCCGACCCGGTGTATTTCAGGTGGTTGGCGATGAGCTGGTGCAGGCGCTCGGCGTCGTAGCCGGACATGTTGGCCATGACATCGATGCGGCCCTTGAACTCGAGGTCGCCGCCATGGTGGTAGAGGCGCTGGGTCAGCTCCTCCTCCTCCGGCACCGGCTCGAGATCGACCATTGAGAGGTTGCAGCGCTTGGCGAAGCTCTTGTCCTCGTCGAGCACATAGGCGATGCCGCCGGACATGCCGGCCGCGAAGTTGCGGCCGGTCTGGCCGAGCACGACGACGACGCCGCCGGTCATGTATTCGCAGCCATGGTCGCCGGTGCCCTCGACCACCGCGATCGCGCCGGAATTGCGCACGGCGAAGCGTTCGCCGGCGACGCCGCGGAAGTAGCATTCGCCGGAGATCGCGCCATAGAGCACGGTGTTGCCGACGATGATCGCTTCCTCGGCGACGGCGCGCGACTTGGCATCCGGCCGGATGATCAGCTTGCCGCCCGACAGGCCCTTGCCGACATAGTCGTTGGCCTGACCGGTGAGGTCGAGCGTCAGGCCGCCGGCGACCCAGGCGCCGAAGCTCTGGCCGGCGGTGCCGGTGAGCTTCACCGTGATGGTGTCCTCAGGCAGGCCGATCGAGCCGTGGCGCTTGGCGATCTCGCCCGAGAGCATCGCGCCGGTCGAGCGATCGACATTGCGGATCGGGCTCTCGATCACCACTGGCGCAGCCGTATCGAGAGAGGCGCCGGCCTTGGCGATCAGGGTGCGGTCGAGCACCGACTCGATCGGGTGGTGCTGGCGCTCGACATTGCGGATGGCGACGCCCGCAGCAGGCTCCGGCTTGTGGAAGATCCGGGCGAAGTCGAGCCCCTTGGCCTTCCAGTGGTCGATCGCCTGCTTCTTGTCGAGCCAGTCGGAGCGGCCGACGAGTTCGTCGAAGCTCTTGACGCCCATCTCCGCCATGATCTCGCGCACGTCCTCGGCGAGGAAGAAGAAGAAGTTGATGACGTGCTCGGGCTGGCCCTTGAAGCGCTTGCGCAGCACCGGGTCCTGGGTGGCGACGCCGACCGGACAGGTGTTGAGATGGCACTTGCGCATCATGATGCAGCCGGCGGCGATCAGCGGCGCCGTGGCGAAGCCGAACTCGTCGGCGCCGAGCAGCGCGCCGACGACGATGTCGCGGCCGGTGCGCAGGCCGCCGTCGACCTGCAGGGCGATGCGGCCACGCAGCTTGTTCATCACCAGGATCTGGTGGGTCTCGGCGAGGCCGATCTCCCAGGGCGATCCCGCATGCTTGATCGAGGTCAGCGGCGAGGCGCCGGTGCCGCCCTCATAGCCGGCGATGGTGATGTGGTCGGCCCGCGCCTTGGCGACGCCGGCGGCGACGGTGCCGACGCCGAGCTCCGATACGAGCTTGACCGAGACGTCCGCGGCCGGGTTGACGTTCTTCAGGTCGAAGATCAGCTGGGCGAGATCCTCGATCGAATAGATGTCGTGATGCGGCGGCGGCGAGATCAGGCCGACGCCCGGGGTCGAATGCCGGACCTTGGCGATGCGGGCATCGACCTTATGGCCTGGCAGCTGGCCGCCCTCGCCGGGCTTGGCGCCCTGCGAGACCTTGATCTGCATCATCTGCGAGTTGACGAGGTATTCGGTGGTGACACCGAAGCGGCCCGAGGCGACCTGCTTGATCGCCGAGCGCATCGAGCGGCCATCCGGCAGCGGCTTGAAGCGTTCCGGCTCCTCGCCGCCCTCGCCGGTGTTCGACTTGCCGCCGATCGCGTTCATGGCCAGCGCCAGCGTCGAATGGGCCTCATGGCTGATCGAGCCGAAGGACATGGCGCCGGTGGAGAAGCGCTTGACGATCGAGGCTGCGCTCTCGACCTCGTCGAGCGGGATCGGCGTGCGGCCGAGCTCATCGGCCATCTTCACATGGAACAGGCCGCGAATGGTCGAAAGCTTCTCGCTCTGGTCGTTGACCAGCTCGGAATAGGCCTTGAACTTGTCGCGGGCATTGCCGCGCACGGCGTGCTGGAGCAGCGCGATGTTCTCCGGCGTCCAGGCATGCGCCTCGCCGCGCAGGCGGAAGGCGTATTCGCCGCCGATGTCGAGCGCATCGCGATAGACCGGCGAGTCGCCGAAGGCGTCGCGATGGCGGCGCACGGTCTCCTCGGCGATCTCGGCGAGGCCGACGCCCTCGATCGAGGAGATGGTGCCGGTGAAGTACTTGTCGATGAACTCGGTCCGCAGGCCGACGGCGTCGAAGATCTGCGCGCCGCAATAGGACTGGTAGGTCGAGATGCCCATCTTCGACATGACCTTGAGCAGGCCCTTGCCGATCGACTTGATGAAGCGCTTGACCACCTCGTAGCGGTCGACCTCCGGCGGGAATTCGCCGGCTTCCAGCAGCGCCTCCATGGTCTCGAAGGCGAGATAGGGGTTGATCGCCTCGGCGCCGAAGCCGGCGAGCAAGGCGAAGTGATGGATCTCGCGCGGCTCGCCGGACTCGACGACGAGGCCGACCGAGGTGCGCAACCCCTTGCGGATCAGGTGATGATGGACCGCCGCGGTCGCCAGCAGCGCCGGGATCGGGATGCGGTCCGGCCCGACCTGGCGGTCGGAGAGGATGATGATGTTGTAGCCGCCATGGACGGCCGCTTCGGCGCGCTCGCACAGGCGCTCGATCGCGCCTGCCATGCCGGCCGCGCCTTCGCGCGTCGGATAGGTGATGTCGAGCGTCTTGGTGTCGAAGCGGTCCTCATAGTGACCGATGCAGCGGATCTTCTCGAGATCGTCATTGGTCAGGATCGGTTGGCGCACTTCCAGGCGCTTGCGGCGCGAGGTGCCCTCGAGGTCGAGGATGTTCGGCCGCGGCCCGATGAAGGAGAGGAGGCTCATCACGAGCTCCTCGCGGATCGGGTCGATCGCCGGGTTGGTGACCTGGGCGAAGTTCTGCTTGAAATAGGTGTAGAGCAGCTTCGACTTCGAGGAGAGCGCCGAGATCGGGGTATCCGTGCCCATCGAGCCGACGGCTTCCTGACCGGTCACCGCCATCGGCGCCATCAGGATCTTGGTGTCTTCCTGGGTGTAGCCGAAGGATTGCTGGCGATCGAGCAGAGCGACGTCGGTGCGCGAGGCGCGCGCCTCGACCGGAGGCAGGTCCTCCAGCACGATCTGAGTGCGCTTCAGCCAGTCCTTGTAGGGGTTGGCGAGGCAGAGCGTGCTCTTGATCTCGTCGTCGCCGATGATCCGGCCCTGGTCGAGGTCGATCAGCAGCATCTTGCCGGGCTGGAGCCGCCACTTCTGGACGATCTTCTCCTCCGGGATCGGCAGCACGCCGAATTCCGAGGCGAGCACGACGAGGCCGTCGTCGGTGACGAGATAGCGCGCGGGGCGCAGGCCGTTGCGATCGAGCGTCGCACCGATCTGGCGGCCGTCGGTGAAGGCGATCGCGGCCGGGCCGTCCCACGGCTCCATCAGCGCGGCGTGGTATTCATAGAAGGAGCGCCGGCTCTCATCCATCAGCGGGTTGCCGGCCCAGGCCTCCGGCACCAGCATCATCATGGCGTGGGCGAGCGAATAGCCGCCCTGGACCAGGAATTCGAGGGCGTTGTCGAAGCAGGCGGTGTCGGACTGGCCCTCATAGGAGATCGGCCAGAGCTTGGAGATGTCGGCGCCGAAGAGCTCGGAATCGACCGAGGCCTGGCGGGCCGCCATCCAGTTGACGTTGCCGCGCAGCGTGTTGATCTCGCCGTTATGGGCGACCATCCGGTAGGGGTGGGCGAGGCGCCAGGACGGGAAGGTGTTGGTGGCGAAGCGCTGGTGAACGAGGGCGAGCGCGCTCTCGAAGCGCTCGTCGGTCAGGTCCTTGAAATAGGCGCCGAGCTGGGTGACCAGCACCATGCCCTTGTAGACGATGGTGCGGCAGGAGAAGGAGACCGGATAATAGGTCGCGGTCGCCCGGTCATGGCGCTTGTAGACCTTGTTCGAGACCGACTTCCTGAGGACATAGACCTGCCGCTCGAACTCGTCCTCGTCGGTGATCTCGGCGGGGCGGCCGACGAAGATCTGGCGATGGCAGGGCTCGGTCTCCTTGACGGCTTCGCCGAGATCGCTGTTGTCGACCGGAACGTCGCGCCAGCCGAGGAAGATCAGGCCTTCCTCCTCGACCGTCTGGGCGACGATCTCCTCGCAGACAGCGCGGTTGTCGGCCTCCTGCGGCATGAAGAACTGGCCGATGGCGTAATGGCCGGGCTCGGGCAGCTCGATGCCGATCTTGGCGCATTCTTCCTTGAAGAAGCCATGCGGGATCTGGGTGAGGATGCCGCAGCCGTCGCCGAGCTTGGGATCGGCGCCGACGGCGCCGCGATGGTCGATATTGTGCAGGATCTGCAAGCCTTGCGCGACGATCGCATGGCTCTTGCGGTTCTTCATGTCGGCGATGAAGCCGACGCCGCAGGAATCCTTCTCATAGGACGGATCGTAGAGGCCCTGGCGCTCCGGCATGGCGGGGTCGCGCACCTCCGGGAAACGCTCGAAAGCGGCCGTCGTCGTGGTGGCAACTTTAGCAGTGGTGTTGGCCATCGCGCTCGCCTTCCTGCCCTCGCTCATCGTCGCCTCCGCCCGCCTTCGGTCCCGCAGCATCGGCTCGGGAGCCAGCCAAAGTCCACCGCCGCTCCGGCTTCCACCTTGCCGAGCAAGGATCGGGCCGGTCCGGCTTTATTCTCGGTTTGCGAAGGTTGCTTGCGCCGGTCTTGTCTTGCGCCCGCGTCCTCCGCAGGCGCCTCGGGCTTTAAGCCCTGCCGCGCCTGGTCACGCCGCCGTTTTGCGGGCGGCGCGCGTCGTACGGTTGGCTTTGGCTTTGTTCGCCGTACCTCCCGTCATCGTCCGCTCCATCCGCCAGCGCCGGGGCCTCGGCGAGGCCCACTCTGAAAATGGGACAGCATAGCTGTCCTATTGCCTTGACCTTGCCAGAATTCCAATCTGGGCACAAGCGTCGATTTTGCACTGCGGCGACATTTTATTGCGATCTCTCTCCTTGTCTGGACATTTTCACATCACGCGGGCTGGCGAGCCAAGCCGGAAGTTGTCTATCACCGGAATCGGGTCTGCTCTGCGCCGGCATCGATTGCGCTGCGGCAGGAGGCTGCTTATCGGTCAGGACCCTCTCATCAGCGCCTGCCGGATGCCAGCATCATGAACTTCGTCAGTGACAACCTCGCCGGGGCGAGCGCGCCGGTGATGCAGGCGATGGCTGCGGCCAATGACGGCTTCGCCGCCGGCTATGGCAACGATGCCTGGACGAAGCGGGTCGAGGCCCTGTTCGCCGAGCTGTTCGAGCGCGAGGTCGCAGTCTTCCTGGTCACGACAGGGACGGCGGCGAATTCCCTGGCACTGGCGAGCCTGGTCCAGCCCTGGGGCGCGGTGCTCTGCCATCACGAGGCGCATGTCGCCGCCGATGAATGCGGCGCGCCCGAATTCTTCACCGGCGGCGCCAAGATCGTTGGCCTGCCCGGCGATGGCTGCAAGCTGGTGCCGGATGTCGTCGCGGATCAGCTCGCGCGCATGCGAGCGGGCGCGGTGCATCAAGTGCAGCCGCAGCTGCTGTCGATCACGCAGGCGACCGAATGCGGGCTGGTCTACACGCCGGCCGAGATCGCGGCGCTGAAACAGGCGATCGCGCCGCGCGGGCTGAAGCTGCACATGGATGGCGCCCGCTTCGCCAATGCGGTCGCGGCGCTCGGCTGTGCGCCGGCGCAGGTCACCTGGAAGGCCGGCGTTGACGTGCTCTCCTTCGGTGGCACCAAGAACGGCGCCTTCGCCGCCGAGGCGGTAATCGTCTTCGATCCGGCCGATGCGAGTGAGATGCCGTGGCGGCGCAAGCGCGCCGGGCACACTCTGTCCAAGGGGCGTCTGATCGGGGCGCAGTTCGAGGGTCTGCTGGCCAATGGCCACTGGCTCGACCTCGCCCGCCACGCCAATGCGATGGCCGCGCGATTGGCCAGTGCGGTCGAAGCGGCAGGCAAGCTTCGGCTGGCATGGGCCTGCGAGGCGAATGAGGTCTTCCTGGTGCTGCCGCCACCGGCGCAAGCCACGCTGGCGGCGCAGGGCGTGCAGTATATCGCCTGGTCGGGCGACGCTTTGCCGGAACGGGAGCAGCTGCAGCCCGGCGAGGTGGTCGGCCGGTTCGTCTGTTCCTTTGCGACGCGGGCAGAAGAGGTCGATCGGCTCGCCGCCGTGCTCGCCACGGTCTGAGCGCCGGAAAACACCTGTTTCGCAGCGGATTCGCGCCGCAAGCGCGCCGCAATCCTTACCGAGAACTGAAGACCGCGATTTTCGTCTGACAGAGGACAGACCATGGCAGTCTTCGTTTCACCCGCCATTGCGCCGCGCGCCCTGCGCCGCCGGCTGGCCGGCCTTGCCGTCCTGGCCGCGGTGGCCGGCGCGAGTGCCCCGGCCCTGGCGCAGCTCGACGACTATGGCGGCCGCTATGCCCGCTATAGTTATGGCTACGACTATGACGACGGCTATGGCTATGCCCCGCAGTACGATTATGCGCCGCGTCGGGTGGCGCCGATCCCGCCGCGCGCCATCGGACGGATCTCGGCCCAGGAGCTTGGCCTGCGCGAAGTGCAGCGCACCGTGCGTAGGGGCTCCGTGCTCGTCGTCGACGGCCTGGCGACGAACGGATCGCGGCAACGGCTGGTCATAGACCGTTTCAGTGGCGAGCTGCTCGACAGGATCGTGCTGCAGCCGCCGCCGCGTGTCGTCAGGCTCGATCCGCGCGAGGAGGAGCGTCCGGCGCAAAAGAAGCTGACGCCGCGCCCGCCCGAGCGCCCGGCAGCCTTGAAGCCGGCCCAGCCGCCGGCCGAGGCGAGCGCGCCAGCGACCACCGCTCCGCCGTCACCGGCTGCTCCCAAGCCCGATGCGCCCACGGCGAAGCCGGCAGCGGTCCCATCGGTCGCGCCGAGTGACATCGGCAAGCCGAAGCTGGTCAACCCGCAGGATGTTCGCGGAGCCGAGGAGCCCGATCGCACCCCGCCGCTGGCGCGGGCGCAGCCGAGCCTCATCCCGACGCCGGACACCACGGTGCCGCCGGTCACGGTGGTGCCCTGAGCACCCGGCGGAACCGGTTCATGCCGAGCGCAAAAAAGAACCTCCCCGGTTTCCCGGGGAGGTTCCTTTCTTTCAGGCCTGCAGCGCTTTTGCGCGGGCCTTCCGGTTACGCGGCCTTCTTGGCCTCGATCACCTTGGGGCCGCTGCCGCCGATCGGGATCAGGCGGGGCTTCTTTGCCTCGGGGATCTCGCGGACGAGGTCGATATGGAGCAGCCCGTTCTCGAGGCTGGCGCCGGTGACCTGGACGTAGTCGGCAAGCTGGAAGCGGCGCTCGAAGGCGCGCGCGGCGATGCCCTGATGCAGGACTTCGCGCTTCGGCTCGTCATCGGCGACTTTCTTTTCGCCGCGAACGGTTAGGGCGTTCTCCTTGCTCTCGATCGAGAGGTCGGCCTCACCGAAGCCGGCGACCGCGATCGAGATGCGATAGGCATTCTCGGCGGTGCGCTCGATGTTGTAGGGCGGATAGCTCGGGGCGTTGTCGACGCTGCCGGCCTGGTCGAGCAGCGAGAACAGGCGGTCGAAGCCGACGGTCGAGCGATAGAGCGGGGAGAGATCGTAGGAACGCATGATTGTCCTCCAAGGGAAGCGACATTCGTGTCAGCCCGCCTCCTCGTGAGCGCGGGCCAGGTTTGGGTTCGCGCAGCCGCTTGACGGCCTGCGCCCCAATGATCTGGGTGGCATTTCCGGCTTTTCAAGAGCGGGTCAGGCTGGGCATAACGGAGCGATCGAGTCCGCCGGAGCGCCGATGACGCAGGCCGAGTTCTTCCACCAGCCGGACTACCCGGTGCCCGGTCACGGCAAGGTCTGGTTCGCTGAGACCAGCGATAGGGCACGCCTGCGCCTGGCGAGCTGGCGGCCGAGCGTGCGCAAGGAGAGAGGCACGGTCCTGGTCGTGCAGGGGCGGGCCGAGTTCATCGAGCGTTACAGCGAGACCATCGCCGAGCTGCGCCGGCGCGGCTTCCATGTCCTGACCTTCGACTGGCGCGGGCAGGGCGGCTCGCAGCGCTTCACCGGCCGGCAGCGCAAGGGGCATGTCGGCCGGCTCGTGCATTACGAGCGCGACCTTGCCTTGATCGTGGCGCAGATGCAGGAGCGTTTCCCGCCGCCCTATTTTGTCCTGGCGCACTCGATGGGGGCGGCGCTCTGCCTCGATGCCGCCCGGCGCGAGGCGCTGCCGGTGGCGCGGCTGGTCGCGATCGCGCCGATGCTCGGCATCAGCATGATCGAGAATCCGCGCCGTGCCCGCTGGCTGGCGCGGGTGCTGTACTGGCTCGGTTTCGGCAAGGCCTTCGTGCCCGGCGGCGGCGATACCGCGATCGGCACCAAGCCGTTCGAGGGCAACCGGCTGAGCTCCGACCCGGTCCGCTATGCCCGCAACGCTGCCCTGTCGGCGGCGGCGCGCGAGCTTGCCATCGGCGACCCCAGCGTCGGCTGGATCCATGCCGCCTTCCAGTTGATGGACCGGCTGGCGCAGCCGCGCGCGCCGGTCGAGGTCAGGGTGCCGACCCTGGTCGTCGCTGCCGGGCGCGATCCCGTGGTGTCGACGCCGGCAATCGAGCGCTTCGCGGCGCGGCTCAAGACGGGGTCCGCCCTGGTGCTGCCGACAGCACGCCACGAGATCCTGATGGAGAGCGACGCGATCCGGGCGCAGTTCTGGGCCGCCTTCGACGCGTTCATTCCTGGCGAGGCGCTGACCGCGCCTGCCTCAGCCGTTGAGCAAAGCGAGAGCGGCCTGATGCAGGGTCTTGTTGCCGGCGGCGAGGATGGTGCCGCCCTGGGCGGCGCTGCCGCCGTCCCATGAGGTGACGATGCCGCCGGCGCCCTCGATGATCGGGATCAGTGCGACGATGTCGTAGGGCTTCAGCCCGCTCTCGATGACAAGATCGATATGGCCGGAGGCGAGCATGCAATAGGCGTAGCAGTCGCAGCCATAGCGGGCGAGGCGGACCGTGCTTTCGACGCGCTGGTAGGCATCCTTCTGCCCGCCGACGAAGAGGTTCGGGCTCGTGGTCATCAGCGTCGCCTCGGAAAGATGGATCACCTGGCGGGTGTGCAGCGTGCGCGGGCCGTTTGGTCCTTCATAGCGCGCCATGCGGCCGTCGCCGGAGAAACGCTCGCCGGTGAAGGGCTGATTCATCATGCCGTAGACCGGTACGCCCTTGCGGGTCAGCCCGATCAGCGTGCCCCAGACCGGGATGCCGGAGATGAAGGCGCGGGTGCCGTCGATCGGGTCGAGCACCCAGACATAGTCGGCGTCGGCATTCTCGGCGCCGAACTCCTCGCCGAGAATACCATGGGCCGGGAAGGTGCGCTTGATCAGGTTGCGCATCACATCCTCGCCGGCGCGATCGCCCTCGGTGACCGGATCGAAGACGCCGCCGCCCGACTTGTCCTCGGTGGTGTGCCGGGCGCGGAAGAAGGGCAGGATCGCCTGGCCCGACAGGGTCGCCAGCCGGGCAACGAATTTCGTGAAATCGACCGCGCTCATCAGGCTTTCCTTGGCTCCACCCGCCTGCCGCCTTCATGCTGTGCGGCGCATGGGATGACAAGCGCTGTGGGCGCGGAGATCGGTCAGGTCAGGACAGTTCAGCCTCAGTCGGTCTAGCGAAATCGGCCAGCGTGTGACGATTGTGCGATTTGTCATGCGTTTCATGCATGGCCAGATTTGTATTTCGACTTGCGTTTTTGCGGCGCAATGAGCTATTGTGCACTGCGAAGGGGAGATGACCTCAAACCTTCGTTGCCCTCCTTGGGCGTTTCCTCCCTAGACTTCGGGCCGCCACGAAAGTGCGCGGCCCTTTTTCTTTCTGGTCCAGGGAGTTGGTGGCATTTTGAGCTGCCGAGGTCTTGCCGGAGATTCTTACTCCGCCGCCTGGCGCCAATCGTCGCTCCAGCCGCTCCAGCGCGCAAAGCATTCGGCCATGGCAGTGCTGATCACCTGCTGAAGGGCCTGGAAGCCACTGTTGGGCTCGAGCGTCGCCTCGTTCATGTAGAGGCCGCGGCTGACCTCGATCTGCAACGCGTGCACCCCGGAGCCGGGCGCGCCGTAATGCTCGGTAATGAAGCCGCCGGCATAAGGGCGGTTGCGGGTCACGGTGAGCCCGGCGCGCGCGAACGCTTCCTCGGCCGCATCGACCACGAAGCTCGCGGCGCTGGTGCCGAAGCGGTCGCCAAGGATGATGTCGGCCTTGGCGACGCCGTCGCGGTCGAGCCCGGTCGAGGGCATGGAATGGGCGTCGACCAGGATGCAGCTGCCGAAGCTGGCTTGCGTGCGGTTCACCAGATGGCGCAGGCCGGCATGATAGGGTCGGTAGAGCGCCTCGATCCGGTTCAGCGCGCTCTCGACCGGGATGCGGCCGGAATAGATCTCATAGGATTCGCCGACGATGCGCGGGATCGTGCCGAGCCCGCCGGCGACGCGCAGCGAGCGGGTGTTGGCGAAGCCGGGCAGGCGACCCTCGAACATGCGCGGATCGAGCTCATAGGGCTCGCGATTGGCATCGAGGAAGGCGCGCGGGAACTCGGCGACGAGCAGGGGGGCACCGAGCGCGACCGCATGGGAGAAGAGCAGGTCGACATAGGCGTCCTCCGAGCGGCGCAGCGCCCGCAGCGGCAGGCGCGAGCCCTCGACGAAGGCGCGCGGATAGCGCCGCCCGGCATGGGGCACGTCGACAATGACAGGCACGACCTGCAGCGCGGGCTGATGGAGCGTGAACGGCCGCTCGATCTCGGCGATCACGTCGTCCGGGCGGGGAAAGGAGAAACCGGCTGTCAGCGTCATGTCGGAGAACTCAAGCACAAAGCCGCTCTCGGTTGAAGGGCCTGACCTTTCGTCATCTGGCTCGCGCGGCTTCACTGGTTGTTTACCGTAATGTCGCCAAATAGAACTGGCTGGTCCATCCGGCTGTGCGCGAGCGACGAGTTCGCGCGCACCGGGCTGGACCGGCGACACCCGGAATGGCAGGGACGGCCACCCGGTACGAGGGACGACGAGCGAGCGAATCGGCTTCCGGCCAACGGGCAGGGCGGCGTGGGCTCGGTGCAACATCACGGATGAAGCAAGGCGCCATGACCAAGATCCTCCTGGCCGAAGACGACAACGATATGCGCCGCTTCCTGGTGAAGGCGCTGCAGAATGCAGGCTATGACGTCGCCTCGTTCGACAACGGGCTATCGGCCTATAACCGGCTGCGCGAAGAGCCGTTCGAATTGCTCCTGACCGACATCGTCATGCCGGAAATGGACGGAATCGAGCTGGCGCGCCGTGCGACCGAGCTCGATCCCGACATCAAGGTGATGTTCATCACCGGTTTCGCGGCGGTGGCGCTCAACCCGGATTCGCAGACGCCGAAGGATGCCAAGGTGCTGTCGAAGCCCTTCCACCTGCGCGAACTGGTCAATGAGGTCGAGAAGCTGCTGGCGGCGTAACGGCCTGATGTTGGCTTCTTGCAAAGAAGCCGACGAAGCGCCTTGCAAGGCGCGCAGGTGTCCGCTATAGCCCCTCCACCTCGCAGCGACATCGCCCTCGGGCCGGTGTCGTTCCGGATGCCTTCGGGCAAAACGGGCGCGTAGCTCAGCGGGAGAGCACTACGTTGACATCGTAGGGGTCACAGGTTCGATCCCTGTCGCGCCCACCATTTTCTCCTTGGATCCAAGGACAGACGGCCGCCCCTCAAGGGCGGCCGTTTTGCTTTGGTGGTTCAGTTCGCTCGCGATGCGGTCCCCTTGCGGCTTTCGTCTGCGAGCCAGTCGCGAAAGGCCAGCATGGCCGGGGTGAGCGAGCGCGATTGCAGCCAGGTCAGCCAGTAGCTGCCGAGCGCGACCTCGATCGGAAAGGGGCGGATCAGCCTGCCGCCGTCGAAATAGCGCGAGAACAGCAGTGCCGGGACCAGCGCGACGCCTTCGCCGGCCGCAGCGACCTCGGCAAGCGCGATCGAGCTGTCGAAGACCGGCCCGCGCGCCGCCAGCGGCTCGATCCCGGCCGCCTCGCTCCACAGTGTCCACTCATCGGCGCGATAGGAGCGCAGCAGAACATGGTCGGCGAGATCGGCGGGTTGCTGTAGGGCGCGGGCTGTGGCGGCGGCGCAGACCGGCGTCATCGGCGCCTCGAACAGGCGCAATGCCGCCGTGCCATGCCAGGCGCCACCGCCGAAGCGCAGCGCGTAGTCGAGCCCCTCGGCTGCGAGATCGACCCGATTGTTGTTGGTGGTAAGGCGCAAGTCGATCTGGGGATGGGTCGCACGGAAGCCTGCAAGGCGCGGCAGCAGCCAGCCGAGCGCGAAGGTGCCGACCGCACCGACATTCAGCACCTCGACCGGCCTGCCGGTCTCGAAGCGCTCGAGCAGGCCGGCGATGCGGTCGAAACTGTCGCGCAATGTCGGCAGCAGGCTGCGGCCTTCATCGGTCAGGGCCAGGCCGCGCGGCAGGCGGCGGAAGAGCTCGACGCCGAGCCGTTCCTCCAGCCCCTTCACCTGATGGCTGATCGCGGCTTGGGTGACGCAGAGCTCGATCGCCGCCTTGGTGAAGCTGAGATGACGGGCCGAGGCCTCGAAGGCGCGCAAGGCGTTCAAGGGGAGATGCGGGCGAAGCATGGCCAAGCCTTAGAAATTCTAATAGCTCCGTAGAGATATCATCGTTTGTGATTAGGCAAGCTTGCGGCGAGAACGGCGGCGGGCGCTGCCCCGTTGCGTTGAACGCGGCGTCCTTCCCCGAATCGATTCCCGCCTTCCGCGCCGGCATGCCGCTCGCGCGCGGTGGCTCGCGCATGGAGACAAGCGATGATCCGACGCCGAGAGCTGCTGATCGGCTCCCTGATGGCTGCGCCGATGCTGGGTGGCCTGCCCAGCCTGGCGCAGGAGCGCGAAGACAAGGTGCGCGAGGCGCTGTTCGCGCTCGACCGCAAGCATGGTGGACGCCTCGGCGTCGCCATCCTCGACAGCGGCAATGGCCGCATCGTCGCGCATCGCGGTGAGGAGCGCTTTGCCATGTGCAGCACGTTCAAATTCGTCGCAGCCGCCTTTGCGCTGGCGCGGGTCGACCGCGGTGAGGAGGAGCTCGAGCGGCGCGTCAACTACAGCAAGGGCGATCTGATCACCTATTCGCCGGTGACCGAGAAGCATGTCGAGAAGGGGCTGACCATAGCCGAGATCTGCGATGCTGCGGTGACGCTGAGCGACAACACCGCCGGCAATCTCTTGCTCGATTCCTTCGGGGGGCCGCAGGGGCTGACGGCCTATATGCGCTCGCTCGGCGACGAGGCTTCGCGGCTCGACCGACGCGAACCGGAGCTCAACGAGGCCAGGACCGGCGATCCGCGTGATACGACGACACCGGTCGCCATGGCCGGCGTGTTGCGCCAGACGGTGCTCGGCGGGGCATTGTCACCGGCATCACGCCAGCAATTGACGGGCTGGCTGGTCGCCAACAAGACCGGTGACAAGCGCCTGCGGGCCGGCGTGCCGAAGGGCTGGCGCATCGGCGAGAAGACCGGCACCGGCAACAACAACGCCACCAATGATGTCGGCGTGATCTGGCCGCCCGGCCGGGCAGCGTTGGTCGTCACGGCCTACTATGCGGAATCGTCTGCAGCTTTGCCTGAGCGTGAAGCCGTGCTGGCGGAAGTCGGGCGTCTCGCCTCCTCGCTCTGAAAAGGCGGAAAAGCCTCCGAAACAGCGGGTTGTCGCAGGCCGCCTCTGAAAACTAGCGTCAAAGCGCCGCTTCCATGGCATGATCTCCGCGAATCCCGCACGGCCTGGAGGATCTGACGATGCGTGCGACATGGCTCATCGCATTGGGGCTGGCAGCCGCGCTTGGCGGCTGCATGACGGCGGCCGAGCAGCGCAGCGCCGATGAAGCGCGTTGCCGCTCCTATGGTTTCCGGCCGGGAGCAGAGAGCTTCGCCAACTGCCTGATGGAGGTCGATCTCGACCGGTCGGCCTCGCGCCGGGCAAGGCTGGAGGCATCCGGCTTCTATGGCCCGTATTGGGGGCCCTGGCCTTATCGGCGCTGGTAAAGCCCTACTCGGCGTCGGCCTGACGCTCCGGCGTCGCATCGCGGAAGGCGGCGAGCTCCATCGCAGCCGCTTCCGCCTGCAGCAGGCGCGGGAATTGGGCGACATCGACCTTGAAGCGCCGGGCATTGCCGAGCTGCGGCACCAGGCAGATGTCGGCGAGGCCGGGCGCCGGGCCGAAGCAGAAGGGGCCTGGATTGTTGACTGCGAGCTGCTCGCAGGCCGAGAGCCCGTCGAGATTGACGCTTGCCGCCCAGGCCAGGACCACGTCGCCGCCGTGGCCGAGCTCGCGCAGCCGGTTCAGCACCTTGAGGTTCTGCACCGGATGGGTGTCGCAGGCGATCGCCTGGGCGAAGGCGCGGACCTTGGCCCGCTCAAGAAGGTTCTTCGGCAGCAGGGCCGGTTCCGGACGGGTCTCGTCGAGCCATTCGATGATGGCGAGCGACTGGGTCAGCACCGTGCCGTCGTCGAGCTCCAGCGTCGGTACCAGCCCCTGCGGGTTGAGCGCGAGATAGGCGGGGTCGCGCTGCCCGCCATGGCGCAGATGATGCGAGACGTGCTCGACAGCGAGGTCCTTGAGATTGAGCGCGATGCGCACGCGCCAGGCGGCCGAACTGCGGAAATAGCCATGCAGCTTCATGACACCGCCTCCCGAGAAGGCCGGCTCAAAGCGACCGGCTTCAGAAGGTATAGCCGAGGCGGGCGCCGAAATTCGAGGGGCCGCGCGGATTGCCGGCATTGGCGAGCGGATTGTCGGAGCAGCCGGTCGTGCTGAAATGCTCGAGCGTGGCGATCAGGCTCCAGCGGTCGTTGAGGCGGAAGCCGAGGGCGGCGGCGCCACGCGCGCCGGTGTTGCAGCCGAGATTCAGGCGGTTCTCGGGGATGACGGCGCCGGTCTTGCCGTTGTTGACGGCGGCGCCGAGGCTCGCCTCGAGGAAGACCGATTGCGAGACGTCGAAGGTCCAGGTCGCGCCGGCATAGGCGTATTGCGTGCCGTTGACGTTGAGGCTGGAGCCGAGATGGAAGCGCGGCACGAAGGCGTTGGCGAAGCGGTCGTTCAAGGTGGCGACGCGCGGCGTCAGGAGCTCGCCGCCGAAGTTCAGAAGACCGCTCTCGCGCCCGCCGGGATTGGCGGCGCCGAGGCCGAAGCGCGCCTCCCAGGCCGGGGTGGGCGCTTCCGTCGCCGGGGCATAGCCGAGCGCGCGGGTGCCACCACGGTCGGTCTGCGCCAGTGCGGGCACGGACAGGACCGTGAGGATAGCGAACAGCGACGCGACGCGAACCATGATGGGCGACTTGGGCTTTCGGCGAGATGTTAAAGATTGGTAAAGCGCAGAGAGAGGTGGCCGCAATGTGACGGTGCAATCTTCGCGCACCGCGGAAGGCTCAGCCGGAGCGCCACCAGAGCACGCCGAGGATCACCAGGATCGCGATGAACTGCAGCACCACCCGCAGCCGCATCAGCTTCTGCGAGGTGTTGGAGCTGCCGCCGCGCAGCATGTTGACCAGGCCGAGCAGCAGCACCACGGCAACGGCGCCGACGGCGATCGGGACGAGGGCGGAGGAGACGTTCATCGCCGTGCTTTAATCCTCGCAATGTCGCTTGACCAGCGCGGCCGCGGCGGCGAAGCGCCACAGCCGTGGAGAACGTTCAGGGGTCAGCGATAGCGCCGCTGCACGATCAGGTTGGCGGCGATGGTGAGCAGCAGCGTCGCCGTCATCAGGATGAAGGAGATGGCGCCACCGAAGGGCCAGTTGTTCTGCTGGGCGAACTGGCCGTAAACCAGCGGGCCCATGGTCTGGAATTTCGGGCCGCCGAGCAGCACCGGCGTGGCATAGGCGTTCATCGCCAGGATGAAGGTCAGGATCGTGCCGGCGAGGATGCCGGGCATGGCGAGCGGCCAGAGCACACGGCGGAACATCGCGGCCGGACCGGCGCCGAGGCTGAAGGCGGCCTCCTCGACATTGCGGTTGATGCCCTCGATCACGCTCTGCAGCGTCAGCACCATGAAGGGCAGGTTGACCGCGATGATGCCGATGATCACGGCGGTCTCGGTGAACATGATCTCGAGCGGCTGGTCGATCAGGCCGAGGCCCATCAGCGAGGCGTTGAGAGCGCCCTTGCTGCCGAAGGCGGTCATCCAGCCGGCGGCGCGCACGGCGTTGCCGACGAAGAGCGGCAGCACCACCAGCATGATCAGCAGGTTCTTGAAGCGGCTTTCGGTGCGCGCCAGCACATAGGCGAGCGGGAAGCCCATGACGAGGCAGACGACCGTGCAGACCACGGCGACGCGGACCGTGCGCCAGAGCACGTTGAGGTAGAAGCCGTCGGTGAAGAACTTGACGTAGTTCTCGATCGTCAGCCCGTCGACCATGAACTGGCCGGGAATGAACTGGTTGAGCGAGTAGCGGAACAGGATCGCGATCGGGCCGATCAGTCCGATCGCGACGAAGAGCGTCGCCGGGATGACGAGCATCCCGGCAAGGCTGGTGCGGGCACCTGCGACTGGTTCGGGAGCTGCGCTCACCCCTTGAACACCTTGTCCCACCACTCCTTCATCGCCGAATCGTTCTTGGCGAGGAAGGCATAGTCGAGATCCTTGATGCGCTTCTCCTCGTCGGGCGTGAAGCCGATGCGCTTCTGTAGGTCAGGCGCGACTGAGAGGCCGGAGACGGTGCCGTTATAGCCCATGTCGACCGCGAAGGCCTCCTGCGGCTCCTTCGCCAGCATGGCGTTCATATAGGCGTAGGCGTTGTCCTTGTTCGGCGCGTTCTTGGCGATGACGAAGCCGGAGACGTAAGCCGGGATGCCCTCGACCGGCGATACCGCCTCGCAGGGGATGCCGGCGTTCTGCCATTGCACCACGCGCGCCTTCCAGATCGCGCTGATGCCGACTTCCTCGTTCTTCATCGCCTGGGCGAAGGCCTCATTGGTCGGATAGACGCGCGCGCCGGCCTTCTTGACCGCGAGCAGGACCTCCTTGGCCTTCTCGATGTCGTTCATGCTGGCGCCATTGGTGGCGGCCATCGAGGCGGCGATCATGATCGCCTGGTACTGGATGTCGATGAAGCCGATCTTCGAGCCCCATTTCGGGTCGAGCCAGTCCTTGAAGCCGGCCGGGGCCGGGCTGATCAGCTTGGGATTGTAGATGACGACATTGCCCGAATAGATGTGCCCGATGCCGTACGGATACTTCATCGTCGGCAGGAGGTTCTTGGCGTTCGGGATCTTGGCGTAGTCGAGCTGCTCCGTCGCGCCGGCCTCGTTCATCTCGAACATGTTGGCGGCCGAGAAGCCCTGGATGTCGACGGTACCGCGCGGCAGGCGGCGTTCGGCCACCATCTTGGCGCGCCGCGGCGCGTCGCCGGCCTGGTCCTGCAGCACCTCGATGCCCTTGGGCTTGAGCAGCGGGTCCTCGATGTTCTTGGTCAGCAGGCGGGCATAGTCGCCGCCCCAGGTGCCGACCACGACCTTGCCGGCCGATTGCGCCTGGGCGCGACTGCCGAGCGCCGGCATCGCGACCGCAGCGCCGGCCAGGCCCTTCAGGACATCGCGTCTGTCGATCTTTTTCATGTTCGTTCCCCTGTTGGACGCCGGCCGAGCGGTTTCAAGGCTCGCGCGGATAGACGAGCCCGGCGTCTTCGGCCCAGCCTATCGTGATCATGTCGCCCGGCTTCGGCTCGGCCGTGCCCTGGCGATTGGGCAGTTGCAGCAGGATGCGGTCCTGCTCGGTCAGCCGGACGTCGATGTCGAGCAGCGCGCCGAGATAGGAGACGTGCTCGACCCGGGCCGGGAAGCGGTTGGCGCAGCTTTCAGCTTCAGCGCCGATGGCGAGGCGTTCGGGCCGCAGCGCCAGCGTAGCCGGGCCGGATGCGGGTGCGTTGCAGCGGATGTCGAGCCCGCCGCCGCTGCGGAAATGCCCGGCCTCCGCCATTGCGCCGTCGAGGAAGGCGCTGCGGCCGATGAAGCCGGCGACGAAGCGGTCGGCCGGCTTCTCGTAGAGCTCGCGCTGCGTGCCGATCTGGCGGACCTTGCCCTTCTCCATCACCACCAGCCGGTCGGCCATGGTTAGCGCCTCTTCCTGGTCGTGCGTGACCATGATCGTGGTCAGGCCGAGCTTGCGCTGCAGGTCGCGGATCTGGACGCGGACCTCCAGGCGCAGTTTGGCGTCGAGATTGGAGAGCGGCTCGTCGAGCAGCAGCACGTCCGGCTCCATGGCGAGCGCGCGGGCGAGCGCGACGCGCTGCTGCTGGCCGCCCGAGAGCTGGCGCGGATAGCGCTCGTCGAAGCCGGTGAGCTGGACGAGGCGCAGCGCCTCGGCGACGCGAGACGTCCGATCGGCCGGGGCGATCTTGCGCATCTCCAGGCCGAAGGCGACGTTCTCGGCGACGGTCATGTGCGGGAAGAGCGCATAGGACTGGAAGACCAGGCCGCAATTGCGCTTCCAGGGCGGCAGGTTGGTGACGTCGCGCTCGCCGATGGCGATCTTGCCGGCGGTCGGCTGGATGAAGCCGGCGACCATGCGCAGGGTCGTGGTCTTGCCGCAGCCGGAGGGGCCTAGCAGGACGAGGAACTCGCCTTCGGCGATGTCGATGCTGCAATCGTCGACGGCGGTGAACTCGCCATAGACCTTGCGCAGATGCTCGATCGAAAGCTTCGCCATATCAGACCACCCGGCTCAGCTTGACGTAACGGTCGGTGATGATCATCGCCGCTCCGATCAGGACGATCTGGATGACCGAGGCGGCCGCCACTGTCGGGTCGATCTTCCATTCGAGGTATTGCAGGATCGCGATGGGCAGGGTCGTGCGGCCCGGTCCGACCAGGAACAGACTCATCTCGAGATTGCCGAAGGAGGTGACGAAGCCGAACAGCGAGCCGGCGACGAGGCCCGGCCGGATGCTCGGCAGGGTGACACGCCGGAAGGTCGTCCAAGGGCCGGCGCCAAGATTCTGAGCGGCCTCCTCGATGGTGCGGTCGAAGCCGGCAAGGCTGGCGGTCACCAGCTTCACCACCCAGGGGATGACAACGAGGCTGTGGGCAGCGACGAGGCCGCCAGCCGAGCCCATCACCGGCAGGCCGGTGGCGATCTCGGTCTCGATCTGGAAGACATAGAGCGAGGTGCCGAGCACGATGCCAGGCATCACCAGGGGCAGCAGCAGCAATGTGTTGATCGCGGGCCCGAGCGCGATACGGTGCCGCATCAGGGCAAGGCTGGCGGGAACGCCGAGCAGGAGCCCGATCAAGGTGGCGAGCACGCCGACCTGCAGGCTCAAGATGAAGCCGTCGACGAAGGGCTTGTTGTTCGCCGCCGCCTGGAACCATTTCAGCGAATAGCCTTCCGGCGGGAAGGACGGAATTTCCTGACGGAAGAAGGCGAGCCAGAAGACGAAGAACAGCGGCAGCAGGATGAAGCCGAGCGAGAGCGTGGCAGCGCCGTTCAGCGCCAAACGTCCCAGGCTCATCCGCGCGGCGCTCAAATTGCGGCCCTCTTCATCGTCATGTCCGTGCTCTCGATCCGCTCGTTCTCAATGCAGCGTATTCTTGTGGAATGCGCCACCCTTCATGATCACAGGCAGCTTCGCGCCCTGATCCTGGAACAGCTCCAGGCTCTTCAGCGGATCGCCATCGACCAGGATGATATCCGCATAGGCCCCTGCACGCAGCGTGCCGAGCTTGCCTTCCATGCGCAGCAATTGCGCGCCGATCGTGGTGGCCGAGCGGATGATCTCGATCGGTGACAGCACCTCGCGGCGCAGCAGGAACTCGCGCGACTGATCGACCTGGAGCTGGCCGAGCAGGTCCGAGCCATAGGCGACCGGGACCCCGGCGCGCTTGCAGATCTCCAGCGACTTCAGGCCGCCATCGATGACGAGATCGTTCTTGGCGAGCATGTCGGCATTCATGCCGAACTCGGCGGCGCGCTCGCGCATCGCATAGTAGGCGACGAGATTGGCGGTCAGGAACATGTTGTTCTCGGCCATCAATTTGGCCGAGGCTTCGTCGATCAGGTTGCCGTGCTCGATGGCGCGCACGCCGCATTGCGCGGCGCGGGTGATCGCCGCGGGCGTATAGGCATGGGCGCAGACATAGCGTCCGAAGGCTTTTGCCTCGGTGACGGCCGCGGTGACCTCCTCGACGGTGAACTGCATGGAGTCGAGCGGGTCGTAAGGCGAGGCGACGCCGCCCGACATCATGATCTTGATGTGGTCGGCCCCCAGCCGCATCTGTTCGCGCGTCGACTTGATGACGGAAGAGACGCCGTCGGAGACGTTCATCGTAAAGGCCATCGCGTTGCAGCAATGGCAGCGCGCGCCGAAGTCGGTACGCCGACGCGGGTCGCTATGGCCGCCGGTCGGGCCGATCGCGGCGCCGGCGATGAACAGGCGCGGTCCGGGGACGTCGCCCTTCTCGACTGCTTCCTTGATGCCCCAGTCGGCGCCGCCGGTGTCGCGCACCGAGGTGAAGCCCCGGTCGATCATGCCCTTCATCAGCCGGGCGGCGCGGGCGGTGGCCAGCGTCAGCGGCACCTTTTCCAGCAAGGGAATCGAGACTTCCGACAGCATGACGTGGACATGGCTGTCGATCAGCCCGGGCATCAGGGTGCGCCCGCCGCAGTCGATCACATCAGCCTTGTCGGCCTTGATCGGCTTGTCGGAGACCTCGCGGATCAGCTCGCCTTCGACGAGCAATTCGTGGCCCTTGCGCAGCTCGCCGTGATCGGGCTCCAGCATCGCGAAATTGCGGAACAGGACCTGCGTCATGGCGGCGTCTCCCAACGGCACTCCTGATATATTACGAGCTTCGCTGGCCCTGTCCATCGCGCCATGCGCGCAGCAGCGCGATGGGGTCGCCTTTTCTGATCAGCCGGCGGCGGCGTTCTGCGCCAGCGCCCGGCCGCGGACCGGCAGAGAGAGATCGTCGGCCAGCACCCGGTTGATCGCCGGCAGGCCGTCGAGCAGATCCGGCAGGAAGGCCTGCGAGGGCGGCTGGCGCTTGGGCAGAGCGTGCAGCGCCTTGGCCATCTGCAGCGGATCGCGTGTGCTCGCGCCGGTCTGGGTCGGATCGAACAGCACGTCGATCAGGCCGAGGCTGTCGGCCCGCTCGGCCCGGATCGCCTGTTCCAGGCGCGGCCGGACGCGCGGCACAATCAGCGCCGGCTTATCGAAGGAGAGGATCTCACAGAAGGTGTTGTAGCCACCCATGGCGACGACGCAGTGGGCGCGGTTCATTAGGAGCTCGAGGCGCGGCTCGAAGCCTATGCTCTCCAGCTTGGGCAGCTTGGCGATACGGTCGGTGAACTCCTTGCGCTTCTCGCGCGACAGGAACGGGCCGAAGACGATCAGCGCCGGCAATTCGATGGTCGGATCGGCCTCATAGGCCGAGATCACCCAGTCGATCACGCCGGCGCCGTCGCCGCCACCGCCGGGCGTCACCAGGATGAACGGGCCCTTGGTGATGCGCGGATGCCGGTTCGGCGGCATCGGCGAGGGCACGGCGCGCTTGAGATAGCCGGTATAGCGGATCTTGCTGGTGAAGAGCGGCTGGTTGGGCAGGCCGTCGAGAGGCCGATAGATGCTCTCCAGCCCGTAGACCCAGATATCGTCATAGACGGTGGCGAGGGCGTCGAGCGCGCCGCTCTGGCGCCATTCCTCGTGCAGCTTGGCCGGTTCGTCGAGCACGTCGCGGACACCCAGCACGATGCGGGCGCCGCGCCGGCGCAGGATCTCCAGCGAGGGGATGAGCTCGCCACGCAGGCCGATCGGCTCCTTGTCGACGATGACGATATCCGGGTCGAAGGAGAGCACCGTCTGCTTGATCAGGTCGGTGCGCAGCCGGATCGTGTCGGCGAGCTCGAGATTGAGATGGTGCGGCAGATAGCGGCCGTCGCTCTGCTTCTCGATGCCGGGGATGCGGACATAATCGACGCCGTCGCCGAACTGGAAACTGGAGATCATCGACGAGCCGGAGACGATGATCACTGATATATGAGGATAGCTTGCCACCAGCGAATTGGCGATCGCCCGGCAGCGGCGGATATGGCCGAGGCCGAAGGTGTCGTGGCTATAGATCAGGACGCGCGGCGCATGCGGGCTGCATGGCGGGCGGCGCACCCCGCTATCGTCGATCAGACTGAGGCCCATGCGCGCGTCGCGTCCTCTGCTTGAAGGTCAGATGGCCTCCGGGGGACGCACAGAACGCACCCGAACTGGCCAAAACCATAGCGCCGGCGGCGCGTCAATCCAAGCCCATCGCCGCGCCGAAGAGCATATCGGGACCGGAGAATGCGACGGCCGCATGACCGGACAGTCGCTCCAGAAGATTCGCGAGGAAGCCCCAGGCCGTGCTGTCGTGATCGTGATGGTGCAGCAGCAGGCCGAAGGGCTGGTTTGCCTCCCGTTCTGCGCGGCGGGCAGCGAGCGATGCAGCCATCTCCGTCACGAGGTCGTCAGGCCGCCGGCCGACGCGGCCATTGCGCCAGTCGATCAGGTCGAGATCGGTGTTGACCAGACGCGGACCATCGGTGGAGCCGAGCGCGAAATTGCGGAAACAGGACAGGCCAGCGAAGCCGAGGCCAGGCAGCTCAGCCGCGATGTCGGGATGAATACGGTTCCAGGGCGGCACGAAGACCGGCAGCACGGAGCAGCCAAACAGCTCGTGCAGCCGCTCCCGGCCGGCGGCGATCTCGCCGAGAATCTCCGGAAGCGGCCGATGCGGGCCGAACTCGCTCTTCTTCTCGCCGGCCGGCGCGTGGTTGCGATGCCAGGTGCCGTGCTGGCAGGGTAGCAGGAGGGGGGCAGTCTCGAGCCGTCTTGCCAGGGTCTCCTGAGCCAGCAGCGGGATCGAGGCCAGCAGCACCGGAATCGCGAAGCGCTCGGCGAGGGCGGCGAGCCGGTCGAGCTGGTCGCTGGGCATGGTCGCGTCGTCGTCGCGCAGCCAGAGTTCGAGGCGCTTGCTGGCGGCGGCCCAGCGATCGAGCTCGGTCAGCAGAGCGGACCAGGCGGCTTCGTCGCTCATGGCGTGATCTCCCTGGCCTTGAGTCCATGCCGGGCGATGGCGGCGTCCAGGGCCGTGGCGAGGACTGCGCGGGCACTGTCGCCGTTGCGCTCCTGCCGTGCGAAGTCTCGCGCTGCCTTGCCCATATGGGCGCGGAGTTCAGCATCGCTGATCAACCGCGTGATCGTTGTTGCCAGAGCTACCTCGTCGCCATGAGGCGCAAGCAAAGCGGTTCGGTCGCGCTCGACCACTGCAGGGACGCCGCCGCTGTCCAATGCCGCAACCGGGAGCCCGGCCGCCTGCGCTTCGAGATAGACCACGCCATAGGCCTCGTTCAGGCCGGGCCAGACGAAGAGGTCGTGCATTGTGAGCTCGGCGAGGATGTCGGCGCGCTCGCGGCGGCCGAGGAAGCGGACGCGGCCGGGCGGGAGGCTTGCGAAGGCGGCCTCGATGGCAGGTCGCTCCGGGCCGTCGCCGATCAGCGTCAGCGTCCAAGGCAGGTCGGCGATGCGGGCGAGTGTGCGAGCCAGGAAAAGGTAGCAGGCGGCCTTGTTGCCCTGGCGCATCATTGCGACCGCGATCAGGCGGACTGGCTCGTCGGTTGCGCGACGCGCTGCCACGTGCTCCGGAACCTCCTCCACCCCGAGCAGGAAGGGCGGCAGGTCGATCAGGCGGTCCTGCTCCGGGATGAGCCGGCTCAGCCCCTCGCGGTCGCGATCGGTCATGCAGAGATGCAGGTCGGCGCGCAGGATCGCTGCGCGGGCGAGGGCCGCGGCCTCCGCCCAAGGGCCGATGAAGCGCTTCTGGGCATCACTGGCCTCGGCGACGACGAAGGGCAGGTCGAAGCGCTCAGCCAGGGCCGGACCGATCAGGTCGGGTGCCCGGTAGTGGCAGTGATAGGTGAAGAAGAGGTCGGGCCGTGCCTCCGGCGCCTGCCAGCGTTCGGTCAGTGATGCGATCACATCCTGCGCCGCCTGCTGGTGCGCGGCGAGCAGCGCCGGATCGGGTTCGCGCATGAAGCTGCGCTCGGCCGGGACGATCTCGACGGCATGGCCGAGCTCTTCCAGCAGCGTCACCAGCTGGCGCGCCATCAGCCGGTCGCCGGAGGGAGCGCCGTCACCATAGCGGTTCAGCGGCGTGTGGAAGGCGATCTTCACGGTAAGCCTGGATAACGCGGGCAGGCGTCAGCGATAGGGATCGGCTGCGTCGCGCAATCCGTCGCCGAGGAAGTTGAAGGCGAGGATGATGACGATGACCGGGATGCAGGGGTAGAGCAGCCAGGGATAGAGCGCGACGACGTTGATGTTCTGCGCCTCGTTCAGCATCACGCCCCAGCTGGTGATGGGGGGGCGCAGGCCCAGGCCGAGGAAGGAAAGCGCGGTCTCGCCCAGGATGGTCTTGGGGATGGTGATCGTCGCGGCGGCGATGAGATGGCTCATGAAGCCGGGCACGAGATGCAGCCCGATGATGCGGGCGGGCTTGGCCCCCATCAATTGGGCGGCGACGACATAGTCCTCCTCGCGCAGCGCCAAGAGCTTGGAGCGCACGGCGCGGGCGAGCCCGGTCCAGTCCATCAGCCCGAGGATCACGGTGATGCCGAAATAGACCAGCAATGGGCTCCAGGAGGGCGGCATGATCGCGCCGAGCGCCAGCCAGAGCGGGATATGCGGCAGTGATTGCACGATCTCGATGATGCGCTGGACGATCAGGTCGACCTTGCCGCCGTAATAGCCGGCGATGCCGCCGATGATGATGCCGAGCACGAAGGAGACGCTGACGCCGAGCAGGCCGATGGTCAGCGAGATCCGCCCGCCATAGAGGATGCGCGAGAACATGTCGCGTCCGAGCCGGTCGGTGCCAAGCAGATAGAGCGTGCCGCCCTCCGGCGGGCAGAACAGGTGCAGATTGCCGGGGATGAGGCCCCAGAACTCATAACCGTCGCCGCGGCAGAAGAAGCGGATGCGCTGCGGCGTGGTGGTGTCGACATCGTATTCGCGCTTCAGGTTCTCCATGTTGAGGCGCTGGGTATAGGGATAGACGAAGGGCCCGATGAAGCGGCCTTCGTGGAAAAGGTGCACCGGCTGGCGCGGCGCGCGGATGAAGTCGGTGTTGCGGGTGGTGTAGTGATAGGGCGCCAGGAATTCGGCGAACGCCACCGACAGGTACATCAGGATGATGACGACGCCGGAGATCAGCGCGAGCTTGTGCTTGCGGAACTTCCACCACATCAGCTTCCACTGCGGGGCGAGATAGACGCGCTCCTGCTCGGGCGACATCTTCTCGATCGCATAGGGCTCGAACGGCGCGGTCGACCAGCGATGCGGCAGCGGCTCGGAGGTGGAGGCGGGAGGCGTCGTCACTTGGTCGCCGTCCCCTGCAGGCGGATGCGCGGATCGAGGATGGCGAGCGCGATGTCGGAGATCAGCACGCCGATCACGGTCAGGAAGGAGAGGAACATCAGGAAGGAGCCGGCGAGATACATGTCCTGGCTCTGCAGGGCCCGGATCAGCAGCGGGCCGGTGGTCTGCAAGGAGAGCACGATCGCGACGATCTCGGCGCCGGAGACGATCGAGGGCAGGATGTCGCCGATATCCGAGATGAAGAAGTTGAGCGCCATGCGCAGCGGATATTTGCGCAGCGCCTTGCCCGGCGGCAGGCCCTTGGCGCGCGCGGTGACGTAATACTGTTTCTGGAGCTCGTCGAGCAGGTTGGCGCGCAGCTTGCGGATCATGCCGGCGGTGCCGCCGGCTCCGATGATGATCACGGGAATCCAGAGGTGCTCCAGCACCGACCTGAACTTGGCCCAGCTCATCGGCTGGTTGAGATATTGCGGGTCGACCAGGCCGCCGATCGAGGTGCCGAACCAGATATTGGCGAAATAGAGGAAAATCAGTGCCAGCAGAAAATGCGGCACGGCAAGGCCGAGCAGGCCGATGAAGGTGAGGCCGTAATCGCCCCAGCTGTACTGGTGCGTCGCCGAATAGATGCCGATCGGGAAGGCGACGATCCAGGTGAAGATGATGGTGAAGAACGACACCACCATGGTCAGCAGCAGGCGGTCGCCGACGATGTCGCGCACCGGCAGCTGATACTCGAAGGAGTAGCCCATGTCGCCGCGCAGCAGGCCGGTGGCCCACCAGAAATAGCGCTCGATCGGCGGCTTGTCGAAACCGTACTCCTTCTTCAGGAACTCGACGCGGCTCATATCCGCCTTCTCGCCCTGCGCCTGCATCTCGGCGACCATCGTCTCGAAATAGTCGCCTTCGGGCAGGTTGATCACGGTGAAGATCAGGACGCTGGTGACGAACAGCGTCGGGATCATCACCAGGATGCGCTTGAAGATGTACTTCAGCAGCACGGCTACTTCCCCTCGAACCAGAAGGTGTCGGGCATGTAGCGGCCGAAGAAGGCGCCCGGCTCGAAGCTGTAGAGGCCGTTTTCCGGCACGTTGCGCAGGCTCCTGGCGACCACGACCGGCTGCAGCGTGGCGTTGACCACCCCGATCGTGAACAATTGCTCGGCGTTGATCTTCAGCATCGTCTGCCAGATCTCCCGGCGCTGCTGGTGCGTCGTCGAATGGCGCCAGGCCCGGTAGAGCGCGACCAGCTCCTTCGCCTCTGGAATATCGGGCGCCTCGCCCTCGCGCCCGCCGCTTTCCAGATACTGGCCCCAGCGCGGCCAGTTGAACTGGGCCGGCGAGGTCGGGGCGAGCGCGTCCGGCTCCATCTCGGCCGCGACGAGCGCATTGTCCATGCCGGTCCAGCCCGACATGATCGTCTGGCCCGCGAGGATGCGGCGGCGGAAGACGTCGAGCTGGCTGGAGCGCGGGTGGATCTTGATGCCGATCGCGACGAAATCCTGCTTGATCAGGTCGAGGATGTCGGTCTCCTCGGTCGAGGCGCCGGCGGTCTCGACAGTGAATTCCAGGCGCCGCCCGTCCGGGAAATGGCGGATGCCCTCGCCGTCGCGCTTGGCAAGGCCGATCTCGTCGAGCAGACGATTGGCCTCGGCCAGGTCCGGCGTCATGTAGAGCTGCGCCAGCGTCTCGTCATAGAGCGGGCTCTCCGGCAGCGCGGTGTTGCCGCTCTCCTTGGCGAGGCCGAAGAAGATCACGCGGTTGATGTCGCGCCGGTTGATCGCCAGCGAGAGCGCGCGGCGATAGCGCACATCGCGGTTGAGGTCGCGCCAGACCGGGTCGATCGCGTTGAGATTGGGCATCAGCGCGAACCAGGCGCCTTCGCCGCGCTTCCATAGCCTGACCTCGAAGTTCATCCGCTTCGAGGCGTCCTTGAGGAAGGTGTAGTTGTCGAAGCGCAGATAGCGGGCCTGCAGGTCGGACTCGCCGGCGGCCGTCTTGGCCGGAATCAGGGCCGCGCTGCCGATGGTCATGGTGACCTCGTCGACATAGGGCAGCTGCCGGCCGTTCTCGTCGATCCGGTGGAAATAGGGGTTGCGGACGAAGCTGAACTGCTCGGCCGGGATCGCCGTGGTGTTGCGCCAGGGATCGAGCGTCGGCAGGTCGGGGTTCTCCGGGCGGTACTGGCGCGAGAAGCGCTCGTGCAGCGAGCCCCAGTCCTTGACGCGGGCGCTCTTGATCTTCTGCTCCAGCTCCTCCTTGCCGGCATAGCGCTGGTGGAACTGCCTGAGGTAATGCGCCGGCATGGCGATGTAGAGCGGCTGCGCGCCGGCGAGCGCCGGCAGGAAGACCGGATTCGGCTCGGCCCAGCTGTAGCGCAGGGTCAGGTCGTCGAGGATCTCGAAGCGGCAGGTCTGGCCGGAGATCAGCATCGCCTGCGGCGGGCCGCCGGGCGAGAGCCGCTTGTTGTTGGCGACATCCTCCCACCAATAGCGGAAATCCTCGGCGGTGAAGGGATGTCCGTCCGACCAGCGATGGCCGGCCCGCAGCCGCAAGGTGAATATGCGGCCGTGCTCGACGTCGAAGCTCTCCAGCACGTCGGGCGCGAGCTCGAGCTTGTCGTCGTAGACGACGAGGCGGGTGTAGCCGTAGATCGTCATCATGCGGATGTCGCGCTGGTCGCCCATCAGCGTGCGGATCGCGCCGCCATGGCGGCCGGGCGCGCGGCCCATCGCCGCCACGTCGATCAAACGCGGCGATTTCGGCAGGCGCTCGACGAGCGCCGGCAATTTGCCGGCGGCGACCTTCTCGGCCAGCGCCGGGCTGTCGATCAGCGTCTCGACGCCGGCGAGGCCGAGCCGCGGTGCGATCAGGGCGGCGCCCGTTCCGAGGAGGAAGCTCCGGCGAGCGATCCGCATCAGGCGAGCTCCCTGACGTCGGCGCCGGGCTTGGCGAGGACGAGATGGCCGGCCCCGAGATCGAGATGGGCGAGCGCCTCGCCGTCGGCATCGGGCTTGAAGGAAGCCGGCCAGTGGCGGGTGTCGGAGGCGCCGCCGGGCGCCGCCAGCTTGAAGTCGAGCTTGCGGTCGAGATCAGCGAAGGGCACCGATTTCAGCAGCGCCTTGGTGTAGGGGTGGACCGGCGCGGTGAAGAGGGTATGGCGCGGCGCGAGCTCGACGATGCGCCCGTTCGCCATCACCGCGATGCGATCGGCCATGTAGTTCACCACCGCGAGATTGTGCGAGATGAACAGGAAGGTCAGGCCGCGCTCGGCCTGCAGGTCCTTGAGCAGGTTGAGGATCTGCGCCTGGACGGAGACGTCGAGCGCCGAGACCGGCTCGTCGCAGATGATCAATTCCGGGTCGAGCGCGAGCGCGCGGGCGATGCCGATGCGCTGGCGCTGGCCGCCGGAGAAGGAGTGCGGATAGCGCGAGAGGAAGCGCTGGTCGAGCCCGACATCGTCCATCAGCGCCTTGACCCGCGCCATCTGGCCGGCGCCGTCGCCGCGCTCATGGATCACGAGCGGCTCGCGCAGGATGTTCATCACGGTCATGCGCGGCGACAGCGACGAGACCGGATCCTGGAAGATCATCTGCAGCCTGGGGCGGAAGCGACGCAGATCCTCGCCCTGCAGCGAGAGGATGTCGATGCAATCCTTGCCATCGTCGAAGCGGATCTCACCGGAATCGGGCGTCACCGCCCGCATGATCACCTTGCTGAGCGTGGTCTTGCCGCAGCCGCTCTCGCCGACCAGGCCGAGGCATTCGCCGCGCTCGATATCGAAGCTGACATCGTTGACGGCGTGGACGGTCGAGGTCGTGCCCTTGCCGAAGAAGCGGCTCGAATGGGTGGTGTAGCTCTTGTGGACATTGCGCACCGCCAGCAGCGGCGCCTGCTGGTCGCGGCTTTGAGGGGGCGCAGCCTTCGGCGCGGCCGGCACGCGCGGGCGCGCCTCGCGCAGGGCGACCAGCCGCTCGCCCTCCTGCATGTCGAAATGCGGGGAGGCCTTGAGCAGGGCCTTGAGATAGGGGTGCTGCGGGCGGCGGAAGATGTCCTCGGCCGTGCCGCTCTCCATGATCTCGCCATGGTAGATCACCACGACCTCGTCGGCCATGTTGGCGACGACGCCGAGATCATGGGTGATCAAGAGGATCGCCATGCCCATCTCGGCCTGGAGATCGCGCATCAGGTCGAGGACCTGGGCCTGGATGGTGACGTCGAGCGCGGTCGTCGGCTCGTCGGCGATCAGCAAAGCCGGCTGGCAGATCAGCGCCATGGCGAGCATGGCGCGCTGGCGCAGGCCGCCGGAGAGCTCGAAGGAATAGAAATCATAGGCGCGGGCCGGGTCCCTGAAGCCGACGCGCTTCAGCATCGCCTCGATCAGCTCGCGCGCCTGCGGCTTCGGCATCGGCCGGTGCAGCTGCAGCGCCTCCTCGATCTGGTTGCCGATGGTGTGGACCGGCGAGAGCGAGGACATCGGCTCCTGGAAGATCATGCCGATCCGCCCGCCGCGCAGATCGCGGATCTCCTTGCCCTCGGCCGGCAAGGCGGCGATGTCGATGACGGCGCCTTTCGCCTGGGGATCGCGGAAGAGGATGCTGCCGCCGGTGATCGCGCCGGCGCGCGGCAGCAGGCCCATGATCGCCTGCGAGATCACCGACTTGCCCGAGCCGGACTCGCCAACGAGCGCCACGGTCTTGCCGGCCGGGATCCGGAAGTCGACGCCCTTCACGACATCGCGAGCGAAGCCGTGGATGGTGAAGCCGATCCGAAGGTCGTTGATCTCGAGAATGTTCATCTGCGGCAGCCGCCGTCGTCCCCTGTCGTTTCTGTTGCCGGTTGCACGATCTGCGCCGCCAGCCGGATCGATTTGCCGCCGAAGCATCCTGTCCCGCTGCGGTGCGGCGCCTGCGCTTTCCCGTCCCGCCGTCCTTGTCCCGTCTCGATGACGATCTTGCAACAGGGCGATGCTCCCGGCCGCGCCGCCTGTCTCGACCGAACTTGAAATCGCCGGACTTGTCGAGTCCCCGTGACGTGTTGCGCCGCGTGGTGAACTGCCCACATATGGGGGCAGGCCGGCGGTGTGTCCGCACATCCGGATGCGGGATGGGAAAGCCCCTTGGAGAGAAGCCTCTTCCGTTACGTCTGGCAGAAGAGCCGCCGGGAGCAGATCATCGTTCTGCTCGTGATCCTGGTCTCGATCCCGTTCAACTGGCTCTCCTTCGACGTGCCCAGGCGCATCGTCAACGACGCCATCCAGGGCGGCGCCTTCAGGAATGGCAAGACGAGCGCGACCGTGTTCGACTGGACGCTGCACTGGCCGGAGGTCCTCGGCGGCGGCAGTGTCCAGGTTTTCGAGGGCTTCAAGGTCGGCCAGCTCGGGCTGCTTTTGACGCTGAGCTTCTATTTCCTCGTGCTCGTCCTGATCAATGGCGGCTTCAAATATCTCGTCAACCTGCAGAAGGGCGTGCTCGGCGAGCGCATGCTCCGGCGCATGCGCTACGACCTGTTCAGCCAGCTGATGCGCTTCCGGCCGGAGGATATCCGCTCGGTCAAGCCGGCCGAGGTCGCAAGCATGATCAAGGACGAGGTCGAGCCGATCGGCAGCTTCGTCGGTGACGCCTTCATCCAGCCGGCCTTCCTGCTCAGCCAGGCGTTGACCGCGCTGATCTTCATCATGATGCAGAGCGTCTGGCTCGGCTCGATCGCGCTGGTCATCGTGCTGATGCAGGCGGTGATCATCCCGATCCTGCGCAAGGAGCAGCTCAGGCTCGGCCGCGAGCGCCAGATCGCCTCGCGCCAGCTCGCCGGGCGGATCGGCGAGATCGTCGATGCCGGGCCGACCATCCAAGGCAATGGCGCGACCTCCTATATCCAGTCCGACATCGCCGGGCGGCTGGGGGCGCTGTTCGACATCCGCTATGCGCTCTACAAGCGCAAATTCGCCGTCAAGTTCCTGAACAACCTGATGGCGCAGGTCACGCCCTTCTTCTTCTACGCGATCGGCGGCTTCTTCGCTTTGCAGGGCCGGCTCGACATCGGCCAACTCGTCGCGGTGATCGCCGCCTATCGCGACCTGCCGCCGCCGATCAAGGAACTGATCGACTGGGAGCAGCAGCGCAACGACGTCACCATCAAATACGAGCAGGTGATCGCCCAGTTCAGCCCGAGCGAGGTGGTGACGCTGGAGGAGAAGGGCGAGATCGCGCCGTTGCCGCCGCGTGGTGAGATCCGGCTCGACCGGGTCGAGATGGTCGACAATCGCGGGCAACCGCTCCTGGCATTGCTGACGACGACGTTCCAGCGGCCCAGCCAGGTCGCGCTGATCGGGCCTGCCGGCGGCGGGCGAGACACGCTCGGCCGCATCCTCGGCCGGCAGACGATGAGCTATGGCGGGCGCGTCCTGATCGACGGCGAGCCGCTCTCGGCGATCAGCGTCGAGCGCGCCAGCCATATCATCGGCTATGCCGGGCCCGAGATCGAGATCATCAACGGCTCCTTGCGCGACAACATCCTGCTGCCGCTGAAGCGCCGGCGCCCGGTGGTGAAGCCGGACCGGGCCGTCGACCAGGATGAGCATCGCCGCTTCATCGAGGCGCTGCGGGCCGGCAACACGCCGCTGCCCTTCGCCGCCGACTGGAACGACTATGAAGGCGTTGGGCTCGAGGGCGAGGAGGCGCTCGAGGAGCGCGTGCTCGCCGTGCTCGACACGCTCGGCTGCGCCGACGAGGTCTACGAGCTCGGTCTCGACGCCAAGGTGATCGCGCCTCTGGCGGATGGAGCGGCCGAGCGCATCATCGAAGCGCGCAAGGTGGTGGCGGCCGAGCTGACCAAGGGCAAGCTCGGCGGGCTGATCGAGACCTTCGACCTCGATCGCTACAACGCCAATGCGACGATCGCCGAGAACCTGGTCTTCGGCGCGATGCGCAATGGTCGCCAGCCGGCCGACTTCCTGCTCGAGGACCCCTACGCCCGCTCGGTGCTGCAGGCCGAGGCGCTGGATGAGCCGCTGGCCGAGATCGGCGGGCGCATCGCCTCGACACTGGTCGAGATTTTCGCCGGCCTGCCGCAGGGGCACACCCTGTTCGAGCGCTACGCCTTCGGCGGCGAGATCGACCTGGAGAAGCTCGGTGAGCTGGCCGAGGCGTTGCGGCGGCACGACCGGCGCAGCCCGCTCGATCCGACCGTCCAGCGCGAGCTGGTTTCGCTCGCGCTCGGCTATATCGAGCCGAAGCACCGGCTCAACCTGCTCGACATCGCCCTGCGCCGCCGGGTTCTGCGGGCCCGGCACAGCTTCAAGACCTATCTGCCCGGCGAGAAGGCCGACGAGATCGAGTTCTACGATCCCGCCGACGTGATCCATGGCGCGAGCGTGCGCGACAACCTGCTGTTCGGTCGCATCGGCTTCGGCGTTCCCGATGCCGGGCGCAAGGTCGCGGAGATCGCCCGGGCGGCGCTGTCGCGCGCCGGGCTCGACTCCGCTGCCTATCGGCTCGGGCTCAACACCGATGTCGGTTTGCGCGGCCGCTATCTGCCGCTGCGCCTGCGCCTGATGGTGCCGCTGGCCCAGGCGCTGATCAAGCGGCCGGACATCCTGGTGCTCGACCTCGACGCCTTCGCCGTCACCTGTCCCGATCCTGGCGGCCTCATCCGGCGGATCGCCAATTATTGTCAGGACAGAACGACCTTCCTGCTCTTGACCGATCAGGGGCTGGCTGCCGATATCTCTGAGAAGATCATCTTCAACGGAGCCGTGGCCAGGGTGAACAGCAAGGGCGGAGCCAGCGACGAAGCGGACGAGATGCTGGACGAGCTGCCGCCCCCCAATGGCGCTGTTCCGATCGAGGCAAGGACATGACGCTCGAGAGCGATATCGGCTGCCTGAAGTCCATTCCCCTGTTCCGCGGGCTGCCCGGGCCGCGGCTGAAGCTGCTCGCCCTGATGGGCGAGCGGCTGCATTTCCCGGCCGGCACCGTCATCACGGAAGAGGGCGACAAACCGGAGGAGGTCTATTGCGTGCTGGAGGGCGAGGTCGAGCTGTCGCACGACTTCTCCGATGGCCGGCAGAAGTCCTTCCGGCTTGCGACCGGCAGCATCATCGGCGACGTACCGCTGCTGTGCAATCAGACCAATGCCGCCCGCTGCACCGCCAAGACCGACGTCGTGGCGCTGCGGCTGCCGCGGACACTATTCTTCGAGCTGCTCGACAACATCCCGGAGTTCTCGGTCGCGCTGTCGCGCGATCTTGCCGGTCGGCTCTATCGCCTGGCGGACTCCGTCCTGCATGGCGAGAAGACACATTGAAGCGCCGGGTGCGCCGATGACAGCGGTTCCGAGTACGCCTGCGGGACGCAGGCCCGCCGCCTCCGGCTTCGACCAGATGTCGTCCTGGAGCCGGGACGTGCGCTTCGCCTCCGGCTGCATCCTGATGGTCTTCGCGACCACGCATTTCCTCAACCACGCGCTCGGCATCTTCGGCGTTGCGGCGATGGAGGCGGCGCAGGAGTGGCGCTACTGGTTCTGGCACAGCTGGGTCGGCACGGTCGCGCTCTATGGCTCGCTCATCGTCCATCCGGTCTTCGCCCTGCTGCGCGTAGCGCAGCGACGCACATTCCGCATGCCGATGCGCGAAGTGATCCAGATCATCCTCGGCGTCGCGATCCCGCTCCTGCTGATCGACCATATCGTCGGCACCCGGGTTCAGGGTTCCCTGTTCGGCCAGGACGAGAGCTATCACGCGGTGCTGCGCCGGCTTTGGCCGGGCCTCGCCTTGTCGCAGAGCTTCCTGCTCCTGCTCGTCTGGACGCATGGCGTGATCGGCCTGCACTTCACCTTTCGGGCACGCGACGCCTATGCGAGCTGGCGCGATCCGTTCCTGCTCGTTGCGATCCTGATACCGCTGCTGGCCATCATAGGCTTCTCGGTGGCAGGCCGCGAGGCCCAGATGATGGCGCTCCCGCCCGAGCTCTATACGGCCAACCAGGTCGATGCCTTCAATCTGCATGTGACCTGGGCCAAGCGCGCCTTCTTCGGCCTGATCGGCGGCTTTGCCGGCTTCGTCGTCTTGCGCGAGCTCAGGGCGCGGGCGTTAGGGGCCATCGCGGTGCGCTTCGTCGGCCATGGCGTGCGCCGCGTCATTCCCGGGCCGACCCTGCTCGAGATCTTCCGCCGCTTCGGCATTCCCCATGCCGCGCTCTGCGGCGGGCGGGCGCGCTGCGCCACCTGCCGCGTGCTGGTGCTCGACGGTGCCGACGACCTGCCGGCGCCCGGCCCGGCAGAAGCGCGGCTGCTGCGCCGGATCTCGGCCGGCGACCATGTCCGGCTCGCCTGCCAGATCAGGCCCAAGCGCGACCTCCAGGTCCAGATCCTGCTCGCAGCCAAGCAGCGCGGCGCCGGCCCGTCCGGGACGATCGACCCGGATGACCGGATCGGCAAGAAGGGGCTGACGGTGATGGTCGCGGACCTCAGAGCCTTCACTGCGCTCTCCGAGCGGCAATTGCCGCACGACCTGATGACCCTGCTCAACCGCTTCTATGACGAGATGTCCCAGGCGATCGCGGCGCATGGCGGGCGGATCGAGGCGATCTATGGCGACGGGCTGATGGCAGTGTTCGGACTGGAGACGACGCCGGCGCGGGCGGGCGCGGCGGCGATCGCCGCGGCCGGCGACATGGTACGCGCCGTCGAGGCGCTGAACCGCGAATACGCCAACGCGCTGCCATTGCCGCTGCGCATCGGCATCGGCATCCATGGCGGCCAGGCGATCGTCGGCGCGGTCGAGAACGAGAGTATGGGACGGCGCGAGATCACCGTCGGCGAAACCGTGATGATCGCGAGTCAGCTCGAGGCGGCGACGCGGCGGCTCCTGTCCGACATCGTCGTCTCCGCCGAGACGGTGGGCGCGACCGGCCGCAGCTATCGCGACACGGTACCGCACAAGATCGCGGTCAAGGGACGCGACAAGCCGATGCAGGTCTACGGCTTCGGCAGCACGCCGACGGGTGAGGCCAGGGCGGATGCCGGACAATCAGCGCAGGCCAAGGACGGAGCCGGCGGTTGGGTTTCGGCGGCGAAGGACGCAAGCCCCGATCTGGCCGATCCCGGTCCTGATCGCAGCTAGAGCGAATTCGTAGCCCGCATGCCCGGCTGGCAATTGCCGGTGCGCCTGCCTATGGTCCGCCGCCCAAATTCCGCTGCCCGAATTTCGCCCACTGCCAAGAGCTTCGATGACCGACGAGATTTCCCGCGAGGCGCTGCACGACATCCTGCGCGGCGTTGCGGCGCTGACAGGCGACGCCATCGTCGCCGATCTCGCCCGGCTGGTCGGCAAGGGCGTGCGGGCCGACATCTCGATCGCCTTCAATCCCAAGCAGATCGCTTCGAAGCGCTGGCTGGTCGAGACCTTGGCTGAGGTCCTGCCGAAACCGGACGGGCCGGTCTGGGTGCTCGGAGCCTGGCATGGCGTGCTCGGGGCGATGCTGCTGGCCGACGAGCGCCTTGCGATTCCCCAGTTGGTCAGCCTCGATATCGATCCCGATTGCGCTCCGATCGCCGAGATTCTCAATCACCGCCATGTCGCCACCGGGCGCTTCCGGTCGTTGACGGCCGATATGATGAGCCTCGATTTCGAAAGGGCCGAGGGCGGGCGGCCGGGGGTGGTGATCAACACCAGCTGCGAGCATCTCGATGACGTGCCCGGCTGGATCGCCAGCCTCCCGGTCGGATTGCCGCTGCTGCTGCAATCCAACGACTATTTCCGCGAGCCCGACCATCGCAGCTGCGTGCCCTCGCTCGACGCTTTCAAGGCGCAGGCCGGGCTGTCGGAATTGTGGTTCGCTGGGGCGCTGCCGACGAAGAACTATACCCGCTTCATGCTGATCGGCCGCAGATGAGCCACGCTGAGTCCGAGGGGCCGGCGATCGCGATCGCGATGAAGGGCTATCCGCGCCTGTCGGAGACCTTCATCGCCCAGGAACTGCTTGGCCTGCAGCGGCTCGGCCTGCCCTTCGCGATCTGGTCGCTGCGCCATCCGACCGATGGCGCGCGGCACATGATGCACCAGGAGATCTCGGTGCCGCTGCACTATCTGCCGGAGTATCTGCACGACGACTGGCCGCGAGTGCTGCGCGGGATCGCCAGGGCTTTTTCGCGGCCGAGCATCGTCAGGCTGCTCGGGGTCTTCTTGCGCGACCTTTCCCGCGACCGGACGCGCAACCGACTGCGCCGTTTCGGCCAGGCTTGTGTGATGGCGCATGAACTGCCGGCCGGCACCCGCCATCTCCATGTCCACTATTTGCACACGCCGGCCTCGGTGATCCGCTATGCGGCGCTGAGCCGGGGCCTCTCCTGGTCGTTCTCCGCCCATGCCAAGGACATCTGGACCACGCCGGAGTGGGAGAAGCGCGAGAAGATCACGGACGCGCGCTGGGGCGTGACCTGCACCCGCGACGGTCATGCCGAACTTACCCGCCTCGCCGATCGGCCGGACAAGATCGCGCTGCTTTATCATGGCCTCGATCTGGCGCGCTTTCCGGCTCCGCCCGAAACGCGCGGATCGCGCGACGGCTCCGATCCGGCTGAGCCGGTGCAGTTCATCACGATCGGGCGAGCGGTAGCGAAGAAGGGGTTCGACGACCTCTTGGCGGCGCTGGCGATCCTGCCGGCGGAGCTGAACTGGCGCCTTGTCCATATCGGCGGCGGCGAGATGCTCGCGGCCTTGCAGGCGCAAGCCGAGAAGCTCGGCCTTGCCTCGCGGATCGAATGGCGCGGCGCGCAGGCACAAGGTGCGGTGATCGCGGCGCTGCGCGAGGCCGATCTTTTCGTGCTGCCCTCGAAGCAGGCGGAGAATGGCGATCGCGACGGCTTGCCCAATGTGGTGATGGAGGCAGCGAGCCAGGCCCTGCCGATCGTCGCGACCGATTTCGCCGGCATCCCGGAATTCGTGCAGCATGGCCGCGAAGGGCTGCTGCTGCGGCCGAGCGATGTCACGGCCCTGGCCAAGGCGCTGGAGGGCTTGGCCCGCGATCCGCAATGGCGCGCCAAGCTTGGCGCCGCGGCCTTCGACAGGCTCCGAACCGAGTTCTCGGCGCAAGCCGGGCTGGAGCGCGTGCATCGGGCGCTGCTGGCAGTAGTCGCGGGCGAAGACGGTGGCGCGCCATGAGCGCGCGCATCCTGATCGCGGTCACGCATCTGCTCGGGATCGGCCATCTGGTGCGGGCTCGGCAGCTGGCGCGGGCTCTGGCCGCGGCGGGTCATGAGGTCACGCTCGCCAGTGGTGGCATGCCGGACGGCAAGGTGGCAGCGGGGTACCGCTTCGTGCAATTGCCGCCGGTGCGCACCCAAGGCACCGATTTCCGCAATCTGCTCGACGAGGACGGCAAGGCCGCGACGCCGGAGCGCCTGGCCGCGCGGCGCGAGCAGCTGGTCGCGGTGGCGCAGGAATTTTCGCCCGATATCGTCATCACCGAGCATTTTCCCTTCGGCCGGCGCCAGCTCGCCGGGGAGTTCCTGGCGCTGATCGCGGCGGCACGCGATGCCAATCCGCGCGCGCTCGTCCTGTCGTCGATCCGCGACGTGCTGGTCGCGCCGCAGCGGCCGGATCGGCTGGCGGAGGCGGCCGAGCGGGTCGCGACGCTGTTCGATGCGGTGCTGATGCATGGCGACCCGCGCGTCCTGCCGCTCGAAGCGTCCTGGCCGGTGACGCCGGAGATCGCCGGCAAGCTGGTCTATACGGGCTATCTGGCGCAATCGTCATCGCGAGCGCAGCGAAGCGATCCAGGGGCCGATGAGTCCAGTCCTTCTGGATTGCTTCGCTGCGCTCGCAATGATGGGAATGCTGACATCCTCGTCTCCGGCGGCGGCTCGGCGGCAGCCTTGCCCCTGTTCGAGACCACGCTCGCTGCAGCTCGATTGCTGCCGCAGCGGCCTTTCCATCTCCTGATCGGCCGCGGCGCCTCCGAGGCCGATTTCGCCTCCCTGCGACAATCGGCTCCTGACAACGCCAGGGTCGAATGGGCGCGGCGGGATTTCCCGGCCCTGCTCGCCACCTGCGCGCTGTCGATCAGCCAGGCTGGCTACAACACCGCGCTCGACCTGCTGCAGGCCGGGCGGCCCGCTCTCCTCGCTCCCTTCGACGCCGGCAACGAGACCGAGCAGGCCTTGCGTGCCGCCGCGCTGGAGCAGGCCGGGTTGGCGCGCGTTGTGAAGCTTGCCGAAGGGCCACAGGGGCTCGCTGCCGCGATCGAAGCGGCGCTGGCGCAAGGCGTTCCGCCAGCGGCGAAGGTCGATCTCGACGGCGCGGCGGGCAGCGTTGCAGCGATCGCTCGCCTGCTCGCGGGCCGGCCCTGAGCCCGTGCGTGAATGCATGCCGGCGAAGGGACGGCATGCCTCTTGCGAATTGCCGCTCCGCTGCTTTCGATCTAAGGAGGTTCTACACGCCTCCCTTTCGGTCGGCTCACGAGGACACCGGGTCTTTACCGGCCCCTGTCCTGCGCCCGGAGAAGAATGATGACAACGACGACTGCCTCCGCCCCCGGCATGCCCGACATGAAACTGTCGGTGCGTCAGGTCTTCGGCATCGAGTCCGACATGGAGGTGCCGGCCTATTCGCAGCCTGAGGCCCATGTGCCGGATTTCGATCCGGACTACCGTTTCGACCGCGACACCACGATCGCGATCCTCGCCGGCTTCGCCCATAACCGACGCGTGATGATCTCGGGCTATCACGGCACCGGCAAGTCGACCCATATCGAGCAGGTCGCGGCCCGGCTGAATTGGCCCTGCGTCCGCGTCAACCTCGACAGCCACGTCTCGCGCCTCGACCTCGTCGGCAAGGACGCGATCGTGCTGAAGGAAGGCAAGCAGATCACCGAGTTCCAGGATGGCATCCTGCCCTGGGCGCTGCAGAACAACATAGCGCTGGTCTTCGACGAGTACGATGCCGGCCGCCCGGACGTGATGTTCGTGATCCAGCGCGTGCTCGAGCAGTCCGGCAAGCTGACGCTGCTCGACCAGAAGCGCGTCATCCGCCCGCACGCCGCGTTCCGGCTGTTCGCCACCGCCAACACGGTCGGCCTCGGCGACACCTCGGGCCTCTATCACGGCACCCAGCAGATCAACCAGGGCCAGATGGACCGCTGGTCGATCGTCACCACGCTGAACTACCTGCCTCACGACAACGAGGTCGCGATCGTGCTCGCCAAGTCGAAGCACTATCAGGCCACGCCGGAGGGCAAGGACATCGTCAACAAGATGGTCCGCGTCGCCGATCTCACCCGCAACGCCTTCATGAACGGCGACCTCTCGACCGTGATGAGCCCGCGTACGGTCATCACCTGGGCCGAGAACGCGGCGATCTTCGGCGGCGATGTCGGCTTCGCCTTCCGCGTCACCTTCCTCAACAAGTGCGACGAGATGGAGCGCACGCTGGTGGCGGAGTTCTTCCAGCGCTCCTTCGGCAAGGAATTGCCGGAAAGCGCGGTCAATGTCGTCCTGAGCTGAGGTATCGTCCGCAAGAGTGGACTCCACTCTTGCGATCGGACCAGGCTCAACCAACAGGAGGCCGGCCATGGCTCGGTATGAAGGTTCCTGTCATTGCGGTCGGGTCGCCTACGAGGTCGAGGCCGACCTCGCCAAGACGATCACCTGCAACTGCTCCTATTGCCAGCGCCGCGGCTCGGTGCTGGCCTTCAGCCCGGCGACCAGCTTCACCCTGACCAAGGGCGAGGACGCGCTGACCGAGTACCGCTTCAATTCACAGAAGATCCAGCATCTCTTCTGCGAGACCTGCGGCATGGAATCCTTCGCCCGCGCCAATGCCCCGGACGGCACGCCGACCGTCGCGATCAACGTCCGCTGCCTCGCCGGCGTCGAGCCCACCGAGCTGAGCCCGACGATGTACAACGGACGGGCGCGCTGAGGAGCACGCCGTGAGCGCCGCCGACAGCAAGCAGGCCACGATCCAGCGCGAGGCGGATGTCGCCGCGACGCGCGAGGCCGTGGTGCGCGGGCTCTCCGCCCATAACGAGGCCAGGGTCGGGCCGCGCAAGGCCGAGCCCCTGGCGCTCAGCCTGCGCGACGAGAGTGGCGCCATGGTCGGCGGCCTGATCGGCGAGCTGAAATGGCAATGGCTCTATGTCGACCTGTTCTGGATCGACGAAGCCCATCGCGGCGCCGGCCATGGCGAAGCTCTGCTGGCGATGGCCGAGCAGGCGGCGCGCGATTATGGCGCGCGTGGCGTCTATCTGGGCACGATGAGCATCCAGGCGCCGGGCTTCTATCCGCGCATGGGTTATCGCGAATGCGGCCGCATGGAGGGCTATCCCGTCGCCGGGCAGACCTTCCACCACTTCATGAAGGCGCTATGAGCATCTCCAATCGCAAGCCCGGAACCCCGAAGGAAGCGCCGGCCGAGCCGCTGAAGCGGGCGGTCTCGGGCGCGATGAAGGCGATCGCGCGCAAGCCGGAGATGGAGATCGTCTTCGCCGCCGACAAACCCTCGCTGGTCGGCGAGCGCGCCCGCCTGCCGGAGCCGCCACGCAAGCTCACTGCGGGCGACGTCGCGATCCTGCGCGGCCATGCCGATTCGATGGCGCTGCGCCTTGCCTGCCACGATGCAGCGGTCCATCGCCGCGCCGCGCCCGAGGGCGATGCGGCCCGTGCCGTCTTCGACGCGGTCGAGCAGGCGCGGGTCGAGAGCGTCGGCTCGCGCCGGATGAGCGGCGTCTCCGGCAACATCTCGGCGATGCTGGAGGACCGCTATCACCGCGGCGGCCGCTATGAGGAGATCACCGACCGCGCCGACGCGCCGCTGGAAGATGCGCTCGCTTTGATGGTGCGCGAGCGCCTGACCGGCCTGAAGCCGCCCAAGGCGGCCGAGAAGCTCGTCGATCTCTGGCGCGAGCAGATCGAGGCCAAGGCGGGCGACGATCTCGACCGGCTGGCGAAGTCGATCGAGGACCAGCGCGCTTTCGCCCGCACCGTGCGCGACCTGCTCGTCTCGCTCGACATGGCCGAGCAGACCAGTCAGGGCGACGATGCCGAGGAGGACGAGGACGATCAGGACCAGTCTTCCGACGACCAGCAGCAGGAAGAGGGCGAGGCCGAGCAGCAGAGCCAGGGCGAGCGCTCGGAGACCGAGACCAGCGAGGACGCCGCCGAGGAATTGCAGGAAGGCGCCTCCGAGGCCGCCGACGCGCCGGCCGGCGACTGGGACGAGGAAGACGAGAATTCGGAGGCCGAGGAGGCCGGCGAGGCGCCGCGCCCGCGCGACAGCCGCGCCAATGACCGGCCGCAGACCGACTACAAGGCCTATACCCAGAAGTTCGACGAGATCGTCACCGCCGAGGAACTCTGCGACGCCGAGGAGCTGACGCGGCTGCGCGCCTATCTCGACAAGCAGCTGGCGCATCTTCAGGGCGTCGTCGCGCGTCTGGCGAACCGGCTGCAGCGCCGCCTGATGGCGCAGCAGAACCGCTCCTGGCAGTTCGACCTGGAGGAGGGCGCGCTCGATCCCTCGCGCCTGCCGCGCATCATCATCGACCCGTTCCAGCCGCTCTCCTTCCGGCAGGAATCGGACACGAATTTCCGCGACACGGTGGTGACGCTGCTGATCGACAATTCCGGCTCGATGCGCGGCCGGCCGATCACGGTGGCGGCGACCTGCGCCGACATCCTGGCCCGCACGCTGGAGCGCTGCGGCGTCAAGGTCGAGCTGCTCGGCTTCACCACCCGTGCCTGGAAGGGCGGGCTCTCGCGCGAGAGTTGGCTGCAATCGGGCAAGCCGGCCAATCCCGGCCGCCTCAACGATCTCCGGCACATCATCTACAAGGCCGCCGACGCGCCCTGGCGGCGGGCGCGGAAAAATCTCGGGCTGATGATGCGCGAGGGGCTGCTCAAGGAGAACATCGACGGCGAGGCGCTCGACTGGGCGCATAAGCGCCTGCTCGGCCGCTCCGAGCAGCGCAAGATCCTGATGGTGATCTCCGACGGCGCGCCGGTCGACGATTCCACGCTCTCGGTCAATGCCGGCAGCTATCTCGAGCGGCATCTGCGCCATGTCATCGCCGAGATCGAGACGCGCTCGCCGGTCGAGCTGATCGCGATCGGCATCGGCCACGACGTCACCCGCTACTATCGCCGCGCCGTCACCATCGTCGATGCCGAGGAGCTCGGCGGCGTGATGACCGAGAAGCTGGCCGAGCTGTTCGAGGAGGATGCCGGCGGGGCAAGCTCGCGGGGCTCGCGCCGCCTGCAATGAGCCTGAGCCGCCGCAGCGTCCTCGCCGGCCTCGGCGCGGCGGCTCTCGGCCTGCCCGCGCGGGCGCAGAGTCTCGAACCCGGGCGCGTCCCGGTCGGCATTGCCGTCCGGCCGATCGCGAGCTTCCAGCCCGGCAATCCGACGAAGACCCGTTTCGGCCAGCTGACCTTCCGCGGCGGGCTCCAGCTCACCGGCAGCCACCCTCGTTTCGGTGGCTTTTCGGGGCTGTGGCGCTCGCCCGACGGTGCGCGCCTCGTCGCCATCACCGACAACGGCTTCTGGCTGACCGCAAGGGTCGCGCGCAACAGTCAGGGCAAGCTCGCCGGGCTGGAAGAGGCAGAACTTGCACCGATTCTCGGCGCATCCGGCAAGCCGCTGCATCGCTCGCGCTATTACGACACCGAATCGCTCGCTATCCAGGGCGGCACCGCCTACATCGGCGTCGAGCGTACCCATGACATCCTGCGCTTCGACTGGGCCCGCCATGGTGTCGAGGCGCGGGCGCAGCTCGTGCCGGTGCCGCCGCCAGCGAAGCGCCTGCCGAGCAATCGCGGCTTCGAGGCGCTCGGCGTGCTGCCGGCCGGCCACCCGCTTGCCGGGGCGCTGATCGCGATCTCCGAGCGCTCGGGCCGCGAGGACGAGCCGACCACGGGCTTCATCCTCGGTGGGCGCCAGCCGGGCACGCTGCAGGTGATCCGCCATGATGGCTACGACATCACCGACCTCGCCTTCCTGCCCGGCGGCGACATGCTGCTGCTGGAGCGCTGGTACAAGCCGCTGCGCGGCGTCGGCATGCGCATCCGTCGCATCGCCGGCGGCACGATCCGCCCCGGGGCCAAGCTGGACGGGCCGATCCTGATCGAGGCCGATCTCGGCCAGGAGATCGATAATATGGAGGGGATGGCCGTCCATCAGGAGAATGGGCGGACCATCATCACCCTGATCTCGGACGACAACTTCTCGACCTTCCTGCAGCGGACCGTGCTGCTGGAGTTCGAGCTCGCGCAGTAGCAGCTTGCGTCATGCTCGGGCTTGACCCGAGCATCTCAGACCGGCGAAGGCGCAGGTCAGCGCCTCCTTGTCAGGAGATTCTCGGGCCTGCGCTTCGCTTCGCCCGAGAATGACGGGCACGGTACAAACGAAAAAAGCGGCCTTGCGGCCGCTTCATTCAGTCCCGAGAAAAACCCGCGCTCAGTTGGCGGCGAGCTTCTTCTCGATGTCGCGCTTCAGCGCCAGCGCGCCGGTCGACAGGTCGCCGGCCGGAGCCTTGACCAGGAAGGCGTCGAGGCCGCCGCGATGGTCGACGGTGCGCAGGGCGTTCGCCGAGACGCGCAGGCGGACCGAACGGCCGAGCGTGTCCGACTGCAGCGTGACGTTGACGAGGTTCGGCCGGAAGACCGTCTTGGTCTTGCGGTTCGAGTGGCTGACGAGGTGGCCGGTCTGGGTGGCTTTCCCGGTCAGTTCGCAACGGCGGGCCATGATCGTGTTCCCAAAATCTCCGAATGCTCAACGCAAATTGCCGACACGCGACGTGCCGGCAGGCAAGCACCGGAAGTCAAATTGAAGTGGGCGGTCTATAACGGGCCGATGACAGCCCGTCAAGGCAGGCCGCGCGCAAACGGCCCGGAAACATCTCGGTAACCATTATCCCGCCAAGCTGGCGATAACCAGTCACGATTCGGACCGAATCTCAGTGCATGCGACGATGCCCGTCGCGCTCCGGAGCCTCACGATGAAGCTCGCTTTGTCCTCTGCCAGCAGCGCCCTCGCCGCGGCGCTGATGCTCGCATTGCCGGTTCCGGCCGTGCAGGCGGCCTCGCTCGACGCGACCTATGACGTCTCGCTGCTCGGCCTATCGCTCGGCAAGGCCAATCTCGCCGGCGGCATCGACGGCGGCAGCTACAAGCTCGACGCCAACGCCAAGCTGACAGGGCTCGTCGGCAGCTTCACCGGCGGGCGTGGCTCGGGCACCGCGACTGGCAATCTCAACGGCAGCAGGCTCTCGCCGGCGACCTTCGCGGTGTCCTCGGCCAATTCCAGCGAAAGCCGGACGGTACGCATGGCGCTCGGCGGCAACGCCGTGCAGGCGCTGGCGATCGAGCCGCCGATCGACCCCAAGCCCGATCGCGTCCCGCTCAAGGACGAGCACCAGCGCAACATCATGGACCCGCTCAGCGCCTTCCTGATGCCGGTCGAGACCTCCGGCCGCACTGGCGGCGCGGCGGCCTGCAACCGCACGCTGGCGATCTTCGACGGCGCGGCGCGCTACGACATCAAGCTGAGCTATTCCGGCACCCGCGAGATCAAGATCGACGGCTATAGCGGACCGGTCTCGGTCTGCCAGGCGCGCTATGTGCCGATCGCCGGCCACCGGGCGCTGCGGCCCTCGACCAAGTTCATGGCCGAGAACAAGGAGATCTCGACCTGGCTCGCCCCCGTCGCCGGGACGAACATGATGCTGCCGGTGCGCATATCCGTGAAGACGATGATCGGCACCGCGGTGATCGAGGCCTCGAGCTTCAAGGTCGATCCGGGCGTGACGGCGACCACGACGCGGAACTGAGCTCAGGCGCCCGCCGCGAGTTCGAGTGGGAAGGGCGTAGGTTCGTAGATCGCTTCGAGACTGAAGCGGCGGACGCGATCCTCTTCCCAGCGATGGAGGAGGCGGATGACGCCTTCGCGGTCATCCGCCCGCATCAACGGTACGAGCTCATCGGCGACATGCTCGAATTCTGGCCGCCGCCAGGACATGCGAGAGCGATCCCAGTGCTTGATGCGCTCGAACCGGCGCAGCGCCCGATCGAAGCGGCCATAGGCGGCGGCGAAGTGAATCTGGTGGATGACGAACCTGACAGATGCCCTGAACTCGCTTGAGCTGAGGGTTCTGAAACGAAGCATATCCTCGATCGTTTTGACGCTGCGCATCTTGGGGAGGACCTGAGTCTCGCATGCCTCGAAAAAGGCGGCAGGCATGCCAGGCTCAGTCCAGCGATGCGGCGCGCCGCGCGCCAAGAAGATGCGATCGAGGGTAATACCCTGACGATGGGCCGTAGGATCGAAGAAATGACCTATAGAACATAGGAACTGTGGGGTGTCGGCTGTAATGCTGCGATCGATCGAGATCGACCGCAGCACATGGCGGAGCGGCTTGATGATGACGAAGCGTTCGGATTGAGCAAGATCCGGATTGCGCGCTACCAAGTCGCCCAAAAGTCGATTGATCTGCTTTTTCGTCGTCATTTGCGAGGCCTGATTTCGAGCATGATGACGCGGCGGACATCTTTCATACCGAGATAGACGGCGGTCGCGAGGATATCAGAGCGAGGGATGGAAAGCCCTCGTCGACCGGCTTTGAGATCGTACACGCAAAGCGTTTTGTCGCCGGGTCGGTACTCGTAGGCGTCGGCACGTACAGAGGGAGAATAGCCAGCTGCGAGTTCCTTGCTGCTGGTCGGATCGGCTACCTCCTTCAGAAATGATCGCTCGGCGCGAAAATTCTCATCGTTGAAGTCATTGACGAAATCCCTGAAGCGAACGTGGACGTTGGTGCCGTAGGTCGCCATGGATGAAAAATTCCCCGGCTCACCTGCGTCACGGGCAGCGCGATTGGCCAGCTCCTGAACAATTTCGAGTTTTTTGCAGGCATCCTTGACCTCCTCTGCCCCTGGCTTTCCGACAAAGGCGAGATCCAACTGCCCAGGCTTGCCGAGCTGATATTCGCGCGGCACGAAGCCCATGACGGTTCGCTGACCGTCGATGTCGTCGCTGGGCGAGAGCCAGCCGAGCAGGATGGTGCCCGCAGCGCTGACGGCTTGGCGAACTCCTTCCTGAGCAAACACCTGCTGCACCGTCGCCTCGCGCTCCGGCCCGCGGTCGGTCCAGGTCGAGCGCGAGACGACTTTGCCATCCGGGCCGCCGTCGCGGATCGTCTGGGTCCGGTCGGACGTCTCGAAGGTCGTCTTGCTGCCTTCGGGCGTCGTGACAGTGTGGCGCTCGTCCCAGTCGCTTTTACGGTTGGGCTCGGCGAACTCGGAATGGATGGTCGAGCCGTCGCGGTTGACGACGGCGCGTTCGGCCAGCGAGTCGTCGGGGCGTGTGGCGTCCTGATAGAAGGCCCAGCTCTCTTCACCGCTGTTATCGGGTACGACATCGCCGAAGTTCAATGCGGTCGAGAAGGCACTGCCGAGATCGCTGAGGCCATCGGTTCCGGTCGGCGTCGCGCCGCTTCCGCCGCTGGTCCATTGCCCGCCGCCGGTATTGCCGGCCGGCACGCGCGGCTGGTCGGGATTGTATTTGCGGGCGAGCTCGTGGCGCAGCAGCCGCGTCTGCGCTTTCAGCGAGACGAGGCGGCAGCGCAGAAGGACGATCTCGCGCCAGTATGTGCTGTCGTTGGCTGAAGGATAAGGCTGGTCCGGCATGGCGTGCTCCCCTGTTTGGAGCGCGTTATTCTGAGGCCGCCGGAAGCACCGGGGATAAGATCGCCGTCCATCCCCGCCTGCGCTTCAGTCGCGATCGAACTCGCCGCGCATGCAGGCTTTGCCGTGCCATGGATTGCGGAACGCTCGTTCGAGGCGCTAGCCTTTCCGGCGATTCGCTTCCGGAGCTGTCATGTCCAGCGATTTCGCCTTGCCGCCGGGCCTCAGGCACCGGCAGGTCATCGTCCGCGACACCGTCCTCCACGTCGCCGAGGTCGGTGACGGGCCGGCGGTGCTGCTGCTGCATGGCTGGCCGGAATTCTGGATGAGCTGGCTGCCGGTGATGAACCGGTTGCATGGCGAATTCCGGTTGATCGCGCCCGATCTGCGCGGCTTCGGCGACAGCGGCAAATCATCGGCGCCGCGCAGCGATGTCGGTGCCAACGCCCATGCCGACGATATGGCGGCGCTGCTGGAGGCGCTGGGCACCGGCCCGGTCGGCGTGGTCGGCCATGATGTCGGCGCCTATGTCGCGCAGGGGCTGGCGCGGCGCCATCCGCAGCGGGTCGAGAAGCTGCTGTTCTTCAACTGCCCGACCCCGAGCGTCGGTTCGGCCTGGGTCCGCGACGGCCATGTCAACGAGATCTGGTACCAGTCCTTCCAGCAATTGCCGCTGGCTGAGCAGCTGATCGGCTCCAGCCGCGAGGCCTGCGCGCTCTATCTCGGGCATTTCCTGACGCATTGGTGCCACCGCAAGGAGGCCTTCGCGCCGGTCTTCGACCTTTGGGTCGAGAATTTCATGAAGCCCGGCAATCTGCGCGGCGGATTCGACTGGTATCGCAGCCAGAACGCGGCGCGGATCGCCGCGATCGATGGCCATCCGGCGCCGTCCGTGCCGATCCATCAGCGCACGAGAGTGCACTGGGGCCGACACGACCCGATCCTGAAATCGGAGTGGTCGATCTTCCTGTCGCATTATTTCGACGATGTGGAAGTGACCTTCTGCGAAAGCGCCGGCCATTTCGTCCATGTCGAGGCGCCCGATGAGGCCGCGCAGGTCCTGGCCGACGTCTTCGCGGACTGATCAGCTGGCGGCTGCCTGCTGCCCGCGCTCCTCTGCCGCTTGCGCGACCCCGATCTCGATGAGCCAGTCGCGGACGGCGTCGCCGATCGCGATCGGGTGATCTTCCTGCAGGTAGTGCGCCCCAGGGCCGAGCTCGACCAAGCGGCAATTCGACAGGCCGGCGGCGAAGTCCCGCGCCTGCTGCGGCGAGATCAGCGCACCGGGATCGCCTGAGAACAGCAGCTTCGGATAGGTCGAGGCCCGCAGTGCGGCGTGATCGGCGGTGCTGATGGCAGAGACATCGGCCGGCTCGCCGGCGATCGGCAACTCCCGTGGCAGGCTCAGGATCGGCCGGCGTGAGGCCGCCGTCGGGAAGGGCCGGCGATAGACCTCCATCTCCTCCGGCGCCATCTGGCGCAGCACCGATCCCGGCAGGATGCGCTCGATGAAGATGTTGTCCTTGAGGATCAGCGTCTCGCCCTGACCCGGCGTGCGGAAGGCCTTGAACAGCTCCCGTGCCTGCGGCCGCTGATGGAAGCTCTCCCAGTCGGCGAAGGGCCGGATGAACTCCATGAAGGCGAGGCCGAGCATGCTCTGCGGCCGGCGGGAAGCATGGTGGAAGGCGAGCGCCGTACCCCAGTCCTGCGCGACGATGACGAGACGGTCGAGCCCGACCGCCGCGATGAAGGCGTCGAGATAGCGGACCTGGTCGGCGAAGCGATAGGCGATGTCGGGCTTGCCGGACTGGCCGTAGCCGATCAGGTCGGGCGCGATGCAGCGTGCGACCGGCGCGATCCGCGGGATGATGTTCCGCCAGATGTGGGAGGAGGTCGGGTTGCCGTGCAGCAGCAGCACGGTCGGCCCCTGCGTGCCCGCCTCGACATAGGACATGGTCGAATCAAGGACCGGAATCTCGTGGCGGGTGGCGGCGATCGATGCTTCTGAATCGTTAGTCATCACGATGCCTTTCCGAACAGGAGGGGGAAAATGATGGTCTTGAAGCGGTCGAGCGGAGCCGGATCGTGCTCGACCTTCATGCGCAGCATCGCGCCCTGCCAGGAGGCGAGCAGGACGTCTGCGAGGTCCTCGGCGCTGAAGGCATCGGTGATCTCGCCGCTCGCCTGGCCCTGCGCGATGCAGACGGCGAAGGGCTGGCGCCAGCGCACGAAGATGTCCGCGAGCTTTTCGCGTAGCGGCTCGCTGGTCGGCGCGGTCTCCAGGCTGAAATTGCCGACCATGCAGCCGCGGGCCCAGTCGGCCTCCTCGAGCTTGCCGGTGATGATGTCGAGATAGCGCCGCAGGCGGGCGGCCGGCGGCAGGCCGTCCTCGGCGAGTGCTTCCTCCACCAGTCCACAGACATAGGCGAAGTAGCGCTCCAGCACCTCGCCGGCGAAGTCCTCCTTCGAGGCGAAGTGATTGGTGAAGGAGCCGGGGCTGGCGCCAGCCGCAGCGACGATCTCGCGGACGCCGGTGGCGGCATAGCCGTTCTGCCAGAACAGGTCGTGGCCGGCGGCGATCAGGTTGGGGCGAAGGGATGGCTTGCTCATGACGGACAATAATACGTACGTACGTATTATTGTCAAGCGAAGCCCGATGAGGCGTTCTCGGTCCTGATCTTGTACCCTGCCTCTCGTTCTGGCGTCAGAACGACCTACATGAGCGAAAGCGGCCCTCGCGCGCGCAAGTCGGCGAAGGATGGAAATGAGGTCGATTCAAAATCTTGTGGTTTTTGAATCGCTTGCCGCGATATCTCGCCGTGAACGAAACCTGATTCTGCGGGAGTCAGCGATTCGGCCTCGCTTCGTTCCGGACTCGTTCTGTTCACGGATCGGGTTGCCTTCGGGCAGCTCATCCCGTTAGGGCTGGCTCGGCATTTCGCCGCGCAGGCTGCAGGAAAGCTCCAGCGTCTTGATCCAACCCCGTTCCCTTCCGCCTTCGCTCCGCGCTCGCGGCGTCACGGCGGTGCTCGGACCGACCAATACCGGCAAGACCCATCTCGCCATCGAGCGGATGGTCGCGCATCCCACCGGCATGATCGGCCTGCCGCTGCGTCTCCTGGCGCGCGAGGTCTACCAACGCGTCGTCGACAAGGTCGGGGCTCATGCCGTCGCGCTCGTCACCGGCGAGGAGAAGATCAAGCCGGAGCGGCCGAGCTTCTGGGTCTGTACGGTCGAGGCGATGCCGCGCGACCTCCCGGTCGATTTCGTCGCGATCGACGAGATTCAGCTCGCTGCCGATCTCGACCGTGGCCATGTCTTCGCCGATCGTTTGCTCAACCATCGCGGCCGCGAGGAGACGATGCTGATCGGCGCCGGCACGATGCGGCCGCTGATCGAGCAGCTCATCCCAGGCGTCAATGTCGTCTCGCGGCCACGCCTGTCGAAGCTCTCCTTCGCCGGCGACCGCAAGATCACCCGCCTGCCGCGGCGCTCGGCGATCGTCGCCTTCTCGGCCGAGGAGGTCTACGCCATCGCCGAACTGATCCGCCGGCAGAAAGGCGGGGCGGCGGTGGTGCTGGGAGCGCTATCGCCGCGCACGCGCAATGCCCAGGTCGAGATCTACCAGTCGGGCGATGTCGACTATCTCGTCGCCACCGATGCGATCGGCATGGGGCTCAACCTCGATGTCGACCACATCGCCTTCGCCGGCGACAGCAAGTTCGACGGTCATCACTATCGCAAGCTCAACCCGGCCGAATTCGGCCAGATCGCCGGCCGCGCCGGGCGGCATCTGCGCGACGGCACCTTCGGCACGACCGGGCGCGCGCCGCCCTTCGATCAGGAGCTGGTCGAGGCGATCGAGGATCACCGCTTCGAATCGGTCCGCCAGGTGCAGTGGCGCAATTCCGATCTCGACCTGCGCTCGATCCCCGGGCTGCTCGACAGCCTCAACGTCCAGCCGCAGGAGCAGGGGCTGACCCGGGCGCTGATCGCCGAAGATATGACGACGCTGGAGATCCTGGCGCGTGACCACGATGTCTCGCGGCTGGCGCAGGGCAAGCCGGCGGTGTCGCGGCTCTGGGAGGTCTGTGGCCTGCCGGATTATCGCAAGATCGCGCCGATGCAGCATGCCGAGCTGGCGACGACCTTGTATCTGCGTCTGATGCGCCATGGCCGGCTCGATCCCGACTGGTATGCCGGCCAGCTCGCCGCGCTTGACCGGGTCGACGGCGAGATCGATACCCTGTCGGCGCGCATCGCCCAGGTGCGGACCTGGACCTATGTTGCCAACCGTCCGGACTGGCTACCCGATCCTGAGCATTGGCAGGGGGTGGCTCGTCTTGTAGAGGACAGGCTGTCGGATGCTTTGCACGAACGGCTCGCCAGCCGATTCGTCGATCGGCGTACGAGCGTTTTGATGCGTCGCCTGCGGGAGAATGCGATGTTGGAGGCCGAAGTCACCGCGACCGGCGATGTCCTGGTCGAGGGTCAGCATGTCGGATTGCTGCAAGGCTTCCGTTTCACGGCGGACCCGAAGGCGGGTGGTCCGGAAGCGAAGGCACTGAACGCGGCGGCGCTGAAGGCGCTGGCCGGCGAGCTGGAAGCGCGCGCCTCGCGCGTCGTGCTGGCAGGCGATGATGCCTTCGTGCTCTCGCATGACGGGCTGGTCCGCTGGATCGGTGAGCCGGTGGCGCGCCTGACCGCCGGCGAGAAGGTGCTGGAGCCGCGCCTGCGCCTGATGGTCGATGATCACCTGCCGGCCCAGGCCCGCGAGCAGATCGAGACGAGGCTTGCCGCCTGGCTGAAGCATCACGTCACCAAGCTGCTCGGCCCGCTCCAGATCCTGGAGAACGCCGAGAGCGTCACCGGCATCGCCCGCGGCATCGCCTATCAGGCGGCTGAGGCGCTCGGCGTGCTCGAGCGCAGCAAGGTCGCCGAGGAGATGAAGACGCTCGATCAGGAGGGGCGGGCGGGCCTGCGCCAGCTCGGCGTCCGCTTCGGCGCCTTCCATCTCTATGTGCCGGCCCTGCTGAAGCCGGCGCCGCGCGCGCTCGCCGCCCAGCTCTGGGCGCTGAAGCACGGCAATCCGGAAGCGGCCGGGCTCGACGACATCTCGCATCTCGCCTCCTCCGGCCGGACCTCGTTCCCGGCCAACAAGGAGATCCCGAAGGGGCTCTATCGTGCCGCCGGCTACCGCGTCTGCGGCGAGCGGGCCGTGCGCGTCGACATCCTGGAGCGCCTCGCCGACCTGATCCGCCCGGCGATCGCCTATCGTCCGGGTGTTACGCTCGGCCAGCCGCCGGCGGGCTCTGCCGATCAGGACGGCTTTGTCGCGACGGGTGCGATGACCTCGCTCGTCGGCTGCGCCGGCGAGGATTTCGCCTCGATCCTGCGTTCGCTCGGCTATATCTCGCAGAAGCGCCCGGGCCCGGCGATCACGGTGCCGCTCGCTGTTGCGCCCGAGCCTGCCGCGACCACGCCGGCGGTTCCGGCGGAAGCCGTGGCCGAGGCAACTGATGCACTGAACGAAGCGCCTTCCGCCGAGGTCGAGGCTGCCGCTGACGGCGCGGACAGCATTGCCCCGACGGGCGAAACTCCGGATGCTCCGATCCTGACCGATGCGGAGATCGCTGCTACCGCTCCTGCCGAGGAAGAGCCCGCCAGCCCGGTCGAGCCGGTGCCGGCCGATGCGATGTCGACGCTGGCCCTGCCGAGCGACGAGCCTGTGGCGGAGGCAACTCCCTCGACCGAAAACGAGACGGCCGAGCCTGTCGCTGCCGAGGCCGCGACGGCGGAGGCTGCTGCGGCTGCCGAAGCGACTGCGCCGGCCGAGCCCGAGCTGATCGAGATCTGGCGCCCGCACCGCCATCAGGGCGGGCGGCGTCCCGAGCAGGGGCAGCGCGGACGTCGGCCCGACCGTCGCGCCGGTGCTGCCGAGGCGGCTCCGGCTGCCGAGGGCGGCGAGGGCAAGCCCGCCGGGCAGCGTCCGCCGAACCGCAATCGCTGGCGCGAGGGCGGCTGGAACGGTCCGCGTCCCGCCGGTGGCGAGGGCGGCAGGCCTGCGACGCAGGACGGCGCCGGTCGCAACGCCCAGGGGCGCGACGGGCGCCCCGAGCGCGGTCCCCGGCCGGAGTTCAAGCGCGATGGCGGCCGCCCCGGCGGCGGTCCGCGTCGCGACGAGCGCGGCGGCAAGGAGCAGCGCTTCCAGCAGCCGGCCCGGCCGCGCCCGGCCGAGCGCCAGCCCGATCCGGATTCGCCCTTCGCCAAGCTGCTCGCCCTGAAAGCCCAGCTCGAGGGCAATGACGGGCGCAAGGGCTGATAGGCAGCGTAGGGAGGCTGCTTGCGGGACGATCGGCAACGCCTCGACAAATGGCTCTGGTTCGCGCGCTTCGCGCGGACCCGCCCCACCGCTGTGCGGCTGGTGGAGGAGGGGCATGTCCGGGTTGCAAGCAAGCGGGTCGAGAATCCGGCGCTCGGGGTGAAGCCGGGCGATGTGCTGACGCTGGCCTTGCCCCATGCGACGCTGGTGGTGCGCGTCACCGCCTTCGCCGAGCGGCGAGGCTCCTATGAGCAGGCGCAGGCGCTGTACGAGGTCCTGAGCGGCGGCGAACGCGGCGATCAGTCGCTTGCGTCGGAGGGGCCGAAGGGATAACGCGGAAGCTGCGCGGGACGCGTCAGTGGCCTTGCGAAAAATCTTCTCGAAACACGTGTTTCGATGGAAGTTCGATCTCGTTTCCGGTCGTGACAGGGCCTTGAAACATTCTCTCGACCGGCTCTAAAGAAGCGCCGGCCGATTGGAAGGACAGCGCCATGACCTATGTGGTCACCGAGAACTGCATCAAGTGCAAGTACATGGACTGCGTCGAAGTCTGTCCGGTCGACTGTTTCTATGAAGGCGAGAACTTCCTCGTCATCCATCCCGACGAGTGCATCGACTGCGGCGTCTGCGAGCCGGAATGCCCGGCCGAGGCGATCAAGCCGGACACCGAGCCCGGTCTCGACAGCTGGCTGCAGCTCAATGCGAAGTTCGCCGCGAGCTGGCCGAACATCACGCAGAAGAAGGACTCCCCGGCCGACGCCAAGGAGTTCGACGGCGTGCCGAACAAGCTCGAGCTTTTGTCGCCAAATCCGGGCGAAGGTGACTGAGGTTACCCTCCGTCAGAGCTGAATCGAGGTTAACCATGGCCGGCCGCAACGCGGCCCGGCGCCGTTTGCATTCCGTTTACCTTTGATTCGGCGCGATTTTTGTGGTATCCACAAGCCACAGTCGAGTTCGTTCCGCCTGCCCCTGCGAGGTTACACAAACGGGGCACCCCCTGAAACGACAGCAGCGCACGACCGGTCAGAATGTCCGGGGTGTGGTTGTCTTCGTGTCTGGCGGTTCGCAAGAAACGATCGGCTGTGGGAGCGTGTTGCGCCGGGCCAAGAGCCAGAAGGCTTACCCCGCCGTGTCAGGCAGAGTGCCGCCGGTCATCCCGGCCAGCGGTTGAAAGTCGCGTCTCCGCTCCGGCGGAGAGATGCAGGAGTCGAAACGGCATGTCCACTGCGAAGAAGACTGTTGTGCGCCAGGGCTTCAAGACGGGCGAGTTCGTCGTCTACCCGTCCCATGGCGTCGGTCAGATCACGGCGATCGAGGAGCAGGAAGTCGCGGGCTTCAAGCTCGAGCTGTTCGTCGTCAGCTTCGCCAAGGACAAGATGACCCTGCGCGTCCCGACCGCCAAGGCGGCCAGCGTTGGCCTGCGCAAGCTCGCCGACGGCGAGATCGTCGGCAAGGCGCTTTCGACCCTGACCGGTCGCGCCCGTGTCAAGCGCACCATGTGGTCGCGCCGCGCCCAGGAATACGAAGCCAAGATCAATTCGGGCGATCTCGTCGCCATCGCCGAGGTGGTGCGCGATCTCTACCGCTCCGAGGCACAGCCTGAGCAGTCCTATTCCGAGCGCCAGCTTTACGAGGCTGCGATCGACCGGATGACTCGCGAGATCTCGGCGGTCGAGGAGATCACCGAGACCGAGGCGCTCAAGAAGATCGAGGGCCAACTCGCCAAGTCGCCGCGCCGCGCCGGCAAGGGTGAGGCCGCCGAGGCGGCCGACGCCGAGGAAGGCGACGAGGACCTGCAGGAGGAGGCTGCCTGAGGCAGCTTTCCGCTATCGGATAAGAGAAGCCCGGCGGAGCGATCCGCCGGGCTTTTTCGTATCAGGCCGCCCCGGTCTCGGCCGCCAGGAAAGCGACCGTCCGCTCCCAGGCGAGCTTGGCAGCCGCGGCGTTATAGCGCTCGGCGCTGGTGTCGTTGTGGAAGGCGTGGTCGACATCCGGGTAGACGATCGCCTGATAGTTGACCCCGGCTGCCTTCAGCGCCGCCTCATAGGCCGGCAGGCTCTCGACCAGGCGGGTGTCACGGGCCGCCTGCTGGATCAGCAACCGCGCCTTGATCTGCGGCACCTTGGCGAGATCCGGCGAGCGGCCGTAGAAGACGACGCCGGCATTGAGTTCCGGTGCGCTCACGGCGAGATCGTTGACCGCGCCGCCACCCCAGCAAAAGCCGACTGCGCCGACCTTTCCCGTCGTATCGGGCCGGGCCTTGAGGAAGGCCAGCGCCGCGCGCCCCTGCGCGACAACATCCTCGGGCTTGAGCTGCGCGAACAGGGCACGCGCTGCGTCGGCATCGGCCGGCGTGCCGCCGAGCGGGGTGAGGAAATCGACGCCGAGCGCGCTGAAGCCGGCCAGCGCTGCCCGGCGGGTGACATCCTCGATATGCGGGTTGAGGCCGCGGTTCTCGTGGATGACGACGACGCCGCCACGCTTGGCCTGGGCCTTGGGCGTGACGAGATAGCCCTTGAGCCTGACGCCGCCGATGGTCTCGTCGATGCGCCTGCTCTCGATGCGGGCGTCGTCGGCTGCGACCTGCTGAGCCTGGGCGTAGTTCGGCTCAAGCAAGGCGAGTGCGGCTTCTGCGGCCGCGGCCGAGCCGGCGATGGTGATCAGCCGATTCATGAAGCTGCGCCGGTCGAGCGGCTTGTGGGTGTATTCGTCGTAGAGTTCGACGATGCGGCGATCGAGCGCCATGGCTGCCTCCCTGTCCTGACGAAGGCCGGGAGGCTAGCACAGGGCGCGAGGAAAGCAGCGGCGCGCGGTGCGCTATTCGCTCACGATCTTGTAACGCTGGCCGGGCGTCAGCTTCGCATTGCGCTCCAGCCCGTTCAGGATCAGGAACTGCTCCAGCGGCCGGTCGGTCGAGGCCATGCGCTCGGCGAGGCTGGCGGGAGTATCGCCGGCGCCGGCGGTGACCAGCCGGATCCGCAAGGGGCTGACCGATTGCGCGTCGCTGGCGCTGAGATTGCGGAAGCTGTCGAGCAGAGCGCGCATGGCGCGCTCGGGGTCGTTCTGGCCCTTGGCGGCGAGGATGAAGCGATAGACGCGCGGCCCGGCCTGGATCGCGGCGAGGCGGAAGGTCCAGTCGGCGCCCTTGCCGGACGTCACTGCCGCTGGCAGGCCGCCGACGGTGAGCGACTGGACCTCGGCCGTGGCGACGCCGTCGATCCAGCCGGAGGCGACATAGGATTCGAGCGTCTGGCCGGCCTTCAGCGCGACCGAGTCGAAGCGCAGCGCCTGCGAGCCGTCATTGCTGACGCCGACGACCATCTCGCGGGCTGCTTCGAGCTCGAAGCCATCCGGCGCGGTGAAGGCGATGCGCAGCGCGCTGTTGAGATAGCGCCGGCCACGTACGACACCGTCGGCCGGATCGTCGCCGAAGGCGACGCCATCGACGACGCCGAGCCAGCGTGCCGCGTCGCGCTCGCCGATGCCGGGAGCGCCGATCTGGCGGGCGCCATTGGTGACGGCGGCGACGCGCTCGGGCGTCGAGGGATGGCTGGAGAGAATGTCGAGCTTCTTGTCGCCGCTGCTTTGCTGGCCGGCGCGGAAGCTGGTGTTGCGGCCGAGCGAGACCAGGAAGCGGCCGGCGCCATAGGGGTCGTAGCCGGCGCGGGCGATGTTGCGCACGCTGATCTGGTCGGCGGTCAGTTCCTGCTGGCGCGAGAAGCGGGCGAGCGAGAGCTTCGAGCTCTGCTGCACGGCCGCCCCGGTCGTCGGGTCGTTCAGCACCTGCGCCACGACCTGGCTGACCAGCGCCGATTCCGCTTCCATCTCGGCGCGCTCGACGGCGTGGCGCGCGGTGACATGGGCGATCTCGTGCGCCATCACCGAGGCGATCTCGGAGGAATCGTTGGCGAGGGCGAGCAGGCCGCGGGTGACGTAGAGCCGCCCGGTCGGCAAGGCGAAGGCGTTGACGATCGGCGAATTCAGGATCGTCACCTCATAGGTGCCGATCTGGCCTTCGCCGGCCTTGGCGAGGCGGGCGATGATCGCCTCCAGCTCGGCCTTGACCTGCGGGGCGCGGTATTCGCCACCAAAGGCAGCCAGAAGGCGCTGATGCTCGCGATCGGTGCCGCGCTGCAGGCTGGCGACGCGCGGCGCCGGCTCGCCGCCGGGCTGGTTGAGCGGTGCCAGGACGGAATTCTGGTCGCCGAAGCAAGCCGCCAGCAACAGGGCCGGCAGCACCGTGGCGATGAGACGCCCCCGGATCGGCTGACGATGTCGCTGAATTCTCCGCATCGGCCCCTAATCAACCAATTCCAGTGCACTACGCGTCTGCGCTTCGATCAGGAGGCCATCGCGCCCCTCGATCACGCCGCTTACGCGCACGCGTTTACCCGTCAGCGCCGATGCGGTCCAGCCAGCACGCTGCAAGTCACGCCACAATGCGCGCGACAGGACGATGCTGCCGCCGGCGCCGCGACGCCGCTCGAAATTGAGATAGGTCCGCTGCGCCCGCTCTCCGACGGCAGCGATACGCCCCTCGACCACGACGATCCGGCCCGCCTGTGCTTTCATCGCTGCGGCATCATGACCGTCGACGATCGGGGGCGCCACTGCGGCAAAATCCCCCTGGGTTGCGGCTGGCGCGGGGCTGCCGGCCTTGCCCGCCACCGCCGGCCGGGGCTCGGCCTTGCGCCAGAGCTCGTTGCAGGCGGCAAGGCCCGGCTCGGGCAGTCGCAACGCAGCGCCTGTGGCGAGGAGGGACGCGCTCAGATCGGGCTGGCCGGCGAAGTCGGCGTCATCGGCGGCGAGCAAGCGGGCCGGCAGGCGGCCCCAGCGGTCCGGACCGCCGAGCGGCGCCAGCCGGAACTCGCGCCCATGCCAGCGCGCCAGCTGCGTGGCGAAGCGCTCGCGCTCGGCATCGCTCTGCCGCGGCGCCAGCCCGGCGAGCCTGATGGTCCGGCCGTCGGCGAGCTGCGGGTCGCCATGCCGGTCGAGGCCGGCGAGACGGACCAGCTCGGCCCCTTCCGACGCCGCGCAAGCGTCATCCGCTGCTCTCGCGATGGTGGCCGAGACGGCCATGCCGAGGAGTAACGGCACGATCACTGCAAAGGAAGGCTTCACCCGCATCGGCTTTATGCTAAACGCAAGGACGTGCGTCCCGGTAGCTCAGCAGGATAGAGCAACGGTTTCCTAAACCGTAGGTCAGGGGTTCGAATCCCTTCCGGGACGCCAAAATTTTGTAATTTCAATGACTTAAGAACGGCGGCGCCTTGCCGGCTTCCGTCTTTCACGGGTCGAAAACGGACGTCCTAGTTAAAAGCGGACGAGTTTCTCGAATCGTGAGCGGCGGACGTCGGCAGCAGTGTCAACGTCGACATTGATGATCTCAATTTCAGATGTTGCGGCAAGCTCTCGGACATGCTGAACGAGTGCAATCACGGCCTCCGGGTTACTCTGCCCAGGGAGCTTCGGGTACAGAAACCCGCCATCAGTGTCCTCAAGGTTGACCGCATCAATTGCAGTCAACTTTTCGGCCATCACCGCAAGGCGGGGCTGCGAGCCGGTTAGGTAAAAGGTAAGCCACCAATCTGGAACATCGAATCCAGGTAGCGCTCGAATGATGCGTACGCGATCAGCAATATTTACGGTCATCATCTGCCGAGCTTACCGTCTTGCCACAACGTCCGCCATGGGTCGGCAGCCGACTCTGACGTCACGGTCGGCAGGGTCCAATTGCTACCGAATGCGCCTCGGATATGATGCCGGGCTGAAAGGCTCGAGGCGCCCGTTTATGAGTGCACATATTCTCGTTTGTTCGCCGATTTCATTGCCATTACGCGATAGGGTCACCGGCCTTTTGCTAGAGAGAGAAAACTATAACATCTGGCTTCGCGAGCTTCCAGAAGATAACGACTACTACTTAGGGCTCCGCGGCGCATTCAATCGATGGCCGACTTGGTCATTTGTCTACGCACTGACTGACTCAGCTTTTGCGCTTCACTTGGACATGTTGCCAGAGTGGCTAGTTGCCGATGCTGGCGTAGCCGATGAACTCAGTGACGACGCATTCAGCGCGTTTGCGCAGGGGCTCGCAGAGATAACCTCCAACTGGCCCACGCCTTACGCCTTATACATCAGCGATAATCCTCAGCCGGTTGAGGAGAACATTCTATCCGTGACGAGGCCTAATTTGGCAGCAGCAATCAAGAGCCAAACCGACAGCATATTTTTGCTGCCGGACGTGTTGATCGAGGTGAGTTCGTAGCACCTCAGCCCACGCGTCAGCTATGGGTCGATCTCAGAACTGCGGAGCAAGGTTGTGACGCCAGCAGATCTACCACCAATCAAGCTATCGGTCCTGAGGGAGATCGGGTGGAAGGAATGGGACCCTATTGGTCTGTCCGAGCTCAAGGAGGTCTTGGGAGCCGACGTTGACGACGAATATGACAGCTATCTGCTCGCTGTCGCAGGCGGCTTTCGCAGGGGTGCGTCACTTGACGACGCAACCCAGTATTTGGTCATAGCCGCCCGCCAACACATGGGCCTAAGCGCCCATCCTCTCCAGATCGAAAAAGCCTCGGCAACGGCTCGTATGATTCAGCGGTACATGGCTGAACTCGACGGACGGTCGCCGACTTCCGCATAGGGTCGGAGGCGGACCTTGGTCTAACCAACGCCAACCAAAATCAGGACGGCGACCCCACGGGAACATACGCAGCACATGTAGTGGCGAAATTATTCTTAAGCTTTTGATATAGTTGACTTTCGTTGGTCCCTTCCGGGACGCCAGTTTCCTTTCCTGCCGCAGATTCCAGCCGCCGATCCGATCGGCGGAGCCGCTTCCCGCGCTGCCGAGGCCGACCTTGCCCATGATCGCACCGCCGACGATTCTGACCGAGCGCTTGATCCTGAGGGCGCCGGTTGCGGGCGATTTCCCCGATTATGCCGCCTTTCTCGCCTCCGAGCGGGCGCAGCATATGGGCGGCCCCTATGATCGGCGCGGCGTCTGGGGTTTGTTCTGCCATGACGTGGCGCAATGGGCGCTGTTCGGCCATGGCGCGCTGATGATCGACCTGCCGGACGGGACTTGCATCGGGCAGGTCGGCATCAATCACGGCCCGCTCTTTCCCGAGATGGAGTTGGGCTGGCTGATCTATGCCGGGCATGAGGGGCAGGGCTATGCCAGCGAAGCCGCCGCCGCCCTGCGCGACTGGGCCTTCGGGCGGCCCGGTATCGAGACGCTGGTCAGCTATGTCGATCCGCACAACCCGCGCTCGATCGCGGTGGCGGAGCGCCTCGGGGCGCATCTGGACGCCGGCGCCGACAGGCCGGACCCCGGTGATCTGGTCTACCGGCACGAGCGGCCGGCCAGCTAGACCAGCGGGCGGTTCTGCAGATCAGTGCTTCGTCACGTGCTCCGGCTTGCCCTTGCGCTTGGTCGAGGCCAATTCGTCGAGCTCTTTCTCCGTCATCGACTCGACCATCGATTTCGAGGCTCCCTGGAGCTTGCTCTTGGGGATTTCGCCACGCTTGGCGGCAAGCGCCGCTCCGGCCGCCTTTTGCTGCGCCTTCGATTTGGCTGGCATCGTCCATCCTCCGATATGAGGTCCGTCGAGCGTGCAACCCGGGTGGAGTGCGATGGTTCCGGAGCGGGCGGAGCGTGATATCCCAAGCCTGCCCTTGCGCGTGACGATCATGCGAAGGGTGCGGGGCCAGTGCCCTTGCCGTTGGAGGACAGGCGCTGCAAAGCTCGGGGCCGCCGCTCCGGAGCGGTGAGTATCCAGGCCGTCAACTCTCGCCCGTTGAGATCACCTTGCGCATCCTCGTTCTCAATCCGAACACCAGCGCAGCGATGACCGAGCTGGTCCTGCGCGTGCTGGCGCCAATGACGCCTGCCGATGTCGAGCTCGTACCGGCCACCGGCCGCTTCGGCGCGCGCTACATTTCCAGCCGCAGCGCCGGCGCCGTTGCCGGCCATGCGGCTCTGGATGCCTTCGCCGAGCACGGCGCCGGGTGCGATGCGGTCTATCTCGCCTGCTTCGGCGATCCCGGACTGATGGCGCTGAAGGAGGTGGCCGAAATCCCGGTGATCGGCATGGCCGAAGCCGCTTGCCGGCAGGCGGCAGCGCAGGGCGGGCGTTTCTCGATCGTCACCGGCGGCGAGCGCTGGGGGCCGATCCTGACCGAATTCACCGCCGCGCTCGGGCTGGACGGCAGGCTCGCCGCGGTCGAGACGGTGGCGCCGACCGGCGGCGACATCGCGGCCGATCCCGATGGCTCGATCGCGCTGCTGGCGCAGGCTTGCCGGCGGACGGTCGAGCGCGATGGGGCGCAGGCGGTGATCCTGGGCGGAGCCGGCCTTGCCGGGCTCGCGGCGCGCGTGCAACCCCATGTCGGCGTGCCGGTGATCTGCTCGGTGCAGGCCGGTTTCGCCGCCGTGCTCGACGCGGCGCGCAATCCGCAGCCGAAGCCGCTTCAGGGCGATCTCGCTTTGCCAGCGGCCGTGCCGAGCACCGGGCTCTCCGCGGGCCTGGCGCGCCTGTTGGGCGAGCGCTAGCGGCGCCTGCTTCCTGATGGGCGAGCGGGGTGCGCGGCAGCCGCGTTTCCTTGAGGAGCGGCGAGCCAGATCATGTGCTTGGCGCCGCCGGCTCCGGCGCGGGCGCGCACCGTCTTCTCCTCGACGGTAAAGCCAGCCTGGCGCAGGCGCTGGGTAAAGTTCCGGTCGGGACCCGCCGACCAGACCGCGAGCACGCCGCCCGGCCGCAGCGCGGCCTTCGCATAAGCAAGACCGGCATGGTCGTAGAGCCGGTCATTGGCCTCGACCATCAGCCCGTCCGGGCCGTTGTCGACGTCGAGCAGGATGGTGTCGTAGCGGCTGCTTTCCTCGCGAATGACGGTTACGACGTCCGCTTCCCGCACGCTGACGCGGGGATCGTCGAGGCAGCCGGCGAAGATCGGCGCGAGCGGGCCGCGTGCCCAGGCGATCACAGCCGGGATCAATTCGGCGACGACGACCTCGGCATCCTTCGGCAGTGCGGCGAGAGCGGCCCGGAGCGTGAAGCCCATCCCGAGCCCGCCGATCAGGAGACGCAGGCCCGGACGCTGACCGATCCGCTCGATCGCCAGTGTCGCCAGCGCCTCTTCCGAACCCTTGAGGCGCGAGTTCATCAGCTCGTTATGGCCGAGCGTGATCGAGAACTCGTCCTCGCCGCGGCGCATGAGCTTGAGCGTGCCGCCGCCGGGGATTGAGGCGGCATCGAGCTGCGTCCAGGGCTTCATATGCCTTCAGTCCAGCCGGGCGCGCTTGATGAAGGCACCGGCCTTCATGATGACGGGCATGTGCCGGCCCTGGCGGGTCAGCAGCGAGAGGTCCTGCAGCGGATCGCCGTCGACCACGATCAGATCGGCGTGGGCGTCGGGCGCGATCGTGCCGATCTTGCCTTCGAGCTTCAGCAGCTTGGCTGCGACATGGGTGGCGGAGCCGATCACCTCATGCGCCGGCAGAGCCCGGCCGCGGATGACGAACTCCTCCGACTGGTGCCGGTGCATCTCGCCGAGCAGGTCGCTGCCATAGGCCATGGCGAGCCCGGCCTGCTTCATGATCGCCAGCGACTCCATGCCGGCGGCGCGAACGAACTCAACCTTGGCGACGGAATCGGGCGGGAAGCCGAGCTTGCCGCCCTCGCTGGCGAGCTTGTCATAGGTGACGAGCGTCGGCACGGCGACCGCGCCGTTCCTGGCGGCGAGCTTGGCGGTTTCGGCCTTGATCAGGTTGCAATGCTCCAGCGAATGGACGCCGGCCTCGACGCAGCGGCGAATCGCCTCGTCGGTATAGACGTGGGCGGAGACGTAGGTTCCGGCCATGCGGGCTTCCTCGACCACCGCTTCGAGCTCGCCGACCGAGAAGCCGAGGAAATGGATCGGGTCGGTCGGTGAGGCACAGCCGCCATTGGCCATGATCTTGATGAAGTCGGCGCCGCCCTTGAGCTCCTCGCGGGCGGCGCGGCGAACTTCGGCCTCGCCGTCACAGATGCGGCCGAGCGCGCCGAGGCGGTGGCGCGTGCCCGGCGCGAGCCTGTCGTCGTAGCGGCCACGGAAATCGGCATGACCGCCGGTCTGGCTCAGCGCCTTGCCGGAGATGACGAGGCGCGGCGTCGGGAAATCGTGCTCCCCGGTCGCCTGCTTCAGGCCGAAATCGGCGCCGCCGACATCGCGCACCGTGGTGAAGCCGCGCAGCAGCATCTCGCGCATGATCACCAGCGAACGAACCGTCACCAGCGAATCCGGCAAAGCGGCGTTGCGGCCGAGATCGGCAAGACCGGCGATGACGTGGACATGGGCGTCGATCAGGCCGGGCATCAGCGTGCGGCCCTTGAGGTCGACCGCCCTGGCCTTGTCGGAGCGCACGCTCTTGCCGACCTCGCGGATCAGCCCGCCCTCGACCAGGACGGAGACCGGCGCGCCACGTTCGGAGGTGGTGCCGTCGACGATGCGGGCATTCTGGAACAGGGTCGCGGCCATGGGCTCAGTCCTTGGATGTAACGTTGGAAGAGGTGGTGCTCAGCGCATCAGCAGCGCGGCGAGCCAGAGGCTTAAGCCGAAGACGACGTGGTTGATCAGGCCGATCAGCCGGACCTGGTTGGCATTGGGCCGCTTGCTGGCAGCGAGGCCGAAGCCCATGCCGGGCTGCAGGATGAACCAGCCGCAGCCGACGGTGACGATGCCGACGATCAGGGCCGGCAACAGCGTCGGATTGCGGGCCCAGTCGAGGCCCCAGATCATGATCACGATCGCGGCGAACAGGGCGCCGATCAGGTAGTGCATGATCCAGCCGATCGCGAGCTCGTTCGAGACCGGCGGTGTGTCGGCGATGGTATCGTGCATGAAGCGCCCGCGCGGCAGATAGGCGAACCAGCGCCCGACCATCGCCCAGTTCGCCAGCGGAATGCCGAAGACGCGGTTGAGGAAGAGTGCCCAGAGATCGAGCAAGGCGGTGGCGCCGATGCCGATCGCGAGCGAGCGGCCGATCACTTCGAGCATGTCTATCCCCCAGGCCGCGAACCGCGCCGCTGGCTATGGAGGCGAAACGGCGGGGCGCGGTCAATCGCTGGGAGGTTGAATGTCCCCGCCCGCAGCGCAGGCGGGGCATGCGGCGGCGCGGCGCAGGAACCCTCGGCGCGTCTAGCCGTTCTCTTCGTGGGCTTTCAAGACGGGGGACGCGATGGCAGTGGCGACGGCGAGCAAGACGAACGCGACCGGGCCGCATGGGGCGCAGGAACTGCCCTCGGTCATCGTCACCAGCTACAATCTCGAAATCCGCGACGGCGACGGCTTCCTTGGCGACAAGGCGAGCCGCAGCGCCTTCATGGATCATCTCGCCGAATTGCGCAGCCATCTGGCCGAAACTGGCGAGGACCCGCTGGCGAAGGCCGGCAAGACGCCGAGCAAATCGGAACTCGACAAGCTTCTCACCGAGGGCGAGGCGCGCGAGGCGGCGCTGGTGCTCTCGGCAGTCGAGCGCTTCGCCCAGTCGCTCGCCTTCGTGATCCGGCGCTTCCTGCGCCAGAAGGCCTGGAGCCCGGTCGAGCGGATCGTCGTCGGCGGCGGCTTCCGCCAGAGCCGGATCGGCGAGCTCGCGATCGCGCGGGCCGGCATCATCCTGCAGACCGAAGGCTATACGATCGAGCTGGTGCCGGTGCGCCATCATCCTGATGAAGCCGGGCTGGTCGGCAGTGCCCATCTCGCGCCGAAATGGATCTTCGAGGCCTATGACAGCCTGGTCGCGGTCGACATCGGCGGCTCCAATATCCGCGCCGGCATCGTCGAATTGCGCCAGGACAAGGCCTCAGACCTCAGCAAGGCGCGGGTCTGGGAAACCGAGCTCTGGCGCCATGCCGACGAGGAGCCGAGCCGCGAAGAGGCGGTGAAGCGGCTCGGCAAGATGCTGCGCGAGCAGATTGCGCACGCCGGCAAGGAAGGTTTGCGCGTCGCTCCCTTCATCGGCGTCGGCTGCCCCGGCCTGATCGAGCCGGACGGCGCAATCGATCGCGGCGCCCAGAACCTGCCGGGAAACTGGTCGAGCAGCCGCTTCAACCTGGTCGAGAGCATCCGCGAGATGGCTCCGGAGATCGGCGAGCACGATACCGTCGTCACCATGCATAACGACGCCGTCGTCCAGGGGCTGAGCGAACTGCCGTTCATGCAGGATGTCGAGCACTGGGCGGTGCTGACCATCGGCACCGGGCTCGGCAATGCCAGCTTCGAGAACCGGGTGAAGCCGAAGAGCCGGGACAAGGGCAAGCCGAAGGACGGTAAGGGCAGAAAAGAGCCCTAGGCGTCGCGGCTCTCTCCGTCATTGCGAGCGCAGCGAAGCAATCCAGGGGCAGAGCTCTATGCCTCCCTGGATTGCTTCGTCACTTCGTTCCTCGCAATGACGAAACTCAGTCCCGCTTCGCCGGCAGCGCCCAGAGCAGGCCGCGCGTGACGATCGCCGGGAAGACGGTTAGATGGTCCTCGCCGGGAATGACTTCGCTCGCGAGCTTCAGGCCGGGGTAGTTGCGCGAGCGCAGCGCCTGCTCGAACTCCTTGAGATCGGCGATCATGTCGGTCTTGCCGTTGAAGCGCGGATCGCCCGAGGCCTTGTCGATCGTCTCATAGGAGGCGATCGCCATCAGCACATTCGCCTTCAGCTCCTTGTTGCCCTCGGCATAGGTGCGCTCGCGCTGGAACAGCACCTTCTGGTCGAACCAGAGAGAGGGGCTGCCGATGATGTAGTGCGAGAACAATTTCGGCTCGGTCAGCAGGACATGGAGGCCAAACAGCCCGCCATAGGAGTGGCCGGCATAGATGCTGCGGGTCGTATCGGTGCGGTAGGTCGCGGCAACGAAGGGCATCAGCTCCTCGGAGAGGAAGCGACGATAGCCTTCCGCCTCGCCGAAGACGGGCGGTTTTCCGGAGGGATCGCGCGTCTTCTCGCCGTTCGGCGTCGGCGTATAGTCACGCCGGCGGCTGTATTCGGGCGTGTCGCCGACCGAGTAGGACAGGCCGACCAGGATGAACTCCTCCAGCCCCCTGGCCCGGTTGCCGACCCGGCGCGCAATGCTGCGCACCAGCGGGAAGGCGTAGTCGGCGTCGGTGACGAACAGCACCGGGAAGCGCCGCCGCGGCTGGCTCTGATAGGACTCCGGCAGGCTGACGAAGATCTCATAGTCGCGCTGCAGCGCCTTGGCGCGGATCGTCCTGACCTCGGTGCCCTTGAGCACGAACGGCGGCGGCGGGGCGGTCACGCCGGCTGCCGAGGCCGGCGGGTCGGCATCAGGCTCGGCGATGGCGGCGGTGGCAATCAGTATGAAGGCGAGGAGGGCAGGCAGGCGAAGCATCCATGACGTCTCCGACAGGACTGTGCCGGGATCGTGACGGCTCGCGCGGCTGCCAACAAGGCCTATCGCCGCAGCCCCGGCGCCTCCAGCGCGAGCCCCTTGGCCCGCACGGCGAGATAGAGCTCGAGCGCGAGGTATTCGTCGGAGCCGTAGTCGAACTGCGTCGCCCTGATGCCGAGCGAGCAGGCGCGCAGACGCCGATGCAGCGAGCCGAGTCCATTCCATTCGAGCCGGTAGGCCGGATAACCGGTACCGATGCCGTAGCTGATCGTGTCGCCGCGCAGCTTCTGGCCGACGAGGCCGTCATGGCATTGCGTGCAGGCGAGATTGAGCTGGCCCTGACGGCGTTCGTAGAAGGCCTTGCCGGTTTCGTAGAAGGGCTTGGCCGCGCCCTCGGCCGAGACGGACAGCGGCACGCCCTTCGAGAGCGAGGCGACATAGGCGGTGAGGCCGAGCAGGTCCTGGCTCTCATAGCCGAAGGCAGGCTGCTTCTGCCGTTCGACCCGGCACTGCTCGATACGCCCCTCGAGATTGATCAGCTTGCCGCTGGCGGCGTCGACCTGCGGATAGCGGGCGGCTGCCCCGCGCAGGCTCTGCTTGGGATCGGCATGGCAGGAGAGGCAGTTCGGCGCGGCTCCTTCTCGGCGGCTGAACAGTTCCTCGCCCTGCTCGACCCAGAGCCAGCCGGGATTGCGGGCCTCGTCCTCCTGCTGGCGCTGCATCTGCGGCGAGAGGAAGGCGCTGCCCGGCTTGATCCCGTCGGCCAATGCTGTGCCGGGCAGCGCAAGTAGCGCTATCGCAAGGGCGTGGCCGTTGACGCTCATGTCACGACGAGACGGGCGGTGCGGGTGAAGGTCGCCCCGCCATCCTCGCGCCATTCGAACAAGAGGTCGCCGGTCTCGACCGCGCGAGTGGTGAAGCTGACGAAGGGGTTGGCGGAGACGCCGGTGTGCATGTCGTAGCGGAACACCGGTTCGCCGGCATAGGTCACGGTCAGCCGGTTCAGGATCTTGCGGGGCACGACGCGGCCTTCCGAGTCGACCTGACCGCCGCGATCCATTGGATGGCGGACGAGGACGCGGATCTCGACGATCTCGCCGGCCTTGGCCTCGGCCGGCATGGTGATGCGGGCGTTGAACGATGCCATCGGGTCAGCCTCCGTCGATGCAGGCGCTCAGCGTCACGACGATGTCGGCATCGGCCATGACACAGCTGCCACCGCTCAGCGCCGCGACGACTGCGACCTTCTGCGAGGTGGCGAGGCGCAAGGTGGCGCGGATATCGGCCCGGCCGCTGCGCGGGGTGAGATTGAAGCGGGCGACGTCGGGAAACGGGTTCTTCTCGGCGATGACATGGATCCAGCGGACATGGTCGGCCTCGGTCATGGGAGACTCAACCAGGATCGCGACATCGACCGAATTGCCGTTCTCGACCAGCTGCGGGATGTCGAAGGTGATCCTGGCGCGCTCCGGCACCGCGCCTTCGGTCACGCGTGCGATCAGCTCGGTGAGTGCCGATGGAGCGGCAGCGTGCACGGGTGCGGGCAGGGTGGCGAGCGCAAGGCCGGCAGCGCCGGCCGCCATGACCTCGCGCCGCGAGAGCACGGGTTCAGGGCGTGCGCAGGCTGGCGAGATAGGTGACGACATCCTCGATCTCCTGGGCGGTCAGCGCCGGCCGATCGCGAAAGGCCGGAGCAACATCTCGCAATCCTTGGTTACGAAAATAGGGCGGCATCACCGTCTGCGGGTTGAGCAGGCTGGCATCGACGAGGCGCAGGCGCAGCTGGCCGGCATCGAGCCTTGTGGCAACGCCGGTGAGATCGGGGCCGATCGTGCCCTGGAAGGGCTCGTTCGGCTCCGGCACATGGTGGCAGATCAGGCAATTGCCCTGGGTACGGTCGAGCACGAGTGCCCGCCCGCGCTCGGGATCGCCGATCTTGCCGCCGAGCGGCGCGGGGATCGCGTCGCCGACGACGGTGTAGGCTTCAAGTGCGCCTGCTGGCTCGCTCGCGAGCGCCAGCAGGATCAGCGCAGCCCGGATCGCGGCAGGCCTCACGCCTTGCGCAGATCCGTGTTCTTCAGCGGCAGGTTGCGCACGCGCTTGCCGGTCGCAGCGAAGATCGCGTTCAGCACCGCCGGCGCCGCCACCGCGATGGTCGGCTCGCCGACGCCGCCCCAGAAACCGCCGGAGGGCACGATGATCGTCTCGACTGCCGGCATGTCCTCCATGCGTACCACCGGATAAGTGTCGAAATTCTCCTCAACCATGCGCCCATCCTTGACCGTGCACTCGCCGAAGAGCGCGGCGGAGAGGCCGTAGACGAAGGAACCCTCGACCTGGCGCTCGATCTGCGCCGGGTTGACGGCGTGGCCGGGATCGGTCGCGGCGGTGATCTTGTGGATCTTGAGCTTGCCGTCGGCGGCAACCGAGACCTCGGCGACGGCCGCGACATAGGAGCCGAAGCCCATGGTCTGGCAGATGCCGCGATAGACGCCATCGGGAGCCTTGGTCCCCCAGCCGGCTTTCTCGGCGACGGCGTTGAGCACGGCGAGGTGCTTGGGATGGTTCTTCATCAGCGCCCGGCGGAATTCGAGCGGGTCCTTGCCCGCCGCATGGGCGAGTTCGTCGATGAAGCATTCGAGATAGATGGTGTTCTGGTTGAGGTTGACCCCGCGCCAGAAGCCGGGCGGCACATGCGGGTTACGCATGGCATGGTCGATCAGCAGGTTCGGCACGCCATAGCCGATCGAGGCCTCCGGCCCTGGCGGGTTGAGGCCCTGGAACACCGCGGGGTCGCGCCCGTTCTGGATGTTCTGCGGGAAGATGCCGGCGACGATCGACTGGCCGGAGATGCGCAGGTGCAGGCCGGTCAGGTTGCCGTCCTTGTCGAGCGCGCCGGTGAGCTTGCACTGCGTGATCGGGTGGAAGCGGCCATGCAGCATGTCCTCCTCGCGCGACCAGATCAGCTTGACCGGCGTGCCCGGGATCTGCTTGGCGATGGCGACGACCTGGCGGACCCAGTCATGCACGGCGCCGCGCCGGCCGAAGCCGCCGCCGAGGTCGATCTTGTAGGCCTCGCATTTCGCCAGCGGCAGGCCGGAGGCTTCGGATGCGGCAGCGAGCGCGGCTTCGCCGTTCTGCGTGGGAGTCCAGACCTCGCAGCGCTCGGGCGTGTAGAGAGCCGTCGCGTTCATCACCTCCATGCAGGCATGGTTCTGGAACGGGTAGGAATAGACCTGCTCGACGACGCGGGCGGCATTGGCGATGGCGCTCTTGACGTCGCCGTTCTGGTTGCCGACCGCGGCCTGCGGCGCGTCGAGCCCTTCCTTCAGCCAGGCGGCGATGCTCTCGCTGGAGACCTTGGCGTGCTCGCCTTCGTCCCAGGTGATCGGCAGGGCATCGAGCGCGGTCTTGGCGCGCCACCAGCTGTCGGCGACGACGGCGACCGCGCTGTCGCCGACCGGCAGGACGTGCTTGACGCCCGGCATGTCCTTGATCTTGGCGGCGTCGAAGCTCTTCACCTTGCCGCCGAAGACCGGGCAGTCCTTGATCGCGGCGTTGAGCATCCCCGGCAGCTTGAAGTCCATGCCGTAGATTTTCTTGCCGGTGGTCTTGTCGGCGGTGTCGAGCCGCTTCAGCGGCTTGCCGGCGATGGTCCAGTCCTTCGGATCCTTGAGCGGGACGTTGGCCGGCGCCGGGGCCTGGAGCTTCGTGGCCGCGGCGGCGACTTCGCCATAGCGGATCGAGCGGCCGGAGCCCTTATGGGTGATCACGCCCTTGACGGCGCTGCATTCGGCGACCGGGACCTTCCAGCCATCAGCCGCGGCCTGGATCAGCATCATCCGCGCGGCAGCGCCACCCTTGCGGACATATTCGTGCGACTCACGGACGCCGCGGCTGCCGCCGGTCGAGAAATTGCCCCAGACGCGGTTGCGGGCGAGGTTCTGGCCGGGCGTCGGATACTCGGTGGTGACCTTGGCCCAGTCGCAATCGAGCTCTTCGGCGACGAGCTGGGCGAGGCCGGTCAGCGTGCCCTGGCCCATTTCCGAGCGGGCGATGCGGATCACCACCTTGTCGTCGGGATGGACCACGACCCAGGCGTTGATCTCCGGCACCGCGCCCTGGGCCTGTGCTTCATTGGAGACGGGGATGGCAAAGCCGAAGCTGAAGGCGCCGGCGGCAGCGGCCGAGCCTTTCAGCAGGCTGCGGCGGGAGAGCTTGGTGTCGGTCACAGAGGCTAGACTCATGGCGTCCTCCTGATTGCGGATGGCGCTGCGGCGAGGCTGTGGCGCTCGAGCCGTGCGCTGGGAAATGGGTGGGGTCGGATCAGCCGCGATTCATCTGGCCGCCGGCGGCGACGTCCTTGATGGCGGCCTTGACGCGATTATAGGTGCCGCAGCGGCAGATATTGGTGATTTCGCTGGCGATGTCGGCATCGCTCGGCTTGGGATTGGACTGCAACAGGGCCGCCGCGGCCATGATCATGCCGCTCTGGCAGAAGCCGCATTGCGGCACGTCGTGCTCGATCCAGGCCTTCTGGATCGGATGGTTTCCGTCGGGCGAGAGTCCTTCGATCGTGACGATCTTCTGCTCGGCGGTGAGGGCGCTCACCGGCATCGAGCAGGAGCGGGTGGCGACGCCGTCGATGTGAACTGTGCAGGCGCCGCATTGGGCGACGCCGCAGCCATATTTCGTCCCGGTCAGGCCGATCTGTTCGCGGATCACCCAGAGCAGCGGCGTATCGTCCTCGACCGCAACCTCAATCGTCTTGCCATTGATACTGAGCTTAGCCACCGCAAACCTCCCGGTTTCGATCCCAAGGTCGGCGAGAGAGCCAGCGCGCCTCACCGTTCAATCAAGCCAGCCCATCAGAGGCCGGATGTTCCTTGGAAGAATTCAAACCCAGAAGCGCGGCTGCCGCCAGAGGTTGTGCGCTCACCTGTGATCACGGTCGCGTTGAACCGTTTTAGCGTGCGCTCAGGGTGTTCCAAGCGAGTTTCTTCAGCGCCGCCATGATGCTGTCCGGTTTTCTGTCGCAGACACGCGGCAGCAGTCGCGCCAGTCTCGGCGCTCTCTCACAGGAATGTGATGCCTTCATACGATCTTCGTCCGGTGGAGCAGCGAAGCTGCGATTCCGGCCGCATCGCCGTCTTGCTGGAGAAGCTTGCTTTCGTCGTCCCGCAATGGCGAGGCTGCGCGAGCAAGCGAATCAGCCCGGCAGGACCGCAATGTCGATGATTTCCGGCCTCGACCGAGCCTTCCGCCGCTCCGGTGGCGCGGTGCTGCTCGCGCTGATGCTGCTCGTCGTGCCGCTGGTGGCGCTGGCGCAGACCGCCGACACGACGACCAGCCCCCGCGCTCGCCTGGACTCGATCCGCGGCGAGCTCACCCAGATCGAGGGCTCGCTCGCCAATCCGAATGTCTCCGACAACGAGCTGCAACGCCAACGTCTGCGCTTGCAGCCCCTGCTCGACCAGCTGCGCCTCCTCACCGACGAGCAGGCGCCGCGCACCGAGCAGGCCAAGCTCAGGCTCGACCAGCTCGGGGCCAAGCCCGATGCCAATGCGCCGCCCGAGACGCCGGACGTGGCGCGCGAGCGCGAGACCCGCACCAAGACCTTCGCCGAGGCAGACGAGACCCTGAAGATCGGGCGCGCGACCCTGCTCCAGGCCGAGCAGCTGCAAAGCTCGATCGGCGACCTCAGGCGCGACCGCTTCGCCAAGGCGCTGTTCGCGGCCGGCCCGTCGATCCTCAATCCCGAGGTCTGGTCGACGACGCTGACGGCCTTCCCCTCCGACCTGCGCGCCTCGCAATTCATCTTCGGCGACTGGCTCTCGGTCTTCACCTCTGCCCTGTTCAGCCCGCGCGGCGTCCTGGTCGCCTTCGCCTTCCTCGGCGCGATCGCGCTCTATGTGGCGCGGGCCCGCTACATGCCGCGGCTGACGGCGCGGCTCGCCGTGCACGGCGAGGCGAGCGCCCGCTATGTCCTTTATGGGGCGCTGATCCGCATCGTCGCGCGGACGGCGCCGCCGGCGCTGGCGAGCTGGCTGATCTATGCCGGCCTCAACACCGCCGGCCTGCTGCCGCCGCGGATCCAGCCGGTGATCCTCGCCGCGGTCTTCGGCCTTGCCCTCTTCGCCTTCGTCCAGGCGCTGGTCGATGCGCTGTTCGCCCCCGGCGAGCCGCAGCGGCGCCTCGCCAGCGTGATGGAATCGACCGCGAAGACCGTGACGCGGCTCGCCGGTTCGCTCGCCATCGTGATGGCGATCGGCAAGGTGCTGGAGGCCTGGCTGCAGGCGATCGCCGCCGGCCTTACCCTCTCGATCATCGTGCGCGGCGTCGTCGCCACCGTCTTCGCGTTGATCCTGATCGCCGGGCTCTATCGCCTGCGCGACAATCAGGAGATCGAGCAGGAGGCGTGCCTCGGCCCCTATGTGCCGGTCGATGGCGCCAGCCTCGGGCCAGTGCGGATCCTCGGCTGGATCGTCGGCATCGCGATCATCCTCTCGCTGCTGCTCGGCTATGTCGTGCTGGGGACCTTCCTCACCGAGCAGGTGATCTGGCTCGGCATCCTCGCCGCTGTCTTCGTGCTGCTGACGCAGCTGATCGATCTCGGGATCGTCAGCCAGCTCACCGGCGACGGACGTTTTGCGCTGACCTTGCGGGCGGGCATCGGCCTGCGCGCCGCGACGCTGCAGAAGATCGCGGTGGTGCTCGCCGGCGCCCTCAAGATCGTGCTGATCGTCGTCACGGTCATGCTGGCGCTGGCGCCCTGGGGCCTGGAATCGACGGATCTGACGACCTCGCTGCGTGCCGCCTTCTTCGGCTTCCAGGTCGGCGGGGTCACGGTCTCGCTGTCCTCGATCGTCGTGGCGATCCTGCTCTTCGCGCTCGGTCTCGCCGCGACGCGCTCGCTGCAGCGCTGGCTCGACGGCAAGTTCCTGCCGACGACGGCGCTCGACACCGGTCTGCGCAACTCGATCACCACGGCGGCCGGCTATGTCGGTTATGCCGCGGCAGCGGCGATCGGCTTCTCCTCGCTGGGCCTCAGCCTGGAACGGCTCACCCTCGTCGCCTCGGCGCTCTCGGTCGGTATCGGTTTCGGCCTGCAGTCGGTGGTGTCGAACTTTGTCTCCGGCCTGATCCTGCTCTGGGAACGGCCGATCCGGGTCGGCGACCAGGTTCTGGTCGGCGACGCCGAGGGCATCGTCAAGCGCATCAATGTCCGCTCGACCGAGATCGAAACCTTCGACCGCTCCTCGGTGATCGTGCCGAATTCGAACCTGGTCTCCGGCGTGGTGCGCAACCGCGTCCGCTCCGACCGGACGGGCCGTGTGCTGATCTCGATCAGCGTGCCGCGCCGGCTCAATCCGACCGAGGTCAGGGCCATGCTGCTCGACGCCGCGGAGGCGCATGGCGACGTGCTGAAGAAGCCGCCGCCGAACGTGCTGTTCAAGAAGCTCGGCACGACGACGATGGATTTCGACCTGATCTGCGTGGTTGGCGATGTCGACATCGTCGGCCGCGTCACCAGCGATCTCAACTACGTCATCCACCGGCGCCTCAGCGAACTGGAGACGCCGGTCGCGACGGAGCTGACGGTCAAGGGGCTGGAGGGCGTCGAGCACTCGCTCGGCGAGATCGCCGCGGCGGTGTCGAAGGAAGTCGGCCGCCGCGCCAAGCCGGCGGCCGGGCGCGTCAGCGTCAAGCGCTCGGGCCCGGCGCCCGAGACCGAGGACGAGCCGGAGGAGGCTCCGGCCCCGCCGCCCGCCAAACCAGAACCGGCCGCGACGGGCGGCAAGGACGAGACCAAGGACTGATGCGATGCGCCTTCCCTCCGCTCCCTCCGCGCAGCAGCGGTTGCGATCGATGAGCTGTCCTGCCGCGCTCGCCGCAGCCCTTTCGATGCTGAACCTCGCCGGCTGCACCGAGCCGGTGCGGACCCAGCCCGCCTTCTATCGCGACCTCGGCTCACCCTCGGCCAGGGTCGATGCCGAAGCGGCGCGCGCGACGATCTCGGCCTATCGGCTCAACGCTGGTCTGGGGGCGCTGAAGCTCGATCCGGAGCTGATGCAGGCGGCCGAGCAGGAGGCTGCCGCCATGGCTGCCGCCGACAAGCCGGCGCAGGCTGAAGCGGTGAAGGCGAGGCTGGCGCGATCCGGGCAGCCCGGCGCCGAGGCCAATCTCTCGGCTGGCTATCGCCGCCTCGCCGAGGCCTTCTCGGGCTGGCGCGACTCGCCGCAGCACGACCGCGTGATGAAGGCGCCGAACGCGACGCGGATGGGCATCGCCTCCGCCTATGCGCCGGGGTCGAAATACCAGGTCTACTGGGCGCTGGTGGTCGCGCCCTGAGCGGGTGCGACCGAAGCGGTCAGTCGATCGCGAAATCGAAGGACGTCCTCGGAAACGGCTCCTTCGCCAGCGTGAAGTGCCACCATTCCTTGCCGTAGCCACGGAAGCCTTCGGCGCTCATCGCGGCGGCGAGGGTTTCGCGATTGCGGCGGGCCTCGGCCGTGACGCCGGAATGGCGAAGCGCGCTTTTCTCCGAGAAGCAGTCGAAGCTCGTGCCGAGATCGAGGCTGCTTTCGCGCGGGCGGATGGCGGGAGGACCGTCGCAGGGACCGGCATCCGTGGGCGTCGGCAAGGCGGCCTCGCCGGCACTGGTGAGGCCGATATCGACGGTGGAGCCGCGCGAATGGCTCGAATTGCCGGCGATGTAGCCCTTGGCGACGAGATCGCCCCTGGCGATGCCGGGATGGAAGATGCGGCCGAGATCGGGCGCGCCCGGCCGCTTGACCCAGTCGTTGAAGGCGGCGACGGCCCGGGCCGGCCGGTAGCAATCGAACAGCTTCAAGCCATAGCCCTGCCGGGCGAGCCGCTGCTCGACGCGGATCAGTGCCTCCGCCGCTTCGTGCGTCAGCACGCATTCGCCCCGGCCATAGCCGGGCACGACCGCCCCGGTGAAATTGAACGGTGTCGCGTAGCGGATGTCCTGCACGATCGCCGGTGCGAGTTCGCGCAGGCGCACGAAGCCTGCGGGCAGGGGCTCGGCATTGACGGGGCGCGAGACGAACACGAGCAAGGCGGCGGCCAGCGCTCGTCTACCGATCGCCGGGCACGGCATTGCGCGCCTCAGGGCCTGGCGCCGACGAGCGGCGGCGCGTTCGCCTTGAGCACGATGCCGACGCGGCCGTTGAAGGCGAGATAGAGGGTGTCCACCCATTTGCGGAAACGATAAGGAGCGACGAATGAATGAAGCGTCAAGGCAGAGGGCTTGCTCACGCCGCAGCCTCGGCTAAAGCTTTCGGCAATGTCTCTGCTTGCGATCTACGCCCGCGTCCTCGGTGAGCTCGGCCCGGAACGGCGCCTCGGGCTCATCCTCGCCATCGCCAATATCGCGCTGGCGGGTGCCGCCTTCGCCGAGCCGATGCTGTTCGGCGCGCTGATCGACAAGCTGACCAGCCTGCAGACCGCCGGTACGCGCCCGGGCTGGGCCGATATCAGCACCTTGCTCGCCGCCTGGGTCGGCTTCGGCCTGTTCAATATCGGCGCCGGCGTCTTCGTTGCGCTCTTCGCCGACCGGCTGGCGCATCGCCGCCGCCTTGCGGTGATGGCGAATTATTTCGAGCACGCGCTGACCCTGCCGCTCGCCTATCACACGCAGACCCATTCCGGCCGCGTGCTCAAGGTGATGCTGGAGGGCACCAGCGGCATGTGGGCGCTCTGGCTCTCCTTCTTCCGCGAGCATTGCGCCAGCTTCGTCGCGCTCTTCATCCTCCTGCCGTTCACGCTCTGGAAGAACTGGCAGCTCGGCCTGGTGCTGATCTTCCTCGTCGTGCTGTTCGGCACGCTCACCGCCTTCGTGCTGCGCAAGACCGACAAATTGCAAAGCAATGTCGAGGCCTATCATTCCAGCCTCGCCGAACGCGCCTCCGACGCGCTCGGCAACGTGCCGGTGATCCAGAGCTTCACCCGGATCGAGGCCGAGGTCCGCGGGCTGCGCAATACGATCACCAGCCTGCTCGAAGCGCAGATCCCGGTGCTGACCTGGTGGGCGGTCGCGACCGTCGCCACCCGCGCCTCGGCGACGCTGACCGTGCTCTCGATCTTCGTCGTCGGCACCTGGCTCCTGATGCAGGGGCTGACCACGGTCGGCGAGATCGTCACCTTCATGGGCTTCGCGACCATGCTGGTCGGTCGGCTCGAGCAGATCGTCGCCTTCGTGAACTTCATCTTCATGCAGGCGCCGAAGATGCGCGAGTTCTTCGAGGTGATCGACACGCTGCCGGCGGTGCGCGACGTCCCCGGCGCGCCCGATGCCGGCCGGCTCGAGGGCCGTATCGCCTTCGACGACGTCTCCTTCTCCTATGACGGCAAGCGCGCCGCGGTCGCCGACGTCTCCTTCGAGGTCAGACCCGGCGAGACCATCGCCATCGTCGGCTCGACCGGCTCGGGCAAGTCGACCACGCTCGGCCTGCTGCATCGCGCCTTCGATCCGCAATCGGGCCGCATCCTCGCCGATGGCCGCGACATCCGCGATATCTCGCTGCTCTCGCTCCGGCGCAATATCGGCGTCGTCTTCCAGGAGCCGATGCTGTTCGCGCGTTCGATCCGCGAGAACCTGACCGTCGGCAAGCCGGACGCGACCGATGCCGAGATGATGGAAGCCCTCGACCGGGCTCAGGCGACCGAGGTGATGGCGCGCCAGAGCGACGGGCTCGACACCATCGTCGGCGAGCGCGGCCGCACGCTCTCCGGTGGCGAGCGCCAGCGCCTGTCGATCGCGCGGGCGCTGCTGAAGAACCCGCCGATCCTGATCCTCGACGAGGCGACCTCGGCGCTCGACGCGGCGACCGAGGTCAAGCTGCAAAAAGCGCTCGACGAGGTGATGAAGGGTCGTACCACCTTCGTCATCGCACACCGGCTCGCCACCATCCGCAATGCCGACCGCATCCTGGTGTTCGAGCAGGGCAGGGTGATCGAGATGGGCTCCTTCGAGGAGCTGGTCGCCAAGGGCGGGCGCTTCGCCGCGCTGGCGCGGGCGCAGTATCTGGTGACGGACAAGCCTGTCGCGCCCCAGCCGTCGTCTCTGGCAAGCAAGGGCATCGTCGACGGCTGATCGCGCCGATCCCGGGCATTCCGCGCGAAACTCGCTCCACCGCCTGATCAACACGGAGGCCCGTCCATGACACGCTTTTTGCCTGCCTGTGCGCTGGCTCTGATCATGTCGCCGGTGCCCGCCGCTGTCGCCCAGACGGTCTGGGAAATGCCGACCGAGTATCCCGCCAGCGCCATCCCGGGCGAAGGCGTTACGACCTTTGCCAAACTGGTGAACGAGCGCTCGGGCGGGCGATTGACGATCAACCCGAGTTTCGACGCCGCAAAGGGGATCAAGTCGGCCGGCATGGTCGCCGCCGTCCAGGAGGGGAAGGTCGCGGCCGGCGATGCCTTCGCCGGGGCGCTCGGCGCCGTGCATCCGCTCTTCGGCCTGTCTTCGCTGCCCTTCCTGGCGACCTCGATCGAGGATGCCAGGCGCCTGACCGATCTCGCCCGGCCGGCCTATGCCAAGGTTTTCGCCGGCTATGGCCAGCTTATCCTCTACACCACGCCCTGGCCGGCCTCCGGCATCTGGTCGAAGGAGCCGGTGATCGCGGCCAAGCACCTCGTTGGCCTGCCGATCCGCACCTATGACGCGACCTCGACCACGGTGATGGACAATGCCGGCGCCAAGGCGGTCAACCTGTCCTTCGCCGATGCGATGCCGAAGGTGAAGGACGGCTCGGTCACGGCGGTGCTGTCCTCGGGCGACGGCGGCGCGGGCCGCAATCTCTGGCAGTTCCTGCCGCATTTCAGCGAGGTGAACTACGCGCTGCCGATCTCGCTGGCGACGGTCAATCTCGCCGCCTACGAGGCACTGCCGGCCGATCTCCGGCTGGTCGTCGACGAGGCTGCGGCCGAGACCGAGCGGCGGCAATGGGGGGCGATCCGGACGCGGCTCGACGAGAACTATGCCCGCATGCGCGCCAATGGCGTCACCATCCATGCGAAGCTGCCGGCCGAGCTGACCCAGCGGCTCGGGACGGCAGGCAAGGCCGCGGTCGAGGATTGGCGCGGCAAGGCTGGTGCCGAAGGCGCCGCCATCCTCGACGCTTTCGCCAAGCGCTGAAGCGGCGCGGTTTCGATTACCCCTGGCGTAATCGACCCGCCGCGTCTCGGCGGGCATGGTCCCCGGGACATCGGCCGCATCGGCCGTTTCGCGAACGAGGAGACCATCATGACCGCCTATGCCATCGCCCATCTGCGCGACGTCGATCTCAATGCCGAGATCGTCGACTACATCCGGCGCATCGACGAGACCCTCGCGCCGTTCGGTGGCCGCTTCCTGATCCATGGCGTGACGCCGGAGGTCATCGAGGAGCCGTGGGAGGGCGACCTCGTGGTCATCGCTTTCCCGGACATCGGGGCGGCGCGCAACTGGTACGCCTCGCCAGCCTATCAGGCGATCCTGCCGCTCAGGACGCGCAATTCGCGCAGCGCGGCGATCATGGTTGAAGGCGTGCCGGAGGGGTACAAGGCGACCGATTTCCTGGCGAAGCTTGGTTGACCCTCAGGGCTCCGGTTCGCCCGGTATGAAATGCAGGCACGGGTCGAGCTTCACATGATCGGGCCCGACCTGCTCCCAGCTGCCGCTGACCACGACGCGTTCGCCGGCCTTGCGACCATTGCTGTCATAGGTGACGCAGAGCACCTGCGGATTCGGTGCCTGGCAAAGGCCGAGATAGGTCACGCCGGCGCCCGTCTTGACCATCGTCAGAGGGCCTTCGACCTCGATCGTGACGAGCTCGCCTTCCTTGCCGGCCAGTGACTTCAGTGCGGTGCGCAACTCGCTGCAGCTCGCGCGGAAGGTTGGTTCGGGCTGAGCTGGCGACGCGCTCGTTCCGGCAAGGAGAATGACGCTTGCGAGGGCAGCGAGAGAGCCGGGGCGAAGATCGAATGCGCTCATCATGTCCGTCTCGCTGTGCTTTGTGGCGTCTTTGCGAGGAGCAGGACGGCACAAGGCAACAATCGCGTGTCACAACCCCGCCGTTGTGAGATCATTTTCGGCATCTATTCGCCGGTCTCCTTTTCCAACGACGGATCCATTGCCAGACATGATGATCGCCCGCCTCGCCTGCGCCTGGGCCTCGGTCGCAGCCTTCCAGCTTTTCGGTGGCACTCTGCTCGCGCAGCTCGGCACCCCCCTGCCGTCGCTGCTGATCTTCGCCTGGCTGCTGGGCATCATCATCTGGTCGGCCTTCGGCGTGGTGCACGAGGCCGAGGAGCTGGCGCACCGGCTCGGCGAACCCTATGGCACGCTGATCCTGACGCTCGCGATCGTCATCATCGAGGTGGCGCTGATCTCGGCGGTCATGCTGGGAGCCAAGGGCGCACCGACGCTCGGGCGCGACACCATGTTCGCGGTGCTGATGATCGTGCTCAACGGCGTCGTCGGCATCGGCCTCCTGATCGGCGGCCTCAGGCATTTCTCGCAGGGCTACAACCTCAAGGGCGCCTCCGCCTATCTCGCGGTGATCATCCCGCTGACGCTGATCCCGCTGGTGCTGCCGAACTTCACCACCTCGACCTCTGACGGCACGCTGACGACCTTCCAGTCGATCGCCTTCTCGCTGTTCACTCTGTCGCTCTACGCCGTCTTCCTGATCCTGCAGACGGGCCGGCACAGCGTCTTCTTCATGGAGCCGGCGAGCGAGGCGAACGTGCCCTATGGCGCGGCCTATGCCCGGGCCAGGATGCAGCCGAAGCCCGAGGCCGAGGCGGCCTTGCAGCCTGCGCCCGCCGCTGAGCCAGAGGGCGAGCCGTCGCACGCGCCATCGGACGGTTCGATCCGCTCCCATGTCCTGCTGCTGCTCGCGAACATCCTGCCGATCGTGATCCTGGCGAAGAGCCTCGCCGGGGTGCTCGATTACGGCATCGTGCGCCTCGGCGCCCCGGCGGCGCTCGGCGGCATCCTGATCGCGATGGTGGTGTTCACGCCCGAATGCATCGCGGCGCTGCGCGCGATCAACGCGAACCAGCTGCAGCGCGCGGTCAATCTCTGCCTGGGGGCCGCAGCCTCGACCTTGGGCCTGACGGTCCCGGCCGTCCTGCTCATCGGCGTCCTCACCGACGAGAAGGTCGTGCTCGGCCTCTCTGGCACCAACATGGTCATCCTGTCGATGACCTTGTTCCTGAGCACGCTGACCTTCACCGGCACGCGCACCACGATGCTGGAGGGGGCGGTGCACCTCTCGGTGTTCTTCGTCTTCCTGGTGCTGGTGTTCAGCCCCTGACGGCGAGGCCGGCCGGCTGCCATTGACGAGGCAGGTTTCTATCTGTACCAATCAGTACAATCTTTACCGATTGGTACAGGAGATTTGCCATGAGCGAAGCACGGCCGCCCTTTCCACCGTTCAGCGAGGATACCGCGATCCTCAAGGTGAGAGCTGCGGAGGATGGCTGGAACGGACGTAATCCAGCACGGGTTGCGCTGGCCTATACCGAAGATTCACGCTGGCGGAACCGGGCCGAGATCTTCCAGGGCCGGGCGGCGATCGAAGCCTTCCTCGCCCGCAAATGGCAGCGTGAGCTCGACTATCGGTTGATCAAGGAACTCTGGGCCTTCACCGGCAACCGCATCGCCGTGCGCTTCGCCTATGAATGGCGCGACGATTCCGGGCAGTGGTACCGCTCCTATGGCAATGAAAACTGGGAGTTCGCTGAGAACGGGCTGATGGCTCGCCGCCATGCCAGCATCAACGATCTGCCGATCGCGGAAGCGGCGCGGAAGTTCCATTGGGACGCCTCCGGCCCGCGCCCGGCCGACCATCCCGGCCTGAGCGATCTCGGCCTATAAGGACGAATGGCAAGACGAATCAGCGAGCGGGCCGATCTGCTGCCGATACTCGGCGAGATCTTTCGCGATCACGGTTTCGAGGCGGCGAGCCTGTCGGTGATCGGCACGCGCACCGGGCTCGGCAAGGGCAGCCTCTATCACTTCTTTCCAGGGGGAAAGGAGGAGATGGCCAAGGCCGTGCTCGACGAGATCGACGCCTGGTTCGAGACCAAGGTGTTCCGGCCTCTGCGCGAGGGCCAGGATGCCGCGGCGGCGATCGAGGCGATGCTCGTCGCGGTCGATGGCTATTTTCGTTCGGGCCGACGCATCTGCCTGGTCGGGGCGCTGGCTCTGGCCGATTCGCGCGAGCGCTTCGCCGCGCGGATCGCCGGCTATTTCGCAGCCTGGCAGGATGCGCTCGCCGGCGCGCTCGCCCGCAGCGGCCATGCCGATCCGGACGGGGTGGCGGAGGAAATCCTGGCCCTGATCCAGGGAGGGCTCGTCCTGGCGCGGGCTCGCGACGAGGCCGGGATCTTCACAAGGCTGCTCGCAAGGCTGCGTCTCAGGCTGCAGCCTGCAGGCTGAGCGATCTGGCGACCATCAGGCTGCGGTCGCAGGCTCCAGCTCATGCGTGCCGTTGCCGGCCGGTGCGACCCGGAGCGCGGTCAGCCGGTTGCGGCTCTTGCGCATCACCTCGAAGCGGAAGCCGTGGAAGGTGAAGGCCTGGCCGGCGTCGGGGATGGCGCGGGCTTCGTGGATGACGAGCCCGGCGATCGTCGTCGCCTCGTCGTCGGGCAATTGCCAGTCCATCGCCCGATTGAGGTCGCGGATCGGCACGCCGCCATCGACGATCACGGCTCCGTCCGGCTGCTGGCGCAGGCCGGGCACGGCGACGTCGTGCTCGTCGCGGATGTCGCCGACGATCTCCTCGAGGATGTCCTCCAGTGTGACCAGCCCCATCACCTCGCCATATTCGTCGACCGTAAGGGCGAAATGCGTCTTGCGGGCGAGGAAGGCCTTGAGCTGCTCGGGCAGCGGCGTGTTCACCGGCACGAACCAGGGCTCCAGCGCGATCTGCGCGACATCGAGCTTGCAGGCGTCGCCGCCAGCGGCGTCGAGCGCGCGCAGCAGGTCCTTGGCGTGCAGGATGCCGACGATGTTCTCGGGCTTGTCGCGCCAGAGCGGCATGCGGGTATAGGGCGAGGCCAGCACCTCGCGCACGATCGTCTCCGGCCCGAGATCGAGATTGATCGTGCGCATCTTGGTGCGGTGGATCATCACATCGGCGACTTCGAGCTGCTTCAGGTCGAGCAGGCCGCTGACCATGTCGCCATCGGCCTTCTCGACGGTGCCTTCCTGGCGCATCAGCTCGACCTGGTCGCGCAGGATCTCGTCGATCGCCAGTACCGGGCGCTGCGAGTCGATCCGCAGGCCGAACAGGCCGAGCGAACGGCGGGCGAACCATTGCATCAGCCGGACCGGCGGACCGAGCAAAGCGAGCAGGCGCGCCACCGGCCGCACTAGCTTGAGCGCCATCCGCTCAGGCTCCGCGACCGCAGCCATGCGCGGGGCGAGTTCGCCGAGCACGACGACGATCAGCGCGACCGCGATCGCAAGGCAGGCCGCGCCGCTGACGCCGAAGGAAGCGAGCGCCGCATAGGCGGCAAAACTCGCCGTCGCGGTCTTCACCAGCGTCCGCGCCAGCAGGAAGACGCCGCTCAATCGCTCGCGATCGCCGAGCACGCGCAGCGCGATCGCGGCGCGGCGGCTGCCGGCTTTCTCCTGCTGAACGAGCTTGGCGCGCGAGATCGCATGCAGCGCCGCATCGGCTGCGGCGAGGAAGCCGGTCAGGAACACGCCGAGCGCGACGACGGCGATGGCGAGCCAGGGATCGAGATGCGGGATGGCGACCATGGAGGAAGCGCTCAGGTTCCCGCGAGTTCGCTTTCGATGAAGTCATGCGCCGCCTCGGCAGCGACGCCGGGCGCGATGAAGCTCCTGCCGATGCCATGGGCCAGGATGAAGGTCAGCGCGCCGCGCTTGACCTTCTTGTCCTGGGTCATCGCCTCGACGATCTCGGCGGCCGTGCCGGTGCCGCCGGGCACGTCCTGCAGCCGGGTCGGCAGGCCGACGGCGGCAAGATGGGCGGCGACGCGGCCGGCATCCTGGCCCGGGCAGAGGCCGAGCCGCTGCGAGAAGCGGAAGGCGAGGCAAAGCCCGATCGCGACCGCCTCGCCATGGACGAGCCGGCTGGAATCGTAGCGGGTCAGGCGCTCCAGCGCATGGGCGAAGGTGTGGCCGAGATTGAGCAGGGCCCTGTCGCCATCCTCGCGCTCGTCGCGCGCCACCACCGCGGCCTTGGCCCGGCAGGCGGTCGCGACCGCATGGTCGCGCTCCGGCCCGCCTTCCATGACGCGGCGCCAGTTGACCTCGCACCAGTCGAAGAAAGCGGGATCGTCGATCAGCCCGTACTTCACCACCTCGGCATAGCCGGCCTTGAACTCGCGCTCGCTCAGCGTATCGAGCAAGGCGGTGTCGCAAACCACCAGCGCCGGCTGGTGGAAGGCGCCGATCAGGTTCTTGCCATGGCTGGAATTGATGCCGGTCTTGCCGCCGACGGAGGAATCGACCTGGGCGAGCAGGCTGGTCGGGATCTGCACCAGCCGCACGCCGCGGCGCAGCACCGAGGCGGCGAAGCCTGAGAGATCGCCGACGACGCCGCCGCCAAGCGCGATGACGAGGTCGTTGCGCTCGATCTTGGCGGCGAGCAGGCCGTCGCAGAGCTCGATGAAGCGGGCATAGGACTTCGTCGCCTCGCCAGGCGGCACGGTCAGGCGCGTCGTGGTGACGCCGGCCTGGTGCAGGCAGGATTCGAGCGCCGGCGCATGCAACGCGGCGAGGTTCTCGTCGGTGACGATGGCGGCGCGGGCGCCGGGAAAGCGGTGCGCGATCACCTCAGCCGCCTCGCAGAGCTGATGGCGGCCGATCAGGATGTCATAGGAGCGCTCGGCCAGCGCGACCGGCACGACGATCCGTTCCGCTGCGGGCGCAGCCGGGGCCATAGCGTTCATTCCTTGCCTTCCTGGCGCAGGCGGCGATCGAGCGCCGCCATCGCGTCTTCGACCACGACTTCGTGCGGATCGTCGCGCGAGATCAGCGTGATGTCGGCGAGTGCATAGACCGGTTCGCGCTCGGCCAGCATCCGGCGCATGGTCGCCTCGGGATCGGCGGTTTGCAGCAGCGGCCGGTTGCTGCGCTTGCGGACGCGGCGCATCAGCACGTCGAACTCGGCCTTGAGCCAGATCGAGACGCCGAGTTCGGCGATGCGGGCGCGGGTCTCGGCGTTCATGAAGGCGCCGCCGCCGGTCGCCAGCACCAGCGGGGCGCGCGTCGTCAGGATGCGGGCGATGACGCGGCGCTCACCGTCGCGGAACTCGCTCTCGCCGCGCTGGGCGAAGATCTCCGGGATCGTCATGCCGGCGGCGGTCTCGATCTCGGTATCGGCGTCGACGAAGGGCAGGCCGAGCCGGGCGCCGAGGCGCTTGCCGGTCGCGCTCTTGCCCGAACCCATCATGCCCACCAGCACCACGGCTCGCCCGCCGAGTGCGGCGCGCAGAGCGATGCGGTCCACCTGTTCGATCGTTTCCGCCATCGTCATCAAATGAATTCCTTGAGCCCGCTCTAGCATGAGGATCGCGGTACCGCCATGTGCCTTGCGCTGCGGCTTGACCTCGACGGCTTCGTCGGGCTCGTAGCGCCGCGATGGGGGTGGTGAGCACGTGATGCCGGTGGCCGGAGAGGATTGCGGGATCGCCGCGTTGCGGGCGCCCTTCGTGCTGCTGGAGGATCGCAGCGGAGCAGGGCAGGCGCTGCTCTTCGCCGACCCCGCCGAGATCGTCGCGGCCAGCGAACCCTCCGAAATCGCCAATGCTTTCGCCCGGATCGAGGCTGGACTGGCGCATGGCCTGCACGCGGCTGGCTTCCTCTCCTATGAGCTCGGCTATGCCTTCGAGCCGCGGCTGGCAGAGCGAATGCCGCCGCAACGCAGCCTGCCGCTGCTCTGGTTCGGCCTGTTCGAGGCGCCGCGCAGTATCGAGCCGGAGGCGCTCGATCGAGATTTCGCAGCGCGGTGCCCGCCGCCGCTCGAGGATTTGACGTTCGGGCTGGACGAGGCCGGCCATGCTGCGGCGGTGCAGCGCGTGCTCGACTATCTCCATGCCGGCGACGCCTATCAGGTCAACCTGACCTTCCCGATCCGCTTCCGCTATGCCGGCGACCCGCTCGCTCTCTACGGTGCGCTCAGGGCGAGCCAGCCGGTCGCGCATGGTGGCATGGTCGCGACGGGGGACGCGAATATCCTCTCGGTCTCGCCGGAACTGTTCATCGCGACCGCAGGCGGGCGTGCCACTACCCGACCCATGAAAGGGACAGCTGCACGCGGCTTCGATGCGCCGGCCGACGAGGTGGCGAAGGCATCGCTGCGCGCCGATCCGAAGCAGCGGGCCGAGAACCTGATGATCGTCGACCTCTTGCGCAACGATCTCAGCCGGATCAGCGAGCGGGGCTCGGTCAAGGTTCCCGCGTTGTTCAGCGTCGAGACCTATCCGGGGTTCCACACGCTGACCTCGACGGTCACCAGCCAATTGCGGCCAGGATTGTCGCTCCTGGAGCAGATGCGGGCGCTGTTCCCCTGCGGTTCGGTCACCGGTGCGCCAAAACTGCGGGCGATGGAGATCATCCGCGAGCTGGAAGGCGTGCCGCGCGATATCTACACCGGCTCGCTCGGCATGATCGCGCCGAATGGCGATCTCAGCTTCAACGTGGCGATCCGGACTGCGACGCTGCTGCCGGGAGGCGAGGGCGTCTATGGCGTCGGCGGCGGCATCGTCGTCGATTCCGGGCCGGCCGAGGAATATGCGGAGTGCAGGCTGAAGGCGCGGGTGCTGACCGATCTCGCTGAGGATTACGGGCTGATCGAGACACTGCGTTGGTCGGGCGGCTATGTCCGTTTGGCGTTACACCTCGAACGCCTGGCCGTGTCGGCGGCAGCGCTCGACTTCCGGTTCGATCGAGAGAAGGTGCTCGCGCAGCTCGCCGAGGTTGAAGCGTCATTCCCCGCCGGGAAGGAGCGTCGCGTCCGCTGCGAACTGCGCCGCGATGGCTCGCTTCAGATCACCACGGCGCCGATGCCGCCTGCGGCTGATGATGCGCTCCGCATTGCCATCGCCAGCCAGCGCGTCGATGCCGGCGATCCCTTCCTGCGCCACAAGACGACGCGACGGGCGATCTATGAGCAGGCCTTCGCCGAGGCGATGTCGCAAGGCTGCGACGATGCGCTGCTGCTCAACCGGCAGGGCTTCGTCACCGAGACCAGCCGCAGCACGATTTTCGTCGAGCGCGACGGAGTGCTGCTGACGCCGCCGCTGGAGCATGGCCTGCTGCCGGGCGTGCTGCGCCGGGAACTCATCGACACCGGTGCTGCGCGCGAGGCGCCACTGCGGCTCGACGACCTCCGGCAGGCCGGCCGCTGGTTCGTCGGCAACAGCCTGCGCGGGCTGCAGCTTGCAGAGATCGCCGGTTCCGCCCTTGCGTCCGACGCCTCCAATCAGAAATAACGGATTGGGGTGCATGGGGAATCGCCGGCCGTGCCGACGCTGTTCAAGTTCTTGACGTTCCTGGCTGTCATCGCCGGGCTGGTCTATGGCGGCATGATCGCGCTGGTCACCTTCGTGAAGCCGGAGCCGCGTGAGATGGTCGAGATCGTGCCGCCCTCGAAGCTGCAGAAATGAGCAAGCAGGCGCGCTCCTGGCTGAACGGCTTCCTCGACATGCTGGCGGCCGAGCGCGGCGCGGCCAAGAACACGCTTGAAGCCTATGAGCGCGACCTCGATGACTATCTTGGTTTCGCCGCGAGCCAGGGTGGCCCGGCCGCGGCTACGGCGGACGATATCCGGGCTTATCTGGTCGAGCTGTCGGAACGCGGGCTGAAAGCCTCCTCGGCGGCGCGTCGGCTCTCGGCCGTCAGGCAGTTCCATCGCTTCCTCTACACGGAAAGCCTCGCCGGCACCGATCCGACCGCTGCGATCGAGGGGCCGCGGCTCGGCCGGCCGCTCCCAAAGGTGCTCAGCGTCGCCGAGGTCGACAAGCTGATCGGCACGGCCCAGCAGATGGCGGAACAGGAGGGGCTCTCGCCGGCGGCACGCGCACGCACGGTCAGGATGCGCTGCCTGATCGAGATGCTCTACGCCACCGGCCTGCGCGTCTCCGAACTGATCGCACTGCCGCTCTCGGCCGCGACGACGCGCGAGCGCTTCCTGGTCGTACGCGGCAAGGGCGACAAGGACCGGCTGGTGCCGCTGAACGAGGCAGCACGCATCGCAGCCACGGCGCATCTTGCTCTGCTACGCGAGCACGGCGCAGCAGATGGGCGCTGGCTGTTTCCTTCAGACGGCGAGAGCGGGCATCTGACCCGCCAGGCCTTCGGTCGCGATCTCAAATCGCTGGCGGCCGCAGCCGGCCTGTCGCCGGCGAAGGTCTCGCCGCATGTGCTGCGCCATGCCTTCGCCAGCCATCTCCTGCAGAACGGCGCGGACCTGCGCGTCGTGCAGGAGCTTTTGGGCCATGCCGACATCGCGACGACGCAGATCTACACCCATGTCCTCGACGAGCGGCTGAAGAGCATGGTGCGCGACCTGCACCCGCTGATGGACGGCGAGAGCTAGTTCAAGCCGCATTCGGCGTGCTGGGAGCCGGCTCCTCGCCCTTCCTGCCGCAAAGGGCCAGCATGGCGCGGGCGATCTCGGCCTCGCCCATGATGGTGCGGCTCGCCCCGCATTCCTTGAGGTGCTCGACCTCGGCCAGCGAGTGGGCGCGGGCGATGATCGGCAGGTTCGGATTCTGCTTGCGCGCCTGCTCGCAGACCTGACCGGCCTCGAAACTTCCAGGGATGGCGACGAAAAGGCGCTTTGCCCGCGCAAGGCCTGCGGCGCCGAGCACTTCGGGGTCGGCGGCATTGCCGACGAGCACCTCGGCGCCATCGCGGCGGGCGGCGGCGACGCCGTCATCCTGGTCCTCGATCACCAGGAGTTTCTCGCCCATGGCCGCAAGGCCGGCGCCGAGCAGCGAGCCAACGCGGCCATAGCCGACGACGATGATGTGATCGGAGAGTTCGGTCGGGACGATGTCGCGTTCGAGAGCGGGCGTAGGCTCTGGTTCCGGCGCTTCGGCTGGTGCTTCCGGTTGAGGATTGGGCGCGGCTTCGGCCGGCTTGGGCTTGGCCGGCGCAGGGTCGGGCGGGGCGAAGCGGTCGACCAGCTTGAACATCAGCGGGTTGAGCACGATCGAGAAGATCGCGCCGGCGAGGATCAGGTCGCGACCCTGCTCCGGCAGCAGCTTCAGGGAGACGCCGAGCCCGGCCAGGATGAAGGAGAACTCGCCGATCTGGGCCAGGCTCGCCGAGATCGTCAGCGCGACCTGATCGGGCTTGCCGAAGGCGCGCACGATCAGCCAGGCCGCCAGGGTCTTGCCGAACAGGATGATGGCGATGGTCGCGATCAGCGGCAGTGGCGCGCGCAGCAGGATGCCGGGGTCGAACAGCATGCCGACCGAGACGAAGAACAGCACGGCGAAGGCGTCGCGCAGCGGTAGCGATTCCTCAGCAGCGCGATGGCTGAGCGGCGATTCGCTGAGGATCATGCCGGCGAAGAAGGCGCCGAGCGCGAAGGAGACGCCGAACAGGCTGGCGGCGAGATAGGCGACGCCGAGCGCGATCGCCAGCACTGCGAGGCGGAAGAGCTCACGCGAGCCGGTATGAGCGACCCAGTGCAGGATCCAGGGGATCAGCCGGCGCCCGACGATCAGCATGAAGGCGACGAAGGCGGCGACCTTGGCGAGCGTCAGGCCGAGCACGCCCCAGAGCCCGAGGTCGAAACGGGTGGCCAGCGGCCCGCCGCCGGAAGCGGCGCCGGAGCCCCCGTTCAGCACGTCCGCGACCGCCGGGATCATCACCAGCGCCAGGACCATTGCGAGGTCCTCGACGATCAGCCAGCCGACGGCGATCTTGCCCTTCTCGGTCTGGACGATGCGGCGCTCCTGCAGGGCGCGCAGCAGCACGACCGTACTGGCGACAGAGAGCGCCAGGCCGAAGACGAGGCCGGCGGGCACGGTCCAGCCGAGCAGCAAAGCGAGACCGAGGCCGAGCAGGGTCGCAGTGCCGATCTGCACCAGCGCGCCCGGCACCGCGATGGCTTTAACCGAAAGCAGGTCCTTCAGCGAGAAATGCAGGCCGACGCCGAACATCAGCAGGATCACGCCGATTTCGGCGAGGTCGTTGGCGAGGTTTTGGTCGGCGACGAAACCGGGGGTGAATGGCCCGACCGCGACGCCTGCGAGGAGATAGCCGACGAGCGGAGAAACCCTGAACTTCTGTGCCAGCGCCCCGAACACGAAGGCGAGGCCGAGGCCCATGACGATGATGGCGATCAATGGGCCGTGATGCATGGGTCTCCGGTGGGCAGGCGGGAAAAGGGGGGCGCAGCGACTTTGCGGATCGCGGCGGGGGAATTCAACCTTCGATGGTGAACAAAAGTCGCAGGAAGGCTGCGACATGATGGGTCAGGAAGGTGTCAGGCCTTGGTCGGCTTGTGCTCCAGCAGGATCTGGGCCTGCTTCTCGACGCTGAGCTTCAGCTTCTCGGCGAAGATGGCGAGCATCAGGGGGAGCATCACCTCGACGCGGACCAGAGCGTCCTCGACCTCGATCCTGCCGCTGACGGTATGACCGAGCGCGGCGACGCCGAATTGCAGCGTGTCGCCCTGCCAATTCTCCTCGACGAGTTGCATGCCGAAGCCGCCGAGCTTGTCGCGGACCCTGCCGACGCCGCCCTGCAACCGCTGGCGCGCCGCCTCGCGGCCGAGCGAATGCGAGATGGTGATGGTGACGGGGCGTTTCATGCGTCAGGTCCCGGAAGCGTAAGCGAACTGGCGTAGCGCTGAGATGGGCTGCACGGCCGGTGCTTGCAACCGTCTACGGACTCGAGCCTTAACGAGATCGTCCCGAGTGACCGTTGAGGGCACCCGGGACGACGTGTTTGACGTGAAACTGGATTGGAGGATCAGTGGCTGCGGGCTTCGAGCGCCTGCTGGCCCTGGGGGGTGACCTTCCAGAGTTCGTCGCCGGGCTCAGCCAGGCCGCGACCCTGAAGCAGGCGCAGCATCGCCTCGCCGAAGATGAAGCGGCGTGTCTCTTCGCTGATGCTCTCCAGCGCGATCCACTCCGGATCGGTCATCACCATGGTCTGCGGGTTCGTCGCGGTCTCGGCCATATCGTCCTCCTCCGTGGCGGTTGCTGCGATCAGAGGCAAAATCGCCAGCAATCTTGGAGAGTGTATGGCCGTGTTCGGGTGGTTGCGCGGCAATTGCGCGGGTTTTCCGGGTTAGCTCGTGGGTTTTCCGGATCAGTGCTAGCCAAAGGGCAGGCGCAGTCCCGCCTCGGCGGCGCAGGCCTTGAGCGCGAGCAGGATGGCGGCCTCGTTCGTCTCGACGCCGTGGCGCTGCAGGCAGGGCACCAGGATCGCCGCCTCGGCATGGCCGGCCGGGCCGATCACCGGGCAGGCGATGTCGGTGACGGCGAGGATGTCGCGGCTCGCTGCGATGCGATGGCCCAGCGCCCGGACCTCGGCGAGCGCGGCCTGGGTCTCAGGATCGTCGAGCCGCTGCCTGGTCTCGGGCGGCGCCTCGCGCATCAGCCCGCGCCGGCGCGCCTCCGACTGGAAGGCGAGGATCAGCAGGCCGGAATTGGCGTCGAGCGCCGGGCGGCCATAGCCGGGGCGGACGATGACGCTGGCGTCGAGATGGCCGGCAGTGGTGGCGAGCACCACGGTCTGTGCCCGGCTCAGCACGACGAGATGGGCGGCCTGGCCGCTCTCCTCGCTGAAGCGCTCCATCAGCGGCAGCACGACCGAAGTGAGTTGCTTGCCGCCCGGTGTCCTGATCCCGAGGTCGAACAGGCGCCGCGACAGGCCGAGCCGGTCGGTTCCGGGCTCGCGCTCGAGATAGCCGCGCTGCTGCAGCACGAAGACCATGCGGAAGATCTCGCTCTTCGAGCGCTGCAATCGCTCGGCGATGACGCGGGTCGAGAGCGGCTCGCCGGTCTCTGCCAGGAGTTCGAGGATGTCGAGACCCTTCTCCAGGGCAGGGGCCGCATAGGCCGCCTTCTCGTCAGGGTCGGCTTCGGGAAGAACGCTCATGCTGCGCCTGTTTCATATATGAAGCTTGACATCAAATAAGAAGCCAAACTAGCCTCCGGGTAAAGAGGGAGAAACATGAGCGCATCGCCGCAACATCCGTCCAGCGTATCCGGACGGCGGGCCCATGGCCCGCAGCCAAAGGGCTGACGGCGATGAAGTATGGGCTCCAGTTTCGCGACGTCTTTGCGGCCTGGCAGTCCATTCTCGACGGCGTCTGGATCACGCTGCTGCTCTCCGCCGTCGCGATGGTCGGCGGACTCCTGATCGGCATCCTCTGCGCCGCCGCGCGCACCTATGGCCCGGCCTGGCTGCGCCGCATCGTCGGCGCCTATGTCGAGATCATCCGCAACACGCCGCTGCTGGTGCAGCTCTTCCTGATCTTTTTCGGCCTGCCGAGCTTCGGCGTCAGGCTCGATGGGCTGACGGCGGCGATGATCGCGCTCGTGATCAATCTCGGCGCCTACACCACCGAGATCGTCCGTGCGGGCTTGGAGGCCGTGCCGAAGGCGCAGATCGAGGCCGGCCACTCGCTCGGGCTCTCCGGCCTGCAGGTCTTCCGCTACATCGTCGTCTTCCCGGCGCTGAAGGCGATGTTCCCGGCGCTCGCCAGCCAGTTCGTGCTGCTGATGCTGGCGACCAGCGTCGCCTCGCAGATCTCGGTGCAGGACCTGTTCCACGCGGCGTCGATCGTGCAGTCGCGCACCTTCAGGGATTTCGAGGTCTATACGGTAATCGGCGTGCTCTATCTGGCGCTCGCCATCGGCTTCCGCGGCCTGTTCGCCCTGATCTACCGCCTGGTGTTCGTGCGATGATCCGCGAATTCGGCCTCATCGACGTGATGTACCTGATCGCCGCGGCGCGCTGGACGATCGCGCTGACCGCGGTCGCCTTCGCCGGCTCGGCAGTGCTCGGCCTTGCGCTCGCGATCATGCGGATCCTGCCGGTCGCGCCGCTGCGCTGGTTCTCGGCGACCTATATCCAATTGGTCCAGGGCACGCCGCTCTTGGTCTGGCTGTTCCTGATCTTCTTCGGCCTGCCGCTCGCCGGCATCTCGGTCAATCCCTGGATCGCGGCGGCCGTCGCCTTCTCGGTCTACGGCTCGGCCTTCCTCGGCGAGATCTGGCGGGGGGCTCTGGTCTCGATCGCGAAAACGCAATGGGAGGCGGGCGCCTCGCTCGGGCTCTCGCTGGCCGAGCAGCTGCGCTGCGTGATCATCCCGCAATCGATCCGGATCGCGATCCCGCCGACGGTCGGCTTCCTCGTCCAGCTGATCAAGAACACCTCGCTCGCGGCGGTGATCGGCTTCGTCGAGCTCACCCGCGAAGGCCAGCTCACCGCGGCCGGCACCTACAAGCCCTTCGCCGTCTACATCACCGTCGCCTGCATCTACTTCGCGATGTGCTTCCCCCTCACGCAATGGAGCCGCTCGCTCGAGCGGAAGCTCGATGTCGCTCGTTGAAATCCATGGCGTCAGCAAGAGCTATGGCGCCAACCAGGTGCTGAAGGGCGTCTCGCTCGACATCGAGAAGGGCGAGGTCGTCGCCGTGATCGGCCGCTCGGGCTCGGGCAAGAGCACGCTCTTGCGCTGCGTCAACGGGCTGGAGCCGGTTCAGGCCGGCACGATCCGCATCGATGGCGTGCAGGTCAACGATCCCGCGACCGATCTGCGCAAGCTGAGGCAGGAAGTCGGCATCGTCTTCCAGCAATTCAACCTGTTCCCGCATCTCTCGGTCAGCGACAACATCACGCTCGCCCCACGCGTCGTGAAGAAGCAGAAGCCGGAGGAGGCGCGCGAGGTCGCCCGCGAGGTGCTGGCCCGCGTCGGGCTGGCGGACAAGCTCGACGCCTATCCCTCGCAGCTCTCCGGCGGCCAGCAGCAGCGCGTCGCGATCGCGCGCTCGCTCGCCATGCGGCCGAAGCTGATGCTGTTCGACGAGGTCACCTCGGCGCTCGATCCGGAGCTCACCGGCGAGGTGCTGAAAGTGCTCGAATCCGTGGCGCAGGAGGGCATGACCATGATGCTCGTCACCCACGAAATGGGTTTTGCCCGCAGGTTCGGCTCGCGTGTCGTCTTCATGCACGAGGGCCGCATCCACGAAGAAGGCCAGGCCGCGGCGGTGCTTGCCGCGCCGAAGACGCCCGAGCTCACCACTTTCCTCAGCGCGGTGCTGCACTGAGGAAACAAACCGGTTCCAGTTCAGTCACGAGGGGAGGACATCATGCGTAAACTGTTTGCAGGCCTGGCGGCGATGGCGATCGCTGCGTTCGGAGCGGCCGAGGCCAAGGCCGACAAGCTCCAGGACATCCTGTCCAAGGGCGTGGTGCGCATCGGCGTGCCGCTCGACGCGCCGCCCTTCGGCTCGCAGGACGCCAACCGCAAGGCTGTCGGCTTCGACATCGAGCTGGCCGAGATGGTCGCCAAGGGCCTCGGCGTGAAGCTGGAGATGCAGCAGATCACCGGCGCCAACCGGATTCCCTTCCTGCTCACCGACAAGGTCGACATCGTCATCTCGGTGATGGGCCTGTCGCCGGAGCGCGCCCGGCAGATCCAGTTCACCGCGCCCTATGCCAACACTTTCCTCGCCGTCTACGGCGCGAAATCGGCCAATGTGACCAGCCCGGAGACGCTCGGCTCGAACCGCGTCGCCGCCGCCAAGGGCACGACGCAGGAACTCGCCATCACGGAATCGGCGCCGAAGGCGAACGTGATGCGCACCGAAGACGATGCGACTGCGGCCGCCGCCTACATCACCGGCCAGGCCGACCTGCTCGCGACCAACTCGATCGTCGCCCAGGCGCTGGCCAAGCAGAACCCGAGCAAGGAGTTCGAGCGCAAATTCGTCATCCGCCGCAGCCCGGCGCATATGGGCGTGCAGATGGACCAGCATAATCTGGTGCGGTGGCTCGACAGCTTCATCTTCTACGCCTCGATGAACGGCGAGCTCGACCGGCTGCACAAGAAGTACCTGGACATGCCGATGGACCCGCTGCCGACGCTGTAAAACGGCAATAGGCTTCCCGCGTAAGGCGCGGGGAACCCCTCTCCTGGAAGGAGAGGGGTAGGGGCGAGGTGTTCGGTCCAGAAACGTTGGCCTGAACCCGAGCGCGCGGTGAGCGCAACGCCTCACTGGTTCGGCTGCCTACCCCTCACCCTGCCCTCTCCCTCCGGGAGAGGGTTCCCCGCGCTCGTGCCTGCAATCCCGAGCCCCGCTTTTCCCGAGCCCCGCCATGACCAGCCCCCGCCAGAAGCCGACCCCACGCCCGTCCAGTGCCTTCCTCACCGTCGATCCCGAGAAGGACGGCAAGCAGGTCGGCTTCCTGATGATCCCGCACTCGCCTGACGACGACGCCTGGGGCGCGACGCGCATTCCCGTCGCGATCATCAAGAACGGCTCGGGGCCGACTGCGATCCTCGAAGGCGGCAACCATGGCGACGAATACGAGGGCCCGATTGCGATCTGCGACCTGATCCGCGATCTCGACCCCGGCCGGGTTCAGGGGCGGCTCATCCTGATGCCGGCGAACAATGTCCATGCGGTCATCGCGGGCAAGCGGACCTCAAGTGTTGACGGGCTCAATTTCAACCGGACCTTCCCCGGCGATCCGCGCGGCACCATCACCCAGCAGATCTCGGCCTTCGTCAGCGACCATATCCTGCCGCTGGGCGACGCCTTCCTCGACCTGCATTCCGGCGGCTCCTCGCTCGACATCATCCCGAGCGCGATCGTCGAGCCGAGCGATGATCCCGGGCTGCACAAGCGCAATGTCGCGGCCGTGCAGGCCTTCGACGCGCCGATGACGGTGGTGATCTCCAATCTCGGCGAGCCGCGTACCGCCACCGCGACCGCCTGCCGCCAGGGGCTCGTCACCGTCGGCACCGAGATGGCGGGCGCCGGCACCGTCTCGCTCGACGCGCTGAAGCTCTGCCGGCGCGGAGTGGCGAATGTGCTCGACCATCTCGGCATCGTCGCCCGCGACAAGCCGGAGCCACGCCGCGGCGACGGGCAGGTCCTCGAACTGCCGGGCACCGCCGCCTACGTCTACGCCACCGCGGACGGCGTCTTCGAGCCCTTCCATGCGAATGGCGAAAAGGTCAGCGCCGGCCAGCCGGCGGGCAGGATCCATTGCACCTGGGATCCGACCCGCCCGCCGGAGACGCTGCACTACGCCGCCGACGGCATCCTCTATGGAAGGCGCCAGCCCGGCCGCGTCCGGCCGGGTAATTGCTGCCTGATCGTCGCGGCGCCCTATCGTGGGGTGCTGTCGTGATCGGCCTCGACGACATCCGCGCGGCGCGCTGGCGGATCGCGCCGCATGTCCGCAAGACGCCGACCCTGCCCTATGCCCAGCTTAGCTCGCGCGAGGATTTCGGCGGCACGGTGACGCTGAAGCTCGAATTGCTGCAGGCGGCCGGCTCGTTCAAGGCGCGCGGCGCGATGAACCGCCTGCTGACGCTTTCGGCCGAGGAGCTCGCCCGCGGCGTCGTCACGGCGTCCGGCGGCAATCACGGGCTCGCCATCGCCCGCTCGGCCCATGTGCTCGGCGCCAAGGCGAAGATCTTCCTGCCGTCCAATGTCGTCGCCGACAAGGTCGCCAAGCTGAAGAAGTGGGGCGCCGAGGTCGAGATCGTCGGCGCCGTCTGGGACGACGCCAATGCCGCGGCGCTCGCCTATGCCAAGGAGACAGGCGCGACCTATGCCCATCCGTTCAGCGATCCCGTGGTGGTCGCCGGCCAGGGCACGCTCGGCCTCGACATCCTCGACGAGATCCCCGAGGTCGACGTCATCCTCGTCGCGATCGGCGGCGGCGGGCTGATCACCGGGCTCTCCACCGCGGTGAAGGCACTGCGGCCGCAGACGCGCATCATCGGCATCGAGCCCTATGGCTCGCCGACGCTGCATGCCTGCCTCGAAGCCGGCAAGCTGGTCACGCTCGACAAGCTCGAGACGCGGGTGGCGACGATGTCATGCCGGCGCACCGACCAGGCGATCTATGAGGCCGTCGCGAAACATGTCGACGAGATCGTGCTGGTCAGCGACGCCGAGATGGAGCAGGCGGCGCAGTCGCTCTGGTTCGAATTTGGTATCGCGGCGGACCTGTCCGGCGCGGCTGCGGTCGCGGCCTTGCAGGCGAAGCGCTTCGTGCCGGCGCCGGGCAGCAAGGTCTGCGCGCTGGTCTGCGGTGCCGGGACGGACGGGACGTGACCCAGCCGTCATGCTCGGGCTCGACCCGAGCATCTCAGGCAGGATGAGGTTCCGATCAGCGCCTTCTCGTCATGAGATTCTCGCATCTCCGCTGCGCTCCGTCCGAGAATGACGGCTGACATCAGCGCGCGACGCTCAGCCCCTGCACGCCGTGCTTGGCGATCAGCGCGGCGACGAAGCCCGATTCTTTCGCCGCTGCGACGAATTTCGCCAGGTAGTCGGCTGCCTCGGCCTTGGCCTTGGGGACGCCGATTGCCTGCTGCACGGTCATGAAGTGGCCATCGAGGATGCGCGTGCCGGGGATCGCCACGACATCCTTGAGCAGGCGCGGCCGCAGGCCCGCCAGCGCATCGAGCTCCTTGGCGACATAGTCAGCAGCGGAATCGTCGAGCGAGCCGGAGCGGACGAGCTCGGCCTTGCGGATATTGCGGTCGAGCCAGAGGCCATAGGCGGCGCGGCCGCTGACGGCGATCCGGACGCCCTGCGCATCGACATCGGCGATCTCGCGCAGCGGTGAGCCCTCGCGGACCAGATAGGTCGCCTCGATCTCGGCATAAGCCGGCGTGAAGCTGATCGCCTCGGCCCGCTGCGGCTCGGCGCCGATCAGCCCGACATCCCATTCGTCGCAGGGCGCGGCATCGGCGAGCAGCCCGGGATTCTCATAGGGCACATAGCGCAGGCCGGTGCCGAGAAGGTCGGCGAGGGCGCGGGCCATGTCGGGCGAGACGCCTTGCGGCTCGCCCTGCGGGCTGCGGCTGGAGACCAGCAGGAAGTTCGAGAGGTTGATGCCGGCGCGCAGCAGGTTGGCCGGTGCCAGATGCTCGCGCACGGTCGGCGAGAGCTGGCCGATATCGGGGCGGAATTCCATGATCTCTCCCTGCCGTTCGAGCGCCCGTCCTTATGCGCCGCATGGCGGCAAGGAGACAACCCGCCGGCGGTTTTCCGGCGAAGTCAGGGCATCCTCATGACGACGCGTTTTCTGCGGAACCACACAGGGAATGAGCGGTTTGCCGAGAGAGTTCTCTCATCGGAAGGAGGATTTCAGATGATGAAGAAACTTGTCCTCGCGACGGCCATCGTCGCGTTCTCCACCGCTGCCATGGCGCAGCAGAATCCGCGCGGCGCCGAGGGCGGTGCGGCCGGTGGTGCCGCAGCCGGTGCGGTCGGCGGCGCAGTGGTCGGCGGGCCTGTAGGTGCGGTGGTCGGTGGCGTTGGCGGCGCGGTCGCCGGTGCGATCATCGGCGACAACACCCAGCCGCGCTTCCGCCAGTATGTGGTCCAGCACCGCGTGCCGTCCTACGCCTATGAGGAACCGCTCGAGGTCGGCACGGTGCTGCCGACGCGCGGCGTCACCTATCGCGAGGTTCCGCGCGAATACGGCGCGCGGGCGGGCTATCGCTACACGATGGTCAACGACCGCACGGTGATCGTCGAGCCGAAGACGCGCCGGATCGTCCAGATCATCGATTGATCGGTTCCGGTGCGATTCCTGGAAGCGCGGCCTTCGGGCCGCGCTTTCGTTTTGCGCGGCGTCAGAGCTCCAGCCACCGTGCTCCCTTGGCCGAGGATCTCACGGCGGCCTCGATGAAGCGAACGCCGCGCACGCCCTCGACGACGGTCGGCACCAGCGTCGAGAACGGGGCAGGTTCGCGGTGTTCGATCCGGGCGGCAATCTGCTCGGCAATATCGGCGTAGAGCTGGGCGAAGCATTCGAGATAGCCCTCGGGATGGCCGGCTGGGATACGCGAGGCGGCGTTCGCGACCGGATAGGCGCCAGCGCCATTCCGGCGGATCAGCCGCGGCGGCTCGCCGAGCGGCGAGTGGATCAGGAGGTTGGGGTTCTCCTGCTGCCATTCGAGCCCGCCCTTCTCGCCATAGAGGCGGATGCGCAGGCCGTTCTCCTGGCCGGCCGCGACCTGGCTGCACCAGAGCATGCCGCGCGCGCCGCCCCTGAAGCGCAGCAGCATATGGGCGTTGTCGTCGAGCCGGCGGCCTTCGACGAAGACATGCGCTTCGGCAGCGAGTGCCTCGACCTCCTCGCCGGCAATGAATTCGGCGAGGTTGAAGGCATGGCTGCCGATATCGCCGATCGCGCCGGCCGGGCCGGACCGCGCCGGGTCGGTGCGCCACTCGGCCTGCTTCTGGCCGCTCTCCTCGAGCTTCGTGGCAAGCCAGTCCTGCGCATATTCAACCTGGACGACCCGCAGTTTTCCGATTGCGCCCTCGGCGACCATGGCGCGAGCCTGCCGGACCAGCGGGTAGCCGGTGTAGTTGTGGGTGACCGCGAAGATCAGTCCGCTCTCCTTCGCCAGCTTCGCGAGGGCTTCGGCCTCGCGCAGGCTCGTCGTCAGCGGCTTGTCGCAGATCACATGGATGCCGGCCTTGAGGAAGGCCTTGGCCGCCGCCGCATGGGCATGGTTCGGCGTGACGATCGCGACCGCATCGATGCCGTCCTTGCGGCGCTTCTCGCGCTTCGCCATCTCCGTGGCATCGGCATAGAGGCGGGTGGGATCGAGCAGCAGGTCTTCGCCCGAGAAACGCCCGCGTTCGGGATCGGAGGAGAGCGCACCGGCGACGAACTGCCAGCGATCGTCGAGCCGGGCGGCGATGCGATGCACCGCCCCGATGAAGGCGCCGCGCCCGCCGCCGACCATGCCGAGCCGCAGGCGGCGATTCAGTTTTTGCGTCGTCGAAGCTTCGATCGCCATGGGCGTCTCCTTCAGCCGAGCCCGAGCATGCGCCGGTTGGCTGCCTCGTCGGTGCCCCCCGCGGCGAAGTCGTCGAAGGCTTTCTCGGTGACGCGGATGATGTGGGCGGCGATGAATTCCGCCCCCTCGCGCGCGCCGTCCTCGGGGTGCTTCAGGGCGCATTCCCATTCGAGCACCGCCCAGGAATCGTAGTCGTACTGCGCCAGCTTCGAGAAGATGCCGCCGAAATCGACCTGGCCGTCGCCGAGCGAGCGGAAGCGACCGGCGCGGTCAATCCAGGGTTCGTAACCGCCATAGACGCCGACGCGCCCATTCGGGTTGAACTCGGCATCCTTCACATGGAAGGCCTTGATGCGCTCATGGTAGAGGTCGATGAAGGCGAGATAGTCGAGCTGCTGCAGCAGGAAATGGCTGGGGTCGTAGTTGATGCAGGCGCGGGCATGGCCGCCGACCGCGTCGACGAAGCGCTCGAAGGTCGCCCCGTCATGGACGTCCTCGCCGGGATGGATCTCGTAGCAGAGGTCCACGCCGGCCTCGTCATAAGCGTCGAGGATCGGGCGCCAGCGCTTGCCGAGTTCCGCGAAGGCGGTCTCGACCAGCCCGGCCGGGCGCTGTGGCCAAGGATAGACGAAGGGCCAGGCGAGCGCGCCGGTGAAGCTGACATTGGCCGTGAGATCGAGCCGGCGCGAGGCTTTCGCCCCGAGCTTCATCTGCGCGACCGCCCATTCCTGCCGCGCCTTCGGATTGCCACGCACGGCGGGGACGGCGAAGCCGTCGAAGGCCTCGTCGAAGGCCGGATGGACGGCGACGAGCTGGCCCTGGAGATGGGTCGAGAGTTCGGTGATCGAGAGACCGTATTGGTCGAGCGTGCCCTTGACCTCGTCGCAATAGGCGTCGGATTCGGCGGCCCTGGCGAGGTCGAACAAGCGGGCATCCCAGCTCGGGATCTGCACGCCCTTATAGCCGAGCGAGGCGGCCCAGCGGCCGATCGCGTCGAGCGAGTTGAACGGCGCTTCGTCGCCGGCGAACTGGGCGAGAAAGAGCCCCGGACCCTTCATCGTCTTCATCGCGACCCTCCCGATAGCGCGGCTCCTTGCCGGAGCTCACAATCGATCGCCGAACTGGCGATGTAATCGATTGCAGGAATGTAGCGGGGCGGGGCTTTCTGTCAAACCGGTTCCGATTGGTGCAGATCTGATCCGGCTATACGGCAAGGCATTGTGAGAAAACACCGCCGCACTTCTGCACGGCGGTGTCGATGGTTCGGACGAAGCTCAGCGCTCGATCATCTTGTTCCAGCGGCTGTTCCACTCCGGCCGCTTGGCGTTGATCTGGTCCCAGTCGAGGGTGACCGCTGTCTTCATGTTGGCGTGGAAGGCTTCGAGCTTCTTTTCGGCCTCGGGCGTCGTGGCCTTGGCCTTGGTGTTCGAGGGCACGATGTTGCCGGCGGCGAGCGCCTTGGACTGGGCCTCCGGCGAGAGCAGATAGGCAGCGAGCTTCTGCGCCAGCTCCGGCTCGGAATTGTTGGCGATGACGCATTGGGCGACCATCAGCACGACCGAGCCTTCCTTGGGCTGGGCATATTCGACGCCGATGCCCTTCTCCTTCAGCGTCGCGATGCCGGTCGGCGTCAGCGGGAAGATCGCGGCCTCGCCGGTCTGGGCCATCTCGGCGATCTTGGCCGAGCTCGGGATGAATTCGAGCACGTTCTTGCCGATCGTGTCGCGGAATTTGGTGAAGCCCGGCTCGACATTGGCCTCGGTGCCGCCCTGGATGCGGTTGAACATCAGGAAGGCATGGAGGCCGAAGGAGGAGGCGGAGGCCGACTGGAACACGACCTTGCCCTTGTACTTGGGGTCGGCGAGGTCCATCCACGAGGTTGGCGCCGGCCAGCCCTTCTCGTCGAACAGCTTCTTGTTGTAGCCGAGCCCGGTCATGCCGAGGTCGATGCCAACCGCCATGTCATCCTTCATGCGCGAGCCGGGCGTGAGATCGGCGAGCTCGGGACCGGGCTTCAGCTTCTCGCAGAGGCCGGCGCCGATGGCGCGGACCATGACGCCGTCATCGAGGAACATGACGTGCATCTGCGGCTTGTCCTTGGCCGCGGTCGCCTTGGCGAGGATGTCCGAGGAGGTGCCGGGCACGACCACGACCTTGACGTCGTTGGCCTTCTCGAAATCCGGGAAGACGGCTTGCGTGAAGGCGCGCTCGAAATTGCCGCCGTTCATGCCGACATAGAGCGTCTTCGACTGGGCGAAGGCGCTGCCGGAAGCGGCGAGCGCCATAGCGGCGACGCCGGCTGCCAAGATGGTGCGATAGCTGGTCATGGTCTCAACTCCCCTGCGTTGTGTGGCTCTTAATTTTGCCCCGCACCCGAGCCAGCGTCGGTGCGGGCGGAAGTCTCGCTGAAGCGGCCGATCGAGAACGCTTCGATCGGAGTCTCGGTTGCGCCGTCCCGGACGAGTTCGGCGAGGACCTCGCCGACGCCGGGCGCGATCTGGAAGCCGGCGCCGGTGAAGCCGAAGGCATGGATCAGGCCGGGCGTCGTCTGGCTCAAGCCGATCACCGGGTTCCTGTCCGGCATCGCCCCTTCCGTGCCGCTCCAGAAGCGGATCGCCTGGGCGTGGCGCAGGCCCGGGAACAGCGCAGCGGCGTTGTTCATGATCGCGGTCGCGCCGTCGCCGCGCGGCCGCGAGAAGTCGATGTCCGCCAATGGCAGAGCGCGCTCGCCGCCGACCACGACATTGCCGCGCTCGACCTGGCGGGCATAGATGCCGCCGCCCTCCATGCCGATATTGACCGACATCACCGGCTCCATCGGCTCGGTGACGACCATGGACGGGTAGATGCGCGAGAGCGGCACCGGCTCGCCGAAACTCTCAGCGAAAGGGCCGGCCCAGGCGCCGGCGCTGTTGATGACGAAGCGGGCGCGCAGCGTGAGATTGCCGACGGCTTCCAGCGCGAAGCCCTCGCCGTCACGGGCCACGCCTTCGACCGCCGTGTTCTCCAGCACCTCGACGCCGGCCCGGCGCGCTGCGGCAGCAAAGCCCGTCGCGACCAGGCGCGGATTGGCGTGGCCGTCGCCGGCACAAAGGGAGGCGCCGACGACGCCGTCGCCGATCCAGCCGAAGCGCTCGCGCAGGCCGTTGTGGCCGATCAATTCGAGGTCGAGCCCCTGCTCGGCGACGGCCTCGGCATAGGTTTCGAGCGAGGCCAGGTCGGCTTCGTTGCGGGCGAGCTTGAGATGGCCGGAGCGCAGGAACTCGCCGTCGATCCCGATCAGTGCCTTCAATCGCGGCCAGACCGCATGGGCGCGCTGCGACAGCGGCAATTGCTCGATCGGCCGGCCCTGGCGGCGCACGCCGCCATAGTTCACGCCCGAGGCCTGCGCGCCGCAAAAGCCCTTGTCGAGCAAGGCGACGGAAAAGCCCATGCCGCGCAACGCCAGCGCGGCCGAGGAGCCGACGAGGCCGCCGCCGATGATCGCGACGTCGACGGAAAGGCGCCGGCTCATTCCGCCGCCTCCTGCTGCGCCGCGAGCGCGAGCGTCAGCGGCACCGGCTTGACCGGGGCCTGGCCGCGCAGGCGGCCGACGGCGTCGATGCGGTGATTGGTCTCATGCGCCAGCAATTCGGCGGCCGCGGCGCCGCAGATGCGGCCCTGGCAGCGGCCCATGCCGACGCGGCTCACCGCCTTCAGCCGGTTGAGCTCATGCACGCCGAAATGGCTGACCGCCGCGCGGACCTCGCCGACCGTGATCTCCTCGCAGCGGCAGAGGGTGGTGGTGTCGGCGATGTCCTTCACCCAATGCGCCGGGAAGGGGAAGGCGGCTTCCAGCACGTCGCGGAAGCGGCCGATGCGGGCGAGCTCGGCTTCCAAAGCAGCGGCGCGGGCAGCGTCGTGCGGCAAGCCGCGATCCTGCAGCAAAGCGAGCGCGGCACGCTCGCCTGAGCGCTCGGCCGCGTCCGCTCCGGCGATGCCGGCACCGTCGCCGGCAAGGTAGACGCCGGGCAGGCTGGTGCGGCCGGCGGCATCGCGCTCGGGCAGGGCGGCGCGGTCGCGCTGGTTGAAGGTAAAGCGGCAGCCGGCGAGGTCGGCGAGTTGCGTCTCCGAGCGCAGGGCGAGGCCGTAGCCGATGCCGTCGCAGGCGAGGCGATGCTCCAGCCCGTCCTGGCGCCAGGCGATCGCCTCGACCGCGTTCTTGCCCTCGATGCGGACATCGGCGACGCCGTAATGCAGCGCGACGCCGCCGAGCTTCAATTCGGCGGTCATGCGCATGCCGCGCAGCACGATTCCCGGGAAGAGCGGCAGGCCGCGCAGCAGGTTGAACTTGGCGGAGAAGGGCGCGGTGTCGAGCACGGCCGCGACCCTGGCGCCGGCTTTCATGTACTGCCAGGCGACGAGATAGAGCAGCGGCCCGGAGCCGAGGAAGACGATGCGCAAGCCGATGGCGCAGCCCTGGCTCTTCAGCGCGATCTGGGCGCCACCCAGGGTGAAGACGCCGGGCAAGGTCCAGCCCGGGATCGGCAGGATCCGATCGGTCGCGCCGGTCGCAAGCAGGAGCCCGTCATAGGCGACCTGCCGGCTGGTGCCCTCGACCATGATGTCGGCGCGGCCGTCACGCAGGTTCCAGAGCAGTGCCTGCGGCCAGTAGTCGAGCTTGCCGTCGAGCACGGCGAAGTGGCGATGCAAAGCCTCGGCCTTCTGCGCTTCCGAGCCGTAGAGATCGTGGGTGGAACGCCCGTCCGGGACGAGGCGCTGGCGGTAGATCTGGCCGCCGCAGGCCGGCGCCTCGTCGACCACGAGCGGGCGCAGGCCGGCCGCGACCAGCGCCTGCGCGGCACGGATGCCGGCCGGGCCGGCACCGACGATCAGTGGCTGCGGGCGCTCGCTGGTTGAATGCCCGTTCATGCCGCCCTCGCACGGCGGGTCAGGATGCGCATGCCGGCGGTCAACGCCGTCGAGCAGGCGCGCAGCCGTTCGCCGCTTTCGAGCACGACCCAGCAATCCTGGCAGGCGCCCATCTGGCAGAAGCCGGCGCGCGGCGAGGCCGAGAACTCGCTGAGGCGCAAACGCTCGGCCTGGGTCAGGATCGCGGTCAGCACGGTGTCGCCGGTACGGCCCTCGCAAGGCTCGCCGTCGAGGGTGAAGGGGATGGCCGGATGGTCGGCCCGGACGAGGCGATGCAGGAGCGGCATGTCACTTCTGCCCGACCAGGATCTTGTCGAGGCCGAAGGCACGGTCGAGCACCAGCATGGCGCCGGCGGTGAGCGCGATCATCAGCGCCGAGACCGCGGCCATCATCGGATCGATGGATTCGGTCGCGTACATGTACATCCGCACCGGCAGGGTCACCGTCTGCGGCGAGGTCACGAAGATCGACATGGTCAATTCGTCGAAGCTGTTGATGAAGGCGAGCAGCCAGCCGCCGGTGATGCCGGGCAGGATCATCGGTGCGGTGACGCGCTGGAACACCGTCCAGTGCGAGGCCCCTAACGTCATCGCCGCCTGCTCGGCCGAGCGGTCGAGCCCGGTGAAGGAGGCCATCACGAGGCGCAGCACATAGGGCGTGATGATCACGACATGGCTAGCCACCAGCCAGCCGAAGCTGCCGGTGCCGCCGATCAGGGCGAAGAGGCGCAGGAAGGCGACGCCGAGCACGAGATGCGGGATGATCAGCGGCGAGAGGAAAAGCGCGTTCAGCGCATTGCGGCCGGGGAAGTCGTAGCGGTCGATGGCGAGCGCCGCCGGCACCGAGATCGCGACCGAGAGCGTCGCAGCCAGCGTCGCCAGCCAGAGACTGTTGACGAAGGAGGCGACGAAGTCGGGATGCTCGAAGATCGCGCGGAACCAGCGCAGCGAGAGGCTGGTGGTCGGGATCGAGAGCGTGTTCTCCGGGGTGAAGGCGACGAGGCAGATCACCAAGAGCGGCGCCAGCACGAAGCTGACGACCAGCGTGTGGAAGAGGAGCGCGACAGGGCCGTTCTTCTGCATGACGCTTACCCCAGGGCCTTGCGGGCGCGCGTCTCGACGGCGCGGTTATAGGCCAGCATGATCACGAGATTGGCGGCGAGGACGATGATCGCGATGGCCGCGCCGAGCGGCCAGTTCAGCTCGTGCATGTATTCGTCGTAGACCAGCGTCGCCGCCATCTTGAGCCGGCGCCCGCCGAGCAGGCCGGGAATGGCGAAGGCCGAGGCCGAGAGGCCGAAGACGATCAGGCTGCCGGAGAGCATGCCGAGCGAGACCTGCGGCAGCACGACCCGGCGCAAGGCGGTGAAGCGTGAGGCGCCGAGGCTCCAGGCGGCGGCCTCGACCATCGGATCGAGCTTCTGCAGCGCGGTCCAGACCGGGATCACCATGAAGGGCAGCATGACGTGGACGAGCGCGATCACGATCGCGGTCTCGGTATAGAGCAGGCGGACGCTGTCGAAGCCGAGCAGTTGCAATGCCTGGTTCACGAGGCCGGTCGAGCCGAGCAGCATGCTCCAGCCGAAGGCGCGGACGACGACCGAAACGAGCAGCGGCCCGATGATCACCAGCAGGAAGACCGAGCGCCAGGGATCGCGCATCCGCGACAGGATATAGGCCTCGGGCGCGCCGATGATGACGCAGATCAGCGTGGTCAGCGCCGCGAGCCTGAGCGTACGCCAGAAAATGCCGAGGTAATAATCGTCCGAGAGCACCTGTGCGTAATGGGCGAGGGTGAATTCGTTCTTGATGCCGGTCGAATGATCATAGACGTGGAAGGAGAGGATCACCGTCAGCACGAGCGGCAGGATGATCAGCCCGATGAAGAGCAGCGCGCCCGGTCCGGCGAGCCAGAACGGTGTCGCCGCGGAGCGTCCGACGCTCATGCCGCCGCTCCCTGCGCCAGCGGTTCGATGCGCAGGCTGGCTGGAGCCCAGTCGAGCGACACCTTTGCGCCCTCGCGGGCCGGCTCCTCGCCGTCGTTCGGGGCCGAGACCAGGATGGCTCCCGCCGCGGTCTCGATCGTGAACAGCCAGGAGCCACCGAGGAAGAAGCGATTGGCGACGGTGCCGTCGATGCGCCCCTGGCCCGCCGCCTTAAGCGCGAGCTTCTCGGGGCGGATCGAGAGTGCGATCGCCTGCCCTTCGGCGAGCCCGCTGGCCTCCGCCGGCAAAGCGATGCCGGCGATCTCCGCCGCGCCCTTGCGCCAGGTGCCCTCCAGCCGGTTCATCTTGCCGACGAAGGAGGAGATGAAGGGCGTCGCCGGGTTTTCGTAGAGCCGGTAGGGCGCGTCGACCTGCGTCATCCGGCCCTGCTCCATCACGACGACGCGGTCGCTGATCGAGAGCGCCTCGGCCTGGTCGTGCGTCACCATGATCGTGGTGGTGCCGACGCGCTGCTGGATGCGGCGCAGTTCGAACTGCATCTCCTCGCGCAGCTTCGCGTCGAGATTGGAAAGGGGTTCGTCGAGCAGCAGCACCGGCGGCTGGATGACGAGGGCCCGCGCAATGGCGACGCGCTGGCGCTGGCCGCCGGAGAGCTGGCGCGGGTAGCGCTCGGCGAAGCCGCCGAGATGGACGAGGCCGAGCATGGCCGCGACGCGCTCGTCGCGCTCGGCCTTGGCGACCTTGCGCATCTCCAGGCCGAAGGCGACGTTCTGCGCCACCGTCATGTGCGGGAAGAGCGCATAGCTCTGGAAGACGATGCCGAGGCCGCGCTTGTTGGGCGTCTCGCGGGTGATGTCGCGGCCATCCAGCGTGATCGTGCCGGTGGTCGGCTCGACCAGGCCGGCGATCATCTGCAGCGTCGTGGTCTTGCCGCAGCCTGAGGGGCCGAGCAACGAGACGAACTCGCCTTTGGCGATGCTGAGGTCGATGTCGCGAGCCGCGGCGAAATCGCCGTAGACCTTGCTCAGCTTCTCCAGCGTCAGGAAGCCCATGACCTCTCCCGCTTGGCTCGCCCCGCCCACTCATCGGGATCTTTTGCCCTCGTGCGTTCCAGAAGCCGGAGTGGTGGAATTTCGTCAACGGATAATTCCATATGAGAGAATTTTTATCTCATAAATTCCTTCATATGAAATTTATTGCGACGCTACCCAGAACGGATTAGCGTGAGCGGATGACCGATTCTGCCGAGTCTCTCTCCAGCCTGCGCCGCGCGCTCGGCCTGCTGCGCCTGGTCGGGGCGGCCGATGCCGGCGGCATCCGCCTGAAGGACCTCGCCGAGCAGGCCGGCTGCAGCCAGCCGACCGCGCATCGCGCCTTGCAGGACCTCGCCGCCGAGGGCTTCGTCGAGCAGGTCGGCAAGCGCTACCGGCTGGCGCTCGACTTCTTCGTGCTGGCGGCGCGCGCCGGCCATGCCGACGGCCTGCGCGATCTCGCCAAGCCGGTGCTGCTGCGCCTCTCGGCGACGCTGACCGACACGATCTTCCTGCTGGTGCGCAACGGCTATGAAGCGGTCTGCCTCGACCGGATCGAAGGCCCGTTCCCGATCCGCTCCTTCACCGGCGACATCGGCGGCAAGGTGCCGCTCGGGCTGGGGCAGGGGAGCCTGGCCATCCTCGCCCATCTGCCCGAGGCCGAGCGCGAGGCGGTGATCCGCTTCAACGTGCCGCGCCTGCTCGACCGTGGCTTCCTCGACGAGGCGGCGCTGCGGGTCGAATTGGAGAAGGCGCGGGCACAAGGCTGGGTCAATCTCAACACCGGGCTGATCCCGGGCATGGCGGGCCTCGGCGTGCCGGTCTTCGACGCGCAGGGGCGCGCCGTCGCGGCGCTCAGCGTCGGCACGCTGGCGGATCGCCTGCGGCCGGAGCGGTTGCCGGGGGTCGTCGCCATCCTCAAGGCCGAGGCCGCGACCTTGGGCGCGATGCTCAACCCGTTCGACACGGCCTTGCGCCATCCTTCGCGCAGCCTGAGCGCGGTGGCATGACGTCATCTGCGTCGTAGTCGATCTCCCGAAAGCGGTAGAGCTGGGGCGGAACTCGCCCGTTCGGGCTGACGATCCTCCCTCTGCATATCCGTCCTGCCCGGCTGCCGCCGTGACCTTGCCGCTATCGATATGCTACCTCGGCTTGTCGCTGCGGCGGCCGATCGCAATCGCCACGGAGAATGATCGTGCTGGAGAAGGCCTGGGCGGATCTTTCCGCGCATCGCACCCGAACCGTCTCGCAGCATCTGCGCGAGCTCTTCGCCGCTGATGCGCAACGCTTTTCCAGCTTCTCGGCCCGGCTCGACGATCTGCTGCTCGACTATTCCAAGACGGCGGTGAACGCCGAAACCATCGAGCTGCTGCTGGCGCTCGCCGGGGCGGCGGATGTCGAGGCCAAGCGTGACGCGATGTTCGCCGGTGAGCCGATCAACACGACGGAGGGGCGCGCCGTGCTGCATACGGCGCTGCGCAACCAGTCCGGCCGGCCGGTCAAGGTCGACGGCGTCGATGTCATGCCCGAGGTCAACGCCGTCCTCGAGCGGATGTCCGCCTTCGCTGAAGGTATTCGCAGCGGCAAGATTGCGGCTGCCAATGGGGAACGCTTCACCGATGTCGTCAATATCGGCATCGGCGGCTCCGATCTGGGGCCGGTGATGGCGACGCTGGCACTGGCGCCCTATCATGACGGACCGCGCCTGCATTACGTCTCCAATGTCGATGGCGCCCATATCGCCGACACGCTGGCAAAGCTCGATCCGGCGCGGACGCTGGTGATCGTGGCGTCGAAGACCTTCACCACGATCGAGACCATGACCAATGCCGCCACCGCACGGCGCTGGATCGCCGGGGCGCTCGGCGAAGACGCGGTCGCCAAGCATTTCGCGGCGGTCTCGACTGCGCTCGACAAGGTCGCGGCCTTCGGCATCCAGCCGGACCGGATCTTCGGCTTCTGGGACTGGGTCGGCGGGCGCTATTCGGTCTGGTCGGCGATCGGCCTGCCGGTGATGATCGCGATCGGTCCCGAGAATTTCCGCGCCTTCCTCGCCGGCGCGCATGCGATGGACGAGCATTTCCGTACCGCGCCGTTGGCTCAGAATCTGCCGGTGCTGTTCGCCCTGATCGGGCTCTGGCATCGCGAGACCTGCGGCTATCCGGCCCGCGCGGTCCTGCCCTATGACCAGCGCCTTGCACGGCTGCCGGCCTATCTGCAGCAGCTCGACATGGAGTCGAACGGCAAGCGCGTGCACAAGGCGGGCGGGGCGGTGACGCGGCCGACCGGGCCGTTGGTCTGGGGCGAGCCCGGCACCAATGGTCAGCACGCCTTCTTCCAGCTGCTGCACCAGGGCACCGATATCATCCCCTGCGAGTTCCTGATTGCGGCCGAGGGGCACGAGCCGGAGCTTGCCCATCAGCACCGCCTGCTGCTCGCCAACTGCCTCGCCCAGAGCGAGGCGATGATGAAGGGCCGCACGCTGGAGGAGGCGAGAGCACAGCTGGCGAAGCAGGGGCTGTCGCCGGAGGCGGTCGAGCACCTCGCGCCGCACAAGGTTTTCCCGGGCAACCGGCCGAGCGTGACCATCGCCTATCGCAAGCTCGACCCGTTCACGCTCGGGCGGCTGATCGCGCTCTATGAGCACCGCGTCTTCGTCGAGGCGGCGGTGTTCGACATCAACGCCTTCGATCAATGGGGCGTCGAACTCGGCAAGGAGCTGGCGACGGCGCTGCTGCCGGTGATCGAGGGCAAGGCGCCGGCCGAGGCGCATGATGCCTCGACGGCGGGGCTGGCGCGTTATTTGACCGGGCGCTAGGCGCTGTCGCGCTTCACGTCGCGCTGGGTGATCAGCCTGGCGCTGCGCTGGTCGCGGGCGTGGATCCAGAGCCAGCTCAGCGCAACGCTGAGCCGGTTGCGCACGCCGATCAGGAAATAGATGTGCGCCAGGCCCCAGAGCCACCAGGCGAGCCAGCCCTTCAGCTTCACCCGGCCGAAATCGATGATGGCGACGCGCTTGCCGACGGTGGCGAGGCTGCCGGCATGGCTGTAGGCGAAGGGGCGCGGCGCCTTGTCGCCGGCGAGCCGGCGCTTGATCGTCGCAGCGACATGGCGGCCCTGCTGCTTGGCGGCGGGGGCGATGCCGGGCACGGGCTTGCCGTCCTGGTCCCTGACCATGGCGGTGTCGCCGATCACGAAGACCTCCGGGTGGCCGGGCACGCTGAGATCGGGCTCGACCTCGACGCGGCCGGCGCGGTCCATGGGGGCAGCGAGCCAGGCACCGGCCGGCGAGGCACGCACGCCCGCGGCCCAGATCACCGTCGCCGCGGGCAAGGGCTTCTCGCCGATGACGACGCCATCCGGCGTGCAGGCGGTGACGGGCGCGCCGGTGCGGACCTCGACGCCGATGCGCTGCAATTCGTGATGGGCATAGGCTGCGAGGTCAGCGTCGAAGCTGGGCAGGATGCGCGGGCCGGCCTCGACCAGCACGACCCGGGTCGTGCGGGTGTCGACCCGGCGGAATTCCTTCGGCAGGGTGGCGTGCGCCAGCTCCGCAATGGTACCGGCGAGCTCGACGCCGGTCGGGCCGGCTCCGATGACCACGAAGGTCAGCAGCGCCGCGCGGCGTTCCGGATCGGCCTCCGCCTCGGCGCGTTCGAAGGCGGTGAGGATGCGGCGGCGGATCGTGGTCGCGTCCTCCAGCGTCTTCAGGCCGGGTGCGTAGGGCTCCCAGTCGTCATGGCCGAAATAGGCATGGGTCGCGCCGGTGGCGATGACGAGCGTATCGTAATGCAGGACCTCGCCGGTCGAGAGCGCGACCTCGCGAAGGCTCGTGTCGATGCCGGTGACCTCGGCCAGCAGCGTGGTGACGTCGCCGCGGCGGCGGAACAGGTGCCGGATTGGCCAGGCGATCTCGGAGGTGGCAAGCGAGGCGGTGGCGACCTGGTAGAGCAGCGGCTGGAACAGGTGGTGATTGCGCCGGTCGACGATGGTGATACGGACATCGGCGCCGGCCAGGCGATGCACGGTCTCCAATCCGGCGAAGCCGCCGCCGATCACCACGACATGATGCGCTCCGCTCATCGGCCATCCCTCGTTCCGGCAGGACGAGGCATTTGTAGCATGGCTTTCGGGAAGAGGGTTCCTATCAACCCTTCAGCAGGCCCGATTGCGCCAGCGCAGTCGCCGTGCGCGGGCTGAAGGCTGCGGGGATGTCGTAGACCAGGACCAGCCGCAGCAGCGCCTTGACGTCGACATCGTGCGGCTGCGCCTGCAGCGGGTCGGGGAAGAAGAACAGTGCGTCGAGCTCGCCCTGCGCGATCATCGCGCCGATCTGCTGGTCGCCGCCGAGCGGGCCGCTCTTGACCAGCCGGATCTCCAGATCGGGCATGGATTCCTTCAGCACCGAGCCGGTGGTGGCGGTGGCGACGATGCGGTGACGCATGATCAGCTCGGCATGGTCACTCGCCCATTGCGCCAGCTCAGGCTTCTTGCGGTCATGGGCGATCATCCCGATCGTCAGCGGCATCTTGGTTTTCCTTTATCGCCTCACGGTATCCAGCGCCGCGACTGCTCGGCGCGGTCGTCATAGCTCGCCTCGAAGATCGGCGAAGCGAGGGTGGCGCGGACCTTGAGGATGCCGCTGCCGATATTGCGGAAGCCGTGCCTCGCGCCGGCGGGGATCACGATCGACTGGTTGGCGCGCAGGGTCAGGCTTTCGCCGCGCAGCGTGATCTCGGCTTCGCCTTCCATCACTTCCAGCACCTCCTCGACGGCGTGGAGGTGGATCGGCGCGCCGAGGCCGGGGTCGCAGAACTGCTCGAAGATGCAGAGCTGGCTGGAGCGCACCAGCGCGGAGACGCGCATCAGCGTCATAACGCCCTCGCGCCATTGCTCCAGCGGCTGGGTCTCGTGATCGAGCAGGCTCATGCCGTCGCCTTCTGTTCGAGCCCGACCATCGGCGGCTCATGCGGGATGCGGACCTCTGACGTCGGTTCACCGCTCCAGAGCGATTGCAGCTGGGCGACGACATGCCCGCCGAAGCTCTCATAGGGGATGCGGATTGAGGTCAGCCAGGGCGCGATCCAGTGGTTGAGCGCATTGCCGTCGACCCCGACCAGCGTGCAACGCTGCGGGATCGGCACATTGCTTTCGACCGCCAGCCGATAGGCGCCATAGGCGATCAGATCGCTGACGCAGAGCGCGCCTTGCGGCCAGCCGCCCTGCTGAACCAGCGCCTTGGCGGCAGCATAGCCGATCTCGATATGCGAGAGGCCTGGGCCGCTGGCGCGGCGGATCGCGTCTTCCGGAACACCGCGCTCGACGAGGCGGTCGATGAAGCCGGCGGCGCGCTCCTGCGTGCTCGAGACGTTCTGGGCCGCCATCAGCACCGCCGGGCGCTCGATGCCGCGCGCCAGCATGAAGTCGGCTGCGTCGGCTCCGGCGGCCCGGTTGTCGATCCCGACATAGGCGCCGCCGCCGAGCGGGTTGTGGCGGGCGACGAAGACCATCGGATCGCCGCGCTGCAGAGTCTCCTCAAGCCCACGGCTGCGCACGGCGCTGACCATGACATAGCCGGCTACGAACTGCTCGCGCATCGCCTGGAGATAGTCGTCCTGCAACTCGGCGCGGTCATGCGTGTCGCAGAGGATCATGACATAGCCGGCCGCCCGCAGCGCCGCCTCGGTCGAGACCGCGATCGCCGCCATGGCCGGGTTGTCGAGATTGGGCGAGAGCATCGCCACGACCCGGCTGGCGCGCTGGCGCAGTGCCCGGCCGACCGGGTTCGGCCGGTAGCCCAGCCGCGCGATCGCCTCTTCGACGCGCGCCACGGTTTCGGGGGATGCGCGCCCGCTCTCGCCGTTGACGATGCGCGACACTGTCGAGATCGAGACGCCGGTATCCTCCGCGACCGTGGTGAGCGATACCGAACCCTGATGTGCCCTGGCGGCCCTGGTCTTCATCGCGTTTCCATCCCCGCTGCTCGCCCAGCGAGTCGGCTCAAAGAGATGCCGGCTCACTTCGGGATTGACAAGCTAGGCAAACGTTTGCCTTAATGAATGTCAAGACGCTCCCTGAGGCGTCGTTTCAAGCGGGGATGGAACGCTCATGCACAGCAAGCATTGGATTTCGGCGCTCGCCTTGACGGCCGGCCTCGTCATGGGCGGTATCGCGCAGGCCCAGACCACGGTCCGCATCGCCTGGTATTCCGACGGCAATGAGGGCGAGGTCATCACCGACCTGCTCAAGCGCTTCGAGGCTGAGAACAAGGACATCAAGGTCGTGCTCGACCAGGTGCCCTACAAGGCCATCACCGAGAACCTCCCCGTCCAGCTCGCCTCCGGCCAGGGCCCGGACATCGCCCGCGTCGTCGATCTCGGCGGCATCGCCCGCTACGCTCTCGACCTGCGCCCGCATCTCAAGGATGCGGCCTATTGGGAGAAGAATTTCGGGCCGTTCCTGCCCTGGATGCGTCCGGAGGGTGACAGCAAGGCCATCACCGGCTTCATGACGCAGCTCACCGTCTCCGGCCCCTTCGTCAACAAGACGCTGTTCGAGCAGGCGGGCATCGCCATGCCCGGCGCCAAGGCGACCTGGGAGGAGTGGGGCAAGGCGGTCAAGGATGTCGCCGCCAAGGTGCAGGCGCCGTTCCCGCTGGCGATGGACCGCTCCGGCCACCGCTTCTTCTCGGTCGCGATCTCCGAGGGCGCCAAGGTGTTCGACGCCAAGGGCGAGCCGGCTGTCATCGACGACGGCTTCAAGCGTGGCGCCAAACTGGTCTATGACTGGCACAACAACGGCGTGATGAAGAAGGAGCTCTGGGGCTCGGTCTCCGGCACGGCCTATCGCGGCGCCAATGACGAGTTCAAGAACGCCCAGGTGGTGATGTACCAGTCGGGCTCCTGGCAGATCGCCCAGTTCGACAAGACGGTCGGCGACGCCTTCGACTGGGTCGCGGTTCCCGCTCCCTGCGGCGCCGCCGCCTGCTCGGGCATGCCGGGCGGGGCCGGCCTCGTCGCGATCAAGACGACGAAGAGCCCGGAAGCCGTCGCCAAGGTGATGGACTATCTCGCCAGCGAGCCGGTGCTGAGCGAGTTCTATGCCCGCTCGCTGTTCGTGCCCGGCCATCTCGGCATCGCCGCCAAGGGCCTTGACTACAAGGGCGCCAGCGCCCCGGCCAAGGCCGCGCTCAAGGTCTTCTCCGACCAGGTCGCGCAGCTCTCGCCGGTCGCCTATCAGCTGCAGGGCTATGTCAACAATCGCGTCATCTTCAACGCGGTCATCAGCCGGCTCGGCCAGGCGATCTCGGGCGAAGGCAGCCTCGACGAGGCCTTCAAGCGGATCGAATCCGACATCGCCCAGCAGATCGCCGAGCGCAAGAAGTAAGCCGTCATGGCCTCCGACGCTCCCGTCTCCACGGCAAGCCCGGATCGCGCCGGCGCAGCGGGCCTCTTCGCTGCGCCGCTCGCGATGCTGATGCGCCTGATCGACTGGCCGATGCAGGCTCTGCAGCGGCTGATCGGCGAGCGCCGGATGGCCTATGTCTTCCTTCTGCCCAATCTCGCTTTCTTCTCGCTCTTCGTCTTCCTGCCGCTCGTCATCAACTTCATCTTCTCGGTGACGGGCGGGGCGGGGCTGTTCCCCTCGGAGCGGCCTTTCGTCGGGGCGCAGCAATACGCCTATCTCTTCGATTGCGGCTCCTTCCTCGACCCGTCCTCCTGCCGCGAGGACCATTTCTGGCGCGGCGTTTCCAACACCGCCCGCTTCACCGTCTTCCAGGTCACGGCGATGGTGCTGTTCTCGCTGCTGACGGCGGTGGTGCTGAACATGAAGATCCGGGCGCGCGGCTTCTTCCGCGCCGTCTACTTCTTCCCGGTGCTGCTCTCGCCGGTGGTGGTGGCGCTGACCTGGAAGTGGATCCTGCAGCGCGACGGCCTGCTCAACGCGGCGATCACCTCGCTCGGCGGCGAGCGCATCCTGTTCCTGGTCGATCCGAGCTGGGCGATGTTCTGGATCGTCTTCGTCTCGATCTGGGCCCATATGGGCTTCTACACGCTGATCCTGCTCGCTGGCCTGCAGGCGATCCCGGCCGATCTCTATGAAGCGGCCGAGATGGATGCGACGTCGCGCTGGCGCGTGTTCTGGCGCATCACCTTGCCATTGCTTTGGCCGAACATGATCGTCGTCATCGTGCTGGCGTTGATCCGCGGCGTGCAGACCTTCGACGAGGTCTTCGTGCTGACCGGCGGCGGACCGGGCACTGCGACGCTGATGGTAGTGCACTACATCTACGAGACCGCCTTCGCCAATCAGGTCCAGAATTTCGGCCTGGCGGCGGCCGCTTCCGTCGTGCTCGGTGTCGTGCTGTTCGCGCTGACCCTGGCCCAGCTCGCGGCGAGCCGCCGCAAGGGGGCGGCATGAACAGGCTCGCCCGCATGGCGACGGCCCGCCGCAATCCCGGCCGCTGGCACTGGACCGACATCGCGGCTTACGCCTATCTCGCGCTCGGCGTCGTGCTGATGTTCGGCCCGGTGCTCTGGCTCGGCCTGTCCTCCTTCAAGACCCAGGCCGGCCTGCTCGAATTCCCGCCGACGCTGCTGCCAATGTCCCAGAAGGAAGTCAGGGTCGAGGGCCAGTCGCAGCCGCTGCCGCTGTTCGAAGTGACGATGGAGGACGGCAGCAAGCGGGTGCTGGCGCAGGTTCGCCGCATCGGCATCCAGGCGCAGATGGTCGACCCGGCCAATCCCGGCCAGAGCATCCGTGTGCCGATCGACAAGCGCGTTCCCGTGCGCGAGTTCAAGCTCGCGACCGAGAACTACACCGAGCCGCTGGAGCGCTTCGCCTTCATGCGCTTCCTGTGGAACTCGGTGTTCGTCACCGCGGTGGCGACGCTGATCACGCTGGTGATCAACTCGATGGCGGCCTATGCGCTCTCGATCTACGAATTCCGCGGCAAGACGGCGGTGATGCTGATGGTGATCGGCACGCTGATGATCCCGATCACGATCATCCTCGTCCCGGTCTATCTCGTCATCACCAAGCTCGGTTTGGTCAATTCGCTCTGGGCGGTGATCCTGCCCGGTGCGGCGACGCCGACCGGCGTCTTCCTGCTGCGCCAGTACATGCTGACCCTGCCGCGCGACCTGATCGAGGCGGCGCGCATGGACAAGGCCTCGGAGTGGCAGATCTACTGGCGCATCGTCATGCCGCTGGCCATGCCGGCGCTCGCCGTGCTCGCGATCTTCTCGATCATGTGGCGCTGGAACGAGTTCCTCTGGCCGCTCGCGGTGCTGACCAAGACCGAGGCCTATACGCTGCAGATCGGTCTCAACGCCTTCCAGGGCGAGCTGCAGACGCAGTGGCACTACCTGCTCGCGATGACGGTGGTGACCTTGCTTCCGGTCGCGCTGGTCTTCGTCTTCCTGCAGCGCTTCATCACCACCGGCATCGCCAATACGGGAATGAAATAATGGCGGGACTGAGCCTCTCCGGCGTCCGCAAGAGCTATGGCGCGACCACGGTGCTGCACGGCATCGACCTCGATGTCGCCGATGGCGAGTTCGTCGTCTTCGTCGGCCCGTCCGGCTGCGGGAAGTCGACGCTGCTGCGCTCGATCGCCGGGCTGGAGAGCATCACCGGCGGCACGATCGCGATCGACGGCGCCGACGTCACCGGCCTGCCGGCGTCGGAGCGCGGCCTTGCCATGGTGTTCCAGTCCTATGCGCTCTACCCGCATATGACCGTCTACGCGAACATGGCCTTCGCGCTGGAGAATATGGGCTTCAAGCGCGACGAGATCGACAAGCGCGTCAAGCGCGCCGCCGGCACGCTGCGCCTGACCGATTATCTCGAACGCAAGCCCAAGGCGCTTTCCGGCGGCCAGCGCCAGCGCGTCGCCATCGGCCGCGCTATCGTGCGCGATCCCAAGATCTTCCTGTTCGACGAGCCGCTCTCGAATCTCGACGCCGAACTGCGCGTCGCGACCCGCAAGGAGCTCGCGGCGCTGCATGCCGAGATCGGCGGCACGATGATCTACGTCACCCACGACCAGGTCGAGGCGATGACGCTGGCGCACCGCATCGTCGTGCTCCATGGCGGGCGGATCGAGCAGGTCGGCACGCCGCTGGAGCTCTACAACCGGCCGGACAACCTGTTCGTCGCCGGCTTCATCGGCTCTCCGCGCATGAACCTGCTGCCGGGCAAGGTGGCGCGGACCGGCACGGTCGCGCTCGGCGAGGCCGGGCACGAGGTCGCCTGCCAGACCGGGAACCTCGCTACCGGCGCATCGGTCACGCTCGGTATCCGGCCCGAGCACCTCTCGCTGGCTGCGCCGGGTGGCGGCGTGCCGCTTGCGATCGAGCTGGTCGAGCGCCTCGGCGGCGAGAGCTATCTCTACGGTGCTTCGCCCGGCCTGCCGCAAGTCACGCTCCGCCTCGACGGCCAGAGCGAGCACCAGCGCGGCTCCAGCGTCGCGCTCGCCTTCCCGCAGCAGCATCTGCACCTGTTCGACGAGAACGGCCGGGCCGTCCGGTCCTGACGACTGACTAGAGAGATCCCATGAAAGCCCTGACGCAAGGCCGCTATCTCGGCCGCGACGGCGAAGCCGCCTTGTTCGATGTCGGCCTCGGCGCGACGATCGCCGTGCGCATCCTCGAAGGCGATATCGGCCGTGTCACGCTGAAGCCGGCGGACGGCTACCGGCTCGACCGCGGCTGGTCGATCGCTCCGGGTGGGCTCGAGCCGCCCTATGAAGGGCGCCCGCGCGACGATCTTTCCGGCTTCGCCTGCCCGCAGGCGAGCGTCAGCGAAGGCGAGGGCAAGGTCACGCTGTCGGCCGGTGGCCTCTCCGCCGAGGTGACGCTCTCGCCCTTCGGCATCGCCTGGCGGCGCGAGGGCGAGGCGGAAGCTTTCCTGCAGGACCGCACGACGCAGGCTTATCTGATCTCGCCGCGCACCGGTGCGCTCGCCCATTTCATGGCGCGCGACTATGCCGAGCGGCATTACGGGCTCGGCGACAAGGCCGGCCCGCTCGACCGGACCGGGCGGCGCTTCGCCATCGACGCGGTCGATCCCTGCGGCTTCGACGCCGAATTGTCCGACCCGCTCTACAAGATGCTGCCCTTCTTCATCGTCGACGGGAAGGCGGGCGCCCATGGCGTGTTCTACGACAACCTCTCGACCGGCAGCGTCGACCTCGGCTGCACGCTCGACAACTATCACGGCCTGTTCCGCTCCTGGAAAGGCGATGACGGCGATCTCGACTATTACGTCATGGCTGGCCCGACCGTGCCGGACGTGGTCCGCCGCTTCTCCTGGCTGACCGGCGGCCAGGCCTTCGCGCCGCGCTGGTCCTTCGGCTTCGGCGTCACCTCGATGGCGATCGCCGATGCGCCCGATGCCGATGCCCGCATCAGCGACTTCGTCGCCAAGTGCCGCAAGCACGCCATCCCCTGCGACAGCTTCCATTTCGGCTCGGGCTATACCCAGATCGGCCAGCGCCGCTACGCCTTCAACTGGAACCGCGACAAGTTCCCGGAGCCGCTGGCGACGATGAAGCGGCTGAACAAGGCCGGCATGCACACCGTTGCCAACCTCAAGCCCTGCCTGCTCGACGACCATCCCCGCCTCAAGGAGGCGCTGGATCAGGGCTTCCTGGTCAAGGATTCCAGGACTGGCGAGCCGGCGGTGGCACAGTTCTGGGACGGGCTGGGTTTCCATATCGACTTCACCAACCCGAAGGGCCGAGCCTGGTGGCGGGCCGGCATCGAGACGGCGCTGCTCGACCATGGCTTCACCACGGTCTGGAACGACAACAACGAATACGAGATCTGGGACGAGGACGCCGTCTGCGACGGCGACGGCCGGCCCTTCCGGCAAGCGCTGGCGCGTCCGGCCCAGCCGCTGCTGATGACCAAGCTGTCCCATGAGGCTCAGAGCGCGCGCGAGCCGGGCAAGCGGCAATATGCGATCACGCGCGGCGGCTGCGCCGGCATCTCGCGCTATGCCCAGACCTGGTCGGGCGACAACGAGACCGCCTGGAAGACGCTGCGCTACAACCTGACCCAGGGGCTCAATATGAGCCTGTCGGGCATGTTCTCGATCGGCCATGATGTCGGCGGCTTCCATGGGCCGACGCCTGGCCCGGAGCTGTTCGTCCGCTTCAACGAGTTCTGTGCGCTCTGGCCGCGCATGGTGATGAACTCCTGGAACGATGACGGCGTCGTCAACCTGCCCTGGATGTATCCGGAAATGGTGCCGCAGGTGCGCGAGGCGATCTCGCTGCGCTACCGGCTGATGCCCTATCTCTATACCCAGATGTGGCGGGCGAGCCGCGACGGCATCCCGGCCGTGCGCCCACTGCTCTACGATTTCCCACAGGACGCCGCCGCCGTCGCGGTCGACGACGTCTTCATGCTCGGGCCGGACGTGCTGGTCGCGCCGGTGCTGGAGGAGGGAGCGCGCGAGCGCAGTGCCTACCTGCCGCAGCACGGGGGCGGCTGGTATGACTGGCATGACGGCAAGCACTATCCTGGCGGCGTCACCGTGACGGTTCCGGCGCCGCTTGGCCGGCTGCCGCTGTTCGTGCGGGCCGGGGCGCTGATCCCGCTCGGCGATGCCAAGGGCATCAGCACCGAGCGCGAGGTACTGGTCTGCGGCGTGGTCGAGGGCGCGTCCGGCGAACTCTACGAGGACGATGGCGAGACCGCCGACTGGCGCGGCGCCGGCTCGACCGTGCTGCGCTTCGAGGTCCGTAATGGCGAGGTCGCGATCGAGCAGCAGGGCGAGGCCAAGCCGCGCTTCAACAAGATCGCGATCCGTCAGATCGGGCAGTAGATCGGGAAAGCCGAATGAGCCTGCGGCTTGGGTCGCAGGCTCATCCGAGGCGCCGCCTCACTCGCTGCCGCGCTCATAGGAGCGCGAGCGGACGGCGAGGACGGCGATCGCCGTCACGGCGCAGCACAGCATCAGATAGGCGACGACATAGGTCGGCTTGCCGCCGCCGGCCGTGACGAGCGCGGCCGCGATGAACGGCGTCGGCCCGGCGATCGCGACGCTGTTGAGTTCGCGCGTCATGGCGATGCCCGAGAAGCGGTAGCGGGTCGGGAACAGGTTGGCGAGGAAGGCACCCTGCGCGCTGGCGAGGCCGCCGAAGCCGATGCCGTAGCCGATGCTGAGGGCGATCGTGCAGAGCAGGAGGTTCTTGGTGTCCAGCAGCGCGAACATCGGGAAGGCGTAGCAGAACACGAAGACCGCCCCGAACAGGTAGACTTTTGCGTGCCCGACGCGGTCGGCGAGGGCGCCGATGATCGGCGTGGTGACGATGCCGGTCAGGGTGGCGATCATCACAGCGGTCAGCGCATCCGTGCGGGGCATGCCGAGCGTGTTGGTCATGTAGCTCAGGCTGAAGGCGCTGAGGATATAGGCGTTGGCGTTGTGGCCGGTGACCGACAGGAAGCCGAAGAGCAGTTCGCGCGGACTCTTGCTGATGAGCTCGCGCAGCGGAACCTGCGCCTCATGGCGCTTCTCGGCCGCCTTCTCCATCGCCGCAACATATTCCGGCGTCTCGTCGAGATGCTTGCGGATGTAGAGGGCGACGAAGAAGAGCAGGCCGGAGGCCAGGAACGGCACGCGCCAGGCCCAGCCGAACAGCGTCTCCTCCGAGAGCAGCGATACCAGCAGGAAGCTAAGCGTCGCCAGCATGATGCCGACCACCGTCGCCGCCTGGAGATAGGCGGTGTAGTAGGCCTTGCGTTCCGGCGGCACGTATTCGGCGACGAGCGTGACCGCGCCGGCATATTCGGCGCCGGCGCCGAAGCCTTGCAGCAGTCGCAGGACGACGAGCAGCACCGGTGCCCAGATGCCGATCTGCGCATAGGTCGGCAGCAGGCCCATCGCCACGGTCGAGGCGCCCATCAGGGCGATGGTGAAGATCAGGGCCGGCTTGCGGCCGAAGCGGTCGCCGATATGCGAGATCACGATGCCGCCGAGCGGCCGGCTGAAGAAGCCGACGGCGAAGGTCGCGAAGGCTGCGAGCACGCCGGCCGAATCCGAGAATTGCGGGAAGAACAGCTTGTTGATGATCAGGCCCGCCGCCGCGCCATAGAGCGCGTAGTCGAACCATTCGATGACGGTGCCGATCGTCGCCGCCGCGACGGCGCGCCGGATGTTCGTCTGTTCGGCCGGTGTCGTTCCGGCCGCGATCGCCTGCGACATGGGGTTTCCTCGAAGCTTCGTTGTTCTTTGGGATGACGGTTGGCGGCCTAGCGGTCAGGTGATGGCAGCCGGCATGGCAAGGTCGAAGCGCGCCGCACTCTCGCTGAGCCCGGTGACGATGCTGGCGGAAAGCTCGACGCCGTCGCGCAATTGGCGTTCGCGCCGGGCGAGCCCATGGGCGCCCGGCAGGTCGACATGGTCGAAGCCGGGGCGAGGCTGCGCCGCATGACAGCGCTCTGCCAGGACGGTGACCTGACGGTTGAAATTCTCGGTGCCCCCGAAGGCGGCGGGGTCCATCACCAGGATGAAGACCGCCGCGCTCCAGCCGTCGCCGCCTTCGGCGCGGCCGCGCCCGGCGAGGCAGCCGGTGAGGAGCTCGACGATGAGGCCGATCGAGAAGCCCTTATGGCCGGCTTCCAGCCCGCCGAGCGGCAGGATCGTGCCGGGTGGGTCGGCGGCGATGACGTTCGGATCGGTCGATGGACGGCCTTGCGCGTCCATCAGGAAAGGGTGCGGCAGGTGTTCGCCGCGCTGGCGGTAGGCGGCGACGCCGCCATTGGTCATCAGCGCCGTCGACATGTCGATCAGGATGGGTGCATCCGGCGCCGGCGCGCCGAAGGCGATCGGGTTCGAGGTCAGGACAGGCGTGACGCCGCCGAAGGGAGCGACGCTGCTGTGGCCGGGATCGGTCAGCGTCAGCAGCATCAGGCAGCCGGAGTCGATCGCCGGCTGGAGATAGGCGCCGAGGCAGGCGGTGTGGTGGCTGCGCTGGATCGCGACGGCGCCGAGGCCGAAGCGCTTGGCCCGGGCGATCGCCTCGGTAGTGGCGCGCCGCGCCAACCAGGGACCGGGCAGCTTGCGGCCGTCCCAGGTCTGGCAGGCGCCGATATCGTTGAGGATCTCTGGCTCGCCGCCGGCGGTCATGCCGCCGCTCTCGATCTCGCGCAGATAGAGCGGCAGCAAAGCGAGCCCATGCGTCGACTTGCCGAGCAGGTCGCCTTCGACCAGGACTTCAGCGACGTCGCCGGCCTTGTCCTGCGGCAGGCCGGCACGCTCCACCAGAGCGCGTGCCAAAGCTGCGAGTTCCTCGGCGCGATAGCGGGCGCCGGGCCTTTTCACATCGGTGCTCATGGCTTTGCCGTGTCCTTTTTCGGCCAGAAGGCGACGATCAGGAGGCCGGCCAGCACCATCATCGCGGCGATGACGTTGATCGCGAGCTGAGTGCTCTGCGTCCGGTCGTTGACCCAGCCGATGAAGGTCGGGCTGAAGACGCTGCCGAGATTGCCCATCGAGTTGATGAAGGCGATGCCGCTCGCTGCGGCGACGCCGCCCAGGAAGGTCGAAGGCACGGTCCAGAAGACGGGGAATATGGCGAGGATGCCGAGCGTCGCGAGGGACAAGCCCGCCACCGCGACGATGAGGTCGTGCGGGAAAGCCGCGCTCACCGCATAGCCGATGCCGCTGGAGACGGCGCAGAGTGCGAGATGCCATTTGCGCTCGCCGCTGCGGTCCGAGTTGAAGGCGATCGCCAGCATGCCGAGCCCGCCGATCAGCCACGGGATCGCCGTGACGAGGCCAACGGTCTGGGTGTCGAGGCCGCCGGCGTTCTTGATGAGCTGCGGCATCCAGAAGGTGACGCCGCCGAGGCCCACCAGGATCAGGAAATAGACGCCGGACAGGAACAGTGCGCGTGGATCGGAGAAGGCGCGCATCAGCGAATGCTGTGCGGGTGCGACCGATTCATTGGCGGCGATATCGGCCTCGATGGTGCGCTTCTCGGATTCCGACAGCCAGCCTGCAAGCGCCGGACGATCATCGAGGAAGAAGAAGACGACGAAGCCGAGCAGCACGGCCGGGATGCCTTCCAGCAGGAAGAGCCATTGCCAGCCGGACCAGCCGTTCAGTCCGGCGAAATGCGTCATGATCCAGCCGGCGAGCGGGCCGCCGGTGACACCGGACAACGAGATCGCCGTCATGAACAAGGAGTTCGCCCGGGCGCGGCGCCGCGGCGGGAACCAGTAGGTGAAGTAGAGCACCACGCCCGGCAGGAAGCCTGCCTCCATCGCGCCGACGATGAAGCGCATGGCGTAGAACTGAAACGGCGTCGCGACGAACATCATCAACGCCGAGGCGACGCCCCAGGAGACCATGATGCGCGCGATCCATTTGCGCGCGCCGACCCTGTGCAGGATGACGTTGCTCGGCACTTCGAAGAGAATGTAGCCAACGAAGAACAGGCTGGCGCCGAGGCCATAGACCGTGTCGGAGAATTTCAGCTCGTCCTGCATCTGCAGCTTGGCGAAGCTGATGTTGACCCGGTCGTAATAAGCCACGATGAAGCACAGGATCAGCAGCGGGATGAGCCGCCAGTAGACGCGCTTGTAAAGCGCGTCCCCGGCTGCGTCGGTGGCAAGCGGCAAGGCCTGTGTCGTCATCTGTGTATCCTTCTGGGGCGGCCGCTCGTTCTCGTTGCGTGGGCGCGGTTCGGCTGGTCAGATCGTCCAGCCGCCGTCGATGATGTGGGCCTGGCCGGTGGTGTAGGTCGCGCCCGCCAGGTAGACGACGAGATCGGCGATCTCCTGCGGCGTGCCGATCCGCCCGATCGGCTGGCGGGCGACGAAGGCGGCGCGGGTCGCCTCATAGTCGCCCTGCGCGCTTAGCCGCTGCTGCAGCGATGGGCTCTCGACCGTGCCGGGGCAGATCGCATTGCAGCGGATGCCTTGCGCGACATAGTCGGCGGCGATCGACTTGGTCAGGCCGAGGACGGCGGCCTTGGTCACGCCGTAGGCGAAGCGGTTCGGCACGCCCTTCACGCTGGAGGCGACCGAAGCCATGTTGACGATGCAGCCGGCCTTGCGCTCGAGCATGCCGGGCAGCGCCGCCTTGATTGTGCGCACCATCGCCTTGACGTTGAGGTCGTAGGCGAAGTCGAGATCGGCCTCGCTTGCCTCCAGCACCGTGCCGCTCTGGACGATGCCGGCGCAGTTGAAGAGCACATCGACCCGGCCGATCCCAGCGAAGAACGCGGTGACGGCTCCGGCATCGAGCACGTCGAGCCTTCGGCGCTGCAAGTTCGGCCCGGCCTCGATTGCGGCCAGCGCGCCCTCGTTGATGTCCGTCGCCCAGACGATGGCGCCGGCGCGGTCGAAGGCTTCGGCGGTAGCGCGGCCGATGCCTTGCGCCGCCGCGGTGATGACGACGACCTGTCCTGCGAGCGCGCCCATCTCAGGCGCCCGCCTTGAGCGAAGGCGCCGCGCCATGGCTCCTGCGGTGGACGATCGTCCGCTCCAGCGCCTGCCAGTCCCAGTCGATGCCGAGGCCGGGCTGATCCGAGGGGATCGCCTTGCCGTTCTCGATGCGGATCGGCGAAGAGGTCACGAGATCGAGTTGCGGGATGTATTCGAGCCAGCGGCTGTTGGGCACGGCGCAGCACAGGCCGAGATGGATCTCCATCAGGAAGTGCGGGCAGACCGGCACATTGAAGGCCTCGGCCATGTGCGCGACCTTGAGCCAGGGTGTGATGCCGCCGATGCGGCCGACATCGACCTGGACGATCGAGCAGGCGCCGGCCTCGAGATAGTCCTTGAACTGCGAGAGCGAATACATGGACTCGCCGACCGCGATCGGCACCGTCGTGGACTGCGACAGGCGGCGATGGCCGCCGACATCGTCGGCGTGGATCGGCTCCTCGAACCAGGCGACGTCGAGCTTCTCGTAATGGCGGGCGCGGCGGATCGCCTCGTCGAGCGAGAGGCCCTGATTGGCGTCGGTCATGATCTCCCAACCGAAGCCGACCTTGTCGCGCACGGCCGAGAGGCGCTTCACGTCCTCGGCGACATGCGGGCGCCCGACCTTGACCTTGGTGCCGCCGAAGCCGCGCTCCTTGGCCTTGACGGCTTCGGCGACGAGCTCGGCCTCGTCCATGTGGAGCCAGCCGCCCTCGGTGTAGTAGAGGTCGATGCCGTTCTTGGCGCCGCCGGCGAGACGATGCAGCGGCAGGCCGGCCTTGCGGGCGCGCAGGTCCCAGAGCGCGGTGTCGATCGCCGCGAGCGCGATCGAGGTGATGGCGCCGACCGTGGCGGCGTGGACGCGGTAGAACAGCGTGCGCCAGAGCCCCTCGATCTCCTCGGCATCGCGGCCGATCAGCACGGGGGCGAGATGATCGTCGATCAGCTTGCAGACCGAGGAGCCGCCGGTGCCGATGGTGTAGCTGTAGCCGGTGCCGGTGACGCCGTCGGCATCGGTGATACGTACGAGCGGCGTTTCCTGCAATTCGAAGCTCTGCACAGCGTCGGTGCGCTTGACCTTGGGCTTGAGGTCAGCCTGCAGCACTTCGACGGATACGATCTTGGCCATTCCGGGTTTCCTTGTCGGGGCGTTTCAGTGTGCGTTCGGCTGGTCGGCATGCCGGCTACCGTAGCGATGCCATGAGGTCGTCAGATGGGCCGCTACGGCGGCCTGCGCGCCGTCCTCGTCGCCGCGCTCGATCGCGGCGAGGATGGCGCGGTGCTCGTCCAGCATCGGGCCGATGTCGTGCGGGATGCGGCTGAACAGGCGGGCATGGTGCAGATGCGGGTGCAGGCTGCGCACCGCCTGGGCCAGGATCTCGTTGCCGCTGGCCGCGAGGATCGCCTCGTGGAAGGCCTCGTCAGCCTGGCTGGCGCCGACATAGTCGGGTGCCTGGTCCGATGGTGTGTCCGCCTCCATCGCCGCAATGCTGTCGCGCATGCGGGCGATGGCATCGGGATCGCGGCTGCGGGCGAGCTGCCTGGCGGCCCAGCCCTCGTTGAGGATGCGGAAGTCGCGGAGCTGCTCGAACCAGTCGCGCGACGGCTCGGGCGCGACGGAAAACCCGGCGAAGGAGGTTGCTGCGACGAGGCCGAGCCCCGCCAGCCGGGTCAGCGCCTCGCGGATCGGCGAGACGCTGACCGCGAACTCGCGCGACAGCGCATCGATGTTGAGCTTCTCGCCCGGCGCGTAGTCGCGGTCGAGGATGCGCTCCATCAGCAGCGCCGTCACCTGATCGACCAGCGCGACGCGCGCCAGCACGGGCTTGCGGATCATCTCCAGCCTCCTCCCTTGCCCAGCATCATCAGGCAGATGTCATCGATCGTCAATGACCGATCGTGCATGATCTGTGAAATGACAAGCGCCCCTGTTTGCCGCAGGCTCGTGGGAACTGTATTCGTCATGTCGACAAGGGATTGCACATGACCGACAAGACCATGGCTGCGCCGGCCGAGCGCAAGCGAGGCGAGGGCGTCAAGCTCGTCTACGACATCCTGCGCGACGACATCATCGACCTGGTGCTGCCGCCGGGCAGCCCGATCGACGAGATCCAGCTGGCCGAGCGGCTGTCGATGTCGCGCACGCCGATCCGCGAGGCGCTGGTGCGCCTGGCGAGCGAGGGGCTGGTGACGACGCTGCCGAACCGCTCGACGGTGGTGTCGAACATCGACTTCCTCAACCTGCACACCTTCTTCGACGCGATCACGCTGATGTATCGCGTCACCACGAGGCTGGCGGCCGAGTTCCACGTGCCTGCCGATCTCGACGTCATCCGCGCCCGGCAGGCCGCCTTCGCCGGGGCCGTTGAGGCGCATGATGCGCTCGCCATGATCGCGACCAACCGCGATTTCCACGCGGCCATCGCCGAAGCCGGGCGCAATCCCTATTACACTGGGCTGTTCTGCCGCCTGCTCGATGAAGGCCGGCGCATCCTGCGGCTCTATTACTCCTCCTTCGAGGATCGCTTGCCGCAGCGCTATGTAGCGGAACACGAGGAGATGATCGCGGCGATCGCCGCCCGCGACGTCGAGGCCGCCGACCGGCTGGCCAAGGCCCATGCCGACCAGATAGTCCAGCAGATCCAGCAATTGATCGCCCGCGACAGACGCCAAACGCTGGCGCTGTAGCACCGAACCGTCCGTCATTCCGGGACTTCGCGTAGCGAAGGGCCCGGAATCCAGAGCCGATGCCGGCGGTCCAGAAACCGCGGCAAAGGCCAGGTTCCCTTTGCCATGGCATCGGTTCTGGGTTCCGGGCTCAGGCCTATCGGCCTGCCCCGGAATGACGAGTTTCTGTGTGTCGAAATTTCTTGTCGACAAATAAAATACAAAGAGTATTATGAATGTCGATCAAGGCGGCTAGACAGCCCGCCCGTTGAACCACCAGCCCGAGGAGCGCGTGATGAAGGCCCAGATCTTTTCCGGCTGCATGCCGGCGCTGATGACCCCCTGCAAGGACGACCGCAGCCCGGATTTCGAGGCGCTGGTGCGCAAGGGCAAGGAGCTGATCGCCGCCGGCATGTCGGCCGTGGTCTATTGCGGCTCGATGGGCGATTGGCCGCTGCTGACCGACGCGCAGCGCATGCAGGGCGTCGAGGCCTTGGTGAAGGCCGGCGTGCCGGTGATCGTCGGCACCGGCGCGGTCAACACCGCTTCCGCCGTCGCCCATGCCGCCCATGCCCAGACAATCGGCGCCAAGGGCCTGATGGTGATCCCGCGCGTGCTCTCGCGCGGCTCGGTAGTCGAGGCGCAGCGCCACCATTTCAAGGCGATCCTCGCCGCGGCGCCCGATCTGCCGGCGGTGATCTACAATAGCCCCTATTACGGCTTCGCCACTCGCGCCGACCTGTTCTTCGCGCTGCGGGCCGAGCATCCGAACCTAGTCGGCTTCAAGGAGTTCGGCGGTGCCGCCGACATGCGCTACGCCGCCGAGAACATCACCAGCCGCGACGATGACGTCTCGCTGATGATCGGCGTCGACACCTGCGTCTTCCACGGTTTCGTCAATTGCGGCGCGACCGGCGCGATCACCGGCATCGGCTGCGTGCTGCCGAAGGAGGTGCTGCACCTCGTCAGCCTGAGCCAGGCGGCGGCGAAGGGTGATGTCGAGGCGCGGCGCCTCGCGCTCGAGCTGGAGGCGGCGCTCGCCGTGCTCTCCTCTTTCGACGAAGGGCCGGAGCTCGTCCTTTATTTCAAGCACATGATGGTGCTGAACGGCGACGCCGAGTACGCGCTGCACTTCAACCCGACCGACGTGCTCGGCGAGAGCCAGCGCGGCTATGTCGAGGCGCAGCTCAAGCTGTTCGACGGCTGGTATGCGCAGTGGTCGAAGCAGCCTAGCGCGCTGAAGCACGCCGCCTGAGGAATGCCGAGCGCGAAGCTGATCGCCCCAGTTCCTCCCTTCCCCCTTGTGGGGAAGGGTATGGGGATGGGGGTGGTGCCGCCTGGTGATTGTCCGCAGAAATAAGGGCTGGCAGCAGCGACGGCGCCGTCAACTTCTGCCGCTCGCTCCGGCTTTGCGACCCCCACCCCAACCCCTCCCCACAAGGGGGGGTGCGTGTGCGTATGTCGCGGCTCGCTGCTCACGCCACCGCGTCGAGCCCCAGCGCCTCCAGCCGGTCGAGCTGCTCGATCTCGGCGGTGGTCAGGGCGATGCCATCGGCCAGCGAGCCCTCGCGGGCCTTGAAGCGGCGCTGCGAGGGCAGGCGCGCGCCCTGGCCGGCGATCGCCTCGAACAGGACCTCGGCGCGGGCGAACGGGTCGCCGAGGCGGCCGGCGGCGAAGCGCTCCGGCGAGAACGCCAGGATCAGCTCGCCATGCTGCGGTGCCAGCGTCGTGGTGCCCAGGAAATCGAGCGCACCCTGGCTGGTCAGGTCGCCGATCATCACGCCGGCCAGCAATTCAATCATGGTCGAGATCGCCGAGCCCTTGTGACCGCCGAAGGGCAGCATCGCCCCGGCGAGTGCTGCGGTCGGGTCGGTGGTCGGCTGGCCCTGCGAGTCGAGCGCCCAGCCCTCGGGCAGGGGCTTGCCGGCGCGGCGGTACAGTTCAATCTCGCCGCGCGCCGCGACGCTCGTGGCGAAATCGAAGACGTAAGGGTGCCCGCCCTGGCGCGGCCAGCCGAAAGCGAGCGGATTGGTGCCGAGCAGCGCGGTGGTTCCGCCAGATGGGGCGACGGTGGCGTAGCTGGGGCACATCGCCAGCGCGGCGACGCCCATCTCGGCGAGCGCTTCGACCTCCGGCCAGAGCGCCGAGAAATGCGTGCAGTCGTTGATCACCAGAGCGGCAAGGCCGAGCGCCTTGGCTCGCTCGGCTAGAGCGGGCGCGCCCAGCTCGAAGCCGGCGCAGGAGAAGGCGCCGCCCGCCGACACGCGCAGCACGGCCGAGCCGTCATCCTGCAGCACCGGTTCGGCATCGGGCGAGACCTTGCCGGCCTTGATGGTGCGCAGGCAGCCTTCGACCCGGTAGACGCCATGCGACTTGCAGCCGTCGCGCTCGCCGGCCGCGATCACGCGGGCCAGCGCCGCGGCATGAAGCGGCGACAATCCGCCCTTGCGGAAGACCGCCTCGATCCGGCGCGTCAGCACCTCCATGCTGAGGATCGTGATGTCGGTCATGGCGTTGCCTCGCTCTGTCGTTGCAATTATGTATACATGATGTATTCAAAAAGCCGACATGACTTCAAGCAGGCTTAGCGCCTCAGCAAGGTTCTGATCGATGGCCAGCCACACCTTCTCCTGCATCGACGGCCACACCTGCGGCAATCCGGTCCGGCTGGTCTCGGGCGGTGGTCCGCGCCTTGAGGGTGCGACCATGCTGGAGAAGCGGGCACATTTCCTGCGCGAGTTCGACTGGATCCGCACCGGGCTGATGTTCGAGCCGCGCGGGCACGACATGATGTCGGGCTCGATCCTCTATCCGCCGACGCGGCCCGATTGCGACGTCGCCGTGCTGTTCATCGAGACCTCGGGCTGCCTGCCGATGTGCGGCCATGGCACGATCGGCACAATCACCATGGGCATCGAGAACGGGTTGATCACACCGCGCGAGCCGGGCAGGCTCTCGATCGACGCGCCGGCCGGCAAGGTCGACATCAGCTATCGCCAGGAGGGCCGCTTCGTCGAGGAGGTCCGCCTCACCAACGTTCCCGGCTTCCTCTATGCTGAAGGGCTGACCGCCGAGGTCGAGGGGCTCGGCGAGATCGCCGTCGACGTCGCCTATGGCGGCAATTTCTATGCGATCGTCGAGCCGCAGAAGAATTTCCGGGACATGGCCGACCATACCGCCGGCGAGCTGGTCGGCTGGTCGCCGAAGCTGCGGGCGGCATTGAACGCCAAGTACGAGTTCGTCCATCCGGAGCATCCGGAGATCCGGGGGCTGTCGCACATCCAGTGGACCGGCAAGGCCACGCAGGACGGCGCCGATGCCCGCAACGCCGTGTTCTACGGCGAGAAGGCGATCGACCGCTCGCCCTGCGGCACCGGCACCTCGGCGCGGATGGCGCAGCTCGCCGCCAAGGGCAAGCTCGGGGTCGGCGACGAATTCGTGCACGAGTCGATCATCGGCTCGCTGTTCAAGGGCCGGGTCGAGGCGGCGACGACCGTGGCGAACCGTCCGGCGATCATCCCCTCGATCGCCGGCTGGGCCCGGATGACCGGCTACAACACCATCTTCATCGACGACCGCGACCCGTTCGCGCACGGCTTCGTGGTGAAGTAGGCCGCTCCGTCGCGGCGGCCCGCTCCGCCAGGCTGCGGGCATAGCGGCCGGGCGGCTGTCCGACATGGCGGCTGAAAGCCGTGCTGAAGGTGCTGGCCGAGCCATAGCCGACCCGCTCGGCGATCTCGGCGAGATCGATGTCGCGCCGGCGCAGCAGGTCCTTGGCCAGCGCCATCCGCCAGCCCAGCAGATATTCCATCGGCGGCACGCCGACATTGCGGGCGAAGCGCTCGAAGAAGGCCGAGCGTGACAACCCGGCCTCCCGGGCGAGCCGGGCCATCGTCCAGGCGCGGGCCGGCTCGGCATGGATGCTGCGGATCGCGTCCGCCAGCCTGTTATCGCGGAGGCCGCGCAATAACCCTGCCGGCGCATCCGCTGTCGGCGTGAGCCGGAGCGCCTCGACCAGCAGGATCTCGACGAGGCGGCCGAGCACCAGCTCCCGGCCCGGCCGCTGCGTGGCGGACTCCTCGGTGAGGAGCCGCACCAGGGTCGAGAGCCGGGGGATGTCGCGGATCCGGATCTGCGTCCGCAGAAGCGAGACGAGCAGCCCCGCCTCGTCGACATCGAAGGTGAAGTAGCCGCCGAGCAGGCGCACATTCGGCGGGCCCTCGCGATCGCCATGGCGCAGCTCGGTATCGGGCGAGGGCGCGAGATCGGGCGTGATCAGCACCGGCGTCGCCGGCTCGAAGCCGGACAGGGTGAAGCCCGGCGTGGTCGGCAGCAGCACGAAATCGCCAGCGGCCAGGGTCAGGACCTCCTCTCCGTCGACGGCGAGGCGGCAGCTGCCTTCGATGACCGCACAGAAGCTGGGATGGCCGAAATCGGCATAGCGCACCGCCCAGCGTCCGGCGCCGCTGATGCCCTTGGTGAACACGGCGCGCGGCCGCAGCAGGCTGATGATCTCGGCGAGCGGGTCGATCATGTCCGGACTATCTCAAATCAAATTTGGACTATCGATCGTAGATCGTCCTGAGCGCTGCTCGTATCACGGCAGCATCGAAACCAGCAAGGACATCATCATGAAGACGGTGCTGATCACCGGTTGCTCCTCGGGCTACGGCCTGGAGACCGCCCGCCATTTCCTCGCGCAGGGCTGGACCGTCGTCGCGACCATGCGCACGCCGCGCGAGGACATCCTGCCGCGCTCGCCAGCGCTGCGCATCCTGCCGCTCGATGTGACCGATATGGACAGCATCGCGGCAGCGCTCGCGGAAGCCGGCCCGATCGATGTCCTCGTCAACAATGCCGGGATCGGCGTGGTGGGCGCCTTCGAGGCGACGCCGATGGAGCATATCCGCAGGATCTTCGAGACCAACACCTTCGGGACGATGGCGATGTGCCAGGCGGTGATCCCGCAATTCCGGTCGCGGGGCTCCGGCGCGATCGTCAACGTCACCTCCAGCGTCACGCTGATCTCGATGCCGCTGGCGGCGGCCTATACGGCGAGCAAGCAGGCGATCGAGGGCTTCACCGGCTCGCTCGCCCATGAGCTCGGCCATTTCGGCATCAGGGCCAAGCTGGTCGAGCCAGGCTATGCCCCGACCACGCGCTTCACCGAGAACGCCGGCGTGCGCATCGAGGACCTGATCCCGGCGAGCTATGCCGCCTTCGCCGAGCCGATCTTCGCCGCGTTCGCCAAGCCCGCCTTGACGACCAAGGAGAGCGATGTCGCCGAAGCCGTCTGGCAGGCGGCGAACGACGCCTCGGATCGGCTCCACTTCCCGGCGGGCGCGGATGCGGTGGCGCTGGCGGAGATGGCCGGAGGCTGGCGCGGTTAGAGCCGTCCTGCTTCTTGGAGAGCCGCACCGTCTTTCCGGGCCCTTCGCTGCGCGAAGTCCCGGAAAGACGGCGCATTCCGCATGAGATCGGTATGGTCTGGGGCCGCCCGTCCAGCCCGCGCCGTCAGTCCGTCCGCAGCGAGGCGCCCTTGGCCACCGCCGCATCGCGGGCGGCCAGGGTGGCGCGCGACGCGGCCAGGGCCTGGCGGGCCCATTCGCGGACGCCGAGCTGCGCGCCGCGTTCGAGATGCGGCACCTCGACGCTGACCGGCAACTCGGCCGGCAACTGGCTGAAGATGCCGACGAGATCGATGCCGCCTTCGCCGGGCAGCAGGCGGGCCTGCCGGGCGGTGTGGATCAGGCCTGCGGTCGTGGTGGGGATTTCGGCCGGGGCGTCGCAGAGCTGGGCATAGCTCAGGCGTGCGGCCGGGATCGCGGCGATGTCGGCAAGCGTGGTGCTGGAGCGGCCGGTATGCAGCGCATCGACCAGCACGCGGCCATTCGGCTGATCGGCGGCGGTGACGATACGCAGCGCCGTGCTGGCGTCCGGCACTTGCGTCCACGGCATGAATTCGAGATCGCCGGTGAGGCCATAGGGCGCCGCCGCCGCGCAGAAGGCGGCGAAGGAGGCGGTGAGGCGGCTCTCGTCGGGATCGTCGCCGGCGACCAGCACGGCGCGAGCCTGCAGCGCGCCGCAGACCTCGAGGAAGGGCTTGATCGCCTCGACGGAGAAATCGGCGCCGAGCCGGATGATCTCGACATCGAAGACCGGGACGCCGTCGGCGATGGCACGCCGCGTCTGCGCCAACAGCGAGGGATCCTCGATCAGCGGGCTGGTGTCGCCGCCCGGGGCGGCCGGCAGCGCGCGCAGGCCGACGGCGTCATAGCCGAGCTCGGCGGCGAGACGGACCGCATCGGGCGGGCTCAGCGGCACGGTGGTGAGATAGGCGAGCGACATCAGCGGCATGGTCGGCATCCCTCAGGCGAGCGGCGAGATTGCGGTGGGTAGCGCGATCGTCGAATACATCTCGCCGGTCAGCCATTCCGGTCCGCCCTTGGGTGGCCAGATGCCCTTGGCGACGGAGTCGGCCCGGACGGCGGCGCGCTGGTCGAGGCTGGCGAAGGGCCAGATATGGGTGAAGCGCGGCGGGCCATCGAGCGCGTACATGGCGATGACGAGCGGCGAGAGCTCGACGCGCGCCGGCACCGCCGCCTGCCAGGCCGCGATCGTCGCCGGCACGCCGCCGTGCCTGAGCATATAGGTGCGGATCTCGTAGACGGCGCCGAACTTGCCTGGCTGGACCGGCGGCAGGAAGGGGAAGGGCGCATAGCTGTCGAAGGCCAGTTTGGCGATGTCCTCGCCGGCGCCGAACGGGTTGCCGCTGGCGAGCAGGTGCTGGCGTTCGGACAGCAATTCGGCCTCGTCCGTGAAGCTCCGCAGCAGGATGACCTGGTTGAGCGTGCCGATCTCGCTCGTCCAGCAACCGAGCAGGCGGCCCTTCGCCTCCGTCGCCTTCAGCGCGGCGTCGAGCGCGGCGACGACAGCTCCGGCCTTGCCGAGACGGACGGTGAGGGTAGCGATTTCATAGCGCATGGCGGGTCTCCGGGCGCGGGATCAGGAACGGTTGTTGGCGAGCGGGATGCCGCCGGCATGGTGGGCGGCGACGTAGCCGAAGGTCATGGCCGGGCCGAGCGTGATGCCGCCGGCCGGATAGCGGCCGGCCATCATGCTCGACATGTCGTTGCCGACCGCATAGAGGCCCGGGATCGGCGCATCGCGGTCATCGAGCACGCGCGCCTGTGCATCCGTCCTGAGGCCGGCGAAAGTGCCGAGGCTGCCGGGCACGATCCTGACCGCATAGAACGGCCCCGATCCGAGCGGCGCGACGCAAGGGTTTGGCTGGTTGTCGGCCGCGCCCTGGATGCGGTTATAGGGCGTCTCGCCGCGGCCGAATTCGGGGTCGCGGCCCTCGGCGGCGGCGGCGTTGTAGGCTTCGAGCGTTCGAGCCAGCCCGGCGGCATCGATGCCGCAGGCCGACGCAAGCTCGGCGATCGTCGCACCGCGCCTGAGATAGCCGTTGCCGAGCCAGGGCCGGATCGGGAAGGGGCGGGGCCGGGCGCGGCCGAGCCCGTAGCGGCGCAGGAAGGCGTGATCGCAGAGCAGCCAGGCCTCGGCCGGTTCCCCGGCCGGCGTCGTGGCGAAGAGCGCCTGCATGACGTCGTGATAGGAGTCGGCCTCGTTGCAGAAGCGCTTGCCGTCGCGGCGCACCATCAGCGCGCCCGGCTTGGCGCGCTCGACCAGATGCGGGAAGCGGCCGGGCTGGCCATTCTGCTTCGGCACCAGCGAGACCGGTGCCCAGGCGCCGGCATGCGCGAGGTCGGTTCGGACACGCCCACCCGCCGCCTCGCCGAGCCTGAGGCCGTCGCCGGTATTGGCGCAAGGAGCGGCCGACCAGTGTTCGCGGCCGGTCGGCGCATGCGGGAACAGCGCCGACTTGCGCGCGAGATCATGCGGAAAGCCGCCGGTGGCGAGCACGATGCCGCGCCTCGCCTGGATCGTGCGGCGCTGCCCCTGCCGCTCGACGATCGCGCCGGCGATGCGCTCGCCGTCGCGCATCAGCTCGACCGCGGCGGTCTCCTTGAGCAGGACGATGCCGAGATCATCGGCCGATTTGAGCAGGCGCGCGACGAGGGCGTTGCCGTTGACCAGATGCAGGCCGCGGCCATGGCTGGCGCGGTCGAGGACATGGCGCGCGAGCCGGCGCAGCACATGCAGGAAGGAGGGCAGCTTGCGCGTTGCATTGAGGAAATGCTGGAGGTCGGCGCCGGAGGCGATGTTCATGCCGAAGGGCGCGATCTCTTCGAGTGGCGGACGCAGATCCTGCAGGCGCACGCCGAGCTCGCGCCCGTCGAAGGGCTTGGCGCAGAGCGAGCGGCCGCCGGTGCCGGCGCCGGGCGTGTTGCCGTGGAAATCCGGCATCAGATTGCCGTCGATGAAGTCGACCGCGCTCTCGCGCCGGAAGAACTCGACCATGCGCGGCCCCTGCTCCAGCAGCATGGTGACGAAGGCCTCGTCATAGCTCTCGCCGAGCTCATGGCGAAGATAGGTTCGGACTGTCTCCTCGTCCTCGTCGATCCCGGCGGCCCGCGCGAGCGGGTTGCGCGGCAGCCACATCCAGCCGCCGGACCAGGCGGTGGTTCCGCCGAAATGGCGCTCCTTCTCGATCACGACGACATCGAGGCCGAGGATTGCGGCCGTGACGGCGCTCGCCAGCCCGCCGGCGCCTGAGCCGATCACCAGCAGGTCGCAGGAGCTGGGCAGGTCACCGCTCATCCCGCCGCCCGCTCCCCAAGCGCATGGCGGATGGCGCACCAGGAGAAGGTGATGGCCGGGCCGATGGTGATGCCGGGGCCCGGATAGGTCCCGCCCATGATCGACTGCGCCTCGTTCCCGCAGGCATAGAGCCCGCCGATCGGCCGGTCGCCCTCGCCGAGCACCTGCGCGTTCTCGTCGATCACGAGCCCGGTCGCGGCGCCGATATCGCCCGGCGTCAGCTTGACCGCGTAGAAGGGCGCGGTCGCGATCGGGCCGAGCGTCGGATTGGGCAGGCCGCGCGAGGCGTCGCCGTTGACGCGATGATAATCGGTGGTGCCGCGGCCGAACTCCGGATCGACGCCTTTGCGGGCATGGTCGTTCATGCGCGCGATGGTCTCAGTGAGCGTCGCCGGATCGATGGCGAGCTTGCCGGCGAGTTCGGTGATGCTCGCCCCTTCGACGAGATAGCCGTCGGCGAGGAAGGGCTTCAGGTCGCGCGTCCCCATCCTGACCATGCCGAGCCCGTAGCGCCTGAGACCCTCGGCGTCGGTGATGATCCAGCAGGGGATGGTCGGGCGCGTCTGGTTCGCCTCGAACATGGCGCGGCTGAACAGGTGGTAGGAGGTGGATTCGTTGACGAAGCGCCGGCCGGTCTGGTCGACGCAGACGGTGCCGGGCTTGCTGCGGTCGAGCACGAAATGCGGGAAGACCGCGGTCGAGCCATCCGGCCTCGTCCGCGTCGAGATCGGCGCCCAATAGGCGTTGTCGCGGCTGCCCTCGCCGAAGCGCGCGCCGAGCTTGAGCGCGAGGTCCTGCATCGCACCGGTATGGCCGGGGGCGGCGGGGCTGAGCGCCGGCGTCGGGCTGTGGAGCATGGCGCCGCGGCGCTGCGGATGGCGATTGAAGCCGCCGGCGGCGAGCACGACGGCGAGCCCGGCCGCGATCGCGCGCGTCACGCCGCCCTGCTCGACGACGACGCCGCTGACGCCGTCCGGCCCGTTCTGCAATTCTGTGATCGAAGCGTTCAGCAGGACGGTGCCGCCATGCTGCTTCAGCGTCAGCAGCAGGGCGCCGATCAGGGCGTTGCCCATGACCAGGCGGGTGCCGCGCTTGCCGCTCAGGCGGTCGAGCCCGTAGCGGCCGAGGATGGCTGCCGCGTGCTTGAACGAGTCCCAGGACGTCCTGAGCTTGAGGAGATGGCCGATATCGGTGCGGTCGATCATCATGCCGCCGAACAACGTGAATTCGAGGATCGGCGGGCGGATGCGCTGGAGATCGGCGCCGAGCCGGCGGCCGTCGAACGGGATCGGCTCCAACGCGCGCCCGCGCAGGGTCGAGCCCTCGACATCCGATTCATAGTCGGGATGGGTGGCGTAGGGACGGAAATGCACCTCGCTGCGCTCTTCCAGCGTCGCGATCGCCTGCGGCCCGGCGCGCAAAAAGGCCTCGCGTAGCCGGGCCGAGGAATGGTTGCCGACGACGCCGTCGAGGAAGCGGGCGGCCTTCTCGAATGAATCTCCGGTCGCGACCTTCTCGGCATGCAGCGAATTGGGAACCCAGGTCGTGGCGGCTGACAGGGCGCTGGTGCCGCCGACATGGTCGGTGCGCTCGATGACCAGCACCGAGCGACCCTCGATTGCGGCGAAGACGGCCGCCGCCAGTCCGGCGGCGCCGGAACCGGCGACGATGACGTCGTAGGAGGTCTGTTCCGGCAGGGCCGCCAGCGTCGTGAACATCGCGGACCTCAGCCGATGCGCTCGCCGGCGAGCAGGAAGTCGACCATGGCGCTCTGCAGCGCCTGGTACATGTCGCTGCCGGTCGAGGTCTTGCAGCCGCGCTTGCGGGCGGCCTCGACCAGCGGCGAGATCACGGGAACCGTGATGACGCAGCCGACGAAGGTCTCCGGCGCAAGCTTCTCGGTCTCGACCGGCAGCGGGTCGCCCGGCTTCATGCCGGCCGGAGAGGCATTGGCGACGAACTCGAAACCGCTCGGATCGGCCGAGCCGGCGGTGACCTTCGCGCCGCCCCGGCCGTCGAGGCGGGCGATCAGCCGGTCGCGGCGCTCGGCGTCGGCATCGTGGATGGCGAGCTCACGCACGCCGGCATCGACGAGGGCGAGCGCGATCGCCGAGCCGGCGCCGCCCGCGCCGACCAGCAAAGCGCGCTTGCCGGCGGGCTCGCCGCCATTGGCCTTGACCGCGCCGACGAAGCCGAGCCCGTCGACGATATCGCCATGCCAGGCGCCGTCCTTGCGCCGGCGCATGATGTTGACCGTGCCGAGGAAGTCGCCGCGCTCGGTGGCGCTGGCGCAATGGCGATGGCAGGCGAATTTGTGCGGCACGGTGACGATGATGCCGTCGCAATTGGGCACATGGTCGAGTGCGGCGAGGAAGGCATCGAGATGCTCGGGCGCGACGCGCACCGGCGCGACGATGCCGTCATGCTCACGCGCGGCGAAGGCCGCCGTCATGCCGGCCGGCGACTTCACCTGCGCGATCGGCTCGCCGACGATGACGTTGAGGCGCGTCGCGCCAGTGATGGTGATGCTCACGGGTCATATCCTCCGGCGGCAGCCCTCAGGCTTACGATGGTCCCGGGTTTCGACGACGCAGGACGTTCGATTGGCCGGCGCCGCGATGCGCAGCCGGCGGTGACCCTCTAGCATAACTGGAATTGAGTTCCAGTTTTATTTTCAGAGAATGGAATTCTGTTCCAATTGCCTTGACCCCGAGCCCTCCCGGCGAGATAAGGAGGGCAATGCGGGAGGCCGGACATTGTGCGTACGACCCTTGTCGTCCACGCAGCGGCACGCCAGAGACGCCGCCGGGAATTTAACTTCGGATAGGGCCATGGCGAAGAAGCCGGTCGCTGACATGGAAGAGGCCGAGATCGAGCAGGCTCCGAGCGGGCTGCTCGAGCGGACGCTGGGCGTGATCGAGCTGCTGGCGGCGCATGCGCATGGGCTGCCGCTTTACGAGATCGCCGAACGGCTCAGCATTCCGCGCAGCGCGACACATCGTGTGCTGACCAGCCTGGTCGAGCGCGGCTATGTCCGTCAGGAGCGCCATCACGGCCTGTACCAGCTCACCGCCAAGATCGCCTCGCTCGCCTTTAGCTTCCTTTCCGGCAGCGGCATCACCGATCTCGCTCAGCCGGTGCTCGACCAGCTGGCGCGCGAGACGGCGGAGCTGGTGCGCCTTGCCCTGATCGATGGGCGCGAGCTGGTCTGGGTAGCGAAATCGCAGGGCTCGCCCTTCGGGCTGCGCTACGACCCCGATATGGGCCAGTCGGGCCGGCTCTCCTGCTCGGCCAGCGGCCATGCCTGGCTGTCCTGCCTGCCGGAGGAGGAGGCGCTCGCGCTGGTCGAGCGCCAGGGCTACGGCTCGCGCGAGGAATTCGGCCCGAAGGCGCCGGAGACGCCGGCCGCTCTGCTCAAATATCTGCGCCAGGCGCGCAAGCGCGGCTTCAGCATGGTGAGCCAGACCTATTCGCCCTGGATGAGCGCGACGGCGGCGCCGATCCGCAGCGCCCAGGGTGGCGATGTCATCGGCGCGCTGGTGATCGCCGGGCCGCATATCCGCCTGACCGAGGAGAAGATGCTGGCCTTCGCGCCGCTGCTGCTCGGCGCTGCCCGGGAATTGTCGCTGGCGCTGGGGGCGAGTCCGACGCTGGTCTCGCATCAGCGGCGGGGGCCTTTCTTCGGTTGAAGCCGGTGCGTTTCCCTCGCTGCGACAGAGCAAGAGGGCGGCCTCGGTCGCAAATTCATTTGAACGCGGCGCGGCAGCGACCCTATCCTTGCTGCCATGAGGCCGCCGCCGGGCGCTGCGCACCATCTCGCGACGATGTCCGGTCATGAGCCGCCAGGGAAACGCATCATGGGATCGATGGAAGGCGAGGGAGGACGGCTGTTCTTCCGCTCCGAGACCTTCGACACGCAGAAATTCGAGCGCCGCAGGCCGTCCGACAAGACGGTCGCGGAGTCGGCGCGCGATCTTCCCGTCCATACCGAATGCGACGTGCTGGTCGTCGGCGGCGGGCCGGCCGGCACGGCGGCCGCGGTCGCGGCAGCACGGCTCGGCGCCGATGTCGTGCTGCTCGAGCGCTACAACCATCTCGGCGGGCTCTCGACCGGCGGGCTCGTCATCTGGATCGACCGGATGAGCGACTGGCAGGGCCGGCACGTCATCCGCGGCTTTGCCGAGGAAGTGCTGTCGCGCCTGACCCGCGACAAGATCGCCGGGCCGGAGCCGGCGGAGTGGGGGTCGCATGATCCCGAGCGCGTCGCCTATTGGGGCCAGCGCAATGCCGCCTTCAACGGCACGGTGACCCATGCGCCGACGCTCGATCCGGAATGGCTCAAGGCGGAATCGCTCGCCATGGTGCTGGAGGCTGGCGTCCATCCGATCTTCCACGGCTGGGGCGCGAGCCCGATCATGGAAGGGCGGCGGGTCGCCGGCTGCGCCTTCGAGAGCAAGGAGGGGCGGCGCGCCATCCTCGCCCGGGTGACGGTCGATGCCACCGGCGACGGCGATCTCTATGCCGGCGCAGGCTCGGCCTATGACACCGAGGTCGACAGCCGCGACATCCATGGCTGCATGAACACCTCCTGGCTGTTCGGCGGCGTCGACATGAAGGCCTTCCTGCGCTTCCGGGCGCAGACGCCCGAGCAGTTCACCCAGTTCATGGCGCAGGGACGCGAGGCGCTGGGCTTCTTCGACAAGCCCTCGGTGTCCTGGCGCGACGACATCGCCGTCTTCATGGGGCCGCGCTTCGCCGGCTATTCGGCGCTCAAGGTCGAGGACCTCTCCGAGGTCGAGATCCGGAGCCACCGGCTGATGCTGGAGCACCTTGCCTTCTACCGCGCCCATGCGCCGGGCTTCTCCGGCGCCTTCATCATGCTGTCGGGCTCGCAGCTCGGCGTGCGGCATGGCCGGCGGCTCGCCGGGCGCGGCAAGCTGACGCGCAAGAACTGGGACGGCGCGGTGGCGCCCGACGAGATCGGCGTCTCGCCCTCGCTTGCGCCGAAATTCCCCAATGTCTCGGTGCCCTATGGCGCGATCGTGCCGCGCGACGTCGACGGCTTGCTGGCGCCCGGCCGGCATCTCTCCTGCGACGCCACCAGCCATTCCTTCATGCGCGAGATCCCGCAATGCTGGCTGACCGGCCAGGCTGCCGGCATCGCCGCGGCGATCGCTGCCGACCGCTCGCTGGCGCCGAGCGAGGTGCCGATCGCCGATCTCAGGGCCGCGCTGAAGGTGCAGGGCGTCTATCTCAACGATGTCCCCGCGATGGCGGAGGGATGAGCATCCACTGGCCGCGTCCGTCGCGTGGTTGACGAGAGCTCCTGAGCAGGCCGAAGAAGCTTGTCGGGGATCAATGGGAGGGCGGCACCAAGCCGCGGCCGAGGGAGGATTTGAGGATGTCGTTTGGATTTGCCCGCTGGCGCAGCGCCTGTGCCGCCCTGTTCCTCGGCCTTGCCGGGGTCTCGCCCGCTTTGGCGCAGGCGCCGGCATTGAAGCCGCTCGACCCGCCGCAGGCGGTGCGCGTCGCCTATGTGCCGATCACCAAGTTCGCCACCGCCTATGTCGCCGAGGCGCGCGGGCTCTTCAAGAAATACGGGCTCGACGTCAAGCTCGACAGCGTCAAGTCCGGCACCGAGGCGATCGCCTTCCTCGACAAGGGCTCGGTCGATGTCGGCGGCATCGCGATCGTCGCCTCGCTCTGGTCGGCCTGGAATCGCGGGCTCGACATCCGGGTGATCGCGCCCGGCGCGCTCGACCCGATGACGGACGGGCCGACCAAGCTGATCGTCCGCACGGACCTGATCGAGAGCGGTGCGGTCAAGAGCGTCGTCGACCTCAAGGGCAAGCGCATCGCAGCGGCCGGCGGGCCGGGTAGCGGCGGCGAGTATTTCGTCAGCAAGGCGCTGGAGAGCGCCAAGCTCTCCCTGCGCGACGCGCAACTGCTCAATGTCGGCAATGCCGACATGCCGGCGGCGATGGAGGGCAAATCTGTCGATGCGGTGCTGACCTCCTCGCCCTATTCCGACCAGATCCTCAAGGCCGGCACCGGCAAGCTCCTGGTGCAGGACATCACGCCCGGGCTGATGACGGTCGCCTTCGTCGCTTCCGGCAAGTTCCTCAAGGAGCGGCCGGAGGTGGCCGAGCGCTTCGTGCTGGCGATGGCCGAGGCGGCCCGGCTGATGCAGGGCGTCGATTATCTCTCGCAGGCCAATATGGACGCCTATCTCAAGTTCACGCCGTCGACGGCGGAGGCGATCAAGGGCGGCGGCGCCATCGTCTTCGATCCGAACATGGCGATCCCGACCTCCGGCCTCGCCGATATCGAGCGCGTCCATCGCGAGAACGGCCGCACCGAATACGAGAAGCCGCTCGACATGGCCAAGGTCGTCGACGAGCGCTTCGTCGGCAAGGCGATCGAGACCCTCGGCAAGGCCGCTCCCGCCAAGTGAGGAGGGGCCCGCCGCCTGCCTGGAGGGCCATGCGATGACGAGCGTCATTCAGGCCGCGGCCGCGCCGAAGATCGGCGCGCGCAACGTCAGCAAGCATTATCCCACAGTCGATGGGGTCATGGTCGCGCTGGAGGATTTCTCGCTCGACGTCGCCGATGGCGAATTCGTCTGCATCGTCGGCCCGTCCGGCTGTGGCAAGTCGACCTTCCTGCGCATGGTCGCCGGACTGGAATCGATCTCGCAAGGCGCGATCGCGATCCGGCCCGGCGCGGATGCGGGTAAGCCGCTGAACAGCGTCGTCTTCCAGGAATATGCGATCTTCCCCTGGAAGACGCTCGCCGACAATGTCGCCTTCGGCCTGCAGATGCGTGGCATCGGGCGCAAGCAAAGGCTCGACACGGCCCGCTTCTGGCTCGACCGCGTCGGCCTGTCCAAATTCGCGGACTATTATCCGCACCAGATCTCGGGCGGGATGAAGCAGCGCGTCAGCATCGTCAGGGCGCTCGCCAATGATCCCGAGGTGCTGCTGATGGATGAGCCGCTGGGCGCGCTCGACGCCCAGACCCGGGTCGTCATCCAGGAGGAATTGCTGCGGATCTGGGAGGAAACGCGCAAGACCGTGCTCTACATCACCCACAGTCTCGACGAGGCCGTGCTGCTCGGCGACCGCGTCATCCTGATGAGCGCCCAGCCCGGCCGGCACCTTGCGACCTTCAGGATCGACCTGCCGCGCCCGCGCAGCATCGCGACGACCAACCTGCCGGCCTTCGCCGAATACCGCGCCGCGATCTGGGAGAAGCTCAGCGCCGAGGTGACACGGGCGATGGAGGCGCGGCCATGACCATCACCTCCGCCAACGAGATCGAGACCGGCCAGCAAGCCATCGCGCGCGCTACCGCCGGCAGCAACGACAAGCGCGCCCTGATCCTGCTCGTCGCCGGCGGGCTGGCGGCGCATGCCTTGCTCGGCTTCCTCGGGCTGTGGCGCGACTTCGCCTGGCCGGCGATCGGCCTCAGCTTCATCCTGCTGGTGCTGATCGGCGAGCGTGCCGGCCGGCTCGTGCCGGTGCGGGGCAGGGGCGTCTATGAGCGCACGCTCGCCTTCGGCTTTCCGGCGCTGGTGCTGCTGACCTGGCAACTCGCCGGCGATTACGGCCTGCTCAACACCACCTGGTTCCCGCAGCCCTCGCGCATCGCCGCCGGACTCTGGGACCTGACGGTGCGTTATGACCGCTTCTCCGGCACCAGCCTGCTGGGACGCCCCTGGTTGATCCCCGAGGTCTATGCTGCCGATGGCATGGCCGGGGTCTGGAAGCTTCTATCGGAGAGCCATCTCCTGGCGACGGTCGGGCGCGTGCTCGGCGGCTTCCTCCTCGGCGCTATCCCCGGCGTGCTGCTCGGCGTCGTGATGGGTATGAACCAGACGGTGCGGCTGATGCTCGATATGACGCTGTCGGCGATCTATGTTCTGCCGAAGATCGCGATCTTCCCGATCGTGATGCTGATGTTCGCCGATCCGTTCGGCGAAGCGCCGAAGATCGTCGTGGTCGCGCTCGCGGTCTTCATCCTGATGGCGATCAACACGATGGCCGGCGTCCGCGGCATCGACAACGTCTACCTGATGGCCGGACGCAATTACGGGGCGCGCGGCTGGTCGATGCTGCGCCATGTCATCCTGCCCGGCGCCATGCCGGTGATCTTCGCCGGTCTGCGCATCGCGCTGGGAACGGCGATGATCGTGATCATCTCGGTCGAGTTCGTGCGAGCCAAGCAGGGCGTCGGCTACATCACCTTCTACTATTGGGAGGTGCTCAACCCCGAGAAGATGTATGCCGGCCTCGTCGTGGTGATGGCGCTCGGCGTGCTGCTGACCTACGGCCTGCAATGGCTGCAGCGCCGGCTGATGCCCTGGCAGCGCTGAGGGCTCGGCAGCCGCTCAATCCAGCAGCGGACTGAACTGGTCGAGCGAGGAGCTGCGGGCCCCGCGCCCCGTCGCCCTGCGGCCCGGCATCGGCTCGACATCGTAGCGCTTGGCCATCTTCAGGATATGCGTGTTGAGGGCCGCCAGGGCACCCGGCAGGTCGTCGTTCTCAAGCTTTCCGATGATATCGACATGCTCGGCGCTCGCCTCGTTCCTCACCGAGGCGGTCGAGCGGTGCGAGCGCAGCGCCGAAACCTTGCTGGAGATCAGGCGATAGGCGTTGATCAGATAGGGATTGGCGCTGTTCTCGATCGCCACGAGGTGGAATTCGGTGTCGGCATTGGCGCTGCCATAGTGGTCCTCGGCCAGGATCGCCTCCTGCATCTTGCGGGCGGCTGCCGTCATGGCGGCGAGGGTCTCCCTTCGCTTGCGGGCCATCGCCAGGCTCAGCGCCTCCGCCTCGACCATGCGGCGGAATTCGCAGAGATTCTGGATATCCTCCCGCGTCGGCAGGAAGACGAAGCTGCCGCGCTGCGGCCGGATGTCGATCAGGCCCTCCTGCTCCAGCGCGGTCAGCGCTTCGTGGACCGGGCTGCGGCTGACCCCGAGACGGGAGGCGAGCTTGTCCTCCGACAAGGCGTCACCGAGCTCGACCTCGCCGTCGAGAATGGCCCGGCGCAACCGCTCGGTGACGCGCGCCGTCAACAGCCCTCGTGGCCTTGCATCCACTGTGTGGACCTCCTCGACCCCATCGGATGCCGGCTCGTCCCGAACGAGGCGAACGGTATCCGCAACCCTGTAGTGTCAGTCAGAAGAGCGGTCTTCCGGCAGGCGGCTTTCTGTCAAGTTGCAAGTGATCACGTCACAAGCGAATCGAGGAATGCCCGCGTCGCCTGCATCCCCCGCTTTGCCTTCTCGGTGAAGCTCAGCCCCGCGACGCTCTCATGCGGGGTCTCGACGCTGATCCAGATGTCGTGCGGCAGCTGCGCCATCAGCTCTTTCAGCCAGAGATCGCCGTCGCCCGGTAGCAGCCTCGCGCCGCGCGCCTCGGCGACGGCGTCCGCATCGCTGGCGGGCTGCATGGCCGGCGCATCGCAGAGCTGGAGATAGAGCATGAGCTCTCCGGGCAGCGCCGCGACGCTTGCCGGACTGCCACCCGAGCGCGACAGATGCAGCGCATCCAGGAGGATGCCGACATTGTCGCGGCCGGAGGCCTTTGCCAGAGCGGCGGCGTCCTCGATCGTCGCGGCTGCGCGCCAGCGCATGAACTCGATCGCCATCTTGATGCCGTGCCTGCTGGCGACATCGGCGATCCGTCCGAGATTGTCGGCGGCGCGCGATGTCTCGGGATCTTCCGAGGTGATCTGCATGATCGGCATGCCGAACTCGGCCGCGGTCTCGATCACCGGCAGCCAGGTCTCGACATCGGTCTGCGGCAGCAAGGTGAAGACCTCGCCGTCGAGGAAGCTGACGCCGAGATCGGCGGCCGCTGCCGTGATCTGCCGGATCAGCGCCTTGTCGCCGACGATCGGGTGGGCGAGCTCGAGGCCATGCGGCGCGATCAGCCTGAGGCCGGCGGCGTCGTATCCGGCCGCGGCGGCGGCCTGCACATGCTCGACCGGCGGGCAGCCAAAGACAGTCAGATAAGCGAGCGACAGGGGGTAGCGTTGGTGCACGGCGAAATCCTCAATAGGTCGCGCGACCGCCGGAAATGTCGAAGACCGCGCCCGTCGAGAACGAGCACTCCTCCGAGGCGAGCCAGCCGACCAGCGCCGCGACCTCCTCCGCCTGGCCGAGACGGCCCATCGGGATCTTGGCGGTGACGAAGGCTTTGAACTCCGGCGTCAGCTGGTTGAGCATCTCGGTCTCGATCGCAGCCGGGGTCACGCAGTTCACCACGATCGGTGTCGCGGCCAGCTCCTTGCCGATCGACTTGGTCAGGCCGATCACGCCGGCCTTCGAGGCGGAATAGGCGACGGCGTTCGGGTTGCCTTCCTTGCCGGCGATCGAAGCGAGATTGACGATGCGGCCATAGCCGGTCTTCAGCATCTCGCGCACCGCCGCCTGGCAGCAATGGAAGACGGCGTCGAGGTTGAGCGACATGACGAAGCGCCAGCCCTCGGCCGGATACTCCGCGAACGGAGCGAGCGGGCCGTTATGGCCGGCGCAGGTGACGAGGATGCCGAGCGGGCCGAGATCGGCCACGACCTTCTCGGTCGCGGCGCTGACCGCGGCGGCATCGGTGACGTCGACCTTGTAGCCCCTGGCGTTCGGCAGCTTCGCCGCGGCCTGCTCGGCCCGGCCGGCGTCGATATCCCAGATCGCGACCTTGTGCCCCTTGGCGGCGAGCCGCTCGGCGATCGGGAAGCCCAATCCACCCGCTCCCCCGGTCACGATCGCGACCCGAGCCGTTTCCGCTGCCTGCATGTCTTCCTCCCCTGTCGGATCGCCAACGATTAACCGCTTGACTCATCCAACATACTAACATTCTAGTGGGCTAGTTGTTGAGGAAACGGTCCCGTTGTCAAGCTGCCGAGTACAGGCTGGCTGGTGGCGGGAGGCTCGAGAGACGGACGAGATGGGACTGAAAGGTTCAGCTTTCCTGGCGATCTGGCACGACATCGCCGAGGGCCAGCATGGCGAATATATCGAGTGGCATACCCGGGAGCACATGCCCGAACGCCTCTCGGTGCCGGGCTTCCGGACGGGCAAGCGCCTGCATGCGCCGGACGCCGCCCGCTATGTCTTCGGCACGATCTATGCCGGCGATGACCTCGAGGTCTTCCGCTCGCCCGGCTATCTCGCCCGGCTGAACAATCCGACGCCGTGGACGGCGGCGGTGGCGCCGAGCTTCCAGAATTTTCTGCGTGTCGCTTGCCAGCGGGTCGCGAGCGCCGGCCATGGCGATGGCGGCAGCATGGCGACCATCCGCTTCGATTTCGCGCATCCGGGCGCCGAGACCGCATTGAGGGAGCGTGCGCAGGCGCTCGTCGATGCGATCCTGGCGCTGCCCGGCGTGTCCTGCGTCCATCTCGGTATCGCCCGCTCAGAGGTTTCGAGCGTGCGTACTCGCGAGACCGAAATACGCAGCGCGATGGCAGAGAAGGCCTTTGACGCGGTGATCCTGGTCGAGGGCTCGCAGCGTGCCGGGCTTGAAGCGGCCCGGCCGGAGATCGAGCGCCTGGCGATCGCGACGGGTACGCTGGCCGCGCCGGTGGTGGACCTCTACGAGACCGCTTTCAGCCTCACCAGCGAGGATATGCAGGACGCAAACGGGCAGGTGCGGACATGACGCGCATCCTCGTCACCGGTGGCGGCGGCTTCCTCGGCGGCTGGATACTGAAGCGCCTGGCGCAGGACGGTCACGCCGTCAGGATCTTCGATCGCTCGGCCGATCGGCGCGTGCTGCGCGAGATCGCCGGCGAATTGGCCGAGCAGGTCGAATGGGTCCAGGGCGACATCACCGATGCTGCGGCGCTTGTGCAGGCGGCGCGCGGCTGCTCCGCCATCATCCATCTTGCCGCCCTGCTGACGCCGGCCTGCAAGGCAGACCCCGTGCTCGGTGCGCAGGTCAACCTGATCGGCACGCTCAACGTTTTCGCCGCGGCCAAGGCCAACGGCATCGCGCAGGTCGCCTATGCCAGCAGCGGCGCGGTCTTCGGGCCGGATGACGGCGCAAGGCCGGAGCCAATCACCCATTACGGCGCCTTCAAGCTCGCCACCGAGGGCTGCGCCCGCGCCTATTGGCACGATGACGGCATCGCCAGCGTCGGCCTGCGTCCGACCATCGTCTACGGGCCGGGCCGCGAGATCGGGCTGACCGCCGGGCCGACGCTCGCCTGCCGCGCCGCCGCGGTCGGACAGCCCTTCACTATCGACTATTCCGGCGCACAGGACCTGATCTTCGTCGGCGATGTCGCCGCGGCCTTCGCGGCGGCGGCGACGAGGCCGATCACGGGGGCGCACGCCTTCTCGCTGATCGGCGGTACCGCTGACGTCACAGAGGTCATCGCGGCGATCGAGGCGGAAGTGCCGGGCGCACGGATCGGCTTCGACGGGCCGCCGGTGCCGATGGCGGCTGAGATCGCGCCGACCCCGTTCGAGGCGGTCCTCGGGGCGATCCCGCGGACCTCGCTGCAAGACGGCATCGCCCGGACGCTGGCGCATTACCGCGCGCTCGCGCCGGCGGCATGAGCGGGCCGGAGGGGAGAGCACACAAGCCGATCAAGGAGATTGCCGTCGCGAAAACGGGGCCCGGAGCGGCCACCACAAGACCATCGCGGCGGCAGGAGCTGGTGACGACACAACAACTCGGAGGAGGACATCATGTTGGGCAAGTTTTCGCGCCGTGCCGCGCTCGCGATGGTCGCGGGTCTCGGGCTCTTCGGCACCGTATCCCAGGCCGACGCGCAGGCGCTTGAGAAGATCAAGAAGGCCGGCGTCATCCGCATCGGCGTGATGGGCGAGCAGGCGCCCTGGGGCTCGATCGACGCCAGCGGCCAGAACATCGGCTATGACGTCGATGTCGGCCGGCTGATCGGCGAGGAGCTTGGCGTCAAGGTCGAGTTCGTGCCGAACGCGGTCGCCGCCCGCATCCCGAACCTCCTGACCAACAAGGTCGACCTGCAGATGGCGGTGATGGGGATGTATCCCGACCGCGCCAAGGCGGTGCAGTTTTCCAAGCCTTATTCCGGCCTGAAGATCATCCTGCTCTCCAGCAAGAAGAACAAGATCGAGAAGATCGAGGACGCCCGCAGCCTGCGCATCGGCGTGCCGCGCGGCGCCGCCCAGGACAAGGCGATCACCACGCTGCTCGGCGATGTCCCGAACATCCGCCGCTTCGATGACGACAGCTCGACCATGCAGGCGCTCGTCTCCGGGCAGGTCGACGCGATCGGCGGCAACACCACCTACAAGATCAATCTCGACAGGGCCTCGCCCGGCAATGATTACGAGCAGAAGCTCGTCTTCAACGAGCAGTGGCAGGGCGTCACCACCAAGCTTGGCGATGCCGAGATCAACACCTGGCTGAATGGGTTCATCGACAAGATCGCTGCCGATGGCCGGCTCGAGAAGATCAGCCAGAAGTGGCTGGCCCAGCCGCTGCCGACCTTCCCCGCCACGGTCGAGGGCGTGCCCTTCACCGTCGCCAAGTAAGGGCGGCCAAGCCCTTCACACAACAAGGCCCTCATACGCCAACACAGGCATGGGCGCGGCGGTTTCCGCCGCCGCGCCGGCCTCACCGCTGTCGCGGAGGACGGGAATGCGGACGATCTTCATCCTGAACGGGCCGAACCTCAATCTGCTGGGGCAGCGCGAGCCGGAAATCTACGGCCACACGACGCTGGACGAGATCCGCGGCTGGTGCCAGGCGGATGCGGCCGAGCTCGGCCTCGCGATCGAGTTCCGCCAGTCGAATTTCGAGGGCGAGATCATCGAGGCGATCCACGCGGCCCGGACCAAGGCGGCCGGGATCATCATCAACCCGGCCGGCTACAGCTTCACCTCGATCGCGATCCTCGATGCGCTCAAGATGTTCGATCGGCCGAAGATCGAACTGCATATCTCGAACATCCATCAGCGCGAGGACATCTACCATAAATCCCTGGTCTCGCGGACCGCGACCGCCGTCATCGCCGGTCTCGGCGCTTATGGCTACCGGCTCGCCTTGCGGGCCATGGCGGAGATGACCCGATGACGTCCCCGATGATGAAGACGATCCAGGGCGAAGCCATCCCGGCCCTCGGGCTCGGCACCTTCGAACTGACCGGGCTGGCCGGCGAAGCGGCGATCCGCGCTGCGATCGATCTCGGCTATCGCCAGATCGACACAGCGATCCGCTATGGCAACGAGGTCGAGGTCGGCCGGGCGATCCGGGCTTCGGGCGTGCCTCGCGGCGAGCTCTTCGTCACCACCAAGATCTGGTTCAACGACCTTCAGCCCGACACGGTCCATCAGCGCGTCGACGAGAGCCTGGAGCGGCTCGGGCTCGACCAGGTTGATCTCCTGCTGGTCCATTGGCCGGCAAAGGACATCCCGCTCGGCGAGACTCTGGCGGCCTACGCCGCGGAGAAGAGCCGGGGGCGGACCCGCCTGATCGGCGTGAGCAATTTCACGGTCGCGCTGCTCGACGAGGCGCTCGACGTGCACAAGGCCGAGCTGTTCTGCAACCAGGTCGAGTACCATCCCTTCCTGTCGCAGCAGAAACTGCTCGCCCGGATGCGGCAGGCCGGCATGCTGCTCAACGCCTACCAGCCGATCGCCCGCGGCAAGGTCTTCGACAACGAATTGCTCAAGGCGCTCGGGCGCAAATACGGCAAGAGCGCCGGGCAGGTGACGCTGCGCTGGCTGGTCCAGCAGGACGGGGTCGGAGCGATCCCGCGTTCGGCCCGCCCGGAGAACATGCGCGCCAATCTCGACATATTCGATTTCGAGCTGTCGCCGGAGGACATGGCGGCGATCCACGGGCTCGCCCGCGGCCAGCGCTATTCCCGCTTCGAGTGGGAGCCCGCCTGGGACGAGTAGAGCATCTTCAAGCGACGCTGCGTCCGGCTCGCATGAAGACAAATCAATAAAACAAAAGCTTACGCGGGAGGGGAGGACCGATGACACTCGATTTCAGCGTCGTGACCGGCGCCTGGCAATCGCTGCTCCTGGGCACGCTGGGAACCCTGTTCCTCGCGTTCTCGGGCATGGCGCTCGCGATGATCATCGGCGTCCTCGGCGTGGTCATCCTGAGGATGCAGCTGCGGCTGCCCTCGCTCCTGGTCAACGCCTTCATCGAGATCGTGCGCAATACGCCGTTCCTGGTGCAGATCTTCTTCCTGTTCTTCGCCCTGCCGCTCGCCGGCATCCGCCTCAACCCGACGCTGACGGCCATCCTCGCGCTTGGGGTCAATGGCGGCGCCTACGCGATCGAGATCATCCGCGGCGGTGTCGAGAGCGTGCCGAAGGGTCAGACGGAGGCGGGCCTGGCGCTCGGACTGCACAAGCACGAGGTCTTCCGGCTGATCGTGCTGAAGCCGGCGTTGCGGGCGATCTACCCGTCGCTGTCGAGCCAGTTCATCCTGCTGACGCTGACCACGGCGATCTGCACCTCGATCTCCGCCTATGAGCTGACCTCGGTCGGCCAGCGCATCGAGGCGGAAACCTTCCGCAGTTTCGAGGTCTATTTCACCCTCACCGGCATCTATCTGGTGATCTCGCTGGTGACGATGTGGCTGCTCGCGGCGATCGGCCGGCGCGCCTTCAATTATCCGCAGCGCTGAGGAGGATGGGATGGGCGTCCAGGAACTCACCTATCTCCTGCAGGGCCTGCTCTGGACCTTGCTGCTTGCCGCGATCGGCTTCGCCGGCGGCATCATCTTCGGCGTCATCGTCGCCCTGATGCGGGTCTCGGCCTCGCCCTGGCTGCGGATCCCGGCGATCGGCTGGATCGGCCTGTTCCAGGGCACGCCGCTGCTGATGCAATTGTTCGTCGCCTATTTCGGCCTGCCGCTGCTCGGCTTCGATTTCCCGGCTTGGGCCGCCGTCTCGGTGGCGCTGACGGCGCATGCCTCGGCCTTCCTCGGCGAGATCTGGCGCGGCGCGATCCAGGCCGTGCCACGCGGCCAAAGCGAGGCGGCAGATGCACTCGGCCTCCCGGCCCGCAGCCGCATGTTCGACGTGATCATGCCGCAGGCCTTCAAATTGTCGCTGCCGGCGACCGTCGGCTTCCTCGTGCAGCTGCTCAAGGGGACCTCGCTCGCCGCGATCGTCGGCTTCATCGAGCTGACCCGGGCCGGCACGATCGTGTCCAACCAGATCTACAAGCCGTTGCTCGTCTTCGGCGTGGTCGGGGCGATGTATTTCGCCCTGTGCTGGCCGCTCTCGCTCTGGGGCCGCAGGCTCGAGCAAAAGATGGCGGCCGCGGCGGCGAAATGAGGTGATGACCATGACCGAGCCCAACAGCACCAAAGGCGCTGCCGCGCCGATGATCGAGATGCGGCATGTCGAGAAATACTATGGCCCCTTCCATGCCCTGAAGGACGTCAATCTCAACGTGACCAAGGGCGAGAAGATCGTGCTCTGTGGCCCCTCGGGCTCGGGCAAGTCGACGCTGATCCGCTGCATCAACCATCTTGAATCGATCAAGAGCGGCGAGATCACCGTCGCCGGCCATCGGCTGAACGACAGCCAGAAGGCGGTCGACGCGGTGCGCCGCGAGGTCGGCATGGTGTTCCAGCAGTTCAACCTGTTCCCGCACAAGACGGTGCTGGAGAACTGCATCCTGGCGCCGATGCGGGTGCGCGGCCTCTCGCGCGCCGAGGCGGAGGGGACTGCCCGCAAATATCTGGAGCGGGTCCGGATCGGCGATCAGGCGGCAAAATACCCGGCGCAGCTCTCCGGCGGCCAGCAGCAGCGCGTCGCGATCGCGCGGGCGCTGTGCATGGAGCCGAAGGCGATGCTGTTCGACGAGCCGACCTCGGCGCTCGATCCGGAGATGGTCAAGGAGGTGCTCGACACCATGGTCTCGCTCGCCCGGGACGGCATGACCATGATCTGCGTGACCCATGAGATGGGCTTTGCCCGGCAGGTGGCGGACCGCGTCATCTTCATGGCCGACGGCGCGATCGTCGAGGAGAACGATCCCGAGAGCTTCTTCCGGGCGCCGGCGCATGCTCGCACCCGCGCCTTTTTAGGCGAGATCCTGCATCACTGACGCCGCCTGATGGCGCGAGCGGGAGGCTCAGGCCACCGGCGCAGGCCTGACCTTGTCCCGCGCCTGTCGCACGAGCGGCGACAGCACCGACGCATCCTGCGCAAAGCCGGTGCGGAAATCCTCGCGCATGCGCTTGGTCCAGAACTGGTTGATGTGGTCGGTGATCGCTGCGACTGCCTCAGCCTCGGGATAGGCCTTGAAGAAGTCGCCGATCTGGTTCGCCATGAAGGCGAGCTTGGCGAGGTTCTCGCCCGCATGATCCTTGGCTGTCGCCTCGCTGCTTGCAGCTACGCTCATCTCGTCACGCTCTCCACGGTGTCGGCCAGGCGCCCGGCGAAGACGGTCGCGGAATCAGAACGCGCGATGCACACCAATGTCAGGCCGAGCGCCTTCGCCCGCTCGATCGCCAGCGAGGTCGGGGCCGAGATCGCGACCAGGGTGCCGGCGCCGAAGATCGCCGCCTTCTCGACCATCTCGAAGGAGGCGCGGCTGGTGACCAGGACGAAGCCTTCGCTCGCATCCTGGCCGGCGCGCAGACGGGCGCCGATCAGCTTGTCGAGGGCGTTGTGGCGTCCGACATCCTCGCGCACCGCCAGGATCGCACCCTCGCGATCGCACCAGGCGGCGGCATGGACCGAGCGGGTCAGGCGGTTGAGCTGCTGGTGCTGTTCCAGCTCGGCGAGCCCCCTGGCGATCGCCTCCGCCGCGACCGGTGTGACTATGCCGCCTGACGCCTCCGCGGTCGGCAGGTCGGTCAGGGTCTCGACGCCGCAGAGGCCGCAAGCGGTACGGCCGGAGAGGTTGCGACGGCGCGCCAGATGCTCGCGGAAGCGGCCGGGAGCCAGTTCGACGGTCGCGACGATGCCCTCGTCCCGCGGCGCCACCGTGATCGCCCTGATCTCGTCGACGCTGCGGATGATGCCCTCGGTCAGGGAGAAGCCGGCGACGAAGTCCTCCAGATCGGACGGCGTCGTCATCATCACCGCATAGGGCATGTTGCCGTAGACGATGTTGACCGGCGACTCGACCGCGACCTCGGCGCTGGCGTCGATGGCGGCTGCGTCGAAACGCACGATCCGGACCGCGGCGGCATGGCTCGCCGGCGGCTGGGCGGGCGGGCTATTCCGCGGCATCGGGCAGGCGTCCCGCGATCAGGCGCAGCGAGATGTCCTCCTCGCGATTGCGCTCCTGCCACTGCGAGTAATAGTTCGTCCGCCGGACCTCGACCGCCGTGACCTTGTATTCCGGGCAGTTGGTCGCCCAGTCGGAAAAGTCGGTGGTGATGACGTTTGCGCCGGTCGAGGCGTGGTGGAAGGTGGTGTAGACCACGCCCGGCTGCATCCGTTCGGAGATCTCGGCGCGCAGCGAGATGTCGCCGGAGCGGCTGGCGAGCGCGACGAGGTCGCCGTCCTTGATGCCGCGGCTCTCGGCGTCGAACGGGTGGATCTCCAGCACGTCCTCGTCATGCCAGGCCTGGTTCTCGGTGCGTCTGGTCTGCGCGCCGACATTGTATTGCGAGAGGATGCGCCCGGTGGTCAGGATCAGCGGGAAGCGCGGGCCGGTGCGCTCCTGCGTCGGCACGTATTCCGTGATCATGAACTTGCCCTTGCCGCGCACGAAGCGGTCGACATGCATCAGCGGCGTGCCCAGCGGCGCCTTGTCGTTGCAGGGCCACTGCACCGAGCCCAGCTCGTCGAGCTTTGCGTAGCTGACGCCGGCGAAGGTCGGGGTCACCAGGGCGATCTCGTCCATGATCTCGCTCGGGTGGCTGTAGTTCATCTCCAGGCCGAGTGCCCGCGCCAGGTCGATCGTGACCTGGAACTCGGCCTTGCCGGAGAGCGGCATCATCACCTGGCGGACGCGGTTGATGCGGCGCTCGGCATTGGTGAAGGTGCCGTCCTTCTCCAGGAAGGAGGAGCCCGGCAGGAAGACATGGGCGTATTTCGCCGTCTCGTTCAGGAACAGGTCCTGGATGACGACGCATTCCATCGCGGCGAGACCGGCCGTGACGTGCTGGGTATTCGGATCGGACTGGGCGATGTCTTCGCCCTGGACATAGAGCCCCTTGAAGCTGCCGCCGACCGCGTCGTCGAGCATGTTGGGGATGCGCAAGCCCTGCTCGGCATCGAGCTCGACACCCCAGAGCTTCTCGAACATGTCGCGCGTGGCATCGTCCGAAACATGGCGGTAACCGGTGAACTCATGCGGGAACGAGCCCATGTCGCAGGAGCCCTGGACATTGTTCTGGCCGCGCAGCGGGTTCACGCCGACGCCCTCGCGCCCGATATTGCCGGTCGCCATGGCGATGTTGGCCATGCCCATCACCATGGTCGAGCCCTGGCTGTGCTCGGTGACGCCGAGGCCGTAGAAGATCGCGCCGTTGCCGCCGGTGGCGTAGAGCCGGGCCGCGGCGCGCAGATCGGCCGCTGGCACGCCGGTATACTGCTCGCTCGCCTCCGGCGAGTTGCGCTCCTCGGCGACGAAGCGGGCCCAGATCTCGAAATCGCTGAGGTCGCAGCGCTCGCGGACATAGTCCTCGTCGATCAGCCCCTCGGTGACGATGACATGGGCGAGGGCGTTGATCAGCGCGACATTGGTGCCGGGCCTGAGCTGGAGATGGTACTCGGCCTTGACGTGCGGCGACTTGACCATGTCGATCCGGCGCGGGTCGGCGACGATGACCTTGGCGCCCTGGCGGATGCGCTTCTTCATCCTGGAGGCGAAGACCGGGTGGCCGTCGGTCGGGTTGGCGCCGATGACCAGGATGACGTCGGCCTGCTCGACCGACTTGAAGTCCTGCGTGCCGGCGGATGTACCGAGCGTCGTCTTCAGGCCGTAGCCGGTCGGCGAATGGCAGACGCGGGCGCAGGTATCGACATTGTTGTTGCGGAAGCCGGCGCGCACCAGCTTCTGGACGAGATAGACCTCTTCGTTGGTGCAGCGCGACGAGGTGATCGCGCCGACCGATTCCCGGCCGTACTTGGCCTGGATGCGCTTGAACTCGCTGGCGGCGTAGTTGATCGCCTCGTCCCACGAGACCTCGCGCCAGGGATCGATGATCCGCTCGCGGATCATCGGCTTGGTCATGCGGTCCTGATGGGTCGCATAGCCCCAGGCGAAGCGGCCCTTGACGCAGCTATGGCCCTCGTTCGCCTTGCCGTCCTTGTAGGGCACCATGCGGACGACGCGGTCGCCCTGCATCTCGGCCTTGAACGAGCAGCCGACGCCGCAATAGGCGCAGGTCGTGACCTTGGAATGCTCGGGCTGGCCGAGCTCGATCACCTTGTTCTCCATCAGCGTCGCCGTCGGACAGGCCTGGACGCAGGCGCCGCAGGAGACGCATTCCGAACCGAGGAAATCGGTCGGCCCCGCCGCGACGCGCGAGTCGAAGCCGCGGCCGGTGATCGTCAGAGCGAAGGTGCCCTGCACCTCGGCGCAGGCGCGCACGCAGCGATTGCAGACGATGCACTTGCTGGGATCGTAGGTGAAATAGGGGTTCGAGGTATCCTTTGGCAGCCAGTTCTCGTTGGCATAGCCCTCCATCGCCAGCGGCTTGACGTGGTTCTCGCCGTCATAGCCATAGCGGACCTCGCGCAGGCCGACGCTGCCGGCCATGTCCTGCAATTCGCAGTCGCCATTGGCCGAGCAGGTCAGGCAGTCGAGCGGATGGTCGGAGATGTAGAGCTCCATCACGCCCTTGCGCAGCGAAGCCAGGTTCTCCGACTGGGTGCGCACGACCATGCCGTTCTCGGCCGGCGTCGTGCAGGAAGCGGGTGTGCCGCGTCGGCCCTCGATCTCGACCAGGCAGAGCCGGCAGGAGCCGAAAGGTTCGAGCGAATCCGTGGCGCAGAGCTTCGGGATCTTGGTGCCCAGGCTCATCGCCGCCGCCATCACCGAGGTGCCGGCCGGAACGGTGACGCTCTCGCCGTCGATGGTCAGAGTCACCGTGGTCTCGGCGACCCGGATCGGCGTTCCGAAATCGATTTCCTTGATCAGGCTCATCGATGTCTCCTCACTCGGCCGCGAGCGGCAGCTTCGGCGCTGGCGGGCGGTCGAAATCCTCGAAGAAATGGTTGAGCGCGCTCATCACCGGCATCGGCGTGAGCCCGCCCATGGCGCAGAGCGAGGCGTCGGTCATCAGCTTGTTGAGGTCGCGCAGAACCGCGAGATTCTTCGGCCGCTCGGTGCCTGCAATGATCTTGTCGACCAGCTCGACGCCGCGGGTCGCACCGATGCGGCAGGGCGTGCACTTGCCGCAGCTCTCCTTGGCGCAAAACTCGAAGGCGAAGCGGGCCTGCCTGGCCATATCGACGCTGTCGTCGAAGACGACGATGCCGCCATGGCCGAGCATCGCCTTGATGCCGGCCAGCGCCTCGTAGTCCATCGGGGTGTCGAGCTGCTTCTCGGTCAGATAGGCGCCGAGCGGACCGCCGACCTGCACCGCCCGGATCGGGCGGCCCGAGAGCGTGCCGCCGCCCATATCCTCGATGATCTCGCGCAGCGAGATGCCAAAGGCGAGCTCGATCAGCCCGCCGCGCCTGACATTGCCGCCGAGCTGCACCGGCAGCGTGCCCCGCGAGCGGCCCATGCCGTAATCGGCATAAGCCTTGGCGCCATGGGTCAGAATCCAGGGCACGGCGGCGAATGAGAGCACGTTGTTGACGATGGTCGGCTTGCCGAACAGGCCCTGCAGCGCAGGGATCGGCGGCTTCGCCCGAACGATGGCCCGATTGCCTTCCAGGCTCTCCAGCAGCGAGGTTTCCTCGCCGCAGATATAGGCGCCGGCTCCGAGACGGACCTCGAGCTCGAAGGCCTTGCCCGAGCCGAGCACGGAGGCGCCGAGCACCCCGGCATTGCGCGCCCTGAGGATCGCCCGCTGCAGCGCCTTGTGGGCGTGCGGGTATTCAGAACGCAGATAGATATAGCCCCTAGTCGCGCCGACCGCGATCGCGGCGATCGCCATGCCTTCGATCAGCAGGAAGGGATCGCCCTCCATCAGCATCCGGTCGGCGAAGGTGCCGCTATCGCCCTCGTCGGCATTGCAGACGATGTATTTCTGTGTCGCCTTGGCGTCGTGAACGGTCTTCCACTTGATCCCGGTCGGGAAGCCGGCGCCGCCGCGGCCGCGCAGGCCCGATTGCCTGACTTCCTCGACGATCTCGGCACCGGTGAGCGAGAGCGCCTTCTCCAGGCCTTTGAGTCCGTCATGAGCGCGGTAATCGGCGAGCGAGAGCGGATCGGTGACGCCGACACGTTCGAAGGTCAGGCGCTGCTGGCGTTTCAGCCAATCGAGCTCATCGACGGGGCCGAGCCGCAACGCATGCACCGCGCCGCCATGGAATCCGGCTTCGAACAGGGCAGCGACGTCGCGAACCGCGACCGGACCGTAGGCGATGCGCCCTTCCGGCGTCTCGACCTCGACCATCGGCTCGAGCCAGAGCATGCCGCGCGAGCCGTTGCGGATGATCTCCACGGCGGTGCCGCGTGCCTGCGCCTCCCTGGCGATAGCCTGTGCCACCGCCTCGGCGCCAACCGAGAGGGCGGCGGCGTCGACCGGAACGAAGATGCGGATCGCCGCGCTCATTGCTGCACTCCGCACAATGAGGCGATGCGGTCGGCGTCGACCCGGCCGAGCAGTTCGCCCTCGACCAAAGCGGAGGGGCCGAGTGCGCAATTGCCGAGGCAATAGACGGTCTCGACCACAGCCTTGTCGGGCCCGCCATGACCGTCGACGACAATGCCATGCTCGCGCGCCAGTTCATCGACAACCGTGTCGCAGCCGAGCGCCTGGCAGGCCTCGGCCCGGCAGAGCTTGACGATCCTGCGTGGCGGCGGAGCGGTACGGAAGTCGTGATAGAAGGAAATCGTGCCGTGCACATCGGCCCGCGACAGGTTGAGCGCCTCGGCGATCAGCGGCACGGCCTGCGGATCGACATAGCCGAACTCCTCCTGCAACGCGTGGAGGATCGGCAAGGTGGCTCCTTCGAGATGAGACAGGCCCGACACAATCGAGCGCGCCTCGTCCTGGTCCCAGGCTGGGTAGTGGACCATCGTCCCTCCTCCATGCCGACCGTTCAATCGGCCTGCGCGTTTCGTAGGAGGATGGCGAAGTTTAGGATGATTTCAAATCGATTGTTCCGACTATACGATAGTTACAATCTATCAAAACTCGTCGTGAATCCGGCCGGCGCCGCGCGATGCGGTGGCCGTCTTCACCCGTCGGCGTGGAGATCAGTCACCATCTGCCAGGTTCGATAGTTGCGGGCTATTTAACGATCGGGCGCCGCGGCAGGCTTGCATCGACCATTGCGCCGGACATCGCCAGCAGGTTGCGGGCGAGCGGCGCGGCGGGGTGGCGATCGGCCATGATCAGGCCGATCGTGCGCTTGGCGTCGGGTTCGATCAGTGGCAGCGCCTTGGTGCCGAGCGGCACGCCGAAGAACTCGAGCAATTGCGAGGAGACGATGCTAGAGACGCCCTGGATGCCGGCATGGGAGCACAGGTTGAAGATCGAGTTGGTCTCGATCGCCGGCTTGGGCGCGTGCCCGACCGAGCGGAAGATGCCGTCGATGATGCGCCGGTTCTGCATGTCGGCGGTGAGCAGGCAGAGCTTCAATGCCGCTGCCTCCGCCCAGGTGATCGTCTCGCGTTCACCGAGGGGGCCGTCCTCGCGTGTCAGCAGCACATAGGCTTCCTGGTAGATCGGCTTGGAGACGACGCGTTCGAGCGGCTCATTGTCGAGATAGGTCAGGCCGACATCGAGCTCGAAATTATCGATGCCGTCCTGGATCTCGGTCGAGGTCAGCGACAGCACGGTGAGCGAGGCGCCGGGATAGCGCGTCGAGAACGGCGCGGTGATGTGGGCGATCATCGGCAGCGCAGTCGGCACGGCGCCGAGCCGGATCTTGCCGCTGACGCCTTCGCGCAATTCGGCGATCGCGCCCTTCATCTGCTCGGCCTCGGCCAGCATGCGCCTGGCATGGGCGAGCACGACCTCGCCCTCCCGGGTCAGGCCCTGGAAGCGGCGCCCGCGCTCGACGATCAGCACGCCGAGCTCCTCTTCGAGCTGGACGATCGCGGCCGAGAGCGTCGGCTGCGAGACATGGCAGGCCTCGGCCGCCCTGCGGAAGTGCTTTTCGCGAGCGAGGGCGTCGAGATAGACGAGCTGGCGGATGATCATGGCCGCATCTCAGGCATTCCTATCGAACGGCGCCAGTTCCGGCTCAGTTCCCGCTTCCTGCATGCGCCGCGATCAGTCTTTCCAGATTCAGGCGCGTTTCGATAGGCGCCATGAAAAAGGGGCCGCTGCGGCGGCCCCTTTTCCGAAGCGTGTCCCAGGCTCAGTTGTGATGCGGCAGCACGCCCGCGCCGCGGCCCGGCTGGCCTTCCACGCCCTTGAAGTGGTCGTGATAGGCGAGATACTGCGCCTGCTCGGCGAGGGCACGCTGGTTCTGCATCTGCTCATGCACGATGCTCTCGGCACCGAGCTCGGTGGCATAGGCCATGGAGCTCGCTCCCGACAACAGCAGCGCGGCCGCGACGGCGGCAATCTTGCGCGAAAGCATGGCAATCTCCTGACTGATCAAGTCGCCCATGGGATGAGCTAGTCACCGCAGCGCAGTTTCCAACGGCCGTGCGACAGGCGACGGCTCACATTCCCGTTACGCAAGACCGTGCCACGGCAGCGGGATCGGTCCGGTCGCGTTCGGCATCAGATTGGCGTTCCGTGGGGCGGGATGCAGCAAATCTGCAACGCAGGCCGGGATTGGCTGGATGTGAACGGCTGTTCATTGCCTCGCGCGCGATGCTGGCTAAGCCTGCGGATAGAATTGGGCTGGGGATTCCCGTGACGTTCTTCTTTGTTCCGATGGCCGCACGCATCCGGCGGCAGCGCAAATCGCGTCTGTTGGATGCCGCGGCGCTGCCGGTCTGTGCTCGCCCGTTCCGCGACGAGCCTCTGCCGAAGCGCCGCAGATCGCTCAAGACATCGACCGCTCTTGTCGGCCTGACCCTTCTCTCTGCCGGTATCGGGCTGCTCGGCACGACGTCCCCCGTCATGGCTGAAGGCGGCGCCGGTGGCGGTGGTGGTGGCCTCGGCGCTGGCGACTCGGAGACGGCCGCCGGCGGCCCGGGCAGTATTGGCACCTCCGGTGGCGGTGGCGGTGGCGGTGCCGGCCAGACCGGCGGCGTTGGTGGCTACGCTGGCGGCTCGGCAGGCACAGGTGGAGCCGCGCCGAGCGGGGCCGGCGGCAATGGCGGGGGCAGTGCTTTCCCCGGTTCGGGTTCCGGCGGCGGCGGTGGCGGCGCCCATGGCAGCGTCAGCTCAGGGCTACCGCTTGCCGCAGCGACTGGCGGCAATGGCGGCAATGGCGGTAGCTCCGGAGTGGTGGCCTCCGGCGGCGGCGGCGGCGGCGCCGGCGGCTGGGGCGCCGTGGTCACCGGCACCGGCACGTTCGGCGCGCTCTATTTTGCAGCGACCGGTGGAAGCGGAGGCAATGGCGGCGACAGTCAAAACGGCCCTGGCGGCGGCGGCAGCGGCGGCCATGGCCTGGCAGTGACCGGCGGTGCCGGAACGACACTGGACACCGTCAACGACCTTCGCGGCGGACGCGGTGGCAATGGCGGTAATGCCGTTGGCTTCGGCAGCGTCGGTGGCAGTGGCGGCGCCGGCGGACATGGCCTGCTCGTGACGGGCGGCGCGACGGTCTCAGTCTCTCAGCCCGCCATTGGTGGCGCTGGCGGGACGGGAGGCACCAGCAGCAATGGCGGCGGCGGCGCGGGCGGGGCCGGCGGGGCCGGTGTCTATGCAGTCAACGGCGGCACGATCAAGGTCTACGACGCCGTCCGCGGCGGCAATGGCGGCGCTGGAGGCTCGGGCATCATACCGGGCAGCATGGGCGCTGGCGGAGTGGGCGTCGTCGGCCAAGGCCTGACCATCATCCTGTCCGGTACCGGCTCGATCTCGGGCGGAAATGGCAGCAGCGGCGGCCAGGCCCTCTGGCTTTTGGGCAACAACACGCTGGCGATCGAGACGGCGGGGACCGCTCGCCTGTTCGGCGCCATCCAGTTGAACGGCGGCATGCTGACGCTCGACCAGAGCAGCGGCGTCGATGTCACCATCACCAATATGATCAGCGGTGCCGGCGGGCTTCGGAAGGTCGGCAGCGGCATGGTGACGCTGACGCAGGAGAACAGCTATTCCGGCGGGACGACGATCGCAGGCGGTGCGATCAGCATCGCGTCGGAGAGCAATCTTGGCGCGACTTCGGGCAAGCTGACGCTGGATGGTGGCGTGCTGCAGGTGACTGGGACGACACTGCACGGGCTGATGCGCGACATCGTCTTCGGCGCCAATGGCGGCGGCTTCGACATTGCCAACGCCGGCAACAGCTTCACCATCGACCAGTCCTTCTCGGGCACGGGCTCGTTCTCCAAGGCCGGCGCCGGCACCTTGGTGCTGAAGAACACCCACAGCTATTCCGGCGCGACGACGGTCTCGGGCGGCACCCTGCGGGCGGGCCAATCCGGCTCGTTCTCGCAGAACTCGGCCTTCACGGTGGCATCAGGCGCGACGCTCGACTTCGCCGGCTTCAACCAGACGATCGCCTCGCTCGCCGGCGCCGGCACGGTCGCGCTCGGCAGCGGCAACCTGACGACGGGCTCGAACAATTCGTCGACTACCTTCTCCGGCTCGATCACCGGCACGGGCGGTGTCACCAAGACCGGCACCGGCACGCTGACCTTGTCGGGGACGAACAGTTACACCGGCAACACCAAGGTCACCGCCGGCAAGCTGGTGGTGAACGGCTTGATCGCAAGTTCGGTGGCGCTCGACGGCGGCACGCTCGGCGGCTCCGGCACGGTCGGGGCGGTCAGCGTGGCCAGCGGCGCGACGGTGGCGCCCGGCAACTCGATCGGGACGCTGACGGTGGCGGGCAATGTCTCGTTCGCTTCGGGCTCGACCTATCAGGTGGAGGTCAATGCGGCCGGGCAGAGCGACAGGATCGTCGCCTCGGGCTCGGCAACGCTCGCGGGAGGCACGGTCCAGGTGCTGGCCGAGAACGGCAACTACGCCGCGAGCACGAACTACACGATCCTGACCGCTGCGGGCGGGGTCAGCGGCAGCTTCAGCAACGTCACCTCGAACCTCGCCTTCCTGACGCCGTCGCTGGCTTATGACAGCCAGAACGTCACGCTGACCATGACCCGCAACAGCAACTCCTTCGGTCCCGATGACGGGTTGGGCACATCCATCGCGCAGACCCGCAACCAGGGCTTCATCGCGATCGCGGCGGAGCGGCTGGGAGCCGGCAGTCCGGTCTATGACGCGCTGATCTCGGCGACGGCGGCCGAGGCGCGCGCCGGCTTCGACCTGCTCTCGGGCGAGGCGCATGCGCAAGCCGTCAGCGTCATGATCGACGAGAGCCGGCTGGTGCGCGACACCATTCTGGGCCATCTGCGCGGCCCGCTCTTGACCGCTCCCGGCCAGCAGGTCGCGGCGAGCTTCTCGGCCGATCTGCCCGGCCGCAAGGGCGCGACCGTCATGCCGGCGCCGCTGCCGCAGCCGCGCTATGCGTTCTGGGGCACCGCCTTCGGCAGCACCGGCAACACCGACGCTGACGGCAATGCCGCGAGCCTGAGCCGCCGCAGCGGCGGTGCCCTGCTCGGGGCCGATGTCATGCTCTACGACGCGCCCGGCTCCTCGCTCAAGGTCGGCGTCGCCGGCGGCTACAGCCAGTCGCGCTTTGATCTCGACGCCCGCCTGTCGAGCGGCAGGCTCGAGAGCGGCCATGCCGCGCTCTATGCCGGGGCCCGCTTCGGCAGCCTGCGCTTCGATGCCGGCGCTGCTTACAGCTGGTCGGAGAGCGACATCCGCCGCCAGGTCGCGATCCGCGGCTTCGGCGACCTGTTGCGCCTGCAGCGTCCGGGCTCGGTGACGCAAGGGTTCGCCGAACTCGGCTATGCCTTCGCCTTCAGCGGGGTCGCGCTTGAGCCCTTCGCCCAGTTGGCGCTGATCCGCGTCAGCACCGATGCCGGCACCGAGCGGGGCGGGGCTGCGGCCCTGCGGATCCTGTCCTCCGACCAGACGCTCGGCTTCACCACGCTCGGCCTGCGCGCAGAGGCGCAGATCGGGGCGATGCCGCTGTTCGCCCGCGCCATGCTCGGCTGGCGTCATGGTTTTGGCGAACTCACACCGCAGGCCCGCACCGCCTTCGTCGCCGGCACGACGCCAGCGCGCGTCTTCGCCGCCCGGATCGACCGCGAGGCGCTGGTGGCGGAGGCCGGGCTCGACTGGCGCATCTCCCAGGCCACCGCTCTCGGCCTGACCTACTCCGCCGCCATCGGCGAGCGCTCCAGAGACCACGCCCTCAAGGGACGCGTCGAGATGCGGTTCTGAAGGGGTGCGCAGCGGACGCCTCGTTACGGCCAGCCGCCTATCTTTCCGCCGCGACGACGCGTTCACGCGGATGATCCGGCGGCTTGGTGCTGGGATCGGTTCGGCTGCTGCAGCCGCGATCCGTCTCGTCCAGGCAGGCCAGCACGTCGACGCGGGCTCCCACCGGGAGCCGGCAGTCGGCGGGCAGCGCGATCCAGGCCTCGACCACCCGGTAGTCGATCCTTTCGGTCGAGCGCTCGACCGAGACGCTGCGGGTGACCGCGGAAACGCCGAGGCGTTCGACGCTCCCATCGCATGTCGAGCCGCCGAAGCCGGCCTGGATGCGCGATGGCTGACCCGCCTTCAGCTTCAGGATGTCGCCGTCCCTGAACTCGGCCCGCACCCTGCGCCGGGAGAGATCGCCCATGGCGAGCAGAGGCTCGCTGGCCAGCACGGTTTCGCCGACTCGCTTGTGGAGCCGCAGGATCGTCCCGTCCCGCGGCGCGCGCGGATCATGATCGTCGAGGATGCCCTCGGCTTCGGCGACCCGGCTGGCGGCGGCGTCGCGCAGGGCGCGCACCCTGGCGATCTCGTGTGGCAGGTCGCCTCGCAGGGCGATCTCGAGCTCCCGCCGTGCCACCTCCGCCTGCGCCTCCGCTATGGCGATCTCGTCCGCGGCCGCATCGACGTCGCGCCGGGAGACGATGCCCTTCTCCAGCAGCGGATCGATCCGCTGCATGCGCCGCCGCGCGGCCGAGACGCGCGTCTCGGCTTCCGCCAGCCGGGCGCGCCGCACCGCGACCTCCTCCTGCGCCCGCCCGACCTCGGCGCCGGTCAATGCCGCTTGCGCCGCCGCCTGTTCCGCCCGGGCCGTCGCCAGCACGGTCCTGGCGAGCCGGTCGTCGAAGCGAACGAGCGGCTCGCCCGCCTTCACGCTCTGCCCCTCCTGGACGAGCACATCTGTGAGGGTGCCGGCCTGGCGCGCCGAGATCGTCAATTCGCCATGACGCGGCTCGACGAAGCCGGGCGCGGCGACCCGCAGGACGGGGAGCGCAGCCGATTTGGGCGGCTCCTCCCGGACCCCGAGCGAAACCGTGGCGGTGGCGGCGGCCGAGGCCGTCAAAAGCAGCAGGAGCGACGATCGGACCACGGTTCTCATGCCCCAGGACCCTCCGTATCGAGCGCGAGCAGGCGGCCGTCCTGCAGCGAGAACCCCTCATGGGCGACCGAGAGGAAGCGGCGGTCATGGCTGACGATCAGGGCCGCGCAGCCATGGCTCTCGACCAGCCGGCGCAGCAGCGCGGCGATGTCGCTGGCAGCCGCGGCATCGAGCGAGGCGGTCGGTTCGTCGCAGAACAGGATGCTTCTCTGGCCCGCCAGGGCGCGGGCCAGGGCCACGCGCTGCTTCTGGCCGCCGCTGAGCTCGCGCGGGTAGGATGCGGCGCGGTCGGCGATATCGGTCAGCGCCAGGGCCTGCTGGGCGCGCCGGGTGGCGTCGGCGCCGACATGGCCGCTGATCGCGAGCCCGACGAGGACGTTCTCGATCGCGGTCAGGGCGTCGAACAGGCGCGGCTCCTGGAAGGCGAAGCCGAAATGGCGGGCCCTGAGGCGGGCCCGCTCCGCCGGGGAAAGCGCGGCGACCTTCCGCCCCATCACCGTGACCTCGCCGGCATCGGGCGCCGCGATGCAGCTGGCAATGCGCATCAGCGTGGTCTTGCCACTGCCCGACGGCCCCATCAGGACGCTCAGCCGCCCGAAATGAAGCGTCAGGTCGACATCCCGCAGGACCGTCAACGGGCTGGCGCCGGAGGCCGCATAGAGCTTGCTGATCCCGCGACAGGTGACGGCAGGGCTCATCGCGCCGCCCCTTCCGCCCGGATGATGATCCGGCGAGTGGAGAGCAGCGCCATGGCAATGCCGATCGCGACGAGCACGGCGCAGGTGGCGAGGCTCACCCAGCCCGGCAGCAAGGTCGTGCCGCCGGCCGCCCGCATCTGCCGCGACAAGGCGCCGGCCAGGATCGCGGCGACGCCGGATGCCGACAGCATGAAGAGCAGGGCCTGGGCCACCAGGATCGTCGCGACGAACGGAAAGGAGGCACCGATCACCCGCAGGCAGACATATTCCTCGGCGTAGTGCTGGATCATCGTGTGCAGCGACAGGCCGGCGATCGACGAGCCGATCAGCAGGGCAACGGCAATCCCGGTCGCCAGGCCGAGCCCGGCTCCCGTCGTCCGCATCCAGTAGGCGGTGGTCTTCTCGGCGAGTTCGGTCGGCGTCATGACGTCGAGCTCGCCATTGCCGAGCGCGACCAGCCCGGCCCTGGCGGCTTCCCGGTCGGAGCCCGGCACCAGCCTGACCAGGAGATAGGAAAACTGATCGCCGAAGATCCAGCCATAGGATTGCGCGGCCCGATACTCCGTGAAGAGCAGCGGCGCGGTCGAGAAGGACCTTATGTCCGTCGTGGTCCCGGCGATGCGGACGCGTCGCCCCTGGATCTCGGCAGAGAGCTCGCCGTCGGTGAGGCCCAGTTTGCCATGGTAGACCGCGTCGACCGCAGCTGTGTCCGGCAGGCCGAGCGCGCTATGCTGCTCGTCCGGGAGATTCCAGGGCAGGCCGATATCGGCCTCCAGGGGAAAGCCGATCACCTGGACCAGCTCCTGGCCGCCATCCGGCCGCCGCCATTCCGCGAAACGCGCGACGAGCGGTGTCGCCTGGGCTACCGCCGGGTGCCGGATCACCTGATAGTAATCGCGGTCTGAGAGCTGGCGCGTCAGGTCGAAATAGCGAAAGCCGGAGGCCGCGACCCAGAGGTCGGCCTTGGCGCGCAGCGGCACGGCGGTGACCGCGTCCCGGAAGCCGAAGAAGAAGCTCGCCTGGACGAGGATGAGCAATGACGCCGTGGCGATCCCGGCGACGGTCGCGGCCACGCGCCAGCGATGGTGCAGGAAGATCCGCAGGACGAAGCGCAGTGGCAGTCGCAGATGGCTCGGAATCATCCAGCGCTGTTATCGCCGGCGGCCGGCCTTCGAAATACGGCAGATGCCGTAGAACGACAGCAACGGGGTGCGGGAGGCCCCGAAATCCGCGCTTCTACGGCATTTGCCGTATCGCCATCGCGAGGACGGCCATGCAGAGCTGCGGCCTTCGTCCGTCCATGATCGCGCCAGCAAGGGGAGCGCCGATGCAGCTCAATCGCTGGAATTACTATAGTGACTTCGTGGTTTATCCGGCTGTCATCCTTGCTCTCTCAGGTCTTGCCCTGCACATCACGCCGGTCGCGGACTGGTGGCGCTGCGGCCTGCTGTTCCTGGCAGGCGCCATCACCTGGACGCTCGCCGAATACGGCCTGCATCGCTTCGTGTTTCACCGGATCCCTGGAATCCGCGAGATGCATGAGGCGCATCACCATGACCAGCGTGCTTTGATCGGGACCTCGACATTCGTCACCGCGCCGGGCTGTCTTGCGGTGACACTGCCGCCGCTCTGGCTGATCGGCGGGGCGGCTTTCGCCTTCAGCCTGATCGGCGGCTTCCTGCTCGGCTATCTCTGCTATGTCAGCGTCCACCACCTCATGCACCACCGGCCGGCGCGGCCGGGTTCGGCGTTCTTCGCGCTCAAGCGTCGCCATGCGCTGCATCACCACGTCACGCCGGAGGGGAATTTCGGCGTCACCTCCGGTTTCTGGGATCGGGTCTTCGGCACCGAGATCCAGCTGCGGGAGCGAGGCCGCACCCCGGTCCCTTCGCAGGCACGGATGCGTCACGCCGCCGAGGAATAGACGGCTGGCCCCACGCCGGCCGGCTACCGCGCTCAGCTGTCGGGCTGCCACGGCTCTGTGCGCAGGACATGGCCGCCGAGCCGGGCAAAGGCGCGCTGGCGGCAGGAGAAGACGATGACCTGCTGGGCGCTGGCCTGGCGATGCAGCGCGTCGAACATCTTCTCGATACGATCGTCGTCGGAATAGACCAATGCGTCGTCGAGGATAACGGGGGTGGGCTGGCCGCCCTTGGCGAGCAGCCGCGCGAAGGCCAGCCGCGTCAGGATCGCCAGTTGCTCGCGCATGCCGCCGCTGAGGACGCCGACCTGCTCGTCCTGGCCATTGCGCCGCACCGAGCGCGGCAGCAGCGTGTCCTCGTCGAAGGTGACGCTGGCATCGTCGAACAGCAGGCCGAGCAGCGGGCGCAGCTCCTGCAACACCGGCGCGAAATAATGGTCGCGCGCCTGCGAGCGCGCGGCTTCGAGCGCATCGCGCAGCCGGGTCAGGACGGCGACCTCGCGGGCTAGTACCGCGGTGCGCTGCTGCGCCAGCGCGAGCTTGTCGCGGGTTTCCTGCCAGGCCTCCTCGATCGCGGCTTCGGAGCGGGTCTGGATGCGACCATCGAGGCCGGCGGCCTCCTCGCGCAGGCGGGTGATCTCCTCCCGCGCCGCGCCCACGACCGACCGCAGGCGCTGATGGCGCGCTTCTGCCGCCGCGAGATCGATCCGGCGGGCCGCGACCTCTTCGACCTGCTGCTGTGCGGCCCGCCAGGCGAGGTCCGTCTCATTATGCTCGGTTGACAGCCGCTCCTCGCGCCCGCGCCGTTCCGCCTCGGGCCCCAGGCTCTCGGCTAGCGCGGCGAGCGCGGAGGACAGCCCGGCGGCATGACGCTCCGCCTCGACCAAAGCGGAGGCGGAGGTTTCGGTCCGGGCCTGCGCCGCACGAGCCGCCTCGCGCATGGAACCGACGCGCGCCTCGACGGTGCCGAGCTGCCGGCGGGCCGCATCCAGATCAGCGGGCGCTTCATTCGCGCTGGCCGCCTCGGTCTCCAGCCGTACGATCTGCTCTCGCAGGCTCGCGAGCCCGCTTGGCGCAAGCAGGAGGAGGCGCCTGCGCGCCAGGTCGAGATCGGCCCTGAGGTCGCGTGCCTGCCCCTCGCGCAGGCGCGCCGCGGCGAGGCCGTCGACCTGGAGCTCGTCGAGCAGCGCCTGCCGCTTCGCCTGCGCCTTGGCGATGCTGCGGCTGTCCTCCTCGGCCTGCGGGGCCGTGACGGTGAGGCGGCCGATCGCGGCAATCTCGATCTGCGTCGTGCCGATGAGCGCCCGCTCCTCGGTTTGGGCAAGCGTCACGCCTGCGATCGAGATTCCGCCTTCCGCGCCGTCCGCGTAATCGATGCGCAAGTGCGGCGCCCGCGCCTCGGCCCTGGCCTGCAATTGCAGCAACTGACCGTCGACCTGCTCGAGCTCGGCGATCTTGCCGGCGGGCAGGATGAGGCTCTTGAGGGTTGCTTCCATGCGCTCGATCTGCTCGCGGGTCGCCTGCGCTTCGCGCTCGCTGTCGCGGGCGGTGGCGAGCCGGTTCGCGGCCTCCTGCGCGCGCAAGGCCCGCTCTAGACGGGCGAGCAGGTCGCGCTGCTCGCGCTCCTCGCGTTCGGCGTGTTCCACTGCAGCCGCGGCCTCTCGCACGACGCTGGCGGCGCCCTGGTGGCGGGCGCGGGCAGCGTCGCGCTGCTGCGCGGCACCGGCCTCGGCCTCGCGAAGGTCGGCAAAACGGGCGAGCGCCTGCCGGAAGCTGGCGAGGGCCTGCTCGGCAGAGACGCGCCGGTTCAGCGCGAGGGCCGCCTTGCTCTCAGCTGCCCTGAGGGATTCCGCCTGTGCCTTGGCAGCCAACAGCTCCGCCTCGGCCTCCGCCAGCGCGGTCTGCCGCTCCCGCGCCGTCTCGGGCGTGTCGATCTCGGCGAGCCGCCCCCGGATCGTGCGGCGCCGGTCGAGTGCCGCGCGCAGATCGGCGACCTCGGCGCCGAGCCGGCGCTCTTGTTCCGTCAGTTGCTCGCTTTCATCGATGGCGATGGCATAGGGACCGCCGGTCCTGGGCCTGCCGGTCGCTGTCACCAGCCGCAGCAGCTCTTCCTCGCAGATGGCGAGGGCTTCGGTCATGCGCCGCCCGCCGGTCAGCGCCTCGACCTCGCCCTGGACCGAGGTCAGCACGGTTTCGCGGGCGCGCCGTTCCGTCTCGTCCTCGGCCTTGGCGCGCCGCTCGATACCGGTTACGCCCTGGCGGACCCAGAGCAGGCCGGCCGGCCCGCTGATGCCGCCCTTCACCAGCGCGGCGATGAAGCGTTCGGCTTCGTCCGCCTGCGCGATCAGGCGGCCGCTGTCGCGCTCGCGGACCTGGGCGCGGCGGCCGCCATAGAACTGCTTGGTCAACCGGAAGGCGCCGTCGGCGGTGGTGAGGTCGGCCTCGACCAGCGGGTTGCCGCCGCTATAGGGCCGCAGCGCCTGGACGGCGCCGGGCGTGCCGGTATGCGGCTGGAAGAACAGCGCATGCAGGGCATCGAAGCAGGTCGACTTGCCATGCTCGTTGGCGGCGCAGAGCACGTTGATGCCGTCGCCGATGTTCTCGATGCGCACGCCGCTGCCGGCGAAGCGGCGGACATTGTGCAGGCGTAGAGCGGTCAGCTTCATCGCGACGCCGCCGCGCAATAGGAGAACAGGCGCATCAGCGCCTCGCGCGCCACCTCGCGCTCACTGGAGGAGCGGCCGTCGTCCCGGCTCTCGACCAGCAGCATCTCGGCGGCGCCCCGCAAGGCGCCGGCCCGGTCGATCTGATCGAGATCCTCGTTCTCGCATTCGGTGACCAGCTCCTGCGCCTCAAGCTGCAGCAGGGCGAATTCGGGCGCGATCGCCTTGAGATCAGCTTCCAGCCGGGCCCGCGCCGGCGGCCTTGTGCGGCCCGTCGCGAGAATGCGGATGAGGGTCTGGCGCCGCGATGGGCCTGCCGGCAGTAGCGCCGCCAGATGTGCGCTGGGGTCGTCACCCGCCAGGCAATCGAGCGCGAGCGTGCGCCAGTCGAAGGCTCCGGTCTCGACGGGCTCGACCGTGGGCTCGGCCCCGGCCGCGGGAATCGTGACCAGCAAGGCGCGGCCGGAGGCGTCGTGCTTGAACCGGTCCGGCTCCGGCGCGCCGCTATACCAGGTGCGTGGTCCGATCCGCATCTGGCCATGCCAATCGCCGAGAGCGAGATAATCGAGGCCAGCGCGACCAGCCCGGTCGGGAGCGATGACGTCGCCGGCGCCGCCATCCTCCGAAAAGCTCTGCACGGCGCCATGAGCGAGCCCGATCCGGATCGTGCCCGGCGAGGTCGCCGCCATATCCATCCATTCGGTCAGGTCGCGGCCGGGCCGGCGCGTCGTGCAGGGCGCCGGAAGCAGGACGACACCGTCGGCGAGCCGGAGCGGAGCCGACTCGGTCGCGAGGACGACATTGCCGGGCCGCGAGGTCGCAAGGCCCGTCCAGAGCGCCTCGGCGGCGAGCGAATCGTGATTGCCGGGCAGCAGGATCCAGCGCAGGCCGTCATGCCCGGCCATGGCGGCCAGCGCCTGGCGAAGCACCGCGGGGCTCGGCGTTTCCGTATCGAACACGTCGCCGGCGAGCAGGATCGTTTCCGCACCAGCCGCGCGGGCTTGGCCGGCCAGCCGGTCGAGCACGGTATGGCGGGCTTCGCGCAGGCGTCCGCGCAGCTCGTCCGGCATCGAGCCGAACGGCTTGCCGAGATGCAGATCGGCGCTGTGAAGGAAACGAACCATCCGACGTGGTCTACCTGCCGCTTCCGGCCGTGACCAGATGGTCGGCGGCCTGTCCCGCAGGGTGATTGCCCCTCGTCAGCGCGCGATTTGGGACGGCCTCGTCAAGAGGGCAAAGGCGGTCGCCGTTGCGATCAGCACGGCGGACAGGAAGACCATGACCGCGCCGATACCGAAATGCGCGGCGATCGGCCCCGTGCAGGATTGCAGGATGGCTGCTCCAGCGAAGAAGGCGAGGTTGACGGCCGCGAGCGCCTTGCCGACGTTCTCCGGGGCAACGACGACGCGCGCCATCGCGAACAGCAGCGGCTGCGAGGCCAGGGCTGCACCGAGCACGAGGAAGGCGGCGACATCGAAGCCCGGCGGGAGCTGCGTCAGCCCCAACGCCGTCGACAGAAAGCCGCCCGGTCCTCCGGCCGCGACCGCGAGCAGCACGGCGGCTGCGAGGAAATGGGTGCTTGTCAGCACGAGCCGGCGATAGCCGAAACGCCGGTCCGCGATACCGTAGAGCATCGGGCCGGCGACGAGCGCGAGCGTCAGCGGCAGCAGGGCATTGCCGGCCTCCAGGCGGGAGACGTGCTTGATCTCCATCAGCCAGACGCCGCCCCAAAGCCCGCGGATCGCGATGCCCGCGGCGAAGGACGCGAAAGCGAGGATGACGACGCCGCGCACCGCCGGCGAGACGCCGATCCTGACCACCTGGCTCGCCTCGGAGCGCAGCGTGGCCTTGCGCTCGTGCGTGCCTCGCCCGACCTTCGGCACGGTGAGCCAGACCAGGCAGGCGACGGCCACGGCCAGGCCCGCGGACAGGCCGAAGCCGGTGCGCCAGCCATGGTGCTCGACAAGCCAGGCCATCGGGCTCGCCGAGAGCAGCATCCCCGAATTGCCGACGCCCTGGATCAGGCCTGACCACAAGCCGAATTTCTCGGCCGTCAGCGTCTTCGCGGCCAGCGTCATCGGGCAGAGCAGCATGCCGCAGCAGCCGATGCCGAGAACGATCTGGGCTGTCAGGAAGCCGGCCGCTCCCCCGATGCAGGCCGCCAGCACGGCGCCGACGGTCACGATCGCGAACAGCGTCAGCGACACCGAGCGGACGCCGTAACGGTCGAGGGCGACACCGACGGGGATCTGCCCGGCGGCGAAGGCGAAGTGGTAGGCGCCCGTCAGGCTGGCCAGCGTATCGGGCGAAACCGCCAGATCGGCCGCGATGACATCGGCAGCGACCCCGGGCAGCGTCCGCAGCAGGTTGGACAGCATGTGCCCCAACGCCAGGACGAGCAGCGGCGTGCCGAACAGGAATGCGTTGCGGACAGCGCTTCCGCCCGGCTTTTCGCGGGTGTCGGCGATGGACGTCACGACGCCCTCGATGCGCTGAGGCTCTGCACGAATGTCACGCCTGGTCCGTTTCCTCGAGGCGGCCAATATGAACGCGCCGCCGCGGCGCCGGCAGGTCAGCTATGGCATGGCAGCTCGTCATTTGCGCCGGCCGGGCTCCCGGCGTTTGCACAAGGGCCCAAAGGTGGCTTTGTCTAATGACGGGCGAAGTCATCCTTTTCCGCGGGCGCGGAACCGGCCATGGGTCTCGCGCCGTGCGCGCCGCATGACTGAGAAGAGCAAGGATGCGGCCGAGAGACATTGTCGCATTTCGTGCCCACCGCTGCGGCATGCGGTAGAGCCATGTCTCGGCGTGACTACGAGCGAGAAGCCCCGACTGGTCTGGCAGTGACGCCCGTCGTAGGGCGTTGCGCTCGGAATTGCTTTCTCTGGGTATTTCTTGGCGGAAGCCACCCACGATCCAGGAAATCGCGGCGATACAGAGCCCGATGAGAACTCCGGGGCCGAGCAAGATCGACAGGAACCGCGAGAAACTGAGGTATCGCCGATAGGAAGGGAGATCGTCGAACGGCCCCTAGGCTACCCATGTCCTCGGGAAAAGGCCACAGTCGCGGCTCCAGTATCGCGTCGTCGGTGGTGTCGGTGGCTGAGCAGATTCGTCACATGTGAACAAGCCATCGCTGAGCTCGCCCTGGCTGCCGTGATACTCCAACACTGCGAATCCGCTGACCGCCAACGCCCAGGCGGCTGCGATCACAATCAAGAGCCGATGCCAGCCATTTAAAGTCACATTTTCCTCCAGATAGTTCTCTTCCGTCCTGGCGAGATGGGCTCGGCCATGAGAGTGACGGGCGCGAGTGATAGGTTGCGCAGTGCATTTTACATACTATAGTTGATAAACTCAAAGTGTGTAAATCGGCACGGCTTGGCGCATGGATATGCGCAGGCTCGTTGGCAGGAATTTCGCACGGCTTCGTAGTGAGAAGGGCCTCACTCAGGAGCAGGTTGAGCAGCGGTCCGGGTTCAGCCAGCAGTACATCAGCGATCTGGAGCGCGGGCGGCGAAACCCGACCGTGATCACATTATTTGAACTCGCCCGTGCGTTGGGCGTGAGTCACATGGAATTGGTTGCCCCCGATAAGAGCGATCGTCAGGAGGCCTCTTAGGGGCAGCTCCTGGCCCTTAGCCGACGCGGTGGAGGTCCGCTTTCGGGCAAACTGATCGGCGCGTCAGCAAAAAGCCGAAGGTAGCACTTTCCAGACTCGAAATATGCTGGTCCCCGGCGGTCGGTTTCCCGAACGTCCCGCAATCGGGATTGAGAATTTCCGCGCATCACGGATCACTGCCGATGCCGATCGAACCCCAGCCCTCTTGACAATGGATTTGCTTGATGAAACGTTTCCATCAACAAAGGAAACGTTTCCACAAGGGGGATCGCCGTGGCTTCAGCTTCTCTCAATCGTCGTGTTTTTCTCCAGGGTGGAGCAGTCACCATCGGGGGGCTCGGTCATTCGGTCACGGCACGAGCAGCCGATGAGCGCTCCCTAGTCGTCGCGATCCCGTCGAACCCTTCGACCTTCGACCCGATCAACCAGGGCAATCACGATGCCATGGTGGTCAATCAGCTCATTTTCGAGAACCTGATCGAGATCGATGGCGAAGGTCGCCGGCGCCCCATGCTCGCCAAGGCAATGCCGGCGATCTCCGCCGACCGGACCGAATATGTTTTCGAGCTACGCGACGACGTCACCTTCCAGAGCGGCCAGCCGTTCACGGCGGAGGACGTGAAGTACAGCTACGACTATATGCTCGATCCGGCTCACAAGGCGCTGCGGCGCTCGGTCTGGACGAATATCGAATCCGTCGATGTCCTGGATCGTTACAAGGTGCGCTTCAAGCTGAAGACGCCTTTCCGGCCCTTCCTCGACTACATGACCAAGTATATGGGGATCTTTCCGGCCGGAAGCCGCGAGAAATACGGCAACGAGGTTTTCCAGCAGAAGCCCGAGGGGCTTGGAACGGGGCCCGGCATCTTCGTCTCGGCGCGGTCCAACGACTACGTCGAGTTCCGCCGCAATCCGAATTACTGGCGCAAGGACAGCATCGCCTGGGACCGGCTGCGCGTGCGGATTGTCTCGGAGGAGGCGGCCCGGATCGCTGCGCTGCTGTCGAAGTCGGTGCATATCATCGGCGCGCCCCCCGTCCGCGACTATGTTCGCCTGCGGCAGGCCAAGGGGCAGGGCATCACTGGCGGCAGCCGCCCGGCGCTCGGCAGCATGATGCTGATGATCCACAACACGCGCAAGGCGCCGTTCGACGACCCCAATTTCCGCAAGGCGGTCTCGCTGGCGACCGATCGCAAGACCATCGCCGAGAAGATATTCAATGGCCTGGTCGAGCCGTCGGCGGTGCCGGCACCGGCCTCGGCCTGGTGGTACAACGCCAAGGCGGCCGAGGCGCTGGCTTTCAATCTCGACAAGGCGAAGGCCTATCTCGCCAAATCTCGCTACGCCTCTGGCGCCGAGTTCGAGCTGCTCTATTCCTCGCAGGGCTACCTGCTGGATGTCGGCGATGCGGCCCTGTTCATCCAGGCCTCGCTCGCGCGGCTCGGGATCAAGGTGAAGCTCCAGCCGCTCGAGACCGGCCAGCTGATCGAACAGGTCTTCGCCGGGAACCAGACCTCGGTGCTGATGGCCGTGATCGGCCCGTCCGACCCGACCTTCATCATCCAGGGCATCTATACGCCGAACCAGGTGATGACGCGCAGCTCCGGCTACAGCAGCGAGCGGCTCAACACCCTCCTGGCCGACAGCTTCCGCGTCGACGACGAGACATCGCTCGGGCCGATCCTCGCCGAGATGCAGGCGATTCTGGCAGAGGATTCGCCCTCGACCTGGATCGGCGCGATCCACAGCTTCAACCTCTGGCGGACCAATGTGCAGGGGTTCGAGCCCAATACCGGGATCACGCTTCGCCTGACCGACGTCGCCCCGACCGACGCGCGCTGAGGCAAGGACCATGTGGTTTGCAGGTCGGATAGCCAGCAGCCTTGGGGTGCTCATCGTGGTCAGCGCGGTGCTGTTCGCGCTGACGCGGCTGACCCCGTTGTCGCCGGCGCGGATCGTGCTCGGCGCCGATGCGACCGCCGAGCAGATCCAGGCATTCGAGCATGATCGCGGTCTCGATCGCAGCCTGCCGGCGCAGTATTCGGCCTGGGTTGCGCAGCTTCCCCGGTCAGGGTTCGGGCAGTCCTACATCACCGGCCGCTCGATCGACGTGGAGCTCCTGGAGAGCCTGCCGGTGACTGTCGAGCTGGTGGTGGTCACCTTCCTGCTGACCCTCGCCGGTGCGATTCCGCTCGGCCTTATCGCTGCGCTGACCGAAGATCGCTGGCCGGACCATCTGATCCGCATGCTGTCCCTGATGGCCGTGTCGGTGCCGGGATTCTGGCTTGCCCTGATCCTGGTCCGCGTCTTCGCCGTCAAGCTCGGCTGGGTGCCGCCGATCGGGATCACGCCGCTCGCCGAGGGCTGGCACGCCCATCTCGCCTCTCTGGTGCTGCCGGCTCTGTCGATCGCGCTCTATTATATCGGCGCGCTGAGCCGCCTGATGCGTGCTGCCGTCATCGAGGTCCTCGGCCAGGACTATGTCCGCACCGCGCATTCGCTCGGCTTGAGCCGAGGGCTGGTCGCCCGCTATGTGGTCAAGAACGCACTGCCGCCCTTCGTCAGCGTCGCCGGCATGTCGTTCGGCTACATGTTCGGCTGGGCGATCATCATCGAGCTGGTCTTCAACATCCCCGGCCTGTCGCGGGCCTTGCTGACTGCGATCACGCAGCGCGACTACCCGATGATCCAGGCCACCGTCCTGGTCGTCACGGCGATGTTCATCGTCTCGAACCTTGTGGCCGATCTCATCCAGAGGCTGATCAACCCGAGGCTGCGACATGCTTGACGTCGTGCACTCCACGGACGCTGCGCCTGCGGCAGAGGCCACCAGAGCCAGGCGCCCGCATCCGCTCTCCGGGCTTGCCGGCCTCATGCGCCGCCTTGCCGGAACCCGGATCGGCCTGGTGGGCCTGGTGATCGTCGGCCTGCTCGGCCTCGCCGCACTGTCGGCGCCCTGGCTCCCGCTGCACGATCCGCTCGACCTGATGATGGAGCATCGGCTGGAGCCTCCAGGCGCGTCGTTCCTCCTCGGCACGGACGAGATGGGGCGCGACATCTTCGCCAGGCTCGTATGGGGCGCGCGGAGTTCGCTGATGATCGGCGTGCTGACCGTCGCCATCGGACTCTCGGGCGGCCTCCTGGTCGGGATCCTGTCCGGCTATTATAGTGGAACGCTGGTCGAGAGCGTCCTGCTCGGCCTGATGGACATCTTCGCGGCGATACCGCTGCTCGTCTGGGCCATTGCAATCGTCGGCATCTTCGGCACCGGGCCGGTGCAACTGGGCCCGCTCCTCTTACCGAACGAAGCCAAGATCATCCTGCTCGTCGGGCTGCTCTTCATTCCCGGGCTGGCGCGTGTCGCCCATGGCCTGGCCCTGGCCGAGGCCAAGGCGGACTATGTCGCGGCGCGGCGCCTGCAGGGCGCGGGGGCATGGTCGATCATGACCAGCGACATCCTGCCCAACATCCTCTCGCCGATCTTCGTGCAGGCCAGCGTGCTGATCGGCATAGGCATCATCATCGAGGCGTCGCTGAGCTTCATCGGCCTCGGCGTGCAGCCGCCGACACCGAGCTGGGGCGGCATGCTGGCCGATGCGCGCTCGCTCGCCTTCTCGGACGAGTGGTGGGTAGCGACCTGGCCGGGCCTGGCCATCTTCCTTGCCGTGATCGGCTTCAATCTGGTCGGCGATGCGCTCCGCACCGTGCTCGATCCCCGGCGGCGCGACGGAGGGCCGGCGCTATGACCGCTCCTGCACTGTCCCTCACCGACCTCTCGATCGCCTTCGGTCCCGAGACGGCGGCCCGGAAGGTCGTCCACGGAGTGACTCTTCAGCTCATGCCCGGCGAGAAGCTGGCGATCGTCGGCGAGTCCGGTTCGGGCAAGAGCGTCACGGCGCTTGCCGTCATGCACCAGCTCGGACGCGCCGGCCGCGTCGTGGGCGGCGCGATGCGCCTCGACGGCGAGGACATCACCAGCCTGCCTGAAAGCGCCTGCCGCGAGCTGCGCGGCCGCAAGGTGGCGATGATCTTCCAGGACCCGATGACCGCCCTCAATCCCGCCTTCACGATCGGCCGGCAACTCGTGGACGCCATCCGCAGCCATGACGACCCCGGCCGCAAGGCGGTACAACAGCAAGCCGAGGAACTCCTCGCCAAGGTCGGCATCGACGATCCGCGCCGGCGCAGCGGCCAATATCCCCACGAACTCAGCGGCGGCATGCGCCAGCGCGTCCTGATTGCCATGGCCATCGCCTGCCGGCCGCGCCTGCTGATCGCGGACGAGCCCACGACGGCGCTCGACGTCACCGTTCAGGCGCAGGTGGTCGCGCTGCTGCGCGACATCTGCGCCAGCTCCGGGATCGCCCTGCTGTTCATCTCGCACAATCTCGATCTCGTCGCAGAGTTCTGCGACCGGATCGCGGTGATGTATCGCGGCCGGATCGTGGAATCCGGCAGCGCCGAAGCGATCTTCAGCGCGCCGCGCCATCCCTATACGCGCCTCCTGCTCGATGCCGTGCCGCGACCGGGCCGCCCGTTGCGAGCGGCTGCCCCGGCCCCACTGGCTGAGAGCCCCGGCGAGGGCGCTTGCGACTACTTCTCCCGCTGCCCTCTGGCGGAGGCGGATTGCCATATGCGGCCGGCCCTGCGGGGCGCGGGGACGCATTTGAGCGCCTGCTGGCGGAGCGCCTGAGATGATCCGCGCACAGGAAACCGCAGTACCGCTTCTGGCCGCCGCGAGCGCCGGCCGACGCTACCCGCTCGCGCATTCGCCGTTGGCGCGCCTGTTCGACAGACGCACGACGCCTGCCTTGCTGGGGGCGAGCTTGGAGGTCCGGGCTGGCGATGTCCTCGGGATCGTCGGCGAGAGCGGCAGTGGCAAGTCGACGCTCGCGCGGCTCCTCGTCGGCCTCGACCGCCCCAGCAGCGGCCGGGTCCTGTTCGAGGGGCGCGATCTGTCCTCGTTCACAGCCGCGGACTGGCAGCGTTTCCGAAACCGCGTCCAGTTCGTGTTTCAGGGGGCGCACACGGCGCTGAACCCGCGCAAGACCGTTGCGCGCAGCTTGAGCGAGGCCTTTCCGGAGCAGCCCACGCCTGGCGAGCTCAACGCCTTGCTGGCGCAGGTCAGCCTCGGGCCGGAGCTGCTGGATAGGTTGCCGCATCAATTGTCCGGTGGACAGAAACAACGCATCGGCATCGCCCGCGCCCTGGCACGCCAGCCGGAGGTGCTGATCGCCGACGAGCCGACATCGGCGCTCGACGTTTCCGTGCAGAGCGAGATCGTCGCGCTGCTGCAGCAGCTGCATCGCGAACGGCGGCTGACGCTGGTGATCATCAGCCACGATCTCGGGCTCGTCGGAGCATTCTGCGACCGCGTGCTGGTGATGTATGCCGGGCGCATCGTCGAGACGGGCCCGGCCGCGCAGATCCTGGCGGAACCGGCGCATCCCTATACGCAGCGCTTGGTGGCCGCCATTCCGCGCGGGCTCGCCGGGCGCAATCGCCCGGCCGAACCGCCGCTTTCCGAAGCCGCCCGCCACGGCGGCTGCCCCTTCGAACCTCGTTGCAGCAACCGGATGCCGATCTGCGCGGAAAGCGAACCGCCGGAGGTCCGCCTTGGCGACCGGCTCGTCGCCTGCCACCTCGCGCCAGCTTGGCCCATCATCGCGGAGACCAACCCATGACAACGCGCTCGTTTCGCGTCGGCGCCGATATCGGCGGCACCTTCACCGACATCACATTCCTCGAAAACGGGGAGACGGTTCATTCCTTCAAGCACCCGTCGACCCCGGACGACTACAGCCGCGGAATCGTCGACGGCATCCTGGCGCTGCTCGAACGCATCGGCGGCAAGGTGGGCGAGATCGAGGAGGTTGTGCACGCCACGACCGTGGCGACCAACGCCATCCTGGAAGGCAAGGGCGCCACGACCGCGCTGCTGACGACGCGCGGGTTCCGGGACGTCCTCGAACTCGGCCGGCTGCGCATGCCCGAGCTCTACAACCTCAACTACGAGAAGCCGACGCCGCTGGTGCCGCGCCACAGGCGCTACGAAATCCCGGAGCGCATCGGCGCTCATGGCGAGGTCGTCCTGCCGCTCGACGAGAAGGCCGTGGCCGAGGTGGCGCGCTGCATTGCCGCCGAGGGCACGCGCGCTGTCGCGGTGAGCTTCCTGCACGCCTATGCCAATCCGCAGCATGAGCGGCGGACCTGCGAGATTCTGACCGAGATCCTCGGCCCGGATGTCTTCGTCTGCTGCTCCAGCGATGTCCTGCCGGAGATCCGCGAATACGAGCGAACCAGCACGGTGGTGGTCAACGCCTATCTCGGGCCGGTCGTGCGCTCCTATCTGCGGGCGCTGACGACCCGGCTGCGCGAGGCCGGCATCCACGCCCCGCTGCAGGTGATGCAGTCGAGCGGCGGTGTGATGAGCGCGTTGGCGGCGAGTGAGAAGCCGGCCTGTATCATCGAGTCCGGCCCCGCGGCCGGGGTCATCGCGGCGGCTCGCATCGGCGCGGCCGGCAGCGCCAGCGACATCATCACCATCGACATGGGCGGCACCACCGCCAAGGCCGCGATCATCGAGCAGGGCCAGCCCGCACGCACCACGGAGTACGAAGTCGGGGCCGGGATCAACATTTCGAGCAAGCTGATCAAGGGCGGCGGACATGCGGTGAAGCTGCCCTTCATCGACGTTTCGGAAATCGGTGCCGGCGGCGGCAGCATCATCCGGGTCGATGCCGGCGGCCTGATCCAGGTCGGCCCCGACAGCGCCGGCGCTGTTCCGGGCCCGGCCTGCTACGGCGCGGGCGGAACCCGGCCGACGCTGACCGACGCACTCGTCATGCTCGGCTACATCAATCCGGAATACATCGCCGGCGGCGCCGTGCGCCTCGACGCCGAGCGCTCCCGGCAGGCGCTCAGCGAGCAGGTTTGCGCGCCGACCGGCCTCGATCTCCAGTCCGCGGCACATGGCGTCTACGCCATCGCGGCATCGACGATGATGCGCGCCGTCAAGGCCGTTTCGACCTATCGCGGACGCGATCCGCGCGACTTCACCCTGTTCGCATTCGGCGGCAACGGCCCGGCCGTGGCGGCCGAGATCGCCCGTCTCCTCGACATGAAACGCGTCGTCGTCCCGTCCCATCCCGGCGTCTTCAGCGCGCTCGGGCTGCTCTATTCGACGACCGAGCACGACCTGATGCAAACCTATTTCTGTGCCCTGGAAGCGGTTGACACCGACGAGCTCGACATTGCCTACCGCAAGCTCGAGACGAGCATGGCCGCCGGCCTGGAGACGGACGGGTTCGCGAAGGACGACATCGAGATCGACCGGCTCGCAGACCTGCGCTACGCCGGGCAGGCCTATGAGCTGACGATCGCGGTCGCCCGCCATCCTGACGGCGCGATCGACATCGCGGCTACGAGCGAGGCCTTCCATCGCGAGCATGAGCTGACCTACGGCCATGCCTCGGCGGGCGATCCGCTCGAAATCGTCAATATCCGCGTCACCGGTCGCCCTCATGGCGAGAGTGCCACGGCCTACCGGCCGTCAGCTCCTCAAGCGTCCGCGGCACCGCCCGCTGTCCAGCTGGAGCGGACCTGCTGGTTCGGCGCGGAATGGGGCCAGATGTTGACACCGGTCATCACCCGCCGGGACCTCGCCGCCGGTGATCGCCAGAGCCCGCTGATCGTCGAGGAATACGACGCCACCTGCGTCGTGCCACCCGGCTGGACCGCGGGTCTGGATGAATTGGGCAACCTCGTGCTCACAGCCTCCGAAAGGTAACGCCATGCTTGCCACGAATTCTGTTCCCGATCGGACGCGCTCCGATCCGGTGACGTTGGAGATCGTCAAGAACGCCCTTGCCTCGATCGCCGACGAGATGGCGCTCGTCATCTTGCGCAGCGCCTATTCGCCGATCGTCCGGGACTCGATGGATTATTCGACGGCGCTCTGCGATCGGGACGGGCTGATCATCGCGCAGGGGCTGACCAATCCCGTGCATCTCGGCTCGTTCCCGAGCGTGATGGCGAATATCCTCAAGCGCTTCGGCGGAAAGATGCAACCGGGCGACGGCTACATCACCAATGATCCCTATGGCGCCGGCGGCATGCATCTGCCGGATGTCTACCTGGTCAAGCCGGTCTTCCATGACGGAGAGGTCGAGGGCTTCGTCGCCAGCCTCGTCCACCACACCGACCTCGGTGGCATGGCGCCAGGCAGCATGGCGCTCCATGCGACAGAGATCTACCAGGAGGGCCTCCGCATCCCGCTGATCAGGGCGATGCGTGACGACCGGATGGACGAGAACCTGCTCGCCTTCCTGGAGGTGAATTCGCGCATGCCGGAGCAGGTTCTCGGCGACCTGCGGGCCCAGATCGCCGCTTGCGCAGCGGCGGAACGCGGCTTCGGCAAGGTGCTCGCGAAATATGGCGCGCTGCCGATGCGCAACATGTTAGCCGAACTGCACGACTATGCCGAGCGGCTCGTCCGCGACGAGATTCGCGCCATGCCGGACGGCGTCTACGAGGCCGAGGATTTCATCGATGGCCTCGGCGAAGTCGGTGGCCCGATCCGGTTCAAGGTCGCGGTCACTGTCGCCGGCGACGAGATCGAGATCGACTGGACCGGGACGAGCGGGGAGGTGCCTGGCGCCATCAACGGCCCGGTCGCGATCACCTATTCGGTCGCCTATGCCGCATTGCGCTGCGCCGTCCAGGCGGCGGTGCCGAACTGCGAGGGCTATGCCCGCCCGGTTCGGGTCGTGGCGCCGCTCGGCACCATCGTCAATCCGCGTCCGCCAGCCGCCTGCGCTGCGCGCGGCGTCATGGCCTATCGGATGCTCGACGTGCTGTTCAATGCCTTCGCCCAGATCGTGCCCGACCGGATGCCGGCCGCCGGCGAAGGCGGCCCTTCGGCGATCTCGCTGAGCGGCGTCCATGACGGCAAGGCCTGGCTGATCACGGACGGAATCCTCGGAAGCTGGGGCGGCCGTGCCACCAAGGATGGCGTCGATGGGATCGCCAACCCCGGTGCCAACCTGTCGAATATGCCCGTCGAGCTGATCGAGGCGCGCTATCCCCTGCGGATCGAGAGCTATGGCCTGGTTGCCAATTCGGGTGGTGCTGGGCGACGCCGCGGCGGCATGGCGATCACGCGGTCCTATCGCATCCTTGGGAAGACTGCGGCCCTCACCGTCCGCTCGGACCGCCGCGCGCATCTGCCACCGGGGCTGTTCGGCGGGTGCCCGGGATCGCCGTCCCTCAATATTCTCGATCACAACGGCAAGGCCGATCTCCTGCCGGTGATGCCGATGCGGACGCTCGCGCTGCACGAGGGCGATCTCTTCACGCATGTCGCTCCCGGCGGCGGCGGCAATGGCGATCCGCTGGAGCGCGATCCGGCGCAGGTGGCGGCCGATGTGCGTGACGGGCGCTTCACCGAGGCGTTTGCGCGCGACGTCTATGGGGTGGTGATCGACGCGGATGGCGGTGCGGATCCCACCGCAACGAAGGCCCGCCGCGAGCGCCTGGCGACCGACCCCTCTGGGCCGGCTGCCGCCCAGCTTCGTCTGTTCATGGCGCGCAATCGCGGCTGGGCTCTGACCGGCGAATACGAAGGAGAGGCGGCATGACCGTGCACACAGCGGTTCCGGATCTCGATCCGAGCCAGACACGGACGGACTGCCTCCGGCATGATCGCGCTCGCTTGCTGCGCCCGAGCTGGGCGGAGCTCGATTTTGGCGCCTTGACCCGGAATGTCGCGGCGACGCGCCAAAGGGTCGGCCCGAATGTCCGCATCTATTTCGTCTGCAAGGGCGATGGCTTCGGCTTTGGAGCTGCCGCGGTCGCAAAGGCTGCGGAACAGGCGGGCGTCGATGGCTTCTGTGCCGGCAGCCCGGATGAGGTCGTTTCGATCCGCAGCACCGGCACGACGCTGCCGGTCCTGCTGTTCGCCTCCACTCTTCCCGCCGACTTGCCGGCAGCGGCGCGGCTCGGTGCCACGGTGACGGTGCAGAGCATCGCCGATGCGCAGGCTGTAATCGCCTCAGGCGAAGCGATCGAGGTCTTCGTCGAAGTCGATTGCGGTCTCGGCCGCTATGGTTTGCGCCGCGAGCAATGGCCGGGCGTGCTGCAGCGCCTTCGCGCCGCTGGTCACGTCACGGTTCGGGGCCTGTACTCGCACCTGAGCACGCCCGACGATCCGGATGTGAGCCGGCGCCAGGCGGAGCTCTTCCGGCAGGCGGCGGCCGATGCCGCCGCAGCCGGGCATGACGATCTCACCCTCATGCTCGCATCGAGCCGTGTGGTGCTGGCCTATCCCGACATGCACTTCAATGCGGTCGATCCCGGGCGGCTGATCTATGGCGGAGGGCTCGACGAGAACTGGATGGAGATCGGCGCTCTCGCGCCTTTGCTCAAGGCCGTGAAATCCCGGATCATCCAGATCCAGGAGCACCCTCCCGGCACCGTGCTCGGCATAGGCTATGGCGCGCCGATCGCCATCGCGCACGGCATGCGCACCGCAGTCGCGCCCATCGGCTTCTGGGACGGGCTGAACCATATCCCGCCACTGGGCGAAGTCCTGATCCGCGGCCGGCGCTGTCCTGTGCTGGGCCGCCGGACCTTCCAGCATTCGGTCCTCGATGTGACTGCGCTCGGCGATGTCGCACTCGGCGACGAGGTGGTCGTCCTCGGCCGGCAGGGAAACGAGGAGATCTCGATCCACGATCTCGCCAGGGCGGTCGGCATTCCCGTTATCGAGCTGGTGCCCCGGCTCGCACGGTGCTTGCCACATGTGTATGTCGATGAGGCGCAGGAGAGGGGCGGTTCGGGTGAGTGAGGAAAGGGCGGGGCAAGCGACGAGCGAGCCCAGGACCGTCACGATCAAGGATGTCGCCACCCGGGCCGGGGTCGGCCTCGGCACCGTCTCGCGCGTCCTCAACGGAAACGAGAATGTCGCGCCCCAGTTGCGCGACCAGGTCTTCCGGGCCGTTCAGGAGCTCGGCTATCGTCCCAACTCCGTCGCCCGCTCCATGCGGCTCGGCAAGAGCTACGCCGTCGGCTGCCTCGTCACCGACATCCGGCAGCCGATCGCGGCCGAAATGATCGCGGCGGCGGAGACGACGCTCGGCCGGGCCGGCTACACGCTGATCGTCGCGAGCACCCATTTCGACGACAGTCGAGAAGCCGAAATCCTGTCGTTGATGCAGAACCGCGTCGTCGATGGCATGCTCTTATTGGTCAATCGCGACAACGACCCGGATGTCACGCAGCGGCTCGCCGCGATCAACATCCCGATGGTGCTGTGGGAGCGCAGCCCGAGCGGCGGCTTCGATACTGTCCTGACCAAGCATCGGGACGGTGCCCGCAGCGCGACCGCTCATCTCCTCGAACTGGGACACCACGAGATCGCGCTCGTCGCCGGTCATCTCGACACATGGGTCGGCCGGGAGCAAAAGGCGGGCTTCGATGCCGCGTTCGCAGACAACGGGCTGGAGCCTGCGGCGGGGCTCGTTTTCGAGGTCGGTCTGTTCAAGATGCGCGAGCTGGAAGCGCTATTCCGTCGCGAGCGGCCGATCACGGCCATCATCGCCAATATCGACGAGATCCCCGGTATCCTGCGCTTCTGCGCGAAGCGCGGCCTGATGCTGCCGGGCGACCTGTCGATCGTCTCGATCGGTGACGCCAGCATCCTGGAAGTCATGACGCCCTCGATCACGGCGGTACGCGGCAACGGCACGAAAGTGGCGCAGCTCGCAGCCAATCTCCTGCTGAAGAAAATGTCCGACAAGCAGCCCGAGACGGCGCCGGAGCGCCTCACCGTCGGGATGCAGCTCAAGGTCCGGCGTTCCACCGCTCCTTTGGGCACGGGTGGCGAGAATGGCTCGGGCCGCCAGGGGCGTGTCTGAGCCCAATCGCTCATGATGGAGAAGACCGTGGTGCCCCTCCATGTCAGAACGCCTGCCTATTACTCACCGGCTCTCTCCCGCGCGAGCGGCCGCAAGATCTGGCTGAAGCTTGAATCTCTCCAGCCCACGGGATCGTTCAAGCTCCGCGGCATCGGCCTTGCGTGTCAGCACCGTGCACGGAGCGGAGCCAGACGCTTCGTCAGCTCCTCCGGGGGCAATGCCGGGATCGCCGCCGCCTATGCCGGGCGCGAGCTTGGCATCCCGGTGACGGTGGTCGTCCCCGAGACGACACCGGCAAGGGCGCGGCGCCTCATCTCCGGCATGGATGCCGACATCCTGATCCACGGCGCCTCCTGGCAAGAGGCGAACGAGCGTGCGCTGGCGCTCCTGACGGCCAACGATGCGTTCATCCACCCTTTCGACGATCCAGTAGTCTTGAACGGGCATGCGACGATCATCGACGAGGTGGTCGAAGATGGCGTGCGGCCCGACCTCGTCGTCCTGTCCGTCGGCGGCGGGGGATTGCTCAGCGGCGTCGTCGAAGGCCTGCAGCGTCACAAGCTGACGACGCCTGTTCTTGCTGTAGGGACAACGGGCGCCTCCTGCCTTGCCCAATCGGCTGCGCGGAACGAACGCATCGTCCTGTCGGCGATCGACAGCATCGCCACTTCGCTCGGCGCCCGCCAAGTGGCGGAGCATGCCTTCGCTCTGTTGTCGAAGCATCGCATCGGCTGCGCCGTGGTGTCGGATCTTCAGGCAGTCGACGCCTGCCTGCGCTTCCTCGACGACCATCGCATTCTCGTCGAGCCGGCCTGCGGGGCGAGCATCGCCACGATCTACGAACAGATGACGGACTTTGCCGATGTCCAGAACATCCTGGTCATCGTCTGCGGAGGGGCGATAGCGACCGTCGAGCAGCTGACCGCATGGCGTTGCAGCCTCGCATCAGCGAGCGCTTCCTGAACTCAGGCCGAAGTTCGCGTACGAACCACAAGGCCTGGTCCCTATCTGACGCGAGGTGATTCCGATGACGGTCGATTTCGAAGGCAGCTTCATCGAGAGGGCGGCCCTCGTCGTCATGCACTACCAGGTCGATGTGTTCGACATCCTGTTCGGCAAGCAGCCATCGCCCCTGCTGGATCGTTGCAACGCCTTGATCCGGCGTTGGCGCTCCACCGGCCGGCCGGTGCTCTTCCCGAATTTCTCGTTGGGCGAAGGCTATGAGAATGCACCGCCGGCGAGCAACCGCCAGATCACGCCTTATCTCCCGAGCGGGCGATTTCGGACCGCGCTGCCTGTCACAGGGTTAGCCGTGGAGACAGGAGATCTCTTCTACGCATGTCCGCGCGCCAGCGTCTTTCATGGCACGTCACTCGACGCCGATCTCAGGACGCGCGGAGTAAGCACCCTCGTCATGGCCGGGATCAGCACGACCGGCGTCGTTCTCTCGAGTGTCGCCTGGGCCAGCGATGCCGATTACGATCTGCGCCTGGTCGAGGACTGCTGCTACGATCCTGATCAGGACGCGCACCAAGCCCTGTTTCGCTCAGGCTTTGGAGGGCGCGTGCAGGTGGTGAGCGGGGTGCGTTGAGAGCTGACCCGGTTTAACTGAACAGTTTCGGAGCTCTTGCTAAGTGGCTTTCGGCCTTGGTCATGCCGCAGCGGCGATTGGCAGCAGCGCGTTGAAGTAAGTTGGTCCGGCGTTTGCCGGGCCAAGCCCTGGTGCCGCTTCAGGGGCTGCACCGTACTGTCAGTGCGTGCCCCTGAATGTCTGCTTCCGGGCGATCGCCTAGAATCGGCTATTGGCGCAACGTCATCGCGAGCGACTGTCTGGCTGGAATAAGGCTCGATTGTCATGTGCATTTGCGCGCGATGCCGGAAACACCAGGCGCAATTATGCGCCTGGTTTTTGACCTATTTGGACGCGGCTCACAGCGGAACCCGATTGGACCTTGGCGAGTGCCGCCGCAGCTTCCTCAGTATCGCGCCAAGCGAAGAGCCCGGGCCGCTTCGACCATATTGATTAGCGCCGGCCTGACCTCTTCCCATTTCCGCGTCTTCAGACCGCAATCAGGGTTGATCCAGAGCTGGTCGTCGCTGAGTCGCTGGCGCGCAAGATGAAGCAGCTCCTTCATCTCGCGGACCTCAGGCACGCGCGGCGAATGGATGTCGTAGACGCCAGGGCCGATCTCGTTCGGGTACTGGTAGCTGCGGAAAGCTTCCAGCAGCTCCATCTTCGAGCGCGAGGTCTCGATCGAGATGACGTCGGCGTCCATCGCCGCGATCGCGTCGATGATCTGGTTGAACTCCGAATAGCACATATGGGTGTGGACCTGCGTCTCGTCGGCGACACCGGAGGCGCAGATGCGGAAGCTCTCGACCGCCCAGTCGAGATAGTGCTTCCAGTCGCCGCGGCGCAGCGGCAGGCCCTCGCGCAGCGCCGCCTCGTCGATCTGGATCATCGCTGCACCGGCCTGCTCCAGGTCGAGCACCTGGTCGCGGATCGCCAGCGCGATCTGCTTGGAGGCTTCGCTGCGCGGAATGTCGTCGCGGACGAAGGACCAGTTCAGGATGGTAACCGGGCCGGTCAGCATCGCCTTCATCGGCTTCCTGGTCAGCGACTGGGAATAGCGCCACCATTCGACCGTCATCGGCTTCGGCCGCGAGACATCGCCATAGAGGATCGGCGAGCATCCACCTTAACTTCGGCATCGACGTCATCAACCAGATCAAGATCGAGAATCCGCATCTCTGGACCAGGGCCTTCCAGGACGAGGTCCGCGGCATGATCCGCGAGGCGGCCGAACTCGAAGCGGCCTACGGTCGCGACACCATGCCGAGGGGCTTCCTCGGGCTGAATGCGGCGCTGTGTGAGCAATACATGCACTTCATCGCCAACCGCCGCTGCGGCCAGCTCGGGCTCACTCCCGTCTTCGCCGAAACCGAAAACCCGTTCCCCTGGATGAGCGAGGCGATGGACCTGAAGAAGGAAAAGAACTTCTTCGAGACCCGCGTCATCGAATATCAGAACGGCGGCGCCTTGAGCTGGGAGTGAGGCAGGTGAGCCAGACTGACGAAACGGCGCCGCCACCGCCGGTCACGGTGCTACTGCTCGCGCGCTCGGCGATCACGGCGCCGCCGCTCAAGGAGATGGAACGGCTGCGTGCCGCGCTCGCGACGCGCCTCGGCGTGCAGGAAGCCCTGTTCGCTTTTTCCGAACAGGGCTCGCCATCGCTGCGGCACGCGCTCGGCAAGCTGGTCGCAGCCGGTTGTGGGCGGCTGGTCATCCTGCCCATGCTGATCCCGGCCGAGCCGAATTTCCAGGCCTGGCTCACGCGTACCCTGACCCGCTGGCGCTCGCGCGACGAACGACCCTGGCCCGCCATCGAGATCGCGACCTTGCTGCCGAACGAAGCGAGCCTTGTCTCGCTGCTCGACGCGGCGCTTGCGGCCGAGCGGACCGAGCTGCCTCTCGGCTCGGCCAAGACTTCTCCGGAGGGCTCGCTCGTACCGGCGCAGAAGCGGCGCGTTCTGGTCTGCATGGGCGGCCCCTGCAATGTCGCGGGAGCCGAAGTGATCTGGGGCCATTTCCGCAACGAGCAGGATCGCCTGTCGCTGCGGACCTCCGGCGATGGCTGCATGAGCGCCAAGACGAGTTGCCTTGGACCCTGCAATCTGGCGCCGGTCGTGCAGGTCTGGCCCGAAGGCACCTATTATGGCGGTGTCGACGAGGCCGCTGTCGACAGGATCATCGCGGAGCACATCCTCGGTGGTCTACCGGTGGACGAGCACGCTTATGAACCGATCGGTAAGAAGCAGTTCCTGCGAGCTCGTGAATCCTGAAGCCGTCATGCGGGGAGGGGACCTTTGACCGCCTGCTTTCCACCTCGCCGCATCGTCTGCCTGACCGAGGAAACGGTCGAGACGCTCTATCTTCTCGGCGAGCAGGAGCGGATCGTCGGCGTCTCCGGCTATGCCGTCCGCCCGCCTGAGGTCAGGCGCGAGAAGCCGCGGGTCTCCGCCTTCACCTCGGCTGACGTTCCGAAGATCCTGGCCCTTGAACCGGATCTGGTCCTGACTTTCTCCGATCTTCAGGCCGGGATCGTCGCCGATCTCATCCGGGCCGGTCTTGCCGTGCACGCTTTCAACCACCGCGACATTGCCGGCATCCTGGCGATGATCCGTACATGCGGGGCACTGGTCGGCGTACCGGACAAGGCCGAGGCGCTCGTGCGTTCCTATGAGCGCCGGCTCGCGGACATCGCGGCCCGCGCGCCAGCATTGGACTGGCGGCCGAAGGTCTACTTCGAGGAATGGGACGAGCCGCTGATATCGGGCATCGGCTGGGTCTCCGAACTGATCAGGATCGCCGGCGGGATCGATGTCTTCGCGGACAGGGCGCGTGGGCAGGCGGCACGCGACAGGATCGTCGGCTCCGAGGAGGTAATCGCCGCTGCGCCGGATCTCATCCTTGCCTCCTGGTGCGGCAAGAAGGTCGTGCCGCAGCGCATCATGGATCGTCCCGGCTGGTCGGCGATTCCTGCTGTCGCCGATGGCCGGATCGTCGAGATCAAATCGCCGCTCATCCTCCAGCCCGGCCCGGCCGCGCTGACCGATGGGCTCGATGCGATCGTCCGCGCCATCCACAGCCTAGGTGGCGCTGCCGACGTAGCGGGTTGACGCCACAATCCCGCCATATAGGTTGACGCGCGTCGAGGTCTTCGGAGCGATCCGAAGCTAAGAGGGAATCCGGTGCGGCATTGATCGCCCAATCCGGAGCTGCCCCCGCAACTGTAAGCGGTGAGTTTTCGTCCCTGATGTCACTGGCGCCAAGCGCTGGGAAGACGGTCGAAAGCGTTGATCCGCGAGCCAGGAGACCTGCCCCGACGGCGTATTGATGTCGCGCGGGCGGGGTGTCCGGCGGATCGCAGCATGTCCGGCCGCGATTGCCGCCGTATCTGCCGCGCTTCCGAGCAGCCCTGTTCCGCACAGCGAGGGGCTGACGACGATGACCATGCACCTGGGACTGCGCTGCCGCCATTGGCGCCAGGCGAAGCCGGCGACGCTTGTGGCCGACAAGATGACTTGTAATGATATAACATATCATTCATAGCCGCGACATGCATGCTGCTATGCCTCTTTCCACGTGGGTGAATGCCGGTTCGCTCGACCCTCTCGCGCTTTATGCCAGCGCGATCGACAGTTCCGATTATGCGTCGCGCGTGGCGCCGCTCATCCGCCGCTTGACCTCGGATATCGGCGATCTCGTCGATGTCGGTGCGGGCGGCGGCCAGCTCGGTGCAGCCTTGCTCGGTCGCGCGAGCCATTGGACGGTGATCGAGCCGTCACCGGTGATGCAGGGGCGTCTCGCGCTCCGAGCCGAGCGGCCCCAGATCATCCCGCTCGGCTGGGATGATGAGCGCATTGTCTGCGAGCCCGCCGACACGGTCCTCGCGGCGACGATGCCGGGCTATTTCCATGATCCGCTCGCCTTCCTCGGGCGCTGCCGGCGCTGGGCACGCCGTCAGATCGTCTGGGTCGTGCCAGCACAGGCTGCTCCGAAAGGGCTCATCCTTGCCGCCTGCCTGCCGCGCGAATGGCATCGCGAGGACGAGACGCCGGGCATCGATCTGGTGCTGCCGCGGCTCGGCTCAGACCTGCCCGACCGCTCCGACGTGACGGACTGGACCTTTTCGCTCGAGCTGCCGGACCTCGCCGCCTTCGCGGCGTTCCAGGCCGACCGGTTGGGCTGGGCGCCTGACGACCCGCGCCGGCCCCAGCTTTTCGACCACCTCTACAAGCAGGCCGCGCCGACGCCGGCCGGCTTCCGCCTCTCCTGCCATCGCCGCTCGGCCATCCTCGTCTGGGACCTGACATGATCCGCCCGAATGCCCGCAAAGCCTGCCTGCTTGCCGCGACCTGCCTGACGGCAGCAGCGAGTGCCCCTGCCTTCGCCCAGACCGAGATCAAGCTCGACGAACTCGTCGTGACGGCGACCGGACGCCCCGAACCGCGCAGCAGCATTCCCGGCACTGTCCAGGTCATCGATTCCGCGCAGATCGAGCGCAGCCGGTCGCAGTCGCTGACTGACCTGCTGGCCGAGAATGCCGTCGGCTTTTTCAGCCAGTGGACGCCCGGTCAGACCTCGATCAACATCCGCGGCGGCACCACCGACGGGCAGGGCAAGGACTTCCGCAGCCAGGTGCTGGTGCTGATGAACGGCCGGCGCGCCGGCACGGCAAACCTGTCCAAGCTGTCGACGGCCGATGTCGAACGCATCGAGATCATCCGCGGCCCGTCCTCGGTCGTCTATGGCAGCCAGAACATCGGCGGCGTCATCAACATCCTCCTGAAGACCGGCCGCACCGCGCCGGGCACGATGATCGAAGGGGCAGGGGGCTCCTGGGGGCTCTTGCAAGGCAAGGCCCAGACCGGCGGGCTCTATGACAGCATCGATTATTACGCCGGCATCTCCGGCGGCTCCCGCGACGATTACCGCTCCGGCCGCGGCGGTTCGAAGATGGAGAACACCGGCTGGAAGCGCTTGGGCGTCGCCGGCGCGCTCGGCCTACAGATCAATCCCGACCACCGCATCGAGACGACGCTGCGCACCGACGGCATCTACGATGTCGGCTTCCGCGGCTCCGGCGCCAACACGATCAGCCAGGAGGATCGCTACAACAACTCCTTCGACGTCACCTATCGGGGACAGCTTCCCGGCGGACAGTATCGCTGGATGCTGCAGGGCTATGCCGTGCAGGACGTCGATAATTTCCGCTGGGCTTCGCCGATCATCCGCGGCGGCACCGGCTTGCCGGCGCCCGGCACTTCGGCCGACTACAATAGGCGCGAACTCAACATCGTCGGCACGCGCTTCCAGCCGAGCATGACGCTCTGGGCCGGCAACGATCTGCTGGCCGGCTGGGACTGGGAGCGCAGTACCCTGCGTTCGATCCGGGACCGCATCGGCGTTCCCGGCAACCCGCTGGCGCCAGTCTCGCCGCAGGACAATAACCAGTCCGAGACGGTCAACGCGCTCTATGTCGAGGATTCGCAGAAGCTCTTCGACGACCGCGTCACATTGCGCGCCGGCGTGCGCCGCACCTTCGGCACGACCAGCTTCGAATACACGCCGAACCTCGCCGACCAGCGCCCGCGCGAGGTCGACTACCAGGCGACGACCTATTCGACCGGCGCGACCTTCAAGGCGACCGACCGGCTGACCTTCCGCGTCGGCTATGCCACCGGCTTCCGCGCCCCGACCGCGACGGAGCTCGCCGCGGACTTCAATACGCTGGGCGGCGGGCGCATCTTCGGCAACCCGTCGGTGAAGCCTGAAACGAGCGAGCAGGTCGAGGCCGGCGCCGCCTATGCGGGGGAAGGCTGGCGCCTGGACCTGGCGATCTTCCAGAACGTCATTTCCGATCGCATCATCACACGCGCCCGGCCGGGCGTGGCCAACACCTCCGACTATGCGAACAACTCCGGCGACGTCGTCGTGCGCGGCGTCGAATTGCAGGCCGATGCCGACATCCTGAAACTGGCGGGATACGGCGACACGCCCTGGCGCTGGTCCGTGTTCGGCAACGGTGCCTGGAACTTCGACATGGAGGACAAGGGCGCCGCCGTCACCGCGAACAGCCGCAAGCCGGAGCGGATGTATCAATACCAGGCGGCGATCGGCACGCGCTTCGGCCAGAGTGGCGTGCAGTATCCCTGGTCGGTTCAGGTCTCGGGCACGCTCTACGGGCCGATGTGGTACAACACCGAGGAAAATCTGGTTGCCACGGCGGAGCCGTACCGCGACTGGATCCATCGCAAGAACCCGTTCTGGATCTGGAACGTGCGTGGCGAGGTCGAGATCGCCAAGGGCGTGAAGCTGTTCGCGCTGGTCAACAACCTCTTCAACAAGAACGAGCATCCGATCTTCATCGGCCTCGACAAGAGGCCCTACAAACTCGATTCCCGCTTCGCCAATGGCGGCTACGGAACCTCGATGCCGGGGCTGGAGGTCCAGGCGGGCCTGCAGGCGAGGTTCTGACGGTCGGATGACGCGCTTGCGCTGGCTCGGCCTGGTCCTGGCACTGATCCCCGCAATCTGCTCTGCGGCGGCAGCCGAGCCCATTCGGCTGACCGATGCGCTCGGGCGGGCGGTGGAGATCGCCCGCGCACCGCAGCGGATCGTGCCGATCTTCGCCTCGAATACCGAGCTTGTGGCAGCGCTCGGCCTGTCAGGCAGGGTCGTCGGTATCGAGGCCTATACGCGCTATCCGCCGGAGGTGCTCGACCGGCCTCAGGTCGGCGGGCGGCTCGGCTTCTCGGTCGATGCCATCGTCGCGCAGCGGCCGGAATTGCTGATCGTCACACCCTCGCGCCAGGCCATGCACCTCCTGATCGAGCCGATGCGACGGCTCGGCATTCCGGTGATCGTGCTGCTCAGCCGCAGCGTCGCCGAGGTGATGGCCAATCTGCGCCTGGTCGGCCGGGCGACAGGGCAACCTGATCAGGGCGATGCCGTCGCCAAGGCACTTGAGCAGCGCCTCGCGATCGTCGAAGCCGCCGCCCCTATGAAGCGCCCCAGCATGGTGATGATCACAGGTCGCCTCGGCAACGGGCTGGTGCTGGTCGCGCGCGCCGATAGCTATACCGGTGATGCCATGGTCAAGGCCGGTGGGCGCCATGCGCTGGAGCGGACCATCGTCGCGCAGGTCTCGCCCGAGGCGGTGATCGCTGCCGATCCCGACATCCTGCTCTTGGCCGGCCGCAAGGACGAGCTCGACGCATTGGTCGCCCAGCCCGGTTGGCGTCTGCTGCGCGCCGTCCGCAGCGGCAACGCCCATCTGGTCGCGCGCGCCGAATTCTTGATCCCGGGGCCGCGCACGGTCGACGGCATCGAGAAGCTTGCAGCGCTGCTGAGGCGGACGGCCCAGCCATGAAACGCCTCACTCTTCTCATGCTCGCCGTCCTGCTGGCACTCGCCTTCGGCGCCATGGCGGGCCATGACTGGGCAAGCCCTGCGAGACTGGCCGCGGCCCTGTCGGGCGATACTTCGCTGCAAAGCCAGCTCCTGGTGGTCTGGCGGCTGCCACGCGTCTTGGCGGCGGCGCTGGTCGGCGCGCTGCTGGGGCTTGGCGGCGCGATCTTCCAGGGCGTGTTCCGCAACCCTCTGGCCGAGCCTTATCTGCTCGGCTCCGCCGGTGGCGCTGCTATCGGCGCGACCATCGCGCTCCTCGTGCCGCTCGGCCTGCCGGCCGGGCCGGCCCTCGCCGGACTGTCCTTCCTCGGCGCCTGGGGCGCGACCTGGCTGGTCCTCGCCATCGCCGGCCTGCACGGGCGACCCGACACTGCGGGGCTGTTGCTTGCCGGCGTCGCGATCGCCGCGATGCTGGGGGCGCTACGGTCTTTCCTGATGCTGGCCCTCTCCGATGACACCGTGAATCTTCAGGTCGTGCTGAGCTGGACTCTGGGCGGTATCCAGACGCCGGATCAGTCCGGGCTGCTGTTGCTCACCGGCTTGGTCATTGTCGCACTCGCCCTATCACTGCGGCTGGCACGTGGGCTCGATCTGCTTGGCCTCGGCGAAGAGCAGGCCTTCGCCTTCGGGCTCGATCCCGCCCGCTTCGTCCGGATCGCAGTATTGTTCGGGGCAGGGATCGTCGCTGCCGCTGTCGCCTATGGTGGGCTCGTCGCCTTCGTCGGCCTGATCGCGCCGCATCTGGCGCGCTGGTGGGCCGGACCGCGCCATGCTGCGATGCTGCCGGCGAGTGCACTGATCGGAGCCGCGCTCGTCTGCGCGTGCGACGGGATCGCGCGCGCCGTACTTCCGCCGGCCGAAGTCCCCCTCGGGCTGATCACGGCGCTGTTCGGCGGGCCCTTCTTCCTCTTGCTGCTGGCACGGAGGCTCAGGGCATGACAGGGATCGAATGCCGCTCGATCCGTGTCGAGGCTGGTGGCAAGCGATTGCTCGACGACGTCTCGCTGAGTTTCGCGAGCGGCACGCTGACGGGCCTCGTCGGCCCCAACGGCGCCGGCAAGTCGACACTACTGCGCGTGCTCGCCGGCTATCGCCGGCCGGATGCCGGGCAGGTGCTCTGGCAGGGCCGGGAGCTGGCGGAATGGTCGGCAGCCGAACGCGGAGCGACGGCCGGCTATCTCCCACAGCAGCTCGAACCCGCCTGGAACTATTCGGTCGAAGAGATCGTGGCGCTGGGAGCGAGCCGCGCTGCCGGGTCACGTCCAGTTGCCGATCTCATCGGCGAGCATGGGTTGAAGGATCTCGCGGGGCGCCGCTGGAACGCGCTGTCTGGTGGAGAGAGGGCGCGCACCATGCTTGCCGCGACGGTCGCGCCGCGCCCGGGCATCATCCTCGCCGACGAGCCCGGCGCGAGCCTGGACATCCGTCACAGGCTCGATCTGGCCCATCGGCTGCGGTTGCTGGCCGAGACGGCGGTGGTCGTGGTGATCATGCATGACCTCGACCTCGCGGCCCGCTTCTGCGACCGCATCGTGCTGCTCGATGCCGGGCGCGTGATGGCCGATGCAGATGCGGCGACGGTAGTCCATGATTCCGAGCTCGAACGTGTCCTCGGTATTCGGCTTCAGCGGCAGGCACTCAACCGCAACAGCGATTGGCTGATCGGGCTGGAGGCGTAGCGGTCTTAGCTCGATTCTTCGATTGCGCTTGGTCCGCTTGCGGGCGACCATCCAATGTCCGCAAATGGCGCGATCCGGGCAGATCGGCCGCTTTTGGGGAACGTCGGTTCTGGCCCTTGGCTAACGTTCAGCTTATCCGCTTTGCAGCCCTGAACTCATGTTCGGCGACGCCGAAACAGCTTCAGAGCCGGCCAAGCCGATTGTCCAAGCCGGCCACGTCGAGGTTCGGCCGGTTATCCAAAGTCGGAGCTGTCAAGCATGGTTGCTCGCCACGACCTATTCTTGGCGTGGCGCATCTCGGCTTCGGCTTCGGCATTGGCAATTCTTCCAACCTGCGGCTGCCGATCGCCAAAGCGGCGAAAGCCGCAGAAGTGTGATGTAGATCACATACAGGTGCGTGATGCCGATCACATGGTGGCCCATGCGATCAAGGGCCCCCGAACAGATTGCGGCCGCGGCGGGCGCTCAAGGCGCGTCGCCCGCGAAGCCATGGCCTTCTCTCGGACAAGGCGGATTCTCAGCGAAGCAGCCGCATCATCCGTCGCCTGGAGCGGCCTGCCCATGGAAGGCCGGGCGTTGAGCCTGGATCTGGGTGCCAATTGAACATTCAACGCATCCACCGCTACCCACCGGGATCGCCATTGGAGCTGCTCGAACGAGAGGCAGACCTGGAAGCGCTGGAAGCCGCACGCCGCGAGGCGATCGCCGGTCAGGGGCGGATTGCGTTGATCAGCGGCGAGGCAGGGATCGGGAAGACGTCCCTCGTCGATCGCTTCCTCGCGACAAGCGGTCATGCGATGCGGGTCCTGAAGGGCAATTGCGATGCGCTTTTTACGCCTTCGCCGCTCGGTCCGCTCTACGACATAGCTCCGCAGTTGGGGGGGCGGCTGCTAGCGCAGCTGGAGAGCGATACGCCGCGTGCCGCCCTTTTCTCCAACGTGCTCGATCAGATCCGCGATCCCGCGCAGCCTACGCTCCTCTTCATCGAGGACATTCACTGGGCCGATGAGGCGACGCTCGATCTCATCCGATTTCTCACCCGTCGCCTCGCGCAAACCAGCGTTCTCATCGTCGTGACCTATCGCGACGACGAGATTGGCGCACAGCATCCGCTGCAGATCCTTCTAGGTGAACTGGCATCGTCTAGAGCGGCCATCCGCATCGAGTTGAGGCGGTTGACGATCGAGGCAGTGCGCATCCTGGCGGCAGATCGGCTGCTCGATCCCGCCGCGTTGCACCGGCTGACGTCGGGCAATCCCTTCTTCATCACTGAGGTTCTGGCCAATGCCGGGCGCGGCATACCGACGACGGTACGCGACGCCGTCCTGGCGCGGGCCGCGAAGCTGAGCGCGGCCGGCCGCAATGTCCTGGAAGCCGCCGCCGTGATTGGCAGCCGGGTCGAGTACAGCCTGCTTGAAGACGTCCTTGGCGGCGCGGCTGAAGGCCTGGCGGATTGCGTCAGGCACGGAATGATCGAGGCCGCAGGATCTGGCATCGCGTTCCGGCACGAATTGGTCCGCGACGCGATCCTGACCCACCTCGACCCAAGACGGCGTCGTGAGCTCAACCGGTTGGCGCTCGAAGGATTGAAAGCCTTTGGAGGCGGGCGCGGCGACCTGGCGCTGTTGGCCCATTTCGCCGAGGGTGCCGGCGACACCGAGGCCGTCCTGGAATTCGGGCCCGCTGCGGCCCACGCTGCCGCAGCTGCCGGTGCTCATCGCGCCGCGGCCGCGCAGTATCTCCGCGTCCTCGACTTCGCCGGCGCTCAAGCGCCCGCCGAACGAGCGGGGCTCCTGGAGGCCTACGCCAGGGAATGCGCCATCGTCGATGAGCTGATCGAGGCCAGCGGGGCGCATCGCAAGGCAGCCGAATGCTGGCGGCAGGCGGGCGATCGCCTGAAGGAGGGCGAGTGTCTCGCGGCCCTCGCCTTGCCCCTCGTCCGGAGCGGCCAGAACGCCGCCGCAGAAGAGGCGAGCCGGCGCGCCATCGAGGTACTGGAGGTGATGCCTCCCACGCGCGAGCTGGCAGCTGCCTACCAGGTCCAGGCCCATCTGCGGATGCTGAATCGAGAATGCCTGATCGCCATGCGCTGGGGGAAGAAGGCGATCGAGCTCGCTTCCCGCTTCGACGATAAGGCCATCATCGCCGCGGCGGAGAATACCGTGGGGTCGGCGATGCTTGTATCCGGAGACGAGAGAGGCCGTCCGTATATGGACAGAAGCCTCGCTTTCGCCCGCCAGGCCGGGCTCGAAGACCTGATCGGCCACGCCTACACCAATCTGGGGTCGTGCTATGGTGAGCAGCATCAGTTTTTCGAAGCTGAACGACATCTCGTCGAGGGCATTGCCTACGCAGCCGATCGCGACCTGGATCGTGCCAGTCATTACATGGGCGCCTGGCTTGCGATCACGCGGCTCCATCAGGGACGCTGGAATGAGGCCTTCGACATCGCAACCTCGGTTGTCGAATGCCGCAACATCGCGGCCATAAGCCGGATCGTGGCCTTGGTTGCATTGGGCCGCGTGCGCGCAAGACGCGGCGATCCCGGCGCAACCGCGGCTCTCGACGAAGCGCTCGAGCTATCGTTGCAGACAAACACCCTGCAGCGCCTCGCGCCGGTTCGTGCGGCACGCGCCGAGATCGCCTGGCTTGCTGGCGACCATGAGACCGCGAGGGCAGAGGCAATCGCGGTCTACGATCTTGCCACCCGGTGCCGGCACAACTGGTACGCCGGCGAGCTCACGTTCTGGCGCTGGAAGGCCGGCGACCCTGTCGTCGCGCCGGAGTACAGCGCGCCACCCTTCCTCTTGCAGATCGAGGGGAATTGGCAGGGCGCGGCCGAAGCATGGCGACGCCTCGGCTGTCCCTATGAGGAAGCTCGCGCTTTGACGGATGGCGACGCGCCGGCACAGCTGGCCGCTCTCGAGATATTCGACAGGCTCGGTGCCGCGCCCGCAGCCGCGATCCTGCGGCAGAAGATGCGCGGCAACGGAATGCTCAAGATTCCGCGCGGCCAAAGAGCGTCCACGCGCCAGAATCCGTTCGCATTGACCAGGCGCGAGATGGAGATTCTCGGCTGCCTCGCCGATGGTTTGAGCAATGGCAGGATCGGCGCGCAGCTGCACATCTCTCCGAAAACCGTCGATCACCATGTTTCCTCGGTGCTCGGAAAGCTCGAGGTCGGGACGCGTGCCGAGGCGGCCCGGATTGCCGGCGAGCAGAAATTGCTGCCGCAGAACAGAGAGCGCGCCGCAAAATAGGAAAAGCGCTCCCGCTGCTCCCGCCCGCCACGCCACATGGCTTGATCGAGTCGGGCAGTCCAACGGGATCGAGGCGGGAAGCGATTGTGCCTATCGAAGACGCTCTTGCCGGGCCGTCGTACCCGGCTGCGCGGACTGTGTCCGGCACCTCAGGATCATAGCGGCTTCCGTTGGCCGACGCATCTGCCCAGACCGCGATGCGAAGAGCAGCCACTCAGCGGCCCGGTGAGGCAGGGCATCGACCTCATCGTGGCGGCGACAAAATAGGGAGGGCCAAGCCGCAAAATAGGGAGCCCTTCCCGATGCCGCCGCCCGTCACGGAGCCTAGCTTGATCAGGTTGACAGGGTTCAATCAGCTGAAAACGGGACGCCATGACGCACTTTGGAAAATGCTTTTGCGGCGCAGTCGAACTTGAGGTCAGCGGCGAAGCGGAGGCGATGGGCTATTGCCATTGCAGCTCCTGCCGCTCGTGGTCCGGTGGTCCGGTGAACGCGTTTACCCTGTGGAAGCCGGAGGCGGTGCGGGTCACATCCGGGGTCGAGCATGTCGCGACCTTCCAGAAGACCGCGCTGAGCCAGCGTCAGTACTGTTCGAAATGCGGCGGGCATCTGATGACCAACCATCCGCCCCTGGGGCTCGTCGACGTCTTCGCCGCGACGATCCCGACGCTGCCCTTTGCCCCTGGCGTCCACGTCAACTACGCCGAGACCGTGCTGCCGATGCGGGACGGCCTGCCCAAGTTGAAGGACTTCCCGGCGGCGTTCGGCGGGTCCGGTGAGGAAATCGCCGAGTAGTCCACGACATCGTCGAAGGCATCCGGGCCGGCGGTGGGTCCGGGTGCGCCGGCGGTTCAGCTGGCTTGCGCAGGCCGAGCGGACGAAAGCAGGGCGCTGGCGCCCCCAGCTCGAACGACATGAATGGGACACGCGAGGGCGCATACCTTGCGTCGTAGAATCGCATCCTGAACATGGAAGCAAGATGATGAAGATCTACAATCCACATAAATATAAAGGGAACATAAATATCGACGCAAAGGTATCTATTATCGGGAATGTCACCCATGAATTGGATTTCACTGGGTTCAGTGCAATTTTCTTGGCAAAATACTGGCATATCAAATGGCAGAAAGTAACAGAAATAAAATTAAATATTAATATAGATTATGCTCTATATGAAGACAATATGGCGAATGCTGCGATCGGGCAAATTATGCAAAATCCCCGAGTTCAGCAAAATTACCCCAACGCACCGGGAACCGGGCACTACAAGTTTTCGACGTCATGGCTTGTGCACTATGGCGACGACGGACTGACGTTCGATCCGCAGGGCACAGTCGATTTGGGCTCGAACGGTGGATCGTCGGGCGTCGCCGTAGCCGTCGAACTGACTCAGAACCAGAATTCGCACGAGGCCGATGCCGCGTTCGTGTCCCTTCTCATCAAGATGAAGGCGGGCGATTCGAGCGATGGGCTCAGTTTCGGATTATACGGCGTCGGCGTGAGCGGGATCGGCGCCTCGAAGTCGTCCTATTCGCTCGATGTGCCGCTCAAGATCTTCCTTTACGCGGTCAATCGTCCAAGCAAGGAAAAGCCGGTCACGATCCCCGAGGATCTTCTGTCGTTCTCCGTTCGATTCGTGGAGAACGAGCGGGTTATCAGCGATGCGCACTTGTCCCGGCTGGACGATTGGATCAGCCGCTTGAAGCGGGACGCCCCGAGCCTGACGGGCGCGATCAAAGGCGGCAAGGTGCCGATCTCGCTCTCCGGCTATGCGAGCACGACCGGCTCCATCAAGGTCAACGACAAGATCAGCCTGGATCGCGTCACCTCGCTGGAAATCGAGATCAGGCGAAAATTCGAGAGCCGGGCCATTCGCTTCGTTCGGCAGGCCAAAGGCAACCGCGAAGCGGAGCAGAAGGGCGCGGTGCCGGCCGAGAGGCGAGTCGACATCAAGCTCGATCGCGCGGAGGCGATCAAGGCCGTGCAAAGCGGGCCTTGAGGCTTGCCGATGCCCGATGGCGGCGCTCCCGCGTGCCGCCGGTGCTCTAGCTGACCATCAAAGCCGTCTGCCTCGCGCATGCCGACGCGACCTGGCAAGCGACGCGCTTCCACCACCGAACCTCGTTTCACGACGATCAAACACCGGAGATGAAAATGTCCAGCGACTTTCTGCTCGAGATCGATGGAATCAAAGGCGAGAGCCAGGATTCCAAGCACAAGGACACGATCGAGATCGAGTCCTTTTCCTGGGGCGTCGGCAATTCCGGAAGCCACGCCTCGGGCGGCGGCGGCGGCGCTGGCAAGGCCAGTTTCCAGGATCTGCAATTCACGGCCAATGTCAGCAATGCGTCGCCCACGCTGATGCTGAAATGCGCCACCGGCGAGCACATCAAGAAGGCCGTGCTGCACGTCCGCAAGCAGGGCAAGGGCCAGCAGGAGTTCTACACGATCACCCTCGAGGATCTGCTCGTGTCGAGCTATCGATCGGGCGACAGCACCGGTGGCAACCCGGTGCCGACCGATCAGTTCTCGCTGAACTTCGCCAAGATCAAGTACGAGTACAAGCCACAGAACAAGGACGGCTCGCTCGGCTCGACCGTGACCGGCACCTACGACCTGAAGGCAAACAAGGAGTAACATGCCCCCCGGCCGGCGCCGCGCGGGCGGATTTCGGCCGGGCCGCCGGTGTTCATCCTCCCGTTTTTTGAGGACCATCGTCATTGGGCGTTTGCGCAGCCCCGTCGTTGCCACGTCAGCAGCCGGACCGAAACGATCCTGGCAGGACAGGGCGGCACTTCCGGGATGATAGCGGCCCCAAGCAGCGGATCTCCTTGCGCGACGAGACGATGTCATTCGGAGCCATGTCGTCGAGGGGCGCTGCACCGTATCGGGAGCATCGGCTTCGGAGAGCCTGGGCAAGCCTCAGACGCAGTTTCCGGGCTGGGCGAGATATTGGCGATTCTCGCCAGAAATGGGCATTCCAGTCCGCGTGCCGCGGGGGCGCCTCGTGCAATGGTCGAAGGCCTGATCGTTGCGCGAACGCATGACGGTTCGGGCCGTTAGGCAGTGTGATACTCTCCTCAGGATCGACCGCATATGACCTCAACGCAGCCGCGGCAGCCGATTGTCTTGGGTTCCAGCACAATTCCGACCAAGCGTTCTGTGCGCCGGATCACAGAGGCTGCGGAGGGCCCCGTCGCGGTCCAATTCTGGAGGCCACCGATGAGCGACGCCGTTCATCGCGTCGTGAATATCTTGTCCGCGAACCCATTCTTTGCGGGCTTCGAACAGGACGCCCTCGAGAAGATCGCGGCGGCCTGCAGGCCGCGGCACCTCGCTTCGCGGGAGATACTGTTTCTGAAGGGCGACCCGAGCGACGGACTCTATGCCATCAGGCGCGGCCTGATCCGCATCGGAACGACGGATGATCTCGGCCAGCAGATGACGATGAACGTCCTCGGCGGCGGCGACGTCTTCGGTGAAATCGCGCTTCTCGACGGCCAGTCCCGGACCGCCGATGCCGTGGCGATGGATGACACCGACATGTTTTTTCTGCCGCGGCGCGAATTCTTGAGCCTGCTTGCTCGCGAGCCTTCTATCGCGCAGCAGGTCATCGGCCTTCTCTGCGCCCGGCTGCGGGATGTCATAGACCGCATGGAGGAGACGAGATTCCTGCCTTCCTCAATTCGGCTTGCACGACGCATTCTGGTGCTCGCTGCCGATTACGGCACGGATGTCCGTGCGTCTCAGGAGGAACTGGCATCGCTCACCGGCGTGACGCGCGAAACAGTCAACCGCCACCTCCAGTCCTGGAAGCGCACCGGCGTCATTTCCTTGGGACGAGGGCGACTGGTGATCAAGGATATCGACGATTTGCGGCGTCTGGCAAAAGTCGATGCCGCCTAGCAGCGGCGTCAACACTGCGGCAGCTCGAGCGCTTATCCAGCTGCCGCTATATGTCAGCGGCAAAAACCCGAACGGGTTGGTCGAACCCCTTCAGAATGTGCGCATTCAGTTCAACCAGAGGCGCCCGCCCATCGATGGCCTCCGCGGCGACCACATCGATCAGGACTTCGGCATTACCAGCGCTTGCGCATAGGCGCGAGGCGAGATTCACGACGGTTCCAATCGCAGTGTATTCGAGCCGGCCTTCGGAGCCGATACGCCCCACCGTCGCAGGCCCCATCGCGAGCCCGATCCCGAAGCCAAGTTGGTGGTCGAGGCTCCGTCGATCGAACAAAAGGGACTGGACGGTCTTCTGCATGTCCCGCGCCATATTGACGGCGCACAAGGCCGGGTCCGCACGGGACACCGGGGCATTGATCAGGACCATCATCCCGTCACCGGAAAAATGCGTCAGCGTGGCCCCGTGGTCGATCACCACCCTGTCCAGAGCATCGTAGTATTCGCTTAGGAAGCTCATGACGATTTCAGGCTCGGCACGCGCCGAGAAGGCCGTGAAACCGCGCAGATCGCCGAAAACGACGACCACCTCGATGCGCCGACCGTCGAGCACGCTGTCGTCGCCAGACCGGTCGACCAGTTCGGCCACCTGCGGCGCGAGAAATCGCTTCAGCCGGCCGATCCGCTCCGAGCGCTCCTGCGACACTGCCAGATCGCCCGCCATCTCGTTGAAGCGTGTCGCCAGCCGCTCAAATTCGTCGCCTGTGGCGATGTCGATCCGATGGTTGAATTGCCCGGCGCCGATCTGCGCCACGCCGTCTTCCAGAATGCGGATCGGCTTGATCATGCGCTGGGTGAGCCAGTAGGCGAGCGCCGCCGCGAGGCCGGAACCAACAATGAGGACTGCTCCGGTACGCCACAGAGCGGCATAGATCGGCTCGAAGGCCTCGGCGACTGGTTGCTTGACGACGACGCTCCAGTCGACGCCGGGTATCGGCGCCATCGCGGCCAGCACCGTATGTCCGCCGATGTCGCGTCCTGATGTCGCCTCGCCACGTTGCGACGTAATGCTCGCTCGAAGAGTCTGGAGCGGCTGTATAGCGGTCTGGTCTGCGCGCAGAACCAGGCTGATATCGGGATGAGCGATGAGGCGCCCCGGCTGGTCGAGAACGAATGCTGCTCCGGTTCGGCCGACCCGGATCGCCGAGATGACGTCCCAGATCAGCTTGAGATTGACCTCGGCGACCGCCACGCCGACGGCCGAACGGGTGCCGGCTACGGCAATGGTCAAGAAGGGCTCGGAGCCGCCATGGAAGGTCACGGGGCCGTACCAAACACCGCCCGGGCGGACATTCTGGAGCGCAGGGCTGACCGAGTGGTCTGCACCGCCCTCGACCTTGTTGAGCCCCAAGCGCGAGACAAATATGCGCTCTCGCCCGGTGGCGTCGACAAGGGCCAGGCTGACGACGGCAGGGACCTGACGCAACAGACGAAAAGCGTCGAGCCTGCGTCTCTCGTCAGCGCTGTCGGACCATGGCAGCTGGACCGTCCACGCCAGTTGATCGCGGATCCCGTCCAGGAAATCCTGAATTTTCGCAGCAGCGGATCGGGCTTCTGCTTCGAGAAGGTCGTTCAGCCTTGCCTTCTGGTCGCGATGACCAAACCAGGCTTCGCTACCGCCGGCAACGAGAAGGGGCACGACGACTGCCGCGAACAGCGCGATGAAATACTTCGCGAAGAGCGAGCTCCGTGGAGCGGATGGCGATTGAGTCACCGTGACAGCTCATGCGCCGGCTTTCCGGCCAAGTCTATTCGATCACTACGTCCGCGCTGCTCAAAATTGAAGGCGGCATGGTCAGTCCAAGCTGCTCGGCCGCCTTCAGATTGACGAATAGCTCGAGCTTCGTCACGCGCTGGACCGGCAGATCTGAGGGTTTCTCACCCTTGATGATCCGGCCGGCATAGATTCCGGTATGGCGGTGTGACTGCCTGAAGTCGCCGCCATAGCTCATCAGGCCGCCGGCGTTCGGGAAATCCCGCGCCTGGGTAATGGCGGGTACTTTGTAACGCATGGCAAGCTCGGCGAGGCGCCGGCTTCGGTAGGCGAAATAGGGATCGGAGGTGAAGACCAGCCCAGGCAGCTGCATCTGGGGTACGGCCGCGAACAGAGCCTCCAGTTCCGGCTCGCTGCTGGCATTGAGGAGGCGCAGTCCCAATCCGAGGCTGCCCGCAGCGGCCTGCAGGTTTCGCGATTGCGAAGCCGAGGTCGGGCTCGTCGGATTGACGGCGACGGCAAAGGTCTTGGCGGCCGGAAACAGCTCGCTCATGAACTCCAGCCGTTTCAGCGAGACTTCCACGCTGAGGCTGCTTACGCCGGTGAGATTGCCGCCCGGCCGGGACAGGCTGGCGACCAGCCCCAGCGCGACAGGATCGCCCCCCAGCTCGAAGACGATCGGGATCGTCTTGGTCGCCGACCGTGCGGCGAGCGCGACCTCCGCACCGCCCGGCGCGACCATGACGCTGACCTGGCGATCGGCAAGATCCACCGCGAGTGCCGGTAATCGGCCATACTGGCCTTCAGCCCAGCGAAAATCGATCGCGACATTGCGGCCGTCGACATATCCGGCTTCGGCCAGCCCCTCGGCAAAGGCGGCGAGGCGGCTGGCGTAAGGCTCGGGCGATTCCGAGCCGAGATAGCCGATGACCGGCGTGGTTTTCTGCTGTGCCTGGGTCGAGATCGTGGATGCCGCCATCGCGCCGAGCAGCGCGATGGTCTCGCGCCGCGTCGCTGGAACAGCCTGGCGCAAGGTGCATGGCATAGAACGCACGGCCGTTCCCCTTCCGACCGAGATCTGTGCAGGCCGGAAAGCGCCGAACCTGCACGGATGCCCTTATATCATGCCGGATGAGCCGTGTCGTTGGACCAGTCCGCAGGGGGCCGATCCGAGGAGCCACGAAGGTCGTGGATCCTCGGTTCGAGCGGCCTGGCCTAGTCGATGCGAAAGACGCGTTAGCGTGTGGTTGGAGCAGCCGCCTGGGCGCAGGCGCGGACCGAGGCGGCCGAACTCATTTCAGCCCTCGCGTGACGACGACCTCGAGATAACTGCTCGGCACCACCACGCTTGCATCGCCCGATCGGTTGAACTGTTCGACAAGCGCCGTCAGATCCAGCGCCAACGCCGCCTTGGCAGGCTGGTCCAGCGCCGCGAAGACCTTGAGCACTGGTCCATAGTAGCTGCTGAAGACCTGGAGCCAGTGCTCCGGCGAGCGATAGCGAAAGACGAAGTCGCGCCGCGTCGTCCGGATGGACACGCCGGGCGACCCGAACAGCTCGGCCAGGCGCTCCTCTGTGCCCCAGAGCGCGGGAGAACGCAGCCCAGGAGCCGGTGGGACATGTTTCCCGATCGTTTTGAAGAGCTGGCCGATGAAGCCGTCCGGCGTCCAGTTGGCCAGGCCGATCTTGCCGCCATGTCTGCAGACGCGCAGAAGCTCTACGGCCGCGCGCTCCTGATCGGGCGTGAACATCACCCCGAAGGTCGACATGACCGCGTCGAAATGGCCATTCGCGAACGGCAAGGCTTCGGCATCGGCTTCGCGGAAGGAGATGTCTAGCCGCTCGGCCGCAGCGCGCTCGCGGCCACGATCGAGCAAGGCCGCGACATAGTCCGTGCTGGTGACGTCGCACCAGCGGCGAGCCGCGGCGAGACTGGCATTGCCGTTCCCGGCGGCGACATCGAGCACAGCCTGGCCGCTGCGCAAGTCGAGCGCCTCGCACAGACGTTCGCCGACGATCTGCAGGGTCGTTCCGACGATGGCGTAGTCGCCGGACGACCAGGCGCCATGCTGGCGGAGCTTGATCGCCTCGTGGTCGATCTTCTGCGGGGCGGCAGCTTGAAGCATAGTGGACATTGGATGTGTCTCCCGGTGAGTTTTGCTCGGTAGGCTCGATAAACGGGTGGGGGGCATGGCGCTTCGGGGGGCCTCGCGCCGTACAGTGAGTGGTCATGGCCGCGGATCGGCGCGCCGAACGCTGAACTCGATCTCCGAACGGCTGATGCCGATATCCTTCAGCATCCTGTCGTCGAGCCCCGACAATGCGTTTGCCGCGTGGCGTAGCTGCACCCCAAGGGCAATCCTGCGCAGCCGTCCCGACAGCGCCTCGATCAGCCTGGTCGTCAGCGGGCGCCGGGCAGGCTTTTGATGCGGCGGGACGAAAGGGCCGTGGACCTCATAGAGGAACTGATCGCCGAAGATCTGCCCGACCGCCATGCGCCCGACCAGTCGATCGAGCACCGACTTGGTGCGAGGCCGCAGCATGTCGGCCAGGTCGTTGATGTCGTGAAGAAAGTCGCTTCTCAGCGCATACATTGTACCGCTCCATTGCTTTGTCCGCCGCCTCCTCGGGCGGTGTTGCAGCGTTGTGGCGGTTCGGGGGGCATCTCGTCCGTGAGGTGCCGCACACAATCGATTCGACGCATGGGCTTGAGCTCGATCGTCTGCGGCACGGTACCGCTTCAGTTCTCCGGCCCGGCCGGCTATGGCGCCATGCTTGGCAAATTGTTCGCGCCGGGGCTGGCCATTCGTGCCCCAGCGCTGCTGGCATTCGCCGTGATGATGGAACGTGTCGGACTTTCGGTCAGTGCGGCGGTATTAGTCGCGCTGTCCGGTGTGGGCGCTCTGGCTCTGCTACGACTTGCCCGGGCAGCTACGGCAGAGGGCTAAGCGGCCGCGCTGGCCTTTGCGAGCACCGCGCAGTTTTGAGCTTGGAGCGAACTCCAATCAGCAGAGTTCCGGTGTCCGCTTCCGGGCAGCATGCCAGCGTCGGCTTATGGCGCTACGCCGCCGCGGACTTTGGCTGAAGGCACCTCCGGCTTCGTGAGGCTCCTGATCTCGGTGTCCGCGACCGGCAGCAGGCCAAGCCCGCGAACTGTTCGGACAAGCCGAGCCAACTCTATCTGGAAATGTCAGTTTAACCTGAACGTCACCAGCGCTGCCGCATAGCACCCCAGTATGATGGGAGCGGTCGAATGAGTGACCATGATGCGCTGGTTGTCCGCGGCTTGGTGAAGCGCTTCGGCGGCTTCACGGCTGTCAACGGCCTTGATCTCAATGTACGGCGCGGCGAGCTCTACGCATTGCTGGGTCCGAACGGGGCGGGCAAGACCACTTCGCTCAGGATCGTCGCGGGGCTGCTCTCTCCGGACGTGGGCGAGATCAGCATTTGCGGAATCAACCGCCTGCGCGATCCGGTTGCGGCAAAACGTGTGGTGGCGTGGCTCCCAGATGAACCGATGGTTTACGACAAGCTCACGCCTGTCGAGTATCTCGATTTTGTCGCCGGCCTTTGGCAAGTCGAGCCACCGGTGGCAAAGCTGCGCCGCGACGCCCTGCTCGAGACCCTCGACCTGACCCGCGTGGCAGACCAACGCTGCGAGGGCTTTTCCAAAGGTATGCGCCAAAAGGTTGCCCTTGCTGGCGCGTTGATTCACGAACCCGAGTTGCTGATCCTTGACGAGCCGCTGACCGGCCTTGATGCGTCGATGGCGCGCCACGTGAAGGAACTGCTTCAGCAACGTGTCGCAACCGGCGTGGCGGTGATCCTCACCACGCATATCCTCGAAGTCGCTGAACGGCTCAGTGACCGCATCGGCATCATCCGCAGTGGCAAGCTGGTCCGCGAAGGCACGATGGCCGAGCTGCTCAATGGTGGCGCCTCCCAGGATTCTACGCTCGAAGATGTTTTCCTCGATGTCGTCGCGCGCGAAGAGGCAGCCTGAGATGCAGGCCCTTATGTCCGGTGCAACCCGCGCCGTGCTGGCCCTCGAAGCCCGCCTGGCATTACGCGGCATTGCCGACATGGCAGGCCCGAAAACGGCAATGCGTCCCTGGCGGATCGCGGGCGCGTTGGCTGTGGTCTGCACGATCATTTTCGGCGTGTCGCAGCTTCTGCTGATGACGGCCGGCGAACTGGACCCTGCCGATCCGCGCCTTCAGATCACATTGACGATCAATCTTGCCTTCCTGTTCGTCCTCATGATCTCAGCCGCGCTCGATTCCGCCGCCTATGCGCTTTACGCGCGCGGCGACTATGATCTGATGTTCTCCGCGCCCCTGCCTCCGCAAACGGTGCTGCTGGTCAGGGCTCTCAACGTCCTTGGTTTCACGCTGGCAAAAGCCGGTCTTTATGGCGCGCCGATGCTGATCCTGCTGGCGGTGCAACGCGGACCTCATTGGTTGGCTGGCCTGCCCCTGATCCTGGCCCTTGCACTCAGCGCAACGGTCATCGCGATCGGACTGGCAATGGGCCTGGTTCGCCTTATCGGTATCCGGAGCACGCGCGTCGCGGCGCAGATTGCGGCAGCGCTGGCCGGTCTGCTGGTGCTTGTGATGGTGCAGTGGGACGCGATTTTTGGGGCGGGTCCAAAGGACGCCCTTGTCGCGGGCTATCTGGCCAACCCTCGGTCTCTTGTTTGGCAATTGGCGATGCTGCCTGCCCGCGCCATGACGGGCGATGCTGTGGCCCTCTTAGCCGTGGTTGCCTGCGCGGCGCTGATGGCCGTGCTGATGTTCACCGGCCTTGCCGAGAGCTTTGTGCGCAATGCGGTCCTGGCAGCAGGATCCGCGTCTGCTGTTCCACCCCGCGCCAGGCGTAGTCGCGCATCCTTCGGAGCGTCACCATTGGGGGTGCTGATGCTCAAGGAACGGCGCATCATTCTACGTGATCCGTGGCTGTTGTCGCAGATCCTGATGCAATGCATTTTTCTGATCCCGATCGCCGTCGTGACAGTCTATCGGGTCGCGAGTGGAGCTAACGACGCCTCGGCGCTCGTGCCGGTCCTGATCGTTCTGTGTGGCCAGATTGCCGGTGGTCTGACCTGGATCGCAATGTCGGCAGACGAAGCAGCCGAACTTGCCTTGACCGCCCCCATGGACCCCAGCTTACGCGAGCGCGCCCGTTTTGGCGCCATATCCTGGCTTGCAGTCACGATCGCCGCACCGCCGTTGATGCTTTTACTGATGTTCGATGCCTGGGCCGGTCTGGTCAGTCTGCTCGGTGTTGCATGCGCCATCGCCTGCGGCATCCTCGTTAACATCTGGCATCAACCGAGACTGGCGAGGACCGGCATGATCAGGCGGCGCATGAAGAGTCCCATCTCCGTGACGCTCATAGAGCTTCTGGCCTTGACGATGGTTGCGGTCGGACTCTGGCCCTTGCTGGCTGGCAACTACCTGGCGGCAATGCTGGGCGCGCTCCTGGCCGCGGCAACGATGGGCCTGCTATATGCGGCGCGCCCACGCGCAGCAGCCTGAGCAGGGGACTGTCAGGATTTCCGTGTGCGGGCGGCGGGGTGAACATCAGGCCCCATGACCCTAGTGAAGCGCTCGCCGAGGATGACGGCGAACTTGGGGCTTGGCCATGGCCCACTCACCGGGCGCCATCTTCCACTCCCTCTCGGAGCGGTTCAAGGCGGGGAGGAGCAGATTATTGCGGTGCTGAAGAAGGACCAAACCGGGATTGCGGTGGTGGATCTCTGCCGGAAGCACGGGATCAGCGACGCGACCTTCTACAACTGGCGCAATTGCTATGGCGGGATGGAGGTATCGGACACTCGTTGGCTGAGGGCGCTCGATGACGAGAACCGCAAGCGCGAGAAGCTGCGGGCGGAGATCAAGCTGGTCGTTGGAGACCTTGCCTGGCTGGCCAAAGTCGCGAATGTCCGCTTCTAGGTGAGGCCCCAATGTCAGCTATTGGCGCAATGCTGTCTTGAACATTCGCTTAAACGCTCTGACCGAATCGGGGGGAGATAAGACGCATGCTCTTTTCGCCAGCCACGGTTCTGTCTGGCTTCTATCACCCGCGCCTAAGCAGCGGCCCAATGCGCCGAAGCGAGTGCCGACCGAGTTCGTGAAGGCCGACTGCAGGAACATGCGCTTTGGTCATGCTCGCTAAAAGCAGAACGCCCGGACGCTATGCTGTGGCTATCCGGTGCTACTAACAAAGTAGGCGGAACAGCCGCAAAGTGCCAAGGTTGGAGAAACGTCAATGATCGTAGGAGGTTAAATGGCGCGCCCGACACGATTCGAACGTGTGACCTTTGCCTTCGGAGGGCAACGCTCTATCCAGCTGAGCTACGGGCGCTTTCCGTGGATCTAGCCGTCGATAGAGGGCCTAAGCTCTTGAAAATCCGATCATAACCTTGCTGATCACGATATACATCGTAGCGGTGCGTGTGGCGCAATCAAGCCCAAATTCTCACGAGCGGGTAGGCGGAATCTGGTGCTGACTGTGACAGCTATTGTGACACGGATAGACCGCTCGCTTTGGCGGTCATCCTTTTGGAAGCTGCTGATGCGCACTAACGAGGGGAGCCGAAGCCAGATTTGGCTCTTAGCCACCATTTGGAACGTCTATTCGAGCGGTGTCACAAGGTCGGCAATCGAGCTGCCGAAGCAAGCCCCAAGCGGAAACGGCAATGGTTGTCCACCATTTCGGTACGGCAGGGCGCGCAACATTGCCGGAACTCTCCCGGAAAATCTTGTGGGAGAAGGCTTGTAAATTCGAGATTGGACATTGCATGGAAGGTGACGTGCACGGATAGCTTGCAAGCTACGCAGGCTTACGGACCACACCCGAGCAAGGAACTTAGGACGAACACGTATCGGTCTCGCGCACTAGACACTAGCTACTTCGCCCGGTCGGCCTACTAAGCGAAACGCCTGCCGTTCGGTCCTCCTCGCAGCACGTCAGAAAGCGGAAATGCCAGCCAACGGTCGGTCAGCCTATCTGCACTTCTTAGATCGAGAGCTGGGCGAGTCCGTCGGTTACCAGGCGACCGCTGCGGAGGTCCAGAGGAGTCTGCAGCTTCTGACCCTGGTGGCAGGAGCGTCATTGAACTGTGGGACCTCACTGTTGTTTGAAAGTCCCGCGATCAATTCGTCCCCTAGTCTTTTTCGGTTCTGTCAAGTTTTGCTGTCGTCCGGCTGGCTGGATCTACTCAGCAGCCATCCTACTATCGCCGAATTTTTGGAGTCGCGAGCCCAACTATACGAGCATGATCAGTCTCGCTACCCAATGTACTTCGATAGTATACCGCAAATTCCAAGCCGCGCGAACATTATATCAAAAAATTCAAGTGCGACGCGTTCTCTCGTAAGAAGTCTTTCTGCATGGGGACACGACATTGAAGAATCTAACGATCGCGAACGCGATGCCAAGAAAGTTGTGATTGAGAGTCTCTTGCGACGCGAGGATCGCGCTGTTACCGCCGCGATATTCGCTGCTGCAAGCGCCGCATCAGCTCAGCCGACGCGCGCCATTAGCATTGTACGAAGACGTATTTCGACCGACTACACCGACCATTTTATGAGCGTTCTCAGTTCCGACATCGCTACTGGCATGCATGGATTAGATCATTTTGATCATATGTCGCGCGAATATCCACGATACGATATTCAGATACTGCATAATTTCTCGCGATTGCTTGGTATAAACAATATTATAGAATCTAATTGGGAATTAAATCAAGAGTTTTGGGAGCGATTTCTATACATCGGTGGAGCCGATATTTCATTTCAAGCATATCTGGCCGAGGCGAATATATTATTTTCTGCTTTATCTGTTTTGTATAAGGCAGGCCCGCCAAGCAACATACCTTCGTTCCGTACTAAGATTAAGCAAACTCTCGACCAATTGAAAGTATATTTTCCAAATGATGTTGTTGCAATTAACCAAGATATATTTTTGAATATTCTACAAAGAACAAAAATTATTATATCTCATTTAGAAAATAATACAGAATTCAGAGATGCCGTAACAGATGCCAGATTGGGTCAGAAAATGTCTAGCTCTTATGATGCCATGATAATGGTTGCTACCGATGTAGAGTTAAATGCCGTTATTGAAAAATTCAAACTGAACGGAAATCAGCCGACGCTATACTTTGATGGTGGGCGCGCGTTCTATGATCTAGGTTATCTCAATAGAAGGCGGATCGCTCTAGTGAAGACCGAGATGGGGAGCTCATCGGTCGGCGGTTCGTCGTCGACGGCACTTCGGATGATCAATCACCTTTCTCCCAATTTCATTGTGATGGTCGGGATCGCGTTCGGGGTGGACAGAAATAAGCAATCGATTGGGGAAGTCCTAATCTCCAAGCAGGTTCTTTGCTACGATCTGCAACGGGTAGGAACTGGCGCGGACGGAGAGCCTGTAATGAAAAGCCGAGGGGATAAAACGAGCGCGGATCCGACGCTAGTAAGCCTCTTCCAAGCCACGGGAGCCGTCTGGTCTGATGCAAGCGTCACGGCTGGACTGCTACTGAGCGGTGATAAGCTCGTAGACAATCGGGATTTCCGCGAGCAGATACGTGCGTTCTCCGGAGGAGAAGCGATCGGTGGCGAGATGGAGGGAACCGGCTTGATTCAAGCCTGCGCGGAAACGTCGACCCGATGGGTCATTGTTAAAGCGATCTGCGATTGGGCGGATGGAAATAAGTCTCACAGGAAGAAGGAGCGTCAAGAACTCGCGGCGAAGAATGCCGTGTCGTTCATGTTCAGCGCGTTACAGGTTGAGACCGGCGCGGGGGGGGCGATTTAGGTGAGGACGCCCCGGCCCAAGTTTATTGTCATCGGCGGTGGGTTGAGTGGACTAATTGCGGCTCACGTACTTTCCTGTCGGGGGGGCGAAGTCACCCTTCTTGACAGAAGCCTTCCTGACGGGAATGGAGCGCTCGGTGGTTTTACAGGGTTTTCGGGCGCAAAGTTTTCTCTGTTGCCCGCTGGCCAAGGGCTCGTTCCTGCAGCGGGATCGCTGGAGAGGCTGCGGGCGGCCATCGAGGAGGTGCTGGAGTTTCTCGATCTAAGATCGAGGGTCGACAGCGGCGCTGGGGATATGTCCGCCGATGAGCCTCTTTCTGGTTCTGGAGCCATCCGGCGTTACCGATCCATCGTGCTAACGCCTCTGGAGATCGCACGAACTATCGAAGTCATCTCCGAGCATGTCAGAGAATCCGCCAAGGTTATCACTTCAGAGGCGACGGCACTCCGTCCCGACGGTGATGATTGGGTGGCGTTCGGTAGGAACGGAGAGATCGCCCGAGCTCGATCGGTGCTCTTCGCTGCTGGACGGACTGGCGGGTCGCTGCTTCGTGATGCCGGGGCTACCCCTCAGGAGGGGAAAGGGGTTGATTTAGGCGTGCGCGTCGAGTTTCTCGACCGTCAGGCGCTGCAGCGTTTGCGAGATCAGGGGCCCGACGCGAAGATTCTTATGGCGCGGACGCGGACCTTTTGTCTCAACCACCCAGGCACGATCTACAGGTACCCTTTTCGCGGTATTTCGATCCCGGGTGGCGTCGTAGCGCATAGCGATCAGACGTGCGCCAATGTCGGCCTCCTTACTCGTGTCACCCCTAAGCAGGCTACGATCGAGGATGTGCTGCGTCGGCTCGAAGGACTTCGAGCCCCTGAGTACGAGCTTGCGCCTGTGGTACGCGGCTCTCCCTTTCAAGATAAGCTGCCGACAATCCGCGCGGCATATGGGGAAGCCATCGCTGACGAGCTTCAGGCGTTCGCGACGATGCTCGGCGCCTCGAAGCTTGTTGATTGGGACAGCCCTCATAGGGTTCACTTCCCATTGCTGGATTGGCATTGGGACACCTTCGCTGTGGGGGGCTCCCACCGAACGGATCGTCCCGGTCTGTATGTCGCGGGTGATGCGGCGGGGCATGCTAGAGGTCTGCTACAAGCCGGCGTTTCAGGATGGCTTGCCGCGCATGAGATGCTCTCGGATGCTGACAAGTAGGATCCTCGATCCCCTCTACGGCCGCACCAGCCTCGATGCCCGCGAGGTAGAGCTTCTATATGCTCCGGAAATCCAGCGGCTGCGCAACATCCGGATGTGCAACATCAACTCATTGCTCGTGACTGGCGCATCAGAGGTTTCGCGTTTCGAGCATAGCCTTGGAGTCGTGCGACTAGCGAAAGAGTGGGTTGACTCGTCAGGGGCGTCCAAGGAGCAGGCGGAAATCCTGATAGCGGCTGCTCTTCTCCACGACGTAAAGACGGGCCCTTTCGGCCACTCCTTGGAATACACACTAAAGGACAACCCGCGACTGCTGGATCTGGAGCACCAGCAATTGGGACAAGATTCGGAGACTTTTTTTTACCAGAAGACGCCGGCGAACGTATCCTATCTCGGAGCACGTTTCTCAGCACAAGAAAAACTCGGCCCTCTGTGGCCGCTCGTCGCGCAGACGATCGCCGGAGACGGCCCGCTGGGACCGTTGATCAGCGGATCAATCGATCTGGACAACATCGACAACGTGGTGCGACTTGCATACCACATGGGCATAACATCTGCCGGCGACAGCGAGATGGCAGTAAGGCTGGCGCGCGACCTTCGAGTCGAGTCTGGCAGTTTATCAGTGACGAGTTCTTCGGTGCCGTTGATCCAAAGATGGCAGTCGTTGCGCCATGTTCTCTATACTTATCTACTGCACGACTGGGCAGAGTTCTCCGCAAAAGGGATGCTTACGAAGGCGATCGAGTTGGCAGCCGAGGCAGACCTAATTGGGACGGACAGTTGGATTTTTACGGACGATGGATTGATTCAACATCTAATAAGCTCCGCAATTGGCGACAATCAAGAGATCGGCTATTTAGTAAAGAGGCTTTTATTGGCTCAGCTTTACACGCCCATAGCCATATTCCGAGGAAGGCAGCTCGATAAATATCAAGATTTATCCAACCCGATCAATAAGAGAGATATAGAGAGGCAAATGGCTTCTGTAACAAAAAGTCCTTGTGTGTTTCACGTGATACTGGATAAATCGAAGACAGATCGCAAGTTGAGAATATTATTGCGCGACCAAGATAGGGTGGCCGAATTGGGATTCGACACACAAGAAATATTGATTGGCCTATTCTCATCGCGTCCTGTTCCTGAATATATCGCTGCGCGGGCGAAATTTGAATTCAATAGAAAGATGATGGGTTATGTCGGCGAATTGTCAGAGATCAGAGATCCGTTCTCTGACCCATTTAATAGCCCTTCTGATCAATTGAAGCTGATATGACGAACAGAGACACGCTTCGGCAACTTGGGATTGTCGATTGGGATTTTATAGAGCATCATGATCTTAATTTGTCCGCGATGCATTGGTATCCGGGGAGCTTCGCTCCTGGTCTGCCAGGTGTTTTGATTGACTTGTTGTCAAAGCCGGGAGATACGATTTTTGATCCATTCTGTGGGATTGGGACGACCGCTGCTTCGTCGTTATTGCGCGGCCGCAACTCACTTTCTTGCGACTTGAGCCTTATCGGAGTGATGTCAGGCTTTGCCACGACAGGCTTATTGGCATTGCTGGTTTCAGAGCCGAGTCAATTCTTCGATATATTTGAAGAGTTAGAATATTTGACCCAAGCGGTCGACGCTCAAGAGCTTCTCATCTCGCGATCGCTTAAGTCAAATGCGAGAACGGATGACATAATCAGGCGCTATAGTGGCGCCTCCATGCAGGAAATATTCTCCGCGATTAGCTTCTCACCGAACATTGAGCGTCTTTCTCTTTGGTACCACTCAGAAACACTGTCACGATTAATCGACCTGATACGCATCCTCGAAGATGCTAACATTTCACGATTCTCCAAGACCGTCGGCCTCACGATGATCTCGGCCATAGCGCGCAGCTTGTCTTCCGAGACCCGCAGTTGGGGGCATGTGGCGGACAATGTGCTACCGAAAGAGTTCGTCTACAAGGAGGTCCCGCGGGCTGCTTTGGCTTGGTTAAGGCGGACGAAGAAGCGGTTGGTTGACGCCAGGCGTGCTGCGCCTTCGACGCTTTCTGTCGGGAGTTTCGAGTTCCGGTTGACGGATTGGACGACGGATCGAGAAGCGGGAGCGGATGTCGGGATGGCGCTCCTCCTGACGTCCCCACCATATGGCGGCGCAATCGACTACGGCCTAGCGCAACGTCTTTCCTTATATCTATTGGGGTTTTCTGACGATGCCCTAACTCGGATGGTGTCGATGGAGATCGGGGCTAGGAGGAAGCGCTTTAAACCAAATCATGTGTCAGATTGGGCCCAACAGCTTGTTGACGCGGTCAAGGTTCAGATGATGTCTCTTGACGAAGATGGATATGCCTCGTTCGTTATGCCACATAAGGACCATGGGCGTGATGCTGGAGTAATACTCCTTAAAGAGGTCCTCGCAGAAAGCGGCTGGAAGCTATGGTTCACCGCCGATCGATCGGTTCGACAGTCTCGAACGCGCCAATCATGGACTTCGATTACCAAAGAGACAATTTTGATATTCGCGAAAGGTAAGATTTGATGCTCTACGTTATTACTGGCGTCAGGGGCGCAGGAAAGACTACACTTATTGATAACTTAAGCCGCGAGAGCCTCGTCGCTGTGCTTCAGCCTTCGACGACCAGACCTCCCCGATTCGAGGGCGAGCGGGAATACGATTTCGTTAAGTTGTGGGACCCTAAGAAGTATGCATGGTCAATCAGCTACGGCAGCGCGGTCTACGGGATGCGCCGCAGTGAAGTCGAGCGCGCATTGAATGTCGATGCTGCGACTGTGTTCGAACCAACATCGATTGAAGTCTTTTACGAGTTTCGTCGGAAGGAGGATTTCCGTTCCATTACGATCGGTCTAGATACCGTGAATGACGTGAGGGAGCAGTACGTGAGAGTGGCGGGCTCCGAAGGCCGTTTAATGAACTCGGAACAACTCGACGTTGCTAGGCGAAGGGTACGAGAGTGTGACGTGGTCATATCAGGCGATGCTAGTGAGATCCTAGCCAAGGTGAGCGAAATCATCAGGGGCAATGCTTCGCGGTGATTGAGTTGTGTCGCGAAGCGGAGCTAATTGAGTGGCGCGCGTTGAACCGCCAATAGCTGAGCTTCTGAAGATCTGAGGAGGGGTGCGAGGAAACGCGCGCAATGCTGGCGGCAATCATGCTTCCCTCCAGTATGATATCTCGGCACTTTATTTGTCCTTCGCTCAGAGCTAGCCAAAGCGCCAATGTCCGCTTACCACCGGATCTCAATGCCGGCTTGTGACGAGATGCGCTATTTTTCACCTGATCCTCCGAGTGTTTGCTGCCGCGTTGTGCAGGGCCATTCGGCAGGTGTGACGAAACTAGGTGTCTCATTACGGTATACCCTGATGCAACGGCGAGACGTTACGCGCAAGGCGTCACTTCAGGGTTGACTTCAGTGAAATGTTACGCGCAGTATCTCAAGTCAAAATTCTGATGTGACAAGGCGCGTCGCTATGAGCAAGATCGGATACGCTCGAGTCTCGACCACCGGACAGGACTACGAGGGTCAGGTTGAGCGGCTACAGGCAGAGGGTTGCACTGTCGTCCGCAAGGAGAAGGTCAGCGGGGCGAGCCGAGAGGGGCGCACGGAGCTGGACACGGTGCTGGACTTCCTCCGGCCTGGAGACGAATTGATGGTGACGCGGCTAGACCGCCTCGGGCGCTCGACACGAGACGTGCTCAACATCGTGCACGAGTGCGACCAACGTGGCGCATCCCTGACGGTTCTGGAACCCTTCGTCTCCACCAAAGGAGATACCGGCCGCATCGTGCTCACGGTCCTCGGGATGGTTGCGGAAATGGAGCGCGGCTTCATCAAGGCGCGTCAGCGCGATGGGATCGCGAAGGCCAAGGAGGCAGGCGTTTACAAAGGGGGTAAGCGCAGAATTGACGCCGAGAAGGTCAAGAACCTGCGGTCGGAGGGCAAGGGTCCGACCGAGATTGCCAAGGTGCTTGGCGTGAGCCGGATGCAGGTGCACCGCATCCTTACCGGGGCATCTTGACCAAAAGCAGTTCTGAGTTGTTCTCCGATGAGAGATTGCAAATCAGCGCCGTCATCCGACTTTGACCCCGGTAAAATCTTCGATCTGCTTTTTGATTAGGCCCTTGCCGATCTCCTTAAGCGTGTCGAAACTCCAACTCTTGACGGCATTGGCTCCCTGTTTCGTCTTTGCCCAAACCTCGGGATCTCGTATCGTATCGAGAAAATCGTGACCGTCCCAGGTGAGGCGACGAAAGCCAATTCCTTGCATGGGTCGCAGCCCCACCATCGTCGATCAGACCGGCTTCGCGGATTAGGTCACAATGGTAGGCAACTGCCTCTGGATCGTGGGCTGCGAGGTCAAGTTCTTCCCCTCCAGGCTGAAGATGAGCGACCGCCCTTGGCCTGATGGGGGGTAATTCAAGCTTCAGAAGCAACTCGCGAACGAGCTCCATATCACGCTTCACCAACAGCTCCAAAGTATATAATAAAAGGCAATATTATAGATATGGCTGTATGAATTCGCTTCGTAATCTTCACTTGTTAGTTCCAATGGACGACTATTCGGAAGGCCTAAAGGCCCAGTAATTTATGCCTGCTTTCGCCTTTGTCTCCAGACCGGGCCGCGATACAGGCGGGAGGTCACTGAGGATCAGGTTCTGCAGGTCGGCCTGGACGCGTACGCTGCGCATCATGTACGCGTGGCCAACATCGCAGGTCTTGGCAGCCCAGCTCAGCACTGGCCAGTATTCCGCAGACAGGAAGGAGGGAGGGGGTTCGGCTTCCGTCGCGTCGATCGTCTCCACCCCCTGCGCAACGAATATCCCCGTTCCAGCCTCGCCTAATCGCCGATTGCCGCCATGCAGTTTGCGCGAACAAAGGAGCGCGGTATCTTTATCAGACGCATATAATGTCAATCGACCGGTTCTGCGTAGAAACGCATCGACTGTTGGCGAGAAAATCCCGACATAAACATCCGGTGCAGCCATGATCGCGTGATGGAACAGCTTGACGCTTTTGTCAGATATGCCATCGAATTTATCGATCGCCTCGAGCATAAGACGATTTCCCATACTGTGTGCGGCAATGTGCAACCGCTGAACGCCGGCGGTCCGTCCGATTTTCTCGACAAACCGCAGGAAGTTGTCGCGACTCGCCCGAACCTCCTCCTCATCGCTACCATAGCGGGGTGCCGCTCCGTCCGACGGCCAGCTGTACAGTACAGGAATGCCGCCGAAATGGATGTCAGAGCTTATCAGGGCCATGGCCCGCGACGCGGAATCGAACGCGTTATTAAATCCATGAACAAAAATCACTACTTCTTTCTTGGGTGCGGCACTCAGCGCATCAGAAAGCCTTTTCTCAAAATCTACATCTGTCATAATCTTGAGATCGGCCATACGAGATTGCGCATCGTCTGTAGCGCCAAGTTTGCGACTTGGATTAATTGAGAAGCTGGCTATCCCAAATATCAGCTGACCGCGCACGCCCTGCAGCCGATAACGCGGTTCTGCCTCCGGCAGGAACGCCCGATCCGTGGCAAACAATACCTCGCCGGGACCTAGCCCGCGCGCTCCCACCGCTGAGGCCGGAACGACGGGCGGATCGGTCACTGCTCCACGCCGGTCCGGGGAAGGCGGGCTTTGAACGTTCGCTCTTCGGATACTCTCGACAATTGGCAGCACCGTGTCCTTCAGATCGTCGGGGCTAATACCTTGTGCCCGCAGCCAAGCCGGCTGGATTGCTTTCGCCAAAGATTCGGCGGAGACCTGTGTGACCGTACGAGCCTCGGCGATCGTCCTCGACAGATCCGCCTCCTGGCGCGAGGCAACCTCCGTTGCGACCAGCGACGCTTTTTGGCTTTCTTCTACTATGATCGACTGAATGCGGTAAGGCAGGCTCCGCCACATCGCATCATTCATCAAAAGTGCAGATACGCTCGGCCGCAGCGGGGTCGCGGCCGCTACGCTTGTTGACCACCTGGCCACGATGCCGGCTGCGCCGCCTGACTGGACTGCGAAAGCATTGGACACCTCCAATCCATCGACGGCGCCCATTTCGAGCGCTGCTGAGAGTTCTGCGAAAGGTAACACAACCGGTCTGGCACCGAGTTGTGAAACCGACGATCCCCCAGATTGTGTAGCAACGCGGATCTTCTGACCTTTAAAGGTGTCCAGGTTAGCGGGAACTGTCTTGGTGAACAGAGAATTTAGACCATTATTGAGATATCCCAAGCCGACATAGCCACCTCTCTGTAGAGCGGCCATGCCTGCAATGCCGACGGACGTCTTCTGAACAGCGTCGACCTCTTTTGTCGTCTGAAACAGGAATGGCAAGTCGAAGAGCGTAAAGGCGTAGCGTGTGGATTCACTTAGATCGGTGGTCGGAACAACTGCGATTTCAGCGGCATACTCCGCCAGCATGGCTTGGGGAGAGCCACGACGTTCGATTGCAGACGCCCGATAATTCGGGCCAAACCGTTCGTTGAGGCCGGCAATTAACCGGTCGATGGCGATTGACGCTGGCGCCCCCGGAGGAGCGGTCGAGATGATCCTTATCAGTTTCGGCTGTGCTTCCTGCCCGACTGCAGCTTGATGCTCTGCACCGAGGGCAATGACGACTGTGAACGCGGAATGGAACAGCTTCCTGAGCATTGACATCCGCCCTAGGTTTCTGTGGTGATATGAGACATGCGCCAGTCTCCACGACCTTACGTCAGAGAAACGCATTCCTAAGTCGTCTGCAAGGGTTCGTGCAGCCGATCTTCGAACTGCTCTAGCGCGGCTAGCCGCGCCCAATCCGTCAAAGCCGCCATCCGAGGGCGTGTACTAGGCGGCAGAGCGGAACCGCTCGAATCTGAACGCAAGCCGATCCCTATCTGGCCGATCCTGTTGGCGTTTAGGGCCGTGCAGCGTTCCACCGTTCAGCGCTTTCAACGCCTCGAGCATGGGGCCATCTTTCTGAACCATCAGCTTTTCGGACACGTGCAGCCGGAAATCCGGGTTTATTCCTATGAGGTGAGCGTCGAACGCCGCGTGATGGATTTTGGAGAGCGGGATCCCGTTTGTCACCATGGCTTGCCCGAACCGCTCGTCGCCATCCGCGACAATGTGCGCGGCATCAAGCAAGAGCGGCTCAGGGAGACCGGAAAGGACGCAGCGACCGTCGTAAGCAGTGATAACGGCTTCTCGGAAGGAAGCCTGTGAAGTCTCTGCTGGACCGTTCTCAGGGCGTAGCGGCGCTCGATCGCGCTTGCCGGCGGCGTCAGGTCATCGCGCCCTTGAACACTGAACGCGACGCGCGCTTTCAGCGCCTCGGCATCCCATCCGGCAATGAACGCCGGCAGCATCGCCTGGGCCCGGCCGGGCGCTCCCCCCAAAGAAAATAGATGATCGGCACCTGGGCTTCGAATGCCTCTCTCAGCCAACGGTTGTCGGCCGCATCCGGATCGGTAGGGGCTGACGTCGGTAATACCGCTGCGCGCTTGGGCGCCGCGAAGAGGATTCTTGAGCTGGCCTCCTACGTTCTCCAGCACAGCGTACGGCATGCCGTCTTGCGCGCGAAATACCTTGCCGCCGCGCCTGAGTAGCGATTCAAAAAGCGGCACCAGAAACTCGTGCATGGGCGCGCCGCGGAAGCAAGCTCACCAAAGTGCGCACGATTGTGGTCTCGCATGAAGCCAGCTGATTAGAGTTTTCATCGAGCGATCTCGGTAGCTTCACGAGGAACCCGGATTGTCCGAACCGGATGCGACATTCCCGAATTGGCCTCCGAGAGCGGTTCTGGCGACGTTCAGCCGGAAGAGGCCCGCATAGGTATCACGAACGCTAGAGAGATTGGGCGCGCTATCCCGCACCCGTTCCGCGGCCGATGAGGAGTGGCGAGCTTTATCAATATGGGCGTTTTCGCAATGGCGTGTATCTAACAAAATTCGAATCGAAACTCTAGTTAGCATTGGATTTGAGTTTTCGCTTAATATCCTCAAGTTTTGCTCCCGAAGCGCGCGGCAGATTATTCTCTCTAAGAGATGAGGAAGAACCTCCAGCTCCCGCTTCACCGCCGGCGTCGACACTTAGTGCTCGCGCATAAACAGCTTTCTCATCCACCGACAAACGTCGACCGGTCCACGGATGAAAATTCAAGCGGCATCCTGTAGGTTTAAACTTATGCCAGTAAGTGCCTTTGCCCTGCACAGCTCCTGACTTAAAGCAGTCAGGCACTTCTAACAGAAACTCCTCCGGAAAGAAACCATAGTCAGGCCACCCGGAAAAAAGATATGTATTAAGGCGGCGTCCGCTTTCTGGATCATAACGGACTGATCCCGCGGCCAGCATCAAGCACAGCTTGTCGATATTGAAGCCCCTCTTTCGATGAGAATAAACTATTAACTTGGAAATCGATATCGTGTGCGCCTCACCTTGATATGGACACTTAACGAATTCATCAGGGGTTTTTTCTTCGAGCCAGCTAATGCCTATATCAACTAAAGCATCAGTGCTCTCAAAAAATATCGGCGATGATCCGCGGATTCTCCCCGCACTACAATCGATAAATTTCGACCATACCCATCCAATCTTCTTCATTGCCGGACCAGTCACGTGTCCGACTTCTATCCATTCACCTTTCTTTGGCGACAAAACAACAACACCATCACCGTTATTTAAGGTATCAACCACCGTCCCTTTTGGGGACTGACGCACGTTTAAGGCCGTTCCGGTGGGATCCGCGACGAGGCATTCGTCTCCACGCCACTCAGCAAAGCTATGCGAGAGCCCTTGAGAAAGACCGGGCTTTGTCAACCAAAAGAAGGCCAGCAGCATTCCAAAAGCACTTTGAATCTGCATTTGAAATCCTCAAGAGAACCATTCTCTATCGCGTTCTACTGCGTTCCGCACGAAAATGAGTCACCTTCGAACTCAGCCATTACGCTCTTGCATCCTATATTAGGAGCAATCGCCTTAAGGTCATCTCGAATTAAATCTCGCATCCTCCGCTCCGCATCATGCCCGTCATCGCGCGCGGTGGATACATTTTTCTGATAGATCACACGAGCTTCCTCATCTCGTCCAGCAGCCAGCAGTGAGTGTCCGTAGTTGATTTCGATCCATCGGACATTAGGTGGTATTGGCTGGCTTAGATAAGACATCGCCTCTTGTGAGGCCGCAATCGCACCATCGTTGTTTTTGTCAAAAATCGCGTACCAAGAAAGTTCACTCAAAGCCTCGGGAAGTTTGCTCATTGTATCACGGAGAGCGCCTGGGTGCTCCCTGAACAACGCGACTCGTTTCGAAGCGAACCGCGCAGCGGCTGCATAATTTGTCAACTTGAATTCAGAAGAAGCAGCTCGCCGATAGTATTCAAGTAAATCATCTTTCCACAATGAAATTGATGCGCCGCTAGATTTCGCGTAATCGAACAGCTCAACCGCTCGGTTGTAATATTTATTTGCATTTTTATAATCTAGTATTTCCTCGTATGCTTGCGCTTTTGCTGACCATGTCTTGAATCGCAGTCTATTTAAGCCAAATCCTAGAGCTTCGTATCCATTATTTATGAATGTTTCTTCAATCTTAGAATATAAAAGCAGCGCCTGCTCGTTCATTCTCTGCCCGGAAAGGGCAAGTCCGTAGTTAATTCCTGCCGAAATATATAGAAAAGCACAATCTTCACATTCTGAGTCTATCAAAATTATCTTATGAGACGTATCAAAAGCCTCTCTGGCATGATGAGTCCAGGTTGTGATCGCGTTATTATTTTCGCCTTGATCACGAGATCCCTTATTAAATGAAAACGAATCTTCGTATAGCTGAGCTAAGTTTGCGTGAAAATCGACCTTCTCCATCAGGATCTGTATGGAGTTCTTCGAGAGCTCAAGTATTGAAAATGATTTATTGAATAAATCCGTCGCCTTATCTCGCTCATTGGCTTGAAAAGCGATCAGTCCAGCATATCTATGGCACCTAGAGAGTTCGATTGTCAACTCAGTATGGCCAGTCGTGCCTTTTATAGTCCGTTCAATCAAACTACAGGATTCTTTTAACTCGCGTCCTGCATTGGTAAAGTCACCATTTTGTATCAAAAGCTTACCCAGTTTATTCTTTGCCTTTGCCAAATTCAATATTCTGATGTGAGAGCGGTTAGTTTCTGTTCTTGGCGCCTCAAAATAAAGTACAGAATTTTGAATAGCGTCAGTTGCGTCAGTTATTTTACCCATCAGCGACTGCACATCGCTCAACCGATCGTAAGCGACAGCCAGGTCAGAATTGATATCTTCTTCAGAGCCGTACTTCTCTATCACTTCCTTAAGTGAATTAATTGCCGTGTAAGCTTTATGTTCAGATGACTTATAATCGCCATCAATCCTAAGAATGGCTGATTGCTCAATCGCGATCGCCGAAAGCCCCCTTAACCTTAGGGGTTCTGATTTTTTGCTAATACCATTCAGACTATCGAGAGTTATTTTGGAATCCAATAAAAGTTCTGATCTGATCGGGTTTTTATTTGAATCCCCCTGTGACTTGCTCCCGAAGTACGAGTATACCAATTTGCTTGCTGAATAGGTTGCGTTTTCAGCAGCAATTTCCTTTGCGTCCCTTTCCAACTGAGCTTGCGTAAATAAATTCATATACACCAACGCGACAACCACAATTGGTGCAGAGTAAATAGCAAACTTTATTAATCCAGAGTAAGTTGCAATTTTTTCAAGGAAAACATTGATTGGAGATGGTGGTACCCTCAGGTCAAAGAACTCAGCAGGCTCGTCGGTAGTAAGTATTGGTAGCCAGTGCTTCACCATATAATGGCTATCTGGCTTACCCATGGCATCTAAAAAATAACCGCTATGACCAAATGTCGAGTATCTATTCCGCAGAGATGCTCCGATTGAACCAACAAATCCTACTCGACCTGCCATACCCGTCAAAAATACAAATAACTGACTTAACAATAGTATTGAGTCGTTGGATCCGCAATCATTTATAACCGTTCTTACGCGGCGGCCTATATACTTGTGCCACGGGAATTCGCTTGGCAATACACTTCCTGACAGTATCACTGTATCAATTTTAAATTTATCATGATCGTCAAGGTCAGATACTGCGTTCGCGATGACTAAAGTTCCAAAGCTATGTCCGACGATGTCAATTCGAGACCATCTACGCTCTGCTGCAAGTCTACGAAGTTCCTCTCGGAATTTTTTTACTACTACCCCTCGTGCGAAGGGTATTAAAAATGAAATAGTGGAAAAGTATCCATATTTATAATTGACGAATTTCAGACCACGCTTCCCAAGCTGGGCAGTGGTTATTGCCTCCAAGCGCTCCTGCCAATCGCCATACGTTCTTATTCCGTGTATCGTGATAACCAGACGATTTTTCCTTCGTTGACCTTGATGCATACCAGCTTCCAACATGCGCGCGTCAGATGTGCATTGCCCGCAAACAATTGCTAGCATCCACACATCTGCGACACGAATCAACCTTTTGCATCGGCAATGAGAGACCCCACCGGGCGCTTGCCCGCCAGCCGCGTTGATTAACGAGAAACACTTATGTGGACGGGCAGGAGTGAAGCAAATGCCACAGTGCCGCCGGCGTCACCCAGATGATGACAAATGGGAATTTGAGATCCTCGCTGTGGGCGGCACGCAAACGGTAGAGCCGGCTGGACACACGCTTTGAGCGGCAGTGATCCCTAGATCGCTCAAAAGTGCAGCGCCAGCGCTCTCGGCAGCAAGTCTGCCCGGGATGCACCTTCTGGAGGTCGGATTTGCACGACGTCGCCCCGCGAATATCACCCTAGGGTCGAAAACAGTCGTTTTGCTCGGTCCGTCCGGCATGCGGTGCACCGGTGGTGGAGGAGCAGGGCGAACACTGATTTCCGCAACACCATAAAGCGCCGCCGGTGACGATATTCGACCTTCCGTTTACCGACGGCTCATCGCTCGGGAAAAGCGGTTGAGCGAGCGATGAATGTCACTGGAGGGTTGAGCCGGCAATATTGCGTCTCGAACTCCGAACTGTGATCGCCGCCGCTCCGTCTCCATTGCCTGCACGAGCAAGACAAAAGCCGCGACGCGGACGAAGGCGTGCGCCACTAAAGGGACCCGGCGTCTTACTAGAAGTCCTTCTTAGGAGCGGCGCCTGCAGGCTGAATTTCCTGCGCCCCTCCAATGAGAGCTCGCGACGCTGAAGCGCACACCTCACGAACGTTGGATCGCTGCTCGTAGGTCATGCTCGCGCGAGAGGCAACGAACCCCGACCACATCTGCAGGAAGTCCTTGCGATCCTCATTCACGCGTTTCCAGACCGCGTCGGTATCGATGGACCTCTTCTTGGCTTCTGCCTCAATCGCCGACATGGCAGTGCGGTATTCGCGTTTGGATAACGATGCCGCATATAGATCGACGCACTTATCTAGAATGAGATACCGTTCGTAGGCTTCCGCGAGCCAACGCTCCTTCTTCTCCTGGGCCGTCGGGAGAGGCCTGAGATCATATTCAGCGAACTGCAGGATGGTGCGGTTCTGCGTGTACAGGACAAATCGCCATCTGCCCTTCGAAGTGCTCACGTCCTCCGGATTTTTCAGCGTTAACTTAAAATCGGCTGCCACGTTCAGCGGGATATTCTCGACAACCTCCTTGGTACAGTTGAGCTTCTCGTTATCAATCGACATGGGCGCCGGTGACAGCCATCTCACTCTGATTGGCACGGAGCCTCCGCCACTGCCTTGGAAGCTGATGGTCACGACGAGGGCGCTCCCGACGTCGACCTCACCGCTCATGCGATACATCATCGTGTCCTTTTTGGATTCGCCATCAGGCGCAATGATCTCCATGGAATCCAAGTTGGTGCGCCACCTCTGAGATCGATTGGCCTCGCCAGTGTCGAAGCCACCTTTCTCCATATGACGGATAAGTTCGTCGCATGGGAAAATGTCAGCGGCCGAGCCTGCACTCGCGGGCAAAACACACAGGGCGATGCCGGAAATCAGGAGCCAAAAATTTGCGCGCTTGCGCCCTTCAACACCGATAGTCATTTGTCGCCTGCTTCCCGTTATGGTCCGCCTAAATACTACATAACGTTCATAGAAATGGGAAGTGGCATCAGCCCATTTTGGTCTGATGGAACTCTTCGCGACCAACCTGAAAAAGCGTGCTGCGGACCTGGGAATTTCCAACGCCGAGGTAGCCAGAAGGCTCGATATCAGCGAGCGACGCTATGGCCATTATGTCAGGGGCGACCGAGAACCGGATCTGGCGACGCTTCTGAAAATTTCGCGAATTTTGCAAACGTCGCCAAACCAGCTGCTGGGCTTTGATCAAGAGCCTGAACAGGACGAAAGAGCCAAACTTCGCGATAAAATGCTCGCTGCAGCGGCACATTTGGACGATTATCAGCTTAAAATTGCTGCTGCTCAGATAGAAGTCGCAGCTAATTTTTCAAAATTTTCAGGCTGAAATTTGGAAGTTTCTATGCGTCATTTTTGACCTGTAGACGAGCGAGGCAGAATGACGACCGCCTGGTCAGAGCTTCATCGCCACGCCTGACGATCAATGATGCTGCGACCGCAATTCCGGCAAGTTAGTGCATCGGCATGCAAGGGACTAGCGCCGTGCCTTATTTCTCAGTCGCGCAAGCTGTTTGAGCCTAGCGTTACGAAGCCGAGGTGTGGTGCATCTGTAAGCTTCTTCGGTCATGATGGCTTCGATTTGTGAGCCGGGAATGCTTCTTCTTACGAGCGCGAAATAGAGAGCCGACCAACCCGAATTTCTTTTGTGAGGTCGATCTCCTTCAATGCGCCACCGATAAAGCTCATCCTCTATATCGACCTTTGGCAGAGGCGTGTGGACGTAGTGGCCTTCGCCAGGAGGCCTCTTCTCGGCTAATTCCTTGAAGGATTCAGGTTGATCCTCGAAGTTGATCCAGTTTCTTGGGTCGAGAGGCCTGCGTGAGGACTCCAGAAATTCGTAGAAGAAGCTGCCATCCGGGTGGGCTGCTTGGCATGGAAGATACATCAAGTCTGCGGCCGATTTTTTGCGGACATCAAAACCGTGCATTCGTTTGCCTAATGAGCCGTTCTCGTTAAACCCTTCTGAGTCCAGCGCGGCAAAAATTCGTTCTACAACATTCTTATATATCTCCTTGGTCATGATACATTCCGTTGGAATGTAGACACGCCATCTCATGGTTTCGGGAGTGCTAGAATAAGAATTGAAGATTATCATCTTTGTATTTGGCAAAAATTCTGCAAATTTTTGAGGTGTCAAGACACCTCCGTCATTGTCCAAGAATATTCCGTTTGCAAAAATGATATTTTTCAACCCTCGCATGCTTCGCTCATCGGGGGCGGGTAATCCGGCGCTAAGAAGTCCATTTGATTCTTTTGATTGAAATTTTTGTTTGTGGAACTCTTTTAATTTGTTGATAAACATGGCGTGAGATGATGCGATTATTACTCCCGACTGAAATTTTGATTCGGTCGACTCCCAAATTGATGCATGAAAACGTGTTGCTTTATCTATATTAATATAAGGTATTTCGTGACACCAATCACTGTCATTATCTAAATCGTCTTTGTCATCATTTGGGAGTTTTGAGATCAAGTCCTCCAAAAGATGCTGATGATCTTGAGTCGAATTTCGATCTCTATAAGCTCGTGCCTTCTCAGCATTGTTGGCGTAAAGACGGGGGCGTCCCGACGACCCTTTGACCGCTTCAGGAAGCGTCAAACCAAGCCATTCAATCTTAGAGCCAGGAAAGATCGATTGAAGCCATTCAGCCAATCCCTTATCCGGAACCACGATGGTTTGCGCCTCGGTTCCATCGGGGTTTCGAAGGCCGCCGCGCATGACCGCTTGATAGGCCGTATTGTAGTAAATATCTTGATGAATCTCGTAATCGCTTAAGCCGAATGACTTTAGAAATGCAGCGTACTGAGGTGATAAATTCAACGCAGACAAAAATGCAACGATGTTGATATTTTTGTAGGAATTTAGCCCGTGAGGAGAATTTGGCAATCGTATTGCATCCGAGTTGTTAGAAAATATATATCGTTGATCTTTGTTTGCTGTGAACAAAAATTTGTTATTTTTGGATAATTCTGAAATCTTTGAAATTAAAGGGAGCCACGACTGCTCGCGATATCGGTCTCGTATGCATTTTGACCAATGGTTATTAATGCCATAATAAATTGTTACTCGGTTGCAATTATGATGGGAATCATATCGAAGACCATTCATTGGGTGAGTTTGAAATTGAACGCCTTGTGCTTTCCATAATTTTGTTAGCAATCTTTCGCCAAGCCGAGCTCCTGCGATGCGGACACTTGCATATCCAGCAAAAATGGATGGCTTGAGCCGCATGAACAAAGGGGGAGTTTTTTTCGTTCCGGCAGCGTCAGTTAAAAATTTTTCATATGCCTCGGTACTGACGAATACATCCCAATGGGGCGATTTAAGAAAATTAACGACAGGCTCGAAGCTCTTCAATGCGTCGTCATCATTCATTTTTTTTTGAAGTTCGGAGAATGCATGCTTATCTCTTATTTCCAATCGGGACCAAGTTTCGTCCACCCTCCGCGGCTCTAGAATGGATGTCAGGGAAGAATGGGTGTGTTTGAAGTGCAGTGGCACAGATTGGTGTGCTTGAAGAACTTCATCGACAATGAGATGCCATCTTTCCGGACGATGGACATATGGTAAGCGCTCAAAGGCAGCATGGGTTATGAAAAGAATCTGCCCCTCAGAATCGGAATTTTTGAGATAATCGTTGATGGAATCAACGACGTTTTGGGTGACTGTTTCGTCTATACGTTGAAGGCAAACTGACGAGTCAAACTCTTTCAGTCGCCCAATAGTTTCACCAATAAGGTCCTTGGTCGGTTGTACGAACAGAATACGTTCGCCGGAATTGGCCATATCGACCGCAAATTTGCAGAGCGCGTGCGTCTTTCCCGCTCCCGCGGGTGCATCGCATAGCATAATTTTTTGATTGAGATTTTGGCAAGTTGATGGTAATATATCAATTGAACACAATTCAAAATCGTGGTTTTGTGTTATTGAGTTTTTTAGTTTCATTAGCATTCCTATTTTCTATGATCTTTCCTCCTTTTTTGATTTTTAATGAGGCTGTTCGGTAAATTCCTGAGCGCTTTTATAAATCAGTTTTGAAGGTTATTTTTTGTATCAATATTTGTATGGAAAGTCAATACAAATATTAGAAAATTTGTAAATTGTCGAGCAGAATGGATTATAAATGGATTTATTTCTGGATCACTTAATTTTGATTGATCATACAACTTTTTCGTTCTGATCGCAGCCCTAATCGTCGGTTTAACGGTCGCGCCATAAGCGATCAGGGTCTTTCGTTCATTCCGGCGGCATGGCATCCACACCCCTGGCTAATTTCTCAGCTACCGCCTCAGGCCTCAGATGAGTGTATCGACTGAGCATCCTCATATCCCGATGGCCGCTTATCAGAGCGACTTCGGGGATTGAGAGGCCGTGTTCAAAGAAGCGGGACACGGCTTCATGTCTCAGATCATGCAGCCTGAGATCGCTCAGGCCGGCCTTAGTCTTCAGTCTCTGCCACGCGAGATTCACGGCGTTCTCATGGATCGGGAACACATGGTCTCCATGGCGCTCTAACGATGCCAAGACGGTAATTGCACCTGGCGATAGAGGCACGAGGCGAGAGCGACCGTTCTTGGTGAGCGGCAATTCAGCCGTGCGCCTCTTGAGGTCCACATGGACCCACCGGAGTGATAGAAGCTCACTGCGCCGCATACCGGTCTCTATGGCGAGCAGAATAAAGGGTCTAACGTACCAAGCCGTCCTTGGCTTAATCGCCCCGAGGAGCTTCTCTAGCTCTCCTTCTTGCAGCCGCCTGTCCCGCGCCTCTGAGTCCTTGGGGACCTTAATTGTCCGTACGGGATTTCGCGGAAGTGGGATGCTCCACTCCTTGATTGCTACCTCGAACACATGCCGCAGTATCACAAGCTCGCGGCGCACGGTGGCAGGCTTCACGCTCTTGAGCCGTGTATCTCTATAGTAAGCCACACTGGCTCCTGAGAGGCTTCCTAGGCGCTCCTGAGCAATGCTCTGAGTCAGAAAGAACTTGATGCGTGAACGCTCAAACGGGGCGCCGCGTTTTGCGGGGGTAATCTCCTCCTGATAGCGCCGTAGCAGTTCCGCCACTGTCATCGAGCGAAGATCGCGGATGCTAGGGGACAGGTCCGCTGTGTCTATCTGCGCTTCAAGTGCTCTGGCCCATGCGGAGGCCTCTGCCTTGGTCGGGAAGCTCTTGGAGACAGGAGGGCTGCCTTCGCGCCTCACCTGCGCCTGCCAACTGCTTCCCCTTCTGCGGATCGTGGCCACACGCGTATCCCTGTGCCAGCTGTGACAAAAGCTGTGACAGACAGGGATTCTGATGATTTCTCAGGAGAGGCTTCCGAAGCCGAAACTCTCGATTTTTCAAGAGTTTCGTGATTGGCGCGCCCGACACGATTCGAACGTGTGACCTTTGCCTTCGGAGGGCAACGCTCTATCCAGCTGAGCTACGGGCGCTTTCCGTGGAGGCTGGATAGCTGATTGCCGCCGCTTCGGCAATGCGGGAATTTGAGGGTCGCTCAACCGATCCTGCACCGAGCTGCCCTAAAGCATGCTCCGATCCGCTCGCACCGCTGGCTGATCGATTCAATCTGGTCGTTGCCGCTCCAAGCGAGGCGACATCCCAGGAGGACTGCCGACTTGGAGAGTGAAGCAGACGGCTTCGAGATCGAAGAGGTCTTCACCGAGGAGGGCGATCTCCTCGTGCTTTCGCTCGGCTTTTCGTCGGCGAGCGATCCGCTGGATGTCCTGCATCTTGCCTGCAGTCGGCAGATCGACGGCCATCAGCCGCCGCGGCTCGAGGATCTGCTCTATCTCGAGCGTACCGACCAGGACCTGGCCTGCGACGGCCGCGAGGTGGTCCGGCTGGCGTGGCGCCGCGACCATGTCGAGCTCGTGCTGAGCGAGGCCGGCGCGCGGCTGCTTCAGCTGCCGCAGGTCGTCCGGTTCCGCTTTGACGCCCGTCCCGAGCTGCTTCCGGTCGCGCTGGCCCAGCTCAGGGCCATGGCGGCGGCGGGACAGGATCGCATCGTCATCGACAGGCCGGCGTGACGGCCTGTGTCGATGACGATGCGGCTCAGGCCTGCTCCTCCTTGGGACGGGTCGAGGGCCGCAGCCGCTCACGCAGGCCTTGGAAGACGACATAGAGCGCCGGGATCACGAAGATGCCGATGAGGGAGGCCGCCAGCATGCCGCCGAAGACCGGCGTGCCGACATGGCGCCTGGCGAGCATCGAGGGGCCCTCCGCGATCACCAGCGGCAAGAGGCCGAGGATGAAGGCGAAGGAGGTCATCATCACCGGGCGGAAGCGGAGGCGCGCGCCCTCGGTCGCCGCATGCAGCAGCGGGTGGCCCTTCTCGCGCAGCTCCTTGGCGAACTCGACGATCAGGATGCCGTTCTTGGCGGCGAGGCCAATCAGCACGACGATGCCGATCTGGCCGTAGAGGTCGAGCGTCAGCCCGGCCACGACGATCGCAAGGAAGGCGCCGAGGATACCGACCGCGACCGAGAGCAGCACGGGCACGGGGATGGTCCAGCTCTCATAGAGCGCGACCAGGAACAGGTAGGCGAATAGCAGCGCGAAGGCGAGGATGATCGTCGTCTGCCCCTCGGCCCGCTTCTCCTGGAAGGAGACGTCGGTCCAGGCGCCGCGATAGCCCGACGACAGGGTCCTGGCGGCGACCGCCTCCATCGCCTGCAGGGCCTGGCCGGAGGAGACGCCCGGGGCGGGCGAGCCCTGCAGCGTCACGGCGAGGCGGTTGTTATAGCGGATCAGCGCCTGCGGGCCGACCACCACCTTGGCCTCGACGAAGGAGCGCAGCGGGATCATGTCGCCGGATTTGCTGCGGACATTGATGCGGTAAATGTCGTCGACCGAGGCGCGGTCGGCGCCGTCGGCCTGGACCTGGACCTGCCAGGTGCGGCCGAACAGGTTCATGTCGTTGACATAGTAGCCGCCGAGCGAGGCCTGCAGCGCCTGGAAGACGTCGCTCAGCGCGACGCCGAGGATCTGGACCTTGTCGCGGTCGATGTCGAGATAGATCGACGGCGCCGAGTCCGAGAAGGTCGAGAACACCCGCCGCAATTGCGGCTCCTGGTTGGCGGCGACGGTCAGGCCGCGCAGGGCCTGGCCGAGCGCCTTGGGATCGGCCGAGCCCATGTCCATCAGCACGTAGCTGAAGCCGCCGCCGCTGCCGAGGCCGATGATCGGCGGGGGCGCGATCGGGACGACGTTGCCGGCGCGCACGGCGCGGAACTTCTGGGCGAGGCGAGCGATGACCGCTGACGCCGAGTCCTCCCGGCTGGTGCGCTGGTCGAACGGCTTCAGCGTCACCACGAAGAAGCCAGCATTGGGTTGCGAATAATTGTCGATGAAGTTGAGGCCGATGACCGTCGAATAGTCGGCGATCGCCGTCTCGGTCTTCAGGATGCCCTCGACCTCGGCGGCGAGCGCCGAAGTCCGGGCGATCGAGGCGCCGTCGGGCAATTGGGCGACGACGAAGAAGGCGCCCTGGTCGTCCTCCGGCAGGAAGCCGGTGGGGGTGACGCGGCCCATGGCGTAGATGCCGGCGCCGAAGGCGGCGGTCAAAGCAAGGCTGATCACCGAGACGCGCACGAGGCGCGCCACGCCGTTGCCGTAGCGGTCGCGCGTCCAGTCGATGCCGCGCATGACATAGCCGATCGGCCCACGCCGTGGCCCGTGATGCGGCCGCAGCAGGATGGCGCAGAGCGCCGGCGACAGCGTCAGCGCGTTGATCGCCGACAGCACCATCGCGACCGCGACGGTGACGGCGAACTGGCGGAAGAGCTCGCCGGAAATGCCAGGGATGAAGGCGACCGGCACGAAGACCGAGAGCAGCACCAGCGTGATCGCGATGATCGGGGCGACGATCTCGCCCATGGCGCGCTTCGTCGCCTCGGCCGGCGTCAGCTCGGGATGCTCCTCCATCACGCGCTCGACGTTCTCGATCACGACGATCGCGTCGTCGACGACGATGCCGATGGCGAGCACCACGGCGAGCAGCGAGACGGTGTTGGCGGAATAGCCGATGGCGTTGAGCACGATGAAGGCGCCGATCAGGCTCACCGGCACGGCGACGGTCGGGATCAGCGTCGCCCGGAGATTGCCGAGGAACAGGTAGACGACGATGACGACGAGGACGAAGGCCTCGATCAGCGTCTTCTGCACTTCGTGGATCGTGGCGGTGACGAAGGCGGTCGGGTCGTAGGTGACCTTCCAGGCGAGGCCGTCGGGGAAGGATTTCTCGAGGTCGCCGATCGTCTTCTTGACCGCTTCGAGCGCGGTGAGGGCGTTGGCGCCCGGCGCCTGGTAGACGCCGATCAGCACGGCCGGACCGCCGTTCAGGCGGGTGTCGCGGTCGAGATTGGCGGCGCCGAGCTCGAGGCGCGCCACGTCCGAGAGCCGCAGGATCGAGCCGTCGGCGTTGGTGCGCAGCACGATCCTGCCGAACTCCTCCGGCGAGGTCAGGCGGCCCTTGGTCTGGATGTTGAGCTGGAGCTGCTGGTCGTCGGAGATCGGGCGGGCGCCGATGCGGCCGACCGCGGCCTGCGCGTTCTGGCCCTGGATCGCGGCGATGACGTCGCCGGTGGTGAGGCCCAGGCCGGTCAGGGCGTCGGTGCGGACCCAGGCGCGGATGGCGTAGTCCTGTGCGCCGAAGAGCGAGGCGTCGCCGACGCCGGCGGTGGACTTGATCGGGTCGAGCAGGTTGATGGTGACGTAGTTCGAGACGAAGAGCGTGTCGTAATTGCCCTTGGGCGCATAGACGGCGATGACGCCGAGCAGGGCCGAGGATTGCTTCTTGACCGTCACGCCGCTGCGCTGGACCTCCTGCGGCAGCTTCGACAGAGCGAGCTGGACGCGGTTGTTGACGTTGACGTTGTTGATGTCGGGGTTGGTGCCGAGCTCGAAGGAGACCTGCAGCGAATAGCTGCCGTCATTGCCGCTGACGCTCTTCATGTAGAGCATCTTGTCGGTGCCGACGATCTGGGCCTCGATCGGCTGGGCGACGGTCTGTTCGACCACGGCGGCGGAGGCGCCGGGATAGGAGGCGCGCACCGAGATCTGCGGCGGCACGATGTCGGGATATTGCGCGACCGGAATCGCGAACAGCGAGAGCAGGCCGGCGATCGTGGTGACGAGCGCGATGACGATCGCCAGCCGGGGCCGGTCGACGAAGACGGAGCTCAGCATGAGGTCAGCTCCGGCCGGTCGTCAGCGTCACGGGCGAGGCGAGCACCGGCACGCCGGGCCGGAGATTCTGCAGGCCCTGGATAACGATCTGCTCGTTGCCGACGAGGCCCTGCTCGATGGCGACATAGGAGCCGGCTTCTGCCCCGACCTTGACGCGCTTCGCCACCGCCTTGCCGTCCTCGACGGCGAAGACATAGGAGCCCTGCTGGTCGGCGATCAGCGCCGCCTGCGGCACCAGCACCTTCTCCTCGCTCTTGTTGGCCTGGACGGCGACGCGCACCAGCGTGCCGTCGAGCAGCTTGCCGGTCGGGTTGGGCAGCGTGGCGCGCACCAGCACGGTGTCGGTGGCGCGCTCGACCGAGACGTCGACGAAGTCGACGCGGCCCTTCTGGTCATAGGTCGAGCCGTCCGAGAATTTCAGGCTGACGAGCGGGGCGGAACCGTCGGCCGGCAGCCGGTTGGTCTTCAGCGCCAGGAATTCGCGCTGGCTGACCGGGAAGGTGACGTACATCGGATCGTCGCTGACGATCTGCGCCAGCACGCCGCTGTCGGGCCCGACGACATTGCCCTTGGTCACCTTGGTGCGGCCGATGCGGCCGGCGATCGGCGCCTTGATCTCGGTGTAGCCGAGATTGATCTGCGCCGTCTTCAGATTGGCCTCGGCGGTGGTCTGGTCGCCCTGCGCGCCCTTCTCCTCGGCGACGCGCTGGTCGCGGATGGCGACCGAGCCGGCATTGGTCTTCAGCAGATCCTCGGCGCGCTGGCGCTGCACGGTGGCGTTCTGCAAGGTGCCCTGGGCGCGCTCCAGCGCGCCTTGCGCCTGCTCGACCGCCGCTTCGAAGGGCGCGCGCTCGATGCGGAAGAGCGGTGCGCCCTCGGCGACGGTGGAGCCGTCCTTGAACAGCACGTCCTCGAGATAGCCGGTGACGCGGGCGCGGACGTCGACGCGGTTCACCGCCTCGATCCGTCCGACAAAATCGGCGGTCTGGGTGATGGCGCGCTTCTCGGCCATCACGGTGCCGACCGGGACTGCGGTGGGCGCCGGCTGCTGGGCGAAGGCAGTCGTTCCGAGCCCGAGCGCGACGCAGGTGATGAGCGCCGCGGGAGACAGGCGCGAGGCCGCCGGGATCCGCTTGACCTGCGCCATCCAAGACCGCTCCGACATCCGAGTACTCCCATCGCCATCTCGCTGCACCCAATCGACGGGCCGCAGCGAGCTATCCAAATCACCTGCCGATACTCGGCATTTTCTTCAGGGAAAGCTACGGCCTTGTGACTCGCAGCACATGACGGCTTCGCATGGAGTGCGGGTTTCCTTTCGAAAGGTGAATCGCGTCCGGCCCAATCTTCGGCCGCCGCGTGACGCTGCTTACGACATCCTGTCGAAGCTGTCGGTGCGGGCGAGATCCCAGTTGCGGCGATAGAAAGCGTGCTCGCAGAGCCCGGTCAGCAATTCGCCCGGCTGCAGGAAGACGTGCAGGTCGGAGAACAGGCGGATTTCGGTGGCGCTGACGCGGCGCACCAGATGATGCGGGCCGAGTTCCTCGGGATGGGTCAGGCCGGCGGCGGCGAGCATGTCGGCCAGTGCATGCAGGGTGTTGGCGTGGAAGCGATGGACGCGCTGCGCCTTGTCCGGCACGACCAGCGCGCGCTGGCGCACGGCGTCCTGCGTCGCGACGCCGGTCGGGCAGCGATTGGTGTTGCAGGACAGCGACTGGACGCAGCCGAGCGCGAACATGAAGCCGCGGGCGGCATTGGCCCAGTCGGCGCCGATCGCGAGCACGCTCGCGATGTCGAAGGCGCTGACGATGCGCCCGGCTGCACCGATCTTGACCTTGTCGCGCAGCCCTGCGCCGACGAGCACATTGTGGACGAAGAGCAGGCCCTCGCGCATCGGCAGGCCGATATGGTCGCTGAACTCGACGGGGGCAGCGCCGGTGCCGCCCTCGGCGCCGTCGACGACGATGAAATCGGGCACGACGCCGCTCTCCAGCATCGCCTTGACCATGCCCATGAACTCCCAGGGATGGCCGAGGCAGAGCTTGAAGCCGACGGGTTTGCCGCCGGACAGCTCGCGCAATTGCGCGATGAAGGCCATCATCTCCAGTGGCGTCGAGAAGGCGCTGTGGCTCGGCGGCGAGATGCAGTCCTGCCCGACCGGCACGCCGCGGGTCGCGGCGATCTCGGGCGTCACTTTCGGCGCCGGCAGGATGCCGCCATGGCCGGGCTTGGCGCCCTGGCTCAATTTGATCTCGATCATCTTTACCTGGGGATCGACCGCCTGCCTGGCGAAGCGCTCGGGATCGAAGCGGCCCTTGTCGTTGCGGCAGCCGAAATAGCCGCTGGCGACTTCCCAGACGATGTCGCCGCCGCCTTCGCGGTGATAGGGGCTGATGCTGCCTTCGCCGGTGTCGTGGCTGAAGCGGCCGAGGCGCGCGCCGGTGTTGAGCGCCCGGATCGCATTGGCGGAGAGCGAGCCGAAGCTCATCGCCGAGATGTTGAAGACGGACGCCGAATAGGGCTGCCGGCACTGGTCGTTGCCGATGGTGATGCGGAAGCTCTCGGGATCGGAGACCGGCGCCGGGCGGTTCGAATGGCCGATGAACTCGTAGCCGTCTCTGTAGACGTCGAGCAGCGTGCCGAAGGGATGGTCGCCGGCGAGGTTCTTGGCGCGGCGATAGACCAGCGAACGCTGCGAGCGCGAGAACGGCGCCGCCTCCTCGTCCGCCTCGAACAGGTATTGGCGCAGCTCGGGGCGGACCAGCTCGGCGAACCAGCGGATATGGCCGATCACCGGATAGTTGCGCTGGATGGCGTGCTCGGTCTGGGAAAGGTCCCAGAGGCCGAGCAGCGCCAGCAACAAGGCCAGCAGGCCGGGCAGCCAGAGCCAGGGGTGGCTGAAGGCCAGCGGGATCGCGACGAGCGCGACCAAGATGCAGAGGGTGAGGGTGGTGAAGCGGCTCAGTCGCAACGTCATATTCGACACCTGTCCAAGCGGGGCACCTCCTTTCTAGCTTCGACAGGATGTAAAGACGACCTATGCCGGCGTAGAGCTAGCCGGCGCGCAGGCTATCGCTCTCGGCGCTGACGCGGCCGAAGAGATCGCGGGCGCGGATGCGGTAGAAGCCGGCTGCGGCGCTGGTATCGAGATAGACGCTCGACAACAGCCCGACCGGGTTGATCACCTGCCAGGGGCCGTTTTCGCCAGCGCTCCAGAGTACGTCGAAGAGCTGGATGCCGTCATAGGGTGCCGGCTCCCAGAACAGGACGCGGTTCTCGCCGTTGAGGCCGCCGAAGCGGCTGATCCGGGGGGCGGACGGAGCGGTGGGCGCGGCATCATCCCGCCGGACCAGCGCGACCAGCGCCACCGAAGGCAGGGGCATATCGAGCTTGAGCTCGTACTGTGCTTGGGCACCGCCGATCTGGAGATGCTCGATGCTCAGGGCTGGCTCCTGCGCCAAGCGCATCGCCGCAAGCTCGGCTGCACCAGGCAGGTCGGGCGCGCCGAGGTCTTCCCAGACCGTGAAGGGGTCGCCCTTGCCATGGGCGATGCGGAAGCTGGCGAGCGCATAGGCGCCGGGCTGCAGCCCGGAGAAGTCGAGCGCGACCGTGCTTTCGCCCGACTGCCAGATGCGGTCGACGCTGTTGTAGAGAAGGACACTGGCACCGGAAGGCTGCGCGGTGCCCCCAAGAGCGGTTGCGATCGCGCCGAGCCCGACGCGGTCGGGATCGAGGCCCTGGCCGCTCAGGTCGAAACGGCGCTCGCTGAGCAGGCCGAGCAACTCCATGACGCTGAGCGCCGGCTTCTTGACGAGGTCGAACGGCTCGGGCTCGGCCCGGCGCGCTTCGAGCGCGGCGATGTCGGTCTTGTGCTCGGCCTGGGCGGCGCGCACCGGGCGCTTGCCGAAATAGGTGAGGTGTGTGCGGTGGCCCCAATGGCCGACGAAGCCGTTGTCGTTGCTGAGCACCTCGTAGTCGACGCCTTCGCCGTCGATCATCAGGCGCTGGTGCTGGTCGACGATCTTGGCGGCGAGCCCGGCGAAATAGGGCATGCCGTGCCAGGTATGGTAGAGATGCCAGCCGATCTGCGGGTCGCATTCGTCGTTGACGAAGGGCAGGCCGGCGAAGCGCGGATGGTGCTCGCGGATATAGTCGACCGCCATCATCTCGTGCCGGATGATCGACAGGCTGTTCGGCGTCAGGTCCTCGGCGTGCTTCTTGGCGCCCTTCTCGTGCACCGAGATGAAATCCAGCCGCACGCCGGTCTCGCCGGTGAACAGGTTGGTGCCGGTGTCGCAATGGGCGAGGAAGCTCTTGAAGATCGGCGGGATGCGCCGGGCGACGCCCGGGCCGCCGAGCTTGAGGGCCGGATCGACCGCCTTCAGTGCCTCCGAGCAGGCGTCGTAATAGTTGTTGAAGCCGGTCTCGCCGCCGAGCCTCCACCAGATGTCGGGCTCGTTCCAGGTCTCGAAATACCAGGTCCGCAACTCGTCGGCGCCATAGCGGGCCTGGTAGCGCTGCGCCATCTTGCCCATGAAGTCGCGCCAGTGATGCGCCTGGCCGACATCGTTGAAATCGCTGTAGATGTAGGAGGGATTGCCCATCAGCTCGAAGAACGGCCGGATGCGATGCTCCAGCATCACGTCGATCGCCGCATCGAGCCGCGACCAGTCATATGTGCCGAAGCTGGAGGCGGTGACGAGGTCGAGCATGTAGTGCACGCGCATATATTCGATGCCGCGATTGGGCACGCCGCCGACATAGGCCAGCGTCTGCCGCATCTCCGGCTCCAGCAGCAGCTCGGCCGGTGAGAAGCCGGTGCTGCGCCAGAAGCGCCGGAAGGGTGTGGTCGGCGCGGAGAGATCGATGCGGATGCGGGTCGTGTCGGACATGACGGGTCCTTCGCTGAAGGCAGGAAAATTGCCGGCTAAATGTCTGGCTATTTGAACTTGTCGCGCATCGACTGGATGCCGGGGATCGCCGTCATGAGGTGGGCGTGGCGCTCGTCGAAGTGCTGGACCAGGCCGCGCTGCGTCTTCCCGACCAGGATGGTGAAGATGTAGCAGCGGTGGCCGGGCGAGGTGACGGTCGGGTGGTAGCCGGCATCGACCAGCACCGTGTCGCCGTGCTGGACCATGAAGCAGTCGGACTTGCCATCGGCATAGATGATCTGGGCGCCGAAGCCGCTGCCGGGCTGGTAGCGGTAGTGGTAGAGCTCGTCATGGGCGGTCTCGCCGGCGCGGTCGGTATCATGCTTGTGCGGGGGATAGCCCGACCAGCAGCCGGGATCGGCATAGAGCTCGCTGACCAGGAGGTTGCCGGCGCGCCCTTGCCCGTTCTGGCCGAGGATATGGAAGATGCGGCGGCGGCTATGGGTGTCGGGCGAGCCGACATCGACCATCGCGACCTCCTCCGGCGCGATGCGGAAGGGCTTCAGCCCCACTTCGTCGCAGAGCCCGCCGGCGACGGCGATCTCGGTAGGGCCGGTCGCATTCTCCAGCCGGACCGTGGCGCCCGGTGGGGCGTAGACTGAATCCGCCTCGCCCGACCAGATATCGGCGCGTTTGCCGACCGCGGCGAAACGCTCGCCATCGACGATGATGTCGACCGTGCCGGAGAGCACGACGAGCACACTCTCATGGGCGGGCAAGGCCTGTTCCAGGCTCTCGCCTGGCTGCAGGCGCAGCAGGTTGAAATGGACATGCGGCAGGCCGGGGTCGTCATGGACGATGGCGCGGTTGGCGTTGTCGCCGGCGCGGATGTGCTTAGGCATTGGCGGGGTGTCCGGTCTGGATGGTCTCGACGCCCTTGAGCTCGAGCGCCTCGGCGTGGTGGCAGGCGACGCTGCGGCCGCCGAGCTCGCGCAGTGGCGGCTGGGTGGTGCGGCAGGCTTCGCTGGCGAAGCGGCAACGCGGATGGAAGGCGCAGCCGGCGGGGCGGTTGGCGGGATCGGCGACCTCGCCGGGCAGGCGGATGCGGCGATTCTGCCGGCGCTGGGCGGGATCGGGGATCGGCAGGGCCGAGAGCAGCGCTTCGGTGTAAGGGTGCAGCGGCCGGGCGAAGAGCGCCTCGGAGGTGGCGATCTCGACGACCTGGCCGACATACATCACCACGACGCGGTCACAGATGTACTCGATCACGCTGAGGTCATGGCTGACGAAGAGATAGGTCAGCCCGAACTCCTCCTGCAGGTCGCGCAGCAGATTGAGCGTCTGCGCCCGGACGCTGACATCGAGCGCCGAGACGGCCTCGTCGAGCACGACCAAGCGCGGATGGGTCGCGAGCGCCCGGGCGATGCCGACGCGCTGGCGCTCGCCGCCGGAGAAGGCGTGCGGATAGCGCCGGGCATATTCGGGCCGGAGGCCCACCTTGGCGAGGAGCTCGCGGACCTTGGCCTCGATCTCTGATGGCGGCACCAGCCGGTTGACCTTCAGCACCTCGCCGACGATGTCGCGGACCTGCAGGCGCGGGTTGAGCGAGGATTGCGGATCCTGGAAGACGATGCGCAGATCGGTGCAATAGGCGAGCCGCTCGTCCTCGGAGAGCGTATCGAGATCGACGCTGCCGCCATCCTTGCGGCGATAGCGCATCGTGCCGGCGGTCGGCTGGTGGATGCCGAGCAGGAGACGCGTCACCGTCGACTTACCGCAGCCGGATTCGCCGACGAGGCCGAGCGTCTCGCCCTGTCTGATCGCGAAGGAGACGTCCTCGACGGCGCGCACCGGATTTGAGGCCTTGCGCTGGAACAGGCTGCGCCGCGGCGGGAAGAGCTTGGTCAGCCCGCGCACGTCGAGCAGGACGTCGGGGGGCAGCGCCGGGGTCTCAGCCATGGGCGACACCTCCGAGCGCGGCCGGCTCGCGCGCAAGAACACAGCGCACATCGCGACGCGGGCCGATCGTGATCGTGCCGGGATCGATGGTGTCGCAGACGCCCTTGATGGCGGCGTCGCAGCGCGGGTGAAAATCGCAGCCTGCCGGCCGCTCGAAAGGCGAGGGCACCATGCCGCGGATCGCGGCGAGCCTGGAGCCGCGCCCGGAGCCGAGACGCGGCACCGATTTCAGCAGCGCACGGGTATAGGGATGGCGCGGATCGGCGAAGATCTCGTCGACCGTGCCGCGCTCGACGATTCTGCCGAGATACATCACCGCAACGTCGTCGGCGATCTCGGCGACGACGCCGAGGTCATGGGTGATGAACAGGATCGAGAGCCCGTCCTCGCGCTGCAGCTCCTGCAGCAGGTCGATGATGTTCGCCTGCGTGGTGACGTCGAGCGCCGTGGTCGGTTCGTCGGCGATCAGCAGGCGCGGCCGGCAGGACAGAGCGAGTGCGATGCAGACGCGCTGGCGCATGCCGCCGGAGAACTCGAAGGGGTAGTTGTTCAATCGCTCCGCCGGCCGGGGGATGCCGACGCGGCCGAGCATCTCGACGGCGCGGGCCTGCGCCGCCTTCTTCGAGAGACCGAGATGCCGGCGGATCACCGGGACGAGCTGCTGGCCGATGGTGTGGACAGGCGAGAGCGCCGCCATCGGCTCCTGCGAGATCAGCGAGATCTCCTTGCCGCGCAGGGAGCGGATCTGACGGCCGCGCGGATCGAGCCTGGTCACATCGATCGCCTGCCCGTCGCGGCCGGCATAAAGGATGCTGCCGGCGGCGATGCGCCCGCTCGGCGGCAGCAGGTTCATCAGCGCCCTGCCGGTGACGCTCTTGCCGGAACCGGATTCGCCGACGATGCAGAGCGTGCGCCCGCGCGGCACGTCGAAGGTGACGCCGTCGACCGCGCGCACCAGCCCGTCATCGGTGCCGATCTGGACCTTGAGGTCGCTAACGGCGACGAGCGGCGAGGGCGCTGCCGCCGTCCCGCGCATGGGCGTCGGCTCAGGCATAGGGATCGGCCGCATCGCGAATTCCGTCGCCGAGGAAGTTGAGGGCGAGCACGGCGACGACCACTGCGACGCCGGGGGCGAGCAGCCAGGGCGCCGTGGTCAAGGCCAGGATGCTCTGCGCGTCCTTGAGCAGCACGCCCCAGCTCACCACCGGCTCCTTCAGGCCGATGCCGAGGAAGGAGAGGGCGGTCTCGGCCAGGATCATGCTCGGGATCGCCAGGGTGACCGAGGCGACGATGTGGCTGGTGAAGGAGGGCACCATATGCCGCCAGATCACGCGCTGGCGCGAGCAGCCGTCGAGCCGCGCCGCCAGCACGAAGTCCTCGGTTCTGAGCGAAAGGAAGCGGCCGCGCACGACGCGCGCCAGATCGGTCCAGCCGATCAGCGAGAGGATGATGGTGATCCAGAGATAGACCAGCAGCGGATCGAGATTGGCCGGCACCGCGGCGGCGAGCCCCATCCAGAGTGGGATGGTCGGAATCGACTTCAGGAAGTCGATGCAGCGCTGCACGACCTCGTCGATCCAGCCGCCATAATAGCCGGAGATGCCGCCGAGCAGCAGGCCGAGGAACAGGCTGACCGCGACCCCGACCAGGCCGATCGACATCGAGATGCGGGCGCCGTGGATGGTGCGCGAGAGCACGTCGCGGCCGAGCCGGTCGGCGCCCCAGAGATACATCGGCTGCGATGGGTCGGCCGGGCCGATCAGATGCCGGTCCCAGGGGATCAGCCCGAAGAGTCGGTAGGGCTCGCCCTTGGCGAAGAAGACGACGGGGTGGACCGATTTCTCGTCGACGACGAAGGTCCGCTTCAGCGCCACCGGATCGAAGCTCATCCGGTAGCCGTTGACGTACATGAAATGGGTTTCGCCGGCGGCGTCCGTGCCGAAGAATTTCAGCGTCTGCGGCGGGCCATAGGTGAAGCGGGCGTTGTAGCTGTCGGGCGAGAAGGGCGCGACGAACTCGGCCAGCAGCGCGACGAGATAGATGCCGAGCACCACGAAGAGGCTGGCATAGGCCAGCTTGTGCCGGCGGAAGCGGCGGAAGATCAGCGCCCACTGGCCGGCCTCGGCGAAGCGGTGCGCCGCCGGGGCGACGGTTTCGGGGGCGGTGGGGGCAGCGATATCGCTCATCCCGGCCTCAGGCGTAGCGCACGCGCGGATCGAGCCACGCGAGCAGGAGGTCGGAGATCAGCGTGCCGATTACGGTGAGCACGCTCAGCATCAGGATGAAGCTGCCGGCGAGGTACATGTCCTGCGCCAGCAGCGCCGAGAGCAGCAGCGGTCCGGCGGTCGGCAGGCTCATCACCACCGAGGTGACGATCGCGCCCGAGACGAGGTTCGGCAGGACCCAGCCGATGGTCGAGATGAACGGGTTGAGCGCGACGCGAACCGGGTACTTGAACAGCAGCTCCGCTTCGCCGAGCCCATTGGCGCGGGCGGTCTGGACATAGGGCTTATAGAGCTCGTCGATCAGGTTGGCGCGCATCACGCGGATCAGCGCCGCCGTGCCATGCGTCGCCAGCACGAAGACCGGCAGCCACAGATGCATGGCGAGGTCGCCGACTTTGGCGAGGCTCCAGGGCGCGTTGACGTAGTCAGGCGAGAACAGGCCGCTGACGCTCATGCCGAAATAGCGCGAGAACACGTACATCAGCGCCAGGGCCAGCAGGAAGCTCGGTATCGCCAGGCCGAGGAAGCCGAGGAAGGTCACGACATAGTCGAGCCAGGAATAGCGCCGGACCGCGCTGTAGATGCCGATCGGCAGGGCGACGAGCCAGGTGACGACGAGGGTGATGCCCGAGAGCAGGACGGTGAGGCCGAAGCGATCCCACATCAGCTCGGAGACGGGCTTGTTCCACTCGAAGGACTCGCCGAAATCGCCGCGGAAGAGGATGCCGGAGATCCAGAGCCAGTACTGGACGTACCAGGGTTGATCGAGCCCGTAGCGCAGCTTCAGCGCGGTCAGCGAGTCATTGTCGAGCGAGCCGCCCTGCTCGGCGAACTTGGCGCTGAACGAGGTCAGGAAGTCGCCCGGCGGCAGCTGGATCACCAGGAAGGCGACGACCGAAACCGCCGCCAGCGTTCCAAGCGTATAGACGAGCCGTCTCAGCATGTAGCGGAGCATCACAGGCCTCCGATGCGGTTCGGGCGGGGCGGGGAGCCCGGAGCCGGCGGCTGCGGGCTCCGGTTTCGCTAAACCTGGCTATTCGTAGAAATACTGCTCCGGATTGGTCGGGCCGGGTGTCATGTAGAAGAAGGTGTCCGGCATCAGCTCGGGCACGTTGCGCATGTTGTTCTTCACGACGCCGTAATTGTCGGCGTCCATGTTGGTACCGATCACGTAGAACTGCTCGCGGGTGATGGCGAGGATCTTCTTCATCACCTCGAACTGACCGGCGGTGCCGGGCGTCTTCTGCATCTCGACATAGAGCGCCTGCTGACGCTTCGCCGGCTCCGGCGGCTCCTCGGCATTGGGATCGTTCGGGTTCTGGAAGTAGATGCCCCAGGCCGAGGCGAAGGCCGCCTGGTTCTCGTAGGGGAAGTACCATTTCGGATCGAGGACGCCGAGGAAGTCGTAGCCGCCGCCGCCGATCCAGACCATGGCGTCGTGCTCATTGGCGAGCATGCGGGCGAAGGCGAAGGATTCCTCGATGGTCTTGACCTGCATCTCGATGCCGACCGCTGCCCAGTACTTCTTGATCAGTTCGAGCGCGTCGATCTGGTAACGGCGCGAGGTCGCGGCATCGACGGCGAAGGAGATGCGCTTGCCGTCCGGCCCGAGCCGGAACTTCTGCCCATCGCGCTTGGAAAAGCCGGCCTTGTCGAGCAGCTCGTTAGCGCCCTTCGGGTCGAACTTGGTGTACTGCGTCGCCATCTCAGCGTCATAGAGCGCTGTGCCCGGCCGCGGTGCCGCCTGATAGGGCTGGGACTGGCCGGCATAGATCAGCTCGTTGAGCTCGTCGCGGTTGATGGCGAGCGAGAGCGCGACGCGGACATCGCGGTTGCGGAAGACCTCGCGCAGCACCGGGTTCTTGCTGGTCATGTTGAGCGAGATGCACATCGCGTTCGACCAAGCGGGCTGCGCCTTGAACAGGCGATAGCCGCTGCGCTCGCGATTCTGCGCCAGCACGATCCGCGTCTCCAGCCCGTTGAGGCGCTGGTTCTGCATGTCGAGCTCGCCATTGATCGCCTTCAGCACGATCGCCTGCTGGTCGCCCATGATGTCGAAGGTGACGCGGTCGATATAGGGCAGCTGGCGCCCCTCCGGATCGACCTTGAAGTAATAGGGGTTGCGCTCGAGCACGACCTGGGTGGTGCCGCCATAGGGCACGGTGAGCTGCCAGGGGTCGAGCACCGGCCGCCCCGTGGCGCGCCAGCGGCCGGGGAAGCTGGTCTTGTTCAGGAAAAGGGCCGACCAGTTCGCCGCCTTGGCCTCGGCAACCAGCTTGTCGATGCCATCAGGATTGTACTTCTTATGGAACTGCTTGAGGTAATGCGCCGGCGCCGCGGCGAGGATGTCCGAGCCGAAGGTCGTCGCCATGTTCTCCAAGAGCATGCCGTTCGGCCCGGTGAAGCGGAACTTCACGGTGACGTCGTCGATCTTCTCGACGATGACCGGATCGTTGCCGCTGCGCAGCCAGCGCGGCACCGACGGCGTCAGCTCCTTGTTCATCAGCACGTCCTGGTACCAGAACACCAGGTCGTCGGCGGTGAAGGGCGCACCGTCCGACCAGCGCGTGCCCTTGCGCAGATGGAAGACGTATTCGGTGCCGTCTGGCTTGACGTCGACCTTCTCGGCGACGTCGGGCTCGACTGCGGTCCAGGCCCGGTTCCAGCGCACGAGGCGGGTGTAGCCGACCGAGCGCTCGATCAGCGAGTCGCTGCCGCCCATCAGCGCCTGGCGCCAGGTGCCGCCATATTTCCCGGCCTTCTCGACGGGGGTGAGTACCAGCGGTGCCTCGGGCAGGCGCTGCGCCACCGGCGGCAGCTTGCCGCCCTTGACCAGTTCGGCGAGCCCCGGCCCCTCCTTGTATTCGGCGGCGTAGGCGGCGCCGGTGAGGCTGAGAAGCAGGGACAGTGCGGCGCCACGCAGGGCGCGCCCAGGGAAAGCTGCCATCGTTTCCTCCGCTGCGCCTTCTGCTCATGGCGGGCGCTGTGGGGACTACGTTATCGTTATCTCAATCGAAGCGTCAAGCCTTGCTGGCGATGGCTGCGTTCCCGGTCGATATGCCGCCGATCTTGGCGAAGGGGCTCTACAATCAGCAGTTATCTTCAGTGAAGATGCCTCTGGAAAACGATATCGATATCGTGAGATAAGATGGCATGGACATGAAGCCGGCCTTGCGGTCGCCCACCATCACTGATGTCGCCGAAGCGGCCGGCGTCTCGCCGATGACCGTCTCGCGCGTGCTCAACGGCCGCGGCGGTGCCGGCGAGGAGACGCGCCGGCGCGTGCTGGAGGCGGCGCAGGCACTGAGCTATCGCCCCAACGCCTTCGCCAAGAGCCTGAAGAACGACCGCTCGAACACGGTCGGCATTGTCGTGCCCGACATCGTCAACCCGTTCTTCCCCGAGATCATCCGCGGGGCCGAGCTGGTGGCGCGGCCGGCGGGCTATACGCTGCTCTCCTGCAATGTCGTCGAGGATCCCGAGCGCGAGGAGGAGGTGCTCGGCATGCTGCTCGACAAGCGCGTCGACGGCCTGATCATCTGTAGCGCCCGCCTCGACGACGAGCGGCTCTTGCGCGCGATCGCGCCGCACCGGGCGGTGGTGCTGATCAACCGCGCCGCGGCCAAGCGCCATGCCGGCACGATCGAGGTCGATTATCGCGCCGGCGTCGAGGCCGTGGTGACGCAGCTGATCGCGCAAGGGCGCAGGCGCTTCGGCTTCGCCGCCGGGCCGGCCGCCTCACAGGGAGGGCGCAAGCGACGGGAAGGGATCGAGGCGGCGCTGGCGCGCCATGGTCTCTCGCTGGTCTTCGATCTGCCTTGCACGCCGGACCTCCAGGGCGGCGCCGAGATCGCGGCGAGGCTCCTGCCGGAGATTGTGCAGGTCGATGCCATGATCTGCTACAACGACCTGATCGCGCTCGGCCTGATGAAGCCGCTCGAACAGGCCGGCATCAAGGTGCCGGAGGATATCGCCCTGGTCGGCTGCGACGATATTCCGGCCTCCGACCTGGTTTCGCCGGCGCTGACGACGCTTCGGATCGCCAAGCAGGACCTCGGCGAGATGGCGATGCGGATGCTGCTCGACCGGATCGCCGGCCGCAATGCCCAGCAGGGCATCGTCATCGAGCCCGATCCGATCTGGCGGGCGACGACGCCGCGGCTGCCGGGCTGAGATGGGGCGATTATCCGCTGCCGTCATTCCGGGGCAGGCCGCAGGCCTGAGCCCGGAACCCATGAACATTGCCGATGCAAGAAGAAGCTGGCGCTCGCCGCGCCGTGACATTGCGCGTCGTGTTCATGGATTCCGGCCCTTCGCTGCGCGAAGTCCCGGAAAGACGGTGCGGTTGTGCGTAAAATCGGCGCTCCACTAGCCATGGCCGTAGGCGTCGGCATCCTCGCCTGCTGGCTCCTGCTTGTCGAAGGCCTCCAGCCAGCGCGACAGGCCCGGCAGCTTCGGGCCGGCCCGCAATTGCCGCAGCGTGACGCGCAGGGTGTGGCGGGCGAATTTATTTGCCGGCTCTCTGAATGTCGATGGATCCAAGCCGCTGCGGACTGCCTCCAGAACGCGATGCTTCAATGCAGTCAGCTCCGGATCGCCGGTGGTGGCGAGGATCGCCTGGAAGCGCTCATGCGCCGCGCCATCCCAGGGCCGCGGCCGGGCCATCGCGTCCTTCAGCGGATGGGCTGGGACGAGATGGGCGAACGGTACCCAGCCGCTCGGGACCGGCTCGGTCGCCGCATGCGTGCGGCCGTTGCGCAGCAATTGCGGCAGGACATGGGTGTGCGGCCCTTCCGGGCTCTTGCCGTCGGCGGGCGGGATCGGCTGGTAGACCTCGCAGCGGCCGGCGCGGGCGATGAAGACGCGATGCGGGCCCTTTGTGACGATCGTCCCCATCGCCGGATTGCCAGCTTCGAACAGGCTCCTGCCAGCGACGGAGCGCAGGGTCGCGATCAATTCGGGATCGCCGGTGCGGATACAGATGTCGACCTGCAGCGTGCCGAGGCCCATGTCGAACAGGATGCCGGCGCGGTCCTGCGGCCGCAGCGCCGCCTTGTCCGGGCCGAGCTGGGTCAGGACGCTGCGCCGGTTCATTGCGCAGGCCGCTTCCGGCAGACAGAGCGCGACGCGATGGCTCCAGCCCTGGCCGACGGCGGTCTCCGAGGCGAAAGGCTTCACCTGCGAGAGATCATCGAAACCGATGCCGCCGCGATCGGTGACGGCGAAGAGCCGGTCCGGTCCGTCGCCGAGTTCGACCGGCTCACCGGGATCGCGCAGGAATTCGGCGATGGCGCCGAAAGTGCCGAGATTCCACTGCGTCGTCACGGTGGCTAGCTCGTCGCGGATCAGGCCGGTCACGTCGTTTGCCGTCATCGGCGGGGTTCTCCATGGTCCAGCGCCCGCCAGGGCAGGACGAAATCTTCGCCGTCGCGGCTGCCACGGGCGACCGCGATACCGAAGGCGCTTGCAAGGTTGTCGTCGTCGAGCACGGCGGCCGGCGGCCCGTCGGCAAGGATGCGGCCGCGATCGATGAGGACGAGCCGGTCGCAGAAACGCCCGGCGAGCGAGAGGTCGTGCAGCACGACGACGACGCCGGTGCCATCAGCGGCGATGCGCCTGAACAGCGCCATCGCCTCGAGCTGATGGCGCGGGTCGAGCCCGACCAGCGGTTCGTCCGCTAGCAGCATCTCCGCTTCGACTGCCAGCGCTCGCGCCAGCAGCACGCGCATGCGTTCGCCGCCCGAGAGGCTGTCCAAGCTGCGTTCGCGGAAGGCGCTGGCATCGGTCGAGGCGAAGGCGTTGGCGATCGCAGCCTGATCCGTTGCGGTGAGGTCGGCGAAGGGGCGCCGATGCGGCAGGCGGCCGAGCGCGACGACGGCCTCCGCCCGCATCTGCCATTGCACATTGCCGCCTTGGGCGAGGAAGGCGAGGCGCTGCGCCAGCGCGCGACGGCCCAGCGTTCTTGCCGGCTTGCCATCATAGAGAACTTTGCCTGCTGCCGGCGGCAGCAGGTCGGCGAGGATGCGCAGCAGAGTGGTCTTGCCGGCGCCATTGGCGCCGATCAGGCCGACGAGTTCGCCCGGTCGCAGGGCAAGATCGATCCCGGCGAGGATCGGCTTGCCGTCGAAGGCGATCGCGATGCCGTTCGCTTCGATACGCATCACGCCTCCCGCCGCAGGCGCTGGATCAGGCTGAACAGGAAGGGTGCGCCGATCAAGGCGGTGACGACGCCGAGCTTGAGCTCGGGCCGGATCGGCATCACCCGCAACGCCGTGTCGGCGGCGAGAAGCAGGATCGCGCCGCCGAAACCGCTGACCAGCAGCAGCCGGCCGGGCTTGTGGCCGACCAGCGGGCGCAGGAGATGCGGCACGACGAGGCCGACGAAGCCGATCGCCCCGGTGACGGCGACGGCGCTGCCGACGGCGAGCGCCGCGCCGCCGATCAGCCGGACCCGCAGCCAGGTCAAGTCGAAGCCGAGGCTGCGCGCCGTGTCTTCGCCGAGCGTGAGCCCGTCGAGCGCCGGCGCGCAGGAAAGCAGCAGGGCCCAGCCGACCAGCATCAGCGGCAACACCAGCCAGACATGGATCAGGCTGCGGTCGGCAAGCGAACCCATCAGCCAGAACACGATCTCCAGTGCGGCATAGGGATTGGGCGCAAGGTTGAGCGCCAGCGAGGTCATCGCCCCGGCGAAGCTGTTGATCGCGACGCCGGCCAGGATCAGCGTCATCGTGCCGGCGCCGCGGCCGTTGAGGGCGAAGAGCAAGAGGACTGCGAGCAGCGCCCCGGCGATGCCGCCGAGCGGCAGAGCGAGTGCGAAGGCGCCGGCAAAACCGGAATAGAATACGCTGACGGCGCCGAAGGCGGCGGCGCTGGAGATGCCGACGATGCCGGGCTCGGCCAGCGGATTGCGCAGCAGCCCTTGCATCGCCGCGCCGGCGAGACCGAGGCTGAAGCCGACCAGTGCGCCGAGGATGGCGCGCGGCAGGCGCAATTCGACGAGCACGAGCGCGGGCAGGCTCTGCCGGCCGGCGAGCCAGTCGCCGAGCGCGGCGAAAAGGTCGAGCCGGGCATAGCCGACGGCGAGCGAGAGCGCCGCCATGACGAGCGTCGCGACGGCCAAGAGGGCGACGAGCCGCCAGTAGGACATCCGGTCGGAAGCGGATGAGGGCATGGCCGTAGCGCTCATGGGCTTTTTCCGGCTGGCGTCGGCGCGGTCGCGTCGAGCAGCAATTCGATCGCGTCGATCACCGCCGGACCGGCGCAGGTCCAGAGCTTCGAGGGCAAGGCGACGAGCTTCAGCCGGTCGCCGAGTCGGGCGAGGACGGGGTGATGCAGGATCTCATGGGCTAGCGAGGGCGGGCCGTCCGGTGTGGTGTTGAGGATCAGGATATCGGCCTTGCCGAGCGCGACGGTCTCGAGTGCGATCTGGCCGTAATTGTCGATGCCGAGCTCGGCGGCGAGGTTGGTCAGCCCCGCCGCCATCAGGATCTCGTCGACGAGCGAGCCGCGCCCGGTGGTGAAGCCGTTCGGACGCAGCACGATGGCGCGTGGCTGGGCCGGGCGGGGGCGATCCGCCAGCGCGGCGAGGCGCTTGTCCATCTCTGCGATCAGGGCTTCGCCGTTCTGCTGCTCGCCGAGCAGCCTCGCCATGTCGCGGATCTGCTGGCGCATCTCGGCGAGGTTGCTCGGCACGCCGAACTCGCGGACCGTCACGCCGACGCGCTTCAGCAGCGCGACGGTCGCGCGTGTCGTGTAGGCGCCGGCGACGACGAGGTCGGGCTTATACGCCAGCACCTCCTCGACCAGCCCGTGATTGGCGGGAATGACGAGGGCGCGCGCGGCCATGTTGGCGTTGCGCGGGTCCTGCGACAGCCAGGTCACCGAGGCGACGTGCTTCGGTGACGCGAGCCGCAGCACCAGCTCGTCGGTGCACATGTTGAGCGAGACGATACGCTGCGGCTTGGCCGGGGCGTCGTCCGCGCGGGCGAGGCCGCCGGTCGCCGCCAGCCAGAGGCCGAGCGCAAGCGCGAAGCCTATCCTCCTCGTCATGGTCGGGCTTGTCCCGACCATCCACGTCTTCCTTGACCACATGCCGTGTTCAAGACGTGGATGCTCGCCACAAGGGCGAGCATGACGGGGGAGGTTCCCAGCTCTCTCACAGGCTCACCCTGATCCCACCGAAGGCGCTGAGGCCCGGCACCAGGAAGCCGACCGGGTTCTCATACCGCTTGTCGAACAGGTTATCGACGCGGCCGAACACGGTGAAGCGCTCGTCGACCTTGTAGTCGGCGGCGAGGTTGACGATCGCGGCGCCGGGCGCACGCATCCTGGAGACCGAGAAGTCGCGGTTCCCGTCCATGCGCTCGCCGAGATAGATCAGCGTCGCCGACAGTGTCAGCTTCTCGATCGGCATCCAGCTCGCGGTGACGCTGGCCTTGTGGCGCGGCCGGCGCAGCAGCTCCTGGCGGGCGATGTCGTCGCGCGCCAGGGTGAAGGTGTAGTCGGCCCGGACCTTGAACTGCGGCGAGAGTTCGAGCGCGACGAAGCTCTCCAGGCCCTGCGTCGTCGCCTTGCCGATATTGGCGTAGGAGGTCCGCGCCGCATTGGTGACGATCAGGTTGTCGATGTCGTTGTGGAACCAGGTTGCGCCGACATTGACCTGCCCGTTCAGCAGCGGCTGCTCGAAGCCGACATCCCAGCCGCGGCTCTCCTCGGGCTTCAGGTCGGGATTGCCGTAGAAGTTGAAAGCCGGACGGGAATCGCTGAAGCGCTCGCTCAGCGTCGGCGCCTTGAAGCCGGTGCCGTAGCTCGCCTTCAGCTTGGTGTCGGTGCCTGGCACGATGAAGACCGGTGCGATGCGATAGGTGGTGTGGCCGCCGAACTTGTCGTCGTTGTCATAGCGGATATTGGCGACGGTGAAGAAGCGGTCGGTCCAGTTCGACTGCAATTCGACGAAGGCGCCCTTGTTGCCGTTCGAGACGGTCTTGGCGGACGTGTCGAAGCGTTCGGTCTCGTATTGCAGGCCCATCACCAGGGTCTGGCTCTGGGTGAGCTTCAGATCGCCGCGCCAGTCGTATTTGGTACGCTCGCCGAGGTTCTCGGTAGGCAGGTCGAGGATACCGGAGGCATTCGGCCGGCGATCGGAACGGTCCTGATTGCTGTAGGAGACGCCGAAGCGGTTGACGAACTGGCCGCCCAGCGGGTCCCAGACGACCTCGCCGCGGGTGAAGGCCTGGCGGTAGTTCTGGCTGTTGCGGAAGCTGTTCGGCAGGCTCGGGAAGCCGGAATCGCCGGTGAACAGCAATTGCCCGTCGATATAGCGGCCGACCCAGTTGATGCTCAGCGTGTCGGTCAGCCTGGCGCCGAGGCGGGCGGAATAGCTCCAGTTGTCATAGGAGTTCGGGTTGCGCCGGCGGCCGGCGGGAACCAGGTTCGGCGGCGTCACCGGCGTCGAATCCGCGCGGAAATGGCTGACATTGAAGGCGTAGTCGAAGCGGTCATTGCCGCCGCTCAACCCGACGCTTTGGTTGAAGGTACCGTAGGAACCGGCCTCGGCGGACGCCGTCACCTTCGGCGGGCCTTCGCCGCGCTTGCTGGTGATCGAGATGACGCCGCCCAGCGCATTGGCGCCGTAGAGGCCACTCTGTGGGCCGCGCAGCACCTCGATCCGCTCGATGTCTGTCGTCAGCATCTGGCCGAAATCGAAGGAGCGGTTCGGTGTCGAGGGGTCGTTCACCTCGATGCCGTCGATCAGCACCTTGACGTGGTTCGAATTGGTGCCGCGCATGAACACCGACGTCAGGCCGCCCGGGCCGCCGGTCTGGACGATGTTGAGGCCGGGCACGGCGGCGAGCGCCTGCGGCAGGGTGCGACGCTGCTGGCGCTCGATCTCCTGGGCGGTCACGACGGTGACGGAGCTGGCGATTTCCCTGGCGGGCGTCGGTACGCCGGTCGGGCTGATGACGATCTCATCGAGTGCGATCGGCTTTCCGCCCGACTGCGCTAGTGCGGCGAGCGGTGTCAGCATGGTCGAGGTGGCGAGCAGGGAGAAGGCAAGGAGGAAACGCCCGCTCTTGGCGGGTTTTGGCAAACGGAACACGGGAAACCTCGGCGGTAACGTCAGTGGCACGTCACCGCGAACGAGATGTCCCCAGCCGCTCCCGAAACCGGGTGCGCACGGTTCTACCACCCATCAGCGCACCCCGGCCGATGTGTTCGCGTGTGACCACGGCTGACGGCAGGTCTCCTGGCTCGCGGGTCGCTGCCTTTCGCCGCCTTCCCAGGGCCGAGGTCCCAGTGGCGTATGGCGAAAGGCTCGCCGCTTACAGTTGCGGGGGCAGCCGCAGCATGGGGTGGCGAGCCACCCGCACTGCGTTCCCTTTTGATCCCGTGAGGGAACCGTCGCGTTCACGAGTAGGGCGGAAATGCGGCAGCGTCAATGCGCCCGCCGGCCCTTGCGAGGGGGATTATTCGGCCGCTTTGAGCGGTCGCTTTCCACGGGGCCTGGCGACTGTTTGCGGCGCCTCCGCATAAGGCGCAAGGATCGCCATGATGTCGCGCTCGCGCGGCTTGGCTTCTGCAACGAGCGCGCGCGCCGCCACCGAGTCGAGATGGTGGTGCATCAGGCTCGTGACTTTCCCAACGTCACCGCTCGCGAGCGCGTCGATCAGCAGGCGATGCTCGTTGATGCCGCATTCCGAGGAATGCGGCCGGCTGTACAGCGACAGGATCAGGCAGCAGCGATAGGAGAGCTCGCTGACATAGCGGATCAGGATCGGGCTCTCGGTCATCTCAGCGAGCAGGATGTGGAATTCGGTCGCGAGCCGGATCGAGATCGCATCCGGGCCGCCGCGCGCGGCATCTTCCGAGTCGACATGGGCGCGCAGCGTCGCAAGCTGCGCCTTGCTCAGCCGGCCGGCGAGCTGGCGCACGACGAGGCGCTCCAGCTCGATGCGGATGTCGAAGGTGTCGCGCGCCTCCTGCCAGCTCGGCGTCGCCACCACGGCGGTGCGGTTGCGGCGCAGCTCGACCAGCCCTTCGGCCGCGAGCTGGGCGAGCGCATGGCGCGCGAGGGTCCGGCTGACGCCGAAGCGCTCGCCGAGCGCGTCCTCCGGCAAGGTCGCGCCGGGTTCGAGCGCGCGCTCGATGATCGCGCGGCGCAGCGCCCGGCAGATCATCCCGGCCTTGTCCGATGCACCGTTTCCGGCCTCTTCCCGCGCCATCGCCGACACCAATGGTTGAAGATCCTTCTCGTCTTAGCGTCAGCGGCGCGTTGTTCGCAATGCGGCGTGCGCGGCAGGGGGAACCGGGTGCGTCCTCTCACGTTCTCAAGACCATCCATCGCCGGCCGGGGGGCTTTGATCATGACGACGACACCGCCAGTCCGCCGAGCGCCGATCCAGCACGAAGCGGGCGGCATCGGCGCGGGCGATCTGGGGGGCGCGGACATCGTCAGGGTGGCTGCGGCGCTCGTCTCGGCGGCAGTGATCATCGCGGCGCTCTATTACGGCCAGGACATCCTGATCCCGCTCGCCTTCGCCTTCCTGATCGGCTTCGCGCTCAATCCCCCGGTGGTGTGGCTGCGGCGGCGGGGACTGCCCAAGGTGGTCGCGATCGCGGTGGTGATGACCGTCGTGCTCGTCCTGCTCGCCAGCCTCTTCCTCGTGCTGGGCACGCAGCTGCGCTCGCTCGGCGAGCAGTTGCCGACCTATCAATCGACGATCCACGGCAAGCTCAACGATCTCAAGGCGCAGTTCAGGGCGCCCGGGATGCTCGACAGCGCGCTGAACGCGATCGCTTCCCTTCAGAAGGAGGTGGAGTCGGTGCAGGGCGCGCAGGCGCAGCGGGTCGAGGTCGTGGCGGCGCCGGGCACCCAGCTGCAGGTCGCGCTGGTCTGGCTCGGCCGTGTGCTCGAGCCGCTGGCAACGGCCGGCATCGTCCTCGTCTTCGTCGTGCTGGCGCTGCTCGACCGGACCGACCTGCGCGACCGGCTGCTGCGCATCCTCGGCGGCAATCTGCACCGCTCGACCGACGCGATCGAGGATGCCGGCCGGCGCATCAGCCGCTATCTCCTGATGCAGCTCGTGGTGAATACCAGTTTCGCCATCCCGCTGGCGCTCGGGCTGTGGCTGATCGGCGTTCCCGGCGCGTTGCTCTGGGGCGTCGTCGCGGCCGTCCTGCGCTTCGTACCCTATGTCGGCGCGCTGATCTCGGCCATCTTCCCGCTGGCGCTCGCCTTCGCGGTCGACCCCGGCTGGCACATGGTGCTGTGGACGCTCGCGCTGATCGCAGGGCTCGAGCTCGTCAGCAACAACATCGTCGAGCCGATGCTCTATGGCACCAGCACCGGGCTCTCGGCGATCTCGCTGATCGCCGCCGCGACCTTCTGGACGGCGCTCTGGGGCCCGGTCGGCCTGATCCTGTCGACGCCGCTGACGGTCTGCCTGCTCGTCCTCGGCAAGACCTTGCCGCAACTGCAGTTCCTCGACACCCTGCTCGGCTCGGTGCCGGTGCTCAGTCCGACGGAACGGATCTATCAGCGCCTGCTCGCCGGCGATGTCGACGAAGCCATCGAGATCGCCGAAAGCGAGATCGAGACGCTCTCGGTGGTGCCCTTCTACGACGCCGTCGGTGTCGCGGTTCTGCGGCTCGCCAGCGACGATTATGGCCGCCAGGCGACCGCGGCGCACCGGCTGCGCATCGCCGAGGGCATGGAGGCGCTGCTGGAGGAATTGCGCGAGGAGCACCCGGCGACGGCCGGTTCCAGCCCGAAAGTGGTCTGCATCGGCGGCAAATGGGAGATCGATGGGATCGCCGCGCAGATGCTGGCCCATGCGCTCGATCTCGAAGGCATCCCGGCGCAGGCGCGCCGGATCGCCCATGTCACGATGAACTCGGTCGCGAGACTCGATCTCGATGGGGTGCCGCTCGTCTGCCTCAACTATTTCAGCGGCGAGCCCGACAATGCCGCCCGGCAGTTTTGCCGGCGGCTGCGGCAGCGCTGGCCGGAGCTGAGGATCGTCGTGGTGCTCTGGACGGTGCCGCCCGAAAAGCTGGCAGGCGAGGCGGGCCGGGATATCGGCGCCGACGAGCTCGCGGCCTCGATCCAGGAGACGATCGGCCGGGTCCAGCGCCTCCTGCCCGAGATGGCGGGCGAGCCGGCCGTGGCGGAGACACCGGCCAACGATGCCGAGCGCGTGGCGGCGCTCCATGGCACCGGCTTCCTCGACGCGGCGCTGCGCGATGATCTCGATGCGATCGCCAAGCGCGCCGCCGATGCCTTCGACGTCGACGTGGCGATGATCTCGGCGATCGACGCCGAGCAGGAGATCGTCATCGGCGGCAGCAGGGAGCTCTCGGGTTTCGGCCGGGACGAGGCCGGCCGGCCCGTCCTGCCGCGCCGGGAGGCGATCTGCGATTACGTCGTGGCTGGCGGCGAGACGCTGGTCGTCGATGATACCGAGCGCGATGCCCGCTTCACCGACAACCCCGTCGCCAAGACCTGGGGCCTGCGCTTCTATGCCGGCGCGCCACTGCGCTCGTCGGACGGCTTCGTCCTGGGCGCGCTCTGCATCCTCGATCGCGAAGCGCGCAGCCTCGACCAGCGCGAGCGCGAGCTGCTGGAAAAGCTCGCGGCCGATGTCGTCGAGACGATCGGCCGGGCCGGCGCCGGTAGCTCGCCGCAGCAGCCGGGCGAGCCGGAAACCGAGGCGAGCGCGACGGTCGGACAGCCGGTGCCGGAGTAGCGCCTCGGTCTCGCCTCATTCGGTTCAAGCTCGGTTCATCGGCCCGGGCCGACCTTCCCCACGATAGAACGAGCCGTTGCGGGAGGGCGCGATGCCCGGATCTCAGCTTCTCCGACTGGTCCTTGCGACGCTGCTCGTCGCCATCGGCTTCAGCCATGCGCAGGCGCAGCCGCTCGAGAAGCGGATCGCGCTCGTCATCGGTAACGGCGCCTATCAGGCGGGTACGCTGGCGAGCCCGGCCAATGACGCCGGCCTGGTTGCGCAGACCCTGCAGGCGGCTGGCTTCGACGTCGTCGGTGCGCGCGACCTCGACATGGCGACCTTTCGTGCCTCGCTGCGCGAATTCATCGACAAGGCCAACGCTTCCGGGCCCGACACCGTGGCCTTCGTCTATTTCGCCGGATACGGGCTGCAGTTCGAGGGCGAGAACTATCTCGTTCCGGTCGATGCCCGTATCGCCCGCGACAGCGACGTGCCGCTCGAGGCGATCCGTCTGAGCGACCTGCTCAGGCCGCTCGCCGGATTGCCGCTGAAGGCGCGGATCGTCGTGCTCGATGCTGCCCGCCAGAACGGTTTCGCCCGCGCCGGTCAACCGCTCGCCGGCGGCCTTGCTTTGGCCCAGCCCGATGCCGGGATGCTGCTCGCCTTCAACGCAGCTCCCGGCACGATCGCGCCCGAGGCCAATGCGGGCTACGGCGCCTATGCCACGGCCCTGTCGGAGATGATCAAGGAGGGTGGGCTCAAGCTCGATGACCTGTTCGAGCGTGTGCGTCTGCGGGTGGACGGGCTAACCCAGGGGGCCGAGCTCGCCTGGCACGTCTCGCGCGTCGAGGCACCGTTCCTGTTCTTCGAGCGTGCCCAGGGCGCGCCGGTCGAGGCCGAGCGCTTCTCCGAGCTGCGCTCGCGGCCGATCCGCGAATTCGATCCCCGGCAGGCCTATCTCGCCGCCGTCGCCCGCGACTCGATGCGCGGCTACCAGGACTTCCTCGCAGCCTATCCGGACGATCCGCTCGCCCGGCGCGTGCGCGCCATCGTCGCGGCGCGGCGCGAGGCGACGACCTGGCGCGAGAGCGCGCTCGCCGACACGCGCGAGGGCTACTGGTCCTATTTGCGCCGCTATCCGCGCGGCCCGCATGCCTATGACGCGCGCCGACGGCTGGCGCATCTTGCGGCCGAGCTGGAGCCGCCGGCTGCCTTTGCGATGCTGAGCTACGATGTGCCGCCGCCTCCGCCCGAAGAGGTCGTCTATATCGAGCGGCCGGTGGTCTATCTGGCCGACCCGGTCTACGAGCTGCCGCCGCCGCCGCCGGTGCCGGTGATCTACCTGCCGCCGCGGCCGGCCTATTTCGTCGAGCTGCCGCCGCCTCCGCCGCCGGTTGAAGCCTATGTGCTGCCGGTACCGGTCTACCATCCGGTGGCGAGTTGGGTCGAACGCCCGCGCTATGTCGCGCCGCCGCCGGAGAACGTCGTCAGCGTCAACATCCACAACACTGTGGTGATCGACCAGAGCCGCCAGACGGTGGTCGTCACCAACCCGGCCGGCCAGCAGCTGCCGCCGGCCTCGGCCGGCTTGCCGGACGTGCCGCAGCCCGCACCAGGCCAGCCGGCGCTGTCACCCAGCCATCTGGGCATGGCTGCGGCAGCCGCCGCAGCCGTCGCGGCACTGCCGGCCGCGGCCGCTTTGCGCGCCGCAAGCCAGCGTCCGAAGCCGAATGGGCTGCAAGGCGTGTCTGCACCCGCTTCCGGCCCGAGCCAGGCTCAACCGGTGAGGCCGCCGCAGGTTCCCGGCCAGCCGCCGATGCAATCCCCATCCACGCAGCAGGCGCGCCCGCAGCAACAGCTTCCGGGAAATGCCGTGCAGGGGCTCCGGCCCGGCCAGCCTCCGTTGCAAGGCGCCCAGCCGTTGCCGCCGCAGCCGGGGTTTGCGAATGGCGGCAAGGGCAATGACGCCCCTGGAGCAACCAAGCCGCTGGTCGCGACACCCACCAATCCGCCCGTGGACACGAACGGTCCTGCGGCAGCCTCGCGCCCGGTTCAACCCTCGACACCGGGTGCCCGGCCGCTGCCGCAGCCGAACCAGCCCGGGCTGGCCACTGGCGGCAAGAGCCAGGCTGCGCCGCCGGCACCGGGAGCGGCGAAGCCGTCTTTGGCTGCGCCAGGCGCTCCGCCTGCCGGTGCGAACGGTCCCGCCTCGGCCGCGCGACCGGCGCAGCCTTTGCCGCAGAACGCCCAGCCGCTACCGCAGCCGCATCAGCCCGGGCCTGCCGACACTGGCAAGGGTAGTGCTGCGGCTGCACCTTCGACGCGATCGCGCGCCCCTGGAGCGGTCGACGCGGCCCAGCAGCAGCGAGCCCAGCAGCAGGCCGCACAGGCAGCTCGCGACCAGCAGATGCGGGCGCAGCAACAAGCGGCGGCCCAGCAACGCCAGGCGCCGCAGGCTGCCCAGCAGCAGAGGGCGCAGCAACAGGCGCAACAGGCGGCTCGCGACCAACAGATGCGGGCGCAGCAGCAGGCAGCCGTTCAGCAACGCCAGGCGCAGCAGGTTGCCCAACAGCAGAGAGCGCAGCAGCAGGCCGCACAGGTCGCCCGCGAGCAGCAGATGCGGGCACAGCAACAGGCGGCGCAGCAGCATCAGATGATGCAGATGCAGCAGCAGAGGGCTCAACAGCAGGCAGCGCAACAGCAGCAGCGAGCCGCCCAGGCGGCTGCACAGCAGCGCCAGATGGTGCAGCAACGTCGGGCGGCGCCGCACCCGCAGGGTGGTCCGCACGGACCGCGGCGGCCGGATTGCGGCAACCCCGGGCAGCAGCCCTGCCGCTAGTGCGCGTCCGAAAAGGAAGGCGGTCTAGAAGCTGTAGGCCGCCTTCACCTTCAGCAGGTGCTGGCTGAAATTGGTGACGTCAAGATCGCCCGGCACGCCCTTGGCCTTGCCGGCGATCTGGACGTTGTAGGCGGCCGAGATCGCGAGCTGCTTGGTCGCCTGCCAGAAGATGCCGGGGCCGGCAAAGGTGGCGTAGCCGGCCTCCTTGCCGAAGCCGAGTTCGTTGTGACGGCGCTGGTGGCGCACTTCGCCGCTGAGATAGAGTCCATCCAGCATCTGCCAGGCGAGCGAGCCGCCGACCGTGAAGGTCGAGGAGCGCAGATAGGGGCTCGGTCCCGTCCAGGTCAGGTCGTGCGAGAGGTTGAGCGCGGCGTAGAGCTTGCCGGGGACGAGCGTCTTGTCGGCGAAAATGCGCAGGCCGGTGTTGTAGGTGGTGAAGTTGCCGGCGCCGGTCGGATCGGTGCGGTTGAAGCTGGGATCGACGATGACGGTGAGGCCGATGCCGTGCAGGTCGCGGCCGAGCAGGCGGTACTTCATCTCGACGCCGGCTCCGGCGCTGCGGCTGTCGGCCTTGGTGCCGCCGATGGTCGCGTCGGTGTAGCCGCCGAGGAGGTAGGGGCCGACCTCGAAGCAGGGGAAGAGCCCATAGGAGCCCTGGAGCTGCAGGCCATGCGCGGCCTGGCGGCCGTCGCGGACGCCGAAGCCGCCATTATAGGTCAGGCTCGGGCCGAAGGAGCCGACATCGGCGACGTCCGAGCCGGTGGTGAAGCCGAAGGCGTCGGTCGGGATGCCTTCGCTTTCAGTGCAGGCGGAGAGCACTGGCGGTGCGGCCGGCGCGCCCTTGCGTGAGGGAAGGTCGGCGGCAAAGGCAGGCGAGAGCAGGCTCGCTGCGACGAGGGCGACGGCGGCGGGCTTCAGCATGGCTGGCGATCCTGTTGACGAAGCCACATTTGAGTAAATGCGAATGAGTCGCAACATGGACTCTTCGGTCGCCGCGCTATACCAGCGTATTGTTGCTGCGATGCAACAGCTGCTGCCGGCTCAGCCGGGCAGGCTCACGCTGCGCAGGCGCGCGAACGCCACCGGCGCGATTTCGGCCAGCGCCGCGATGGGCTTCCAGGCTGCGGCGTGGACCTCCTCTTCCTGGGCAATCAGCGGCAGGGCCGGATCGGCGATGAAGAGATATTGCAGGTCGTGATGGATGTGCGGCGGCTCGTTCCGGCGCGGATTGCCGGGGACGTCATGGCTGTCGATGGTGAAGGGCAGGTCGCCGCCGCGGTGCCAGGGATGAAGGATAGGGCCGGCGACACCGGTCTCCTCCACCGCCTCGCGCAGGGCCGAGGCATGGAAGCTCGCGGCCGGCTCGTAGTGCCCGCCGGGCTGGAGCCAGCGGCCGATCACGACATGGTCGATCAGCAGGATCTGCGCATGGTCGGGCGAGAGCACGAAGGCGCTCGTGGTGGCGTGGCCCGGCATGGTCTCGCGCGCGTCGAGGGCATGGCGCTCGGCGATCTGCCAGCGCAGCAAGGCTAGTCGCTCGCGCGGTCCGGCGACCTCGGCGAGATAGCGGGAGACCAGCGAATCGAGGCGCGCCAGGAAGCTCATGGCCATGCGCATCGCATGTCCGGGGCTGGCCGGGAAGGCCGCCTTCCGATCAGGGCAGCTTCAGGCGATACTCTTCGAAGCCGCCATTCTTGACGCTGTCATAGCCGATGAGGACGCGCAGCTCGCCGCGTTCCTGCGCCAGCACGGTGAGCGCCTCGGCCTTGGCGTCCTTGCGCTTGGGCAGCTGGCCGAGCTCCTGGACGGTAGCAGGGGCGGCGGGGTCGAGCAGCAGGATCGCATAGGGCACGTCCTGCTCCTGCGCCGGGCCGACGAGGACGAGCAGGCGGCCATCGGCGAGCGAGGTAAGATCGCGCACGCCGCGCTGAGCCCCGGCCTTGAAGGCGATGAGCTGCGGCTTGTCCACGGCCGGTTCGCTGCCCGGCTTGAACAGTTCGGCGATGCTGCCGCCGACGAGGAAGGCACGGCCGTCGAGCGAGGGCGCGCGCAGGCCGAACCAAATCCGGTCGCCGACCACGGCGAGGCCCTCGATATTGAGCCCGTTGCTCTTGTCGTCGAGCGCCCTGCCGACAAAGGGCGCGACCTCGCCGGCTGCGCCGAGCAGGTCGGCGACGCGCCAGCTCAGTTCGGGCGTGCCGGCCTCGCCATTGCCGGCCGCGATCCGGGCCAGCAGGAAGGACGAAGGTCGGTATTCGCCGCTGCGCCGCGAGCAGCCATGCGAGCCGACGACGTAGAAATGGCGATCGGCAAAGGCGACGCCCTCGCCATCGAAATCCTCGAAATCGCCCTTCTGCGGGCAGCCGATCACCGGTTGGCGTCCGCTGGCGCCGCTTGGAGCGCTGTCCTTCACCAGCGGCAGGCTGGGGCCGGGGGTGATCGTGCCCTGCTTCAGCGTCGCGAACTGGGCGGCCTTGTTCTCGTCGTTGATCACGAGGCAGCGATAGTCGCCGCCGGCGGGCGGGCGGCAGGCGATGCCGCTGATGTCCTCGGCGGGCTTGCGCGGCTTCTTGCCGGTGAAGTCGGAGGTCGCTTCGATCCTGCGCTCGGGCTTCAGCGTCTCGGCGCGGACGGCATTCGTTGCGAGAAGGCCGAGCGCGAGGGCGGAGAGGATCGCGAGCCGCATCTGGTCATGCTCCGACGGAAAGAGCGGACATAGGGGGCGTGGTGGTGGTTGCAAAGGCCGGGCCGCGAATTCTTGCGCCGGGCAAGGACGTATCGTTGCAGGAGTGACCTTCGTTTTTTGAGATGAGCGAGAGGCGCGCAAGCTTTTCCCTGTCAGCGGACTCATCTTTTGGGGCGTTGGCGCATCTGAGGAGCAGCGAAGCGCGGTGATGCTTGGCGGGCGCGTGCCTTGGTCGTTATCTTCGGGAATGGTCGTACGGGGCGGTCAGGTGAAGGCAATCGAGCCGCGACCTTCCCGAGGTTCCGCGCGCTTGTGATCGAGCGAGGTAGCGGTGGCGAATGTCGAGCCCGGCGGCAGCTCGCCCTTCGGCAGGGCGGCCTGGCCGCTTCTCATTCTGTCTGCTGCGCTCGCGGCCTATTTCGGGCTGTCTTCGCTGCTGCTGCCGTTTGTCGGGGCGCCGAACCTCTACACGGGAATCGAGCGCTGGATCGTTCCGGCAGCAGGCGCTCTCCAGCTCATGGCCGCTGCGGTGGCCTTCGTGCTTATCGGGCGTCGCGACTTGCGCGGCGCGACCCTCGCCGTGGCGGCGTGCTGGATGCTGGGATGGCTCGGGATGCTGCCAGCCGTCATCCGCGATGGGTTCCACGTCAACGCCGAAGCGCGGCTCACATTGGTCTACTTCCTCGCATTGCCCGTGATCGCGGTTTCGGCGGCGGCTCTGGCGTGGCAGAACCGCCATCCGGTCCTGGCCGCCTTCATCGTGACCGCGCCGACCTTGGCCGGCCTCCTGTTCACCCTCGCCTTCGCGATCATCATCGCGATCCACGGTTTTTGAACCGCGACGCCGGCGCCGTATCGTCTGTTTCCATCATGGCCAGACAGGTGCGCCGTCCAGCCCCGCGGTTTCCGGCAGGCCGCAGATCAGGTTCGCGTTCTGCACCGCCTGGCCGGCCGCTCCCTTGCCGAGATTGTCGACCACGCCCAGCGCGATCACCAGATTGCGCTCAGGATCGGCCGCATAGCTGACGAAGGCGAGGTTCGAGCCGGTCGCCCATTTGGTCTGCGGCGGCTTGTCGGTCACGCGGACGAAGGAGCGCCCGGCGTAGAAGCGCCGGGCCGCGTCCAGGCATTGGTCCGTGGTGGCGCTGCCACGGCAATAGATGGTGGCGAGGATGCCGCGGGTCATCGGCACCAGATGTGGCGTGAACACCAGCCCGGCCGCGCTGCCGCCGCTCAGCCGCTCGATCGTCCTGGCGATCTCCGGCATGTGGGTGTGCCTGAGCAGGCCGTAGGGTATCAGGTTCTCGTTGCTCTCGGCGTAGCCGAACTTGCTGTCGCCGCCCCGGCCGGCGCCGGAGATGCCGGTCTTGACGTCGATCACGATATTGCCGGGCTCGATCAGCTTGTCGGCCAGCAGCGGCGCCAGCGCGGCCAGCGTCGCAGCCGGGAAGCAGCCGGGATTGGCGATGCGGGTCTGACCCTCGATCTGAGCCGGCCAGATATCGGCCAGGCCATAGGCCCAGCCCTCGACGTAGCGGTGGTCGCCGCCGATATCGACGATCTTCACATCCCTGGGGATGCGCGCCAGCGCCTCGGCCGAGGCGCCCGTGGGCAGCGACGCGAACAGCACGTCGAGCTTCGGCAGGGTCGTAGGATCCCATTTCTCGATGACCAGTTCGGCCAGCTTGGCCGGCACGCCGGGGAAGCGGTCGACCAGACGGCTGCCGGCGCTGCTCTCGCCTGCGGCATAGACCAGCTCGAAAGACGGGTGGCTCGCAATCAGGCGCAGCGCCTCGCCGCCGCCAAAACCGCTGATGCCGACAATGCCGACGCGAATGCTCATGGTGGTGTCCTTCTGGGGTTCGGGCAAAAGAAAACCCCCGAAGCCGAGGGCTGCGGGGGATCAGGAATGCGGGCCGGGCCGTTCCGGCGAATGGGGCCTACAATGAGGCGCTCACGACGCGGAAGGACGCTGATCGACGCGCAGCCAAAAAGCCGCCGCTTGGGTGAAGCGGCGTCGGCGTCGGTCGCAAAGGGTGCGGTTCCTGAACATGCCCCGGGACACTGTCGGCACCGACAGTCATCGTCAAGTGGAATGTCGGCTTCCGATCGCTTGCGGGGAGAGGCAAAAATCTGCGACCAGGAACAAAAGCAGTGGACCTGCGCGCCATTGAGCGCGCGGGTTGTTGAATCAGCTGAGCTTGCCGTAAACAGGTTCTCGTCACTGACCGGACGGTCTCGCGCTGCTTGTCGAACTCTATGGATTCTGGCATAGCTATTGTAGTGTCAGCAGCCTCTCAATAGGCGCAATCATGACTGATATTTTGTATCAGATTGCAGTTAGTCCGCTCTCGATGATCGTAGTTATGATAATATCTTTGGTTGTTACTTTTCGTAGGGAGAGAGTAACGAAAATTGCATATCGGCGATTATTGATATCTTTGTTGATGTTAGGTCCGATGATGTATATTTATTCATATCATAGCGACGCTGAATTTCGATTCAGACTATTCCTAATCGTGTCAGCTATTTGTATTTGTGATTTTCTCTTATTTTCTAGGTGGCTATCGAAGGGCAATCTTAGCTAGCGCTCAGCAAGAGAGAATGGCCGCTTCTACTCGAACCGGCCAGAATCAAAGTTTCCGATTGATCGTCAAAAAAAGGAGCCGCGCCGCCCGGATGAGCGGCGCGGGCGATTGGCTCAGCCCAGCTCGCTATAAGCCGGCACCGTCAGGAACTCTTCGAACTCCGGCGCCAGCGAGAGCTTCGAGAACAGGTCGATCGCATCGGGGAAACGGCCCTTGTCATAGGCCTCGGCACCGAGCTCGCTCTTCACCCGCGCCATCTCCTCGGGCAGGCAGCGCTTGAACAGCTCGGCATCGACCTTGGCGCCGCCTTCGAGCGCGACACCGTACTGGACGAACTGCCAGATCTGGGCGCGGCTGATCTCGGCGGTCGCGGCGTCCTCCATCATGTTGTAGATCGGCACCGCGCCACGGCCGCGCAGCCAGGCTTCGAGATACTGCACGCCGACGCGGATGTTCTCGCGGAAGCCTTCCTCGGTGCGGGTGCCCTCATGCACTTCAAGCAGGTTGTCGCGGCCGACCTGGACGTCCTCGCGCAATTTGCCGAGCTGGTTCGCCTGCGGCATCAGCCGGTCGAACACCTCCATCGCGACGGGGACGAGGTCGGGATGGGCGACCCAGGTGCCGTCATGGCCGTCACCAGCCTCGCGCTCCTTGTCGGCCTTGACCTTGGCGAAGGCGGCGGCATTGGCTTCGGGGTTGTTCTTGACCGGAATCTGCGCCGCCATGCCGCCCATGGCGAAGGCGCCGCGGCGATGGCAGGTCTTGATCAGCAGCAGCGAATAGGCGCGCAGGAAGGCCTTGGTCATCACGACCTGCGAGCGGTCGGGCAGGACGAAGGCCTTGTTGCGGGCGAGCTTCTTGATGAAGGAGAAGATGTAGTCCCAGCGGCCGCAGTTCAGGCCGGCCATGTGCTCACGCAGCTCGTAGAGGATCTCGTCCATCTCGAAGGCGGCCGGCAGGGTCTCGATCAGCACGGTCGCCTTGATCGTGCCGGTCTTCAATCCGAGCGCGGTCTGGGCAGCGACGAAGACGTCGTTCCAGAGACGTGCCTCGATATGGCTCTCGAGCTTGGGCAGGTAGAAATAGGGGCCCGAGCCCTGCGCCAGCGCCGCCTTGGCGTTGTGGAAGAGATACAGGCCGAAATCGACCAGCGCGCCCGAGGCGATCTCGCCGTCGATCTCGATATGGCGCTCCGGCAGGTGCCAGCCGCGCGGGCGGATGATCAGGACGGCGGGCTTGTCCTTGAGCTTGTACGCCTTGCCGTTGCCGGCATCGGTGAAGTCGATCTTGCCGGCCCAGCGGTCCTTCAGGTTGATCTGGCCTTCGACCATGTTGGCCCAGACCGGCGAGGAGGCGTCCTCGAAATCAGCCATGAAGACCTTGGCGCCGGAATTCAGCGCGTTGACGATCATCTTGCGATCAACCGGGCCGGTGATCTCGACGCGGCGGTCGAGTAGATCGGTGGGGATGGTCGCGACCTTCCAGTCACCCTCGCGGATGTGCTTGGTCTCGGCCAGGAAATCCGGGGTCTCGCCGGCGTCGAAGCGCTTCTGGCGCTCCTTGCGCACGGCGAGAAGGCGCTTGCGGGTCTCGTTGAAGCGGCGCTGCAGCTCGGCGACGAAGGCGAGCGCATCATGGCTCAGGACCTCGTCATAGCGTTCGGCGAGCGCGCCCTTGACGACAACGCCGGCGGGAAGGTTCAAGCTGGTCGGGACGGTCATAGTTCTTGTCTCTCACCTACATCAGGTGAACGCAGTATGCAGGTATTCGATTTTGTCGGGAATGGCAGAGAATGTCAGATGATCTGATCCGAAATGGAAATAATCCCGCGCCGAAGCGAAAGCGGCCCTGAGGGCGCCATTGCCAGTGCGTGTCACGGCGCGGGGCGTGCCGGTTGACGATCAGGGGATTTGTTCATGACCGCCATCCGCCTCGGCCTACTCGCCGCCGCGCTCGCCAGTTGCCTCGCGGCCGCGCCGGCCTTCGCCCAGAACCGCTGCGCCGTCACCGACCCGACCGGCACGCCCCTCAACATCCGCGAGACGCCGAATGGCGAGATCATCGGCCGCGTCACCAACGGCGCCGGCATCCGCGTGATCAACACCTCGTCCGACGAGCGCGGCCGGGCCTGGGCGCTGATCAGCCCGCGCGGCCGCAACCATGTGGTTGGCTGGGTCTATCGGGAGTTTGTCTCCTGCTATTGAGGTCGAAGCGCTAACCAGCTGGCAATAGGACCGCGGGGAACCCTCTCCTGTAAGGAGAGGGCAGGGTGAGGTGTAGGAGGTCAGACCAGTGCCGCGAGACCTGACCGCGCGGTCGGGTTCAGGCCAACGTTTGCAGTCCGAACACCTCGCCCCTACCCCTCTCCTTCCAGGAGAGGGGATCCCGCGCCTCATCCTGTCAGTTCGTTAAACCGCCTCAAAAACGCTCCCTGCGCGTCCTCCGTCGCCTGCGGCTCGAGCAGCGCCAGCACCTCGCGCGGCAGGGCTTGCGGGCGGCCGAAGAAGCGCAGCGCCTCCTCGCGCTCGAAGCCGGCAAGCTCGGTCGCTTCCAGGAAGGCCGAGATCTTGTCGGCGTCCTTGGTCTTGCGCTTGACGACCGCCGGCGTCGCCGCCGGCAGGCCAAAGCGCAGATGGATCGCCGCCAGCAGGCGCAGCTCGACGCCCTTGTAGGCATCGCCCATCACCGCCTTGAATGGTGAGATCATGTCGCCGATGACGTATTCCGGCGCATCGTGCAGCAGCGCCATCAGGCGCCAGTCCCGCGGCCAGTCCGGGTTGAGATGGCCGGCGATGGCCTCGACCAGAAGGCTATGCTGCGCCACCGAGAAGGAATGCGCACCCCGCGTCTGGCCGTTCCAGCGCGCGACGCGGGCAAGGCCATGGGCGATATCCTCGATCTCGACATCGAGCGGCGAGGGATCGAGCAGGTCGAGCCGGCGGCCGGACAGCATGCGTTGCCAGGCGCGCGGTGGGGCAGGCGGTTTGGCCATCAGGCGGCGGGGCGCGTGTCGCTGGCGAGCGCCGCGCATTCCTGCCAGCGGAAGCAGCCGGTCAGGTGGTCGTTGACCATGCCGCAGGCCTGCATCACCGCATAGACGATGGTCGGGCCGCAGAAGGTGAAGCCAGCAGCCTTGAGTTCCTTCGAGATCGCCTTGGAGACGGCGGTCTCGGCCGGCACCTGTTCGTGGGTGCGGAAGCTGTTCTGGATCACGCGCCCGTCGAGATGCTTCCAGAGGAAATCGGTGAACGGGCCTTTCTCGCTGAGCCTGAGATAGGCCTGGGCATTGCGGATCGTGCCCTCGATCTTGCCGCGATGGCGCACGATGCCGGCATCGGCCAGGAGTCGCTGGACATCGGCCTCGCCGAAGCGGGCGACGGTTTCCGGCTCGAAGCCGGAAAAGCCGGCGCGGAAGGCGTCGCGCTTGCGCAGGATGGTGATCCAGGACAGGCCGGCCTGGAAGCCGTCGAGCATCAGCTTTTCCCAGAGCGTGCGGGAATCGTATTCGGGCACGCCCCATTCGGTGTCGTGATAGGCGAGATAGAGCGGGTCGCTCCCCGGCCAGATGCAGCGATATTTGCCGTCGGGACCCTCGACCGCCTCGCGCCCGCCGGTGACGTCAGTCATGCCGCTGCTCCGAATTCTGGCTCGCCCGGATAGGGGAAGCGGATGAAGGAAGGCTTCGGCGCCAGCGTGAATTCGAGGCCGCCGGCATCGAGCCTGTGGCCGGCGGCGAGCGCATCCGCCACCCGGTCGAGTCGGAGCAGGGCGAGCCCACGGCCATTGGCGCAAGAGCCGACGCGGCCGAGCGTCTTGCCGCCGGCGCTGGCCTCGACGCCGTCATCCGGGTTGATGCCCTCGCTGAAGACGATCGGCACGATCCGCGAGCGGGCAGTGCCGCGGTGCTGCATGCGCGAGACCACCTCCTGGCCGATATAGCAGCCCTTCCTGAAGGAGACGCCGCCGAGCTGGTCGAACAGCGCCTCGTGCGGGAAGGCGTCGCCATAGAGGAAGTCGCGCCCGCCATCGGGAATGCCGAGGCCGATGCGGCGGCCGTGGTAGTCGTCCATGCCGCCGTCGACGAGCTCGTCGGCGCCATCGCGGTCGACGACGGCGCGCTCGCCGAGCTCAGGGATGCGCGGATCGGCATAGACCAGCCCGGCATCGGCCGGCAGCTTGCCGCCATCGGTCGCGGCGATCACCGCCGCGCTCTCGCTGAGATCGTCGAGCGCCACCTTGGCGCGCAGCTTGTAGAGCTTCAGCTTCTTCATCAGGTCGGGAATCTGGAGCAAAGGCGTGTCGAGCAGGAAGCCGCCGCCCTCCGCGTCCGGCACGGCGACAACCAGAAAATCGCCGATGATCTTGCCTTGCGGTGTCAGCAGCCCGCCATATCCGGCGCGCTCGGGCGTGACGCTCTCCATCGCGTTGGTGACGATGTTGTCGAGGAAGTCGCGGGTGTCGTCGCCGCTGACGCGGATGACGCCGCGGTCGACCAGTCTGGTTGCCGGCATGGCGGGGGGCTCTCTGAGCGATCTTTAGTTTCGGCGCGGGGCGCCATTCGCCCCGATAGTTAGGGTGCTTCGGCCAAAGGCTCAACCGATGCGACCAGGGAGACAGGAAACGGGTGCCGCATGCAGCCGGAGGCCGACGAAATTTTTTCGGGGTGCTGTCGATCCGGCGTTTCCCCGTTCGACGTGTCGGTAAGAAGCAGCGGACGGCCGCAGGTCATGGCGGCACCCGCCCGAGCTTCGAAGGACGCGATGCGGGGCCAGGTTCCCGCGAGTTCGGGAGAGATCAGATGAGACAAGTCGTTGCCGCCACCTTCGTGTCCCTCGATGGCGTCATGCAGGCGCCGGGCGGCCCGCATGAGGATCCGCAGGGCGGCTTCAGCCATGGCGGCTGGACCTTCCATTACTGGGACGAGGCGATGGGCAAGGTCATGGACAAGGCCCTGTCCGACGAGTTCGACCTGCTGCTCGGCCGTCGGACCTACGACATCTTCGCGGCGCACTGGCCCTATGCCGGTGACGATCCAATCGCGGTCAAGTTCAACGCCATCACCAAATATGTCGCGACCTCCGAGCCGCAGACCCTGAGCTGGCAGAACAGCGTCGCGCTGCGCGGCGATCCCGCCGCTGAGGTCGCAGCGCTGAAGCGCCAGGATGGGCGCAAGCTCCTGCTGCAGGGCTCGAGCGAGCTGATCCAGGCGCTGCTCGCCAAGGACCTGATCGACGAGATCACGCTGCTGACCTTCCCGGTCGTGCTCGGCAAGGGCAAGCGGCTGTTCGGCAAGGGCGCGATGCCGGCTGCCTTCAAGCTGGTCGAGAGCAGCGCCTCCAGCACCGGCGTCATCATGGCGACCTATCGCCGTGAGGGCGAGGTCACCACCGGCTCCTTCGAGTTCGCCGAGCCGAGCGTCGCCGAAATCGCCCGCCGCGAAAAATATGCGGCCAGGGGCTGAAAAATTTTCGGAAGCCTGTCGATCGGGGCGAGCCTCGTTCGACGTGAAGACAGAGGGCGGGATTTTTCTCGCTCCATACCGAAGCGAAGCCAACGCGTAGAGATGGGAGAAGACCGATGCGTGTGATGGTTCTGGTCAAGGCCAACAAGGACAGCGAAGCCGGCGTGATGCCGGACGAGGACCTCCTCACCAAGATGGGGGCCTATAACGAGGAACTGGTGAAGGCCGGCGTGCTGCTGGCGATGGACGGGCTCCATCCGAGCGCGAAGGGGCTGCGCATGCGCTTTGACGGTGCAAAGCGGACGGTCCTCGACGGGCCCTTCGCCGAGACCAAGGAGCTGCTCGCCGGCTTCTGGATCTGGCAGGTCCGCTCCTTCGACGAGGCCGTCGAGTGGCTGAAGCGCGCGCCCTTCGACGGCGGCACCGAGATCGAGCTGCGCCCGATCTTCGAGATGGAGGATTTCGGCGAGGTGCTGACGCCCGAGCTGCGCGAGCAGGAAGAGCGCGTGCGGGCGGAGTCGGCGAAGCTCGCCGGCTGATCGGACGAAGGCTTTCAAACCCCATTCAACCCGGAGGGTGGCAGGCGAGGCCTGCACTGCTCCCATCAAACGGAGAAGACCGATGCGTTTCATGGTTCTGGTCAAGGCGACCAAGGATAGCGAAGCTGGCGCCCCGCCGACCCGCGAACTGGTCGATGCGATGATGGCCTATAATGAAGAGCTGGTGAAAGCCGGCATCATGAAGGGCGGCGACGGCCTGCAGCCGAGTGCGAAGGGCGCACGCGTCCAGTTCGACGGCGAGAAGCGTTCCGTCGTCGATGGGCCGTTCGCCGAGACCAAGGAGCTCGTCGCCGGCTACTGGCTCTGGGAGTGCAAGTCGCTCGACGAAGCCATCGCCTGGGTCAAGCGTTGTCCCAACCCGATGCCCGGCCCGTCCGAGATCGAGATCCGCCCGGTCGTCGACATCGCCGATTTCGGCGAGATGGTCTCGCCGGAGGCCGCCGCGACTTGGGATCGGCTCAAGAGCGAGGTCGGCAACGGCTGAGCAGCTTGCCAGCCACGATGTTGATGGTGTGTATCGCAGGCCATGACGGCAAGCGATGCACACCGCGCCATCGAGGCGGTCTTCCGGATCGAGGCCCCCCGGCTGATCGCGGGCCTCGCCCGCGTCACCCGCGACGTCGGCCGGGCCGAGGAGCTGGCGCAGGACGCGCTCGTCTCCGCGCTCCAGCAATGGCCGGATGAGGGCGTGCCGCGCAATCCCGGCGCCTGGCTGATGCAGGCCGCCAAGCACCGCGCCCTCGACGACCTCCGGCGCGCCAAGATGCTGAAGCGCAAGCATGAGGAGATCGGCCGCGACCTCGACGAGGAGGACGATCCGATCGCCGGGATCGAGGACGCGCTCGACGACGAGCTTGGCGACGACCTGCTGCGCCTGATCTTCACTGCTTGCCATCCTGTGCTTTCGGTCGAGGCGCGCCTCGCGCTGACGCTGCGCCTGATCGGCGGCCTCACCACCGAGGAGATTGCGCGCGCCTTCCTGGTGCCGGAGCCGACCATGGCGCAGCGCCTGGTCCGGGCGAAGAAGGCGCTGGCCGAGGCCAAGGTGCCCTATGAGGTACCGCATGGGCCCGAGCTGGCGAACCGCCTCGCCTCGGTGCTGGAGGTGGTCTACCTGATCTTCAACGAAGGCTATGCCGCGACCGGGGGCGAGGACTGGGTGCGCCCGGCCCTCTGCCAGGAGGCGATGCGGCTCGGGCGCATCCTCGCTGGCCTCGCGCCGCAGGAGCCGGAGGTGCACGGCCTCGTCGCCCTGATGGAGTTGCAGGCCTCGCGCCTGCGCGCCCGGATCGGGCCCGATGGCGAGCCGGTGCTGCTGCTCGACCAGAACCGGGCGCGCTGGGACCGGCTGCTGATCAATCACGGCCTCAAGGCTTTGGAGACGGCGCGCAGGCTGTCCGCCACGCCGAGCCCTTATGTCCTGCAGGCCGAGCTCGCCGCCTGCCATGCCCGCGCCAATACCGCTGAGCAGACCGACTGGCGCAGGATCGCCGCGCTCTATGGTGCGCTGGGTGCACTGACGCCGTCGCCGGTGATCGAGCTCAACCGCGCCGTCGCGGTCTCGATGGCGGAGGGGCCGGCGGCAGGGCTGGTTCTGGTCGATGCGCTCGCCTCGGCGCCGGCGCTGAAGAATTACCATCTGCTGCCGAGCGTGCGCGCTGATTTCCTGGTCAAGCTCGGCCGCCATGGCGAGGCGGAAGCCGAGTTCACCCGCGCCGCCGGGATGACCCGGAATCGGCGCGAGCGCGACCTGCTGCTCAGTCGGGCGGAGACGGCGCGAAAGGCGCAAGCAATCGGCTGAAGAGGCCGGCTGGAGCCTCTTCCGGTCTGAGATGCTCGGGTCAAGCCCGAGCAGCCGGCTTTCGCTAGTGCCGCGTGCCGGTGGTGAAGTTGCCGCAGCGGATCTTCTCCGGCAAGGCCTCGGCGAAGACGGCGGTCGCCTCCTCGCCATAGGTCTCGACCAGCGTGCGCATCGCCGCGAACAGGGCGGCATGGGCGAGCGAGTCGGAGTCGAGCCCGTCCTGGCGCGCCTCGGCGAAGGCGTCCTCGACATAGCAATAGGCGACGCGCCGGGCGTCCTTGACGTCCTCGGCGAGGGTCGGGTCGAGCGGCAGGTCGTCGGAGAGAGCGGACATGAAGGCAGCGGTATCCGGCGTCGAAAGGAACCTGTCGGACGGAACGGGCGCGCATGGGATCGCGACCATTCCGCTGATTTGCCCGGCAAGGATACGGCCGGCGGCGGCCGGGCGCCATCATGGTCTTTAAGAAAGGTTAATTCGCGGGGGACAATTCTGCCTAAGAATGGCGCAAGCCCGTGCCGAAAGCAGGCGAACCCGCATCCAGCCGGATACGAAATGGCGATCTAACTCCTTGTCAGAGCCCTGGATTGTCCCGAAAGCGGGCAACTGGTTTCGCGGGCTGCTGCGTCAGCCGCCGAAGCGGCTCGCCAGCGCCTTGGCGAGCTTCTCGCCCTCCTGGGCGAGGCGGGCGGAGGCCTCCTGCGAGCCGTCGCTGCAGGTGCGGTGCGTCGCCGAATAGGCGCGGTAGCCGCGGTTATAGGCGCTCGCCAGCCGCTCGCGCCGCTGCGGCGAGCGCCCTTCCGACTCGAGCAGCGTCGCCATGCGCTCGCGCCAATCCTGCGCCTCGCGGGTCTCGCAGAGCGTGCGCAGATAGGCGAGCGAGCCGATGATCTCGGCGAGCTGCAGCAATTGCGGCTCATAGGGCGGGGCCGGTGATTCAGGCTCCGGAGCCGGCTCGGCCGGGCGCTGCTGCTGCGGCTGGGCCGGCCGCCGCGTCTGGGCCAGCAGCGCCTGCGGGCTCGCGGCCAGTGCGGCGAGCATCAGGGCTGCGAGCGCGCTTTTCGTCATGCGCCGTTGCCAGCGACGATGGCGGCAGCGCGACGCAGCACGTCGCCGAGCTCGCGCGTCGTCGGCAGGCCGCCGAGCTTCAGTGGATCGACCCATTTGACCGCCCCGGCCTCAGGTCCCGGCCGCGGCTCGCCCGAAAGCCATTCCCCGACGAAGGAGGCGATGACGAAATGATGGGTCACCACGCCCTTGGGATCGCGACCGACGATCTCGACATGGCGATTGAAGCCGATGATCCGGGCGGTGACGCCGACCTCCTCCTCCAACTCGCGCAGCGCCGCCTCTTCCAGGCTCTCGCCGGCCTCGACCTTGCCGCCGGGCAGCGACCAGAGCTGGTCGGCAGGCGGCTGGGTCCGCGTCGCCAGCAGGACCTTGCCGTCGCGAAAGACGGCGACCGAGGCGGCGAGCACCGGGCGCGCCGCGGCGCGGGCGGGATTCGGGAACCGAATGACTCGATTGTTTTCCTGACCGTTGTCCTGCCCGCTCACACGTGCTGCCCGCCATTGATGTGGAGCTCGGCGCCGGTGACGTAGCTCGAGGCGTCGGTGCAGAGGAAATGGATCGCCCTGGCGACCTCCTCCGTCCTGCCGAGGCGCTGCATCGGCAGCTTCTCGACGATCTTGTCGGTGCCGGGGGAGAGTATGGCGGTGTCGATCTCGCCCGGAGAGATCGCGTTGACGCGAATGCCGAGCGGGCCGAAATCGGCGGCCATCTCGCGGGTCAGGCTGGCGAGCGCCGCCTTCGAGGTCGCATAGGCGGCTCCGGCGAAGGGGTGGACGCGCGAGCCGGCGATCGAGGTGACGTTGACGATCGCGCCCTTGGCGGCGGTCAACTCGTCGAGCAGGCCGCGCGCCAGCATGATCGGCGCGAAGAAATTGACCTGGAAGACGTGGTGCCAGTCGTTGAACGAGGTCGTGGCCGCCCCTAGCCGGCCGCCCTTCGGCCCCTTCGGCGAGATGCCGGCATTGTTGACCAGCGCGTTGAGCTTGCCGCCTTCGGCGGCGAGGCGCTTCTTGATCTCGGCGATGCCGCGCATCGTATCCTCGGGGTCGCCGAGGTCGATCTGGACATGGTCGTCTGCGCCCGAGGGCCAGGGGCATTTGTCCGAGAAGGCCTGGCGCGAGCAGGACAGGATGCGCCAGCCGGCCATGGCGAACTGCATCACCGTGGCATGGCCGATGCCGCGGCTGGCCCCGGTCAGCAGCATGACCGGGCGCTTGCCAGGCTCCGTCTTCGGGAAGTCGAACTTGGGCATGGCCATGTATTTGTGACTTTCCCTCAGGGATAGAGCCGGGCTTTCGTCCAGGCGTCGCCGGGAGCGGCGCGGCGGAAGACGATGCGGTCGTGCAGGCGGAAGGCGCCGTCGCGCCAGAACTCCATGTAGACCGGGGCGATGCGGAAGCCGGTCCAGTGCGGCGGGCGCGGCACCTCGCCCACGCCGAATTTCAGCGCATAGCTTGCCACCGCCTTTTCAAGCGCGAACCGGCTCTCAAGCGGCCTGGACTGCTGCGAGGCCCAGGCACCGATGCGGCTGTCGCGCGGACGCGACTGGAAATAGGCGTCGGCCTCGGCGTCGCTGACCCGGCTGACCGGGCCGCGGATGCGGACCTGCCGACGCAGGCTCTTCCAGTGGAACAGCGCGGCCGCCTTGGGCTGGCCGGCCAGCTCCTCGCCCTTCTGGCTCTGGGTGTTGGTGTAGAAGACGAAGCCCTCGGGGCTGCGGCCGTTCAAGAGGACCATGCGCGAATTGGGCATGCCGTCGGCATCGACCGTCGAGAGCGCCATGCCGTTCGGGTCGTTCGGCTCGGAGGCCTTGGCTTCCTCCAGCCAGCTTTCGAACAGGGCGAAAGGCTCCTTAGCCTCGGTGAAGTCACCGCTCGTTAACGGATTCACGTCTTAAATCCTCGCAAGTTTTGGAAGCGTCGGGCGAGCGCGATCCGTAATGCGGTTTGAGTTGGCAGTCATATATAAGCCCCGCGCGCAGCGGAGCCAGAGGCCGCGTGAGCGCAGTCCCCTTGCATCAGGGGCATCGCTCCTCGGCGTGCTCCTGCTCGGGCTGGCCTCGGCGGGCTGCTCGATCTCCTTCCCGATCATGGGTTTGTCGAGCAAGGCCGAGGACGAGGTCGCGATGACCACCGCCTCGGTGTTGCCGGCGCGCGCCGTCGAGGGCAAGAGCCCGCTCGTCACGCTCGCGCCCGATCTCGGCCCCGAGGACTGGCGCCGGGCGGAAGGCGCGATGGCGCTGGCGCTCGACCCACAGGGCAATGGCGCGCCGGTCTCCTGGGATAATGCCCAGAGCGGCATGAAGGGCACCTTCACCCCGGTCGGGGGGCCGTTCCTGAAATCGGACGAGATCTGCCGCGCCTTCCTGGCCGCGATGAGCCTGCAGACCGGTCCGGTGAAGCTGCAGGGCACCGCCTGTCGGCCTTCGGGTGGCGAATGGGCGGTGACCGAGGCCAAGCCGTGGAAAGGCACGGTCTAAGAGCCTCTCTTGGCCTGTTGCAACTGCGCCACAGTCTTCCCATCTAGGATGCGGTTCCGGTACGCCGGAATACGAGTCCTCTGGGGGTGTTTGAATGCGTGATCCGTATCAGGTTCTGGGCGTGGCGAAATCGGCCGACGAGGCCGAGATCAAGAAGGCTTATCGCCGCCGCGCCAAGGACCTGCACCCCGACCGCAACCAGGGCGATCCGAAGGCGCAGGAAAAGTTCTCCGAGCTGAATACCGCCTACGAAGTCATCGGCGACGCGGACAAGCGCAAGCAGTTCGACCGCGGCGAGATCGACGCCGAGGGCAAGCCGCGCTTTTCCGGTTTCGAAGGCATGGGCGCCGGGCGCCGCGGCGCGCAGCATGGCGGCTTCGATTTCCATTTCGACGGCGGTGGACCCGGCCGCGGCGGCGATCCCGGCTTCGACCCGGCCGACATCTTCGGCTCGCTCTTCGGCGAGGCGGCCAGGCGCGGCGGCGGGCGCGGCCGGCAGAGCCAGCCGCAGAAGCCGCCGGAGCAGAGCGTCACCCTCGAAGTCGGCTTGGCCGAGGCGGTCAATGGCGGCACGCGCCGGGTGAAGCTGCCCGGTGGGCGCGAGGTCGAGGTGACGATCCCCGAGGGCGTGGTCGACGGCAAGGTCATGCGCCTGCGCGGCCTCGGCCAGACCCATCCGCTCACCGGCGAGGCCGGCGACGTGCTGATGACGATCAAGGTGAAGCCCGATTCCCGCTTCACCGTCGACGGCATCAATCTGCGCGCACGCGTCGCGGTGCCGCTGGCGCTCGCCGTGCTGGGCGGGCCGATCCATGTGCCGACGCTGTCGGGCGCAGTCGAGATGAACGTGCCGCCGCTGACCGGCACGGCGCGCCAGTTCCGCCTGCGCGGCAAGGGGCTGCCCGGCGCCAAGAAGGGCGAGCAGGGCGACCTCTTCGTCTCGATCGACATCGAGATGCCCACCGAGGATGCCGAGCTGACGGCGCTGATGAAGGCGCGGGCGGGCTAGATCTTCGTTTCTCTCTGGAAGGCGGGATGCACCTCCTCGTCATTGCGAGGAGCGTAGCGACGAAGCAATCCAGGGGCGGCAGGTCTGCTCGGCAAGTCCACCTGGATTGCTTCGCTACGCTCGTAATGACGGACAGGTGCCACCCAGGGCTGCCTCCGGATACTGGAAGCTGAACAGGAATTCGGCAGACGGCGCTTCCACCGCCCCGCCACCTCAGTTATGAGACCGTCCGGTTCTCTTTTGCCGGTTCGTCCAGTTCGAAGGTCTCAGATGCCTGAATCCAGCAGCGCCGCCCCGACCGCCAACCTCCTGCGGGGCAAGCGCGGTCTCGTCATGGGCGTCGCCAACAACCGCTCGATCGCCTGGGGTATCGCCAAGGCTGCGGCGGATGCCGGCGCCGAGCTCGCCTTCACCTATCAGGGCGATGCGCTGAAGAAGCGGGTCGAGCCGCTGGCGCAGCAGCTCGGCGGCCATGTCGTCGGCCATTGCGACGTTACCGACGGGGCGACGATCGACGCTGTCTTCGGCGAGATCGAGAAGCTCTGGGGCAAGCTCGACTTCGTCGTCCATTGCATCGCCTTCTCCGACAAGGACGAGCTGACCGGCCGCTATGTCGACACGACCGAGGCCAATTTCTCGAAGTCGCTGCTGATCTCCTGCTATTCCTTCACGGCGATCACCCAGCGCGCCGAGAAGCTGATGCCGGATGGCGGCTCGCTGCTGACTCTGACCTATTACGGCGCCGAGAAGTGGATGCCGCACTACAACGTCATGGGCGTCGCCAAGGCGGCGCTGGAATCGAGCGTGCAATATCTCGCCGCCGATCTCGGCCCCCAGAAGATCCGCGTCAACGCGATCTCGGCCGGGCCGATCAAGACGCTGGCGGCCTCGGGCATCGGCGATTTCCGCTACATCCTGAAGTGGAACGAGTACAACTCGCCGCTGCGCCGCACCGTCACCATCGAGGAAGTCGGCGAGACCGCGGTGTTCCTGGTCTCCGACATGTCGCGCGGCATCACCGGCGAGGTGATGCATGTCGACGCCGGCTATCATGTCGTCGGCATGAAGGTGCCGACCGCGCCGGACATCTCGCTCGACAAGGGCGAGTGAGCGTTCAGCCCGGCTGAGACGCCAGCATCCCTTCCAGCCGCGAAGTCCCCTCGACATCGCGGCTGATGTCCTGGCTCGCGATTGCTGCCAGCAAGGCGGCGACTTTCTGGTCACCGATCATGATCGCCGGCGCGATCTCCGCCAGCGGCGCCAGTACGAAGGCGCGCTCGGCGATGCGCGGATGCGGGACCTGCAGGCCCGGCCGGTCGATCGTCTCTCCGCCATAGGTCAGGATGTCGATGTCGAGCGTGCGGGGGCCCCAGCGCTCGCGCCGCTCGCGGCCGCTCTCGCGCTCGATCGTAAGGCAGAGCGCGAGCAGGTCGTCGGCTGAGAGCGAGGTCTCGACCAGCACCGCCATGTTGCGGAATTCGGGCTGGTCGAGCTTGCCCCAGGGTGCGGTGCGCCAGACCGAGGAGACGCCCCTGAGCTCGACGGCGTCATGGGCGCGCAACCGCGCCAGCGCTGCCGCGAAGGCCGCGACGGGATCGCCGAGATTGCCGCCGAGACCGAGCGTCGCCGCAATGCTCACCGCGTGAAGTCCAGCTTGATGCCGACCGATTCCATCCGGCCCGGGATCGGCGGCGCCGGCTTGCGCAAGGTGACGGCGACGCGGGTCACGGCCGGGTATTCGCCCAGGATCGCGACGGCAAGCGCCCGCGCCGCCGCCTCCAGCAGCTTGAAGCGCTTGGCCGAGAAGGTGCGCGTCACTAGGCCAACCACCTCGCCATAGTCGACGGTGTCGGCGATGTCGTCGCTGAGCGAGGATGCCCGCAGGTCGCAATCCAGCACCAGGTCCATCGAGAAGCGCTGGCCGAGCCGGCCCTCCTCGGCGAAATGGCCGTGATAGGCGTAGAGGTCGAGCGCCTCGATGAAGATCTGCCCGGTCGCGCTCATTGTGCTGCTCCGATCGCGGCCCAGATTTTCAAGGCGTCGACATGCTCGTCGACGTCATGGGCGCGGATGATGGCGGCGCCCTGGGTGACGCCGTAGAGATGGGCTGCGATGCTGGCGGCGACACGCTCAGCCGGCACCGCCTTGCCGATGACATGGCCGAGCACCGATTTGCGGGAGGCGCCGAGCAGGACCGGGCAGCCGAGCTCGCCGAGGCGGCGAAGCTGCCGCATCAGCAGGAGAGACTGCTCCGCAGTCTTGCCGAAGCGGCCGATGCCGGGATCGACGACGATCTGTTCGCGCGGCACGCCGGCGTCCAGAGCGATCGCGATCGAGCGTTCGAGAAAGCGCAGGACGTCAGTGAGGATATCGATGTCGGGATCGACCTCCTCGCGATTGTGCATCAGGATGATCGGCGCGCCGTGGCGGGCCGCGACGCCGGCAATGGCAGGCTCGCGCTGCGCCCCCCAGACGTCGTTGACGATCGCGGCGCCGGCTTTCAGCGCAGCTTCGGCAACCTCGGCCTTGTAGGTGTCGATCGAGATCGGGACGTCGCTCTGCGCGGCGATGCCGGTGATCACCGGCAGGACCCGGGCGAGTTCGCTTGCCGCATCGAGGCGGATATGGTCCGGCCGCGTCGACTCGCCGCCAACATCGACGATGTCGGCGCCCTGCCGCGCCAGCGTCAGCCCGTGCGCGATGGCGACCGCGGGATCGGCAAAAAGGCCGCCATCGGAAAAGGAATCCGGGGTGACGTTGACCACGCCCATCAGCAGGGGCCTGGCGCCAAGGTCGAGCCTGCGGCCATCCGGCAATGTCAGCGTGGCGTTCATGCGACTGTCGAGCGATGCGAGAGCCTGCCTCTTACACAGGGCGGTGGGGCGCGGCCACCACAAAGCTCACGAGGCAGTGAGGCTTAGAGCCTCTGACAGAACCTGGACCTATCTGGATGGGTCTTGGAGGAGCCGAATGCCAGGAGGAGCGCGCAGCCGATATCCTTCGATATCGGCAAGTCGGTCCGACGCCGCAGGCGGCCCTCCAAGACCCACCTTCGGCGTCGGGAGTTCGCCCGCCCGCGGCGCTCATGGCGGATCGGACGAATTGCCGACGTCCAGACAGGTCCAGGTTCTGTCAGAGGCTCTTAGGCCTGCGGCGCTTTCGCCGCTTTGACGTTATGGCCCGCAGCGTGCATGAGGCGAGCCATGATTCCGCTGACGATTCCCGGTCGCCTCTTCCTTGTTCGCCACGGCGAAACCGACTGGAATCGCGAAGGCCGCTTGCAGGGCGGCAAGGACATCCCGCTTAACGCGCTTGGCCGCATGCAGGCGGAGGAGGCGGCGCGCCGGCTCAAGGCACTGACCCCGGATTACGCAAGCGTCGATTATCTCTGCTCGCCGATGGAGCGGGCCCGGGAGACGATGACGATCCTGCGCCGCGAGCTCGACTTGCCGCCCGAAGCGTTCCGTATCGACGAGCGCCTGCGCGAACTGACCTTCGGCGACTGGGAAGGCTTCACCTGGCGTGAGATCCGCAAGAGTACGAATGCGAGCGAGCGTGAGCGCGCCCAGGCCCGCGAACGCGACAAATGGGGCTTCGTGCCCCCTGGCGGCGAGAGCTACCGCATGCTGGCCGAGCGCATCCGGCCGGTGCTGGAGGGGCTGGCGCCGGACACGGTGATGGTCAGCCATGGCGGCGTGGCGCGGGCGGTGCTGGCGCTGATCGGGGCGGTCGGCACGGCCGATGCGGCGCGCGTCGAGATCTGGCAGGGCAAGATCCTGGTGGTCGAGGGCGCCAAGGCGACATGGATGTGACAGCCGGCCGCGGGAAGCGGGCGGACACGTAACCGCACACAGGTCTTCAGGCTTGCCGTTCAGCCGCGGTTAAGTCACATCTGCTCCTATACGGCCGGCAGGCGAGCTTCCGCGCGGCTGCGGGTGTCCGGCCTAGGATTGATGGACGCGTCGTCGCGGGGAGGCGGCCGTCCGGCATGAGGTGCGGTCCAGGCATACGGCCGGGACCTGCGGCGGAGCAGGATGAACGACATCACCACAGTTTCGGCCGGCACGGCCGGCTCAGGCGCCACGGCGCTTGCGATGCTGGCCGGCGAGAAGCGGCCCGATCTGCTGCGCGACGAGGTGCTCGCCGAGATCTTCGCAGCGAGCGTGTCGGCGCGTCCCGATCACGCGGCGATGATCTCCGGGGAGCAGCGGCTGAGCTACGCGCAGGTCTGGGCGGAGGCGCAGAAGCAGGCACGCGGGCTCGCGCTGTCCGGCGTCGGGCCGGGCGACATGGTCGGCCTGTGGATGCCGCGCGGCATCGAGCTCCTGGTGGCGCAGATCGCGATCACGCTGTCGGGCGCCGCCTGGCTGCCCTTCGACGCCGAGGCACCGGTCGAGCGCATCGCCATCTGCCTCAACGATGCCAGCGCCAAGGGGCTGGTGACGCAGACCGACTGGAAGGCGCGCGCCGCAGCGACCGAACGCACGGTCTGGTGCCCGTCGCAGCTCGCCGAGGCGAGCGACGGCAAGCCGATGGCGGCTCGTCCCGCCGGGCTCACGCCGGACCATCCGGCCTATCTGATCTACACCTCGGGCTCGACCGGCACGCCCAAGGCGATCGTCATCAGCCAGCGCAACATCTGCCATTTCCTGCGCTCGGGGAACGCGCTCTACGGTATGGGTCCGGAGGACGTGGTCTTCCAGGGCGCCTCGGTCGCCTTCGACCTGTCGATGGAGGAGATCTGGACGCCCTATCTCGTCGGCGCGACCCTGTTCGTCGCGACGCCGCAGATGATGGGCGACGCCGAAAAGCTGCCTTCGATCCTGAACGAGGCCGGCGTCACCGTGATCGACACGGTGCCGACTTTGCTCGGCATCCTGCCCGCCGACGTGCCCTCGCTGAAGCTGATCCTGCTCGGCGGTGAGGCGCTGCCGCCCTCGATCGTGCAGAAATGGTCGAAGCCCGGCCGGCGCATCTTCAACACCTACGGGCCGACGGAAGCGACGGTGGTGGCGACCGCCGCGCCGGTCGAGCCGGGCGAGACCGTCACCATCGGCCGGCCGATCCCGAACTACACCGCCTATATCGTCGACGACGAGATGAAGCTGACCGGCGTCGGCCAGCAGGGCGAACTGCTGATCGGCGGCCCCGGCGTCGCCAAGGGCTACCACTTGAGGCCGGAGCTCACGGCCGAGAAGTTCATCGCCAATCCGTTCGGCGGCAGCGGCGGCGATCCCGTGCTCTACCGCTCCGGCGATGCCGTCAGCCTCGACGAGAACGGCAACATCGTCTTCCACGGCCGCATCGACGACCAGGTCAAGATCCGCGGCTTCCGCGTCGAGCTCGGCGAGATCGAGACGGCTTTGTCGGACGAGGCCGGCATCAGCCAGGCCGCCGTGGTGTTGCGGACCGATGACGGCATCGAGCGGCTCGTCGCCTTCCTGGTCGGCGAGCCCGGCGTGCAGATGGAAGGTTCGGTGCTGCGGGCGTCGCTGCGCGAGAAGCTGCCGCCTTACATGATCCCGGCGCATTTCGAGCCGGTCGGCTCGCTGCCCCGCATGATCTCCGGCAAGGTCGACCGCAAGATGCTGAAGGCCGCGCCATTGACGGCGCCGGCTGCGAGCGGCGAGCAGGAACCGCCGCGCAACGAGACCGAGGCGGCCCTGCTCGATGCCGCCAAGCGCGTGCTCGGCGCGCAGGCGCTGCCGCTCGAGGCGGATTTCTTCGTCGATCTCGGCGGCCATTCGCTGCTGGCGGCGCGCTTCATCTCGATCGTGCGCGAGACGCCGGCCTATGCGGGCATCACCCTGCAGGACGTCTATGGCGCGCGGACCTTGCGGGCGATGGCGGCGCTGCTCGATTCGCGCGGCATCCAGGCCGAGCAGGACCTCTCCTTCACGCCGCCGCCGCTGCGCCGCCGCTTCCTCTGCGGGCTGGCGCAGGCGATCGCGCTGCCGATCATCATCAGCCTGTCGACGGCGCAATGGCTCGGCATCTTCGTCAGCTACATGCTGCTCTCGGGCGAAGAATTGTCGGCGATGGCGCAGGTCTTCGCGCTGCTCGGCATCTATGTCGCGATCACGCTCGTCACCGGCTTCATCGCGATCGGCCTGAAATGGCTGGTGCTCGGCCGGACAAGGCCCGGCACCTACCCGCTCTGGGGCGTCTATTATTTCCGCTGGTGGTTCGCCTCGCGCGTCGCCGGGCTCGTGCATATCAAATGGCTGCAGGGCACGCCGGTGATGCGCTTCTACTGGCGCCTGCTCGGCGCCAAGGTCGGGCGCGACGTCATCATCTCCGATTACGAGGCCGGCGCGGTCGATCTGGTGACGCTCGGCGACGGCACGACGCTGGGATCGAAGACCACCTTCGCCAATGCCGAGGCGGTCGGGGCCGATTTCATCATCGGCAAGATCACCATCGGCAAGGACGTCTACGCCGGCTCCTCCGTGGTGTTCGGCCATGGCTGCACTGTCGGCGACCACGCCGAGATCGGCGATCTCACGGCGATCGCGCCCGGCGCGACGATCGGCGCGGCCGAGATCTGGGACGGTTCGCCCGCCCGCAAGACCGGCATGGTCGATGTCGAGTCCCTGCCGCCGCAAGCCGAGGCGAGCGCCGGGCGCCGGGCGGCGATGACGCTGTTCTATATCGTCATGCTGATCGTGCTGCCGCCGATCAGCCTGCTGCCGATCTTCCCGGCCTTCTGGCTGTTCGACAAGATCGACAACTGGGTCGCGACCTGGTCCGACGTCAGCTATCTCTGGTACCTGCCGATCCTGACCTGGCCGACGGCGATCGGCCTGATCACCGTCACGGTCTTCCTGATCTGTGCGCTGCGCTGGGCGATCCTGCCGCGCGTCTCCTCCGGCACCTATTCGATCCATTCGGGCTTCTACGCCCGCAAATGGACGGTGGCGCTGGCGACCGAGGTGACGCTGGAGACGCTCTCCTCGCTGTTCGCGACGATCTATATGCGCTTCTGGTACCGGATGATGGGCGCCAGGATCGGCCAGGGCGCCGAGATCTCGACCAACCTCTCCGGCCGCTACGACATCACCGGCATCGGCGCCGGCAACTTCATCGCCGACGAGGTGATCTTCGGCGACGAGGACATGCGGCGCGGCTATATGCGCCTCGACATGACCCGCACCGGCGAACAGGTCTTCGTCGGCAACGACGCGGTCGTACCGCCGGGCGCCGTCATTCCCGACAAGGTGCTGATCGGCATCAAGTCGAAGCCACCGGCGAACGAGCTGATGAGCCCCGGCGACACCTGGTTCGGCTCCCCGCCGATCAGGCTGCCGACGCGGCAGAAGGTCGATCTCGGCGCCGACTGGACCTACAAGCCCTCGACCGGCAAGAAGCTGGCGCGCGCCGTCTTCGAGGCGCTGCACACCTCCTTCCCGGCGATGCTGTTCATCACCTTCGGCACGCTCGCCGTCGACCTCGTGCTGCAGCAGAAGATCTTCGATCGTGACTGGGTCGGCCTCGGACTCGCCTTCATGGGCTGCGCCGTGTTGATCGCCATCACCCAGGCGCTGATCTGCGCGCTGATGAAATGGCTGCTGATGGGCGTCTACAAGCCGGTGATGAAGCCGATGTGGTCGTTCTGGGCGATGCGCACCGAGGCGATCGCCGTGCTCTATTGGGGCTTGGGCGGCAAGGTGCTGTTCGACTATCTGCGCGGCACGCCGTTCCTGCCCTGGTTCCTGCGCCTGTTCGGCGCGCAGTACGGGCAAGGCGTCTGGCTGGATTCCACCGATATCACCGAGTTCGATTGCATCAAGGTCGGCGATTTCTGCACCGTCAACGCCCATTCCGCCTTGCAGACCCATCTCTACGAGGACCGGGTGATGAAGGTCGGCAAGGTCACGCTCGGCAAGGGCGTCTGCGTCGGCGCCGGGGCGACCGTGCTCTACGACACCCATGTCGGCGACTATGCCCAGATCGGCCTGCTCACCGTGATCATGAAGGGCGAGAACCTGCCGGCGAACACGCGCTGGGAAGGCGCGCCGGCCGTGCCGGCGACGGGGCACTGATGACCCAGCGTCACTCGGCGGCCTGACGACGTCCGCCCTGCAGCGGCAGTTCGATCTCTGCCGGCTGCAGCGGGCGCACCGCGCCCTTCGGGAGATCGCCGAGCGCCAGCGCGCCGATGCCGATGCGGACGAGGCGCAGCACCTTGCCACCGGCAGACTCGACGATCCGCCGGATCTGCCGGTTGCGGCCCTCGTCGATCACCATCTCGATCCAGGCATTGCGCTGGCCATGGCGCAGCAGGCTTGCCGCCTTGGTCGTCAGTCTCTCGCCATCGTCGATGGCCCCGGCGCGCAGCCGCTGCATCATCGCTTTGTCGGGGACCCTGTCGATCTGGACATGATAGGTCTTCTCGACGCCGGAGGCCGGGTCGAGGATGGTGTTCGCCCAGCGGCTGTCATTGCTTAGCAGCAGCAGGCCTTCGCTCGCCTGATCGAGCCGGCCGACCGGCGCGACGAAGGGCAGCTCCATCCCGTCGAGGCAGGCATAGATCGTGGCGCGCCCCTGCGGATCATGCCGCGTCGTCAGCATGCCGCGCGGCTTGTTGAGCATCAGATAGACGCGCTGCTCGGCACGGACTGGCTCGCCATCGATGCTGATGCGGGCGCGGCCGATCTGCAGGCGCAGGGACGGATTGCGGGCGAGCCGCCCGTCGACGCGGACGCGGCCCTCGGCTATCAGCCGCTCGGCCTGGCTGCGCGAGCAATAGCCGAGCTTGGAGAGGGCGCGCGCGAGGCTGACGGGCGCCGGGCCCGGGCCGAGAAGTCTGAACATGATGATTTCCGGACGGCAGCGCGGGCTGCCGGCGCCGAGATGGCGCAGGACGAAGTGCGAGCGGCGGCGCGCGAAAGCGAAGCCTTGCGAGCCTGTCCGGTCGGATGCGGATTGGACTCGTTGCGATGCCGCGGCAGCGCGCATCGTGGCTGGTCCAGCGCCACGGTCCCCGAGCGGCGCTCTCGCCAGCTCGGGGCTAGGTGCCCGCGATGATGACGCTCCCGGGGCGCCAAGAGCGCAGGAGGATGCAGCCCTTGCGTCGCATGGGGCCTAGAAGCCCCACCGCTCTGGGCCTGTCAATCCCGAGGTCGTGCGAGCCGGCAAGGGCCGTTCACCATCAGGCCAAGCATGTCCTTGCGACTCAACCACCGATTGCATTAGCTGCGCCAGCCCGCTACGGGCTGGGGGACACCATGACGATCAGACTTCTTGCCGCGCTCGCGACGACAGCAACCGTTCTCGGCGGCTGCAATCAAACTGTTACCCGCACGACCACTGCCGGAAAGCCCGTGCTCGCTTACGCGTTCGCGATGTACACGGACGGGTCATGCTGGTCCTGGGAGCCTCCCGAGGTTTCCGTTGCAACGCCGCCCGCACATGGGCGGGTCACGCATGCACTCGTGAAGCACCCGCTCAAGATGCCTGGCGACAAATGCGACGGAACGGTCGTCGATTACCGCGTGTCGCTCTATACGCCCAACCCCGGCTTTCGGGGGCAGGATCGCCTGTCTTTGCAGTATGACGGCATCCGGAATGATGGCGGCGGACGCTTCGTCACGAGCACCGACGTTGTCGTCGACGTGAAATGAGCCCTCGGGGGCGTGGGTTCCGCCTGCGCCGAAATGGGGCTAAGAGCCTGACGCGTCACCGTGTCAGGCTCACATGTCCCACAACACCTTCGGCCATCTCTTCCGCGTCACCACCTTCGGCGAGAGCCATGGGCCTGCGATCGGCTGCGTTGTCGACGGCTGCCCGCCGCTGATCCCGCTGAGCGAGGCCGAGATCCAGCGCGACCTCGATAAGCGCCGGCCCGGCCAGTCGCGCTACACGACGCAACGCCAGGAGCCGGACCAGGTTCGCATCGTTTCCGGCGTCTTCGCGCTGGAGGCCGATGGCGAGCAGGTCACGACGGGAACCTCGATCGGGCTGCTGATCGACAATGTCGACCAGCGCTCGAAGGACTATTCCGAGATCAAGGACAAGTACCGGCCCGGCCATGCCGATTTCACCTATGACGTGAAATACGGCATTCGCGACTATCGCGGCGGTGGCCGCTCCTCGGCGCGCGAGACGGCGATGCGGGTTGCGGCCGGGGCGATCGCCCGCAAGGTCGTGCCGGGCATGGTGGTGCGCGGCGCCCTGGTCCAGATGGGGCCGCACAAGGTCGATCGCGGCAACTGGGACTGGGACGAGGTCGGCAACAACCCGTTCTTCTGCCCGGATGCCAAGGCGGCCGAGCGCTTCGCCGATTATCTCGACGGCATCCGCAAGTCCGGTTCCTCGATTGGGGCCGTGCTGGAGATCGTCGCCGAGGGCGTGCCGGCGGGTCTGGGCGCGCCGATCTACGGCAAGCTCGATGCCGAGATCGCGGCGGCGCTGATGAGCATCAACGCGGTCAAGGGCGTCGAGATCGGCGAGGGCTTCGGCGCCGCCGAGCTCTCCGGCGAGGAGAACGCCGACGAGATGCGCGCCGGCAATGACGGCAAGCCGCTGTTCCTGTCGAACCATGCCGGCGGTATCCTGGGCGGCATCTCGACCGGCCAGCCGATCGTCGCGCGCTTCGCGGTGAAGCCGACCTCCTCGATCCTGTCGCCCCGCGCCACGGTGACCCGCACTGGCGGCGAGACCGAGATGTTCACCAAGGGTCGGCACGACCCCTGCGTCGGCATCCGCGCCGTGCCGGTGGGCGAGGCGATGGTCGCTTGCGTGCTTGCAGACCAGTTCTTGCGTCACCGCGCGCAGGTCGGCGTGATCGAGCCGCGCTGGCCGTTCGAGGGCTGACCACACGCGTCATTCTCGGGCTTGAACCGAGAATCTCCTGACGAGAAGGCTGCAATTGAGGCCTCTCGCGGCCTGAGATGGTCGGGTCAAGCCCGACCATGACGGTTCAAGATGGTCATTTCAGTATTACTGAAAAATTCTCTTCGCTTCATTGCGGATGAAGCGGAGGCGTATTAGCTTGGCGTCATGAAGCTCGATGTCTGGCTCCAGCAAACCAAGACCGCCCGCAGCGCTTTCGCGCGGCAGGTCGGCCTGTCGCCCGCCAGCGTCACGGCGCTCTGCAACGATCCGACTGCCTGGATCTCGCGGGAAAGCGCCGAGCGCATCGCCGCCGCGACAGGCGGCGCCGTAACCCCCAACGACTTCCTGGGCCTGCAGGGCCCGCGCGAGGCTGCCATGACCGCAAGCAATGTCGCCGAGACCGTCGAAGCCTTCGCGCGCGGCGAGATCGTCATCGTCACCGATGACGACGACCGCGAGAACGAGGGCGATCTCATCGTCGCCGCCTCGCTCTGCACGCCGGAGAAGATGGCCTTTATCATCCGCAACACCTGCGGCATCGTCTGCGCGCCGCTGACATCGAGCGAGGCGCGCCGCCTGCGGCTCGATCCGATGGTCTCGTCCAACGATGCCCCGCTCGGTACCGCCTTCACCATCACCGTCGACGTCAAGCACGGGCTGACCACCGGCATCTCGGCCGAGCAGCGCACCAACACCGTGCGCGCCCTCGCCAACGGCAATATGGGCGCCGCCGACTTCGTCCGGCCCGGCCATGTCTTCCCGTTGATCGCCAAGGACGGCGGCGTGCTGATGCGCTCGGGCCATACCGAGGCCGCGGTCGATCTCTGCAAGCTCGCCGAGCTGCCGCCGGTCGGCGTGATCTGCGAGCTCGCCAATGACGACGGGACGGTGATGAAGGGCGCGCAGATCACCGCCTTCGCGCAGAAGCACGGGCTCAAGCAGATCACGGTCGCCGACCTCATTGCCTATCGCCAGGCGCGCGAGAAGCTGGTCGAGCGCGTGCATTCCTTCCCGGTCAAGACCGAGTTCGGCGAGATGACCGGCCATGTCTATGTGACGCCCTTCGACGACACCCAGCATTTCGCCTTCGTCATGGGCAAGCTCGGCGATGGCGAGAAGGTGCCGGCCCGTCTGCACCGCGCCAATGTCGTGGCCGACGTGCTCGGCGGCGCCTCCTCGATCCAGTGCGTGCTGCGCCGCTTCCAGCAGGAGGGCAAGGGCGTGCTGGTCTATCTGCGCGACGGCTCGGCCGGCGTGCCGATCAAGAGCGTCGAGGGCGAGGAAGGCTCGGACGCGCTGCGCTCGCAGCAATGGCGCGAGGTCGGCCTCGGCGCCCAGATCCTGCGCGATCTCGGCGTCGCCTCGATCGTCAACCTGGCGTCCTCGACCCGCGCCTTCGTCGGCCTCTCCGGCTTCGGCATCGAGATCGCCGAGACCGCGCCGCTGGAGTGAGTGGCGCAGCCGTCATTGCGAGGAGCGTAGCGACGAAGCAATCCAGGAGGGCGCGCTCTGCCGCCCTGGATTGCTTCGCTGCGCTCGCAATGACGGGAATACTCACCCCCGCATCAGCGCCATGACATGGGCGGCGGTCGATTTCGACAGGCCTTCGAGGTCGTAGCCGCCTTCCAGGATCGAGACGAGCCGCCCGCCGGCATGGCGGTCGGCGATCTCCATCAGCTTCTGCGTCGCCCAGGTGAAGTCGGTTTCCTTCAGGTTGATGTTGGCGAGCGGGTCGCGCCAATGCGCGTCGAAGCCGGCCGAGATGATCACCAGATCCGGCCGGAAGTCGTTGAGCCGCGGCAGGATCGCGCTCTCGAAGGCGTCGCGGAAGACGTCCGTGCCGTCGCCGGCCCGCAAGGGGGCATTGACGATCGTGCCGTGCTCGCCGCGTTCGGAGGGGGCGCCGGTGCCGGGATAGAGCGGCATCTCATGGGTCGAGGCATAGAGCACGCTGGCATCGCCCCAGAAGATCTCCTGCGTGCCGTTGCCGTGATGGACGTCCCAGTCGACGATGGCGACACGCTCGGCGCCATGGGCCTTTTGGGCATGGCGGGCGGCGATGGCGGCGTTGTTGAAGAAGCAGAAGCCCATCGCCTTGTCGCTCTCGGCATGGTGGCCGGGTGGGCGCATGGCGCTGAAGGCGTTGCTGACGCGCCCGGACATCACCTCGTCGACGGCATGGACGGCGCCGCCGACGCCGTGCAGGACCGCCGCGAGCGTGCCCGGCGACATGATCGTGTCTGCGTCGATCTGGACGAGACCTTGCTGCGGCGAAGCCTCGGAGATCGCCTGCGCATAGGCGGCGGGGTGGCAGAGCTCGACCTGGGCGAGCGTAGCTTCCGGCGCCTCGACACGCTGCAGCAGCGCGAAGCGCTCGTCCTCCAGAGCCTGCTCGACGGCGCGAATCCGGTCGGCGCGCTCGGGATGGCCCGGCGGGGTGACGTGGCGGAGGCTGGAAGGATGGCTGATCAGCAATGTGGTCACGCGCAAGTCTCCGATAGTCGCAAGGCAAGCCGAACGGGTTAGCCCGCAAGCGTGACCATATTGTCACTGCAACGCAGCAAGACGCCAGTGCGACGCAGGAACTTCATTGCCTGCAAGACGATTGGGCCGTAAGACCGGGTTGTGTTCGACCCGGGCCGTGCCTTGTCGGGTCACCGTTTATTAACGAAGCATTCATCATAACGAGCACCGTATCGGTGCCGGCGGTGGACCCCATGAAGCAGACTTTCGTTACGGTGCTCGGCTTGTCGATTCTTCTCGGCGCCTGCCAGTACAAGACCGTTCATGCACCGTCGCTCTCGGCGCGCGATGCCGAATACATGGCGCTGGTGCCGAATTTCGAGACGCAGATCACGCATCTGCCGTACGAGATCAACGATCCGACCGGCGAGGAGCCGGGCACGATCATCGTCGATACCACCGAGAAGTTCCTCTACTTCGTCCTGCCGAACAAGAAGGCGATCCGCTACGGCGTCGCGACCGGCGACGAGGCCTTCGGCTGGACCGGTACCGCGGTGATGCAGCGCAAGGCCGAGTGGCCGCGCTGGACGCCGCCGGCCGAGATGATCAAGCGTTGGCCGCATCTGGCGCCGCGCGCCGGCGGCATGGAGGGCGGCCCCGACAACCCGCTCGGTGCCCGCGCCCTCTATCTCTACCAGGACGGCAAGGACACGCTCTACCGCATCCACGGCACCAACGAGCCGGAGACGATCGGCCGCTCGGCCTCGTCCGGCTGCATCCGGATGCGCAACATCGACGCGATCGACCTCTACAACCGCGCCGCGGTCGGCGGGAAGGTCATCGTCCGCTAAGGCGTCCCCGCTTCAGCGTCATTGCGAGCGTAAGCGAAGCAATCCGGACGGTTTCGCGCCGCGGCCCTGGATTGCTTCGTCGCTTTGCTCCTCGCAATGACGGAGCTGTTCAGCCCAGTTCGATCAGGACGATCTCCGGCGGCGCGCCTAACCGGATCGGCAGCTTGCTGGTGCCGAGCCCGGCCGAGACGACGAGGTCGCGGCCATTCTCTTGGACGTGGCCATAGGCATAGCGGTTGCCGTAGCGCGAGGGCACGATCGGCGACCAGCCGAACAACCTGACCTGGCCACCATGGGTGTGGCCCGAAAGGGTCAACGCGACGCGGGCGGGCACCCGGGCGAAGATGTCGGGCTCGTGCGCCATCAGGATCACCGGCGCATCGTCGCTTATCATCGCGAGCGTCGCCGGCAGGTCGTCGAGGCCGTAGCGCAGCCCGCGCGGGCGGCGGCGCAGCACGAAGGCCTCCTGGTCGCCGAGCCCCGCGATCCAGAGCGGCCCGGCATTGGTTTCGAGCCTGACCGCCCGGTTCTCCAGGACGGGAATGCCGACCGCCTCCAGCGCAATGGTGGACTGGGTCGGCCCCTTGAGTTCACGCTGGGCGCGCTCGTCCTGCCACCAGTCATGGTTGCCGAGCACGGCAAAACGGCCGGCAGGCGCTTCCAGGTGGGCGAGTTCGGCCGCCCATTCCGCTGGCACGGGGTCATCTGGGAGACGGGCACGGCTCGCGACGAAATCGCCGACCAGCAAGGTCAGGTCCGGCTTCAGCGCATTGGTCTGTGCGACGATCTGCCGGACGCGCGCGACCGGCATATGCGGGCCGCCGACATGCAGGTCCGTGATCACGGCGAGGCGCAATTGCCGGCCTTGCGGCCAGCGCGCCGGCTTCAGGCGGTAGCGGGTCACGCCCTGATGAGCGGGCTCCCAGGCATAGGCGTAGCCGCCGAGCCCGAAACTGGACAGAAAAAGACCGGCGAGAGTTTGGAGAACTCTGCGCCGGTCAAGCATTTTGGGTCTCAGTGGGAGGTCGTCGTATCAATCTTCGAAACCGTTGCGCAGGAGCGCCGGAACGTCCCTGTGCTGCGAGGTCAACGCGGCTGGGGTCCAGCGGGTTCCCGCGAGAATGGCAGGAATCGCGATCGGACGGAAGCGCGATGCATAGGCTTCGCGTGCGCTGGCATCGTGGAAGCTGGCGGTGCGGTGCGCGGGGTGGCGCGGCTTATGCGTCGACATGATCCTCGGTTTCCGGTTGTGGGCGCCGACGGTTCCTGGGCCGTCAGCACCGCCAATGTCACTGCCGATCGGGTCGGGCCGGCGGCGGCATTTTGAAATTCTCGTGACATTTTTCGTGTCACACCGAGGCTTTGGTCAGCTTTGGCACAGTTTCGCGGGGCGGTGCGAAAGTGAACGCGCGAACCCCTCCCCCTTGTGGGGAGGGGCAGGGGTGGGGATCGCAAAGCCGGGGCGCTCGGTGAAGCTGATCGAGCTGCCGCTGTTGCAAGCCTGCTGACGCTCACCAAGCGGCACCACCCCCATCCCCATACCCTTCCCCACAAGGGGGAAGGGAGAAGCCAGGGCGATCAGCGTCTCGCCGAGGAAGCTATTTGGGAGAGGGGATTCCGCGGATCAGCCCGCCAGCAGCCCTTCCGCCTTGACCCAGTCGAGCGTCTTGCCGAGCGCGCGCTCATAGCGGTCGAACATCTCGTCGATCTCGGCCTCGCTGATCACCAGCGGTGGGCAGAAGGCGACGCGGTCGCCGCCGAGCGCGCGCAGGATCAGGCCTTCCTCCTGGGCGAAGCTGGTCGACTTCAGGGCGACGCCCTTCTTGGCCTCGAACTGCGCCTTGCTCGCCTTGTCCTTGACCAGCTCGACGCCGCCGATCAGGCCGACGCCGCGGGCTTCGCCGACCAGCGGGTGCTCGGCGAGCTTGGTGAGGCGCTGCAGGAATTTCGGCTCGACCTTGCGGACATGCTCGATGATCCGGTCGCGCTGGTAGATCTCCAGCGTCTTGACCGCGACGGCGCAGCCGACCGGGTGGCCGGCATAGGTGTTGCCGTGGCCGAAGGTGCCGATCTTCTTGCTCTGGTCGACGAGCACCTCATAGACCGGCTCGTTGATCAGCACGGCGCTGAGCGGGAAATAAGCCGAGGTCAGCGCCTTGGCGCAGGAGAGCGTGTCGGCCTTCATCTTGTAGGTGGTGGTGCCGAACATCTCGCCGGTGCGGCCGAAGCCGGTGATGACCTCGTCGGCGATGAACAGGACGTCGTATTTCGCCAGCACGGCGTTGATCGCCTCGAAATAGCCCTGCGGCGGGGTGACCGCGCCGCCGGCGCCCATCACCGGCTCGGCGATGAAGGCGGCGACCGTGTCCGGGCCCTCGCGCTGGATCATCTCGTCGAGCTCGGCGGCAAGGCGCGCCGAGAAGTCGAGCTCGCTCTCGCCGGGTTGGGCGAAGCGGTAGTGATGCGGGCAGGAGGTGTGCAGGACGTTCGGGATCGGCAGGTCGAAATCGGTGTGGTTGGCCGGCAGGCCGGTCAGCGAGGCCGAGGCGACGGTGACGCCGTGATAGGCTTTCAGGCGCGAGATGATCTTCTTCTTCTTCGGGCGGCCGAGCGCATTGTTCATGTACCAGACCAGCTTGACCTGGGTGTCGTTCGCATCCGAGCCGGAGGCGCCGTAGAACACCTTGGAGATCGGCACCGGGGCGATCTCCTTCAGCTTCTCGGCCAGCTCGATCGCCGGGTCGTGGCTACGGCCGGAGAAGAGATGGGTGAAGGGCAGCTTCTTCAGCTGCTCATAGGCGGCCTCGGCCAGCTCCTCATTGGAATAGCCGAGCGAGGTGCACCAGAGCCCGGCCATGCCCTCGATATAGTCCTTGCCGGCGGTGTCGTAGACGAAGACGCCCTTGCCGCGCTCCAGCACCAGCGGGCCGACCTCGCGATGGGTGGCGAGGTTGGTGTAGGGGTGAACGAGCGTCTCGATGTCGCGCACGGCGAGGTTGGTCAGCATTCCCGGCTCCCGATGTTTATGCGTGATTTATGCGAGCATAGACCGCAGCCGACGCAAGCGCTGAGCGATTTTCCTGCAGATCGGGGCAGAGTCTGGCGCGGAGCGGGGCCGGCGCGTCGGAATCTTGAGGCGACTTCCAATCCGCAGCCCTCATCCTGAGGAGCGATCCCAGATCGCGTCTCGAAGGATGCTCCAGATGGTTCAGGAGCCTCCTGGAGCATCCTTCGAGACGCAGCCTGACGGCTGCTCCTCAGGATGAGGGCTGAGAGGCGGATATTGCGCCTGGAATCATTCCAAACCGGCTTGCCAGCCGCCACGACGATGCGCATGGTTCGGCGCCCTTCGAAGAGGTCAGGCATGATCGATCCCGCCCGCATGGCGAACCAGCCGGCGCCCGGCCGCGACTGCGGCAGCTGCACGCTGTGCTGCAAGGTCTATGATGTGCCGGCGGTCGAGAGCGTCGCCGGCAGCTGGTGCAGGCACTGCCTGCCCGGACGCGGCTGCGGCATCCATGCGACGCGGCCGGATCATTGCCGCGCCTTCTTCTGCCTCTGGATGACGCAGAGCTTTCTCGGCCCGGAATGGAAGCCGGACAAGGCCCGCTTCGTCCTCACCATGGACCCGGCGACCAACTGGCTGTTCGTCCAGCTCGACCCCGGCGCACCGCAGGCCTGGCGCAAGGAGCCCTATCTGACGCAGCTGCGCCGCTGGGCGGCGGCCGGCAACCGCCCGGTCATCGTCTTCCTGAACAAGTCGGCGACGGCGGTCATGCCGGACCATGACGTGCCGCTCGGCCTGATCGCAGCCGACGAGCGGTTGGTGCTGCGCGAGGAGCTCGCCGGGGGGCGGCCGCGTGTGACCGTGGCGAAGGTCAAGGCTGCGGCGTGAGCGAGGCGAGCTTGAGCAAGCGGGCGCGCGACTATGGCCTGATCTGCGGCTCGCTGCCGCCGGGCCCGCTCAATGCGATCACCGATGTCGCCAACGTCGCGGTCGGCCATCGCACGATCCGCGAGGGCGATATCCGAACCGGCTTCACCGCCGTCCTGCCGCATGGCCGCGATCTCTTCCGCGAGAAGGTCAGGGCCGGCGTCGATGTCATCAACGGCTTCGGCAAGAGCGCCGGGCTGATGCAGCTCGCCGAGCTCGGCCAGATCGAGACGCCGCTCCTGCTCGGCAACACCTTCTCGGTTGCGACGGGGATCGAGGCGCTGGTCGGACGGGCGCTCGCGGCCAACCCCGAGATCGGCCGCAGCACGGGCACGGTGAATGCGCTGGTGCTCGAATGCAATGACGGCTTCCTCTCCGATATCAGGGCGCGGCGCCTGACCGTCGCCGACGCGGAAGCCGCGCTGGATGCTGCCAGCGGCGGATCGGTGGAGGAGGGCGCGGTTGGCGCCGGCACGGGCATGAGCGCCTTCGGGTTCAAGGGTGGCGTCGGCAGCGCGTCGCGCCTGATCGAACTCGATGGCCGCAGTTTCACCGTCGGCGTGCTGGTGCAGGCGAATTTCGGCAATGCCGGCGATCTCGTCCTGCCCGACGGGCGCCGCCCGGTGCCGCCCGAGCAAGGCACCCAGCCGCCGGAACGCGGCTCGGTGATCATCATCCTGGCGACCGACCTGCCATTGGAGAGTCGGCAGCTCACCCGCATCGCCCGGCGCTGCGGCGCCGGGTTGGCGCGGCTCGGCGCCTTCTGGGGCAATGGCAGCGGCGATATCGCCATCGCCTTCTCGACCGCGAGCCGGATCGCGCATCACGAGCAGGCCGATCTCGTACCGCTGACGGTGCTCAACGAGAACCGGATCGACCTGCCCTTCCGCGCCGCTGCCGAGGCGACGCAGGAGGCGGTGCTGAACGCGATGCTGGCCGCGCCGGAGACGATTGGGCGCGACGGCAATCGCCGGCCGTCGCTGGCGGATTGGCTTTGACCTGCCCGCACCGCGCCAGAGCCGCCCGTCGGCATGGCGTATCGCAGAAACAGGCCAGTTGGACTGACGCCCTGTCTTTTGACATAGACGTAAGATCGCCGATGGGCCGATTGCTGTTTCAATGAATCCGATGCCGCAGGATTTCTCCGAAGACGTCGCGGCCATCGCATCGATCGCTGCGGTGCCGACCATCCTCGACGTCGTCTGCCGGACGACCGGGATGGGTTTTGCCGCCGTGGCGCGCGTCACCGAGGATCGATGGGTCGCCTGTGGCGTCCGCGACGAGATCGCCTTCGGTCTCGAGCCGGGCGGAGAGCTCAAGGTCGAAACGACGATCTGCAATGAAATCCGGGAGCATCGCGACGTCGTCGTCATCGACAATGTCGCGGAGGACCCGATCTATTGCGGGCACCACACGCCGCAGATGTACGGCCTCCAGAGCTACATCTCGATGCCGATCATCCTTCAGGACGGCCGGTTCTTCGGCACGCTATGCGCGATCGATCCCAAGCCCCGCTCGCTCAACAATCCGGCGACGCTGGGCATGTTCAAGCTCTTCGCCGAATTGATCGCCTTCCATCTCGATGCGCATCGGCAAATCGCTGCGAGCCAGGCCAGCCTGGCCAGCGAGCTCCATAACAGCGAGGTCCGCGAGCAGTTCATCGCGGTGCTCGGTCATGACCTGCGCAACCCCGTGGCCTCGGTCGCTGCGGGGCTGAACATGCTCGACCGAACCGAGGACATCGCGAAAATCCGGACGCTGACTGGAATGATGCGACACAGCCTGATGCGGATGTCCGGCCTGATCGATAACGTGCTGGATTTCGCGCGGGGCAGGCTCGGTGGCGGTATCCAGCTCGATCGCGGCGACGAACCCGAACTGAAGGAGATGCTCGAGCGGGTCGTCGGCGAATTGCGATCCTCGCAGCCCGATCGTGAGGTGTTGAGCGAGTTCGATCTGTCCGGGCCGATCGCTTGCGACGGCGCGCGCATCGCGCAGATGCTGTCGAATCTGGTCGCTAATGCCCTCACGCATGGCGCCGAGGATCGTCCGGTCATGGTGCGGGCCCACCAGACGCGCGACACTTTCGAGCTGTCGGTCGCGAATGCCGGCGAGCCGATCCCGCTTGCGGTGCGGAAAGAGCTGTTCAAGCCATTCGTTCGAGCCTCGGCCAAGCCGCATCAGCAGGGACTTGGTCTCGGGCTCTACATCTGCTCGGAAATCGCGAAGGCCCATGGCGGGACGCTCAAGGTTTCCTCCGATGCGGACGAGACCCGGTTCACCTTCCGGATGCCGCTCTGACCGGGCAGCTATCGCTCTTTCGGTGACTGGTAACCAGCGCCGGTTTTCTCCAGCATGGCCCCGACCGCGATCGCCGTCCGGTCCTCGCTGAAGGGCGCGAGGATCTGCACGCCGGTCGGCAGTCCCGCCTGTGACAGCCCGACCGGCGCGCTCAGCGAGGGCAGGTCGGCGCCGGTGGCAAGGCTCGCCCAGCACAGGAAGTCGAGATAGGGCCGCTCCACCCCGTCGATGTCGAGCCGGCGGGCGTGGAAATCCGGCAGGTGGTCGTGCTTCTGCGCCGCGACCGGCGCAGGCGGGCAGAGCAGCACGTCGTAAGATTGGAAGAAGCGGGCCCATTGCCGCTTCAGGGCGAGGCGGCGCTGATGGAGCTGCTGGTAGAGGCCGGGCGTCATCCGGGCGCCGCGCGCCTGCAATGCCTGATGCGAGAGATCGCCGGGGGCGAATTTCGCCGCTTGCGCCTGGATGCGGGCGCGCACCTTTGGCGGCAGGCCATAGGCGACGACGGCGTGGTTCAGGAGGGCATAGACCTCATAGGCCTCGCTGAAGCGGAAACCGGGGCGCGCCGTCTCGTCGACGATCGCACCGGCTTCGGCCAGGCGCCGCCCGGCTTCGCGCACGGTGTCCGAGACCTCCTTCGTCACCGGCGCGAACGGCTCCTGCGCCCAGATCGCGACGCGCAGGCCCTTCGCTTCCGTCTTGCGGGGAGCGGGCAGGGCAGCGCCAGCGACATTCGGGTCGCGCGGGCCGGTCAGCACCGGCAGGATCAGCTCGATGTCCTCGGTCGCCCGGGCGATCGGGCCGGCGACGACGAGGTCGGCATTGCGCAAGGTACGCCGTTCCGGTGGCGGCGGGATCAGGCCCCAGGTCGAGACCAGGCCCCAGCTGGTCTTGAGCCCGAAGACGCCGCAGGCCTGCGCCGGCCAGCGGATCGAGGAGCCGAGATCGGAGCCGAGTTCGAAGGCGCTCATGCCCGTGGCGACCGCAACCGCTGCCCCGCCCGAGGAACCGCCAGCCGAATAGTCGGGGTTCCACGGATTGTTGGTGACGCCGTGGGCGGGGTTGTAGCTCTGGAAATCGCCGGAGAAGACCGGAACCATGGTCTTGCCGAGGATGACCGCGCCGGCGGCGCGCAAACGGGCGACGGCGGCGGCGTCTTCCTGCGGGACGCGCTCCTTATAGGCCGGCAGACCGCCCGAGGAGGGTAGGCCGGCGACGTCGAAGGCGTCCTTGATCGTGATCGGCAGGCCTTCGAGCGGGCGGGCTTGCCCAGTGGCGATGTGCCGATCCGACTCAGCTGCCATTGCGCGCGCGGCGTCGCGATCCTGCGCGACGATGGCGTTGAGCGTGGGGTTCAGCGCGTCGATGCGGGCGAAGGTCGCTTCGAGCAGGTCCGTCGCAGTGAAGCGTCTGGCGAGCAGATCGGCGCGCAGGCTCGCGGCGGAGGCGGTGAGGTCGATCGAGGCCATCGGGAGGTCCGGCGGGTGGTATGGAATTCGTAGCCGAATGCAGCGGAGGAGGAAAACGGCCTTCTTGCAGCGTGCGTTTCCGTCATTGCGAGGAGCGCAGCGACGAAGCAATCCAGGGGAGGCGGGGTGCTACGGCAAGTCCTCCTGGATTGCTTCGCTACGCTCGCAATGACGGTGGAAGGCTACCCAGCCTTCCGCCGCTCCATCGCCCTCAGGAAGTCCTCGCCGTCCTTCACGCCGAGCTCATAGGCGAAGCGGATGCCCTCCCAGTTGCGGATGGTGAACTGGCTGACCGGGATCACCTGCGACGGGCGGACATAGGTGCGGTTCTGGACCTGCGGCACCTCGGCGAAAGGCCGCGTCAGCAGTACCAATGTCTGCTCGCCGGCCGCCTCCATCTCGGCGAGCGCCCAGGCCGGGGCGCTGTCGACCAGCCCGCCATCGAGCGCGGCGCGGGCGCCGATATTCCCGGCCGGCATGAAGGGCGGCACGGCGGCGCTCGCCATCAGCGCATCGACCAGCTCTTCGGGATCGGCGCAGTCGGCGATGCGGATCAGATCGGGCCGGAAGCCGAGCTTCCGGCCCACGGTCGGATGCACCGGCCGGCGCAGGCGCTTCTCGAGCTGGTAGGCGCCGATGCCGATCGTGGTGATCACCGGCAGCGGCCAGAAGCGTGGCGGCCGCGAGATCGCGATCAGGAAATCGGCCTGGGCTTTCAGCGCCGCCAGCCGCTCCGGCGTGAACAGGCTCGCGAGCATGCTGCGATACATCTCCGCGACCGGGAAGAGCCGGCCGCCGCGGCGGAAGGCAGCCCAGTCGACCTCGGAAGTCCGGCCGGTGCAGGCCTCGCGCAGCATCTCGCGCACGGTGGGGCCGACGCCGAGCGCATTGTAGAGCATCGCCCCGGCGCCGGCGCTGGCGCCGACGATGCGGCGCGGCTTCAGGCCGATCTCAGGCGCGACGGTTTCGTAGAAGCCGCCCTGCCAGTAGCAGCGGTTGCCGCCGCCGGCATAGGCCAGACCGGCGAACATCAGGGTGCGTCGATGGCGCGAGCGCGCTCGCGCCAGGCCAGGACCAGCCGGTCGAGCTCGGCGAGGTCCTCATGCGGCAGCTTGCCGAGCGTCTGGGCGACATAATCGCGCTGCGTCGTCATGCCGGCTTCGGCGAGGCGCCGGCCTTCGGGCGTCAGGTGCATGGCATAGGAACGCCGGTCGCCGACGATGGCGCGGCGCTCGACGAGGCCCGCTTGAACCAGCCGGTCGACCAGGCCGGAGACATTGCCCTTGGTGACGTAAAGCCGCTCGGCAAGCTCGCTCTGGCTGATGCCTTCGCGCTCGGTCAGCGTCGAAAGCAGGTCGAATTGCGGGATGGAGAGGCCGAGCTCGCGGATGCGGGCGGTCATCTGGCCGAGCATGCGCTGGTGCAGGCGCATGAAGCGGAACCAGACGCGATCCGGCTCGATGGGCTCCGGGGCGGGGATTGGGCGCGGCACTGACAAGGCGTTCATCCCTAGATCGTTTACTTGTAAACTAACTCATCTCCTAGTCGGAGGCGAGGGCTTTCGCCGCAAGCCGTCCGCTGGCTATGCTGCCAAAAAGCGACGCAAGACGACAGGGAGAAACGCATGCTCGGGCTGATGCAGAATTGGCCGCTGCTGATCCACCGGATCATCGACCACGCCGCGATCCAGCACGGTACGCGCGAAGTCGTCTCCCGCAGCGTCGAGGGGCCGCTCCGGCGCACGACCTATGCCGATATCCGCCAGAGCGCGCTCAAGATCGCCAAGACGCTGACGCGGGAGGGCATCCAGCCCGGCGACCGCGTCGCGACCCTGGCCTGGAACACCGATCGGCACCTGGCGCTCTGGTACGGCATCAGCGGCATGGGCGCGATCACCCATACCGTCAATCCCAGGCTCTTCCCGGAGCAGATCGCCCAGCTGATCAACCATGCCGAGGATCGTCTGCTCTTCCTCGACCTGACCTTCGTCGGGCTGGCCGAGGGCCTGCAGGACAAGCTGCCATCGGTCGAGCGCTACATCGTCCTGACCGACGCGGCGCATATGCCGGAGACCTCGCTCCGGAACGCGGCTTCCTACGAAGACTGGCTTGCCGAGGCCGACGCCGATTTCGCCTGGGCCGATCTCGACGAGAACAGCGCGGCCGGGCTCTGCTATACCTCGGGCACGACCGGCGGTCCCAAGGGCGTGCTCTATTCGCACCGCTCCAATGTGCTGCACGCCATGGCCTGCGCCCAGCCGGACTATATGGGCCTGTCGGCGCGCACCGTCGTCTTGCCGGTGGTGCCGCTCTTCCACGCAAACAGCTGGTCGCTGGCCTTCTCGGCGCCGATGACCGGGGCGAAGCTGGTCATGCCGGGCGCCAAGCTCGACGGCGCCTCGCTGCTGGAGCTGCTCAATGGCGAGGGGGTGACGCTGACCGCGGCGGTGCCGACGGTCTGGCTCGGGCTGCTGCAGCATCTGGAAGCGACCGGCGGCAGGCTCGACACGCTGAAGCGGGTGGTGATCGGCGGCTCGGCCTGCCCGCGGGCGATGACCGAGGCGTTCGAGACAAAATACGGCGTCACCGTCGACCATGCCTGGGGCATGACCGAGATGAGCCCGATCGGCTCGTTCTGCTCGATCAAGCCGATCTATGCCGATCTCACCGGGGACGCGCTCTACGACCTCAAGGTCAAGCAGGGCCATCCGCAGTTCGGTGTCGAGTTCCGCCTGACCGATGATGACGGCACTGACCTGCCCTGGGACGGCCAGACCTTCGGGCGCTTGAAGGTGCGCGGGCCGGCGGTCGCCGGCGCCTATTACAGGCACGACCAGCCGATCCTGGACGAGCGCGGCTTCTTCGATACCGGCGACGTCGCGACCATCGATCCCCACGGCTACATGCAGGTCACCGACCGCTCCAAGGACGTGATCAAGTCGGGCGGCGAATGGATTTCCTCGATCGAGCTCGAAAACCTCGCCATCGGCCATCCCGATGTGGCGGAGGCTGCGGTGATCGGCGTCGCCCATCCGAAATGGGACGAGCGGCCGCTGCTGGTGATCGTGCCCAAGCCCGGCAAGACGCCCGGCCGCGAGGAGATGCTCGCCTTCATGACCGGCAAGGTCGCGAAATGGTGGCTGCCGGACGATGTCGTGCTGGTCGAGGCGATCCCGCACACGGCGACTGGCAAAATCCAGAAGACGGCGCTGCGGGAGATGTTCAAGGAATATCGGCTGCCGGGGTGAGGGGACCGGCTTTGGCTGGGGAGCGTTGATGCATCAGGCTGCGCTATCGGGGACATCGAGATTGTCTCGGTGTCCCCGACGCAAAGGGCCGCTTACCCGCTACTGAGCGTGCACATCCTCGACCGAAGGCGAGCGTCGTTCCGATAGCCGGAGATGCTGATCGGCCATGACGAGGTCAAAGCGGCGGACGACGAGGTCGAGCATCCGCCGGGGCAGGAGGCACTCGATGTCGTCCCGGCCCCGAGTCCTCAAGACATCCATGGTCATGTCTCCACGGTCTGACGAGCCACTTGGATGGGCTACGCTCTCGGCGAGAGCCCGTTCAACCTCGCTGACGATCGGGCGTACGTCGCCAGCCTGCTTCGCCGGCACGATATAGACTTCGTGCGGCAGGTAGGGGTCGCGAACATTCCCGCCCCGGATCTCGACCGATCCATCGGCGGTCATTACGACCGAGGCCTCGAAAAAGTCGATGCGCGAGGCGCTCGCACAGCGAAGCGCGAAGAGTTTTTCCTGCTTGGCCATGACTTACCTGATCGTGATGTTCGTCGACGGGCCGGGAGCACCGATGATGGATCCGGCATTGAGCCAGCCTTCTGCGTAGTTGCAGGTCGCATCGAAGGCGATGGCGGCGCAGCTGCCGCGGAATTCACCCCGGATGAGATTGGTGAGGTTGAGCTCGCCGCCGCAATTGAGACGGTCGATCGTCAAGCTGTTCGTCTTGGTGTTGAGCGCTGCTGCCCCGCCGACATAGACGTTGTTGGCGAGCGCTCCGGTACCTCCATACGTGCCGATGTTGCTGATATGCCCCTGAACGGCATTGAAAATGCCGACCGCATAGGCACCGGCCTGGCCGCTTTGGAAGAGCTGCAGGTTTCGATGATTGAACACGCGGATGCCCTGGGGGCTGGTTCTCAACAGGCCATCGATCAGCAGATTGTAACCCCAGCGGCCGGTTCCAACGGCCGTCATGTAGATGTTCTCGATGCGGTATTGGTCGGGCTGGAACTGGGCATCGCCGCGCAGCAGGATTCCCACGCCGCCCGAGGTTCCGTCTTCACGGAAAATGCCGAGGCGTTCGATCGAAACCCCGCCGTAGCCGCCGGCACCCGTCACTTCCAAGCAATTGCCGGTTCCGGACCAGAAGATCAGCGAGGCGCCTTCATACGCTCCCTGCAGCGATATCCCGCTGAGCTGGGCAGGATTCAGCGCTGTCTTCATCATCCAGGCGCCCGGCGGAATGCGGACCGTGCCGTAACCGTACCCCGTCCTGAGTCTGACGAAGCCCAATGCCAAAGCGGGAGCAATATCGGAACCGATATTCACCCCGGTGCGCATCGTCCAGGCGCCGACACCGTAGTGATCATCCATCAAATCTCGCAGGTCGAGCGTGTAATCGAGCGGATTTGCCCAGGTCATCTGGTAGCCTCCAGAGAGCTTATGTTGATTGGCGATGTCCCCCCTGCTCGGGCGGGACGGGGGAAGCATAAGACGGGCTTTGGAGGCGGGGATTGATTGCTGAACTATCCCCGCGGCCGGAGCGGGCGAAGGCAGTTAGCTGATCGGCCCTCCCGTTGGCAGCGGCGGGCTAACCTGGAAGGCGGTTACCGCGGTGAGAGAGCTGCCATGCGCAGGCAGCGGGCGATTGACCTTGAAGCGAAGCCTTGCACTGCGGTTATCTAGGCTCCGACAGAGCAGCAAGGAATCGTCCGCATGGCCAAGGACTTCGCCGGCAAGCGTGTCATCGTGATGGGGGGCAGCCGCGGCATCGGGCGCTCGATCGCGCTGGGGTTCGCTGCGCAGGGCGCAGCGGTTTCGATCTGCGCGCGCAATCCAGGGCCGCTCGAAGCGACGCGCCGGGAGATCGAGGCCCTCGGCGTGACCGCCCATGCGGCCAGCGTCGATCTCGCCGACGCCAAGGCGATCGAGGCCTATGTACCCGAGGCGGTCAAAGCTCTCGGAGGGCTGGACGTCCTCGTCAACAATGCCTCCGGCTTCGGCCATTCGGATGACGAGGAGGGCTGGGCCGCTTCGCTCACTATCGACATGATGGCGATCGTCCGCGGCAGCCATGCGGCGATCCCGCATCTGAAGCCGGGTTCGTCGATCGTGAACATCTCCTCGATCTCGGCGCTGCGGGCCTCATCCCGGTCGGCGCCCTATGGTGCGATCAAGGCGGCCGTGATGCACTACACCGCGAGCCAGGCGAAGATGCTGGCGAAGCAGGGCATCAGGGTGAACGGCGTCGCTCCCGGCTCGATCGAGTTCCCCGGCGGGACATGGGAAGACCGGAAGACCTCGAACCCCGAACTCTATCGCTCGACCCTGGCCAGCATTCCCTTCGGCCGGATGGGCAAGCCGGAGGAAGTCGCCGAGGTCGTGCTTTTCCTTGCCTCCGACAAGGCAGGCTGGGTCACCGCCCAGACCATCGTCGTCGATGGCGGCCAGCTCGTTGGACCCTGATCCCGCTTCATCCAAGCGACCACAGCGATTGACGTTACGAAAGCCGAGGCTCACACCGACCGAGCGTACCCAATAGGCCGAGCCAAGGAGATCGCATGGAATTCCTCCTGGTCCTGGCGTTCCTGGCGTTGTTCAGCCTGAGCGCGCTGGCAGGCATCGCCTTGCGCAAGCGCCTGCACGAGCGCCACCTGACCAGCGAGAACATGGATTCGATCAGGCTGGTGACCGGGCTGATGGTCACCTTCGCCGCGCTGATCCTCTCCTTGCAATTGTCGACGACCCGGAGCCATTTCGACGTCACCAGCGGCCACCGCTCCGCCTATGCGGCGCGCCTGGCCAATCTCGACCAGTGCCTGCGCCCATTCAAGGAGACGGCGGACCCGCTTAGGCTGAAGCTTCGGCAGTACACCGCCGCTGTGATCGCCAGCACCTGGCCGCGCGAGGTCGCGCCGACGATCGCGGGCATGCCGGACATCGCGGGCATGGCCATTCGCGGCGAGGATCGCACGCTGGCGCGGTTGATGAACGAGATCGGGGCCGCTGTCGACGCGCTTCCGACCACGGGCCTCGAAAACACCGCGACGCGCTGCCGTGCAGCCTTTGCCGATGCGTCGTCGGCACGATGGAACGTCATCGAGGATGCAAACGCCCCCTCCGGCGGCTTTTTCGTCGGCATATTGAGTTTCTGGCTCAGCCTGGTCTTCCTGAGCTTCGGCCTGCAGATTCCGCGCCGGGCCCTGAGCGCCATCGTGCTGGCGATCGGCGTGCTTTCCGTCTCCAGCATCATGTTCGTGATCGTCGACCTCAGCCTGCCCTATCAGGGGGTGTTCCACATCCCGAGCACGGCGATGCGCGAGGCGCTCGCGGACATGGCGCGATAGCGCGGCCTCGCCGGCTTCCGCCGCGAGGGGTTGAAGGTGACCGCCATCCCAAGGGGGGCGCGGGGTCCGGTTGCGGCGGCGTTCCGCCGCCATGTCGAATGTCGATGTCGAAATGTCGAAGCGGCCAAATGCTCGCCGCTGCCGAACCCCGCGCGCGGTTCTCTGATGGTGCCTCGCCGTGCTTTCAGGTCCGGCAGGACCGGGCGTACCCGGACGACGAGGCCCCTCCGCCATTCCAGCCCGCAACGACTGTTCAAGACGGACACCGCCCTCCCGCCCGGCCGCACGATGCCTCGCGACAGCCCCCTTGGTCGGGCGGGACGGGGGAGAGAATACGACAGGTTTGGCAGGCGGGGATTGATTGGGAGGTTGTCCCCGCGCAACCGCAGCCTTGTTCCAGTGAAACGCGGGGAACCCTCTCCTGGAAGGAGAGGGCAGGGTGAGGTGTAGGCCCTGCGACCAGTTCCGGCTGCGCTCACCGCGCGGTTGGGTTGAGGCTCGCGATTCAACTCCGAACACCTCACCCCTGCCCCTCTCCTTACAGGAGAGGGGTTCTGCGTTGCGGTTAGCCTTCCGTGGGAGCCTCGGCCAGAAAACCCGTGATCGCTTTGACCAGCACATCCTCCGCCTCGCGATGCGGGACATGGCCTATCCCCGCCAGGATCAGGGTCTCGCCGCGCCCCTGCGCGATGCGCCGGGGATGGCGGAGCGAGCCATATTCGTCGAGATCGCCATGGATGGCGAGGACCGGGCAGCGTACGGCCGCCAGAGGCTTGTCGAGCGTCCAGTCCGCGAAGGCGGGCGATAGCCAGGTCTCGATCCAGGCATCGACCACCCAGCGTGCCTTGTCGCCGTGATAGCGTGCCAGCCGGGCGAGATTGGCGGGGTCCTGGAAATCGCGCCGCGCCAGGCTGATCCCGGCCAGCGTCCTGTCCTCGACGAAGGCCTGGGCGGCGATGGTGACCAGCGCCCGGCAGCGTCCGGGCCATTGCGCCGCCGTCGCCACCGCCATGCCGCCGCCGACGCTGTGGCCGCAGGCGACGAAATCGCCGATGCCGAGCGCGTCGCAAAGCTGCGGGACGGCGTTGCGCGCTTCCTCGGCGACGAAATCAAGGCCGAGCTGATCTGGATGCGGATCGGAGCGACCGAAGCCGAGGCGATCATAGGCGACGACGCGCCGGCCGGTCGCCACCGCGAGCTTCTCGGGGAAGCTGCGCCAGAGCTCGACGCAGCCGAGCGAGTCATGAAAGAGCAGGATCGGCGCAAGCCGGCCAGCTTCAGGATCAGACGGTGTCCAGCTGCGCGTGAAGAGCTGGTGCTCGCCGAGCCGGAGCAGGGCATCCCGCTGGTCGATGGTCGTCACTCGGGGCACGCTCGGCCGGCAGTTGTCGAAGCGCTCATTCTGCCTTTGCCCGCGCGGCCTTCGCAAGGATGCCGGCCGCCCCGAAAGGCGGCCGGCGGTGTGCTCAGAACTCGGCCCAGCCGCTGTCGCCGTGCTTGCCGGCGTTGGCGACCTTGCGCGGCGCCGGGCTGAACGCGGTCGCGGCGAGCTGCTGCAGGCGCTGCGGCTCGGCCGCAGGCTTGCGTGCGGCAGCCGGCCGCGCGGCCGGGCGGGCCGGGGCGGCGTGAGCCATGGAGGCGCTGGTGACGCCGTCGCCTCCGGTCTTGAAGGCCGCGACGAGGTCGTTGAGCTGCGTGATGCGCTGGTTGAGCGCATTGGCGGAGGCGGCGCTCTGCTCGGAGAGCGCGGCGTTCTGCTGGGTCATCTCGTCCATATGGGCGACGGTCTGGCTCATCTCCTCGATGCCGTTGGCCTGCTCTGCCGCGGCCGAGGAGATGTCGGCGATGGTCGAGGCGACCTTCTGCGACGCCGCGAGGATCTGCGTCAGCGCATCGCCGGCCTGGCGGACCAGCTTGACGCCCTCGCCGACCTCGGCGTTCGAGGAGGAGATCAGCGTCGAGATGTCCTTGGCCGCTTCGCCCGAGCGCTGCGCCAGCGTCCGGACCTCGGAGGCGACGACCGCAAAACCCTTGCCGGCGTCGCCGGCGCGAGCCGCTTCCACCGCGGCGTTGAGGGCCAGGAGATTGGTCTGGAAGGCGATGTCGTCGATCACGCGAGTGATGTCGGAGATCTTCTTCGAGGCGTCCTCGATCCGGGCCATGGCGCTGACCGCCTTGCCGGCAATCTCGCCGCCGCCCTCGGCGGCGCGCATCGCCTCCTCGGCCGTGGTCGCTGCCTGGCGCGAGGCCTGGGCCGAGGCCTTGACGGACGCCGCCAGTTCCTCGGTCGTCGCGGCGCTTTCCTCCAGCGAGGAGGCCTGTTCCTCGGTGCGCTTCGACAGATCGTCCGCACCGGTCGCGATCTCGCGGGCCGAGAGCCCGACATCGGCGGAGGTGAGCTGGATCGTCTTCACGGTCGAGGACAGGCGCTCGACGGTCTCGTTGACCGCCGCCTTCAGCTCGCCGAAGCGGCCGCGATACTGCGTGGCGATGTCCTGCGTCAGGTCGCCCTCGGCGACGCGCTGCAGCACGGCGACGAATTCGGTCGTGGCGCCGTCGACGACGGCGTTGATCTCGTTGATGCCGGCGACGAGCTTCTGCATCTGCTCGTCGGCATCGTCGATCTGCAGCCGGGCCGAGAAGTCGCCATCGGCGGCGGCGGCGACGACCTCGCCGACATCGGAGACGACGCGCGACATCGCATCGGCACGCGCCGCGCGCGCCGCAGCTTCCGCCCGCTCCTGGGCCTCAAGGGCGCGGATCTGCACCAGCTTGTCGCGGAAGAGCAGCAGCGCCCCGGCGACGGCGCCGACTTCGTCACGGCGGCCGGTCTGCGGGATCGGTGTCTCGAGCTCGCCATTGGAGAGCCCGTCGATGCTGGTCTTGATCGCGGCGAGCGGCTTGATGACGCGCGAGACGATCAGGGCGCCGGTGGCGAGCACCAGCGCGACCAGCGCAGCGAGCAGCACGTTGAACACCCACTGGATCTGGCTGACGGTGGCGCTGGTGGCCTCGAGGAGCGCATTGGTGCGGGCCTCGACCAGCCCGAAGAACTCATCGACCGGCTTCATGATCTCGGCCTTCATCCGATCGTAATCGGCCGAAAACAGCAGCTCGCGGGCGAGATTGAGATCACGCTCCTTCTTGACGGTGTATTTGCCGCTGCCGTCCTCGAACAGGCCCTTGGCGGCGTTGATGGCGCGGGTCTCGAGGGCGACGAGACCATCCGACTTGGCTGCGGCCTGGCCGAGCCTGGCGAATTCCTGGTCGGTGAAGCCGGCTTCCTTCATCGCGGTCATCAGCGCCTTGGTCTCGCCGGGGCCGCGCGGGCGCACGGCATTGTCGAGGACGAGATCCCAGTAGATACGGTGCGGCTGGACGGGGCGCGGCTTCTCGCCGGCGCGCATGGCGATGACTTCGAGATATTGCTGCTCATAGCGCGCATTGCCGGTGACGGCGAAGGTCCGCGCCAACCGCGTCAGGTCGTCCGAGCTCTGCCGGAACTCATCGGCGAGCAGATAGGAGTTATAGACCTGGCGATAGGCATTGGCCCGGGCGCCGACGGCCTGCTGCTGGAAGTACCAAGTTGCGATGATCGCCGCGATCAGGGCGGCGAAGAGGCCGGCGACGCAGAGAAAGACTTGCTTTATCGAGAGATTGGCAGCCAGGCGCATGCTTCTTGTTCCCAATTGGACATGAGACGAGGGCGGCCGGGCTGAGGCGCGCGACCGGATTCGGAGCGTTCGGGAAGATCGGGCGATCAGTCGGCTGGGCGCCGGAACGAGCGTCTGGTCGCAGGGACCCAGATGGTGATGCGTTCGCGAAACCGCGGGAGCGCGTTGTTTCGAGAGGGTTGAACGCTGCTCCGGTCGAACATGCCGGTCTATCCAGGGTGCCGCTTTTCTAGGCGCACCCTGAGGTCGGACAGTAAATTTTTACTGAATGATCAGTCAGATTTACTAACCATATGACCGTTCGATGGTGCAGGTTGCGTTTTCAAGGCGAGATCGTAAGGCATGAATTCGCCGTAGAGTTGCAATGAACGCGTCGCGATCGAAATAATGCGCGCGAGGCGCGTTTTCTGAATTTAATGCAACCTGAGAAATATTTAGTTGTCGAGCTATCTGGAGTGTTCGCGACCCTCGCCGAAGGTACTCGACATGCCGGTCTCCTGTGGCTCACTCGCCTCCAGCTTTCAAACTCTCGGCCAGGAAGGCCGCGAAGGCGCGTGTCGCGGGGGCGGTGCGGCCCGGAGCCAGATGCAAGGCGATCTCCGAGGCGGGTAGCGCTGGCAGGCCATCGGTCTTGCCGAGCAGGCGCAACCCCTCCCGCGCCGTGCCCGCCTTGACCACGGTCAGCGCCGCGCCGGCGGCGGCGACCGCCTCGACCGCGCCGATGCTGGAGGAGGAGAACAGGATGCGCCAGGGCCGGCCGGCCTCGTTGAGCGCGGCGAGCGCCCATTCGCGATACATGTTCGGCGCCTTCAGCAAGGCGAGCGGCAACGGCCCGGCGGGCGGAAAGTCGTGGCGGTCCGACCAGGCCCAGGCGGTGCGCTCGCTGCGCAGCACCTCGCCGCTGCCGTCGCCGGCCTTCTGCGTCGCCAGGACAAGGTCGAAGGCCTCACCGAGGCTGGCGATCAGGTCGCGGGTGAAGCCGGTGGTGACTTCGAGCTCGACCTCCGGATGCGAGCGCGCGAAGCGGGCGAGCGTCTCGGGCAGGACGACGGTGGCGTAGTCGTCCATCACCGCGAGCCGGACGCGGCCGGAAACGCTCTGGGCGCGAACCACGTCGAGCGCCTCGTCATGAAGCGCGACGATGCGGCGGGCATAACCGAGGAAATCCTCGCCGGCGCGGGTGAGCAGCACCTCCTGCGGCGAGCGCTGCAGCAGGGTCTGGCCGGCGATCTCCTCGAGCTTTCGCACCTGGGTCGAGATCGTCGACTGCGTGCGGGCGAGTGCCGCCGCGGCGCGGGTGAAGGAGCGCAGCTCCGCGATGGTCACGAAGCTCCGCAGCAGGTCGATGTCGATATTGCGCAGCAAGGCCATCTCTCAAGCGCAGCAGCCGGGGCGATCCATCGTCACACCAGCTCGGCATAGCCCAGCTCGGCGGCCTCGCGCTCATAGTCGAGGATGCGCTCATAGGGGGCGAGCGAGGCCGGGCCGATCGACGCGATGCGCAGCGCCTGCAGCACCAGGCGATGCTCCGGCTTCGACGACAGGGCGAGCAGCGCGGCGCGCAGGGCCTCGACCCGCGCCGGCGCGGTCGCGATCGAGGTGACGAAGGGGATGGCCGGGCTCGGCGGCGTCTGCGCGATGACGCGCAAGCCGGCCACGGCCTGCGGCCGATGCTCGCTGAAATAGGCGAAGGTCATGCAGTCGATCGAGGCGGCGTCGAGCTCGCCGGTGGCGACGCGTCCCATGCTGAACGGGTGCGTCCCGGTCTCGACGACCTCCTTGAAGAACGGCTTGCCGCCGGCGAGCGGGGCGATCAGGCGCCGCGGCAGGTTCATGCCGGAATTCGACTGCCGGCTGTTGCAGGCGAAGCGCGTGCCGCGCAGGTCCTCGATCGCCTGGAACGGGGAGGCGTCGCGGACGAGGATGAAGGCGCAATGGGTGGCCTCGCCGCAGCCCGGCGCGTCGTAGCTGGGCACGCCGAGCAACTGGTACTGGCCGCGATAGATCGTCTGCAGCGGGTAGCCGCAGGTCTGCGAGAAGAACACCTCGGGGCCGATCGCATCGGGCACGGCCGGGCGGTCGAAGGCGAAGGCCTCAGGCAGCTCTCCCGCCTCCGGCCCGAGCTCGGCGACGAGCGCTTCCCAGAAGGCCAGATAGAGCGCGCGCATCTCGGGGAGATTGTACATCGGCGAGGTCGCCGAGAGCGGGGGCGTCTCAGTCGGCGCGGCCTTTGCGTCCCGCATCGCGATATCACTCATGTCCGATTCCGCCCTGTTCGGATCGGCCCGCGATCCGGTGCGGCATGCTAGGGGAGGGAGCCATGGGCCGACAAGCGAGGGCAACGCAGCTGGCGCTGTGCCCTGCAGCATGGACGGCGCCGATGGCCGAAATCGAATAATTCAATTTTGGCTGCGGCGCCGCAGCGGCTAAGTCACGACGCTGGAGCCCGTCCGTGCGGGCGTCGCGTCAATGAGGTCGAGCATGCCGAGGCTGAGATCCGCCACCACCACCCATGGCCGCAACATGGCCGGCGCCCGCGGCCTCTGGCGCGCCACCGGCATGAAGGACTCGGACTTCGGCAAGCCGATCATCGCGGTGGTGAACTCCTTCACCCAGTTCGTGCCGGGCCATGTCCACCTCAAGGATCTCGGCCAGCTCGTTGCGCGCGAGATCGAGAAGGCCGGCGGCGTTGCCAAGGAGTTCAATACCATCGCGGTCGATGACGGCATCGCCATGGGCCATGACGGCATGCTCTATTCGCTGCCGTCGCGCGAGCTGATCGCCGACAGCGTCGAATACATGGTCAACGCCCATTGCGCCGACGCGATGGTCTGCATTTCCAATTGCGACAAGATCACGCCCGGCATGCTGATGGCGTCGATGCGCTTGAACATCCCGACCGTGTTCGTCTCGGGCGGGCCGATGGAGGCCGGCAAATACATCGCCGAGGGCGTGCTGAAGAAGGTCGACCTGGTCGATGCCATGGTCGCCGCCGCCGACAGCAAGTACTCGGACAGCGAAGTCGAGGTGATCGAGCGCTCGGCCTGCCCGACCTGCGGCTCCTGCTCGGGCATGTTCACCGCCAATTCGATGAACTGCCTGACCGAGGCGCTCGGCCTCGCTTTGCCGGGCAACGGCTCGACGCTGGCGACCCATGCCGACCGCAAGCGCCTCTTCGTCGAGGCCGGCCATCTCATCGTCGACATCGCCAAACGCTACTATGAGCAGGATGACGAGAGCGTGCTGCCGCGCAATGTCGCGAGCTTCAAGGCGTTCGAGAACGCGATGACGCTCGACATCTCGATGGGCGGTTCGACCAACACCGTGCTGCATTTGCTCGCCGCCGCGCATGAGGCCGAGATCGACTTCACCATGGCCGATATCGACCGGCTCTCGCGCAACGTGCCGGTGCTGTGCAAGGTCGCGCCGGCCGTCGCGAACGTCCACATGGAGGACGTCCATCGCGCCGGCGGCATCATGGCGATCCTGGGCGAGCTCGATCGCGCCGGCTTGCTCGACACCTCGCTGCCGACCGTGCACAGCGCGACGCTGGCCGAGGCGCTGGAGCGTTGGGACATCAGGCAGACGCAGAGCGAGGCGGTGCGCTCGTTCTACAGCGCTGCGCCCGGCGGCGTGCCGACGCAGACCGCCTTCAGCCAGGACCGGCGCTATGAGGAGCTCGACCTCGATCGCGAGGGCGGCGTCATCCGCGAGAAGGCGCATGCGCATTCGCAGGATGGCGGCCTCGCCGTGCTCTACGGCAACATCGCGCTCGACGGCTGCATCGTGAAGACGGCCGGTGTCGACGCCTCGATCCTGACCTTCTCGGGCAAGGCGGTGATCTTCGAGAGCCAGGATGCGGCGGTCGAGGGCATCCTCAACAACAAGGTCAAGGCCGGCGAGATCGTGCTGATCCGCTATGAGGGGCCGCGCGGCGGGCCCGGCATGCAGGAGATGCTCTATCCGACCAGCTATCTGAAGTCGAAGGGCCTCGGAAAGGCCTGCGCCCTGGTCACCGACGGGCGCTTCTCGGGCGGCTCGTCGGGCCTGTCGATCGGCCATGTCTCGCCCGAGGCGGCCGAAGGTGGCGCGATCGGCCTGGTCGAAAGCGGCGACGTGATCGAGATCGACATCCCCAAGCGCAGCATCGTCCTCAAGGTCTCCGACGAGGAGCTGGCGCGCCGGCGCGCTGCCATGGACGCAAAGGGCAAGGATGCCTGGAAGCCGGCGGCGCCGCGCAAGCGCAAGGTCTCGACCGCGCTGAAGGCCTATGCGGCGCTGGCGACCAGCGCGGCCAAGGGGGCGGTGCGCGCGATCGATTGAGCTGAGACAGAGCCAGCGGAGGCCCCGGCATGAGCGAGCTCTGGGGTGTGGTGGCCGCGACGGCGTCGAGCGCGCTTGGAGGAACCTCCATCGCCGCGACCCGCTATCTCGTCGGTCATCTCGATCCCCTGGCGATCGGCTCCTTCCGCTTCGGCATCGGCTGCCTGCTGCTCGCCCCTGTCGCCCTGCTCGGCGACCGGCGCTGGCCCGATCGTGGGGATTGGCTCCAGACCGCCGGGCTGGGGCTGCTGTTCTTCGCGGTCTTCCCGATCCTGTTCAACGCCTCGCTGATCTATACGAGCAGCGCGCGCGGGGCGCTGGCGCTCTCGACCCTGCCGCTCTTGTCGCTGGTCGTCGGCGCGGCACTCGGCCGGGAACGGCTCACGGCGCGGAAGACGGCCGGTGTGCTGATCGCGATGGCGGGTGTCGGCTTCGCGCTGCTCTCGGGCCTCGGCCACGCGCCGCCGCAGGCCTGGCGCGGCGACCTCCTGATGATCGCCGCGGCGCTGTGCATGGCGCTTTACGGCATCTGGTCGAAGCCGGTGATACGCCGCTGCGGGCCGATCCCGTTCACGACCGTGGCGATGGCCGTCGGCGCGGCCGTGTTGGTCCTGATCTCGGCGGTTCGCGGCAGCTTCGACGCGGTGGCGCAATTTTCTGTCCCGCAATGGTCGGCGGCGCTCTATCTCGGCGTGATCGGCGCCGCCCTGACCTTCTATCTCTGGGGCTTCGCCCTCGGGCGGGCGTCGCCGACCAGCGTCGCGGTCACCGTCACCGTCAACCCGGTCACGGCCTCGCTGGTGGCGGCCGCCGTGCTGAACGAGCCGATCGGCTGGAACCTCGCCGTCGGGATCGTGGTCGTCGGGCTCGGCATCTGGCTGGCGACGACGGATGGGCAAGCGGCTCGCCCTGCCAGCAGCTAGACTTGCCTAGCGTCACATCTTCGCCATGGATCGTCCGGACAAAAGCCGCATCGACAAATCGACGCGCCGGCGCGGCACAGCGCTGGCGCGCGGATTCTGGAGGTGGCCTTGCCGGCGTTCCTGATCGCAGCCCTGCTCTGGCTGGGGCTCCTCTCACCTGCGATCGCGCAGGCGCCGCCGGTCACCTTTTCTGACAATGCCGAGTCGATCGCAGTGGTGGTCGGCAACAAGGCCTACAAGCAGACCAGCACGGTCGACTTCGCCCATAACGACGCCGAGGCGATCAAGGCTTATCTCACCGGCACGCTCGGTTTCCGCGAGCAGAACGTCTTCCTGCTGAAGGACGCGACGCTCGGCGAGCTCACCCAGATGTTCGGCAGCGAAGCCAATCCGCAGGGCGGCAAGCTCTGGCGCAGCGCGGTCGAGGGCCGCTCCAACGTCTTCGTCTATTATTCCGGCCATGGCGTGCCCGATCTCGCGACCCGCCAGCCCTTCCTGCTGCCGCAGGACGGCAATCCCAATGCCAGCGAAAGCGGCTATGCCCTGCAGACGCTCTATCGCAACCTCGAACTGGTCCGGCAGAAGATCGGGGGGCAGCGGCAGCTGATCGTGATGATCGACGCCTGCTTCACCGGCGAGACCGGGCGCAAGGGCGAGAGCCTGCTCGCCGTCTCGGCGCCGGGTTTCACGCCCGCAAGACCGCGCACAGGCGCTGGCATCGTCAAGCTGGTCGCGACCTCCGGGGCAACGCCTGCCAACTGGGATGAGAACCAGAAGCTCGGCCTGTTCACCAGCCGCTTCCTGATGGGCGCTGCCGGGCTGGCGCGGCCGGCCGGCGGACCCGAGACCGGCCCGCTCGCCTGGTCCGACCTGCAGCGCTACCTCAAGGACAGCGTCGGGGCCGCGGCGCGGCGCGACAGCGGCCGCGAACAGGCTCCGGAGATCGACCTGGCCTCGATCGCCTTGCCGGTGGCGGAGCCGGTGCCAGCGGTGGCGCGCGCGGTCGCATTGGCGCGGGACGAGGCCAACTGGCAGCGGGCCAAGGCGGCCGGCGAACGCAGCGCGCTCGAGGCCTACGTCGCGCGCTGCGGCGAGACCTGCGGCTATCGCGAGACGGCGATGGCGCTGCTGCTCGACAAGCGCCGCAGTGGCGAAGCCGCGAGCGACGAGCAGAACTGGGTCAGGCTCGGCGGCTCCGGCAAGTACGAGGAGTATCTCAAGGGCTGCGGCACCGTCTGCGCCTATCGCTCGCTGGCCGAAGGCTATCTCGGCCGCAGCGATGTCTCGCGCGATCCGCGCGTGCAGGACTGCGATGAACTCGCCGGCGATCCCAACGATCCCGACAGGCGCGAGGGCGTCAAGGGCGTGAAGTTCGCCCGGATCGATGCGCGCGCTGCGATCGCGGCCTGCAAGCAGGCGGCAGAGTCGCAGCCGCAAGTGCGGCGGCTCGCCTACCAGCTCGGCCGCGCCTATGACAAAGCCGAGCGCTACAAGGACGCGCTCGCGGCCTATGACAAGGCGGCCGATGCCGGCAGCGCCGCGGCGATGAACAATCTCGGCGCGCTCTATGAGAACGGCCAGGGCAGCAAGGTCGAGTTGCAGAAGGCCTTTGCGCTCTACGAGCAGGCTGCTGGCACCGGCAACGCCATCGCGATGAGCAATGTCGGACGCATGCTGCAATATGGCCGGGGCCGGCCGCGTGACGAGGCGGCGTCGCTGCGCTGGTACCAGAAGGCGGCGGAGGCGGGCGATGCCTTCTCGATCGCCAAGCTGGTGCCGGCCTATCTCGAAGGCCGGCCGGGCTTCCCGAAGAACCCGCAGAAGGGCTTCGACCTGTTCCGCCAGGCTGCCGACAAAGGCGATCCGATCGCGATGGTCTCGATGGCGACGCTGATCGACAACGGTTTCGGCTCCTTCTTCCCCGGCACGAATTCGCTGCAGATGCTGATGAAGGCACTGGAGAAGGGAGAGGCGGGCGCCGCGGCGATCTCCGCCAGCGATGTCTCCGAGCAGAAGCTGAAGCCGGATACGGTGCGGGCCTTGCAACGCGCCGCGCAGAAGGCCGATCATTACAGCGGCGCGATCGATGGCCGCTTCAACCCCATCTTCGTGCGGGCGCTCGATGGTTATGCGCGGTCGCTGGAGCAGGAGCATTAGGCTTGGAGGTCAGATGCGGTGCCTCATCCGTCTTTCCGGGGCTTCGCGTAGCGAAGAGCCCGGAATCCATGACTACGACGGGGCTCCAGCGTCATTGCGAGGAGCGTAGCGACGAAGAAATCCAGGGGCGGCAGAGCTCTATGTCTTCCTGGATTGCTTCGCTTTGCTCGCAATGACGGCGGGAATTCGCGGTCGTCGTGTTCATGGGTTCCAGGCTCAGGCCTGCGGCGTGCCCCGGAATGACGCGAGAGGTTCCGCGCAATGCGCCTGATCTGCCGAATGTTGGTCGTTGGTGCGTTGGTCGCGGCGGCCGGCGCCGCACGCGCCGATGCGCTCTCGACCTGGCTCGATAGCGTCGCGGCCTGCTCGGGCAAGCGCGACCTCTCGCTCGCCGTGGTCGGCTTCGACGGCGGCCAGCAGGTGCTGTCTCGCACGCAGGCCGATGAGGTCAGGCTCGCGATCGAGAGCCGCCTGCAGAGCGAGGGGCGGGTCAGGCTGGCAGCGAGCGCCGACGTCGTCCGCATCAAGACCTTGCGCGATAGCCTCAATTTGCAAAAGCCGGGTGAGGCCGAGACGCAGATCCGCAAAGCGTTCGAGGGCGATGCCAGCATCTTCTTCACCGAGCCGGCGCGGCAGGAGGACAGAGCGAGCTTCCGCCTGCAGGCGATCGCCAGGGCCGGCGACTGCAAGGCGACGAGCGAGCCGGTCGAGATCGCGATCCGGACCAAGCCCGGTGTCGTCGATATCGACCAGGTCATGAGCCGGGCGGTCGAGAACCTGGTGCGGGCCGTGCCCGATCTCAGGCGGGTCGACATCTGTCCCTTCGCCGCGGCGAGCGGTTACAGCGCCTGCAGCGCCGCGCTCGGCGAGCGGCTGCTGCTCGCGCTCGACGCCGAGTCGCGTTCCGACGATCGCGTCCTGCGCTCGCGGCCGCTGGAGATCCGCAAGGCTGCGCCCGGTCAGTGCGTGGCTTCCAGCGCCGAGGTTATGACGCGTGGCCGTTTCGAGCAGGACCGCAACGGGCAAAGCTGGATGGCGCTCGAATTCCGCCGCGGCGACGCCGTGCTGGCACCGAGCGGGCGCAATCGCATCCCGGTCGAGGGGCTGGGCTGCGATCCAGCAATGCGTCCCTTCCTCGAGCATGTCGCCGCCACCGCCGGCTCGGACCGGGCGCGGCTCGCTTTGCTGCCGGCGGCCTCGCCTTTCGCCAAGGGGAGGCGGCTCGATGTCCGCATCGAGGGCAAGGCGGGCACGAAACTCCATTGCTGGGTGCTGGCGCCGGACGGCACGGCCTCGGTCGTGCTGCCGGTGCGCGGCGAGGAGAGCAGGAGCGTGCTGCGCGCCGGCGGCCAGTCCTACCCCTATGATTTCGGTTTGAACGACATCGTGCTCGACGCGGCCTTCGAGAACCTGTTCGCCTGCTTCGGCACCGAGGCCGAGCTGCCGGCGGCGCTGCGCGAACGCTGGCTCAAGGTGGCGCCGAGCGCGAGCGATGATGCGGCGACGCTGTCGCCGGACGAGGTGCTCGACCTGATCGACAAGCTGCGCGCCGTGCCGGGCGTGGTCGAGGCGACCGCGCCGATCGTCGTGCGCTGACGAGGGCGCTTGCCTTCCTCCCAGCGCTCCGCCACCTAAGAGAGATGCACCGGCGTCTCGTCTTCGAAGAGCCAGTCTCACGCGCGGCGATCTGGAGCCGGCGGCTGGCGCTGTTCGGGCTGACGGTCGTCGTGCTCGCCGTGCTGATCTTCCGCTTCGGCCAGCCCTCGGTCGAGCGGCTGGCACCGATCGCCGGCGCCTATATCTTCGTGCTGCTCGCCTTCCTGCTGGCGCTCGCCGCCTTTGTACGGATCTGGCAGGACGGGCATCGCGGCATCGGCATCGCCGTGCAGGCCTTCCTGCTCTGCCTGCTGCTGCTCGCGCCGGTCGCCTATGGCGGCTTCCAGCTCGCGACCTTGCCGTTCCTCGCCGACGTCTCGACCGACATCGACGAGCCGCCGGCCTTCAGCCGCTCGCGCGTGGCTCTGACGGCGCGCGAGGGGCGGGTGCCGCCCGATGTTCCGGGCGAGCGGCGCAAGGCGCAGCGCCAGAGCTATCCCAAGGCGGTACCGATCGTGCTCGAACTGCCGGCCGAGATTGCCTACGACATCGCCCGAAAAGCCTGCGTCACGCTCGGCTGGCAGGTGCTGGAGGGCGCCGCGCCGGGCGGGCGCAGCGGCGCGGGGCGGCTCGATGCGATTGCGCGCTCGCGCGTGCTGCGCCTCGTCGACGACATCACCATCCGCATCAGGCCGCGCGCCGACGGCAGCCGGATCGATATCCGCTCGGCCTCGCGGCTGGGCGGTTTCGATTTCGGCGCCAATGCCAAGCGCATCGCCGCCTTCGAGGAGGAGGTGAAGCTCCTCGTGGAATTGCGCTGAGCGGCATCGTCGTCATTGCGAGCCCCCGGGTCTTGCCTCCGGCAAGCCCGAGGACAGGCTCCGCGAAGCAACCCAGGGAGATGTAGAGCACTGTCGCCTCTGGATTGCTTCGTCGCTATGCTCCTCGCAATGACGGAAGAGCCTCACGCCAGCCGGTAGCGGCTCGCCAGCAATGGCGCCCCGTCATCGCAGAGCACGACGCCGCGTTCGACCAGATCCTCGAGCTGCGCCAGCACCGAGAGCGAGGCGGCGCCGAGCAGCCGAGGTGGCAGTTCCTGATAGATCGGCGGCACCATTTCGGCGATCGTTTCGTCGCCGGCCTGCAGACGGCTGAGAATGGCCGCCTCGCGCAGCCGCCGGTGCTGCACCAGTCCGCGCAGGAAGCGCTGGGGCTCGCGCACCGGGCCGCCATGGCCGGGCCAGTAGAGCCGGTCCTCGCGGCCGCGCAATTTCTCGATCGAGGCCATGTAGGCGACCATCGAGCCGTCGGGCGGGGCGACGATCGTGGTCGACCAGGCCATGACATGGTCGCCCGAGAACAGGGTGTTCTCCTCCGGCAGGGCGAAGGCGAGGTGGTTGGCGGTGTGGCCGGGCGTTTCCAGCGCCTCAAGCGTCCAGCCCGGGCCGGAGACCGCGTCGCCCTCGGCCATGATGAGATCGGGCGCGTAGTTCCGGTCGGCGGAGGCGTCGAGCGGGTTGATCTCGCCGAGCACCAGCTCGCGCGCCGGCCGGTGCAGGCCGCAGCCGACGATGCGTGCGCCGGTCGCGGCCTTGAGCGCACGTGCGGCCGGGGAATGGTCGCGATGGGTGTGGGTGATGACGATGTCGGTGACGGTCTCGCCGGCGATCGCCGCGAGCAAACGCTCGACATGGTCGGGATCGTCCGGGCCGGGATCGATGATCGCGATGCTGCCACGCCCGACAATGTAGCTGCAGGTGCCGGTGAAGGTCATCGGCCCGCCATTGCCGGCGATCAGCCGGCGCACCAGAGGCGAGAGCTGCACCAACTCGCCCGAGGCTGCGCCGGGGTCGCGGTCGAAATCGAGCGGTTCGTCTGCGTCGGAAGGGGCGTTGGGCATCTGCGCATCCGGGATCGGGCATGGTGACCGGCTTGTCGGCCGGCGGGCCATTTCCTATAGACGAACGAGCCGGGCGTCGACGGCGCCCGAAGAAGAAGGACGAGATCCGATGGCCGAGACGCTGCCACTGCCCGCCACCTCCATGGTCAACGCGGCCCTGCCGGCCCCGCGCAGCCAGGTCCTGCGCAATGTCGCGCTCGCCGTCGTCGGCAGCCTGCTGATCGTCGCCGCCGCGAAGGTCAAGGTGCCGTTCTGGCCGGTGCCGATGACGCTGCAGACGCTGGCCGTGCTCGGCCTCGGCGCTGCCTATGGTGCGCGCCTCGGCGCTGCGACCGTCGCGCTCTACATCGCCTATGGCCTGTTCGGCCTGCCGGTCTTCACCAACACCCCGCCGGTCGCTGCCGGCCCGCTCTATCTGCTCGGACCGACGGGCGGCTTCCTGATCGGCTTCGTCGCCGCCGCGGCGATCGCCGGCTGGGCCGGCTCGCGCGGCGCCTCGCTCCTGCGCCTCGCCGGCGGCGTGGTGCTGGCCGAGATCGTGCTGATGACGCTCGGCTTCGCCTGGCTGGCGCTGGGTGCGCAGATGGCGAGCGGCGCGACCGGGATCGGTTTCGCCAAGGCCTGGGCCGCCGGCGTGCAGCCTTTCCTGCTCGGCGACCTGATCAAGGCGGCGCTGGCCGCGAGCTTGGTCGGTGCCGGCTGGTCGGTGCTGAAGCGCCGCGGCTGAGCCGGACAACCTGCACAGAATCAGAAAGCCGGGGCTCTGCCCCGGCTTTTTTATTGCCTGCGCTCTCGCCCGGTAAGGCTCAGCCCGCCGGTTTCTGGTCGGTACAGGCCTTCTTGACCGGCTGCAGGAACATGTCGAGCTCCATCAGACCGCCGCAGCGGTCGCAGCCCGCGAGCAGCGTCGTGAGGCCGAGAATGGCGATGAGGCGGAAGGCGGATTTCATGCGAGCGCGGCTCCAGATTGCGGCGCGAGCATAGCGAACTGGCCCACTGCGCGCCACTGGGCGGGACGGGCTGCTCGCGCGGCACGCCGGGGGCCTGCGCGCGACAGCGCGGCGGAGCAGGGAATTCTCGGCTTCTACCCAGGCTTGCAGGCGAGATGCTGCGGCGGGGGCATTTGTTCGTACACACCCAGATCTGCTGAGAAAGTGAATACCTGTTCACAGTAATCGCTGCCGTTTACCGGTTGTAAAGCTCAGCAGCCGCACTCTTTTGAACAGTTTTTATCTGCGGATCGGATGCCGGGGGGCACGCGATGCGTGAAATCGGCTTCGGCTTGATGTTCGCTCTGGCCATGGCCTTGGCCGCGTTCCTGGTCGCTGCCTGGCCAGTTCCGGGGCAGCCGATCGCTGCCTTCTTTCCGACCGGCACCTCGCAGCCGGAGATGGCGCGCGCCGTCGCCGAGGCGGGCGGCAGCATCCTTCAGCTCGATGCTACCGCAGCCGTCGCGATCAGCGTCGGCGACGGTCGCGACTATGCCGCATCCCTCTATCGGGCCGGTGCCTGGCTCGTCATCGACGGATCGCTGGCGCAATCCTGCATCCGCCAGGCCAGGAGCCTCGCAAATGGGTGAAGTCGAGCGGCTCCGCACGCGGTTCGCCAGGCTGCTGGTCGCGCTCCTCTGGGCCAATGTCGGTTTGCTCCTGGTCGGAACGCCGTCCGGCGGGCCGGCCCAGTCGAACCTCACCGCGATGGGCGCGGCGCTGGCGATCCTGAGCACGCTCTCCTGGCGCATCGATCGGATTGGCTGGGTCACGCGCCAGGTCACCAGCGTCGCGCTCGTCGGCCAGGTCATGCTGCTGGTCTATGCCTTCGCCGGGCATCCCTACCAGGCCGACCTGCACATGTATTTCTTCGCGATGCTGGCGGTGCTGGCCGGCTGGCTGGACTGGCGCATCTTCCTGCCGGCGACGCTCGCCATCACCGTCCATCATCTCGCGCTGAGCACCTTCAACTCGATCGGCGTGTTTCCCGGCGGCAGCGACATCAAGCGGGCTTTCCTGCATGGCGTCATCGTGGCCGTCCAGGCGGGGGCGCTGAGCTGGATCGTCTGGTCGCTGCGGCAGGCGGTGGAATCGTCCGAGCGGGAGCGCAGCGAGGCGCAAGAGGCGCGTTCGATCGCCGACGAGGCGCGCCGGGACGTCGCCGAGACGACGGAACGGGCTGCGCATGAGCGCCGCCGCATCCTGCACGACCTCGCCAACGAGTTCGAGCGCAAGATCGCCGGCATCGCGCGGGCCGTGATCGCCTCGATCGCCTCGCTTCGGGCCGCGTCCGAGCAGATGCGGACCGGCGCGGAGGAGGTGTCGCAGCGCTCCGTCGCCGCATCACAGGCCTCGCGCTCCTCCTCCTCGAACGTCGTCGCCATCACCGAGGCGACCTCCGAGCTCGCCAGCTCGTTCACCGAGGTCGACCGCCAGGTGAACGAGGCGGCCCGGCTCGTCGGCGACACCACGCAGCAGGCGCTGACCGTGCTCGACCGGGTCGGCGAGCTCTCGCGCAAGGTGCACGAGATCGGCAACGTCACCCATGTCATCTCGACCATCGCCCGGCACACCAACCTGCTGGCGCTGAACGCTTCGATCGAGGCTGCCAGGATCGGCAATATGGGCGGCGGCTTCGCCGTGGTCGCGCACGAGATCAAGGGGCTCGCCGACGAGACCTGGCGGGCGACCGAGCAGATCCAGAACCAGATCGACGCGATCGGCCTCTCCGGCGCCGACGCGATCAACGCGATCGACGCGATGACGGCGACCATCGACACGCTCAACCAGATCTCGGTCGCGGTCGCGGCGGTGGTGGAGAAGCAGAACGTGGCGACGGCGGGGATCGCCGAGAATGTCAGGCGCGCCGCGGACGAGACGGTCACCGCCGGCGGGCATATCGACATCGTCAGCCGCGTCGCGGAGGAGACGGGCGAAGCGGCGAATCACGTGGCGGATTCGGCCGACGTGCTGTCGCGCCAATCGGCCGATCTCGACAGCGAAGTTGCGGATTTTCTCGGTCGTATCCGGGCGGCGTGAGGGCGAGCCATCTTGCTGGCGTGCTGCGGCCATAGGAGCCGAACGGGCTGTTGCCGGGATCGCCAGCGTCAGGCGGGCTCCTCGAAACCGCCGGGACATCCGCCCAAAAACGAAAAAAGCCCCGAAGGGTTGTTTCGCAAGGTCTGGTGGTGGCCGTAGACGTTCTGGAGCGTCTCCAAGGTCATGCCGCGCATGCCGGGTAGAGCGTAGGGATCAGCGCGATTCTGCATGCCCCAGGTCGCGGGGCATGCCGTACGGGCTCTGGACCATCTGGCGAGAGCTCCCCGCCGTGCGGGTGCCGCCATTGCCGGGCTAGCGCCCCGCGATCGCCTGGCCCTCGTAAGGGCTGGCGCGACTTTAAGGAGTCGACCAGGCTCCTACCGGATTATCGCATTGTAAGTCAGGCGCGCGCAGCCGGAGCCTCTTAGCGAACTACCGCATATGTAAACGACAAACGAGTCTTTCCCTCTGAACCCCTTATTCGGTTTGTAAAAGAACGAGAACTCTCCGGACTGGGAGAGATTCCCGTTTGCCGGCTCCTTCATAATAACGGCTTTCTCAAAAACCATCTCAGTATTTCTGCTATGAAACGGGTTGTTATTGATCGGAGCGAAACCGTATCGGCATCCATTTTCATCCATTTCGGTAGCAAGTATTATCTTGCTATTTTCTTCAAAATAGAATGGCGGCCCTTGGGTGTGGCAATTTTCACGATGAAACTGCGCCATGGAATAAGTCGTGCTCACAAGTAGAAAAACTACTCCAATGCCCAAAATTCTCAGCATGGTTGGCGAGCTCCGATCATGTCGATATTCTTCGCATTTATTTTATAGGGTCAAGCACCGTGCCGACGAAGAGATCATGCGCCGGGCCGAGATCCTGGCTCAGCAGAGGCTGACGCAACGACCGGCAATGAAGCGAACGCCGTGCACTGTCCGTTGACCTGCCGAATGAAAGGACCGGGCCGTCGTCACCGAGAGGTGGCGGCGGTCTTTTCGTTTCTGTCGGTAATTCTGCCGGTCAAAGAAAAAGGGCCGATCCGGCCCTGTCTCTAACTATTTGCGATATATCGGGAAATTTTGGTCGGAGTGGCAGGATTTGAACCTGCGACCCCCTCGTCCCGAACGAGGTGCTCTACCAGGCTGAGCCACACTCCGATCAACTGGTGGCCGGCTTATAGCCAGCCGCTCGCCGCAGCGCAACAGCCAAGGACAGGGGTTGCGCGATCTTTTTCGGCAAGGCTCCGGCCGCAAGCCCCGGCCAGGCGCGGCGCGCTGTCGATCTCGGCCCCGGGGCAGGACGATCCGCTGTTGCGCACGGCTGCGACGCGCTCTAGAAGGCAGCGCAGATTGGGGCGTCGCCAAGCGGTAAGGCAGCGGTTTTTGGTACCGCCATTCCCAGGTTCGAATCCTGGCGCCCCAGCCACCCAGCTCCGTTTATCGGACGGTTCGGTGGCTGCCCGGCAATTGTAGCGCGCCTGTAGCCCGGCGCGATCTTTTGCACCTTCCGGCGCGATCTTTTGCACCCGACCAATGTCCGGTCTCGACCCAAAGCGGACCTTGCTTTGCCCCAGCCTGAGCCTGCATAGCTGACGACAGCGCGACGAACGAGGCGTCTATGAAGGTCACGGAGGCGCGAGTTTACGCTATCTGGTGCGGAGCGATTTTGTTCGGCTCGATAGCATGGACCTTCTCGGGTGAGCGCGGAAAACTGGACGCCGCCTTTCGAGAAGCGTGGCGAGACAGCTTCGGAACGGATGAATAGCCCCTAGATTTGTGGACGCCTTCTTCCCTAATTTTGAGGCAAGGAGGCCATGATGGGGCCCGGTCATTTTACGGACGATTTCAAGCGTGACGCGGTCGCGCAGATCACCGAACGGGGCTACCCGGTTGCAGAGGTGTCGAAGCGGCTCGGCGTGAGCCAGCACTCGCTCTACGCCTGGAAGCGGAGGTTCTCGAAGCCAGCGGTTTCGCCCAGCGTTGACCAGGCTGCGGAGATCCGCCGCCTGAAGGCGGAGCTGGCACGCGTCACCGAGGAGCGCGACATCCTAAAAAAAGCCACCGCGTATTTCGCCAAGGATGCAAAGTGAGATACGCGTTTGTGGCCGAGCATCGCCGCCAGTTTCCGGTGCGGGCGATGTGTCGCTGCCTGCGCATCCAGCCCAGCGGTTTCTATGCCTGGCTGAAGACCCCGTTGAGCCGGCGAGCTCGGGAGGATGCGCGCCAGATCGAGCTTCTCGACAGGGCCTGGAAGGAAAGTGGCCGGGTCTACGGCTATCGCAAGCTGCATGACGATTTGCTGGATCAGGGCGAGACCAGTTGCGCCAACCGCGTCGCTCGCTTCGCAAGGCTAGCCGGGATCAAGGCCCAGATTGGCTATCGGCGCCGTCCCGGTTCTCATGGCGGCAAGCCGTCGGTCGTGGTCGACAACACCCTGGCCCGACGGTTCGATGTCGATGCGCAGGACAAGGCGTGGGTGACGGACATCACCTACATCAGGACCCAGGAAGGCTTCGCCTACCTGGCCGTGGTGATCGACCTGTTCTCCCGCCGCGTCATTGGCTGGTCCCTGCAGAGCCGGCAGGTCACCGATGTCGTGCTGCAGGCGTTGCTCATGGCGGTATGGCGACGGAAGCCGAAGACCACGGTCCTGGTCCACTCGGATCAAGGTTCCCAGTTTACCAGCATGGATTGGGCAGCCTTCCTGAAGCACCACAACCTTGAGTATTCGATGAGCCGGCGCGGGAACTGTCACGACAACGCCGTGGCAGAGAGCTTCTTCAATCTGCTCAAGCGCGAGCGAATCCGCCGCAAGATCTACCGGACGCGCGAGGAGGCAAGGCAGGACGTGTTCGACTACATCGAGATGTTCTACAACCCGAGGCGCAAGCACGTCAGGAACGGGATGCTGTCACCCGTCGAGTTCGAACGACAGCACCAGATGTAGCCCGAAGGTGTCCACGAAACTCGGGGCTATTCATGGTGCCGTTATTGGAATACGCAGATGGCCCTCTGCGTCTTCGGTTCGACCCTCGCGACCTATGTCGAGGGCCAAGGCTATCGTGCCGCCTCGGAGACGCACAAGGAGGCCGAAGAGCAGATCATCGACGCGGATGGTGATCTCCTCACCGACATCGCCGGCGAAAACCAAGCTCCATCGTGCTGCGGCTTGTCGAACTGGCGCGGCCTCGCTCACGCGGGGCCGGGCCTTTTTGTCTTTATCGCCAGCCGGGTGGCCATTGCGGAGAATGAAGACGATCTTACCCGACGCGCCATCTGGCGGTTCCGACGAGCTCAGGCATCTCGATGAGAGCCCCGTCGGCGAACCCTGCGGGGCCTTCGAATGCCCGCGGAGTGGTTGCGGCGCGCCTGTTGATAATCTCGTCGAGCACGTTCCGGTTGTACGAAGCGTCAGCTAGATTGCGCTCGCGGTGGCGGTTTTGCCAAGCCGAGATCCCGGACGTGCTGACCTATCGGCCTCTGCTCGCAAGCTGGGTGTTGCGCCCCAGCCCGCTCATCCTCTTGGCCCTGTCGGCTCGCGCCGGCAGGGCCTTTTCGTTTAGCGCTTTGGCTGCGGCGTGCCATCCGTCAGCGACTTCCCGTCAGGCTCCGTCTTTCGACCGTACTCGCGATTCATCTGGGAATCCGCTCCGCCCCGGGCTTCGGGACGGTGGGTGCCCGGCGCTTCGGGCGTGCGCTCGCGTTTTGTTTCCGGTGAATCCGGCTTTGCCCCAAAACCTTCTCTCGTGGGCGGGTGGACGCTCTGCGCGTTCGCTGCGCCCGCCAACCCAACCGCCACGGCCAGGGCTATAGAGAACTGTCTCATGAACGGCTCCACTTCCTCGGAAACGAACGCACGCCGTTGGCAGCGTGTTCCTGCGATCGGGCAGGCTGGCACGCCCGCGAGCGCTATCGGACCGACTCAACCTCCGATCGACTTGACTCTTCGGGTCTGAATGTTCTCATTATGTTCTCAAATTCGAGAGCGAGAACCATGTCAGCGCTGCCAGCCGACCAGCGGGTCGAGGACGCGTCCCTCGATGCCGAAATCACGGGGATGATCGCCGAATTGCTCGAAGAGCACGGCTCGGAGCTGGCGGCTCTGCGGGCGCTGGCGCACGACTTCCTCGTGCTGCTCGCCGATGCCGACCGCTCGGTCTCGCGCGGCTATCTGCGCGGGCTGTTCTCGGAGGGCGCCCGTCCCATTCTCAGAGAGGACGAGTGAGCGGCGGGGCGTTCGCGGATCGAGATCGGGTGCGGCACGGCGGAGCGGGCGCCTTGACCCGTCTCCGCCGACACATCCTCATCATCGCCGGCGCCGCTATCGGCCGCCGGCTTTCATCATGGCAGGGCCGCGGCTCACTTGCCGTATTGCTGGATCAGCGCGCGGGCCTCGGCGAGCAGCTTCTTGCCGTCCGCACCCTTGGCGCCGACCTCCTTGACCCACTCCTCCTCGACCGCGGCGGTGGCCTCGACCCAGCGCTTGTACTCGTCCTGCGGCAGGTCGTAGAAGATGCCGCCGAGATCGGCCGCCTGCTTCTTGTAGGTCTCGACCACCGCGTCGAAGCCGGTCTCGCCGGCCCAGGCCGAGGTTTCCGGGCCGCTATTGGCGTCGATCACCTTCTTCAGATCGGCCGGCAGGCTGTCGTATTTGGCCTGGTTCATGCCGAACAGGAAGATCGTGTTCGAGATGCGCGGCGCCCCGGCCGGGACGTTGAGGTGATATTTGGCGATCTCGGCGAGCTTGATCGACGGCGAGCCCTCCCACGGCACAGCGGCGCCGTCGACGACGCCCTTGGCCAGCGATTCCGGCACGGCCGGCAGCGGCATCTGCACCGGCGTCGCGCCGAGCGCCGCGAGCATCTTCGAATTGGCGCGCGTCGCCGCCCGGATCTTCAGGCCCTTCATGTCGGCCAGCGTCTTGGGCTGCTTGCTGGTGAAGTGGAACAGTGCGCCGTCATGCACATGCATGAACAGCGGCTTCACGCCCTTGTACTCGTCCTGCGCATTCTTCCGGGCATAGTCCCAGAAGGCGCGGCTGCCGGCCTTGGCGGTCACCACCATCCAGGGGAGTTCGAAGACCTCGGACTTGGCGAAGCGGCCGGCGGCATAGGTCGGCACGGTCCAGATCACGTCGACGACGCCGTCGCGCACCTGGTCGAAGAGCTGCGCCGGCGTGCCGCCGAGCTGCATCGCCGGGTAGATCTGGCATTTCAGCTTGTCGCCGGACTCCTTGTTAATCTTGTCGCACCAGGGCTGGATCAGCTTGACCTGCGCGCTCGAGGTCGAGGGCAGGAAATGGTGGACGCGCAGGATGACCTGCTGCGCCGCCGCCTGCGAGATGCTCGCCAGGCTCGCCAGCCCGCCGAGGACGAGACCGGCGCAGAGCCGGTTGAGGATCGATGTCTGCTGCTTGCTCATGCTGCACCTCCCTGTGCGTTTTCTGCCTATGCGTTTGCTTCTTGCTTGGGTGAATGGCCTCACAGCGCGCCGAACGTCTTGACCAGGACGAGCGAGATCGAGGGGAAGGCGACGAGGGCGATGATGCGGACGAGGTCCGAGGCGAGGAAGGGCATCACGCCCTTGAAGGTCTCGACCAGCGGCACGTCCTTGGCGAGGCGGTTGATGATGTAGACGTTCATGCCGACCGGCGGATGCACCAGGCCGATCTCGACCACCATCAAGGCGAGGATGCCGAACCAGATCGACTTGTCCTCGACCGACATGCCGTAGAAATCGAGCCCGATGATCATCGGATAGAAGATCGGGATCGTCAGCAGGATCATCGCCAGCGAGTCCATGACGCAGCCGAGCAGGATGTAGATCACGAGGATCATCGCCAACACCAGGAGCGGGGCGAGGCCGCTGTCCTTGACCCAGGCCGCGAGCTCGGCCGGCATCTGCGACAGGGCGAGCGCCGTGTTCAGCATGTCGGCGCCGAGCAGGACGAGCAGGATCATCGCCGTCGCCTGCGCCGTGCCGAGCGCGCTGTCTATCAGGCCACGCCAGCGCATGCCGCCGCTGATCACCGCGATCGCGCCGCAGGCCGCGGCGCCGATCGCCGCCGCCTCGGTCGGCGTCGCCCAGCCGCCATAGATGCCGACGATCACCAGCACGAAGACGAGGATCACCGGGAACACGCCGGCGAGGACCTTGAGCCGCTCCGGCCAGGGCACGCGCGGGCCGGCCGGGCCGGCCTCCGGATTGCGCCGCACGATCAACTGCACGACGAACATGTAGCCGAACATCGCGATCAGGCCGGGCAGGACGGCGGCCATGAACAGCTTGCCGATCGATTCCTGAGTCAGGATCGCATAGATCACCAGCGGCACCGAAGGCGGGATCATGATGCCGAGCGTGCCGCCGGCCGCGAGCGCGCCGGTGGCGAGGCTGCCGGAATAGCGGTAGCGGCGCAGCTCCGGCAGGGCGACCTGGCCCATCGTCGCCGCGGTCGCGAGCGAGGAGCCGCAGATCGCGCCGAAGCCGGCGCAGGCGCCGATCGCCGCCATGGCGACGCCGCCGCGGCGATGGCCGATGAAGGCGCTGACACAGCGGAACAGGCTCGCCGACAAGCCGCCATGGGTGGCGAACTGGCCCATCAGCAGGAAGAGCGGGATGACCGTCAGGTCGTAATTCGACAGGCGGGCATAAGGAATGGACTTGAGGATATTGAGCCAGGGCGTCCAGTTGCCGCCCATCAGGTAGACATAGCCGCCGGAGCCCGCGACGAACATCGCGATGCCGATCGGCACGCGAAACGCCATCAGCGCGAGCAGGCAGGCGAAGATGGTGAAGCCGACCGAGATCCCGCTCATCGACGAGGCTCCCCGCGGCGCGTCGCTTCCCGGGCATGGCGCGCCGCCATGTAGAAGCCGGCCAGCGCCAGCATCGCGAAGCCAGGCACCATGGCGATCTGCGCCCACCAGACGGGGATGTCGAGGATCGCCGAGGTCTCGCCCGATTCCTGCGTGCCGATGGCGCCGACATAGACGCGCCAGGTCAGCACGGCCCCGACCAGCCCGACCAGCAGCGAGCCGAAGGCGTCGAGCGCATGGTTGACCCAGGGCGGGGCGGCGGCGGTGAAGAAGTCGACCTTCACGTCGCCGTGGTTGAGGTGGCAATAGGCGAAGAAGGCGGCGGAGGCCGCGGCCGCAATCATCTGCAGCAGCTCGACATCGCCGGGAACGGGTGCGGACATGAGCTTGCGGCCGATGATCGAGACGATCGACATCACGACGAGGCCGACGAAGAGCAGCCCGCCGATGATCGCCAGGATCTTGGCGACCGCTAGCAGCATGCGCCCCGACGGCCCGAAGATGATCGGATCGTTCGCCGGCACGCCCGGCACGGGTTCCTGCATCGGCCTTCCTCCCCTTGTCCGCCGTCGGCGCGCTTGCTTCCGCGCGTTCCGACCGCCAGGCGGATCGCTCCACCCCGGTTATGCTTCGCACGGAAACGAGGCCGGAGCCCGCTCCCTTGCATGCCCGTCAGCCGTGCGATCCCTCTTCACCCGGCGCTTCGAAAACTATTTCACATGTTAAATAACATGCAACTGGAAAATTGAACGGCGGGAGCACGCCTTGGGCGCGTCGCGGATGGATGGTCCGAAAGGCCGTCATGCCTCCTGTTCCGCCATTTTCACGAGGGCGTAGAGCGCCTCGGTCCGCGCCACCGCGATGCCGTGCTTTTCGGCGATACGGACGACGGCGCCGTTCAGCGTCTCGATCTCGGTCGGACGCTTCGCCAGCAGGTCCTGCAGCATCGAGGGTTTGTGCCCGCCATGATGATCGAGCGCATGGTCGATCGTCGCATGGCTGCGCTCGGGGAGGACCGCGAGACCTTCCGCCTGCGCGACCGCGAGAACCTCGCTCGCGACGGCGTGAGCGAGCCGGCGCCCGTCCGATGCGCTGCCGAGGCCGCCGACCGTGCGCCGCGTCACCGCGCAGAGGCTGTTCAATGCGACATTGAAGGCGACCTTCTCCCAGATCGCGACGACCGCATCGGGATCAGCAGCGCAGGGCAACCCGGCCGCGTCCAGCGCCGCCGCCAGCTCATCGAGCGCGGCGTCCGTGCTGCCGTCGACCATGACGACGCGGGTCTTGCTCTCGCCGTGCGAATGCACCTCGCCGGGGGCGACGAGATCGGCCGGGACGGTGGTCATGCCGATGGCAATGCGCGAGGCATCGGCGAAGCCCGCCAGCTTCTCGGCATTGCCGAGGCCGTTCTGCAGACTGAGCAGGCGTGTCTGCGGCCCGATGAGATGCCTGGCCGCCGCCAGCGCGCCTTGGGTATGCATCGCCTTGGTGAAGACGATCAGCCAGTCAGGCTGCGTCGTCGCCCCCTCCGGCCGCAAGATCGGGAGCGTCAGCCGCCGTTCGCCGGCATCGTTGCGGATCAGCAGCCCGTGCTCGCGCACCGCCGCGATCTGGGCCGGGTTGACGTCGATGAGTTCGACCGCGTGGCCCGCCTCGGCCAGGAGCCCGCCGAACAGCGAGCCCATCGCGCCGGCGCCCAGAATGGAAATACGCAGGGCGCTCACCTCACACACCTAGAACGGGTAGTGGCGCGGCGCGGTCTGCAGCGTCAGCCAGCGCAGTTCGGTGAAGGCCTCGATGCCGGCGCGCCCGCCGAAGCGGCCATAGCCGCTGTTCTTCACGCCGCCGAACGGCATCTGCGCCTCGTCATGCACGGTCGGGCCGTTGACATGGCAGATGCCGGATTCGATGCGGGCCGCGACGCGCCAGCCGCGCGCGGTGTCGCCGGTGAAGACGGCGGCCGAAAGCCCATAGGGGTTGTCGTTGGCGCAGGCGATCGCCGCCTCCTCGCCGTCGACGCGCACGATCGCCTTGACCGGGCCGAAGCTCTCCTCGCCATAGATCCGCATCGCCGGGGTGACATGGTCGAGCAGCGTCGCCGGGAACAAGGTCGTCTCCGCCTTGCCGCCGCAGACCAAAGTCGCGCCCTTAGCGAGCGCGTCGTCGATCAGGGCGTTGCAGCGCTCGACCGCCTTCATGTCGACGACCGAGCCGAGCACCACCGGCCCCTTGCGGGGATCGCCGAGCGGGAGGCTCGTTGCTTTCGCGGCAAGCCGCGCGACGAAGTCGTCGGCGATCGTGCTGTCGACCACGATGCGCTCGGTCGACATGCAGATCTGGCCGGAATTGGCGAAGGCGCCGAAGGCGATGCCGGCGACCGCGGCATCGAGATCGGCATCGTCGAGGACGAGGGCTGGCGCCTTGCCGCCAAGCTCCAGCACCGCCGGCTTCAGATGCTCGGCGCAGAGTTTTGCGATGATCCGGCCGACATGGGTCGAGCCGGTGAAGTTGACCCGCCTGACCGCCGGATGGCCGACCATCGCCGCGACGACCTCGGCGGCATCCTCAGGCGCATTGGTGACGAAGTTGACGACGCCCTCGGGCAGTCCCGCTTCCTGCAGCGCCGCGATGATCAGCCCATGGGTGCGCGGGCAGAGCTCGGAGCCCTTCAGCACGACGGTGTTGCCGCAAGCCAGCGGCACGGCGACGGCGCGCGTGGCGAGGATGACCGGCGCATTCCACGGCGCCATGCCGAGCACGACGCCGGCCGGCTGGCGCACCGCCATGGCAAGGCTGCCCGGCACATTGGAGGGGATGACCTCGCCGCTGATCTGCGTCGTCAGGGCGGCCGCCTCGATCAGCATGTCGGCGGCGAGATGGACGTTGAAGCCGGCCCAGATGGCGGAGGCGCCGGTCTCGGCCGACATCGCGGCGGTGAAATCGGCAGCGCGGGCCTCCAGCGCATGCGCGCCCTTGACCAGCAATTCGCGGCGCTTCGCGGGGGACGTCTGCGACCAGGCCGGGAAGGCGCGCGCGGCGGCATCGACCGCGGCGCGGGCATCGTCCGGCGTCGCCGCAGCTGCGCGGCTGGCGACCGAGCCGTCGAGCGGATTGCGGCGCTCGAAGACGCGCCCGCCGGCCGCCGCGACCGCCTTGCCGCCGATCAGGAGATTGATGGTTTCGGTGCTGGTCATCTCTCGATCCTCGAAGCTCAGGCGATCACGATGTCGATCAGGTTCGGGCCGGGCGCGGCGAAGGCGGCGCGCAGGCGCGGGGCGAGATCCTCGGGGCGCTCGACGCGCTCGCCCGGCACGCCCTGTCCCCCCGCCAGTTGCGTGAAGTGGATGCCGGGCAATTCGGTCCCGGCCGGCTTGTCGTTCGGCGCGTAGCCGAAGACCGGCGCGAAATCCTGCAGCGCCGCATAGCGGCGGTTGTTGAGGATCAGGAAGGTCATCGGCAGGTTCAGCTGCGCTGCGCTGTAGAGCGCCTGGATCGAATAGAGGCTGGAGCCGTCGCCGATCAGCGCGATCACCCGCCCCGGCAGCTTCATCCGCTGGCGCGCCAGCGCGACACCGACGGCCGCCGGCATGCTGTGGCCGAGGCCGCCGCTCGCCATGGTGTAGAAGCTGTCGGCGCCGCTCATCGGCAGATAGGTCTGGATGGTTGAGCGCGTGCTAGGCGCCTCCTCGACCACGACATCGTCGGCATGGCGCTCCCGGTCGATCACCGAGAGCGCAAAGGCGGCCGACATCGGTACGCCAGGCGACGGCACCGGTGGGATGGGGCGAGACAATGCCGCCTCGCGTCCGGCCTGGGGCGCGCTCGCGGCGAGCAGCGCCCGCACGCCGAGATCGAGGCTGGCGACGACGCTGTCTCCGACCGGCGCCCAGGCCGCCTGCTGCGGATCGTCGACGATCTGGGCGAGCTGCGCGCCCGGGGGGACATGCGGTCCGTTGCCCTCGACGTGATAGGTGAAGGCCGGCGCACCGAGCACCAGGATGAAGTCGTGCGGCGCCAGGCGCTCGACGATCTTCTCGCGCATCGCCGGGAGGAAGCCGCAGAACTGCGGATGGCGCTCGGGGAAGCCGCAGCGCGCGCACATCGGCGGGACATAGACCGAGGCCTGATGGCGCTCGGCCAGCGCGACGACATCGTCTACCGCCAGGTCGCGCGCGACGCCGGCGCCGACGACGAAGGCCGGCCGCTTGCTGGTGTTGAGGCGTTTCGCGATCGCCGCGAGCGCGTCCGGCGCCGGGGCGAGCGCCTGGCTGACGCGGCGCGGCAGGACGAGTTCGCCGGGCTGGTCCCAGTCATCGGCGGGGATCGAGATGAAGACCGGGCCGCGCGGCGGCTGCATCGCGATGTGATAGGCACGCGCCAAAGCGAGCGGCAGGTCGGCGCCGCGCGCCGGCTCGATCGCCCATTTGACGTAAGGCTTCGGCAGCTCCGTCGCCTGCACCGAGGCGAGGAAGGGGTCGAAAGGCAGGATCGAGCGCGCCTGCTGGCCGGCGGTGATCAGGAGCGGCGTCTGGTTCTTGAACGCCGTGAAGATGTTGCCCATGGCGTGGCCGACGCCGGCAGCCGAGTGCAGGTTGACCAGCGCCGCGTTGCGCGTCGCCTGGGCATAGCCGTCGGCCATCCCGACCACGACCGCTTCCTGCAGGCCGAGCACATAGCGGAAGTCTTCCGGGTACTCCCGGAACATCGGCAGTTCGGTCGAGCCGGGATTGCCGAAGACGGTGTCGATCCCAAGCTGGCGCAACAGGTCGAGCACGGCCTCGCGGACGCTCGGGCGGGCAGGGGAGGATGTGTTGTCGGCTGGCATGCGCGTCCCTCGGATTGGGGGCACTGTGACGACATGCTCGCCATTGCTCAATTAGATGAAGCAACTAAGTCTTATTCGCATGGCGAATATCGATTCGATCGACCTGAACCTGCTGCGACTGTTCGATGCGGTCTATCGCACCCGCAATGTCAGCCGTGCGGCCGAGGAGCTCGGCCTGTCGCAACCGGCGACGAGCCAGGCCCTGACGCGCCTGCGCCTGCTGCTGCGCGACCCGCTGTTCGAGCGCGTCGCCGGTGGCGTCAGGCCGACTGCGCGTTCGGAGCGCCTGGCGCATTCGGTCCAGGCGGGGCTGGCCCTCCTGGAAGCGGGCCTCAACGAGGGTGAACGCTTCGACCCCGCCACGACGGATGCCGAGCTCCGCCTGCATCTCAGCGATATCGGCGAGGGCCGCTTCCTGCCGCCGCTGATGACCAGTTTTTGCGAGATCGCGCCGAACCTGCGCATCGTCGCACGCGCCTGGCCGCATGAGGCGATCTCGGAGGCGCTCGACAATGGCCAGCTGCATTTTGCGCTCGGTTTCCTGCCGACCGTGGGCGGCACCGCCCATGCGGAAATGCTGAGCGATCGCTACCAGGTCTTCGTCCGCGCCGACCATCCGGTCACGCGTCAGGCCGTCGAGGGCGCCTTGAGTGCAGAGGCGATTGCGAAGCTCGACTTCGTCGCCGTGCGCTCGCACGCCCAGACGGAGCGGATGCTGGAGATGCTGCATCTCGATCCGCGCATCCGGCTGGTCGTCTCCAGCTTCATGGCGCTGCCGCCGATCATCCGCGCCACCGACCTCGCCGTGCTGATGCCGCGCCAGATCGGCTTGCACCTCGAGCCGATCGGCTCCTTCGCGCTGCTCGAACCGGCGCTGCCGCAGCGCGATTTCAGCGTCGCGCTGCACTGGAGCCGGCGCCACGCCCAGAACGCCATGCTGCGCTGGGCGCGGGAGGTCATCCTGGAGCTGTTCCGGACCGGCCGGCGATCGGAACTCGACTGAGACTGTCCCTCCGCTGCGGACACGGGATCGTCAGATCGGCTGCGCCCCGCGATAGCGCGCGAAGACGTTCTGCCGGCCGGCCGAGAAGACGACGACGTCGTAGCTGTCGGGCGCCTGCCCCGGCACTTCCATGCCGGGCGAGCCGACGGGCATGCCGGCAACGGCGAGACCGGTCACCTTCGGCTTCTCGGCGAGCAGGCGCTTGATCGCATCGGCCGGGACATGGCCTTCCAGCACATAGCCGCCGACTTCGGCGGTGTGGCAGGAGGCGAGCGCGTCGGGCACGCCGAGCTTCGTCTTCAGCGGTGCGACGTCCGGGACCTCGACCACCTCGACCGGGAAGCCTGCCGCCTGCACATGCTTGACCCAGTTGCCGCAGCAGCCGCAATTCGGATCGCGCGTCACGACCATCTTCGGCAGCGTCTCGGCGGCATCAGCCGGGCGCGACAGCCCGAATGCGGCGGCGCCAAGCAGCAGCACGCGGCGGGAGAGGGTGAATTCGTTCGTCATGTCCCGCCTCAAGCGACCAGCTCCGCGCTCGGCGTGTAGCCGGCCGCGGTGATGGCAGACCTGATCGCGGCGACATCGGCGCTGCCCTGCACGCTGACCAGCTTCGAGCCGGGATCGGCGGTGACGGAGGCGCCGGGGACCTTGCCCTCGACCGCCTGCTTGATCGTGCCGGCGCAGTGGCCGCAGGTCATGTCCTCGACGCGAAAGCTGATCGCGCCGCCGGGGGCAGGCGTCGTGGCCGAGGCCGTATTGGAATGCTGCTGGCAGGAGCACATGGTGGCTAGGTCCTTCGACTGATGATTGCTGCACCCTGCACCTTCCAACGATGGTAAGGTCAAGCGCCTTTTGCGCTTTTTCCTGCCGGTGCCGGCAACACGCCGTGGCGCTCATGCCGGATATGCGGCATGGGGCTGGCCGGGCGGCGCAAAGCCTGCATTGTTCGCCCGAACGACGAGGCTGCCACGAACGCCCATGTCCGAGACGCAAGTCCCGCGGCCGACGCCGCTGCAGCTCTTCCTGATCTTCGCCCGGATCGGCCTGACCAGCTTCGGCGGCGGGCTCAGCGGCTGGATGCTGCGGGAGTTCGTCCAGCGCCGCCGCCTGCTGAGCGAGGAGGATTTCCTCAACGGCCTCTCGATCGCGCAGGCGCTGCCGGGGGTCAACGTCACCAACATGGCGATCTGGATCGGCTACAGGCTCGCAGGGCGGGCCGGCGCCGCCGCCTCCTGGCTCGGCATCGTCGTCCCGGCCGCGATCGTGATCATCCTGATCGGCAGCGCCTTCGCCTCGATCTCCGGCTATGCGCTCAGCCATGTCGCGCTCGACGGCGCGGCCGCCGCCGCGATCGGCCTGTCGCTGGCGATGGGGTTGACGGCGGCGCGGCGGGTGCCGCGGCGGGTCTTCCCGCTCGCGGTCATGGTCGCGACCTTCATCGCGGTCGTGGTGCTGCACTGGCCGCTGCTCTGGACCGTGCTGGGGATCGGCTCGCTCAGCGTCGCCGTCTCCTACCAGCAGAGCTGAGTGCACGCCGATGCCGCCCACCGCCTTCAGCCTCCTCATCATCTTCCTGCCGCTGTCGCTGATCACGATCGGTGGTGGCCAGAGCGCGATCGCCGACATGCATCGCCAGATCGTCGACGTGAACCACTGGCTGACCGCCTCGCAATTCGTCGACGCCTTCGCCATCGCCCGGCTGGCGCCGGGGCCGGGCTCGCTGCTGGCGACGCTGATCGGCTGGCAGATCGCCGGCTTCTGGGGAGCGCTCGCCGCGACCGTCGGCATCTTCGGGCCGACCGCGGTGCTGATCTATGCGGTGACCAGTCTGTGGTCGCGCTATCAGGGTGCCCGCATCCTCACTGCCCTGGAGACGGGCCTGCGGCCGGTCGCGGCCGGGATGATCCTGGCGGCGAGCTATGTCCTGATCCAGGCGCTCGATGGCGGCTGGTTCGCGCGCGGTCTCGCCCTGCTCTCGACCGCACTGCTGATGCTGACGCCGGTCAACCCGCTCCTGCTGATCGGAGCCGGGGCCGGCTGCTTCGTCGGCCTGCACATGCTTGCGCTGATCTGACGGGCGCCGATATCCCTCGGAACCGCGCCGTCATCCTGGACAAGCGGCGAAGCCGCGCAGCTCCGGGATCCATCGTAAAACTCCGGAGCTCTACGATGGATCCCGGGCCGAGCTTCGCTCGCCCAGGATGACGGGGGTGGTTCCGTGGGAACTCAGCAAGATCTGGACAGCCGAGTGTACCGGCTTCACACGCCGTTTCTGACGGCGCGGAACTGGGCGATGAAGGCCTCTGGCTCGGGCAGCGAGGCCATGCGCGCGACCTCGCGCTCCCTCGGCGGCTTCGCCGCCAGCCCGGCAGCGCTGGTCGGGAAAAACTGGATCGCCGGGGTGCCCTCGATCCCGTAATGCTTCGCCAGCGCCTTCTCGCTCAGCTTGCCGCCACCGAAATCGGTGACCTCGCGGGCGCCGAGGATGTTGAGGTGCAGCACCGCGAAATTGTCGCGGATATAGGCTTCGATCGCCGGGTCGGCGAGATGGACCTCGTGCATGCGCCGGCAGGCCGGGCAGTTGCGCAGGCCCCAGAGGATCGCGAAGCGCTTACCGCCCTGGCTGGCATTGGTCAGGTCCTCGGCGAGATCGAGGAAGCTCTCCAGATACCAGTCTTCCTGATAGAGCCCGTCCTCGCCGAGCTTGGCCTTGGCCAAAGCCGGCGCCGCCGACAGCGTCACCAGCGTGCTCGCCAGCAGGCCGCGTCGTGTGATCATGGCGTCGCCTCCGCACCGGGCCATTACGGGCTCTGGTATAAACATATGAATACGACTATGTTCCGAGGATGATTGCAAGCGGGCGATATCGCATAGCGGCGGCGGCAGCGTTCACGTTGCCGCTATTGCTGTCGCTGACGTTTCTGCCTTTGCCGGCCTTCGCCGCCGAGCTCGTGATGTACACGCGCAATGGCTGCCCGTTCTGCCTGCGCTTCGAGCGCGAGGTCGCGCCGGTCTATGAGAAGACCCCGGAAGGCAAGGCCGCGCCGCTGCGGCGGATCGATCTGCCGGCCGGCGGCGTGCGCGGCAATGGGCTGCGCGAACCGGTGATCGCGACACCGACCTTCGTGCTGGTCGAGGATGGCCAGGAAATCGGCCGCATCACCGGCTATCTCAACGACGACATGTTCTGGGGTTTGCTCGGGCGGCTGGTTGCTGTCATTGAGTCACCCGACCAGGTTCAACGATCAGGCACACGGACCCAATGACCGCGATCGTCTCGAAAGCGCTCGAAACCGAACTGCGCGACGGCGCCGAGTTCTCGCCCGAGCTCGACCAGCTGATGCGCAAGGCCCGCAAGGCCAGCGATTTCCTCAAAGCCCTCTCGCATGAGAATCGGCTGCTGCTGCTCTGCCTGCTCGCCGAGCGGGAACGCACGGTGACCGAGCTCGAGAACCTGCTCTCGCTGCGCCAGCCCATGGTCTCGCAGCAGCTCGCGCGCCTGCGCCTCGACCAGCTCGTCACCACCCGCCGCGACGGCAAGGCGATCTATTACAGCCTCGCCAGCGATGATGTCCGGCGCGTCATCTCCGTGATCTACGACATCTTCTGCAATCCGCCCGGACCCGAAGCCGGGAAATCGTGAGCAACCATAGCCGCCAGCGGCGACTGCCATGATCGAACTGCCGGCCTGGGGCGCGGCATTGGCGGGTGTCGGCGTTGGTGCCGTTTGTGGCTTCACCGTCCGCCGTGCCCGGCTCTGCTCCTTCGGCGCGGTCGAGGATGCCTGGATGGGCGGCGACACCCGCCGCCTCAGGATCTTCGGCCTTGCCCTCGCCATCGCGCTGATCGGCACGCAGGCGCTGATTGGGCTCCACCTGCTCGATCCCGCCAATTCCACCTATGTCCAGCCGGCGCTGCCCTGGCTCTCGATCCTCGTCGGCAGCACCTTGTTCGGGCTCGGCATGGCCTTGGTCGGCACCTGCGGCTTCGGCTCGCTGATTCGGCTCGGCTCCGGCGACCTGCGCAGTCTGATCGTGATGATGGTCTTCGGCGCGGTCGCCTATGCGACCCTGCGCGGTATGTTCGCCCCGATCCGGATCGAGGTGCTGGAGAAGGTCTACTGGCCGCTGCCCGGCGGCCTCAAGGGCGACCTTGCCGGCGTCCTGAGCTATCTTGGCGCCCCGGCTGCACGTGTCCTGATCACCGCTGCCGGCGCACTCGCCCTGATCGCCATCGTCGCCATCGATCCGCGCTTGCGCCGTTCGCCGCGCCTGCTGCTGGCGGGCGCGACGCTCGGCCTCGCCGTCGTCGCCGGCTGGTGGGTGACCGGGGTCGCCGTCGATGCCTTCGACACCGTGCCGCGAGCGCAGAGCCTGACTTTCGTCTCGCCGGTCGGGCGGGCGCTCTATGCCGTGCTGAGCGTGCCCTCCGCTCTGCTCGAATTCGGCATCGGCACGCTGGCGGGCGTGACGCTCGGCTCCTTCCTGTCCGCGCTCTACGACCGCGAATTCCGCTGGGAAGCGTTCGACGACGATCGCGAGATGCGCCGCCATCTCCTCGGCGCCGTGCTGATGGGCGGCGGTGGCGTGCTCGCGGGTGGCTGCACGATCGGGCAGGGCATCTCTGCCGGCTCGATGCTGGCGCTGTCCTGGCCGCTGGCGATCGCCGGCATGATGATCGGCGCGCGGATCGGCATCGCCTTCCTGGTGGAAGGCTCGATCAGGGGGCTGTGGCAGCGCGGCTGAGGGGCCCCTGCGACACCGTTGCGCGTCATCTCGATTGACGCATATCAATTCCAATATATCTTAAATTCACTATCTGATTGAGGCGACCGGATGTCGGTCGACGCACATCGTCAAGGAGGCGGCATGAACCGCAGGAATGCCCTGACGCTCGCAGCCGGGGCGGCCATCGCCGGCATCGCCCGTCGCGCCGAGGCGCAGCAGGCTGCACCGGCAGCCGGCCTGCAGGCCGGCATCGCCAAGGCCAAGCAGACCACGCTCGGCCTTTACATGACTCCGCGGGAAGCGGCCGATGTGATGACGCGCGAGGGCGCGAAAACTCTGTTCGTCGATGTCCGCACGCGCGCCGAGATGATGTTCACCGGCTGGGCCCCGGCGATCGACGGCAATGTGCCCTTCGTCGATGTCACCGAGTTCTGGGACTGGGACGACAAGGAAGGCCGCTACAAGCTCGAAGCGAATGCGACCTTTTCGCAGGATGTCGGCCGGCTGCTGGCGGCGAAGGGGCTCGCCAAGAACGACCGCGTCATCGTCATGTGCCGCTCGGGCGATCGCTCGGCGCGGGCGGTCGACAAGCTCGCCGAGGCCGGCTTCACCCAGGTCTACAACCAGCATGAAGGCTTCGAGGGCGATCTCTCCCCGGAGGGGCGGCGCAGCGTCAACGGCTGGCGCAATGCCGGCCTGCCCTGGACCTTCAAGCCCGACAAGGCGAAGTTCTATCTGCGCGGCTGATCAGGCCGCTGAGACGAAACGGTAGGCCGCGCCCTGCCGCTCGACGCGCCCGACCGCGCCGGGCAGGTGGTAGCCGACGATCTGCACCTTGTCTTGGGCAAGCCGGTCGAGCAGCTTGCGCCGCGTCGCGACGGCGAGATCGGCATCATGGTCGGAGGCGGGACGCCAGTCCGGCCGGGCGAACGAGATCAGCGGATGCGTCAGCGCATCGCCCAGCACCATCACCGGCCCGCCGGCCGCCTCGAAGGCGAAGGAGACATGGCCGGGCGTGTGCCCGGGCGTCGGCACCGCCTCGATCCCCGGCAGCCATTCGCGGCCGGGCTCGATCCGCTCGAGCTTGTCGCCGAGCTCCTTGGCGATGCGCTGCGCCCCGGCGGCGAAGGCATGCCGATCCTCGGGTAGGCCGGCATAGACCTTGGGATCGCTCCAGAAGCCGATCTCGGGCGCGGCCACCAGCCAGCGCGCATTGGGAAAGAGCGGGCTGTCGAATTCGTCGAGCGCGCCCCAGAAATGGTCGGGATGAAGATGGGTGAACAGCACATGCGTCACCGCATCGGGCTCGATCCCGGCCGCCTTCAGGCTTTCGCCGAGCTTGCCGGAGCCGGCCAGGAAGTTCGCGCCCGAGCCGCAATCAAACAGGATGACGTCCTTGCCGCGCTTCAGGCAGGTGACGTTGAGCACCGAGCGCGTCGGCCCGCTCTGCTTTGCCTCGATGGCGAGCTCCGCCGGCGCGATGTCACGCGCCAGCATCGAGAGCGGCAGTTCGAAGCTGCCGTCGCTGAGGACGGTCAGCGTCTCCTCGCCGGAGCCGAGCGTCGCGACGACCTGTGCCAGGGCCGGTGAGGCCAGCGCACAAGCGCCGGCAGTCAAGAACAGGCGACGCGTCAGCATGGAGCGCTCCGAGGATCGATCGGTGCAGTGAGTTCCAAAGGCGGCGCTTCCCTAGCCGTCATTGCGAGGAGGCGAAGCCGACGAAGCAATCCAGGGGCGGCAGAGCGCTACGTCCCCCTGGATTGCTTCGCTGCGCTCGCAATGACGGATGTGGCCGCAATGCCGGCCGCCCCTACTTGTTCACCGGCGATTCCGGATCGAACAGATAGGCCATCACATCCTTGATCTGCTGCTCGTCCAGCACCTTGTTGACGCCGAAGCGCGGCATGTTCGAGCAGGGCACCACCGCCATCGAATTGTAGATCTTGGTGTAGGCGTCCTTGATCGTCTCGGGATCGTATTTCCGATCCTTGCCGTACGCGGACAGGCTCGGGCCGAGCGTGCCGTAGCTGACCTCCTTGGGATCGAGCTGGTGGCAGGCGAAGCAGTTGCCGCCGGCGACCGTGCCGGGCGGATCGGAGAACTGGCCGCCGCGGCCGTTGTTGGCGACCTGATAGCCCTTCTTCCAGTCGCCGAGGAATTTGCCGTCGGCGGGATAGACGACGCGGGCGCTCTCGCGCTTCAGCATCGCCTCGGAGTCGGCCGAGGACGGGTTGTTGCGGGTCGTGTTGCAGACCGCCAGTGAATCGTCCGGCTTGATCCTGGCCTGCCATTCGGCCGAGGCCTTGCCGAAGGTCGACTTGATATAGGCGTCGATCACGGCCTGGGCCGGACGCTCCTCGGCCGTGGCGGACCCTGTGGCGACCAGCAAGGCCGCCAGGGGAATGAGTGTCCTGATCATCACGTTTCCCCTTTAGCGCTTGATCGACGGGACTTTGATCTCGCCGCCTTCGGCCTGCTTCTGCAGGAAGACGGTGAGCGCGGTCAGGGCTTCCGAGCCGTATTCCGGCACCGGCCAGCGCTGCTGGCGATAGCAGTCCCAAAGCCGGTGCTGCATCGTCCGGAGCGCGCTCTGCGAGACCCGGTAGGTCGGCCACGAGCCCATCGTCTCCTGCGCGGTCTTGCCCTTGACCGAGAGGTTGGGCAGGCCCTGCAGGCGGATGCGCTTGCCTTCCTCGGCATGGCAGGTGGCGCAGGAGAAGTCGTTGACGCCGCCACGGGTGTAGAACAGCGCCTCGCCGACCGCCGCCATCTCCTTCTCCTTGGGATGGGAGAGCTGCGGCTGGATCTTCATCTCGCTCGACTTGTTGGCGATGAAGGCGACGAGGTCCTCCATGTCGGAAGCCCGCGCCGGACCCGAGAAGCGGCGCAGGACGACCTCCTTGGTGTCGAGCCCCTGCAGCTTGTCCATGCACCAGAGCAGGCGCTGCTCGGTATCCATCACCTTGTCGGCATCGGCGAAATAGCGCGGCAGCTTGGCGAAGGCGCCCTCGAGCTTGCCCGGCCCCTCACCGAGGTCGCAGCCCTCCAGCGAAACGCCCTTGGTGCCACGCTTCTCGGCCCAGAGCGCCTCGCCGCGATCGACCGCGAGGAAACCCGGATTCGAGAACGGATCCGAGAGCATCTGGCGATAGCGCTCGATCTCCTTCTCGCTGTCGTCCTGCGGTGGGGATTGGGCGGTCAACGGCCCGGCCGTCATGATCATCACGGCCGCCAGCGCGGCCGCTCCGAGGATCGGAAGCTTCATCCCTAGCCCTTTCGTTTCCTCCGGGACCGCTTATCCTGCGATCTCGTTGCCGGCCCTCTCGGGGGCTTTACATTCACAAAAAACAATATCACGATACGTGCAAATGATTGGCGACCCGGCGCGGCGCCGTCAAGCGTTAAAACGAGACGAATTCCAGGGAGGAGCCCCGCATGCAGATCCAACCGTCGACGCTGTCGCGCCGCGATGCGGTGAAGGCCGCCGCCTGGGCTCTCGCCGCGGCCGCGATCGCGCCGAAGCTCGCCTTCGCCGACGAGAAGACCGTCGCCGCTGAGATCAAGAAGCTCTACGGCGACAAGCCGATGGCCTCCGGCAAGATCAAGCTCGACGTGCCCGAGATTGCCGAGAACGGCCTGGTCGTGCCGATCAATGTCGAGATCGAGAGCCCGATGACCGAGGCCGACTACGTCAAGGCCGTGCACGTCTTCGCCGAGGGCAACCCCCAGCCGGGCGTCGTCAGCTACCAGTTCACCCCGGCCTGCGGAAAGGCCTCGGCCGCGACGCGCATGCGCCTCGCGCAGACGCAGGACATCATCTGCGTCGCCGAGATGTCGAACGGCGCGCTGCACACGGCCAAGGCCAACATCAAGGTCACGATCGGCGGCTGTGGCGGCTGACGCCCGGCATCGTCATCGAACAGAACAAGGCGAGGAAACTGAAATGACCACCAAGCCCACACCCCGTGTGCGCGTTCCGGCCAAGGCCGCCGCCGGCGAGATGATCGAGATCAAGACGCTGATCTCGCACGAGATGGAATCCGGCCAGCGCAAGGACGCCAAGGGCGAGACCATCCCGCGCCAGATCATCAACAAGTTCTCGGCGAGCTTCAACGGCAAGCCGGTGTTCTCGGCCGACTGGTTCCCGGCGATCTCGGCCAATCCCTACCAGTCCTTCTTCTTCAAGGCGACGGAATCGGGCGAATTCACCTTCACCTGGAAGGATGACAACGGCTCCGAATACACCGCCAAGAACAAGCTGACGGTCGGCTAACGCCAACCGTCATTCCGGGGCGCCGCGCAGCGGCGAGCCCGGAACCCAGAACCGATACGGGTTCCGGAGATGGTACGCCGAGCGTTCAGCCCTTGTGAGAGGGCGCATCGGTTCTGGATTCCGGGCTCAGGCCTGTCGGCCTGCCCCGGAATGGCGGGAAAGAACTCGATTGAACCCCTGGATCGCGATGTGCGCGCATCCAAAGGATGAGTTATGATCTCGAGACGAGACTTCCTGCAGGCGACGGCGGTCGCCGCGGCTCTGACTGCCGGCTCCGGCCTCGGCCCGCTCGGGCGCGCCGCCGCCCAGCAGAAGCTGTCGCAGGCCGATATCCTGCGCTTCGAGCCGCAGGGGCAGGTCACCATCCTGCATGTGGCCGATATCCACGCCCAATTGATGCCGCTGCAGTTCCGCGAGCCGGCGGTCAATCTCGGCGTCGGCGAGGTCAAGGGCCTGCCGCCGCACCTGACCGACGCGGCCTTCCGCGAGCATTTCAAGATCGCCGCCGGCTCGGCCGACGCCTTCGCGCTGACCTCGGACGATTTCGTCGCGCTCGCCCGCAATTATGGCCGGATGGGCGGGCTCGACCGGATCGCGACGCTGGTCAAGGCGGTTCGGGCCGAGCGCGGCAACGACAAGGTCCTGCTGCTCGACGGCGGCGACACCTGGCAGGGCAGCTGGAGCTCGCTCCAGACCAAGGGCCAGGACATGGTCGACGTGATGTCGGCCCTGAAGCTCGACGCGATGACCTCGCATTGGGAGTTCACGCTCGGCGCCGAGCGGGTCAAGGAGATCGTCGAGGCCGCGCCCTTCGCCTTCCTCGCGCAAAACATCCGCGACAAGGAATGGAACGAGCCGGTCTTCCCGCCGCGCAAGGTCTTCGAGAAGGGCGGCGTCAAGGTCGCGGTGATCGGCCAGGCGCTGCCGCGCACCGCCGTCGCCAATCCGCGCTGGATGTTCCCGGAGTGGGAATTCGGCATCCGCGAGGACGAGCTGCAGAAGCAGGTCGAGGAAGCCCGTGCCGAGGGCGCCGCGATCGTCGTGCTGCTCTCGCATGACGGCTTCGACGTCGACCGCAAGCTGGCGAGCCGGGTCAAGGGCCTCGATATCATCCTGACCGCCCATACCCATGACGCCATGCCCGGGCTGATCCGGGTCGGCGAGACCGTGCTCGTCGCCTCCGGCTCGCATGGCAAGTTCGTCTCGCGCCTCGATATCGCGGTGAAGGACGGCAAGGTCGCCGATATCCGCTTCAAGCTGATGCCGGTCTTCGCCGATGCGATCGCGCCCGATCCGGAGATGGTGGCGCTCGTCACCAAGCTGCGCGCGCCCTATGTCGCCGAACTCGCCAAGGAGATCGGTCGCACCGAGTCGCTGCTCTACCGGCGCGGCAACTTCAACGGCAGCTTCGACGACCTGATCTGTGACGCCATGCTCTCGCAGCGCGACGCCGAGATCGCGCTCTCGCCCGGCTTCCGCTGGGGCGGTTCGCTCCTGCCGGGCGAGGCGATCACCTGGGAGGCGATCAGCAATGCGACCGCGATCACCTATCCGAACTGCTACCGGATGGAGATGACCGGCGCGCAGCTCAAGGAGATCCTCGAGGACGTCGCCGACAACATCTTCCACCCCGACCCCTATTTCCAGGGCGGCGGCGACATGGTCCGCATCGGCGGCATGGGCTACGCCATCGATGTCGGCAAGCCGATGGGCAGCCGCATCTCCGGCCTGACGCATCTGAAATCCGGCAAGCCGATCGACGCTTCCCGCAAATACGTCGTCGCCGGCTGGGCCAGCGTCAACGAAGGCACGCAGGGACCGCCGATCTGGGACGTGGTCCGCGACCACATCACGGCGACCAAGACCATCACCATCAAGCCGAACGACGCCGTGAAGGTGAGCGGGGCATGAGCGCCTCCGCCATCACGCTCGTCGAAAGCCAAGGAGACGAGGCATGACCTCTCCCGCAAAACCCGATCCGCTGAGCCGCCGCCGCTTCCTCGGCGGGGCGGCACTCGCCGGAGCCGGCCTCGCCGGCACCGGGCTCGCCCGCGCTGAAGCCGGCAAGCCCGACCCGCTGATCACCGAGGTCCAGGACTGGAGCCGCTATCTCGGCGAGGGCGTCGACAAGCGGCCCTATGGCACGCCGTCGCGCTTCGAGAAGAACGTGATCCGCCGCGACGTCTCCTGGCTGACGGCTTCGCCGGAATCCTCGGTCAACTTCACGCCGCTGCATGAGCTCGACGGGATCATCACCCCGTCCGGCCTCTGCTTCGAACGCCATCATGGCGGCATTGCCGATATCGACCCGGCCAATCACCGTTTGATGATCCATGGCCTGGTCGACAAGCCGCTGGTCTTCACCATGGAAGACATCAAGCGGATGCCGCGGCAGAACCGCATCCACTTCCTCGAATGCGCCGCGAATTCCGGCATGGAGTGGCGTGGCGCGCAGCTCAATGGCTGCCAGTTCACCCACGGCATGGTCCACAACGTCATGTATACCGGCGTGCCGCTGAAGGTGCTGCTGGCCGAGGCGGGCGTGAAGGCCAATGCCAAATGGCTGATGCTGGAAGGCGCCGATTCCTCCGGCATGAACCGCTCGCTGCCGCTTGAGAAGGCGCTCGACGACACACTGATCGCCTTCGCCATGAACGGGGAGGCGCTGCGGCCCGAGCAGGGCTATCCGCTGCGTGCCGTGATCCCCGGCTGGGAAGGCAATCTCTGGGTCAAATGGCTCCGGCGCATCGAGGTCGGCGACCAGCCCTGGCAGGCGCGCGAGGAGACCTCGAAATACACCGATCTCCTCGCCGATGGCCGCTCGCGCCGCTTCACCTTCTTCATGGACGCCAAGTCGGTGGTGACCAATCCGTCGCCGCAGGCGCCGCTGAAGCAGAAGGGCCGCAACGTCCTCTCCGGCCTCGCCTGGTCCGGGCGCGGCACGATCAAGCGCGTCGACGTCACCCTCGACGGCGGCAAGAACTGGCAGCACGCGAGGATCGACGGGCCGGTGCTCGATAAGTCGCTGACCCGCTTCTATGTCGATTTCGACTGGAACGGGCAGGACCTCTTGATCCAGTCGCGCGCCATGGATTCGACCGGCTATCTCCAGCCGACCAAGGAGGAGCTGCGCAAGATCCGCGGCACCAACTCGATCTACCATAACAACGGCATCCAGACCTGGCATGTGAAGGCGAACGGGGAGACCGAGAATGTCGAGATCGGTTAATCCCGCTCTGCTCGCGGGCCTTGCGGCGATCGCCGTCCTGGCCGCCGCGCCGCTGATCGCCCAGACCAAGCCGGCTGCCAAGCAGGCGCAGGCGCATCCGCCGGCCAAGGCTGCTCCGGCTCCCGCGCCGGTAGCCAAGCTCGGTCTCGGCCGCGAGGCGCTGCCGGAGGAGATCAAGGCCTGGGACATCTCCGTGCGCCCCGACGGCAAGGGCCTGCCGCCCGGCAAGGGCACGGTCAAGCAGGGCGACGAGATCTTCCAGGCGCAATGCGCCAGCTGCCATGGCGAATTCGGCCAGGGCAATAACCGCTGGCCGGTGCTGGCCGGCGGCATGGGCTCGCTGAAATCCGACCGGCCGGAGAAGACGATCGGCTCGTTCTGGCCCGATCTCTCGACCGTGTTCGACTATGTCCGCCGCGCCATGCCCTATGGCAACGCCCAGTCGCTGTCGCCGGACGAGCTCTACGCCGTCACCGCCTATTTGCTCTATCTGAACGACATCGTGAAGGACGAGGACTTCGAACTGTCCGATAAGAACTTCACCTCGGTGAAGCTGCCGAACGCGGCGGCCTTCTATGACGACGACCGCGAGACCACGGAGAAGGCCTTCTGGGGCAAGGAGCCGTGCATGACCAATTGCAAGCCGGAGGTGAAGATCACCGGACGGGCGGTGATCCTCGACGTCACGCCGGATTCCAAGACCGCGCCGAAGGTCGATTGATGCGGGAGGCCGGCGCCGTTCGTCTGGCGGTGCTCGGGCTGCTGCTGGCCTGCGCGCCGGCGAACGCCGCCGGCGACAAGGCGCTGGGGGAATACCTCTCCTCCGAGTGCACGAGCTGCCACCAGAGCAGCGGCAAGCAGGTCGGTGGCATTCCGGCCATTGTCGGCCATCCGGTCGAGCAGTTCGTCGCGCTGATGAACGCCTATCGCGAGCGCCAGCGTGACAACCAGGTGATGCAGGCGGTCGTGGCGCGGCTCTCCAGCGAGGAGATCGCGGCGCTGGCAGCCTACTACGAGAGTCTGAAGCCTGGAGCCCGTTCCGATTAGCTTGCGCCGCAAGCTAACCGGAACGGGCTCCAACTCAGAGTGGGAGACGGATTCACCGATCAGGTTGGAACAACCTGATCGGATCCGTCTCCAGCCATAGCCGGGCATATGGCCCGAGCCGAGGAGGACACGATGTCGGAGGAAACCCAGCAGGCCTCGCGCCGGGTGCTGATGCTGGCGGCGGCCAGCGGCGTGGTCGCGGCGGCCACGCCGGTGCTTGCAGCGCCCCGGCAGACGGCGCTCGCCGACCTCAAGAAGGAGGCCGACGTCGCCTGCCTCTATCATTGCGATTTCGGCGAGCCGCAGCGCTTCATCCAGATGCTGCAGAACATCGCCAACCATTATTCCGCCTATGGCGCCGATCCGTTCGCGCTGCAGCTTGCCATCGTCGCGCATGGCGCCGGGGTGAAGTTCTTCCTGGAGAATTTCGAGGGCACGAGCTGGAGCGAGGAGGCGGCCGCGATCCCGAAGATCTTCGAGCGGGTCGAGGATGTCGCCAAGAACGGGCTGAAGGTTCATCTCTGCGAGATCACCTTCTCCCGCCTCAAGATCGACAAGAGCAAGGCGCGCAAGGCCGAGTTCGTCGGCTTCGTGCCGTCGGGCGTCGCCGCCGTCGCGGCGATGCAGAGCAAGGGCTTCGCCTATCTGAAGGTCGGCTAGGGCCTGGACGAAATCTGTCGCGCACAATGGCAAGGGGAGAGGGAACCATGTCGACCAGCCGCCGCACATTCCTGTCGGGCCTTGCCGCCGCCGGCAGCTTTGCCATCGCCTCGCCCGCCGTGCTCGGCCAGGCCAAGCCGCGCGTCGTGGTGATCGGCGGTGGAGCCGGCGGCGCGACCGCGGCACGGTACATCGCCAAGGATTCAGCCGGCGCCATCGCCGTGACGCTGGTCGAGGAGAACGAGGTCTACCACACCTGCTTCCATTCCAACCTCTTCATCGGCGGCTTCAAGTCTTACGAGGACATCAGCCATCGCTACGACGCTCTGGCGAAGAACCATGGCATCGCGCTGGCCCGCGCCCGCGCCACCCAGATCGACCGCGACAAGAAGGAGGTCGTGCTCTCCACCGGCGATCGCCTGCCTTATGACCGGCTCGTCGTCTCGCCCGGCATCGACCTGAAATACGATTCCGTGCCCGGCTGGTCGAAGGAGGTCGAGGAAGCCATGCCACATGGCTGGAAGCCCGGCCGGCAGACGCAGTTGATCAGGCAGAAGCTCGACGCGGTGCCGAACGGCGGCACGATCGTGATGATCGCCCCGCCCAATCCCTATCGCTGCCCGCCCGGCCCCTATGAGCGCGCCTCGATGTTCGCCCATGTGCTCAAGGCGAGCGGCAAGCGCGACTGCAAGATCTTCATCCTCGATCCGAAGGACAGCTTCTCGAAGCAGGGCGTCTTCCAGGAGGGCTGGGAGAAGCACTATGGCGCGATGATCGAATGGCTCGGGCCGAAGGTGCATGACGGCATCAAGTCGGTCGATCCCAAGACCAACACCGTCGTCACCGGCTTCGAGACCTACAAGGACAGTGCTTTCGTCAACGTCATCCCGGCGCAGATGGCCGGCGAGATCGCCCGCTCGGCGGGCCTGGCGCCGGCGGGTGGCTATTGCACCATCGATCCGGCCTCGATGAAGTCGGTTGCCGATCCCAACATCTTCGTGCTCGGCGACGCCTGCATCGCCGGCGACATGCCGAAATCCGCCTTCTCCGCCAACAGCCAGGCCAAGGTCGCGGCGATGGTGATCCGCGGCGAGCTCGCCGGTGCCCGTACCTTCCCGGCGCGCTACATCAACACCTGCTGGTCGCTGATCGAGACCGACGACACCATAAAGGTCGGCGGCCGCTACGAGCCGAAGGACGGCAAGATCGCGGCGAGTGAGACCTTCGTCTCGCAGCCGCGCGAGAGCGCCGAATTGCGCAAGGAGAACCAGGCCGAGAACATCGGCTGGTACGCGGCGATCACCGCCGACATGTTCAGCTGAAGCCATTCACCGCGCGGCCGCCTCGGGAGCCCGCGCCGAGTTTTCCTTCCTTCTCAGGATCCAAAACGCATGAAACTGCCTGTCGCCGCCGCTGCCTTCGCCGCCACCTTCCTCGCCACCAGCGCCCAGGCGCAGGACATTTCCGCCGGCGAGCGCTCCTGGAACAAGTGCCGGGCCTGCCACCAGATCGGCGAGGGCGCCAAGAACCTGGTCGGCCCGCAGCTCAACGGGCTGTTCGGACGCCATACCGGCGCGGTCGAGGGCTACAGCTATTCGACCGCCAACAAGGGCGCGAACATCACCTGGGACGAGGCGGCCTTCGCCGAATACATCAAGGACCCGAAGGCCAAGATCCCCGGCACCAAGATGGTCTTCGCCGGCATCAAGAACGACAAGGAAATTGCCGATCTCACCGCCTTCCTCAAGCAGTTCGACAAGGACGGCAAGAAGCTGTAAGCCGGCTCAGTTTATGGCGCCGCGCTCGATCTGCAGCGTCTCGTCGGCGATCGCGTCGAGCAGCGCCGGCGTCGATTCCGTGATCAGGATGGCAAGGTCCGGCCGGCCGCGCCGGAGTTCGCCCAGCGTGCGCGCATAGTCAAGCGCCAGCGCCGGGGCGAGGCCCTGGAAGGGTTCGTCCAGCAGCAGCGCCGTGCGGGCGACCATCAGCGCCCGGCCGAGCGCCACCATCTTGCCCTGGCCGCCGGAGACGCCGCCGCCCGGGCGCTTGCGCATGGTGTGGAGCTGCGGCAGCAGCTTATAGACCTCGTCGAGCCGCCGTGCGCGCTCGGCCGCCGGCAAGGAGAGCGCCAGCGCCGGCAGCAGGATGTTGTCCTCGACGGTGAACTCCGGCACCAGCCGGCGGTCCTCCGGCGCATAGCCGATGCCCTGTGCGGCGCGCTGATAGGCCGGTGTCGTGCCGATCTCCTGGCCGTCGAGATGGACCGCGCCAGCCTCGACCGGCAGAAGTCCCATGATCGCCCGCAGCGTCGTCGTCTTGCCGGCGCCGTTGCGGCCGATCAGGATCGTCGTCTTGCCGGAGGTCAGCCCCAGCGACACCGATCGCAGCACCTGCACGCCAGCGATCGCGACGGTCACGCCTTCCATGCGCAGCATCACGCCACTCCCACGACATTGCGCAGCACGCGCTCGTCCTTGAACACCTCGGAGGGCGGCCCTTCCGCCATCACCGAGCCGGAATCCCAGACGACGACGCGGTCGGCGTAGCGCTGCACCACGTCCATGTCGTGCTCGACGAACAGCGCCGTGACTTTGGCGCGGCGCAGCGCTGCCATCAGCGTCTCCATCAAGGTGAAGCGCTCGATCGTGCTGACGCCACTGGTTGGCTCGTCGAGCAGGACGAGGCGCGGTTTCAGCGCCAGCGCGATGACGATGTCGAGGAGCTTGCGCCGCCCCTCAGGCAGCGCGCCGGCGAGCTGCCCGGCCTCGCCGTCGAGCCCGACGAGCGCCAGCAGCTCTTCCGCCTCGCGCCGCCGCCCATCGGCGCCCAGCGCCTTGAACGGCACCCAGATGCCGCGCTTGGCCGCGACCGCGATCATCAGGTTGTCGAGAACCGTCTGGTCGAGGAAGAGCTGCGGGATCTGGAAGGCGCGGGCGATGCCGCGCCTGGCGATCGTGCGCGGCGCCATGGCGGTGATCGGGTTGCCGTCGAGATAGACCTCGCCCGAGCTCGGCCGGAGATAGCCGGTGCAGAGATTGAGGAAGGTCGTCTTGCCGGAGCCGTTCGGGCCGATGATGGCGAGGAACTCGCCCTCGCGGATCTCGAGATTGACGCCGTCGGCGGCCTGCACGCCGTAGAAGGAGATGCGCAGGTCCTTGGCCTGGAGGAGGGGCGTCGTCATGCCGGTTCTCCGCTGCGGCGCCGGAGCAGGCCGTAGAGCCCGCTCGGCAGGAAGAAGATGACGCCGATCAGCGCGACGCCGATGATCAGGTTCCAGGCATCGGTGACGCCGACCGCGAGCGTGTGCAGCACTTCGAGGAAGAGCGAGCCGATGAAGGGGCCGGCGACGCCGCCGATGCCGCCGAGCACCGCGACCAGGACGAGATGGCCGGACGCCGTCCAGAAGGCGAATTCGGGCAGGATATGGCCGATCGCCATCGCCGCGATCGCCCCGCCGATGCCGGCGAGCGCGGCCGAGATCGTGTAGGCGATCAGCAGGACGATGCGGACGGGAACGCCGAGATATTCGAGCCTGAGCTCGTTGGTGTGCACGGCGGCGAGCGCCTGGCCGAGCGGGCTCGCAAGGTAGCGCTGCACGCCGTAGCCGACGCCGACCATCAGCACCAGGCCGGCATAATAGAGCGCGGTGTCGAAGCTCGCCTTGTCGAGCGCCAGGCCGAAGAAGCGCGGCACCGCCAGGCGCAAGCCATCCGTGCCGCCGGTGATGCCGTAGAGCTTGGAGAGCAGCGCGTAGAGCACCATCGACATGGCGAGGTTCAGCATGGCGAAGAAGATCGCGCGGTAGCGCACCAGGAAGGCGCCGACGAGCAGGCCGGCCAGCGCCGAGGCGAGCGTGCCGAGCAGGAGCAGCACCACGAACTCGTTCAGCCCGGCCCGGGCCAGGAAGGCGATGGCATAGGCGCTGACGGCGTAGAACATGGCATGGCCGATCGAGATCAGCCCGCCGCGCAGCAGCACGGCGACGCCGAGCGCGGCAAAGCCCTTGGCGACGGCGAGCGTCAGCACGAATTGCAGCCAGGGCGCGGCGATCGGCGCGAGCGCCAGCGCCGCGAGGGCGACGAGGAAGAGGGCGGCGCGCATGGCGGTCAGATCCTCCGGGTCGCCGCCTGGCCGAACAGCCCATAGGGGCGGACCAGCAGCACGACGAGCATGACGATGTAGGGGGCGACCGCATCGAGCGATGGCGCGAAATAGATGGCGAGCACGCGGGCAAGGCCGACGATGATCGCCGCCAGCGCCGCGCCTTCGATCTGGCCGAGCCCGCCGATGGCGGCAACGGCGAAGGCGAGCACCATGGTCTCGGCGCCAAGGCCGGGGGCCGCGCCCGCGGTCGGCGTCGCCAGCGCTCCGCCGAGCGCCGCCAGGAAGACGCCGAGCGTGAAGGAGAGGATGAAGACGCGGTTGGTGTTGATGCCGATGCTCTGCGCCATCTCGCGATCGGCGACGACGGCGGTGACGAGCCGGCCGATCCGGGTCTTCGTGAGCAGGATGCGCAGGCCGAGGACTACGATGACGGCGAGGCCGATCAGCAGCAGCTGGTAGTTGAGGTAGACGACGCCGCCGATCTCGGTCGAGCCGAGCAATTGCATCGGCGTGTCCTCGGCGAGCGAGCGCACGCCGAAGACGATGCGCTGCAGGTCTTCCAGGATCAGGAACAGGCCGAAGGTGACGAGGATCTGGATCGCTTCCGACTTGCCATAGGTCCAGCGCATCAGGCAGCGCTCGACCAGCGGGCCGAACAAACCTGCGACGATTGCCGCGCTGAAGACGAGGGCCGGGAAGGAGAGCCAGGGGTTCAGGCTCGCGCTGGCGATCCACAGCCCGATCGAGGCGGCGACATAGGCGCCGATCGCATAGAAGCTGCCATGCGCGACGTTGAGCACGCGCAGCACGCTGAAGACGAGGGTCAGCCCGACAGCGACGAAGAAGATCAGCGCCGCGCTGGCAAGGCCGTCGACGGCGAGCGGAATCAGGGTGTCGAACATGAGCGGCACCTGGGATTGATGACTGGGAAAGAGGGGCGGGAGGGCGTGGACGCGCCTCCCGCCTACGGGGCTTACTGGTAGCTGCCGGGCTTGGGCTGGGCGGCGAGGAAGGCCGGGCTCAGCGTGCCCACCCACTTGATCGCGTCTTCGCCCTGGGGCGGCATCAGCGTGTCGCCCTTGTAGCGGACCATGCCGCCGATCACCGGGAACTTGTAGTCGGGCGACTTGGCGGTGACGCCGACGACCTGATCGACGAGCCCGTCATTGTCCTTGCGGGTCACGGTGGTGCCGGTCAGCGTCTTGACCGTGCTGCCGCGCATGGCATCGGCGATCTCGTCGCGGCTCGGCCATTTGCCGTCGCTCTTCTTCAGCGCGGTTTCATAGGCGGCCTTCATGTAGATGATCGCGTTGGCCATCTTGATCGCCGGGAAGACCGGGTATTCGCCATAGCGCTTCTCATAGGCCTGGACGAAGGCCTTGGTCACGCCATTGGCCTTGGCGTCGGGCGACATCCACCAGCCGTCGCCGAGCACGCCGACGATCACGCCCTCGGGCAGGTTGGCGCGCTGCAGCACGGTCTCGCCCAGCGCCAGCACGACCTGGCTCGAGGTGAACAGCCCGCGCGGCTGGGCCTGGCGCACGAAGTTCTCGAGATCGGCGCCCCAGAGATTGGAGAACACCACATCCGGCCGCGAGGCGGAGAGCTTCGAGATCTCGGTCTGGAAATTGGCGGAGCCGAGCTTGGGGAACAGCTCCGCCACGACCTCGACATCGGGCTTCAGCGCCTTCATCGCGGTCTTGAAGATCAGCGCCGCGTCATGGCCGAAGGCGTAGTCGGGATTGACGATGGCGATCCGCTTCACGTCCGGCTTGCGCTGCAGGAGATAGAGCGCGTAGGCGACGAATTCCGGAATCGTGTTGCCGTTCGGGCGGAAATAATACTTGCTCTTGCCGTCGAGCAGGAGCTGGTGCGTGTCGCAGTTCCAGCCGATCGTCGGGGCCTGCATCTGCTCGGCGAGCGGGGCCAGCGCCAGGCAGTTGGCGCTCGACAGCGCCGCGATCATCACCTGGTTGCCCTTGTCCTCGGCGAGGCGGCGATATTCGGCGATCACGCCCTGCGTGCCCTGCGCCTCGTCGACATAGGTCGCCTTCAGCGGCACGCCGCCGATGCCGCCGCGGGCGTTGATCATGTCGATCATCAGCTCGGCGGCGTTCTTGCCGGGCATGCCATAGGCGGCGGCCGGGCCCGAGGTGAAGGTCAGCACGCCGAGGCCGAGCGAAGCCGGCTTCTCCTGCGCGAGCGCCGAGCCCGCGAGCGCACCGAACGAGACCGCCAGAGCGGCCATCCAAGCTGATCTGATCATCTTTCCTCTCCGTTTCCGATCGGTGCCCTGCCCGGACGCCGTCGCCGTCCCTGCGCAACTGCGGCGCTTGGAAATCTCTATAAAAATCCTTGTGAAACTTCACAAGGATTTTTATAGAGGAGCCGCGAAGTTTTTTTGGGCAGGCTGCCCGGCGAACGGGCAGCGCGATTTCGGGAAGGCGAGAGGCGATGAAGACCCTGGCACTGACGGTGGAGAGCCGGACCGGCTCCAGCCCGCTGACCGCGGCGATCGACGAGTTGGTGATCGGCGGCTGGGCCGGGCGCGACAAGGCGGCGATGGAGCACCACATGGCCGAGCTGGAGGCGCTCGGCGTGAAGCGGCCGACCTCGACGCCGGTCTATTACCGCGTCGCCGCCGCCCGGCTGACCACCGACCCGGTCATCGAGGATGTCGGCGCCAATAGCAGCGGCGAGGTCGAGGCCGTGCTGTTCGCCTGCGGCGGCAAGACCTATGTCGGCGTCGGCTCCGACCACACCGACCGCCAGGTCGAGACCTATGGCATCAGCGTCTCCAAGCAGGTCTGCGACAAGCCGGTCGCCGCGACCGTCTGGCCCTATGAGGAGGTCGCCGGCCATTGGGACGAGCTGATCCTGCGCAGCTTCGCGGTGATCGACGGCGAGCGCCGGCTCTATCAGGAGGGGCCGATCTCGGGCCTGCTCGCGCCGGAGGACCTGATCCGCGGCTTCAACGGCAAGGCTGCGCTGCCCGAGGGCACGGCGATCTTCGGCGGCACCATGCCGGCGATCGGCGGCATCCAGATGGCCAGCCGCTTTGAAGGCGAGCTGGAGGATCCGGTCCTGGGCCGCAGCATCCGCTTCGGCTACGACCTCAAGATTCTGCCGATCCGGGGTTGATCGCCCCGGCCTCCGGAAGGACGATGGCGGCGACCTCAGACGCGGTGCGACCTAACGTGACACTTCTGGACAAGCCCAAGGACGCGCAGCGCCATGTCTCGCTGCGCGACCAAGCCTATCATGCGATCAAGCGCCTGATCATCACCACCGGGCTGCGGCCAGGCGAGATCCTGAGCGAGCCGGCTTTGAGCACGCAGCTCGACATCGGCCGCACGCCGATCCGGCAGGCGATCGACCGCCTGCTCAATGACGGGCTGGTCGAGGTGATGCCGCGCAAGGGCACGATCGTGAAGCCGGTCAGCCTCGACGAGATCCTCAACATCATCGATGCGCGCATCGTCAACGAGACCTACTGCGTGCGCGTCGCCGCCGAGCGGGCAAGTCCCGAGGTGCCGGCCCAGCTCAGGCGCAATCTCGAGGCGATGCGGCAGGCGGCGCAGGCGCGCGACATCGAGACGATCGCCGATCTCGACCAGGAGTTCCACGCGATCATCGCCAGCTCGGCCCGCAACCCGGTGATGAGCGACCTGCTGCGGAACCTGCACGAGCGCTCGGCACGGATGTGGTTCATCTCGCTCAGCACCAACGAGCAGCATTCGCGCATCTGCGACGAGCATGCCGCCATCGTCGAGGGCATCGCCCGGCAGGACGCGGACGAGGCCGAGCGGGCGATGCGGGCGCATATCGAATCCTTCCGCGCCAACATCACCCGGCAGGGGTGAGCTCTAGCCGGCTCAGCCCGTAAGCGCCACCTCGGCCGCCGCCGCGATCGCGAACAAGGCCGCATCCTCGCCGCCGGCCCGTGCCAGCATCAGCCCGGTCGGCGCCTCGCCTGCCCGATGCATCGGCAGCGAGATGGCGCAGCCGTCCATCATGTTGATCAGGGTCGGGTTGCGCAGCATCGAGAGGTTGAGGCGGGTGAAGGCCTCGTCGTCGGCATCGCATTCGGCGATGGTCGGCGCGATCGTCGGCACGGTCGGCAGCGCCAGCACGTCGAAGGCCGAGGCCTCCTCGCGCTGGGCGGCGACGAAGGCGGCGCGGGCGCGCAGCAGCTCGATATAGTCGGCGCAGTCCTGGTTGGCGCCGCGCAGGATGCGCTGGCGCACGCGCGGATCGTAGCCCTCGCCCTTTGCCGCGATCAGGGCGCGGTGATGCGCATAGGATTCGGCCGCGGCGTAGCCGCCCTTGGCGTTGATCCGGGCGACCTCCGCAAAGCGCGCGAAAGGCTGCTCGATGATCTGAGCGCCGGCCCTGGACAGGGTGGTGAGCGCCCGCGCGAAGTGCGTGGCGACAGTCGCATCGAGCCCGTCGAGCGCGACCGTCTGCGGCACGGCGATGCGCAGGCCTGACAGACTGGCCACGACCTTCGGCAGCTCTGCTCCGCTCATGATCTCGTGCAGGGCGCGACAGCAGGCGACGCTCCTGGCGAGCGGGCCGATCGAATCGAGGCTCTGCGAGAGCGGAAACGCGCCGTCGAGCGGCACGCTCGCCGCGGTCGGCTTGTAGCCGGCGATGCCGCAGAGCGCGGCGGGGATGCGGCAGGAGCCGCCGGTGTCGGAGCCGATGCCGGCGGCCGCCATCCCGTCCGCGACCGAGACGGCGGCGCCCGAGGAGGAGCCGCCGGGGATGCGGCGGCTCGCGCGGTCATAGGGCGAAGCCGGCGTGCCGTGATGCGGGTTGAGGCCGAGCCCGGAAAAGGCGAACTCGCTCATATTGGTGCGGCCCATGACGACGAAGCCCGCACGGCGCAGGCGCGCGATCGCGGGTGCGTCGCGCTCAGCTGGCTTGGCATCGGTGAGCACCACCGAGCCCGCCGGCGTCGGCTCGCCGGCAAGGTCGAACAGGTCCTTCACCGAGATCGGAATGCCGGCGAAGGGCGAGGGCGCGAGCCCGGCGGCCCGCAGGCGGTCCATCGCCTCGGCGGCGGCGAGCGCGGCCTCGCGATGAACCCTTATGAAAGCGAGCCGGCCCTCGCCATCGCGTGCCTCGATCCGGTCGAGCGCTTCACGCACGAGGGTGAGCGAGCGCGTCCGTCCCGAGGCGAGATCGTCGGCGAGATTGGCGAGGGTCGGCATCATGGCTGGTTCAGACCGGATCGAAATAGTGGATTTCGAGCAGGATGCAGCCCTTTTCGGACTTGAACGGCCCATGCGGGGCATGCGGCGGGCGCACCGCATAGGTGTGCGGCGGGAAGCTCTCGCCGCCATTGCCGTCGGCGTCGTTGCCGACGGTGAGGTCGCCTTCCATCAGATAGACCTCCTCCCAATAGTCATGGGAGAACGGCGCGGTGGTGTAGACGCCGGGCTGGAAGCGCAGCAGGCGGGTGCGGGTGCCGCGATTGTTCACCTCGTCGAGGGCGCCCGACAGGATCTTCTGCTGGATGCCGGCAGGGTAGCCGGCCGGCACCTCCCAGCCCTTGGACAGGTCGAGGGTGTAGAATTCGTCATGGCTCTTGTTGACGGGCATGATGCGATCCTTTCGCCGGCTCAGGCGGCCGATTTGGTGTCGAGGTCGTAGGAGTCGAGCATCGACTGGACGATGCCGCCGGCCTTGCTCCAGTCATAGGTGCGGAAGGAGTGGCCCTTCGTCACGAAGGTCGCGCCGGCATAGAACATCTCATACTGGTGGTGGCGCGAGCCGAATTCGGAGCCGACCGCGTCCCAGGCGAGCTTGTAGAACTTCACCCGGTCATGCGAATTCGCCGCCGGCGACTGCTGGGTCTTCTCGATGATCGCCGCGATCTCGGGATTGGCGAAATCGGCGATCGAGGAGGGCAGCATGATCATGCCGCCGCCGGCGAGCTCGCGCAGCGAGTTCAGGATCTTCGGATACATCTGCTGGGTCAGCACCTGCGCCGAATAGAGCATGTGCCGGTCGGGCACGAAGTAGGGGCCGGCCTGCGTGCCCTTGGCCTCCATGGCGTTGACGAAGGCGTCGACCATCGCCGCCTCGGCGGCGAGCTGGCCGAGGGTCTCGCGCACCTGCGGGAACTGGGTGATGCCGTTGGTCTGGGTGGTGCGATGGGCGATGCCCATCAGGAATTGCAGCTTCACCTTGAGGCGGATCATCGCCTGGTAGTTCTGGTAGACATGCGCCGGTGTCGCGTGGAACTGCTTCTGGCACATCTCGACGCTGCCATCGATGAAGACGCGGTCCCACGGAACCTTGACGTCGTCGAAGAACAGCACCGCGTCGTTCTCGTCGTAGCGGCTGGCCAGCGGGTTGTCGAAGATCGAGCCCGCCTGCGCCTCATACGATTTGCGCGAGAGCATCTTCAGGCCCTTGCTGTTCATCGGGATGGCGAAGGAGACGGCGTAGCGCTCCTCGCCCGGCTGCATCGGCTGGATCGTGGTGACGAAGACCTCGTTGGCGACGACGCCGCCGGTCGCCAGCATCTTGGCGCCGCGGATGGTGATGCCCTCGGCATCGCGGTCGACCACGCCGGCGGTCAGGAAGGGATCGGCCTGCTCGGCGGCGTTCTTGGAGCGGTCGGCCTGCGGGTTGATGATGACATAGGTGAGGTAGAGGTCGTTGTCGCGGGCATGGCGGTAATAGGCTTCGAGCGCCGCGGCGCGGGCCGGGTCGTAGCCCTCGAACACCGGCAGGCCCATGCGCATGCCGGAGATGCAGGAGGCGACGTGATCAGGGGCGCGGCCGAGGAAGCCGCCATGGATCGCGGTCCAGGCCTCCAGCGCCCGGCGCCGCTCGACCAGGTCGGCATAGGAGGTCGGCAGCTGCCAGATCCGGTTGGCGCGGCCGCCGGTCTCGGTTTCGAAGGTCATGAGATCGCGCCGCGAGGCATCGCCGGCGAAATCGAACAGGCCGGCGACCGACTGCGCGACATTGCGGAAGGCGCGGTGGGTGGTGACGTCCTCGACTTTGGCGCCGTCGATATAGATCGAGCGGTCGTCGCGGATGCTGGCCAGATGCTGCTGTCCGGTCTTGGTCATGGGGCTCTCCTCGCTGTTTCTGGAGTCAGTAGTGGATGGGCAGCGGCCAGGACGGCTCGCGCTGGGTCTCGTCGACGAGGTCGCGATAGCGGCCGCGGAAGAAGATCAGGGGCGCGGGAGTGCCGGGGCGCACGGTGTGGCGCAGCACCCGAACCAGGAAGATGACGTGATCGCCGCCGTCGTGATTGGCGTAGGGCTCACATTCGAAATGGGCGAGCGATCCGGTGATCAGCGGCGCCTGGGCGTGACCGACGCTGCGCCTGGTCTCGGACCATTTGTCGCCGAGTGCGCGGGCGAAACGGTTGGATATGTGCTCCTGCTCGCGCGCCAGCACATTGACCGCGAAGCCCTTGGCCTCAAGCATGGCCGGCAGGCTGTTCGCCCGCCTGTCGACGCTGAACAGGACGAGCGGCGGATCGATCGAAACGGAGTTGAACGAACTCATGGTCATGCCGATGAGCTCCTCGCCACTGCCCTGCGCGGTGATCACCGCGACGCCGGTGGCGAACTCGCCCAGGGATTGCCTGAAGGCCTTGGCGTCCATCGTCCCCTCCTCTCCGGTTGCATTTGCGATATATGCTTGTTAGATAGCTTTGTAGCAAAGCTATTAGAGTGAGTCAACGGCCCTTGAGGACGACCAAACCATGTCGAGCGAGAACCGGCGCATGACCGTGGCCAAGCCGGATTTGCTGGATGGCGGCAGCGATGCTCGCTTCCGCGACCTGCTCTACGATTTCTTCGCCTTCGGCGGCCGGCTGGAGGAGGCGAGGGCGCGCTTCGCTGCCTATATCGGGCTGACCCCGCCGCAATATCTGATCATGATCGCGATCAACCGCGCTGCGGCCGTCGGCGAGGTGGGCGTGGCGCAAGTCGCCGAGCGGCTGCATCTCAGCGGCGCCTTCGTCACCATCGAGGTGAACAAGCTGGTGAAGGGCGGGCTCGTGGCCAAGCAGCCGCATGCCAGCGACAAGCGCCGGGTCAATCTCTCGGTGACGCCGCTAGGTGCGGAGATGCTGGAGCGCCTGGCTGCACTGCAGCGGCCGGTGAACGATGCGCTGTTCGCCTCGCTCGACCGCGCCGATTTCGAGCTGCTGAGCGGCATCATGCGGCGGCTCGCTCGCGGGGCGAAGCAGGCGATCCATCTCGCCGACCATATCGTCGCCGGCGGGGAGGCGCAGGCGCGCGACTGATACCAATGGCCCCTGAGACGGACCCATCGTCATTGCGAGGAGCGAAAGCGACGAAGCAATCCAGGGGGATGTGGAGCGCTGCCGCTCCTGGATTGCTTCGCTACGCTCGCAATGACGGCAAACCAACATCGGTCTGTCTTAGGGGCCGTCGGTATGAGATCGCGCCTGTCGGCACGCTTCTGAACATTATCATCGCTTGAGATGAGGCGGGTTCAGCACGCGAAAGTTGCCGAATCTTCGCTGTTTTGGCGATACAAAACGTTTGCGCAAACGTTTTGTATCGCTATCCTCCCCTCAAGGCGGCCTTCGAGCCGCAGCGGGAGGCTCTGTTGGCGCGTCATTGCCGGTTTTCCAGCGTGCGCCGCCGCGCCGGGCTGAAAGTCGGGCTGCGCTCCCGCAGCGACCTTTCCGGCCGTGGGTACGGCCGATGGTGACGATCAAGGACGTCGCCCGTGCGGCCGGGGTCTCTGTGACCACGGTGTCCCATGCGGTCAACCGCACGCGCCATGTGAATCCGGATACGATCGAGAAGGTCCAGGCGACGATCGAGCAGCTCGGCTATCAGCCGAGCGGCGTGGCGCGGGCGCTGAAGAGCAACCGCACCCATACCGTCGGCATGATCGTCACCAGCTCGACGAACCCGTTCTTCGCCGAGGTGATCCGTGGCGTCGAGACCGGCTGCTTCGACCGCGGCTACAGCCTGATGCTGTGCAATTCCGGCGATGTCGCGCAGAAGCTCACCGCCTATCTGCGCACGCTGATGATGAAGCGGATCGACGCTCTGCTGGTGATGACCAGCAATGCCAGCTCGGATTTCTTCCGCCGGCTTGAGCAGATCAGGACGGTGCCGATCATCGCGCTCGACACGACGATCCCGCGCGTCGACTGCCTGATCAACGACGATTCCCTGCTGGGCGGCCGGCTCGCCGGGGCGCATCTGGCGGGCAAAGGCTTCGCCCGCATCGGCTGCATCACCGGCCCGGCCGAGCATCCGCGCAGCGCCGAGCGCCTCGCCGGCTTCGCGGCGGCGCTGGCGGAGGCGGGCAGGCCGCTCGATCCGGCGTTGATGATCGAGTCCGACCTTACCGTCGGCGGCGGCCATGCGGCGATGGCCGCGCTGCTCGAGCGCTGCGGCGCGAACCGGCCGGATGCGATCTTCTGCTTCAACGATCTCGTCGCCATCGGCGCGATGTGCGCGGCGCAGCAGCGCGGCCTGCGCGTGCCGGAGGACCTTGCGGTCATCGGCTATGACGACATCGACATCGCCGCCTTCACCTCGCCGCCGCTGACCACCATCCGCCAGCCGGCCTACGACATCGGCGTCAAGGCGGCCGAATTGCTGGTCGGCCTGCTCGACCATGGCCGGCCGTTGCCGCCCACGCTGGCGCTGGAACCCGTGCTGGTCGAGCGCCTATCCGTGACGCCCGCAACCAACCCTGGAAGGTCCGCATGACCCGCTACATCATCGATTGCGATCCCGGGCATGACGATGCGATGGCGATCCTCTACGCCGCCAAGCATCTCGACGTGGTCGGGCTGACCACCGTCGCCGGCAACTCCTCGCTGGAGAACTCGACCCGTAACGCCCTGGCGATCTGCACGCTGGCGGGCCTGAAGCTGCCCGTCGTGCCTGGCCTCGACCGCGCTTTGATCGAGCCGCCGCTTGACGGCGCCTATGTCCATGGCGCGACCGGCATCGACGGCGCCGAGCTGCCGGCACCCGGCTACGATCCGCTGAACCGGCATGCCGTCGATTTCATCATCGAGACCGCCAAGGCCGCGCCCGGCGAGCTCAGCCTGATCGCGATCGGTCCGCTCAGCAATGTCGCGCTGGCGCTGCGGCTGGAGCCGCGGCTCGCCGGCTGGCTCAAGTCGATCGCGATCATGGGCGGCTCGACCACCAGCGGCAACCGCACGCCCTATGCCGAGTTCAACATCGTCTGCGATCCCGAGGCGGCGGCGATCGTCTTCGATGCCGGTGTGCCGCTCAGCATGGTCGGGCTCAACGTCACTCGCCAGGCGGGGATCGCCGAGCGCCATATCGCCAGGCTGCGTCAGGGTGGCGGGCGGGTTTCTTCGGCAATGGCCGACCTGCTGGCCTTCTACCTTGCCAAGATGCAGGAGCGCTACGGCACGCCGACCGCGGCGATGCATGATCCCTGCGCCGTCATCCCGCTGGTCAAGCCGGGGCTGATCACCTTCCAGCCGCTGCCCGTCCATATCGAGCTCGGCGAAGGCCCGCTGCGGGGGATGACCGCCTGCGACAGCCGGCCGATGCGCCGCGACCATGACCAGCCCGGCGCCAGCCGGCCGGCGAATTGCGACGTCGCCGTCGCCGTGGACGGCGAGGCCTGCGTCGACGCCGTCATCGACACCATCCTCGGATATGACCGCCCATGATCCCGCTGCTCATCGACTGCGATCCCGGCCATGACGACTCCATGGCCATCCTTTATGCGGCGAAGCATTTCGAGCTGCGCGGCCTGAGCACGGTGTTCGGCAACTCGATCGTCGAGAACACCACGCGCAATGCGCTGAAGATCTGCGAGCTCGCCAAGCTCGACATTCCCGTCGCCGGCGGTATGGGCGCGCCGCTGGTCGGCAGCTTCGCGCCGTCGATGATCCATGGCGCCAGCGGCCTCGACGGCGCCGACCTGCCCGAGCCGAAGCGCCGGCCGGTCGACATGCATGCGGTGACGATGATCGTCGAGCAGGCGAAGAAGGCGCAAGGCGAACTGGTGCTCGCGGCGATCGGCCCGCTGACCAATGTCGCGGTGGCGCTGCGCACCGAGCCGCGGCTGGCGCGCTGGCTGAAATGCATCACGATCATGGGCGGCAGCCTCGATATCGGCAATGCCGCGCCTTACGCCGAGGCGAACATCCTGAAGGATCCGGAAGCGGCGGCGGCCGTCTTCTCCTGCGATGCCGAAATCTACCTCGCCGGCCTCAACTTCACCCGCCAGGCGATCCTCGACCGCAGCCATGCCGAGATGTTGCGGCAGGCGGGCGGGGCGGTGCCGGAGACCGTCGCCGGCATGCTCGACTTCTATCTCGGGCGCAACGAAGCCCGCTACGGCAAGCCGATCTCGCCGATGCACGACCCCAGCGCCTTCGTGCCCTTCGTGCGGCCGGACCTCGTCGAGCACAAGCCGTTCCACATCCAGGTCGAGCTGGCGAGCCCGCTGCTGCGCGGCATGACCGTGGCGGACCAGCGCAATGTCACGCGCCGCCCGGACGAGCCGGAGCCGCCGCGCGCCAACGTCATGGCCGGTATCCGCATGGATGGGCCGGCCGCGACCCGGCATGTGATCGAGACGATCGCGAGCTATGGGCGCGGCTGAAAGCGCCCGGTTTCGACTGGCCTGCTGCCCGCAACAACAAGACTGATCAGGAGGATTGGATGACGACGCGCCGCACCGTTCTGAAGGGCATGACCGCCGCCGGCGGCCTGCTCGCTGCGCCGCAACTGCTGCGCGCCCAGGCCAAGACCGAGCTCAACGTGATCTGGGTCGGCTGGCCGGAAAGCCACATCACGCCGATGGCCGAGATGTTCATGAAGAACAACCCGACGATCGGCCTGAAGCTCGAGCGCATCCCGTTCAACGAGCTGTTCCCGGCGCTGGAAGTGCGCCTGCAGGCGCGCACGCCGCTGCCCGACATCTTCTTCGCCGACGGGCCGCTGACCGCCTCCTATTCGATCCGCAAGCATCTCGCCGAGCTCGACGGCATCCTCGGCAACGATCTTAGCCGCTACACCAAGGCGGCGCTGGCGCAGGGCACCTACAAGGGCAAGCTGATGACGCTGCCCTATATCAGCAGCGGCATGGTGCTGTTCCTCAATCGCAAGCACTTCGCCGATGCCGGCGTCGCCCTGCCCGAGCCCGATGTCGCCAAGCGCTGGACCTGGGAGCAGACGCTCGAAGCCGCCAAGAAGCTGACCGACCCGGCCAAGAACCAATGGGGCCTCGTCTTCGAAATGGCCGACCGGCCCTATCAGGCGCTGACCCTGCCGCAGTCCAAGGGCGCGCAGGTGTTGAGCGAGGACGGGCTGACCGCGACGGGCTATGTCGATTCCAAGCCCTTCATCGACGCGATGCAGTTCTACGCCGACCTGTTCAACAAGCATAAGGTGACGCCGACCGGCGTGTTCGACACCAATCTCGCGCTCGAAATGTTCGCGACCGGCCGGGCCGCGATGTATCTCGCGACGACGCCAAGCCTCGCCTCGATCTCGGCGCGCAAGGATCTCGACTGGACGGTGGCGCCGCAGCCCTATTTCGAGGGCGGCAAGGCGGTGACGCCGACCGGAAGCTGGCATATCGGCATGAACCCGCGCAGCAAGCAGCGCGCCGCGGCCGAGACCTTCATCAAGGCCTTCGCCCAGCCTGAGTATGTCGAGGCGCAGGCCCGGCTGCGGCCGAACCCGCCGGTGCTGAAATCGGTCTGGGATTCGATGGGCGCCGAGCTCGATACGCCCGGCTGGCGCATCGTCCGCTCCGAGATGGAGAACACCGCCGTGCCGCGGCCGGCGACGCCGGGCTGGCTCGAATATGAGGACATCCTGCGCGGCGCCTTCCGCGAGATCCAGGGCGGCGCCAATGTCGAGCAGCGGCTGAAGAAGGCAGCCCGCGACATCGACCGCGAATTCGCCAAGTACCGCGGCTGACTGGAGATGACCGCCTTGTCCGACCGGGCCTTGGCCCCCGTCGCCGCTTCGGAGGCGCCGCGTGCCGCGCGTCGCCGCTCCGCCGATCCGATGCAGCCGCGCACGCTGGTGCTGCTCGCCTTCCTCTTGCCGGCGCTGGCCTTCCTCGTCCTGTTCCGGCTGACGCCGATCGTGATCGCCATCGGCGGCAGCCTGTTCACCCAGAACCTCGCCGGCGAGACCTCCTTTGGCGGCCTGACGAATTTTGCCCAGCTCTTCGGCGACGAGCGCTTCTGGAATTCGCTCAAGGTCACGCTGATCTTCAACATCATCATCAACCCGCTGCAGATCGCGATCGCCTTTTGCTACGCGCTTTTGGTGATGGCGCCGGGCAGGGGCGTCACCTTCTTCCGCGCCGCCTTCTTCCTGCCGATGACGCTTTCCACCGGCCTCACCGCCGTGTTGTGGAACATCATGCTCGACTCCAATCTCGGGCCGGTGAACGCCATCCTCGAAGGCATCGGCATCGGCCGCCAGCCCTTCTTCCTGTCGGAGCATCAGGCGCTTGGCACGATGATCGCCATCGCGACCTGGAAGGGCTGCGGCTACTGGATGATCTTCCTGCTGGCCGGGCTCTACCGCATTCCGGGCGAGCTCTACGAGGCCGCCCGCATCGACGGCGCCAGCCGCTGGCACCAGCTCGTCCACATCACCCTGCCGCAGATGCGCCGGCCGCTCGCCTTCGTCTTCGTGGCGGATACCGCGATCAACTTCCTGTTCTTCGCGCCTGTCTACATCATCACCAAGGGCGGGCCGAACGGCGCGACCGACCTGCTGATGTTCCGCGCCTATGAGAACGCCTTCACCTTCATCAACTGGGGACGTTCGCTGGCGTTGTCGACGATCATCCTCGTCATCATCGGCGTGATCGCCGCGATCGAGCTCAGGCTGTTCCGCGACAAGGAAGGAGCCGAGGCATGAGCGTCGACCGCCGCTCCACCGTGCTGGCGCTCGGCACGGCCCGCTACGTCACGATGTCACTGATTGCGCTCGTGCTGCTGCTGCCGCTGGTCTGGCTCGTCGTTTCCTCGCTGCGGCCGCCGGCTGATATCTTCGCCCATGGCAGCCGCCTCGGCTGGAGCATGCTGATCCCCGACCGGCTGACGTTGGAGAACTACACCTCGCTCATCGGCACCGGCTTCCCGCGCGCCGTCGGCAACTCGCTCTTCGTCGCGCTGACGACGATGGTGGTCGGCGTCGTCGTCAACGCCGCGGCGGGCTTCGCCTTCGCAGTCTTCGATTTCCGCTTCAAGAACGTGATCTTCGCCTTCGTGCTGGCGGCGGCGATGATGCCGTTCGAAGCGATCGTCATCCCGCTCTACATTCTCGTGCAGAGTCTGGGCCTGATCGACTCTTACGCCGCGCTGATCCTGCCCGACCTCGCCAACGGCTTCGTCATCTTCATGTTCCGCCAGTTCTTCGCCGGCCTGCCGCGCGAGCTCTACGAGGCGGCACGGGTCGACGGCGCCTCCTGGGGCCATATCTGGCTGAAGATCGCGCTGCCGATCTCCTGGCCGGTGGTGCTGACCGGCGGCATCATGCTGTTCATGCACCAGTTCGAGGCGTTCTTCTGGCCGCTGGTGGCGACGCCCTCGCCGGAGCACACAGTGGTGCAGGTGGCGATCGCGCGCAATATCAGCCTGGAGGGCACGGAATGGGGGCGCCTGTTCTCCTCGACCACGCTCGCGGGACTGGTCGCGCTGGTGCCGTTCCTGCTCTTCCAGAAGTTCTACATCCGCAACTTCGTCACGAGCGGGCTGAAATAGGGTGGGCGCTACCAGGTGCGCGAACCGCACCTCCCTTCTCCCCTTTGCGGGAGAAGGTGGCCCGCAGGGCCGGATGAGGGGTCGCTCAGATCTTGAAAGCTCTGTGAAACTCGGTGTTGGGCCAGCGATCAGCGTCGCGAGACCCCTCACCCTAACCTCTCCCGCAGGGGGAGAGGGGATATTGCGGGGGCACGCGTGGGAGCGAGCCACGTGCGCAGGACCTGGCCGCCGACTGCGCCGGGCATCGTTCTCCTTGCCTGAATTTTTACCCGGGCAATGCCGGCGGGAAGATCGGGGCGACCGCACGCAGATCGTGCAATCACACCGTGCTGCGGCGCAAAAGCAGGCAGGCTGCCGAAACTTTTGTGACGGCGGCTGCTGACATCCGCCGCGCTCTGGTTATTCTGACCAGACTTTGCACTCGGCCCACCGGCCGCGGGGTGGGCGCTTGTGCCCGGTCCGCAGCCCAATCAGATCGCTCAGAAGGACCTGGCATGACCTCTCCGATCCTCTCGGTCTCGAACCTGACGACCTCGTTCCGGGTCGAAGGACTCTGGAAGCCGGTGGTGCGCAACATCTCCTTCGACATCAAGCCGCAGGAAACGCTGGCGGTGGTCGGTGAATCCGGCTCCGGCAAGAGCGTCACCGCGCTCTCGATCATGCGCCTGACCCCGCCGAGCTCCAGCAAGATCGAGGGCTCGATCAAGCTCAACGGCAAGGAGCTCCTGACCCTGCCGGATGCGCAGATGCGCCAGATCCGCGGCAACGACATCGCGATGATCTTCCAGGAGCCGATGACCTCGCTGAACCCGGTGCTGACCATCGGCTTCCAGATTGCCGAGGCGCTGATCCTGCATCGCGGCCTGTCGCGCTCCGAGGCCGAGGCCGAGACCATCCGCCTGCTGGAGAAGGTCAAGATCCCCTCGGCCAAGTCGCGCTTCCACGAATATCCGCACCGCTTCTCCGGTGGCATGCGCCAGCGCGTGATGATCGCGATGGCGCTGGCCTGCAAGCCCAAGCTCCTGATCGCCGACGAGCCGACCACCGCGCTCGACGTGACGATCCAGGCGCAGATCCTGGAGTTGATCAAGCAGCTGCAGCAGGAAGAGGGCATGTCCGTCCTCTTCATCACGCACGACATGGGCGTCGTCGCCGAGATCGCCGACCGCACCGTCGTGATGTACAATGGCGACGAGATCGAGACCGGTCCGACCGAGGACATCTTCGCCAATCCGCAGAAGCCCTACACCAAGTCGCTGCTCTCGGCCGTGCCGCGGCTGGGCTCGATGATCGGCCGTGGGCGCCCGATGCGCTTCCCGGTGGTCGACCGTGCGACCGGCGAATCCGATGTCCCGACCGAAACTCCCGACACGGTCCAGGCAGCCGAGCGCCCCGTACTGGAAGTCTCGGGGCTGACGACCCGCTTCGAGATCCGCTCGGGCCTGCTCTCCTCGGTCAAGGGCCGGGTGCACGCGGTCGAGAACGTCTCCTTCAGCCTGAAGGCGGGCGAGACGCTGGCACTGGTCGGCGAATCCGGCTGCGGCAAGTCGACGACCGGCCGCTCGGTTCTGCGCCTGGTCGAGCCGCTCTCCGGCTCGGTGCTGCTCGATGGCGTCGACGTGCTCAAGCTCAGCCAGGGCGAATTGCGCGAGCAGCGCAAGCGCATGCAGATGATCTTCCAGGATCCGTTCGCCTCGCTGAACCCGCGCATGAATGTCGGGGCCGCGATCGCCGAGCCGCTGCTGATCAACAACCTCGCCAGCCGCTCCGAGGCGCGCGACAAGGTCGCCGACCTCCTCAAGCGCGTCGGCCTGCTGCCGGACATGGCAAGCCGCTTCCCGCACGAGTTCTCGGGCGGCCAGCGCCAGCGCATCTGCATCGCCCGTGCGCTCGCGGTCGAGCCGCGCCTGATCGTGGCGGACGAGGCGGTCTCGGCGCTCGACGTCTCGGTCAAGGCGCAGGTGGTCAACCTGATGCTCGACCTGCAGGCGAGGATGGGGCTGGGCTATCTCTTCATCTCGCACGACATGGCGGTGGTCGAGCGCGTCAGTCATCGCGTCGCGGTGATGTATCTCGGCGAGATCGTCGAGATCGGCCCGCGCGAGGCGATCTTCGGCAACCCGCAGCATCCTTACACCAAGCGGCTGCTGGCGGCGGTGCCGATCGCCGATCCGGCCCGGCGCCTGCAGAAACGCCCGGTCTCGAACGACGAGATCAAGAGCCCGATCCGCCCGGCCGACTATGTCCCGCCGGTGCGCCAGTACCGCGAGGTCTCGCCTGGCCACGCCGTGATGATCTGGGGCGAGGAGTGGGAAGCCAAGCCGGTGATCGCCAAGGTGGCGTGAGCCGCCTCGCCATTGCGAGGAGCGTAGAGAAAAAACAGCCCGGGAGCGGCAGCTCCCGGGCTGTTTTGCTTTCACTGGGCAATGATCTGGCCTGCCGGGAGGCAAGCCTTCAATCGATAGCCGTTTCGGCGCTCAGGCCGCTGCCTTCGCCAAAAACGTCTCGGCGTAGTGGCAGGCGACCCGCCGTCCGTCCACTTCGCGCTTTTGCGGGCGCTCGGTGCGGCAGCGATCGGCGACGAAGGGGCAGCGGGTCGAGAAGACGCAGCCCGTGGGCGGGTTGAGCGGCGAGGGCAGTTCACCGCGCAGCACGATCTTCTCGCGCTTGTCGCCGCCGACGCGCGGCGTCGAGGCGAGCAGTGCCTGCGTATAGGGATGCAAGGGGCGGGCGTAGATCCGCTCCTTCGGGCCGTGCTCGATGGCATTGCCGAGATACATCACCATCACGTCATGGGCGATGTGCCGGACGACGCTGAGATCATGCGAGATGAAGAGATAGGCGAGCTTGAGCTCGTCCTGCAGGTCGGCGAGCAGGTTGAGAACCTGCGCCTGGATCGAGATGTCGAGCGCCGAGACCGGCTCGTCCGCGACCACCACCTTCGGCGACAGGATCAGCGCGCGGGCGATCGCGATGCGCTGGCGCTGGCCGCCCGAGAACATGTGCGGGTAGCGGGCATAGTGCTCCGGCCGCAGGCCGACCTTGGCCATCATGGCGCGGGCCTTCTCGGTGCGCTCGGCCTTGGAAAGGTCGGTGTTGATCAGCAGCGGCTCCTCGAGGATCGTGCCGATCTTCTTGCGCGGGTTGAGCGAGCCATAGGGGTTCTGGAAGACGAACTGGACGGTGCGGCGCAGGCGGCGCTGCTCGCTCGCCGGCGGCGAGACTGCGTCGAGGCCATCCAGGGTGAGAGAGCCGGAGGTCGGCTTCTCGATCAGCGTCGCCATGCGGGCGAGCGTCGATTTTCCGCAGCCGGATTCGCCGACGACAGCCAAGGTGCGTCCGGCTTCGACCGCAAAAGAGACCTTGTTCACCGCCTGCAACTGCGCCGGCGGGCGGAACAGCCCCTGCCTGACCTGATAGGTCTGGACCAGTTCGCGGGCTTCGATGACGGGAGTGCTCATCGGGCCGCCTCCGTCGTTGCGCCGGCTTCGTCGCGGGCGCGCTCCGCCTCGCGTTGGGGATCGCCGAGCGGGTAATGGCAGCGCACATGCCCGTCCTGCCAGGCGCGAAGCTCCGGCTGGACGGTCCGCGAATGCTGGGTGGCGTAGGCGCAGCGCGGGCTGAACAGGCAGCCCTTCGGCCGGTCGTTGAGGCCGGGCACCATGCCAGGGATGGTGGCGAGGCGGTTCGCGCCCTCGCTGCGCTCGGGCAAGGCGGCGAGCAGCGCGGCGGAATAGGGGTGCTGCGGGGCGGAGAACAGCGCGTCGACCTTGCGCTCCTCCATGATCTGCCCGGCATACATCACCATGATGCGCTGCGCGGTCTCGGCGACGACGCCCATATTGTGGGTGATCAGGACGAGCGCCATGTCGCGCTCCTTCTGCAGCGACATCAGCAGGTCGAGGATCTGGGCCTGGATGGTGACGTCGAGCGCGGTGGTCGGCTCGTCGGCGATCAGCAGGCGCGGATTGCAAGCGATCGCCATGGCGATCATCACGCGCTGGTTCATGCCGCCGGACATCTGATGCGGGAACGCCTTGAGGCGGCTCTCCGGGGCCGGAATGCCGACCTGCTCGAGCAACTCGATCGAGCGGCGCTTTGCAGCCTTGCCGTCCATGCCCTCGTGCTTCCTCAAGGTCTCGGCGAGCTGGAAGCCGATGGTGAAGCAGGGGTTCAGGCTGGTGCTCGGCTCCTGGAAGATCATCGCCACGTCCTTGCCGGTGAGCTGGCGGCGCTCGCGGGCGGACATGGTCAGCAGGTCGCGGCCGTCGAAGCGCAGCTTGTCGGCGCGGACACGGCCGGGATAGCCGACGAGGCCCATCAGCGCGAGCATGGTGACGCTCTTGCCGGAGCCGGATTCGCCGACGACGCCGAGCACCTCTCCCTCGTCGAGGGTGAGGTCGATGCGGTCGACCGCGCGCAGGGTTCCCTGGGATGTCGGGAACTCGACGCTGAGGTTTTCGATCTCGAGCAGGGGCATGGGATCAGCGCTTCAATTTGGGATCGAGGGCGTCGCGCAGCCCGTCGCCGAGCAGGTTGAAGGCGAGCACGGTGATCAGGATGGCAAGGCCCGGGAAGGTGACGACCCACCAGGCGCGCAGCACGAATTCGCGGGCATCGGCGAGCATGGTGCCCCATTCCGGGGTCGGCGGCTGGGCGCCGAGGCCGAGGAAGCCGAGCGCGGCGGCGTCGAGGATCGCGGTGGAGACGCCGAGCGTCGCCTGCACGATCAGCGGCGCGGCGCAGTTCGGCAGGATCTCCGAGAACATCAGCCGGGCGGTCCGTGCGCCGCTGACCTGGGCGGCGACGACATAATCCTTCGAGGATTCGGCGATGACGGCGGCGCGGGTGATGCGGACATAATGCGGCAGCACGACGATGGCGACGGCGAGCATCGCGTTCATCAGGCCGGGGCCGAGGATGGCGACGATGACGATGGCGAGCAGCAGGCTCGGCATGGTCATCAGGATGTCCATCAGCCGCATGATCGCGATGTCGGCGATACCCTTGAAGAAACCGGCGACGAGGCCGAGCACGATGCCGACGACGATGGCGAGCGCGACGACGGCGATGCCGATCACCAGCGAGAGCCGCGCGCCGTAGAGCAGGCGCGAGAGGATGTCGCGGCCGATCGCGTCGGTGCCGAGCGGATAGGAGAGCGAGCCGCCCTCCTGCCAGAACGGCGGCTTCAGGAAGACGGCGTTGTTGGTCAGGTTCGGATCATGCGGGGCGATCAGCGGCGCGAACAGCGCGCAGAACAGCACGAGGCCGATGACGATCAGGCCGGCGACGGCGCCGCGATTGGCGCTGAAATAGGTCCAGAACTCGCGGGCGGGGTGGGGCGGCGCGCCGGCTGGCGTGGCGGGAACTTGCAAGGTTTCGGCGCTCATGGGCGAAGGCTCCGATGGGAGCGAAGGGAGGAAAGAGCGTTCATCGTGCGTGCCTGATGCGCGGGTTGATCAGGCCGTAGGCGAGGTCGACCAGGAGGTTGACGCTCATCACCACCATGCCAAGGAGCAAGGTTCCGCCTTGCAGGACCGGATAGTCGCGCCGGCTGATCGCCTCGATCAGCCATTTGCCGACGCCCGGCCAGGAGAAGATCGTCTCGGTCAGGATCGCGCCGGTGAAGAGCGTGCCGACCTGCAGGCCGATCACGGTGACGACCGGGATCAGCGCATTGCGCAGCGCGTGCAGGGCGACGACCCGCAGCGGCGCCATGCCCTTGGCCCGGGCGGTGCGGATGTAGTCCTCGCCGAGCACCTCCAGCATGGCCGAGCGGGTCATGCGGGCGATGACGGCGAGCGGCACGGTGCCGAGCACGATCGCCGGCAGCACCAGATGCGACAGCGCCGACCAGAAGGCATCGACATCGCCGGCGAGCAGGCTGTCGATGGTGAGGAAGCCGGTGACCGGCTCGATGAAGTACTGCACCGCGATGCGGCCGGAGACCGGGGTGATGCCGAGCTGGACCGAGAACAACAGGATCAGCAGCAGGCCCCACCAGAAGATCGGCATCGAATAGCCGGTGAGCGATATGCCCATCACGCCATGGTCGAAGATCGAATTTCGCTTCACCGCGGCGATGATGCCGGCCGGCAGGCCGATGATCAGCGCGATCAGGATGGCGCAGAGCGCGAGCTCGATCGTGGCCGGGAAGAGCTGGCCGAACTCGGAGAGGACGCTGTCGCGCGTCACGATCGACTTGCCGAGATCGCCCTGCACGACGCGCTCGATATAGCGGCCGTACTGGACGAAGAGCGGCTGGTCGAGCCCGTATTCCTTCAGCAATTGCGCATGGCGGGTGGGGTCGATGCCGCGTTCGCCGGCCATGGTCTCGATCGGATCGCCCGGCACGAGCCGGACCAGGAAGAAGGCCAGCAGCGTGATGCCGATGAAGGTCGGGATGACGAGGCTGACCCTGGTCAGGATGAAGCGAAGCATGGTTGCGCCAGTCTTGTTGGCCGGGCGTCTCGTCGCGCGGCGGCCCCTCTTGTGAGCTTATTCAAGTTCGAATTCAGGCGCAGCGCAAACACCAGAACGCCGCAAAGATCAAGAACGCGGTAACAAAATCGGTGGATCGCCCGGGCGAGGGCGCAGGTTCTCTTCCGCAATCAACGCAAGACTTGAAAAAGCCCGGCGGCTTGCAGCGCAATATTGGGCATCGTACCGGCGCCGGCAAAGCAATGATCGCAATGCCGATGCCGGGATTATTTGACGCGGCGGGTCAGGTCTTGGCCGTCACTTTCCGACCGAGACGCCGTAGAAGGGTTGGCCGCCGAAGAAGTGGATCTTGTAGTCCTTCACCTCCTTGCGCACCGGGGTGAAAGCCTGGGCGTTGGCGAAGAGCAGGCCGGCGACATCCTCGTGGAAGATTTCCTGGAAGCGCTTGTAGAGCTTGCTGCGCTCGGCCTGGTCGGTGATCGTGCTGGCCTTGGCGAGAGCGTCCGAGGCCTCCTTGTTGCACCAGCGCGCCCGGTTGGCACCGGTCGCTACGCCCTCGCAGGTCCAGCCGGTGAGCAGGATCTGGCTCGGATCAGGATAGTCCCAGGTGTAGCCGAACATGCCGACCTCGTGCTCGCCGGCGCGGCCGCGCTTGAGGTATTCGCCCCATTCGAAGGTCTGGATCGTCGCCTTGACGCCGATCCTGGCCCAGTCGGCCTGGATCAATTCTGCGGCGCGCCGGCCGTTCGGCATGTAGGCGCGCACGACGGGGATGGCCCAGAGCGTCGTCTCGAAGCCGTCGGGATAGCCGGCCTCCTTGAGCAGAGCCTTGGCCCTGTCAGGATCATAGGGGCGCGGCTTGAGGTCGGGATCATGCGACCAGAGCGAGGGCGGCACCGCCGAGGCGGTCGGCTTGCCGGTGCCCTGGTAGACCGCGTCGATGATCGCCGGGATGTTGACGGCATAGGCCAGCGCCTCGCGCACGCGCTTGTCGCCGAAGGGCTTCTTCTGCTGGTTGAAGGCGAGGAAGCTCTGATCGGCGATGCTGCCCTGCAGCAGGTTGATGGTCGGTTCGGCTTTCATCGCGGCCAGATCGCCGGGATTGGGATAGCGCGCGATCTGGCATTCGCCGGAGCGGACCTTGGCGAAGCGGACGGCGGCGTCGGGGGTGATCACGAAGATCAGGTCGTTGACCAGCGCCATGCGGTCGCGGTCGCCGGCGGCCTTGGTCCAGTGGTCCGGCACCGCCTTGAAGCGGATCACCGCATCCTTCTGATAGGAGAGCAGCGAGAACGGGCCGGTGCCGATCGGCGCGAAATCGATCTGCTCGGGTGTGCCGGCCTTGCTCATCGCCGCCGCGTATTCGGCCGAGAGGATCGACATCGGCTCGACCGAGAGCGCCGAGAGCAGGGGGGCGTTCGGCTTGGTCAGGACGAGCCTGACGGTGTAGTCGTCGACCTTCTCGACCGCCTTCAGGCTCGGCTTCACGATCTCGCCGAAGAACTGGTAATTGCCGCTGCCGACCTTGGCGTAGGGGTGGTTGGCGTCGAGCATGCGGTTGAACGAGAACAGCACGTCGTCTGCGTTGAACTCGCGCGTCGGGGTGAAGCTCTTGCTGGCGTGCCATTTCACGCCCTTGCGCAGCTTGAAGGTGTAGGTCAGCGCGTCATCCGAGATCGTCCATGACTCGGCCAGGCTCGGGATGATCTGCGAGCCGCCGCGCTCAGTCGCCGTCAGGCGCTCATAGATCTGCGCCGCGACGTCATAGGCGGTGTTCTGGCTGCTGAACTGCGGATTGAGGAAGTCGGGGCTGGCTTCCGAGCAGACGACGAGCGCCTGGGCATTTGCGATGGCGGGCAGCAGCAGGGCGCCGAGGCCGAGGGCCAGGGTAAGGGGGCGGGCGGATCGGGACATGGCGATCTCTCGGGGGCAGGCAGCGGCCGGATCGGGCGCGAAGCCTCATGCCCCGTCGTCTTCCGGCCCGGGAAGGGCGCGGCCCGTGCGGGCCGCGCCGATTGGCAAGCATCATCCGTGCCGGCACCCGGCACGGGTGATGGGTAGGCTCGCTTGCCGAGCTTACTTGATGTCGACGCCGTAGAAGACGTGGCGGCTGAACGGCGAGAGCTTGAAGTCAATCACTTCCTTGCGGACCGGCTTGAGCTGGACCGCATGGGCGATGGTGAACCAGGGCGCCTGCTCCTTGAAGATCACCTGCGCCTGCCGATAGAGCTTCTCGCGCTCGGCCTGATCGGTGATCGTCTTGGCCTTGGTCACCAGCTCGTCGAAGGGCTGGTAGCAGAACTTGGCGACGTTGCCGCCGTTGTTCTTGGAGGCGTCGCAGCCAAGCAGCGTGTGCAGGAAGTTGTCCGGGTCGCCATTGTCGCCGGTCCAGCCGAACATGCCGGTCTGGTGCTCGCCCGCCTGCAGGCGCTTGCGATACTCGCCCCATTCGAAGGTCTTGATCTCGGCCTTGACGCCGACCTTGGCGAGATCGGCCTGCATCAGCTCGGCGATGCGCTTGGCGTTGGGGTTGTAGGGACGCTGGACCGGCATCGCCCAGAGGTCGATCTCCAGCCCGTTCGGATAGCCGGCATCGGCCAGCTCCTTCTTGGCCGCCTCCGGATCATAGGGGTCGTCCTTGATGGTCTCGTTATAGGACCACATCGTCGGCGGGATCGGATTGGTCGCCGCGACGCCGCTGGAGAGATAGACGGCGTCGATGATCGCCTTCTTGTTGATCGCCTTGTTGACGGCGCGGCGGACCTTGACGTCGTCGAAGGGCTTCTTGGTGGTGTTGTAGGCGAGATAGCCGATGTTCAGGCCTGGCTGCTCCAGGATCTGGACATTGGCGTCCTTCTTGATGGCGTCGAGATCGGCCGGGTTCGGATAGGGCATGACATGGCACTCGCCCTTCTGCAGCTTGGCCCAGCGCACCGAGGCGTCCGGCGTGATCGCGAAGATCAGGTCGTCGATCTTGGCCTTGCCGGCCCAGTACTCGGGGAAGGCCTTGTAGCGGATGATCGCGTCCTTCTGGTACTGCACCAGATAGAACGCGCCGGTGCCGACCGGCTCCTGGTCGAGCTTCTCGGGCGTCCCGGCCTTCAGCATCGCATCGGCGTATTCCTTCGACTGCACGCCGGCATATTGCATGGCGAGGTCGGCGAGGAAGGGCGCCTCAGGCTGGTTCAGCGTGATCTTGACGGTGTAGTCATCGACCTTCTCGACCGACTTCAAGAGCTTGGGCATGCCCATGTCGTTGAAGTAGGAGTGGTTCGAGCTGGTCACCTTGTAATAGGGATTGGCTTCCTTCCACTGCCGCTCGAACATGAACATCACGTCGTCGGCGTTGAAGTCGCGCGTCGGCTTGAAGTTCTTGTTCGAATGCCACTTCACGTTCTTGCGCAGGTGGAGCGTGTAGGTCAGGCCATCCGGCGAGACGTCCCATTTCTCGGCCAGGGCGGGCTGAACCTTGACGCCGCCGCGCTCGAACTGGACGATGGTGTCGTAGATCTGGGTGTTGGCGTCGAACGAGGTGCCGGTGGTGTTGACGCTCGGCGCGAAATTCTCCGGGCTGCCTTCCGAGCAATAGACCAGCGTCTTGGCCGCCAGCGGCTGCGCCGCCATCAGCGCCGAGGCCGACAGCGTCGCCAGCAACAATTTCTTCATGGGATCTCTCCTTGAGCCACGCTTCGCCTCGCAAGGCGAACGTTTTCCCCTGTTGGACCGGAAGCCTTGCGGAGGAAATTCCGCTGGCCGCCTTGCCAACAGCTTATTGAAAGTTGGCGGGCGCGAACAGCCGTCCGGGGCTCATCCTGGGCGTGTGTTTTTGCGCCGGAGCACGCAAAAGCCTCATCCGGAAGACCCAGTCTGCGGGGCTGGCCTTCGCTCTCGCGTAAGCCTATGCCATTGCAAGAGAATCACTGAGCGCCGGACCCGATATGCGCATCTGGATCAGGAACCCGCTCGCCATCCTCGCTGGGAATGCCGGGGGCGGGGTGGTGGTCGAGGACGGGGTGATCGTCGAGCTGGTCGCGAGCGGGGCCTATCCGACGCTGCCGGTGACCGAGAGCTTCGATGCCTCCGGCCATGTCGTGCTCCCCGGCCTGATCAACACTCACCACCATTTCTACCAGACGCTAACGCGCGCCCATCCGGCCGCGATCGACCGCGAGCTCTTCCCCTGGCTGAAGGCGCTCTATCCGCTCTGGGCCCGGCTGCGGCCGGAGGATCTGCGCCTCGCGGTGCGGGCCGCACTGGTCGAGCTCATGCTGTCGGGCTGTACTACGGCGGCCGACCATCACTATCTCTACCCGGCCGGGCTGGAGAACGCCGTCGATATCGCGGTGGAAGAGGCGAGGGCGCTCGGCATCCGCGTCACCATCTCGCGTGGCTCGATGAACCTGTCGCGGAAAGATGGTGGCCTGCCGCCCGACGAGGTCGTCCAGGACGAGGACACCATCCTCGCCGATTGCGAGCGGGTGCTTTCCCTGTTCCATGACCCCAAGCCCGGCAGCATGGTGCAGATCGCGCTCGCGCCCTGCTCGCCGTTCTCGGTGACGACCTCGCTGATGGCGGCCTCGGCAGAGTTGGCGACGCGCTTCGATGCGCCGCTGCACACCCATCTGGCGGAGACCGAGGATGAGGATGCCTATTGCCAGGAGGTCTATGGCAAGCGCCCGCTCGACCTTCTGGAAGAGGCTGGCTGGATGCGGCCAAAAACCTGGCTGGCGCACGGCATCCATTTCTCCTGCGAGGAATGCGAGCGGCTCGGCAGGGCCGGGGTCGGCGTCTGCCATTGCCCGACCTCGAACGGCGTGCTCGCCTCGGGCTTCTGCAAGACGCGCGAGCTGGAGGCGGCGGGCGCCCCTGTCGGCCTTGGCGTCGACGGCTCGGCCAGCAATGACGGCTCGAACCTGATCGAGGAGTTGCGTCACGCGCTCCTGGTCAACCGGCTGCACTACAAGAGTGCGAGCGCGGTGACGGCGCGCGACACGATCCGCTGGGCGACGGAAGGCTCGGCCCGCTGCCTCGGCCGTTCTGATATCGGCAGGATAGCCACCGGCCTGCAGGCCGATCTCGCCTTCTACCGGCTCGACGAATTGCGCTTCTCCGGAGCGCATGATCCGATCGCGGCGCTGGTGTTGTGCGGCGCGACCAAAGCCGACCGCGTCATGGTCGGTGGGCGCTGGCGCGTGATCGACGGTGCGATCCCGGGGCTCGATCTCACGAGCCTGCGCCGCGCACATGGGCTCGCGGCGGAGCGTTTCGCCTAAACGTCATTGCGAGCGCAGCGAAGCAATCCAGGGGACGTCGAGCGCTGCCGCCTCTGGATTGCTTCGTCGCTACGCTCCTCGCAATGACGGAAGCGGCTTCAGGAACCCAGTCAGATCGTCGGTGACGAAATGGACATGGGCCGCCTCTACCACCGCCTGCTCCGCGGCGTCGCGGAAGGGGTCGGGCGTGCGCGGCACGATCAGCACCGTCTTCATGCCGAGGTCGTTCGGCACGATCAGGTTCTTGTCGATATCCTCGAACATGGCGGCGCGGGCGGGGTCGACCGCGTGCTTGGCGAGGAAGTTCTCATAGGTCGCGCGCTCGGGCTTGGGCAGGAAACCGGCCTCGACGATGTCGAAGATGTCCTCGAAATGGTGGAGGATGCCGAGCTTGCCGGCGACGTTCTCGGCATGGCCGCGCGAGCCATTGGTCAGGATCAGCTTGCGGCCAGGCAGGGCCGCGATCGCCGCGCCGAGATCGGGATTGGGGTCGAGCATCGACAGGTCGATGTCGTGCGCGAAGGCGAGGAAGTCGTCGGGTTCGATGCCGTGCTCCGCCATCAGCCCGTTCAGCGTCGTGCCGTAGCGCTCGTAATAATAACGGCGCAGCTGCTGCGCGGAGAGGCCGTCGAGGCCGAACAGCTCGAGCAGGAAGAGGGTGATCCGCTCATTGACCTGCGGCCAGACCTGCGCCTCGTGCGAATAGAGCGTGTTGTCGAGGTCGAAGATCCAGTGGTCGACATGGCCGAACGCCGCCTGCTCCGGCAGGAGCGGGATGGCGGTGGTGATTGATGCATTCTGGTTCATTGGGTCATGTCATGTGGGACGCACCATCATGACATGCAAGATGCTTGCAAAACGGTTGCGACAGGGAAGTACTCCGTCATGCTCGGGCTTGGCCCGAGCATCTCCTGCCGGAAGAGGCGCCGATCGACGCCGTCTCGTCCAGAGATTCTCGGGTCTGCGCTTCGCTTCGCCCGAGAATGACGACCTGTGTCACTTCCGGATGATCGTGCCCGAACCGGTATCGGTGAAGAGCTCGATCAGGGCCGCATGCGGGACCTTGCCGTCGAGGATGACGACGGCCTCGACGCCCTTCTCCAGCGCGTAGATGCAGGTCTCGATCTTCGGGATCATGCCGCCGGAGATGGTGCCGTCGGCGATCAGGCGCCGGCACTGCTCGATGGTGAGCTCGGGGATCAGCTGCTTGTCCTTGTCGAGCACGCCCGGCACGTCGGTGAGCAGCAGCAGGCGCTTGGCACCCAGCGCACCCGCGATCGCGCCGGCAAAGGTGTCGGCGTTGACATTGTAGGTCTGGCCGTCGGCGGCGGCGCAGACCGGCGCCAGCACCGGGATCAGCTCTTCCTTGAGGATCGCCTTGAGCACGGTGGTGTCGACCGTCTCGGGCTCGCCGACGAAGCCGAGGTCGAGCACCTGTTCGATCTTCGAATCGGGGTCGACGATGGTGCGGGTCGCCTTCCGGGCGAGGACCATGTTGCCGTCCTTGCCGCAGAGGCCGATCGCCTTGCCGCCCTCGCGCGAGATGTAGCCGACGATCTCCTTGTTGACCGAGCCGGCCAGGACCATCTCGACCACGTCGACGGTGGCGGCGTCGGTGACGCGCAGTCCCTGCTTGAACTCGGACTTGATGCCGAGCTTGTCGAGCATGCGGGCGATCTGCGGCCCGCCGCCATGGCAGACCACCGGCTTCAGCCCGGATTGTTCGAGCAGCACCACGTCCTCGGCGAAATCCTCGGCGGTGGCGGCGTCGCCCATGGCGTTGCCGCCATATTTGATCACGATCACCTCCTGGTCGTAGCGCTGCATGTGCGGCAGCGCCTGGACGAGCAGTTCGGCGGCTTGCGAGGGCGTGAGATTATGGGGGGCGTTCATCGGCAGGCTCCGCGAAGGCGCAGGGAGGCAGCCGCGCCGCGCCGCGTTCTAACTGAAGATATCAGGTGACGAAAGCGTGGCGATGCCGGTCAGGCGCGCTTGGCGAACAGGGCGGCGATGACCAGACCGAGCCAGCCCCCGAGCATCATGAAGCCGCCGGCGGGCGCTGCGCCGAGGAAGAGCCGCTCGCCATGAAAGCCGCGGACCGAAAGATCGGCGGAAAACAGCGCGACACCGAGGATCAGCAGCGAGATCGCGAGCCGCGCCGGCCAGTCTGCCAGTAGTTCGGCGCGCCGCGCCGCGCAGGCGGCCACTACGGCGGGGGCGTGGAACAGCAGCATCTGGCCGGCGATCTGGACATTGTCTGAGGCGCCGGAGTGCGTGCCGGCCGCGAGCAGCGTCACGCCGGTGAGCCCCATCAGCATGGCGATGGTGAGGTGGATGCGGGTCGCGGTGATCATGGGCGTATCCGTGTCGTTAGCCTAGGGCAAAGCGCGCTCCGGCGAGCAGATGCTGTGGCTGAGCGCGAGGTCAAGCACCTGCGGCTGTGGCATCGTGCTCCAGCTGGCGGTCAGCGTCCGCCAGGCGCGTTGCGGCTGAGTTGCGTGACCGGCGCCGGGGCCGAGCCATGGCGGCTCTGATGCTCCAGCTCGGCATTGAGCTCGGCACCGGAGAGCACGATCGTCGCCGAGAGCCAGAGCCAGGTCATGAACACGACGATGGTGGCGAGCGAGCCATAGGTCGCGGTGTAGCGGCCGAGCGTGCTGACATACCAGGAGAAGCCGACGGAGGTCGCGACCCAGAGCAGCGCCGCGGCGATGGCGCCGGGCAGCACCCAGGCGAAGCGCGGCGGCTTGCGGCTCGGGCCGATCCAGTACAGGCAGCCGATCGCGGTGATGCCGACGAGGAAGAAGGCCGGCCAGCGCAGCCAGCGGATCAGCACTTCAAGCTCATGGCCGAAGGGGAAGAGCGCGCTCACCACCGGCAGGCTCGCGATCAGCGACAGGGCCAGGATCAGCACGACAAGGGCGCTCAGCGTCGTGCCGAGCGAGACCAGGTTGAGGCGGATGAAGCCGCGGCGCTCGCGCACGCCATAGATGATGTTGAGCGCATCGAAGACCGCCTTCATCGCGGCATTGGCGCTCCAGACTGCGACGAGGAAGCTGATCAGGAAGGTGACGGAGAGATTGGCGGTGCCTTGGCTCGCCAGCCTGATCGCCTGCTCGCGGATCAGTTCGCGCGCCGCCAGCGGAAAGACGATGGTGACGTCGTCGAGCTGGCCGACGATCGTCGCCGGGTCCGTCAGCATGCCGTAGAGCGTCACCAGCAGTGACAGAGCCGGCACCAGCGAGAGCAGGGTAAAGAAGGCGACGGCGCCGGCGAGCGAGAGCACCCGCGCCTCCTGGATGCGGGCGGCGAAGCGCAGCAGCACGTCCTTCCAGCCGCGCCAGGGTAGGGTGATCGGGCTCCTGGCCCCGCGTCCGCGTCTCGCCTGGCGCAACGGCTCGCCGATCCGGCGCGAGACCAGACCATGGACATAGCCGGCGACGACGGCGGCGAGTCCGGCAGCGCCTGTCAGTCGCTTGAAATAGGCCATGGGCGCTCCGGTCGAAGGCCGCCGATCTTAAACGGCTCCGTCGCGCTGCCAACGTCGTGGCGGAGGTTTTCGTTCCGGCCCGGTGCTGGCGATGAGGCGGCTTAGAGGTTCGTTAACCTTAACAATTTCATAATCGCACTCCCATCGCCATCGCGGCGCCGGCCGGATTCTCCTTGGCTGCAGCCGTCGTTCGAGCCGAGATCTTGATGAAGACCCTGCTGAAAGCCGCCGTCGCAGCCATCGCCCTGCTCAGTGCCGGAGCCTCCCTGGCGGCCGATCTGCGTGGCAGGGGCGTCCTCCCGCCGGCGCCGGAACTGCCGACCTTCTACAACTGGAGTGGCCTCTATGTCGGCGGCCAGGTCGGCTATTCCTGGGGCTCCGACCGGGCCAGCGAATTCGCGACTGCCGGTCGTGTGCCGCTCGGCCGCTCCTTCGACTACAGCCCCTCCTCGTTCATCGGCGGTGCCCGCCTCGGCTTCAACTATCAGCTCGGCGCGATCGTGGTCGGCGTGGAGGGCGACATCGAGGGCATGAATGCCGCTGAAGGGAAGGGCGATCTCGGCGGCACGGTTCGGGTGCGACAGGACTGGCAGGGCTCGGTGCGTGCCCGTCTCGGCTACAGCCTCGACCGGATCATGATCTACGCCACCGGCGGCGTCGCGTTCACCAAGCTCGAATATGCCTATGTCAGTCCGCTTGCCGGCCTGACCGAGACGATCAATTCCTCCAGGACCGGCTGGACGGTCGGCGGCGGCGTCGACTACGCCTTGACCGACAATCTGATCCTCGGCCTCGACTATCGCTATACCGATTATGGCCGCTTCGACCATGTCGGCGCGGGCGCCTATCTCGGCCGCACGGTCGAGCACGAGCCCACCGCCCATGCGGTGCGCGCCAGCCTCGCCTACAAGTTCTGACCGCGGCTGCCGCTGTTCACCTGAACAGGCGCTGGCCGAAGACATTGAGCAGCAACCCGGCGATGATCAGGGCGGAGGCCAGCAGCTTCCAGGGCTGGATGGCTTCGCCGAGCAGGACCGCCGAGCCGAGGAAGCCGAAGACCGGAACGAGTAACGTGAAGGGCGCGACGGTCGCCACGGGATAGAGCGCCAGCAACAGGCTCCAGGCCCCGAAGCAGAACAGGGTCGAGATGTAGACGAGATAGGCGATTGCGCCGAGCGAGGTCCAGTCGAGCCCGCTGAAGCTGGCCGCCAGGCCTTGCGGGTCGAGGATCAGCGCAACCGCCAGTAAGGGCGGCGTGGCGAACAGGCTTCCCCAGCAGACCAGGCCGAGCACGTTGATCGCGCCATGACGCATCGAGATGATGCGCGAGACGATGTTGCCGCCGCCCCATGCCATCGCCCCCAGGATCAGCAGCGACAGGCCGGCGAGTGTGATGTCGCCGCCAAGATTCGCCGCAACGACGGCGATGCCGCCGAAGGCGAAGAGGGCGCCGAGGAGCTGCCAGCGCGTCGGCCGCTCGGCGAGGAAGAGCACGGCAAAGCCGATGGTGAAGAAGACCTGCAGCTGCATGACCAGCGAGGCCAGCCCGGCGCTGACGCCGACCTTCATGCCAGTGAAGAGGAAGCCGAATTGCAGCGCGAAGATGAGCAGGCTGTACAGCGCCAGCGACCCGAGCGGGATCTGTGGCCGTCGAATGAAGAAGATCCACGGGAAAGCTGCGAGAACAAAGCGGATGACGCCGAGGCCGAGCGGCGAGATCTGGCGCAGGCCGAGCTTGATGATCGCGAAATTGACGCCCCAGAAGAAGACGACCACGAGCGCGAGCAGGAGGTGACGCGGTTTCATCGAATCCTGCCGGAGAGAGTCCTCAGCCCGCCCGGCGGAACATGCCGGGCGTGATGCCATGTACGGCGCGGAAGCTGCGCGAGAGATGGCTCTGGTCGGAAAAGCCGGCGGCGAAGGCGGCGTCCGCCAGGCTCAGCCCCTCCTGGATCAGCCGGTTGGCGCGGCGCAGGCGGCGGTCGCGGATGAAGATGGCCGGCGTCGAGCCGGTGAGCTTCTTGAAGTCGCGGATGACCTGGAAGCGGGTAACGCCGGCGGCTGCGGCAAGAACCTGCAGGTCGAGCTCGTCGGAGAGGCCTGCCTCGATCATCTCCTCATAGCGCGAGAACCTGCGCTGAGCGCCTGAGCGATCGAGCAGCTCGGCCGGCCGATCGACGTCGCCATGCCACAGGATCAGGCGGCGCAGCGCAGCCAACAGCGAGGCTTCGGCGCGGGTCGCATCCGCCGAGGTCGATTCCGCATGGGCGGCGGCGAGCAACCGGGAGAGGCTGGGGTCGTCGAGCAGCGTCTGCGGGAACAGCGGCGCCTGCGCCTGCCCGAGCTCGTTTGCGACCTCCGAAAGCAGCGCAACCGACGGATAGAAGGTACGGTAGGCCCAGCCCTGCTCGGCGCCGGCCTCACCATCGTGCCATTCCTCGGGATTGACGACGAGCACCGAGCCGGCCGGCGCCAGCACCTCCTGTCTGCCGACGCGGACGCGTTCGCAGCCCTCGGTGATCAGCGCGATGACATAGCCTTCATGGGTGTGGCGGTCATAGCGATGCTCGCGAAAGCGCGCTGCGAGCAGGCCGAGCTCGCGGAAGGCGGCGTGGCGCCAGAATGCCTGACTTTCCTGTCGCGGCTCACTCATCGGTCAATCTGGTTCAAGACGCTGCCCGGCCCGCTCTCCTAATCCTGATACACGGACAGGAGAGAACCATGTTGCACAATGACCCGATCGCCAAGCTGACGCCAGAGGTCGTCGCCTGGCGCCATCACATCCACGCCAATCCCGAACTCGGCTTCCAGGAAGTCGAGACCGCACGCTTCGTCGCCGACAAGCTGCGCTCCTTCGGCCTCGAGGTGCAGGAAGGGATCGGCGGCACTGGCGTCGTCGGGACTTTGCGCGCCGGCTCCGGCAAGCGCGCCATCGGCCTGCGCGCCGAGCTCGACGCGCTGCCGGTAATCGAACGCACCGGCCTGCCCTACGCCTCGAAGAGGGAGGGCGTGATGCATGCCTGCGGCCATGACGGCCACAGCGCCATGCTGCTCGGGGCGGCGAAGCTCCTCAGCGAAACCCCGGATTTCGACGGCACCGTCCACTTCATCTTCCAGCCGGCCGAGGAGAACGAAGGCGGCAGCATGAGGATGATCGAGGCCGGGCTGTTCGAGCGCTTCCCGGTCGAGGCCGTCTATGCCGTGCATAACTGGCCAGGCGTGCCCTTCGGCACGATCGCGGCCCGCGCCGGGGCGCAGATGGCGGCGGTCGACAATTTCGAACTGCGCTTCTCCGGCCTCGGCGCTCATGTCGCCATGCCGCATCTCGGCGATGATCCGATCCTCGCGGCCGGGGCCTTCATCCAGAGCGTGCAGCGCATCGTCTCGCGTGGCGTCGACCCGCAGACGCCGATCGTCGTCAGCCTGACGCAGGTCCATGGCGGCAATGTCGGCAATATCGTGCCGAAGGAGGTCTGGCTGCAGAGCACCTGCCGCTTCTTCGATCCGGCGCTGTCGGATCTGTGCGAGCGGCTCATCGGCGAGATCGCGCAGGGTGTCGCCATCTCGCATGGCGTCACCGCGACGCTCGATTACAAGCGCGGCTATCCGCCGGTGATCAATACCGTCGAGGCGGCGGCGCAGGCTGCGCGGGCGGCGGCCGCGGCGGTCGGGCTGCAGAACGTCTCGACCGAGTTCAAGCCAAGCCTGGGCTGCGAGGACTTCGCCTTCATGATCCGGGCCGCAGGCGGTTGCTATGCCTGGATCGGCGCCGGGGAGGTCGGCCCCGGCGAAGGCCTGCATGGCGACCGTTACGTCTTCAATGACGGCATCGTGCCGCATGTGCTGCGCTACTGGCAGAGCCTCGTCGCCGGTGCCTTGCCGAAGGCCAAGCCATGAACGCGCATGTCCCGACCCGCAGGGTGATCGAGCGTCGCTGTGGCGGGCGCATCCTGCTCGACGGCGTCGACACGATCATGCTCGGCGCCAACGACTATCTCGGCCTCTCGACCGATGAGCGCGTGCTGGCGGCGACCAATGAGGCGCTGCGGCTCTATGGCAGCGGGACCGGGATATACCCGGTCTTCGCGACGACGCCTTTGCACGAGGCGCTGGCGGAGAACCTTGCCTCCTTCCTCGGCGTCGAGGCGGTGGCGCTGTTTTCGTCAGGCGGCAGCGCCAATGGCGGGGTGCTGACCACATTGGTCGGGGCCGGCGACGTCATCATCTCCGACCGGCTGAACCATGCCAGCATCATCGATGGCTGCCGGCTCAGCCGCGCCGACGTCGAGACCTATGAGAACCGCAACGTCGCTGGCCTGCGCCGGGTGCTGGAGGGGACAAGGCGGGCGAAGCGCCGGCTGATCGTCACCGACGGCATCTTCAGCATGGAGGGCGGTGCGGCGCCGCTGCCGGAAATCCAGGCGCTGGCGCGCGAGTTCGATGCGCTGCTGATGATCGACGAGGCACACGCGACCGGCGTGGTCGGGCCTGGCGGCACCGGAACCGCGCCGCTCTGCGGCCTTACTAATGGCGCGCCGGGCATGCTGCTGACCGGCTCGCTGTCGAAGGCGCTGGGCGGCGCCAGCGGCGGTTTTGTCGCCGGGCCACGCGCGTTGATCGAGACGCTGAAGGGCAAGTCGCGCAGCTGGATCTTCACCATGGGGATGACCACGGCCAATGCCGCGACGGCTCTGACGGCGCTGAAGATCTGCCGCGACGATCCTTCGCCCCGCGAGCGGCTCTGGCGCAATGTCGCGCATCTACGCGAGGCGCTGCGCTTCTATGCGCTCGCCTGCCATGACAGCGACAGCGCCATTACTGCCGTGAAGGTCGGCGGCGAGGAGCGGGCACGGGCGATGACGATGCGCCTGACCCGGGCTGGAGTCTTCGCCCCGGCGGTGTCCTTCCCGATCGTGGCGCAGGGCGAGGCGCGGCTACGGCTGCAGGTCAGCGCTGCGCATGAGACGGCCGAGCTCGACGAGGCCGCGGCCGCGCTGGCGACGGCCTTTGCCGAGACGGGTTGAGGTCAGCTCGCAGCGAGCCGGTAGAGATGTACCGGCTTGCGCGGGGCGCGCCTGATCACGCCTTTCGCTTCGAGGTCGAGCTGGACGGCCTTCAGCCACCAGCCGGCTGTGGCGCCCTGCGGGAAGAGCTCGTCCGGCAGGAGCGGCAGCAGCGCCTCCTTCGCGTCCGGGACGGTCAGGCCGGGCGCCTCCTCCGGCAGTGCGGCCAGCAAAGCCTTGCGCATCGCCTGGTATTTGGCGCGGTCGACCCGCTCGGACTTGCCGGGCTTGTTGACGTTCTCGATCTCGATTTTGTCGTCAGGCATCGATCGTCCCCGCTGTCGTGATTGTCGGATTGCGGAAGCCCATGGCGATCCAGGCGCCCAGCAGCTTGGCGTAGAAGGACACCGTGTGGGTCTTCAGGTTCGGGATGTCGGCCGGCAGTGCGGAGCCGTCGGGCAGGTCGCCGGTCATGGTCCGCAATTCCGGCCTCGGCCGGGCCGCTTCAGGCCAAAGATGGAGATAGAGGCTGAGCCAGTGCGCGCCCTTCATCTCCAGGAAGACCGGCGTGTTGCAGCAAGTCGCGACGATGCGGCGCGAGCCGGCATCGGGCTTCAGCCTGAATTCGCGCAGGCTTTCCGCGCCCGCGACGATCTCGACCATGTCCTTGCGGTACTCGGCCGACGGCGTCGCGCCATATGAGGTGAGGATGTCGCTGCCGCCGGGCAGCTTGGCGAGCCACGCCGCGGCGGCCCGGCAGCTGTCGCACAGGCACTCCGAGACGAGGATGGGGGCGCCGTGAACTCGGAGCTGCGTATGGCGGCAAGCGCATCCGATCGTCATGAACTGGCTCATGCTGCGCACTCCTCGGCGACGTGGAAGAGATGGCGGATGTAGCGATCGAGATGGTCGAGGCTTTCGCGTGCGAGATCCGGATCGTTGCCGGCCTTGGCGAGGACGAAGCCGCCCTGCAGCACGGCCTGGGTGTGCCGGGCCAGGCTCTGCGCGCTCCAGCCGGTCGTGGTGATGCCGTGATCGCGGCGAGCCTGCTCGATATCGGCCTCCAGCGTCGCGGCATGGCCGAAGATGCTGCGGCCGCAGGCGTCGCGGATGTCGGGTGCGCTGGCGTGGACCTCCTGCGCCATCGTCCCGACCAGGCAGGTGAACTCGTGGATATCGCCGGCGATGATCGCCTTGCGGAAGGCGACATAGGCGAGGACGCGGGCGAGGGCGTCGGCCGGCTGATGATAGGGCGCCGCGGCGAAGAAGGGCGTGACTTCCTGTGTCCAGAACTCGGCAGCGGCGACGCCGAGCACCTCCTTGCTCGCGAAATGATGGAAGAAGGCGCCCTTGGTGACATCGGCGGCGCGGCAGAGATCGTCGACGCTGGTGCCGGCGAAACCCTTGGCGCGAATGACGTCCCGCGCCGCTTCGAGCAGGCGGGTGCGGGCATTGCCGCGTTCGGGTGACTGTTTGGTGGGCCGCGGCATGGCCAATACATACCATTTAGTTGGTATGCTGCAACCGGTTTCTTGCTAACTGCCGAAACGGCGGTCTCGGCGCATTGACAAAAAAATTTGTCAATGCAAGCTTCCGGGGATGCTCGACCTTGATGTCATCGATGATCCCGCTCGCGCCGCCGTGGCGCTCGACCCGGTGAAGCGGCGAATCCTGGCCGAACTCTCCGAGCCGGCTTCGGCCGCGGCGCTTGCGGGCCGCGTTGGGCTCACCCGGCAGAAGGTCAATTACCATTTGCGCGCGCTCGAAGAGCACCAGCTGGTCGCGCCGGCGGGTGAGCGGCACTGGGGTGGGCTGACCGAGCGACTGCTGGTGGCGAGCGCCGCGTCCTTCGTCGTCTCACCGGCGGCGCTCGGTTCGATAGGGGCCGATCCCGAGCGCAACCCTGACCGCCTCTCGGCGAGCTACCTGATCGCGCTCGCGGCCAGGATCGTGCGCGAGGTCGGGGCGCTCTGGCGCGAGGCCCGTCGGCAGGACAAGCGGCTGGCGACGCTCTCGCTCGACAGCGTCATCCGCTTCCGCTCGCCGACCGAGCGCGCTGCCTTCACCCGTGAGCTTACCGAAACCGTGGCGGCGCTCGCCGCTCGCTATCACGACGACAGCGCGCCGGGCGGGCGCTCGCATCGCCTCGTGGTCGCCGCCTATCCGGCGCCCGAACCGACCAAGTCCTGAAAGGATACTGGACCATGCCGATCAAGAAGGACGGAACCGGCAAGCGCTGGGTCGAGATGGAGGTTCTCGTGCCCGGCACGCCCGAACAGGTCTGGCAGGCCATGGCGACCGGGCCGGGCAATTCGACCTGGTTCACGCCGACGACGATCGAGGGACGAGTCGGCGGCAAGCTCAGCTTCAGCTTTGGGCCGGAGATGAGCTCGACCGGCGAGGTCAATCTCTGGGAGCCGCCGCATCGCTTCGGCTACACTGAATATGAATGGGGTGAGAAGGCGCCGCCGATCGCGACAGAGATCACGATCACCAGCCGCTCCGGCGACCAGTGCCTGGTCAGGATGGTGCATTCGCTCTTCGCCTCCAGCGACGACTGGGACGACCAGATGGAAGGCTTCGAGGGCGGCTGGCCCGGTTTCTTCGCGGTGCTGAGGCTCTATCTCACTCATTTCGCGGGGAAGAAGGGGGCATGCTTCCAGGCGATGCTGCCGACCGAGGGCGACCATCTCGCTGCCTGGAAGCGGTTGACCGAGAAACTCGGCCTTTCCGGCGCCGATGTCGGCGAGCAGCGCGAATTGCCTTCGGTACCGCAGGCCTTCGCCGGAACGGTCGAGCAGACCCAGCAGAACCGGAAGCAGCGCCATGTGCTGCTGCGCTCCGATGACGGCGTCGCGCTGATCGGCAGTTACGGCATGGGTGACAAGGTCAATCTCAGCGCCTGCCTGTTCTTCTATGGCGATGACGCCGACAAGCGCGCTGCCGAGAGCGAGCCGAAATGGCAGGGCTGGCTCAAGGAGACTTTTGCGGCCGGCTGACCGGGCACGCAGCCGTCATTGCGAGCGTAGCGAAGCAATCCAGGGGTGGCCGTGCTCTACGTCCTCTTGGATGCTTCGGGCCGATTGCAATGCTTTTCAGCCCCGCTGGCTCAGCAACCACGCTCTGACCAGCGCCGTCTGCTCGGCGTGCCGCGGCTTGCGGGCGCTGACCACGTAGAAATCGAGGCCGCCGCGCATGCTGGCTTGTGTCGCCAGAGCGAGGCGGCCTGCGGCGAGATCGGGCTCGACCAGGAAGCGGCTGGCGAGCGCGATGCCCTGACCGGCGATCGCGGCGTCGATCGCGAGCGCCGTCTGGTTGAAGCGCGTGCTGCGGACCGCCAGCGGCATGGACCGTCCCAAGGCACGCTCGAAGAATTCCGGCCAGAGATCGTGCCCATCGCGCAGTAGCGGCAGGTGCGCCAGTTCGTCCATGCTGGGGCAGATGGCTGGCTGGCAGACTGCGACGATCTCGTGCTCGAACAGCAGGTCGGCAGTGAGACCGGGGCCGAAGGGCGGGCGGCCCTGGCGGATGGCGATGTCGACGCCGTCCGACTGGAAGTTCGCCAAGGCGTCGCTGGCGAGGATGTTGAGCTCGAGTTGCGGATGGGTGGTGGTGAAGTCGGGCAGGCGCGGCACCAGCCATTTCGCCGCGATGCTCGGCGTGGCGCTGATCGTCAGCCGCAGGGGCTGTGGGCGCAGCGTGTCGGTCGCCTCGGCCAACAGGGCGAAGGCGCGGGCGACATGGGTCGCATAGCTGCGCCCGGCGCTGGTCAGGGCGAGCTGGCGCGGCTGGCGCTCGAACAGCTTCAGGCGTAACTCGGTCTCAAGGCCACGGACATGCTGGGCGACCGCGCCCTGGGTGACGCCGAGCTCATCGGCGGCGGCACGGAAATTGAGATGCCGCGCTGCCGCCTCGAAGGCGCGCAGCGCGTTAAGCGAAGGCAGACGCTGCTGCGGCTCGATCATGCAGTAGTTTTTCTATCGATATGATGTTGGCCAACTCGCTGGCGAGTTTACGCGGCTAATGCGAGAAAGGCCATAATGAGCGCTGCCACCGGCGGCGCCATATGCCCTTCGCAGAATGATGGAGCGTACCATGGCAGGAGAAAAAGTCGCAATTGTTACCGCCGGCGGCAGCGGCATGGGCGCGGCCGCGGCGAAGCGGCTGGCGCAGGACGGGTTCAAGCTCGCGATCCTGTCCTCCTCCGGCAAGGGCGAGGCACTGGCCAAGGAGCTCGGCGGCTTCGGCGTCACCGGCTCGAACCAGTCGAACGATGATCTGAAGCGCCTGGTCGACGAGACGATGGCGCGCTTCGGCCGCATCGACGTGCTGGTCAACAGCGCCGGCCACGGTCCGCGCGCGCCGATCACCGAGATCACCGACGAGCAATGGCATACCGGGCTCGACGTCTACCTGATGAACGTGATCCGGCCGACGCGGCTGGTCGCGCCGGTGATGGCGACGCAGACATCGGGCGTGATCATCAACATCTCGACCGCCTGGGCCTTCGAGCCGGCTGCCAATTTCCCGACCTCGGCCGTGTTCCGCGCCGGGCTCGCTGCCTACACGAAGCTCTTTGCCGATCAGTATGCGGCGCAGAACGTGCGGATGAACAATGTCCTGCCAGGCTGGATTGACTCGCTGCCGGCGACCGAGGAGCGCCGCGCCGGCGTGCCGATGCAGCGCTACGGCACCAGCGAGGAGATCGCCGCGACGATCGCCTTCCTCGCCTCGGATGGCGCCGGCTACATCACCGGCCAGAACCTGCGCGTCGATGGCGGCTTGATGCGTTCGCTGTAGAAGCGTAGCCATCGCGCCGCACGATTTGACGAACGGAGCAGGCGCGATGACGGGCAAGGTCGACTGGGATGCGAACCAGTATCTGCGCTTCGAGGACGAACGGACGCGGCCGCCGCTCGACCTGATCCAGCGCGTGCGGCTCACCAATCCGCAGCGCTGCATCGATCTCGGCTGCGGGCCCGGCAACAGCACCGAGCTGGTCGCCGCCCGTTTTCCGAATGCGACGGTCGAGGGCTTGGACTCCTCGCCGGACATGCTGGAGAAGGCGCGTAAGCGCCTGCCGCAGCTCTCCTTCACCTTGGCCGATCTGGAGAGCTGGTCGGCGGATGGCCGCTACGATCTGATCTTCGCCAACGCGGCGCTGCAATGGATTCCCGACCATCCGGCCCTGTTCGCGCGGCTGGCTGGGTCGCTGGCGCCGGGCGGGGTGCTCGCGGTGCAGATGCCGAACAATCTCAGCGAGCCCTCGCATGTCTCGATGGACGAGGCGGCGGCCGAGGGGCCGTGGGCCGGGCGCCTTGCTAATGCGCGGGCCTCGAAGGCGGTGATCGGGTCGTTCTCGGATTATCGGCGCTGGCTGATGGAGGCCGGCTGCGAGGTCGACATCTGGCAGACGACCTATGTCCATGCGCTCGCCGGGCATGACGCGATCGTCGAGTGGTTCAAGAGCACGGGCTTGAAGCCCTATATCGACCCGCTGCCGGCCGATGAGCGCGAGGCCTTCCTCGCCCTCTATCGCGAGAAGATCACTCGGGCCTATCCGGTCGAGCCGGACGGCAAGGTGCTGCTGCGCTTCCCGCGCCTGTTCATCCTGGCTGCGCGGACGTAGCTCCGGCGGTCAGTGTGATCCGGCCTTCGTCGCGGCGAGCACGTCGTGCAGGGCGATCTCGTGCGCCAGCGCGTTGAAGGTGACGTCGTCGATCTCGCCGCTCTTCAATAGGGTGCGCAGGGCCTCGCGCTCTGCGGCGAGGGCGGTCTGGCGCAGCTGGCTCTCGGCTTGGTACAACGCGACGGCCTCCTCCCGCGGTGTTTGGCCATCGTCGAGCAGCGCGAGGCGCCGCCGATAGGTCGCGATCAGGCCCTCAGCAACCGCCTGGTCGACGGTCGCGGCACCATCGGTGCCACCGCGATGGGCGACGCCTTCGAGCCGGGCGATCGCGGCTTCCGTCGCGGTGATCCGCGCCCGCCGCAATTCGGTGGCCTGCGCGGCGCCATGGCCAGCGGCCAGCCCGCGCACGATCGGCGGCAGGCCGAGACTGGCGATCGCCAGCCAGAGCAGGATTACGCCGGCTGCCAGAAAGATCGCGGCATCGCGCCCGGGGAAGGGCGAGCCGTCGAGCGCCAGCACCGGGAATGACAGCACGCCGGCAAGTGTCACCGCGCCGCGCACGCCGGCGATCGAGCCGGCCAATCGCGTGCGCAGGGTGGTGTGGAACTGTTCCAGGTGCAGGCGCCGGCTGACGACGCGGCTCAGCGCGATGGCGACCGTGATCCAGACAAAGCGCAGCAGGATCAGGCAGAGCGTCAGCGCGACGATGATGCCGAGCGGTTGCCACAGCCAATGTGTGTCGATGAGCGCCGGCGGAACGGTGCGGATGATCGCCGGCAATTGCAGGCCGAGCAGGACGAAGAGCGTGCCGTTCAGGAGGAAGGCCAGCATCGTCCAGAACGAGTGGGCGAGCATATAGGCGGAGACGCTGAGCCGGTTGGCAGTGCGGGTGCGCCCGACGGTGAGGCCGGCGACGACGGCGGCGAGCACGCCGGAGGCATGCACGGCTTCCGCCGCGAGGAAGGCGGCGAAGGGCAGGAACATCACGACCAGAACCTGCGCTTCCGGCGCGATCCGGTCGAACTTCGCCAGCAGCTTCAGCGCCCAGGAGACGACGGCGACCGCCAGCAATCCTGCGGCAATGCCGCCGGTGACGGCGAAGAGGAAGGCGAGCGAGGTCTGCCAGAACGAAAACGTGCCGGTCAAAGCGGCCGCAGTGGCAAAGCGGAAAATCACCAGACCCGACGCGTCGTTGAGCAGCGATTCTCCTTCCAGGACATGCATCAGGTTCTTCGGCACGGTCTCCTTGTCGACGATGGAGGAGACGGCGACCGCATCGGTCGGCGAGAGCACGGCAGCGAGCGCGAAGGCGACCGGCAGCGGCATGGACGGCACCAGCCAGTGCAAAGCAAGACCGCCGAAGAGGGTGGTGAAGAAGACCAGGCCGACGGCGAGCGACAGGATCGGTCGCAGCAGCTTGCGGTATTCGCGCTTCGGCGCCTCCCAGGCATCGGCGAAGAGCAGCGGCGCGATGAAGAGCAGGAGGAAGAGTTCCGGCTCGATGCTGGGATGGAAGCTGGCGGTCGGCCAGGCGATGGCGGCGCCGAGCGCGATCTGGACGATCGGGAGCGGGATGATCCTGAACAGCCGGGTGAGCGGCTGCGAAGCCACGACGAGCATGACCAGGATCAGGATGAAGGTGAAGGTCTGCATTGGGGAAGCGGTCGGCCCGGAGGCTGCGAGATTAACGTGCCGACTTGCGGCGAGCCAACATCTTTGGTGCCCGGCAAAAGTCTAGAGCAGTTCCGCAATTCTCGCGAATCGCGGAACTGCTCCAAGTCTTTATCCTATCGCATTTTCTTCACGCAAACCGGTGTCCACTTCGCTCGAAAATGCTCTAGGCCGAGCGAAGTTCGCTGGTTAGCAAGCTGGCCAGCCTCTCGGCTCGATTGCGGATATCGGGGATGGCCGTCACTTCCCAGTGCAGACCGCGCGTGAGCGGGCCAAGCGCGAAAAGCTGCTGCGAAGGGCGGGCATGCTTGTCGAGTACGCGCCCGTCCTCATCGACGTCGAGCGCGAGGCCGAACCGATCCGGCCGCGCCAATCCGCCTTCTGCCAGCGCAGCCAGCAGGCCGGCATCAGGGGCGATGTCATTGCGCGGTCCTCGACAATCGATCGCTCGGTCGAAGCGCATGACCGCGCCGGATGGTGCAGCTTTGGTCACGATCGTGGCTTCGACGTGGTTCGCCGCCGGAACGAGCGCCGCCAGGCGGCCTTTCAGGACAGTCAGACGGCCATCGGCGAGGCGTTTTTCGACGATGGTGCCGGTTTCCGGTGCGGTCCGATGGCGATGCGTGTCCCACCACGGCCGCAGATGGCGTAGAAAACGGCCCTGCTGGGCCTCGGTCAGGCCGTGCCACAGCTCCGCAGTCTGCGGCCTCAGCGCCAGCATCAACGCAATCCAGGCCTTGCCGCTGCGAACGAGCTGACGGAAGGTCGCGAGCCGGGCCGACAACTCGCCCTGGAGCAGGGACGGCGACAGCGCCGCCGGATCCGCCTTGGGGTGACCCGCTGGTTGCATGCGTGGCAGCAGGCCGCGCCGGGACAGTGCCAGGATACGGCCGCGATGGCCACGATTGGCAAGCGCAACGACCATATCGATCATCGTCAGCCCTGTGCCGATCAGCAGCAGGTCAGCCGATGGTGAGAGCGCTGCAAGGGCGGCCTCGCTCCAAGGGTTGCCATGGAACGCGCCCTGGTCCGCCGAGGGCGGGCGATGACCGGCGGCAAGAACGACGCGAGAGGCAACCAGGCTAGTGGACTCTGCCAACTGCAGGGTCATGACCCCGTCTTTTGGCTCCAGCTTGATCACATCGCCCCGAACGAGCACGAGCTGCCCATTGCTCGCGATGACGGCTTGCTGCAGTTCGGCCGCGAGATAGCTGCCATAATGCCGGCGCTCGACGAAGTCGTGGGTGCCTTGCGGCAGCCAACGGACGAAGTGGCCGGGATCGTCCGGCCAGGCGCTCATGTCGCCGATGCGGGTGTTGAGCAGATGGTCCGTCGCGCCGTCGGCATAGGCGACGCCCCGGCTGAAGACTCCACTGCGATCGATCAGCGCGACACGCAGCTGCGACGAGCTTTGGCGCATCAAATGGAGCGCCAGCAAGGTGCCGCTGGCGCCGCCGCCGACGATGGCGATATCGAAGGCCTGATCGGTCACGCGCGAGCGCAGCCCCGGCCTGCGGGGGCCATGGCCCTCGGGCCATGATGATGGTGCTGCCAAGGCTGGTGGCCGGGCGCCGCGTTGCAGTGATCATCGGTCATTGCGCGATGGGCTATCACTTCGGAAGCTGACGCGTCCAGAGGTTCAGCCATGCGCGCATCCGTCGTGGCGTCGCCGAGCCGATCCCATCGGCCGCTTTTTTCCGAAGATTGGAGCTTTCTCTCCGACCTTCGGAAAGGCCCGTTCGGTCGCTCAACGCGACTGGATAAGCCCTAGAACGCGACCTTGTCGGCGCCCTTGAGCTGGAGCTGCTCGCGGGCGTCGTCCGGCGTCGCGATTTCGAGACCGAGGCCCTCGATGATCTTGCGCGCGGCCTTGACCTGATCGGCGTTCGACTTGGCGAGCTGCCCCGGGCCGAGCCAGAGCGAATCCTCGAGGCCGACGCGCAGGTTGCCGCCCATCGCGACCGCCATCGCCGCGATCGGCAATTGGTGGCGGCCGGCGCCGAGCACCGACCAGTGATAGTCGTCGCCGAAGAGCCGGTCGGCCGTGCGCTTCATGTGGGCGACGTCCTCGGGATGCGGACCGATGCCGCCGAGCAGGCCGAAGACCGACTGGACGAAGAAGGGCGGCTTCACCAGCCCGCGATCGACGAAATGGGCCAGCGTGTAGAGATGGCCGATGTCGTAGCACTCGATCTCGAAGCGCGTGCCGTTCTCGGCGCAGGTGGTCAGGATGTTCTCGATGTCCTTGAAGGTGTTCTTGAATACGCGATCGTTGGAACCTTCGAGATAGGGCCGCTCCCAGTCGTGCTTGAACTCCTTGAAGCGGTTCAGCATCGGGTAGAGCCCGAAATTCATCGAGCCCATGTTGAGCGAGGCGACCTCGGGCTTGAAATGTGCGCAAGGCTTCAGGCGTTCCTCAACCAGCATGGTCGGGGCGCCGCCGGTGGTGATGTTGATGACGCAGTTCGAGCGCTGCTTGATCACCTTGAGGAAGGGCTCGAAGGCTTCCGGCGACTGGTCGGGCTGGCCGGTCTTCGGGTTGCGGGCATGGACATGAACCAAAGCCGCGCCGGCCTCGGCCGCGCCGACGGCGGCATCGATGATCTCGTCGGGCGTCACCGGCAGATAGGGCGACATCGAGGGGGTGTGGATCGCGCCGGTGACGGCGCAGGTGATGATGACTTTGCGGTTCTTGGCCATGCGATCTAAGTCCTTCGCTGATCCCAAAATCTTTGAAACTCACGCCGGCTTGCGCTTCGCGGCGCGCTTGTGCGCCTGCAAGGCGGCGAGACGCGTATCGCGCCAGTCGCTGACGCGCTTGATGCGGCTGGCGTCCTGGGCGCCGCGCCATTCGCGCATGACCTCGGCGACCGTCTCCGCCTTGAACGGATTGCCCAGCCCTTCCGAGGACTTGACCATGCGGTCGAGCGACTCGGAATAGCGCGAACAGTAATCCGGGATCCCGCCTGGCGCATTGAGCTCGATCGTCTCGAATGGGCCCATGAAGGACCAACGCAGGCCGAGCCCGTCGCGGATGGTCTTGTCGACGTCTTCGGCGCTGGCGACGCCCTCGCCGACGAGTCGGAAGGCCTCGGCCAGCAGCACGGCCTGCAGCCGGTTGAGCACGAAGCCGGGCTTCTCCTTGCGCAGCATGATCGCGACCTGGCCGGCCTGCTCGTAGATGCGCTTCGCCTTGGCGGCGACCTTGGGATCGGTCCAGGGCGCCGGCGCGAGCTCGACGATCGGCACCAGATGCGGCGGGTTGACCGGGTGGGCGACGAGGCAGCGGGCCCGGCCCTTCAATGTCTCGGAGAAGGTCGAAGCCATGATGAAGGAGGTCGAGGAGGCCAGAATCGCCGAGGCCGGGGCGAGCGCGTCCATCTGCGCGAAGAGCTCGCGCTTGGCCTCGACCGTCTCCGGCCCGTTCTCCTGCACCAGCGCGACGCCCTTCAGCGCATCTGCGAGGTCCTTGGCGACACGGATGCGGGCGAGCGAGCCCGCGGGATCATCGACCAGGCCGTGGCCGGCGAGTTCCTTCAGGTTCTTGCCGATATGGGTGCGGGCGGCCTTGGCGGCCTCCGGTTTCACATCGTGCAGCGCGATCTCGAAGCCATGGCTGGCGAAAACGGTGGCCCAGGCGCGGCCGATCAGGCCCGAGCCGACGATGGCGATCTTGGTCATCAGGGAAGGTCTCGGCTGGTGTGGTAGGGCGCAGGGAACCCCTCTCCTGGAAGGAGAGGGGCAGGGGTGAGGTGTGCGGGAGAGTGATCGCTAGCTTGAACATGCCCGCGCGGTGAGCGCTCGCGGAACTGGTCGAGCCGCCAACACCTCACCCTGCCCTCTCCTTCCAGGAGAGGGTTCCCCGCGCTTCTATCGTCTCTCGGACCACCCATCACAGCCACAGCACCTGCCGCCGCAGCGCAAGGTCCTGGCTGAGGGCACGGGATGGGCCGATATGGGTGACCTGGCCGCGCTCGAGCACGACGGTGCGGTCGGACAATGCCAGTGCCAGGTCGAGATGGTGGTCGACGATGACGATGGCGATTTCCTTGCGCAGCTTGTCGAAGGCCTCGAACAATTCCTCGACCACGGCCGGCGCCAGGCCCTCGAAGGGCTCGTCGAGCAGGAGAACCTTGGTGTCGCCGGAGAGGGCACGGGCGACTGCGACCATCTGCTGCTCGCCACCGGAGAGATAATCGGCCGGCGACTGCCAGCGTTCCCGAATGCGTGGGAAGAAGGCGAAGATCTTCTCGTCCTCCCAATGGGTGCCGTTGCCGGTGCGCCGGCGCAGGCGGCCGAGCTCCATATTGTCCTTGACGCTCATGCCGGCGAAGAGGCCGCGCCCTTGCGGGACATAGGCGATGCCGGCGCGGGCGATCTGGGCCGGAGGCAGGCGGGCGATGTCGCTGCTGGCGAGGCTGATCGAACCGGAAGCGGGCGGGGCGATGCCGGTGATGGTCTTGAGCAAGGTCGACTTGCCGGCGCCGTTGCGGCCGAGCAAGGCGACGATCTCGTTCTCGTGCACGCCGAAGCTGACTTGCCGCAGGATGTGGCTCTTGCCGTAGAAGGTATCGACCTGATCGAGGCCGAGCAGGACCTTGTCGCCGGCGGCGCTCTCGCGGGGCTTCTCGGCCAGCGCATGGGCGCCGGAGCCGATATAGACCTCCTGCACCTTGGGCGAGGAACGAGCGTCCTCGACCGTGCCGTCGACCAGCACCGAGCCCTCGTTCATCACTGTGACATGGTCGGCGATGGCGAAGACGCGGTCGATGTCGTGCTCGACCAAGAGCACCGGCAAATCGGTCGAGATCGACTTGATCAGTGTGCCGACGCGTTCGCGCTCGGCCGCAGCGAGGCCGGCGAGCGGCTCGTCGAGCAGGAGCACGCGCGGGCTGGTGGCGAGGGCGAGGCTCATGTCGAGCAGGCGCTGGCCGCCATAGCTGAGCGAGCCGGCTTCGGCCTGTTCGATGCCGGAAAGGCCCATGGTCGAGATGACCTGACGGGTCTCGTCATTGACCTGATCGAGGCCGCCAGCCGCCTGCCAGAGGCCGAAGCGTTCGGGCGCCCGCGCCTGCACGGCGAGGCGGACATTCTCGGCGACCGAAAGCGCCGGGAAGAGATTGGTGATCTGGAAGGCGCGGCCGATGCCGGCCCGCGTGATCGCCTCGGGCGAGAGGCCGGCGATGTCGCGTTCACGCAGGCGGACTTCGCCGCGATCCGGCTTGAACAGGCCGGAGATCAGGTTGAAGGCCGTGGTCTTGCCGGCGCCGTTTGGGCCGATCAGCGCATGCAGGCGCCGGTCGCGCATGGTGATGTCGACGTTCTCGACCGCCTTGATGCCACCAAAGCTCTTGGCAAGGCCGGTCGCGGTCAGGATAGCGCCGTCGCCCGCGTCCTTCGGCTTCATGAAGGCGGGGAGTTCGACTGCGCCGGCCTTGCGGGCGGACATGGCCGCGTCCTCGGCCGCCTGCTTGCGGAAGGGCTTGAGCAGGCGCTGGCCAACGCCGACGAGCCCGTCGGGCGAGAACACGATGAAGGCGACGAAGAGCAGGCCGAACCAGAACAGCCAGTTCTCGGTGACGCTGGAGAGCAAGTCGCGGAAGACGACGAAGAAGAGCGCGCCGAGCGCCGGGCCGAGGAAAGAGCGCATACCGCCGATCACCACCATCGCCAGCAATTCGCCGGAGAAGGCGACCGAGATCGGCTCGGCCGAGGTCATGCGGTTGTTGAAGAGGAGAAGTGTACCGCCAAGGCCGGTGAGCGCCGCCGAGACGGTGAAGGCGACGAGCTTGTAGCGGGTGGTGGCATAGCCGAGGAAGCGGGCGCGCTGCTCGTTCTCGCGGATCGCGACCAGCACAGTGCCTACCGGTGAGCGATGGAAGCGCCAGAGGCCGTAGACCACGGCGAAGCCGATCGTCGCCACCAGCATGTAGAAGGGTAGGGCGGTCTCGAAATCGATGCCGGCAAAGAGCGGGCGCTTGATGCCGCCGAGACCGTCCTCTCCGCCGGTGACCGAGGTCCAGCGGAAGGCGACCGAATAGATCATGGCGGCGAGCGCCAGCGTCAGCAGCGAGAAATAGACGCCGCGACGGCGCAGGATCAGGGCGCCGAAGGCGAAGGCGATCAGGGCGACGAGCGCGACCGCGAGCAGGATCGGCAGGGCGAACTGGCCGGGGAGCCAGTTGCGCTGGATCAGGCCGGCGGCATAGGCGGCGATGCCGAACCAGGCGCCATGGCCGAAGGAGACCAGGCCGGTGGTGCCGACCAGTACGTTGAGCGCCATGCAGGCGATGGCGAAGACCACGACCTCGGTCGCCGAGGTGGTGCCGAGCCCGACCGCGTGCATCAGCGAGGGCAGCAGGCTAAGGCCGATGGCGGCGAGGACGAGCGGGAGATAGTCGCGCTGGGAGCTGGTCATGTCGGCCTCACTCGAAGCGCTGGATGCGCTCGCCAAACAGGCCGCGCGGACGGAAGAGCAGGACGAGCAGCATCATCAGGTAGATCACCGCGGTCGACCATTGCGTCAGGCCGAGGCCGATGGTGATGCCCTTGACCAGGCCGACCATCAGGGCGGCGACGACGACGCCCCAGAAGGAGCCGAGCCCGCCGATGACGACGACGACGAAGGCGGGCGTGATGATCTCCTGGCCCATGGCCGGATGGATCGAATAGATCGGCGCCAGCAGCACGCCGGCAAGCCCGGCAAGGCCGATGCCGATGCCTGCGACCGTCATCATGTAGGGCTGCAAGGAGATGCCGAGCGCGCCGACCATGTCGGGATTCTGCACGCCGGCGCGGACGACGCGGCCGAAGGCGGTGCGTTGCAAGAGGAACCAGAGGCCGAGGACGCAGGCGGCGGCGATCAGGATCAGCAAGGCGCGATAGCGCGAATAGATGAAGTCGCCGATGAAGAGCTGGCCGCGCAGCGCCGGCGGGATCGAGAAGGAGAGCGGCGGCGCGCCGAAGATCATGCGCAGCGACTGCTCGGCGACCATGGCGAGGCCGAAGGTCAGCAGCAGCGAGAGAATTGGATCGGATCTGTAGAAGCGTTGAAAGAGTCCGCGCTCGATGACGATGCCGATCAGCGCGACCAGCACCGGAGAGGCGATGATGGCGCCGCCGAAGCCGATATGGGGCGCGAGCACGATCGTGAGATAGGCGCCGATCGCATAGAAGGCGCCATGCGCCAGATTGACGATGCCGCCGAGCGAGAAGATCAGCGACAGGCCGAGCGCGATCAGGAGGTAGTAGACCCCGTCGAGCAGCCCGTTCAGCACCTGCTGGATGAAGAGGGTGAGCAAGGGATGGCCTTTGCGGACTTGTGCGATGGGATGACGTGCTGAGCCGTCATGCTCGGGCTTGACCCGAGCATCTCAGGCCGAAGGAGGCGCCAGCTGGCGCCTTCCAGTCATGAGATTCTCGGGTCTGCGCTGCGCTTCGCCCGAGAATGACGTGAGGTGCTCAGCTCATCTTGCAGACGGCTTCGTCGCCCTGGGTGGCGATGACCTCCATGTCCTCGTTCGGGCCGGGCACCGGCGGCGAGGAGGTGAAGAGATCCCACTGGTTCTTGACCTGCGCCGCCGGCAGCGCGGTGATCGTGTACATCTCGCTGATCAGCTGATGGTCGGAGGCGCGGAAATAACCCTGGCGCGGCTTCATCACGTCGAACTTCGCGCCCTTCTCGAGATGCTCGAGGATCTTGGCCGTATCGGTCGACTTCAGCTCGTTCATCGACTGGGCCATGACCTTGACGCCGACATAGTCGCCCCAGGCCTGGTTCTCCGGTGGCTTGCCGTATTTCTTGGTGAAGGCGGCGACGAAGGCTTTGGTCGAGGGCGTGTCGATCAGGTGATGCCAGACGCAGGGCCAGATGCCGCCGAAATTGTCCTTGCCGGCGGCCCAGGCGAGGGCGGTGTCGAAGCCGAAGCCGGCGACCGGGAAGGTCAGGCCGAATTCGGAATACTGCTTCAGGAAATTGGTGATCTGGTTGCCGGCAAGGTTGGAGATGACCAGGTCGGGCTTGGCGGCACGGATCTCCAGCAGCAGCGCCGAGAAGTCGGTCGCATCGGTCGGCACCAGCTTGTCGGCGGCGAACTGGCCGCCATTGGCCTCCATGAAGCGCTTGGCGACCTTGCTGAGGTCATGGCCGAAGGCGTAGTCGGCGGTGAGCGAGAACCACTTCTTGCCCTTGACCAGACCCTGTGCCAGCAGCGAGCGGCCGGCGCTCTTCACATACATCGAGTTCTGGTGCTCGACATGGAACATGTAGCGGTTGCAGCTCTCGCCGCGGAGCGCATCGGAATTGCCGCCAGTGTTGAAGAACAGCTTCTTGTTGCGGGCCGCGACCTGCGAGATCGTCAGGCAGGAGGCCGACGAGATCTCGCCGATGATACAGGCGACCTGGTCGCGCTCGAACATGCGCTCGGCCTTGGTCGAGGCGGTCTGCGGGTTGACCGAATCCTCCTTGAGCAGTTCGAGCTTGCGGCCATTGATGCCACCGGCGGCGTTGATCTCCTCGGCGGCGAGATCAGCGGCCATGACGCCGTATTCGCCGAGCGGGCCGAGGAAGCCGGTGCGCGGCGTCAGGTGCCCGAAGCGGACCGCATCCGCACTCTGTGCGAGGATGACCGCCGGGCTGGCGACGAGGCCAGTGGCCACGCCGCCGAGCCCGACGAGCGTCTGACGACGCGAGAGGCCCTTGATCCTTGACTGCTCTGACATTCCGTTCCTCCCAGAACTCGCCCGCGCTCTTCGGCGTCGGATCGCGTGGATCGTCTTCTTCACTCTGCGGTTTCGAACCGCTTGTCGTGATCTGTGATCACAGTTAGGTTGGCAGACATGGTTGCCCGAGTCCAGCCCTCTGTTGCGCCGCAATCGCGGCCCGCCTCCCCAGGAGCGGGGAAGCTGGGAGAGGTGTCGGCGCTCGACGAGGTCGGCTCGCTCCAGCACGAGACGCTGGGCGAACGGGTCACCGGCGAGCTCAGAGCTCTCTTGATCGCCGGGCGGCTGGCGCCGGGCGAGAAACTGTCGCTGCGCCGCGTCGCCGAGGCGCTCGGCGTCTCGATGATGCCGGTGCGCGAGGCGGTGAGCCGGCTCGCCGCCGACAAGGCGCTGGAAGTCCTGCCGGGGCGGGCGGTGCGCGTGCCGGTGCTGACGCTGGCGCAGTTCCGCGAGCTCACCCGGATCAGGCTGGTGGTCGAAGGCTTTGCCGCCGAGGAGGCGACGAAGGTCATCACCGACGCGCAGATCGCCGTGGTCGCCGAGCACGAGGCTGCGTTCCTGGCCGCGGCCAAGGACCCGCCTGACCCGGCCGCCGCGGTCGCGGCCAATCGCGACCTGCATTTTTCTCTCTACGAAGCCGCCGGCATGCCCTCGCTGGTCGAGATGATCGGGCGGCTCTGGCTCAAGGCCGGGCCGGTCCTCAATCTCGACATGCGGCACGAGCCGCGCCGGCTCGATGGCGGCAGCGCCGTCGTCGCGCATGCGCAATTGCTGGCGGCCCTGCGGCGGCGCGATCCGGCGGCGGCGCGGCAGGCGCTGGTCGAGGACATCAGCGCCGCGGCCGAGCATATCGAACGGACGGCGCGGCTGGCGGAATAGCCGGGCGGCCTCATAATGAAGGAAGAGGGACGGAAACGATGGACCTGACGATCAAGGGCTTGCGTGTGCTGGTGACGGCGGGCGCCAATGGCATCGGCCGGGCGACGGCGCGCGCCTTCGCGGCGGAGGGCGCCAAGGTCCATATCTGCGACGTCGACGAGAAGGCGCTCGCCGAGATGGCTGAGAGCGATCCTGCGATCACACGCTCGGTCTGCGACGTCTCCGACCGCAAGGCCGTGGCGCGGCTGTTCGAGGAAGCCCTGGCGGCGCTCGGCGGGCTCGATTGCCTCGTCAACAATGCCGGCATCGCCGGGCCGACCGGCCGGGTCGACGAGATCGCGCCGGAGGACTGGGATTCTTGCGTCGCCATCGACCTGACCGGCCAGTTCAATTGCACGAGGCTCGCCGTCGAGCACCTCAAGCAGTCGAAGAACGCTTCGATCGTCAATCTCTCCAGCCAGGCGGGCAAGCACGGCTTCCCGCTGCGTTCGCCCTATGCCGCGGCGAAATGGGGCGTGATCGGCTTCACCAAGGCGCTCTCGGCCGAGCTCGGCGAGTTCGGCATCCGGGCGAATGCGATCTGCCCCGGCCTCGTCGATGGGCCGCGCATCCAGAGCGTCATCGCCAACAAGGCGCGCTCGCTCAACGTCTCGCATGACGAGATGACGCATCGGCTTTTCGCCGGCGTCTCGATCAAGCAGTTCGTCGATCCCAATGACATCGCCAAGCAGATCGTCTTCCTGGCTTCTCCCTTCGCCAAGACGATCTCCGGGCAGGAGATCTCGGTCTGCGGCGATACGCGGATGCTGAGCTGAGGGAGAAAGGCGTCATTCTCGGGCGGAGCGAAGCGCAGACCCGGGAATCTCAGGACGAGAAGGCGCCGGTCGGAGCCTCTTCCGGCCTGAGATGCTCGGGGCAAGCCCGAGCATGACGCGCTGGTGGAGGCGACGATGGCGCCTCTACCCTCGACCTTCCGCCCTTAATCGCCTAGAGGATGCCGCCTGAACAGGAGCGGCGGCTTGTCGAAGGGCGTCCATCACGAATTCGGGGCCGGGGCCGGCCATGACGATCACGAAGGATCGAGCGATCGCTCCTTCGGCTTCGTCTTCGCCGGCTTCTTCGCGCTGGTCGGCCTCTACAATGCCTGGCATCACGGCCGGGCCTGGCCCTGGCTCGCGCTGGTCGCAGCCGGCTTCCTCGTGGTCGCGCTGGTCCGCCCGGCGGTGCTGGCGCCGCTGAACCGGCTCTGGATGAAGTTCGGCCTGCTCTTGGCCATGATCATCAACCCGATCGTGCTCGGCATCCTGTTCTTCCTCGTCTTCACGCCGATGGCCTTCATCGCCCGGCTGGTCGGCAAGGATTTCCTGCGGCTGAAGAAGCAGCCGGAGGCGAAGAGCTACTGGATCGTCCGTGATCCGCCGGGGCCGGAGCCGGTCTCGATGAAAGACCAGTTCTGACGGGATTGCTGCGATGTCGTTCCTGCGCGAGTTCTTCCGCTTCATGGCGGCGCGAAAGAAGTTCTGGCTGGTGCCGATCCTTCTGATGTGCGTGCTGCTCGGCGGCCTGCTCTTCCTGACCAAGGGCAGCGCGATCGCGCCCTTCATCTACACGCTGTTCTGAGCGTCCCGGCCGCGATGCGCATTCTCGGGATTTCGGGGCTCTACCATGACAGCGCGGCTGCGCTGGTCGTCGACGGGCGCATCGAGGCGGCGGCGCAGGAGGAGCGCTTCACGCGCAAGAAGCACGACGCCGAGTTCCCGAAGCACGCGGTCGAATACTGCCTCTCGGTCGCCGGCTGCGGGTTGGAGGAGCTCGACGCGGTCGTCTTCTACGACAAGCCCTTCATCAAATTCGAGCGCCTGCTCGAGACCTATCTCTCCTTCGCGCCCCGCGGCTTCACCTCTTTCCGCATGGCCATGCCGCTCTGGCTGCGCGAAAAGCTGTTCCAGAAGCAGATCATCGCCAAGGAGCTGAAGAAGCTCAGCCCCGGCTTCGATGTCGAAAAACTGCTCTTCACCGAGCATCACCTGTCGCATGCGGCCTCGGCCTTCTACCCCTCGCCCTTCGAGGAGGCGGCGGTGCTGACCATGGACGGCGTCGGCGAATGGGCGACGATGACGCTCGCCATCGGCAGGAGGAACGACCTCAAGGTCCACAAGGAGCTGCATTTCCCGCATTCGCTGGGACTGCTCTACTCGGCCGTGACCTATTATATCGGCTTCAAGGTCAATTCCGGCGAGTACAAGGTGATGGGGCTCGCGCCCTATGGCGAGCCGCGCTTCGCCAAGCTGATGCTGGAGAAGCTGGTCGATCTGAAGGAGGACGGCTCCTTCCAGCTTGACCAGAGCTATTTCAACTACGGCGTCGGCCTGACGATGACCAACGACAAGTTCGCCGCCCTGTTCGGCGAGCCGGTCCGCAAGCCCGAGCAGTTGCTGACCCAGTTCCACATGGACATGGCGGCCTCGGTGCAGGCGGTGACGGAGGAAATCGTGCTCAGGCTCGCCCGCTCGGTCCGGGCCGAGACGGGCATGAAGAACCTCTGCCTCGCCGGCGGCGTGGCGCTCAACTGCGTCGCCAACGGCAAGCTGCTGCGCGAAGGCCTGTTCGAGGGCTTATGGATTCAGCCGGCGGCCGGCGATGCCGGCGGCGCGCTCGGGGCAGCACTGGCCGGCTACCACCTCTTCCATGGCAAGCCGCGCGAGGTGCCTGCGAAGGGCGACGCCATGCGCGGCAGCTATCTCGGCCCGGAGTTCAGCCAGGCTGAGATCGAGGCCGAGCTGACGGCGGCGGGGGCGAAGTTCGAGGTCCTCGACGATGCCGCGTTGATCGACCTGACTGCCCAGGGCCTCGCCGACGGCAAGGCCGTCGGCTGGATGCAGGGGCGGATGGAGTTCGGTCCGCGCGCGCTCGGCGGCCGCTCGATCCTCGGCGATCCACGTTCGCCGGCGATGCAGAAGACGCTCAATCTCAAGGTGAAGTACCGCGAGAGCTTCAGGCCCTTCGCGCCGTCGGTGCTGCGCGAGGATGTCGCCGACTGGTTCGAACTCGACGGCGATTCCCCCTACATGCTGCTCGTCGCCGATGTCCGCGAGGAATTGCGACGCGAGATGACGCAGGAGGAGAAGGCGCTGTTCGGCATCGACAAGCTGAACGTGCCGCGCTCGACCATCCCCGCCGTCACCCATGTCGACTATTCCGCCCGCATCCAGACGGTCCATGAAGAGACCAACCCGCGCTATCACCAGCTGATCTCGCGTTTCAAGGCGCTGACCGGCTGCCCGGTCGTGGTCAACACCTCCTTCAACGTCCGCGGCGAGCCGATCGTCTGCACGGCGAGCGACGCCTTCCGCTGCTTCATGGGCTCGGAGATCGAGCTCCTGGTCGTCGGCAATTGCCTGCTGCGCAAGGAGGAGCAGGACCCGGCCCTGAAGCTGAACTACAAGGACGCATTCGAGCTCGACTGAGCTTTTTATTTTCGCATTTTCTTCACGCGAACGGTGCCCACTTCGCTCGAAAATGCTTTGGAGCGGGGATAGAAGCTGAATCGATCCCCGCCGCTTCCGGCGCCCGCATAATCGGCCGGCATGGCGCGCTTTCCGCGCGCCGCTCCGATCCTGCGAGGTTCCATGAGCGATACGCCGCGTCTTGGCCTGCCCCTGCTCGCCGCCGGGCAGGCGCAAAAACACGTCACCCACAATGATGCGCTGATGCGGCTCGATGCGCTGGTGCATCTCGTCGTCGCCAGCCGGACGCAGACCGTGCCGCCGGCTTCACCGGCTGAGACCGCTGCCTATATCGTGCCGACCGGCGGCAGCGGCGTCTTCTCCGGCCGTCAGGACGAACTCGCCATCTTCGAGGACGGGGCCTGGAGCTTCCTGGCGCCGCGGGCCGGCTGGCAGGCCTGGGTCACGGACGAGGCCGAGCACCATGTCTGGACCGGCACGCAATGGCGCCGCTCGCAGCCGGAGAGCAGCCTCGGCGCGACGCTCTGGGGCGTGAACACGACGGCCGACACGACGAACCGGCTCGCCGTCTCGGCCAGTGCCAGCCTGTTCAGCCATGCCGGCACCGATCATCGGCTCAAGCTCAACAAGGCGAGCGCGGCGCGCACGGCGAGCCTGCTCTTCCAGGATGCGTTCTCGGGCAGGGCCGAGATCGGCCTTGCCGGCGACGACCAGTTCCGGATCAAGGTCAGCCCCGATGGCGCGAACTGGACCGAGGCGCTGGTGGTCGACCGGACGAGTGGGCTGGTCAGCTTGCCAGCCAGCAGCTGGGCGCGTGACGTGCCGCGGCAGAACCTGCTGATCAACGGCGACTTCCAGATCAACCAGCGCGCCTTCGCCGGCGGTTCGCTGGCGAGCGGCGTCTACGGCCATGATCGCTGGAAGGCGAGCGGCGCCAGCAGTCTGTCGCTGTCCGGGACTGTCCTGACCCTGGCTTCCGGGGAGATCGCCCAAGTGGTCGAGCGGGCGTTCTGGGGGCAGGCCTCGCTGGCATCGACGATCGTGACGCTCTCGGTCGAGGCGCCGACCAGCGATCTGTCGGTCACGGTCGGCACGGCGACCGGGACGATCCCTGCCGGCCCCGGTCGGCGAAGCGTCACGCTGACCACCGCTCCTGGCGACACCGGCGACATCACGGTCAAGCTGGCGCGCAGCGGCGGCGGCTCGGTCAGCTTCGGCCAGGTCAAGCTCGAGCTCGGGGCGAGCGCGACGGGCTGGCAGAGGCGGCCCGAGGAGAGCTGGCTGGCGGCGCGCTATTGTCATGTCGTCCGGCCGGGCGCGGCGGGCGTGCGCTTGGCCGCGGGCCTGCTCATCGACACCGGCGAGCTGTCCGTGAGCATCGCCTTGCCGGCGCCGTTGCGGATCTCGAACCCGACCGTGACGCAATCCGGCCTCAGCCGCAGGGTCTTCGCCGACGCCGCGATATCCGGCCTCGGCAGCAGCAGCGCCCATGGTGCAACGCTGTCGCTGACCCTGATCTCGCCGTCAATCGGGGCAGGGCAGTCATTTGCGGCGCTGCTCGTCACATCGGGCAGCGGCAGCCATCTGACGGTGGAGGCGGAACTCTGAGGCCGGAGCGTTGCTTAAGGATGAGCGTTCCGGATTTTCAGGATCGCTCATCCTACGGGCCGGGCGGCCTCAGTTGCGGCAATGGCTCAGCAAGATATCGACTTCCACATCGTTCTTGGTGACGACCATCTTTCGTCCCTGCAGTGGGGGACATGTCGTTGCGCCGATCCTTGCCTGGATGGCCAGCTTCTCGTTCCGCTTGCGGCCGGGGAAAAAATAATAGCCGTCTTGGTCGGTCGCTGTCGTCGTCACCTTGCCGTCTTCGGCCTCGGCCTCGACCGGGATGAGGGCGGCAGGTGCCAGGCCATCGACGGTCACGCGGCCTGCGACCAGTTTGGCGCCTTCCGGAGCCTCGCCATTGCCCGAAGGGCGTAGGGCCCGCAGCTCGCTAATGTCGATACGCTCCCCCGCGCTAGCGCCCGTCATTGACACGCTTATCTTTCGTACCCGGCCAATAGGCAAAGGAGGCCGCCGCCAATTGCCTTCATCGAGTTTCAGGTCAGGCCAGGCCAAACGGGCGACATCGAGCGTAACGCGCTCCCATTCCTCGTTAGTGGCTCTGCTGACAAGGAGCCAGGAGCTCGACGTTGAGCCTACCTCCTGCGGCGCTTCGGCAAGGGCAATTGTGCCGCCGTCTTCCATCGACAGTTCAATTTTGAGCGCTCCCTGCGAAGGCGCGCGTTCACCCGGCGCGGCAGGAAGTTTACGATAGGCGAGCTGGATGTGACTGGTGTTCCAAAGGTCCAACTGCCAGGGCGCGAAAGCAACCTGCGCTCGGCCCTCGGCATCGGCCATCAGACTGATATGGTCGCGCGCAGGTCCTACGTCCTGGAAGTCGCCGCTCGGGACCTCAATGTCCCCACGCTCCCGCAGGGCGATGGGACCGATCAGCGAGGTGGGGGTGTTGTCATCGACAATCGTGACGGAGCCGCGCCCAGTCGCATCCGGCGGATTGCGCGTGAAACTCCCCACCTCCCGACCTGCCACCTCGATGGATGCCTTGGCCGGATCCGTAACATAAATGGTCAGCCCATGCAGATCGCGCGTGCCGGCGACGGGGTCCGGCATAGTGGCCTGCGTGACGGTATCCTGCCATGGCGTTATCTCGATATCCGAGCCCGACTCGCCAATTCTCACATGCTTCTGAACGCCGCTTTTCATGATCTGATAGCGCAGCCAGCTGTTCGCCGGAGGCGACCAAACACGACGTTGCTCGCCGACGCTGCGATCGAAGTCATAAACCAGATTGGCCAAGCGCCGCATCCAGAGCAGAACACTGGGAGTCAGCGGTTGCTGGGGCGAGGGCTTGAAAGCCGTGCCCCCCGATCCGAAATGCGAATACCAGAAGTGCCTGACCTTCTCGCCCGCATCGATCAGGTAAATACTTTGGCTGATCAGCAAGGAGAGGGCGTCGCCTTGATCGGCAACGCAGGCGATGCCGCAATAAAGCGTTCTGCGAACTTCCGCAGCCATGCCTGGAGCGAGCTTGCCTAGGCTTTCGACAAACGCGTTCTCGCTGGAGTTGTCGACCACAACGATCGAGCGAGGCACGTTGTAGAGGCCGGAATAGGATGTGGTAAGAGCGGGCCAGCCAATATCGACTTTGCCCGTCGATAGCGGCCGATACAGATCCGTTCCCACGGCTGGGAAATAAGACCAGACCCCCAGCACTGAGAGCCTGCGAAGCAGATCAGAATGGAAGGCGTGGCTTTCCTTGCGGTCGGCCAATGCCTCGCGTGAAACGACCGTGGACTTGTCGGCGAGAAAGGTGCCTTCCGTCCTCGGGAGCTCGAGCTTCTTGCCCTTGATCCCGTAATCCTGAATGAGCGTATTGCCGCCGTGAGATGTTACCAGCGCCGGGCGGATGTTCCACTGCTCGAGCCAAGGCAATTGCGCCAGCACAGTTTGGCGGCTGAAATGATCGCGCTCGATCCGAACGAGGCTGGTGTTGCACCCAGCTGCGCAGGATGGGGCAATCAACTCGACCCGGTTGATCTGCATGGGGCTGACCGCCAGAGAAGAGCTGTCGGCCCGCAGCTGAGGAATCACCTCCTCGACAAGCGACTTTGGCGAGCGCTTGACCGGCGACGAGTCGGATTGAACCCGGGGGATCAGCACCTCCACGATCCACCCGAACGTTCCAACCTCGAGCTGGATGTTCTCGCCGCGTGACCGCTCCACGACAGGTAACGACAACGAGCGTCCCTGCACATCACGGACAATGACCGTGAGGTCAGGCGGCGGTGGTGCCGAGAAATAAAGCCGGAAGTTTTGTGCGTTCTGCGCTGTGAGCGTTGGATGGATGGGCGGTACCTCGTAGCTGACACGCGCCGATGTCAATGCCAGCGGCGGGTCAATATCGGTCCGTGCCTGCAAGACTCCATCTTCTTGCCAGCCATGGAAGTGATCGATGTTTCCGCGATGCCATTCGCGCAATAACAGCGCAAATACAGGCTGTGTGCCGACCTCAGATGGAGTTCGGTTGATTGTGTGCGGGCCGAGGAAAAATACCGATGAATAACCACTGCCTTGAGGCCAAAGCGAATCCGAGATCGTGAGGCCGAGCTCTTCATTGAAGACACGGTGCATGGCGGCGCCGTGCCATGGCCGCTGCATGTCGACATCGCTGGCGAAGCTGACGACATGTGAAAATGGATAGGGCAGCGACCTGATGTCCGGGTTTTCGTCGGCCCGGACAGGCGTGGTCGCCACGCCGGATATCCATGCCGCCATCATCCAGATAGCCCACCGCCTGACCGATGCCAGGCGCCGCAGGCTGTGCTCAGCCGCAAAGCTCATCTGTGGTTTCCGCCGAGGAGCTTCACTACCGGAGTGGTCAATTGCTCGGCCAGCCATTGATGGCCGAGCAAAGAATAGTGACTGTCAAACTCGAATGTCAGCAAACTGGGTCGTTCGGTATAGAATTCTGTGAACGGTGGGTTGATACAATTATATCCATTCTTGGTGCAGTATTCGGTCAGTGTGTCGACATACCCACGCGCGCCCGCCAACACCTTGCGGCCGTCCTCGAGTGTCAAAGTCGGCTCGCAATTCTTCCGGCATTGTGCCTGGTCCACGCCGGTATGAAAGACGAAATTCTGTCCAGGATGCTTGCGCTCAACATAATTGACGATCTCGGTCCAGTACCGGAACGCTTCCTTGCCAGGATCGGGCATCACGTCGAAAGGAACGCTCAGCGTGTAGGTGAACGGTATGCCCTTGATATATTCCGGATGCGTCGGTTTGGACATGAAAACGGGATAAACGGGCGACGCATCGCGGTACGTAAAGACGCCTTTGTCGTCGAAATAGAAATTCGGCAAAGCACTGTTTTCAGGATCCATGCCCAGGCCATCACGCAGCATCTGCGGATTGACCTGGTAGACAAGCCCGGAAGCCATGGACACCAGGGTGTGGACGACGTTGAACTTCGAGGTGTAATCTCGAATGCGAGGGTAATTGGTCCCGAGGTCGCCGTTGTCTGCCCCGGCCGAGATGATCTCGACGCACTTTCCAAGCGCGATGCCGACGCTCTCTTCCAGGAGAATGTTGAACTTCTCCTGAGGGCGGACCTGCAGTGCGACCATGTCGCTGCCGCCGGTGCTCGCCAGTCGGACGCAGTTGTCAGGATTGTCGAAGAACCGATCGCGGTCGAGATAGCCATAGTTATTGGTGAACGTCGTCGAATCGAATTCCTGGACGGTGCTTCCGCCCGGCCAGTACTGACGCGCATGCGGCTCATACAGCGCTGCAACCGACGACGGTGTGCGCGGCCCGACAAAGCGGGCGGTCGATTGATCGGGCGCGTGGCCATCCTTGTTCACATAGCGCGGGGTCACATCGACCAGTAAATCGCTGCGGTTGTATGACGGCAGAAACCACCGCCCGAGCGTGGCATAGTTCAGGATGCGTGGATGCCTGACCCTGAGCGACGCCGGTTGTGCCGAGTCCACTCCGGTGAAAGCAAAAGCGCCATCAGCGCCCAGCGCCTGCCGCGTCAAGTTTCCCGACTCGGTCAAGAGCTCGATTTGTGTCCCGGGCGCGAGGTCAACGCCAACGACGCGACCAGCCAAGGTCACGCCTGCTGTCGTGGCGGGCGGCGTCGGGCGGATGAGAGCGATCTGGCTAAGGCGCAGCGACGTTCCGGCGGCGCCTTTCACTTTGAGAAACCACTGGGCAATCTGGTTGCGCTGACCGTTGCGCAACTTCACGAGCATTTGAGAAGGAAGTGCGAAGAGTGCCTTGTTCCCGGATAGCTTGAGCGAGGCCAGAGGCTGGCTGGCACTGGCTTTGTCCGTGACGTCTTTTGGCAACAGAGGGGGTAGCAAACCTGAAGGGCTGGCCGTTGCCGGTCCAGTCTGCAGGCCGTAGGAAACGACTTGGCCGTCATCCAGCACGAAGCCGACGGTGATGTCTCCGGCAGTTGGCGCGGCGGCGAACTCGAGGCTCAAATGAGTGGCGTCCCGTGCCGGGCTGTCGTCCGGCGACCAGATCAGCCAGCCCTCATCATGGGAAACCTCGAACTGGGCCTCGGTCACCCGGATCGGCCCCGAGCGGCGCTCGCGGAAGCTGCCGCCATAAACCTCGAACAGGCCATTCTTGCGATACGGCCCGACGGCATCGATCATCGCCAGGACAGGGGCGCCGGCGCCCCGATAGTCACTGACAAGCGGTAGGCGGCCGGAGGTGGCGTCGGTACCCCCGATCGCCAGCTTTTCCAGTGTCTCGATGCGCGCCGTGATGTCTGCCGGGGCAGCGACTGAAGCGGCTTCCTGCATCCGCAGGGCCTGAGGTGCGGCGACCGGCTTTTGCGCTGCGATCTGTGCCTCGAGCTGATTTTTCAGCAGCAGCATCTCCACAGCGACCTTCTTGTCGATGCGGGACAGCAGGAATTTTCGCAAGCGGATGACGCTGACCGCCAACAAAGCTGCGACGAGAACGGCCGACACCAAGATCAGAAAAAGCTTCTTCGGCGGTATCTTGTTTTTTACAGCGATCATCGGAGATTCTGCAGCACGGCCTGGGGCGGGTTGGCGGCGTTATGGCGTGTATGACAGTTTATTCTCAACAAGGTCCACGCCCTCTCCCTTGCGTTCAAAGGTCAAGGTGCCAAAACGCTTCATGCCGTCGAAGTTCGCCCGGTTGTACTCATCCATGCTGTCGACGGAAATGAGATAGGTCACCACCTTGGGAACAGAGGCGTATTCAGCTTTCGACAGATAATCTTTCGCGTAATTCGCTGCGGTAGCAATGATGAGGTCTGTTGAACCGGCCCCGGAAGACTTCAGCGTCTCGGCATTAGGGCGTAGGTCCAGCACCAGAATCAGGAAGCTTCCCTTGTTAGAAACAACCCGGCTTTTCTCGGCGATCTCAAGACTTTTGGCAGGCTGAGCCGCTGCCGGTAGGCAAAGCGGCGACATCAAGGCCACGGCCGAGCAGATCCAAAGTTTAGTCAACAGTGTTTTGTTCATGGTCTGCGCTCGACTTTCTAGATTGCGGCGCGCGGGTGGTTTCCTCCACGCCAAAACAACATGTTTTCCCTTTGCCCGAATGCGCGACAGCTAGCTCAGCGCGGCGTGACGAGTCAAGGTAAAGAGTGGAGAGCTGCCGGTTTCCGGACGCGTGGGAGCCGCGTTCTTCGGGATTTAGGCCTCTGCCGGCCAACGGGGTGACGGAGAGTCAGTCGCCAGCGGTCGGGAAGGCACCGTGCCGGTTTTGCACGGTGCGCGGACCACCCGCGCATGAGGCTGAGAGGGCTGGATCAGGTGTGATTTGGGCATCCGCGAACTTGGGGCCAAGTGGCTCCAGGTGTTCGAGGGCCGGGTCGAAAATGGGAAATGCCAGGTCCGATACGGGGCTTCCGGAGCGCATCGCGGCTCGCCAAAAGGCAGCCCGCAGACTGGTCCGGCCCGCCAAGGCGCCGGGCAGTTTGGGTTGACGCGCCAGGGTTCCCCCCCTATCTAGCGTGCGCGCCCAACCGCGTTTCCGACAGTGCGAGCAAGAGTTCCGGGTCAGATGATGGAATCCGACGTTATTGAGAAGATGAACCCCATCTTCCAGGATGTGTTCGATGATGAATCTATCGTCGTGACGCCGACGACTGTGGCTGCCGACGTCGAGGGCTGGGATAGTCTTGCGCATATCAGACTCATCGTCGCGCTTGAGCAGGCCTTTGCTGTGCGTTTCAGTGCGGCAGAGGCTTCGTCTTTTGAGAATGTCGGCCAGGTCGTAAGCAGTATCATCGCGAAGGGTGGGCGATAACGTGCCGCTCGAGGGAATTGGGACGAGTTCGCCTGATTCAGCTGGAGGGGTCGATTGCCAGAGCTTCGGACTGGATTTTACGGTCAGCGAAGCTGATCAGCAGGCTTTCGCGCTGCTGTCCGGGGATTACAATCCCCTGCATCTCGATGCGACATTTGCCGAGGCGCGGGGGCTGTCCGGGGCTGTCGTCTACGGCGCAATGATCGTCGCAAAAATTTCGCAGATTGTCGGCATGCACCTGCCTGGGCCGTCCGGGATCTGGAGCGCCTTGAAGATCGACTTTCGGCAGCCTCTCTATGTCGGGGAGACCGCTCATGTCCAAATCGACACGAGCCACTATTCCGAAGCCACGCGCACGCTGTCGCTGAAGATAGCGGTGACTCGTGGAGAGCGCCTGATCGCCAGCGGCAGCGCGTTGGCAACGCTCCATCCCCGCTGATCCCGGGAAGGCGTTCTCGGGATGACACGACGTTCCGCGTGGAGGTGACTGGGTGAGCGAACTTGTCGTTATCACCGGGGCTACCGGAGGGGTCGGTCGTCGACTTGCCGGTCGGCTCGCCGATCGTGGCTTCAGTCCCGTCATCGGGCATCGCTCCGCCAAGGCGGAGGAGGCGGCGCAACTGGCTGCAGCCTGCGGTGGCATTGCCGTCTGTCTCGACATGGCCGATCCGACCTCGATCGATGCCGGAATCCTGCGCATCGCAGCGGATGGCAGGCCGGTCGCCGGCGCAGTGCTGGCCGCCTCGCCACCGCCCGTGGTCGCCCCGTTCGGCAAGATCTCGCCGGAGGAGCACACTCTCTTCTGGACGGCGAATGTCGTTGGCCCACAGCGTCTGCTGGCAGGGCTGGTGCGGCAATGCTTTCGGCCGCGCAAGGCAGGCTCCGTCGTCGGCGTGCTCACCAAGGCGATGGGCAACGCGTGCGGTCTCGAAGACGGAGCCAAGGCCATGGGCGGCCTGGGAGCCTATACGATCTCGAAGTTCGGCCTACTGGGCGTCATGTCGCTCGCGGCAGCGGAGTTCCCCTGGCTCCGCGTTGCCACGGTGGCGCCCGGATTTATCGAGACGGATATGTTGAATGCCTTCGACAGTCGTTTTCTCGACCTGATGCGAGAACAGCAGCCCTTCTCCAGCGTAGATGACGTGGCTGACGAGATTGTTGAGCGTCTCAACCTGCAACCAGCGAGCATGACATGAACCTCGATCTGTCAATCATGCCTTGGCTTCCGGAAGCGCCTGCCGACTTTCGTGCACGCTGCGCGGCGGTGGAGCAGGGCGATCCTTCTCCTGCGGCCTCGTTGCGCGCGCTTGCGGAATCGGCGCTGAGTGACAGCCAGCTGGCACGGTTAGCGAAAACCATCGGCCTGGTGCGGGCCGCGAATAGCGGCGCCATTCCCGGAATGACGCCGTTCAAGCTAGGCCTCATCAGCAATGCGACGACGAAGCTGTTCGCACCGGCGATCGTCGCGAGTGCGGCGCGGTACGGGATCGATCTCCAGGTCATCGAAGCCGAATACAATCAGGTGATGCAGGCTGCGACCGGCGGCGATTCGAAAGTTCTTTCGTCGAACCCGAACGCGATTCTTCTGGCGCTCGACCATAACGGGTATGAGGACCTGCAATCCGGAAGCAGGGGCGATGCAAACTCCGCCATCGCCTATCTCAACGCTCTGCGCGCTGGTTTGCGGGATCAGTTCAAGGGCGCGCTGATCCTGCAGACGCTGGCGACCCCTCCGGAGACGTTGTTCGGCAGCGCCGACATCCGGCTCGGCCAAAGCCAGCGTGCCCGGATCAGCCGTTTCAATCATCTTCTCGTCGAAGCTCTTGATGGCAGCTCCGATGTCGTGCTCGACGTCGAGGCGATCAGCCAGGCGATCGGCGGCCAGAACTGGTTCGATCCCGCCCAATGGCATATCGCCAAGCTGCCCTTCGCCCAGCGCTATGTGCCGCTCTATGCGGAGCACTGCGCCCGGCTTCTGGCGGCCATGGTCGGCAAGTCGCGCAAGTGCCTCGTGCTCGATTGCGACAATACGCTTTGGGGCGGCGTGATCGGCGACGATGGCCTGGACGGGATCGTGCTCGGCAACGGATCGGCCGTCGGCGAGGCTTTCCTGGCTATTCAGCGCATGGCGCTCGATCTGCGTGAACGCGGTATCATCCTCGCGGTCAGCTCGAAGAACGAGGATCGGATCGCGCGCGAGGTCTTCCAGAAGCATCCGGAAATGCTGCTTCGCGAAGAGCATATCGCGGTTTTCCAGGCGAACTGGAACGACAAGGCCAGCAATTTGGAAGCCATCGCGAAGACTCTCAACATCGGCGTCGACTCGCTGGTCTTCCTCGACGACAACCCGGCAGAACGCCGCCAGGTGCGCCAGGCGCTTCCGCAGGTCGCGGTTCCCGAGATCGGCGACGACCCGGCGCTTTATCCGCGCTTCGTGCTTGCGGGTGGGTATTTCGAAGCTCTCGCCTTCCTCGACGCGGATCGGCAACGTGCTGAGCAGTATCAGGCGAATGCCAAGCGAGCGGCGCTCCAGACTGGGGCTCGCGATCTGGCATCCTATCTCAAGTCGCTCGATATGCGCATGACAGTCGGGCCTTTCGACAAGGCTGGCCGCAGCCGCATCACCCAGCTGATCAACAAGTCGAACCAGTTCAACCTGACGACGAAGCGCTATACCGAAGCGGAGATCGAGCAGGTCGGCGCCGACGACAGCGCGCTGACCTTCCAGATCCGCCTCGCCGATGCATTCGGCGACAACGGCATGATCAGTGTCATCATCGTGCGAAAGCAGGTCGAGGACTGGGCGATCGATACCTGGCTGATGAGCTGCCGGGTTCTTGGCCGCAGCGTCGAGCGGGCGGCACTGAATGAAATAGCGGCGGCTGTTAGAAAGGCGGGCGGGACACGACTGATCGGGACTTATCGCCCGACCGATCGCAACGAGATGGTCGCGGATCACTACCGCAAGCTCGGCTTCGAGCTGGTCGAAACCCGCGATGAAGGCACGACGGTCTGGTCGCTGGATCTCGATCAGTACGAGGCTCCCGCCGTGCCGATGGATATCCAACGGACGCAGGTAACGGATGCCGAGATCGCCGCTTAGGGGCGCGATCCAGCGAGCCTTGTTCAGTCCGGCTTGCGCAGCAGCAGGCCGCCCCATTGCGCGGTGAAGGCGGGCGAGACGAGCAGTAGCCAACCGCCGGGCCTGCCCTCTCCGCGCTCGAGATGCTGGCTGATAGACAGGATGGGATCGACGCCGCCGAAATGCGCGTAGCTGAAATCGGTCCCGACCTTTTTGAGCAGGCCGCGGTGCTCGCTGAAGAGAATAGGCGTTCGGTTCTTGCCGGTCGATGGCAGGAAGATCGCGTCGATGTCGTCTTCTTGCAGGCCCTGCCGCTCCAGCAGGGCGTTCGTGACGGTGGCGAAGTGGCGCTGCTCGGCGCGGATATAGTCGATCTGGTCTTCCGGCGTATTGAAATGGACGCTGATCCGGTTGACGTCTTCGGCGTTGGCCGTATCCATTGCGTCGCCTAGGCCGATCCGCATCGCGCCCCAGTTGGCGTCGCTGGCTGCCTCGGCGTAACCCACGATCTCCAGCCCCGTATTGCCCTTCGCGCTGACGATCACCGCAGCGGCGCCATCGCCCCAGAAGAAGGCTCCGTGGTTCATGTTCCTGGTATGGGACGATGCACGGCAGCTGGTCACCACCATGATGTCGCCGGCCTCCGGCTGAGCGTTGACGAGCTGTGCGGCGAGGTCGATGCCACGCAGGACGCCGACGCAGCCCTGCGCCAGATTGAGGCACTGCGCGTTGGTCAGGCCAAGTTCCGCGCGGACCGCGACTGCCGGGATTTCGAGGCCATAGGACGTCACCAGCGAGGGCGCCGAGATCACCATGCGGATGTCGCTGGCCGCACCCTCATGGCGTGCGAGGACGTCACGCGCCGCATGGACAATCAGCGCCGTCGAATCCTCCCCGGCGATATGGGTGATCGCCTGCCCCAGGCGCGGCAGACGCGCGGTTTCTTCCGGCGACAGCGGCAGGGCGTCGATCCGCACGGGCGAGCCGGGGAAATGGAAGCCGAGTGCGGTGATCCGCGCGCGGCCCTGGGTCGGAGGCAAGGTCATGGTGTCCTCGCAGCGCGATCGATGGCCTGACCGAGGCCGCCGTCGACGATCGCCCTGGCGACGATCGCGCTGCCGGCTTCGTTCAGATGACCGTAGTCAAGGTAGTGCTTCGGCTCCAGCGTCTCCAGCGGCGGGATGTAGGTGATGCCGCTGGCCGCATAGCCTGCGAAGATCTGCGCCAGCTCGGCCTGCAGCGCCTTGTAGCGCGAAAGCTCGATCAGATCGGGCAACTGCTCCCGGTCTTCCGTCGCATAGAAGAAGACTGCGCACTGCTCGTCGCTCGCCAGGCGATCGAGCGTGCGCTGCAGGGCTGCGACCTGCGGGTTCTGCGCGGCGAGGGTGATCGAGTCGTGTCGGTTCTTCGTCTTGAGCGTCAGCAGGATGTCGTCCAGGGGATCGGGCGCCGTCGCCGACTTTCCACGGAGCTTGTCATCGAGCCAGGCGCGGAAACGCCTGACGAGGCTGGCCGGCTCGCCGTCGAATACGCGCCACTGGACGAAGTCGCGCAGCTGATAGAGCCGCCAGTGGTTGATGGCCCAGTCGCGCAGCGTCGTCTCCAGACGCTGGCTCATGCCTGCGGCAGAGCCGCTCTCCGTTGTGAGCTTCCGATTGGCGTCGAGCTGCATGGAGGTGAGCCAGGAACGGCTGAACCGGCCCGCTTCGGGGGCAAAATCGGCGGAGAAGGCACGCAGGCTGATGTCGGCGACAATGCAATCAGGTCTCAGAGGAGCGACGAGCCGCGCGACCTGCTCGATATCGGCCGGAAGCGCTCCGTTCATGGCCAGATTCATTGCAAGGACCGGCATGCGGGGAGGGCGGGCTTCGATCAGCGACGCCACCGCCGCCGGAATCGTGTGCGCACGCCAGCCGGTGTCGCCCTTCTCTTCCATCCGTCGGCCATAGACCACGGAGTCGCCAATGAAGACGATGCGGCGACCCGCATGCGCCTGCAGATAATCGAGCTTCGCATAGAGCGCGGCCGGGGTCTGAATATCGACGACGTCCTCGAGCAGGCGCGTGTGACGGGTCACGCCGAGCAGCGCGAGATCGATCAACGCGAAAGCGACGACGATGGGCAGGGCCAGCCGCAGCAAGTTCTTGAAGGCTTGTTTCATCGAGCTGCGGGTCAGAAATTCTGATAGGTGAAAAAGGTGAGCTTTGAGTTCATGAAATACAGGATGATGACGATCTTGGTCACGATGACCGAGACCTTGAGCAGATCGACGCCGACAGTCTTCATCGTCACCACCCCGCCAGCTTCTGGTATGTCCTCAGCGCCTCGGGAACGGTACCCTGCCACCAGATCATTGTCAGCGAGACGAAGAGATAGGTCGCCACGCGGCCAGACCAGAGGCCGGCAGCCGTCTGTTGCCCGGTGAACTTGATCTTCAGCGCTTTGGCTCTTGCGCGCGCCCATTCGCGCCTGATCTGAATGGCGAACAGCACGGCCCCCTGCAGCATGCCGAAGATCAGGAATCCCCAGGTCGTGCCATGCCACATGGCGACGAGCACCATGGCGATGACATAGATCGACGCGATGCCGTACATCTGAAGGTCGCGTCCCATGCGGGTGATGACGACCTTGCTGAGCGGCGAGAAGACATAATCCTGGATCACCGAGCCGAGCGACATGTGCCAGCGGGACCAGAAATCCTGCAGGTTCTTCGCCATCAGCGGGTAATTGAAGTTTTCGACGAGCTTGAAACCCATCAGGGCTGCGATGCCGATGACGATGTCGCAATACCCGGAAAAATCGAGCAGCAGGATGGTCAGCATCAGCAGCGCGCCGATCCAGAGCATCGGGGTCGAGAAGTCGTTGCCGGCGGCGGTCATCGAGAAGATGCCCAGCTCCATCAGATTGTCAGCAATGACGAACTTCTTGATGAAGCCGTTGAGCACGCGATTGAGCGCCTGGTAGCCGCTCGCTTCCCACGACAGTTGCTGCGCGGTCGATGCGTCAAAGCGCTGATACCGCTCGATCGGACCGGCGAGCAGAGTCGGGAAGAACAGCATGTAATTGATGAAGGTGATGAAGCTCAACCGGTCGCCGGGAGCGACCTCGAGGACGAAGGTTATGCCTCGGAAGACGATATAGGAGATGCCGATGATCTTGATCGGGTTCCCGTTGAACGGGTTCAGCGATTTGAAGAGGTCGGGATCCTTCAGCAGAAAGAGGCCAATCCAGAAGGAAATGACGATTGCAAACGAGATCGTGGCCGGCCAAAGCGATTTCGACCGTGCCTTGCAAAAGCCGATCGCGAAGACGAGGACGAGAAAGCTGCACAGCAGCGCGACCTGCTTGCCATCCGACAGGTAAGTAGACAGGAAATAGAAGCTGAGCAGCAGCGTTACCGCCTCGCGGATCAGCCGCGGTGCCCACAGGCGGCAGGCCAGCACGGCAAGAACGGCGATGAGGACGAAGCTGAACGAGTTGAGCGCCATTGCCGTTTCAGGTTAGGGGTTCAGGTCGGTATTCGACGCATACGAAGCGGAACGACGTTCCCGAGTCCACTGGCCCGCTCTGCCGGATTTTTCGCATCCGGCTGCATCGTTCTCAGGTTGCCATGATCGTTTCCAGGGCGGGCTTTTATATCCGAGGACTCGGCTCCGTCAATTAACCCTGCCGGCCCAGTGTTCATGCGCTGAACGCATTTGACGTTCACGCGCTGAACGTGATACGCCGCCGGCCATGATCGTCGGATCGAACAACGGCGCAGGCGTCTCCGCTGACGGCTCCGAGCTCGGGGCCGCCGATGCCGAAGGGCGCCACATTGCCGGGTTGCTCGCCTTCGTCGAGCGCGAGGCCCATGTCTCGCAGCGGGCGCTGGCCGGGGAGCTCGGCGTCGCGCTCGGCCTGGTCAACACCTACATCAAGCGCTGTGTGAAGAAGGGCCTGATCAAGGTCCAGCAGGTGCCGCGCCGCCGCTACGCCTATTATCTGACGCCGTCGGGCTTCGCCGAGAAGTCGCGGCTCACCGCCGAATACCTGTCCTGGTCGCTCTCCTTCTTCCGCCGTGCCCGCAGCGAATGCTCGGCCCTGTTCGAGCAGGCCCGCGAGCGCAAGCTCGATCGCCTTGCGCTCTGCGGCGGCAGCGATCTGACGGAGATCGCGATCCTGGGCGCCGCCGAGCATGGCGTCACCATCGTCGCCATCGTCGACGCCGGCATGCGCAAGCCGAGCCTGTTCAACATTCCCGTCGTGGCCTCGCTGGCCGAGGTGCCGGTCCGCCCCGGCGGCGCGATCGTGACCGGCATCCATGACGCCCAGCGCTACTATGACGAGGCGGTTGCCGCCCTCGGCGAGCAGCGTGTCCTGGTGCCGTCGATGCTGTCGGTGCGCGGCGCGGAGGCGCGCTCGTGACGATGCCGGCCGCCCTCTCGACCGGCGCACGCTGGTATGTCGTGCAGGCTCGGCACCTGTCCGAGCAGCGGGCCGTCCACGAGCTCGAGAATCAGGGCTTCGAGGCCTTCCTGCCGTGCTATCTGCGCAAGCGGCGCCATGCGCGCAAGGTGACGTTCGCCCCTGCGCCGCTCTTCCCGGGCTATCTGTTCGTGCGCCTTGATCCGGCTCGTCAGCGCTGGCGCTCCATCAACGGCACCTATGGCGTGGCGCGGCTCGTCGCCGGCGAGAGCGGCCCGCTGCCGATCGCCGATGCGGTGGTCGAGGGTCTGCGGGCGCGCCGCGACGGGCAGGGCTATATCGCGCTCTCGCAGCGGCCGGATCTCGCGCCGGGCCAGATGGTGCGCATCCGCTCCGGCAGCTTCGCCGAAACGCTGGGCCTTTTCGAAGGCTTCAGGGACCAGGACCGTATCGCCGTGCTGCTCGACCTGCTCGGCGGCAAGGTCAGGGTGCTGCTGGACGAGGACATGGTCGAAAAGGCCGCGTGAGCGGACGGTTTCGGCCAGTTAGTAAGGTGCGGTTCGGGCGCTTCGTCGCACCCGGACTGCGGTAGCTTGGACAAATCATGCGCGGGCCTGCCGTCGCATCGCCAACAAGGGAAACTGAACGTGGAACTCCAGGGAAAGCGCGTCGTTGTCATCGGTGGCGCGGGCCTGATCGGCTCGCATGCGGTGGATCAGCTGACCAAGACCGATGTCGGCGAGATCGTGATCTACGACAATTTCGTACGCGGCACGACCGAGAACCTGGCCGACGCGCTGAAGGATCCGCGCGTCAAGATCTTCGAGGCCGGCGGCGACATCACGCAGACCGACATCCTGGACGCGGCGCTCAAGGGCGCGGACGGCGTCTTCCAGTTCGCGGCGCTCTGGCTGCTGCAATGCCATGAATATCCGCGCACGGCCTTCGAGACCAATGTCCGCGGCATGTTCAACGTGCTCGACGGTTGCGTGCGCAACGGCGTCAAGCGCCTCGTCTGGTCGTCCTCGGCCTCCGTCTATGGCGATGCCGTCGAGGAGCCGATGACCGAGGACCATCCCTTCAACAACAAGAACTTCTACGGCGCGACCAAGATCTGCGGCGAGGCGATGGCCCGGGCCTATCACTTCCGCTACGGGCTCGACTATGTCGGCCTGCGCTACATGAACGTCTATGGCCCGCGCCAGGACTATCGCGGCGCCTATATCGCCGTGATCATGAAGATGCTCGACGCGATCGATCGCGGCGAGGGCCCGACCATCATGGGTGACGGCTCCGAGGCGTTCGACTTCGTCGCGGTCGAGGATTGCGCCCGCTCCAACCTCTGCGCGATGCAGTCGACCGCCACCGACAGCTTCTACAATGTCGGTACCGGCAAGCGCACCTCGCTCAAGGAAGTCGCCGAGAAGCTGCTCAACCTGACCGGCTCGAACCAGCCGATCAACTATGCGCCGCGCAGCCAGGCTACCCTGGTGCGCAACCGCATCGGCTCGCCGGTGAAGGCCAGCAAGGAGATCGGCTTCACCGCCAAGATCGACCTCGACGAGGGGCTGAAGCAGCTGATCGAGTGGCGCAAGGAGCACATCGAGCAGGTCGCTCAGCGCCGGGCCAAGGCCCAGCTCTGACCATTCGCAATATCGGCCGGCGCCTCGAGGCGCCGGCCTCTTTCAGCTCCATGATCGGACGGTAGCGCTATGTGCGGCATTGCAGGCGTCCTGCATCGGGACGGCAGACCGGCTTCGCCGGTGACCTTGAAGGCGATGACCGACATCATCGCCCATCGCGGCCCGGACGGTGAAGGCCATTATTGCGACGGTCCGGTCGGGCTCGGCCACCGCCGGCTCTCGATCATCGACCTCACCGACGCGGCACGCCAGCCGATGGCGACGCGCGATGGTCGCTATGTGCTGAGCTACAATGGCGAGATCTACAATTTCAAGGAGCTGAAGGCCGAGCTCAGCGCGCGCGGCCATCTCTTCCACTCCAGCGGCGACAGCGAGGTGCTGCTGACCGCCTTCGCCGAATGGGGCATCTCGGCCCTGCTGCGGCTGAACGGCATGTTCGCCTTCGCGATCTGGGACACAAAAGAGCGCAAGCTGACGATCGCGCGCGACCGCTTCGGCGTGAAGCCGGTCTATTATGCCGAGGTCGACGGCGCCTTCCTGTTCGCCTCCGAGATCAAGGCCTTTCGCGGCTTTCCGGGCTTCTCGTCCCGGATGGATGTGAGCGCCCTTTCCGAGTACCTGACCTTCCAGAACTTCTTCACCGACAGGACGCTGTTCGCCGGCGTCAAGCTGCTGTCGGCCGGCTGCTATCTCGAGGTGAAGCCGGGCCGCGAGCCGCTCCAGCCGAAGCGCTATTGGGATTATCACTTCCAGGAGCCGGACGGCCCGGTCGACGAAGCCAAGGCGCTGGACGAGCTCGACTTCCTGTTCCGGCAGGCCGTCAGCCGGCAAATGATCAGCGACGTCGATGTCGGCTCCTATCTCTCTGGCGGCATGGATTCGGGCTCGATCACGGCCCTGGCGGCGGCGCAGCTGCCGTTCATGCGGACCTTCACCGTCGGCTTCGACCTCAATTCGGCCTCGGGCGTCGAGCTCGGCTATGACGAGCGCTCGAAAGCCGAGCACATGTCGTATCTGTTCAAGACCGAGCATTACGAGATGGTGCTCAAGGCCGGCGACATGGAGCGCGCCCTGCCGCGCCTCGCCTGGCATCTCGAGGAGCCGCGCGTCGGCCAGTCCTATCCGAACTACTACGCTGCCAAGCTGGCCTCGAAATTCGTCAAGGTCGTGCTCTCGGGCACGGGCGGCGACGAGCTCTTCGCCGGCTATCCCTGGCGCTATTATCGCGCGGTGGTGAACGACGACTTCGACCACTATGTCGAGAAGTACTACGGCTTCTGGCAGCGCCTGGTGCCGACCGAACTGCTGCCGCAGATGCTGGCTCCGGTCTGGGGGCAGGCGACGGGACCTGCGCCGACCGAGATCTTCCGCGACGTCTTCCACGAGCACGCGCATACGCTGACGCGCCCGGAGGACTACATCAACCACTCGCTCTATTTCGAGGCCAAGACCTTCCTCAACGGCCTGCTCGTCGTCGACGACAAGCTCGCCATGGCGCATGGGCTGGAAGGGCGCGTGCCCTTCCTCGACAACGACCTTGTCGACTTCGCCATGCGCCTGCCGGCCAAGATGAAGCTCGGCAACCTGACCGAAGTGGTGCAGCTCAACGAGAACGAGCCCGGCGGCAAGGCGCAGCGCTATTTCGAGAAGACGCGCGACGGCAAGCTGATCCTGCGCAAGATGATGGGCCGGCATATCCCGTCGCAGGTGGCGGAGCGCGAGAAGCAGGGCTTCTCGGCGCCGGATGCGAGCTGGTTCAAGGGCGAAAGCATCGACTATGTCCGCCGCCGCCTGCTCAACGAGCGCGCGCGCATCTACGACTATCTCGACCGCGGCACGGTGAAGAGCCTGATCGAGGACCATCTCGAAGGCCGCCAGAACCGGCGCCTGCTGATCTGGTCGCTGCTCAACCTGGAACAATTCTGCGAGGCTTACCTGTGAGCGCGCCGCGATCTCCCGCCATACAGGCGAGCCAGCCGGGCATCGGCGCGATGGTGCTGAATTTCGCGCGGGTCATCCGCCGGAATCTTGCTCTCATCCGCGAGATGGTGCTCCGGGACATCAAGGGCGGCCATGCCGGCCATGGGCTCGGCTCGCTCTGGGTCTACATCCAGCCGATCGTCGTCGTCGGCACCTTCATGCTGATCTTCGGCGTGGTCATCGGCAGCAAGATGGCGGTGACCACCACCTTCCCGGGCGACTATACCAGCTACATCCTGGTCGGCCTCACGCCGTGGCTGCTCATGTCGAACGCCCTGGGGCGCGCGCCCAATGCCTTCTCGAGCAATGCCAATCTGGTGAAGCAGGTCGTCTTCCCCATCGAGACATTGCCGGTGGCGACGATCATCGCCTGCTTCATCACCTATGTTCCCGCTTTCGCGGTGATGCTCACCTACAAGCTGTTCTTCGGTGGCGGGCTCGGCTGGCTCTTCCTCGCGCTTCCGGTCGTGCTGGGCCTCCACGCCCTGCTCTGCATCGGCCTTACGCTGCTGCTCTCGGTGACCACGCCCTTCCTGCGTGACATCAGGGAGTTCGTGTCGATCTACATGGCCGTGTCCATGTATTTCACGCCGGCCATCTACCTGCCCGACTGGGTGCCGCCGACGATCCGGCCCGTGCTCTACCTGAACCCGTTCAGCTATGTGGCCTGGGTCTATCAGGACACGCTGTTCTTCAACGAGATCCGCCACGGTTTCGCCTGGATCGTGTTCACGGTCATGGCGCTCGGCCTATTCATCGCTGGTCTCGTCGTATTCCGCAGGGTCAAGCCCTATCTCGGGAATGTGCTCTGACATGAAGGCCGAAGACATGACCATGCCGGCCGGCCAGGCCGTGGCGACGGAGCAGAAGGATGTCGCCATCCGCGTCAAGGGCGTGGGAAAGGCCTATCGCCTCTATGACAACAACAGCGACCTGCTGCGCGAGATCCTGACCGGCAAGCACCGCCACCGCGAGCACTGGGCCCTGAAGGACATCTCCTTCGAGGTGCAGCGTGGCCAGATCGTCGGCGTGATCGGCCCCAACGGCTCGGGCAAGAGCACGCTTCTGAAGATCATCACCGGCCTGCTCGACGCGACCGAGGGCGAGGTCGAGGTGAACGGCCGCATCTCGGCCATCCTGGAGCTTGGCACCGGCTTCCATCCGGATTTCACCGGCCGAGAGAACATCATCACCGGCGGCATGTGCATCGGCATGAGCCGCGAGGAGATCGAGGCCAAGATGGACTCGATCATCGCCTTCAGCGAGCTGGAGAGCGTGATCGACCAGCCCTTCCGCACCTATTCCAGCGGCATGCAGGCAAGGCTCACCTTCTCCACCGCCATCGCGGTCGATCCCGAGATCTTCATCGTCGACGAGGCGCTGGCGGCGGGCGATTCCTATTTCGTCGCCAAGTGCATGAAGCGCATCCGGGAGATCTGCGAATCGGGCGCGACCGTGTTCTTCGTCAGCCACTCGGATGGGCTGATCGCCGAACTCTGCGACCAGGCGGTATGGATCAACCAGGGGCAGCTGGTCATGCAGGGGCCGGCGGAGCCCGTGGCCAAGGCCTATGTGCAGAGCGTCTGGGATCGGCAGGAGGCCGCCAACCTCACGGCCAACAAGCAGGCGAGCGCCAAGCTGCAGGAGACGGCTGAAACGGGCCGCTACGAGCTGGCCGGCGACCGGATCCGGATTACCGGCGTCGATGTCGTCGACGATGCCGGTGAGATCATCGGGCATGTGCCCAATGGCGATAATCTGAACATCCGGATTTCCTGGGAAGGCGATCCCGGGGCCTCAGACATCTATGCGGGGTTCAGGATCGACGGCGCCCGGGTGCAGGCGGTCGCGGGGGTCGAGGGCTATGATATCGGTGCCTATATCGACCGGGATCGCGAGTTCCCGAAGAAGGGTTCCGTCACCTACTCGGTGAAGAACCATGCCCTCGGCCCGGGCATGTACTGGATCAGCGCCTCGATCTGCCGACACCAGATGCCGAAGAGCGAGGATTCGATCCTCCACTACATTGAAAAGGCCTGCCAGTTCACAGTGTCGCGGCGCATCATCTGGAACATCAGCCTGATCTACGATCCCGTCTACGAGTGGAAAGTGACCGCTGATGAAGCCTGAGAACTCCGACTGGCTCGCGTCGCTCTCCGCCTTCTTCGACCAGCGGGGCACCGCGGTTGCCGGTGCGCCGACGCTGGAGGATCTCTGCTACATCGCGGGCCGCGATCCGCGCATCTGGAGGGACGAGCAGACCTCCCGCGAGCTGGCCGACAGCATCCTGTCCCTGACGAAGGCAGACGAGACCAGCTCCATCCTCGAAGTGGGGTGTGCGGCCGGCTTTCTTGCCTATCTCGTCGCCCCCCGCGTCCGGAAATTCACGGGTGTCGATCTGGCCGCCGGGGCGCTGACCGTCGCGCGCCGCCTCGGCTTGGCCAATGCCGAGTTCCGGCAGGCGGACGGCGGAGTGCTGCCCTTTCCCGATGCCTCCTTCGATGCCGCCTTCTGCTATGATGTCTTCACCAACTTCCCGAGCATCGAGGATGGCGTTCCGCTGATCGGCGAGATGCTGAGGATTGTTCGGCCCGGTGGCCGCGTGCTGGTGGGCAATGTCCCGGATCGCCTGCGCGCTGCCGATCTGCCTGCGAGGGTGCAGGAGATCGCGGCCGAGCTGGAGGCGCGCCACGGCCCCTATGTGCCGCGCCCGATCCCGGAGCCGCAGGCGATCCCCGTCCCCGCGCCGGCGGCGGCGCCGCGCAAGGTCGGCTTCTGGGCAAGGCTGTTCGGCGGGCCTGAGGCAGCTCCGCAACCCGCTGCGCCGCAGCCGCCTGAGCCGAAGGTCATGCCCGCCATCGTGACCTACGATTTCCTCTGGGAGGAGTTCCTCGCGGCCGGGGAGCGGCTCAGCGCCAAGGTCGAGCTGGCCGAGGTGCATGAGAAGAACCCCTATCGCGGCTTCCGTTTCAATGTCGCCTTCAGTCGCGAAGTCTGATGCGGATTGTTCGCTACCCTGACGTCGCGGCCGGGGATTGGGACAGGGCTGTCGATTCGTCGGCCGATGCCTGGCTGATGCATCGCGCGGCATGGGTCGACATCGAGACCGCATTCTTCGTCGAACGGAACCTCTCCTTCGCCCTCCTCGATGCCGGACGGATCGTGGCGGTGCAGCCGCTTTATCTGAGCACGGCGCGACAGGGCACATCGTCGGGCGAAAGCCTGCTGCATTCCGGTATCCATCGTCATGCCGGGCTGGCCCTTGCCGCCGACCTCGCGAAGTCCGAGGCACGCGCCGCGCAGAAGGTCGCGATGGGAGAGGTTAGGCGGATCGCGCGCGCCATCGGCGCCGACCGCATCCAGTTGTCCGTACAGAATCTCGCGCCTCGAAGCCGGAGCGCACAGAGAGACCATGTCCCTGTCTGGGTGAGCGATCACGGCTTCCAGCTCGGCATCGGGTTCGGCCCCAACGGTCTCGAGCCGGCGCCGGGTTACGCAACACTCGCAGCCGACCAGATCGTCGAGCTCGATCAGGACGAGGCAGACCTCTGGGCGGGCCTCGATGAAGCCTGCCGTCGTGCCGTCAGGAAGGCCGAGAAGTCCGGCCTGACCTTCGAGGTCTCGCAGGACGGCGCTGATCTCGAGCGCTACTGGGCCCTTGCCTGCCGCTCGGCCGAGCGCACGGGGGAGGCCCTGCCGGACAAGGCCTATTACGAGACCATCATCCGGACCTTCATGCCGGGCGGCCGGGCGCTGCTGTGCTTTGCGCGGCATGAGGGGCAGGATGTTGGGGCGCTGTTCCTGCTGATCGACAAGGGTGCGGCCTCCTATCTCGGCGGCGTCTCCGAGCCGGAGGCGTTGGCGCTGCGGCCGAACGATTTCGTGCATTGGCGCGCCATTCTGGCGTGCCGTGCGCGCGGCTTGTCCGCCTATCGCTTCGGGCCGATCTTCCCGGAGGTTCCGTCAGCCTGGCCGATCTCCCGCGTCTCCGCCTTCAAGGGCAAGTTCGGGGGGCGCTCCGTGCCCACCAATGTGGCGAGCCTGTTCATGGATGCGCGCCTCGCGCACAAGGCGGTGGCGAGAGTGGCCACGCACATGGCCGAGAGCGGTGTTCTCCGGAGCGACGATGCGCGCCCGGCGCCGTCCTTCGCCGCAGAGTTCGTCGCCCATCACCTGCGCGTCGTCGGCATCGACGCCACGGCGGCCCACGAGGAGAGGCATGCGGCCGTCCTCGTGGCGGATGGTGCCGACGAGGCAGGCTGGGTCGCTGCGCGTGCGGCCGCGGCTGCTGGCCGTCCCGCCGTGGTCCTGCGCGCCGCCGCGGCCATCGCCAATCTTGCAGGCGGCCGGGCCGAGCCCCTTGGCCGGATGGATGAGGCGCTGCTGCTGAAAGGCGGACAGCGGGACCTGCGGGCGAAAAGCCTGCACGAGGTGCAGGCCCTGTTCGCGGACAAGGCGGAGACCGTCGCTGCCACGGTCTTGGGCGCTCCAGCCTGGATCTGGGTTCCGGCCGGGGCCAGCGGCCTGCTGCTTCTCGGCACCGATCTGGCGCGCGATCTCACCCGCCTTCGGCAGGGAGACCCCGCAGCGGCCGCCAATCGACCGACCGAGGTCGAATGGGACCATGCCGGCGAGCGCCCGATGTATCTCTTCGAGGCCCAGCTCGATCCGACAGCGCCGCGTGACCGGCCGGCGGACTGGTGGATATGGGCGGCCCGCGAGGCGCTGGCCGGGCATGGGCGCGTTCCGGCGCGGGATGTGCTGCCTTTCGGCGCCAAGGGCATGGTGATCGTGACCGGGGATGACGACCAAGCCCCGCTCGAGGACTACCGAGGCCAGAAGGAGCAGCTCGGCCTCATCCCGATCACCTATTTCCTGCATCCGCTCACGAAGCACGATGCCGCCAGCATGGCCTGGCAAGGCCAGGATGCGACGGTGGAATGGGAGCTCCATCCGGATGCGCTGGAAACCCCGGACGAGTATGGCCTGCGCCTCGACGAGCAATGCGCCTGGTTCGAGACCTTGACTGGCAAGCCGGCCCGGCTGGTGCGCAACCATGGCTATCTGAACGATGGCTACTGGGGCCATGCGACCCCCTGGCTGAGCCACGGCATCGTTGGCTCAAGCAACCTGCCGGGGAAGGATGGGCGTGTGCTCAACGGTTCGCTGCTGCCGGCCCGCCTCCTGCTCGAAGGAAAAGTGACGGAGCACTGGAGCCAGCTGACGGCCTTCGGCGACGGGGTGTTCTTCCTTCTGGACTGGAATGCCGACGAGGCGATGAAAGCCCTGCTCTCCTACGGGGAGGCGATTGCAAAGAGCGGCGTGCCGGGCATCGTCGTTCTCAACCTCCACCCCGCCAATCAGGTGAAGGCCGCGGCCATGCACGAGGCGGCACATCGTCTCGTCCGCGAGTGGGGGTTTGCCGCCGCCACCTTTGGGGCGGCGCTCGACTGGTTCGGCGCACGTGATGCCGGCATTGCCGACCCTCCGGTCCATAGCATCGTCGCACCCGGAGCCGCGACCCACCTGCAGCCGGACCAGCCCGCCGAGCCGGCTATGCCGGAGCAGCAAGAGCCGACGGCTCAACCGGGCTTCATGGCGCGCCTGAGGCGATTCGCCGGGAGGGCGAGCGCATGACCAGACCCGTTCCCATCGTCATTCTCGGTGCGGCCGGCGACGCCCGCGTGGTGGCCGAAACCGTGCGGACCTGCGAGGCCCATGGCCAGTCGGTGACCCTTCGCGGCTATCTGGACGACGGGCTAATTGGCCAGCAGGTCGATGGCAGCCCGGTGCTGGGCGGGCTGAGGGACTGGGCGCACCTCGATCCGGAGACGCGGTTCGTCCTTGCTCTCCACAAGGTCAGGCAGATGCACCGGCGGCAGGCGCTGGTCGAAAGCCTCGCCATCCCGATGGAGCGCTGGACCGTCATCGCGCACCCCACAGCCGTCATTGCGCGCGATGCACGGATCGCTGCCGGCGCCTTCCTCGCCGCTCATGCCGTCGTCCAGCCGAGCGCGAGCATCGGCCACTGCGCCACCATCCGCGCTGGGGCGAATATTGGTCATGATGCCGCTTGCGGCGATTTCTCCTATGTCGGGCCGAATGCGACCTTGTGCGGCAAGGCGGTTCTCGGGAAGGGGGCCCATCTCGGCCCCAATTCGGTGATCGTCGACGGCATGGTCGTCGAGGACTTCTCGGTGATCGGCGCCGGTTCGGTTGCGACCAAGCGCGTGCCGTCTTTCGAGGTTCATTTCGGCGTTCCGGCCAAGAAGGTGCTGGACATCAAGTGATGACGGAACAGATGACACCCCTGGCCGAATCGGAAGACCTGTTCCCCTTCCGTGGGGCGCGGCCCTATGTACACAGCACGAGCGTGATCAACGCCATCCTGCCGCGTATCGAGGGCTATACGTCGCTGACCGTACGCTTTTCGCGGATGACGAGCCATAACCGGCTGCGTCTCGTCCATGTGGCGCGAGAGGTCGAGACACCGGCCGAGGCGGTATTCGACGCCTGGTGGAGCGCGCCGCGGCAGAGCGGCAAGATCCTGATGTTCGAGGCCGGCGAGGCTATGCCGACCTTGCGTGTTCCTTATGCCGAGGAGAAGGCGATCGAGGGCTGGAGCCTTGTCGAAGGGATGGCTCAGCTGGGAGAAGGGGTGGGCCTCGGCTACACCCTGATCGATCGGCTGGTGGCGCTCAACAAGGCCTATCTGACAGAGCTCTTCTCGCTTGGCGCGAGTGAGCGCTATGTCGCCACGCGCTTCGATCTGACGCGAAACCTGCCGGCCTTTGCGGCACTGTCGCTCCGGCATGTCCGGCGGATCGGCGAGCGGCACCATGCGACGCGCATTCTTTCGGCTGGCGTCGACGCGGGTCTCATCTATTTCGCGAGCCAATCCCTGTGAGCAGCCCATCCTCGCCCGCGCAGGATAGCGCCTCTCCGGTCGGCATCGGCCGGATCGCCGGATATATCCCACCGGGTCGTGTCGACGTGCTCGAGCTGGCGCCCCGTTTCGGCGTCACGGCCGAGTTCATCGAGAACAAGACCGGCTTCCTCAAGCTGTCGCGTCGCGGCCCCGACGAGGATACCTCCGATCTCGCCATCGCGGCCGTCAGGAAGCTCGAAGCGCTCGAGCCGGGCGTCATCGAGCGGGCGCGGCTCCTGATCGTGGTGACGCAGAATCCAGACGGCTTCGGCCTGCCCCACGTCTCCGCGCGCGTCGCCTCCGCCCTGAACATGCGCAAGGACCTTGCGGCCTTCGACATCGGGCTCGGGTGCTCGGGTTGGGTCTATGCGGTCGCCACGGCCCTGGCACTCATGGAAGCGCAGGGCATCGATGACGGGCTGCTGGTGACGGCGGATCCTTACTCGAAGATCGGTTCACCGGATGATCGGGATACCGCGATGCTGTTCGGAGATGCCGCGACAGCCACGGCGCTGACGAGGCGTAAGCCCATCTGGCGCCTGGGCCGCGCGGTGTTCGGCACGGATGGCGACAAGGCCGGTGCGCTCGAGGTCCAGGCCAACCGGCAGCTCAAGATGAATGGCCGCGGCGTCTTCGAATTCTCGGCCACGCGTGTTCCGGGCGCCATGCAGGAGGCGCTGGAGCGCAACGGGATCGGCTGGCAGGACGTTGACCGGGTCATTCTCCATCAGGGCAGCCGCTACATCGTCGAGACGATCGCGAAGCGGATCGACCAGATGGACAAGACACCCTTCGGTGCGGCGCTCTATGGGAACGCCGTCTCGTCCTCTGTCCCGCTCATGCTCGAAGCGGAAGCCGATCAGGGGCATCGCTGCATCTTGACCGCAGGCTTCGGGGTTGGCCTTTCCTGGGCGGTGGCGCCCTTGTTCCTGCTTGGAGATCGATGATGACAGAACAGGATGTCCGGGCTGCGCTCTGCAAGGTGCTGAACTCGCAAAAGCCGAAGAGCTGGGCGGCGGATTATCGCTTCCTCGGGGATTCCGTGGATTCCCTCGATCATGCCGCCTTCGTCCTCGCCTTGCAGGAGGACCACGGCGTCACGTTCAGCGACGACGTGCTCGATGAGCTCGACACGATCGACAACGTCCTGGCCTATGCAGAGAAGCTGCGCGGCCAGCAATGACCATCGATCCGCGCGGATCTTTCGCCGCGCAGCACCCGGCCGGCCCCTCGAAGGGCGCCGCCATGACCCACACCGATCCTCACCAGCGCAGCACGGCCGCATTCCGGGCCGTCGCGCGTCAGACTCCCGAGGCCAGGCAAGCGCCATGATCAACATCACCGAACCGAGCTTCGACGAAACCGAAATCGAGATGGTGCGCACCGTGCTCGGCTCGAAATGGGTCACGCAGGGGCCGATGACCGAGCGCTTCGAGGCGCTGATCGCCCAGAACCAGCGCGCCAAATATGCCCTGGCCTGCACCTCCTGCACCGCGGCGCTGCATCTTGCCACCATGGCGCTCGGTCTCGGGCCGGACGACGAGGTGATCGTGCCGGCCTTCACCTGGATTACCAGCGCGCATTCCGCCGAATATGTCGGGGCGAAGGCCGTCTTCGCCGATGTCGATCTTGCGACCTTCAATATCGACCCGGCAGCGTTGGAAGCCGCCATCACGCCGCGCACCCGCGCCGTCGTGGTGGTGCATCTGTTCGGGCTCGCGGCGCCGATGGACGAGATCCGTGCGATCTGCGCTCCACGCGGCATTCGCATCATCGAGGATGCGGCCTGCGCCATCGCCACGACCTACAAGGGCGAGCCCGTCGGCGCGCTCGGCGACATCGGCTGCTTCTCGTTCCACCCCCGCAAGGTGGTGACGACGGGCGAGGGCGGTGCGGTCACGACGAATGACGATGCGCTCGCCGCCGCCGTCCGCTCCCTGCGCAACCACGGCGCCACCGGCCTGCCGGTGGTCGACGACGAGCCGCAGGGTCCGTGGACCATGTCGCGCTTCGACCGGATCGGCTTCAACCTGCGCCTGTCGGACATCCAGGCGGCCGTGGGCGTCGCGCAGATGGCCAAGCTGGAGCGGCTGGTGGCCGACCGGCGCGCCTCGGCCGGGCGCTATACGGAGATGCTGCGGGAGATCAACGATCTCATCCTGCCGGTGGCGGGCGAGGTCGAGGGCCACACCTACCAGTCCTACGTCATTCGCCTCGCCGATGGTGGGCGCAAGCGCCGCAACGCCGTGATGTCCGCCCTGGCCCTGGCCGAAATGCAGAGCCGGCCCGGCACGCATGCGGTCCACCGGCTCGGCTATTATCGCGAGAAGTATCAGCTGGCGGCCGACCAGTTCCCGAATGCCGCCCAGGCGGAGGACACCTCCATCACCCTGCCGATCGTGCCGTTCATGCGCCGTTCCGACCAGGAGCGCGTCGTGGATGTGGTTCGGCGCGCCCTGAAGGGTTGATCTGGGCGTTTCTGCTGTTCGGGCGTTGAATCGGTGAAGTCACTTTTGAAGCGCGCTCGAGCAGTCGTTCGCAGTTCTGTCGACCGCCTACCGCCAGGCTGGCGCGAGCCTGCCCGGTGGGTGCTGCGTGCAGTGAAGTTCCTGCTGCTGATCCCGGTTCGTCTCGCGCGTGTCGGCGGGATGGTGCTGCGCCGGGATTGGGGTGCGCTGCAAGCGCTGCTCCTGCGCATCACGCATCGGGCGGCAGGTCTCATGGCCGAGCCGACGAACCGGTTCTCGCAGTGGCTGCTCAACGACTATGTGATGCCGCGGGCCAAAGGCTGGTCGGATGCCAGGCTGGCCAAGGCCCGGCCGCGCTCGTTGTGGGGTGTGACGCCCATCCTGACCTTGCCGCTGAAGGCGCAGGCCGATCGCCTTCTCGGCTTCAGGAGCCACTCGCTCGTTTTCGTCACCTATCACATCTCGCGCAATTTCGATTTCAATCTGCGCAAGCTGGTCAATGCGACCGCCAAGCTTGCCCCGCAACTGTCCCAGGCGCTGGAGCGAATGATCCTCGCCTGGGCCATCGCGCGTTATGACGTGTTCCATTTCTTCTACGACCGCGGCCTGATGCTTCCCGTGACGCGCTTCGGCGTCAATCCTCAGGAGTTGGACCTGCTGCGCTCTGCCGGCAAGCGCGTCTATCTCTACGCCTATGGCGCGGATGTGCGCCGGCGCGGTGCGACGCTTGCGCTGGGAAAGTGGAATTTCTGCACGGAATGCCCCGATCCGGGCCGGTTCTGCGTCTGCGATGACGCAAGCGGAAGCGAGATCATGGAGGGCATGTGCGAGCGCGTCACCCAGGCGGTCGCCCTGGGGGACATGCTGGCCTATGTCCCTGATGCCCGGAACATGCATTATTGGCCGATCGACACGGCCGCGATCCCCCTTGGTGCGCCTTCGCGGCACGATGGGCCTTTGAAGATCGCCCATGCTCCAAATCATACGCACTTCAAGGGGTCGGGGCATCTCGAAGCAGCGATCGAGAAGCTCAGGTCCCAAGGGCACCAGATCGAGTATGTCAAAGTTCAAGGCGTACCCAATACCGAAGTGATCCGCCTGTTCGGCGAGGCCGACATCGTCGCCGATCAATTCATCGGCGGGGCGTATGGCTTCACCGCGCTGGAGGCGATGGCGCGCGGCAAGCCCGTGCTGACCTATGCGCGGGGGCCGGAGCTGATCGAGGCTCCGGAGGATTGCCCGCTGATCAATGTCACCCCGGACACGCTGGAGGAGACGTTGCTCTGGTGCGTCACCCATCGTGACAAACTGGCTGCCGTCGGTGCGCAGGGCCGGGCCTATATCGAGCGCTGGCATTCGATCAGCGCCGTCGCGAGCCGCTTCGGACAGATGTACGAGGACACCGCCGCGTTTCCGGACGCGGTTCTCGCCAATATCCGCGCCCAGCGCGATGCGGAGGCACGGCGCCGGGCGAGTATTCCGAATGCGACCGACTGGAAACACCCTTTCCTGATCGGCTTCAGCGCGGCCGGTCCTGCCAAGCGGCTGACGCCCTACAAGACGTCCGAGATCGACCGCGCGATTGCGCTCAAGAAGGCTTCGCCAGCGGAGCGCTGGCAGGCTGCAGGGCTTGGACCGGAACCGCGCGATGCGTGGGCCAGCTATGACCGCGCGCCCTGGCGCCATCCCTGGCTGACATCAGGCAACATGCGCGCGTTCTCGCAGTTCAGCCGGAACGCCTTCGCCGAGTTGAGGTCGGCGATCGGGGATGATCACGTCGCTACCGGCGATTTCGGCTTCGTCGGCAACATCGCCAATATCGGCTATATGCGCGCGAGCGGGTTGCGGCGGCACATTCCGGGCATCGATCTGCACCTGCCGACATTCGACCGGGCGCTGATGAGCCTTCCGGCCTGGGAGGATTTCGACGGCGACATCGAAGAGCTCGGCGAGGACCCGGTCGCCCGCTTGCTCGAGCGTCCTTTGCCCGAACGCACAAGCTGGCTCGAGGTCTCCGGCGATTGGGAGAATGAGCTGCGCGCTCGCGGCTACCCATTCATCGAGATGGAAGACGTGATCGCCTGGCCGGACTTCATGCCCCATGCGAAGGGCCTGAAGGTTCTCAACCGGCACGACGCCTTGCTGGTCTCGCAGGTGCTGTACTTCGGATACTTGTCTCGCAGGCCCTATATCGTCGCCCAGATGGGGGGTGAAATCTGGTTCGATGCAGCAAGAGACGATAGTTTGGGGCGTATTACACGTCGCTCCTTGGAGCGCGCGTCGTGCATACTAGTCTCCAATCCGATCACGTTTGCGCATGCTCGCCGCCACGGGCTGAACAATTGCCTCTACCTCCCCCTCGTTATCGATGAAGAGCGATATTTCCCCGGCCCGGCCGACGAATTGAGAGCGGAGTGGGAAGCAAAGACGGGAGGCGATTTCTTCATCCTTACCTCGATGAGGCTCGATAATCAGTGGAAGGGTGCGCATATCGGCCTCGAGGGCTTTGCACGCTTCAGCCGGGCCTATCCTCGGGCCCGCCTCCTCGTGCTCGGCTGGGGGGTCGACGAGGCGTCGAGCCGAGACAGGCTGGAGGAACTCGGAGTCGCAGACAAGGTCCTGCTGCTGCCGATCGTCGGGAAGGCGCGCCTGGCACGCTATCTGCGCTCCGTCGACGTGGCTATGGAGCAGTTCGTGCTCGGCTATTTCGGCGCATCGGGGCTCGAGGCGATGGCCAGTGGCCTGCCGTTGATCATGCGGATCGAGAAGGCCCAGTATGATGGGCTTGTCCCCGATGGCTGCCCGCCGGTGCTGGCTGCCGATAGCGCCGAGGCGGTCGCCGCTCATCTGTCGATGCTGTATGACCAGCCGGAGCTGCGGCGAGAGATCGGTGCGAATACCCGCAAGTGGTTCCTGGCGAACCACGCTTCGAGCGCCCGTTGGCGCGACTACAAGTTGCTCCTGAATGCTGCCGCCATGGGGTACAGGTTCGACTGGGGGACTTCGCCACTCTCCGAGGTACTGTCAGCGGAGGAAGCTGCATACCACCGCGAGCAGCTTGCAGGCGCCCCGCCTTTCCCAGCTTACGAGCTCTGATGATGGAAGCGGTGAGCAAATTGCCCCCCGGTGGGATCTCAGGGGAAGCCCCTGTCGATGGTGCCAGGGTGGAAACGGAGCGGGAACTGCCTCCCGGCAGGATAATCGCCGAGCTCGAGGCGACGCTGGGGCGTCCTCTACGCGTGCTGCATATCGGCAATATCGCCAACAACGCCTACAACAATGCGCGCATCCAGCGTAAATTCGGCATCCAGTCGGATGTCATCTGCTACGACTACTATCACGTGATGAGTTGCCCGGAATGGGAGGACGGATCCTTCACGGGCACGGCGGAAGGTAATTTCCCCGATTGGTTCGCGACCAGCCTTGCAGGATGGTCCAGGCCGGACTGGTTCGTCCAAGGTCCCGTTGATCTCTGCCTGCAGTATTTGCGGGCCGATCGGCTGGGCATGCGGCTGACCTCGCGGCTGATGAGGACCTATCTCCAGGCCAACTACTGGCGGATCCTCGACGATTTCGCGGCTCTGGAAGGGCGGGCAAGGCCGCGCATGCCTCGCCATATGCGCTGGACTGCCTGGCTGGTGGAAGCGCTGGGGCTGCATCGGCCGATCAATGCCGACAAGGACAGGCTGATTGCGCTTCTGGCCGCGGAGCGCGAGCCTGACTCCGAGAGTCGTGGCGAGGTTTCGCCGTCGGGACAGGCAGAAGCGAACAGCCTCCTGAGACGCGGGCGTGCTCATATTCAGCAGACCGCTGCAAACCTGCGTATCCGGCTGTTTCACCGGCTCGTCATGGGGCCGATGTCGGAGGAGCGCTATGAGGCGCCCGGTGTCAGGATGTGGCTGTTGCTGCGCCGCATGCGGGGACATCCGGTTGAATCGCCGGCCGCGCTTGCCGGGGTTCTGGGCCAGCAATTGCTGGACGGCAAGCGAGAGAGTCGAACCCATTTCGAGTGGCGTGTGAATGCGGAGAAGACTCATCGCAGGCGCGTGCTCCAGGAGCGCGTGCAGGGTTTTCTGCGACGCGTGGCTGGGGCGTTCGGCTGGACCCGTACCCTCCTCGTCGGTCTTGTGAAGGATCTGCTCGAGGCGCTTGGGAGAGCGCCTCGCAGGAAGCTGGCGTCATTGGTCGACGATGCCGAGTTCCAGTCGCGGTTCCAGATCTTTTCCGATCGCAGGCGCCATTTCCTCGAGGAAAACAAGCACCAGGAATTCGAGGGTAACCTCCGGAATTATATCACTTATCTTCCATTGCAATTCTTCGATATCCTCAAGCAGTACGACATCGTACAGGGCTATTCGACGGATGGTTTCATTCCGTTCATGAACGGTTTCGCGCGCTTCGCCGCCTATGAGCACGGCACGATCCGGGACCTGCCCTGGGAGCCTTCCGTCAGCGGTGCCGTCTGCTCGCGGGTCTACAGGGAGGCGCCCCTCGTTCTCGTCACGAATTCCGACGTGATCACCTCGGTCGACAGGCTCGGCCTGCCGCCGGAGCGCGTGGTCTATTTGCCTCACGCCTTCGACGACTCGAAGCTGCGTGCCTTCCGGGATGCGCATCCCGATCTCAGGCCGCCCGACGGCCCGCCGGTCTTCTTCAGCCCGACGCGGCACCACTGGAAGGACAAGAGCGGTTCCTGGACCAAGGGTAACGATGTGTTCCTGCTCGCGGCAGGCAAGCTGGCGGCGGAGGGGCACGATTTCCGGCTGGTCCTGGTCGAATGGGGGAAGGAGGTCGGCGAAAGCCGGGAGCTGATCGAAAGTCTCGGCCTGACCTCGAAGGTGACCTGGGTGCCGACGATGCAGAAGCGCGAGCTCTGGGTGGAATATTGCCGCTCGCACGCCGTCATCGATCAGTTCGCGCTGCCGGCGCTCGGCGGCGTCGGTTTCGAGACCATGGCGCTCGGGCGCCGGCTGATCACGGCTCTGGACGAGGAACAGCTGACGCGGTTCTTCGGCTGCCCGCCGCCCTGCCTGATCGCGCAGACGGTGGAGGCCTGCGCCGACCGGCTCCGGGACGTCCTGCTCGACCCGGAGGATCGGGCCGGGCGTGGAGCTGCCGCACGGCAGTGGATGATCGACTACCATTCCGCAGAGCGGATCGTCTCGCTGCAGGCGAGCGCCTATCGCGACCTTATCGCGACGTTCCCGAACCCGATGGTTGCACCATGCTAAAGCAGTTCCTGCACGGCCTTGCGCGGCGTTTTCCGCAGCTGGCGACGCTGGCGCGCCCGGTCGCACGCCCGCTCATCGCCATTGCGACGCGCGACAACGTCGCCTGGGTGAGGAGCAACGCCCGGCAGCGCTTCCGCCTGGCCCGGCGGCTGCTCGAATCCCGCGGCTCGGCGGCGCGGCTGCACCAGGCCGCGAGGGCGCAGGACGCCATCGGCATCGGGGCCAGGGCGACCGGGCGGCGCATCATCATGCTGCTGGTCTCCAATATCTGGGTCGATCCGCGCGTCGAGCGGGAAGCGCGCGCGCTTGCCGCTGCGGGCTATGCGGTCGATGTCATCTGCCCGGACACGGCGCAGCCGCGCGGGTCGCGCAAGCCCCCGGATTGGGGGCCCGGCGTCGCGATCGAACTGATCCGCCCCGGGGCGGCGGAATTCGTTGGCGAACGGCCCGGCTTCATCGGCGGAGAGATGTTCGACGCGGCGATGCGGGCCGCCAGGCGAGGGCAGCCGCTGGCCTTTCACGGGCATGATCTCAATACCTCCTATGCGGCCCTGGCGGCGGCGCGGATGACGGGCGCGCATTTCATCGCCGATTTCCACGAATGGACGTCGGAGAATGTGCACTGGGACAGCGCGAACGAAGCCTGGACGCCCTATGCGGGCGAGTGGAAGGCCGAGCTGCAGGCGCTCGAAGCCAGGATCATGACAGAGGCCTCGGCCGTGGTCACCGTATCGGAGTCCATCGTCGAGGCGCTGGCGCAGGAACTCGGCCAGGGCCGCCGGGCCAGCCTGGTGCGCAACATCCCCTTGCTGGCGGCGACGCCGACGCGGGAATACCCTCTGCTGAAGCAGCAGTTCGGCCTGCCGGACGACAGTTTCGTTCTCCTGTACCAGGGCGGAACTGGGCCGGCGCGTCTGCTCGAGCCGATCATCGAGGCATTGGAGCATGCTCCCCGCTGCATCTTGGTCCTCCGCGGCCCTTCGCTCGATCAGTTCGGAGAAGAGTATCGTGCTATTGCGCGGCGGATTGGAGCCGATGATCGGCTCATTCTCGGTCAGCCTGTGCCGTCGCGGGATGTCGTGGCTGCCGCGAAGGGGGCGGATGCCGGCATCTACTCGGTGGTTGGCGTATGCCGAAATTTCACTCACGCGCTGCCCAATAAGGTATTCGAGTACATGGCTGCCGGGCTCCCGGCGCTGGTGGTGAACTACCCCGAAGTGAGCCGAATGGTTGAGCAGTACGGTACCGGCCTATCGTTCGATCCCCACGATCCTGTCTCGATCGCCGCGGCAATCAACCGGCTGATCGATGATCCCGCCCTGTGCGAGCAGCTGCGCCGGAACACGGTTGCTGCCCTGTCGGATCTCGACGCGGAGGCCGAGTGGCAGAAACTGGTCCGTCTCTATGATGAGCTGCCGCGTGCGCAGGCTTGAGGTCGAGGCATGCCGATGGGCATGAAGTCGCCGCGCGTCGTCCACGGGCCGGTGAATGTCGGCAACCAGCCTTGGTCGCTGTCGCGCGCCGAGCGCGGGCTCGGCCTGCGCAGCGACGTCGTCATCAACTACAACACCTGGCTCGACTACCCCGCCGACATCACGCTCAGCGATTATGCCAAGAAAAGCTCGGGCGCGCTCTGGCGCCGGCTCCGCTTCGCGCTCGGCATCCCGCTGAACTACGATGTCGTGCACTATTATTTCGGCCGGAGCTTCATGCTCTGGGACGATTGGGGCCGGGTGCTCGGCCGCAGCGAGGCGGAGGACCGAAAGGCGCTGTTCGATGTCAGGCTGGCGCGCGCTTTCGGCCGCAAGACCTTCATGACGTTGCAGGGGTGCGATGTCCGGCAAGCGGACCGGTCGAACAAGATCAACGCGGTCACCATGTGCCGGGAGGGAGCCTGCCCGGCGTTCTCGGCCTGCACAAGCGGTATCGACGAAGCCCGGCGCGCCATGGTCGAGCGCCTGCTGCCGCTGATGGACCGGGTCTTCTACCTCAATCCCGAGCTCGGCCGTTTCATCGAGAAGGGCGATTTCCTGCCCTATTGCAATGTCGAGATCTGGGATCAGGCGGTCGCTCTGCCCGTCGCCGGCAGGCCGCCCCGCGTCGTCCATGCGCCGAGCAATGGCGGCATCAAGGGGACGAGCCTGCTCATGCCGGTGCTCGAACGATTGCGGCAGCGTTTCGACTTCGAGCTGATCGTGATCGAGAACAAGCCTCATGCCGAGGCGATGGAGCTCTACCGCTCCGCCGATCTGGCGATCGACCAGCTCCTGGCCGGCTGGTATGGCGGCTTCGCCGTCGAGCTTATGGCGATGGGCAAGCCGGTGGCGGCTTATATCCGCGAGGAGGATCGCCCCTTCGTCCCGGCGCAGATGTGGGATGAGATGCCGATCCTGCGCATTGACGAGCGCACGCTCGAAGACGACCTCACCCGGATTCTTTCGGCGCCGGATGCGCTGGTCGAGGCCGGGCGCCGCTCCCGCGCCTATGTCGAGCGCTGGCATGATCCGGTGAAGACCGCCAGGGCGATGGCGTGCATCTACCGCGATCCGACGGCCCCGCTGACGATCGGCGGCGACTAGAACGTTACGGCGAACACGGCTTCGCCGCCAAGGCTCCATCCCTTCGTTCTCACGCAGTTCCGGACGCAGGACGGCTATCCAGGTCTGCTGGAACTGCCCCGGCTTTCTCTAGGATTCTCCGATGTGCGGCATCCTTGGCATTCTCCATCGCGGCAAGCTCGGCGACGCCTCCCAGCGCATCGTCGGGATGGCCGACGCCATCGTCCATCGCGGCCCCGATGATGCCGGCTTCTGGTCCGCTCCCGATGTCGAGCTCGGCTTCCGCCGGCTCTCGATCGTCGACATCGCCGGCGGCCACCAGCCGATGACGAACGAGGACGGCACCGTCCACGTCGTCTTCAACGGCGAGATCTACAACCATGTCCCGCTCCGCAAGGAGCTGGAGGCGAAGGGGCATCGCTTCGCCAGCGACCATTCCGATACCGAAGTGCTGGTGCACGGCTATGAGGAATGGGGCGAGGCGCTGGCCGAGCGGCTCAACGGCATGTTCGCCTTCGCGATCTGGGACGTCCGTACGCGCCGGCTGATGCTCGGCCGCGACCGGCTCGGCATCAAGCCGCTCTATCTGGCGGAATTCGCTGACGGCACCGTGGTCTTCGGCTCGGAGATCCGCGGCATCCATGCCTCCGGCCTGGTGCCGGTCGAGCCGGATGGCCAGTCGGTCTATGCCTATTTCCTGCAGCAGAACGTCTGGCGCGGACGCTCGCTGTTCAAGGGGGTGAGGCTGCTCGAACCCGGCCACATCTTCATCGACGAGCCCGGCGGCCGGCGCGATCGCCAGTACTGGGACATCACCTTCAACCGCCGCAAGATGTCGCGGGCCGATGCGGCGGAGGCGCTGCGCGAGGTGCTGCAAGGCGCGATCCGGCGCCAGCTCGCGGCGGATGTCCCGGTGATGGGCTATCTGTCGGGGGGCATCGATTCGAGCTCGATCGTCGCTGGGGCCTATCGCGACGACCCGAGCGTGCGGGCCTATTCCTGCATCTTCAACCTCGACCAGGTCGGAGACGACAAAATCGTCGACGAACGCGAGTTCTCGCGGCTGGTGGCGAAGGATCTCGGCATCGCGCATATCGAGCTGGAGCTGCCGCAGCTGGCACTGACCACTTCGCTGCACCGGACGGTCGCGGCGCTGGAAGAGCCGCGCATGGGCATGGCCTATGTGAATTACCTGATCGCCGGGCGGGTCGCTGCCGACAGCAAGGTCGTGCTCTCTGGCTGCGGCGGCGACGAGATCCTTGGCGGCTATGTTTCGCGCTACGCCTATGTTCGTCCGCCCGCGCAGCAAGGGGGCGCTGAGGCGCGCTCCTGGCTCGGCCGGCTGCTCGGGCGCAACCGCGCACCGGCATCGGACTCCGCGGCCGACGCTTTCCACCGCATGCAGCAGCTCTGCAGCTACCCCGTCGCCACGCACGAGATCGAACTGGCGCTGCTGCCAACGTTCCGGGCCGGCGCCGACGGCTATTCGCTCGACGGCGAGATGCGCAAGGTCCTCGAAACCTGCCCTTCCGACGATATCTGGGACAGGCTGCTCTACATCGACGCCAAGACCTACCTCGCAGGTCTGCTGATGGTCGAGGACAAGGTGTCGATGGCGCACAGCCTGGAGACGCGCGTACCGCTGCTCGACAACGAGGTGATCGACCTCGCGCTGACCTATGACTGGAGCCTGCTGAGCGACGGGGAGACCGGCAAGATCGCGTTCCGCGACGCGATCCGCGACTGGGTGCCGCCGCAGATCGCCGACAAGCCGAAGATGGGCTTCGGCCCGCCCGACGCCTCCTGGTATCGCGGCGCGCTGCAGCCCTTCGTGCGCAAGGTGCTGTCGCCCGAGCGGATCGCGGCGCGCGGCGTCTTCGACCCGGCCTTCGTCGCGCAGGCGATCGACCAGCACATGAGCGGCGCGCAGAACCGGTTGCCGCTGATCTGGTCGCTGCTCTCCTTCGATGCCTGGTGCGAGAGCTTCGGGGTCTATGGCGGCGATCTCGGCCAGCCGCTCGACCCGCGTCGCCACGCATGATGGACGCTGAGATGCAGGAAGAGGCGCTGGACTGGCTGGCGCAGCATCAGGCCAGGCTCGGCCGGCCGTTGCGCGTCCTGCATATCGGGAACATCGCCAACAACGCCTTCAACAATGCGCGCATCCAGCGTGCCCATGGCATCGCCGCCGATGTCCTGTCCTTCGACTACTACCACATCATGGCGACGCCGGAATGGGAGGAGGCGAGCTTCGAGACGGCGCCTGCCGACGCCTTCTTTCCGGACTGGCACAGCATTGATTTGAAGGGCTATCGCCGCCCGCGCTGGTTCGCCTCCGGCCCACTCGCCGATTGCTGCCGCTATCTCGCGGCCGAGATCGACGGCTCCCCCGAGGCGGATCGCCTCTGGGAGCGGCTCGACCATGAGCGCTTCGTGCGTTGCTCCCGCTCCTTCCGGGCGCAGGCGGGGCTGTTCCGGCGCAAGATCGGCTGGAAGCTCGCCTATGAGCGCAAGAAGCTCGACCAGCGCCTCGGCCGCAATATCGACGGGCCCGAGCGGCAGGCGCAGGCGGCCGGCGGGCTCGATCTCGTGGAGTTGACGCGGCTCTGGCGCGAGCGGCGTGGCGAGACGGCCTTTCCGGCGGGGCGCACCGACATCGACCATTACTGGGAACGCTTCCGGCATTTCGCGCCGCTGCTGCGGCGCTATGACGTGGTCCAGGGCTATGCGCTCGATGGCTTGTGGCCTCTGCTCGCCGGCCAGCGCTATGCCGCCTATGAGCACGGGACGCTGCGCAGCCTGCCCTTCGAGGACGACCCGACGGGGCGGATGACGGCGCTCTGCTTCGGGCTTGCCGACCAGGTCCTGGTGACCAATCTCGACTGCCTTGCGGCCGCGGAACGCCTCGGCCTCGACATGGACCGGGTCGTGCCGTTGCCGCATGCCTTCGACGATCAGAGGCTGCGGGATTTCGCGCGGGCACATGCGCAGCTACGGCCGCCCGGGGGGAAGCTGCGCTTCTTCACGCCGGCGCGACAGGATTGGCGCGATGGCGACCCCAGTCTCTCCAAGGGCAACGACCGCTTCCTCCACGCTGCAGCTTTGCTCGCGGCGGAAGGCGTCGATTTCGAGATCGTCGCGGTGCGCTGGGGGCGTGACCTCGCTGCCAGCGAGGCGCTCGCAAGCGAGCTCGGCCTCGCAAGCCGGCTGCGCTGGGTCGAGCCGATGCAGAAGCCGGAGCTGTGGCGGCACTATCTGACGAGCCATGCCGTCGTCGACCAGTTCGCCCTGCCGGCCTTCGGCGGCGTCACCTTCGAGGCCCTGGCGCTCGGCCGGCGCGTGCTGAATGCGCTCGACGTCCCCGCCGCTATACGCTTCTTCGGGGAGGCGCCGCCCTTGCTGGTCGCCGGTTCCGTCGAGGAGGTCGCGGCGGCACTCCGGCAGGTCGCGGCGGATGCGTCCGATCAGGCCGGCATCGGCGCGCGCGGGGCCGGCTGGATCGAGCGGTTTCACGCGGCGCCGCGGATCATGGCGCTGCAGGCACAGGCTTACCGCGCCCTGATCGAAGGAACGGCGGTGGCTGCGCATCAGGTTGCGGCCGTCGCAACGCAGGCGCAATCGCTACCCTGAACGCCGACGCGGCAAGTCCAGCCGCAGTGTCGCGTGGGCGACACAACTGCGGCTCGCCTCGCGATGCTTCTGCAAAGGCATTTCCCTTTGTAGCGGCATCGTCTAGGACACCGGCAACGCCTTGCTATTCGACTCCGAAAGAGGATTCCAGCTTTGCACTCGTCGATCGTCAGCCAATTCGCGCCGGCCGGATACCCGGCCGGAGACCTTACGCTCGAAGTCTTTCGCCAGGATGGCGACCACGTCATCGAAGGCGTGCTGCGAGCCAAGGACGGTCGCTGGATCCCGATCATGGACGGCGTGCCGTCCTTCCTGACCGGCGTGCTGCAGCAGGATCTCAGCGAGTTCGCGGCGAAGCATGGCCTGCCCTACCAGACGACGACGGCGCGCGCCGCGGCTGCCGAGCAGGCCAAGACGAACGAGACCTTCTCGGACAAGTGGAAGCGCTTCAAGAGCTATGGGCTCGAGCCCCAGCATGAGGACTTCCTGTTCGGCTGGTATTGCAAGAAGTTCGGGCTGGCGACGCGCGAGGATCTGAAGGCCTTCTACGCAAGCCGCAAGCGCATCCTGGAATGCGGCCCCGGCTCCGGCTTCAACACCAAGTTCATGGCCGAGAACTGCCCCGGGCAGGTGGTGGCGCTGGACATCTCGGCGGCGGCCTTCACGACCTTCGGGAACACCCGCCAGCTGCCGAACTGCAGCGTGGTCCAGGCCGACCTGATGGAAGCGCCCTTCGCCGATGGCAGCTTCGACTTCATCATCGCCGACGGCGTGCTGCACCATACGCCGGACACCCGCGCCGCGGTCGAGGCGCTCTATCGCAAGCTCTCCCCGGGCGGCCAGTTCTTCTTCTACGTCTACAAGAAGATGGGCGCGACCCGGCAGTTCAGCGATGCGCATATCCGCGAGAACTTCACCAAGCTCTCGCCCGAGGAATGCTACGCCGCTTGCGAAGGGCTGACGGAGCTCGGCCGCGAACTCTCGCGCGTCGGGGCGACGATCACGCTGGAGAAGCCGATCCCGGTGCTCGGCATCCCGGCCGGTACGCATGATGTGCAGCGCCTGCTCTACTACAATTTCGTCAAGTGCTTCTGGAACGAGGCCTTCGACTACGAGACCAACAACATGGTCAATTTCGACTGGTATCACCCCCACAACGCCTGGCAGCACACCCAGGACGAGGTCGAGGGCTGGCTGCGCGATCTCGGCGCCAAGGAGTGGCGCTTCAACGACGCCAACCCCAACGGCCTCTCCGTCCTCGTGACGAAGCCGAACTGAGACCGGCGGCGCGATGCGTATCCTCGTCAGCGGCGCTTCGGGCTTCCTCGGCCGGATCCTGGTGACCCGGCTGCTCGCCGCGGGCCACAGCGTCGTCGCGCTGTCGCGACCGGGCGGGACGGTCGCCGGTGCCGAGACCTTGTCTTGCGATCTCGGCGTCGCGCCTCCCAAGCTGCCGACGGGGCTCGACGGCGTCGTCCATCTCGCCCAGTCGCGGGCCTATCGCGCCTTTCCGGGCGATGCGGCCGAGATGTTCCGCGTCAACGTCGCCGGCACGCAGATGCTGCTGGAGGCGGCGGCGGAAGCGGGGATCGGCCGCTTCTGCCTCGTCTCGACCGGCAGCGTCTACGAACCTTTCAGCGGCGACCTGCGCGAGGACGCGGCACTGGCGCCGCGCTCCTATCTCGGGGCGAGCAAATATGCGGCCGAGGTTCTGGCCCGGCCCTTCGCCGGTCATTTCGCGCTCAATGTGCTGCGCCTGTTCGCGCCCTATGGCCCCGGCCAGACCGAGCGGCTGCTGCCCGATTTGATCCGGCGGGTCCGCGACGGCGTGCCGGTGACGCTGCCCGAGCAGGGCGGCGGCATGCGCTTTGCTCCCACCTATGGCGAAGACATCTGCGCGGTGATCGAAACCGCCCTGGCCGAGAGCTGGACCGAGGTGCTCAACGTCGCCTCCCCGGAAAGCCTGACCATCGCCGATGTCGCGGAGGCGATCGGCGCCGAGCTCGGCCGGAAGCCGGTGATCGAGCGCAAGGCGATCGGCGCGCCGAGCGTCGTGCCCGATCTATCGCGTCTGGCGGCGCGCTACGACCTCGCCCGTTTCCGGTCCTTCCGCGAAGGGCTCGCGCTGACCATCGCGGGGGCGGCGGCCCCGGCGGAACGCCTGCATGGCATCGCCTGAGCGCAGCTCGCCGCTGCGCATCCTGCACTGTCCGCTTAATGTCGTCGGGCAATCGGCCGCGATTGCGGCAGCCCAGCGCGAACTCGGGGCGGATGCCCGCTGCATCGTGATCGAGGAGAGCGGGCACGGTCGTCCGGCCGATGCCTGCCTCACCCGCCCCGGAGACGGGCTGCTTGCCCGCGAGATGGCGCGCTATCGCATTCTCTGGCAGGCGATGCGCTGGGCCGACGTGGTACATTTCGGCTTCGGCCAGAGCACCCTCGTACCGAACGCCTTCCCGGGCTTCGGCGATCTCAGCTGGCGCCAGCCCTGGCGCTGGCCGGCCAGGCTCTATTCCCGGCTGATCTGGCTCAAGGACCTGCCGCTGCTGCGGGCGATGGGCAAGACGCTGGCGGTGAGCTGGCAGGGCGACGATGCCCGCCAGCACGACAGGTCGCTGGAGCTTTTCGAGATCTCGATCGCCCGTGAGCTCGGCGACGGCTATTACGTGCCGGGTTCCGACGACTGGAAACGGCGCGGCATCGCCGCCTTCACCCGCAGCGGCGCCAAGCACTATGCCTTCAATCCCGACCTGCTCCATGTGTTGCCGAAGGGCGCGAGCTTCCTCGCCTATTCGCATATCGATCCGCGGCCGCTCGTACCGCGCCCGCCAGCGGCGGATTCCACCGAGCCCCTGGTTTTCGCCCATGCGCCGAGCCATCGCGGCGCCAAGGGCACGGCCCATGTCCTTGCCGCGGTCGAGCAGTTGCGAGCCGAGGGGCTGGATTTCCGCTTCACGCTGATCGAGGGACTGCCCCATCGCGAAGCGATGGGGCGCTATGCCGAGTGCGACGTGGTGGTCGACCAGCTCCTGGCCGGCTGGTATGGCGGCCTTGCCGTCGAGGTGATGGCGCTCGGCAAGCCGGTGATCGTCTATCTGCGCGAGGGCGATCTGGGCTTCCTCGATCCTGCGATGCGGGCGCAATTGCCATTCGTGCGGGCGGAGCCGGCGACCATCGCCGCCGCGATGCGGCAGGTCATCGCGATGCCGCGGCCGGCGCTGCACGCGCTCGGACTGCGCAGCCGGGCCTATGTGGAGCGTTGGCACGATCCGCTCCGGCTTGCCGCGCAGACCCTTGCCGACTACGAGAAAGTGCGCCTCGGCCGGGCCCGCCGCGCGGCGTCCGGAGCATCCCAATGACGAAAACCACGATCCTGACCGTCGTCGGGGCGCGCCCGCAATTCATCAAGGCCGCGGCCGTCAGCCGGGCCATCCGCGCCAGCGCCGATTTCAGCGAGGTCATGGTCCACACCGGCCAGCACTTCGACGAGATGATGTCCGACGTGTTCTTCCGCGAGCTGGAGATCGGCAAGCCGGAGGTGAACCTCGCGATCCATGGCGGCACGCATGGCGCGATGACCGGCCAGATGCTGGCCGGCATCGAGAACAGCCTCATCGAGCGCAAGCCCGACTGGGTGCTGGTCTATGGCGACACCAATTCGACGCTGGCCGGCGCTCTGGCGGCGGCCAAGCTGCATATCCCGGTCGTGCATGTCGAGGCGGGCCTGCGCTCCTTCAACCGGCGCATGCCGGAGGAGGTCAACCGCGTCCTGACCGACCATGTCTCGGCGCTGCTGCTGAGCCCGACGATGACCGGGGTGCGCAATCTTCAGGCCGAGGGCATCACGCGCGGCGTCCACCATGTCGGCGACGTCATGTACGATGCGATGCTGCATGCGCAGAAGCGCTCGCGCGCGATGTCGACCATCCTTGCCGATCTCGGACTGGGCGAAGGCGGCTTTGCGCTGGCGACGGTGCATCGCGCCGAGAACACCGACGATCCGGCGCGGCTGCAGGCGGTGATGAACGCGATCACCAGGACTGCTGCTGGCTTGCCCGTCATCCTGCCGGTGCATCCGCGCACGAGGCAGGCGATCGCACGCAGCGGCACGCAGCTGGGCTCGATCCGGACGATCGATCCGGTCGGCTATATCGACATGGTCCGCCTGCTCGACGGGGCGAAGGTGGTGCTGACGGATTCGGGCGGCCTGCAGAAGGAAGCCTATTTCGCGCGCCGGCCCTGCGTCACCTTGCGCGACGAGACTGAATGGACCGAGACGCTCGAGCATGGCTGGAACCGGCTCTGGACGACGCCGGACTGGAAGCCGCGCTCCGACATCACCGATTACGGAACCGGGCAGGCCGCGGAGGCCGTCCTCGATGTGATCAGGGCGCATCGGGGCTGACAGGGCCGGACAACCGGATAACGCAGGAGCGAACTGATGTGCGGCCTCTTCGCAGCGGTCGGGCTTCCGGTCACGCCGGAACGCATCGACATGGTGGCGCATCGCGGCCCGGACGGCCGCGGTTGGCAGGAGTATCAAAGCCCGGCCGGGCCGGTCGCGCTCGGCCATCGCCGGCTGGCGATCATCGACGTCTCCGATGCCGGCCTGCAACCGATGGCGGATGCGTCGGGGCGCTATCACCTCGTCTTCAACGGCGAGATCTACAATTACATCGAATTGCGCGAGGAATTGCGGGCGCGGGGCGAGGTCTTCGTCAGCGAGTCGGATTCCGAGGTCCTGCTGCGCTGCTACATGCTGTGGGGAGCCGATTGCCTGCCGCGGCTGCGCGGCATGTTCGCCTTCCTGATCTGGGACGATCGCGACAAGGTCCTGTTCGCGGCGCGCGACCGCTACGGCATCAAGCCGCTCTACCTGACGGCACTGCCGGGCGGTGTCGCCTTCGCCTCCGAGATCAAGCAGCTGCTCGACCTGCCGGGCGGGGTGCGCCGCGTCAATCTCGCGCGGGCGCACGACTTCCTTTCGGGCGGCATCTCCGACCATACGGCCGAGACGCTGTTCCAGGGCATCCGGCAGCTGCGCGGCGGCGAATGCTGCACGGTGCCGGCGCGCGGCCCGGGTGCGAGCGAGCCCAGGATCACGCGCTGGCACAGGGTGGCGATGCCGACCCTCGGCGAGATCGACGAGCGCGCCGCGGCCGAGCGTTTCCGTGACCTGCTCTCCGACTCCGTCAGGCTGCATCTGCGCGCCGACGTGCCCGTCGGCTCCTGCCTGTCGGGCGGGCTCGATTCCTCCTCGATCGTCTGCCTGATGGCGGCGATGCTGCCGCCGGACGCGCCGGGGCTGCATACCGTCTCCGCCTGCTATGCCGAGAAGGCCGTGGACGAGAAGCCGTTCATGGACACGGTCGTGGCGAAGACGGGCGCGCAGGCGCATTTCATCTTCCCGCGCGCCGAGGACGTGTTCCAGCGCGCCTCGGACATCACCTGGCACCAGGACGAGCCGTTCGGCTCGACCTCGATCTTCGCGCAGTGGTGCGTCTTCGAGGCGGCGCGCGCCGCAGGCGTCAAGGTGATGCTCGACGGGCAGGGCGCCGATGAGCTGCTCGCCGGCTATCACAGCTTCTTCCCGATCTATCTCGCCGAGCTGGCGCGGTCGGCGCGCCTGCTGACGCTGGCCCAGACGATCGGGGCACGGCGCGAGATGCATGGCCAGGGCTATGGCGGCCAGCTGCTGCGGCTTGCCTTTTCGCTGGCGCCGGATCGGGTCAAGGGTCTGGCGCGGCGCACCCATCGCGGCCAGGTCCAGCATGGCTGGCTGTCATCGCAGGCGCTGGCGGAGCTGGACAGGCAACCGACGGCGCTGGAGACCGCTGCGGCATCGCTGGGCCTTGCGCCGCCCCGCGACATCGCCTCGCTGTGCCTGGTCATGGCGCACGCCTCCAACCTGCCGATGCTGCTGCACTGGGAAGACCGCAACAGCATGGCCCACGGCATCGAGGCGCGGGTGCCGTTCCTCGACCAGCCGCTGGCCGATTTCGCGCTCGCGCTGGGCAATCGGCACAAGCTGGTCGGCGCCGACACCAAGCGGGTGCTGCGCCGCGCCATGGCTGACATCCTGCCGCGCGAGGTCAGCGAGCGCCGCGACAAGCTCGGCTTCGCCACGCCCGAGGCGGTCTGGCTGCGCGGGCCGCTGCGGGGACTGGTCGAGGACGGAGTCGAGCGGACGCTGCGGGTTCTGCCGGGGCTTCTCGACGCGGCAGGCACGCGCCGCTTCGCCGCCGACATGCTCGACGGGCGCGCGCCGGTCGATTTCACGCTCTGGCGGATCGTTTCGCTCGGACTCTGGGCCGAGCGTTTCCAGGTCAGCCAGAGCTGACGGTGCTCAACCTCTCGGTGTCGAGCGTGCCACCTTGCAGCATCAGCTGGAGACTGGCGCGCAGGATGCCGCGTTCGTGCTCCCAGCATAGTTCGCTCGCCGCCTGACGGGCAGCTGCCCGGAAACGCTCGACCTGCGTCGCATCGAGGCTGTTGATCGCTGCGGCGACGGCCTGCGGGGCTGCGTCCGCGCTGACCACCCCGACGCCATAGCCCTCGACGATCTGGCGCAGATCCGCTCCCGGCGAAACCGCGACGGCAAGCCCCGAGCCGATATACTCGAACAGCTTGTTCGGCAGGCTGAAATGCCGCTGCTTTGTTTCGAGCGGCGTGAAATGCACGCCGACATCGGCCGATTCAGCCGCGATCGGCATGACCTGGTCGGGCGGAACGGCGGGCTCGAAGGTGACGGTATCGGTCGCACCCAGCTGCACGACGCGCTGGCGCAGGCGCTCGACATAGGATGGGTCGCCATCGCCGCGGATCGTGAGCCGATGCGGGGTGCGCCAATGCGGGATGCTGTCGATCAGCGTCTCCAGCCCGCGATCCTGCAGGACCTGCCCGTGATAGAGCAGACGCAGCGGCCATTGCGTGGCGACCTCCCGCGGCAGGTCGATCCGGTTGGGGATGTTGCGGATGACGAGCGGGCGCTCGGACAGGCCATAATAGCGCTGCAGTTCATCGGCGAGGCGCGGCCCGACCGTCGAGACGGCGTCGGCCGTTGCGATGGCGGCGCGTTCGAGATGCTGGACGAAGGGCTTGTAGACGATGCGCCAGGCCTGGCGCTCGTCGAATTCCAGCGTGGCGAACTCGTGGGTGTCGTAGTGGACGTAGCCGCCGGTCTTCGCCTTCCAGCGCGTTGCGACGACGAGCGCCGGCCAGTCATTGGCGATGACGACGCGAGCGTCCGAGGCGAGCAGCCGCTCCAGCGCCCAGCGATGCCGCGCCGCGGCCCAGAAGCCAAGCCGGGCGGCCCAGAGACCAAGGTGGGCGGGCAGTTGCCGGATGACCGTGCTGGCGCGATGCTGCGGCGTCGGCTGCGGCACCGGCAGACGCTCGAAAGGGTAGGGGATCTCGTCCTGCGCTTCGCCGTACCCCAGGACGAGCGGCCGCGCGCCCATCTGAGCGAGCAACTCGCATTGACGCAGAACACGACGATCGCGCGCGATGCGTGAGAACGACAGCACTGCCGTTCCGGGCCGAGCCCCGGCCGCACTGTTGCTCGCTCGGTTCATGTACGGGGACCCGACCCTCTGAATTGGCGCAGGCATCTGCGCGCTGGCGTGTCCTGCCCCAGCCTTCCAATGGGTGTAAAGTGATTTGCTGGTGTTTTCATTAGAAGATTAGCGACCTAACATCCGATTCTCGGCTATCGGAGCTGGAAGGGTGGTTGATCTTTGTTCCTATCGGAACCAAGTCATGCATGCCCCTGGCTTCGATTGCTCACCACCGCTTTCAGGATCCGGTCGATGTCACTGCCGCGCCGGTGCCAGCTCGCCTCGCGCACGACATAGCTCACACCATTGGCGCCCATCGCCTGTACCGCCTCAGGACTTTCGGCGAGCTGACTGACCGCGGCGGCCACTTGCTCGGGCGCCGCCGCCGGAACGATCAGGCCAGCCTCATTGGCCGTGACGATCTCGGCCTGGAAGGGCAGGTCGCTGGCGATCACCGGAATGCCGCAGGCCATCGCCTCGAACAGCTTGAGCGGCGCGACGCCCGAGGCCGAGCGACCATCCTGGTCCTCGATCACGCAAAGCGCGGCGAGCGCACCGCGCAGCAGGGCCGGGACCGCGTCATAGGGCTGCCGGCCGAGCCAGAGCAGCCTAGGGTCGGCCTTCGCGGCTTCGACCGTGCCGCGCTCGATGCCGTCTCCGACGATGACGAGTTTCACATCCGCCGGCCAGGCCGGCTCCTGCAGCGCCGCCAGCATGGTACCGACTCCGTGCCAGGCGACGAGGCCCCCGACGAAGATGATATAACGGCCGGGGATATCGGCGCGCGGGCCGTCCGGCCTGAACAATTCGGTGTTGGCGCCGTTCGAGACGACGTCGACGCGGCTATGGCCCGCGAAGGCGCGCGCCCATTGCGCCAGGCCTTCGGTGACAGCGACCAGATGGGCGGCCATGCGGTATTGCGCCCGGTAGAGCCAGGCGAAAACTGGTGAGAACGGCTTCAGCGCCGGATAGGTCACGCCGATATCGGCCGGCTTGCCGTTGATCTCCTGAACGACCGGCAGCTTGCGCCAGCGCGCCCAGAGCGCGAGCGGCAGCGCCATGAAATGCGAGCGGACGAAGACGGCGTCGAACTCGCGCAAGCGGCGTCCCAGGGTGAGCTGGACCCGGCCGTAATCGAGCAGGCGCTGCAGGAAGGAGGTGCGCGCGCTGGCCCCGCCACGCGTCGTGGCGAAGAGCTCGACCTGCCAGCCCGATTGTCTCAGGCTGGCGATGATCTCGTCGATATGGGTCTGTGAGGCCTGTCCCGGCCGCGGCGTCTCGAGCGAGAGATAAGCCAGCCGAAGCGGCCGGCTCATGCCACCGCGGCCGTCGGCGCTGCCAGGGCCTCGCGCACGGCGGCGATGATGTAGTCCTGCGTGGCTTCGTCGAGATAGGGGTGCATCGGCAGCGCCACGACCTCCTGCGCGACGCGCTCGGAGATGGGCAGGCCGTTGCCGGCGACCGGGAAGTGCTTGTAGGCGGTCTGCTGGTGCAGCGGCTTGGGGTAGTAGACCGTGGTCGGCACGCCCTTGGCCTTCAGCGCCGCCTGGAAGGCGTCGCGGCGGTCGGCGTCGACGCGGATCGTGTACTGGGCCCAGGTCGAGACGCTGTCCGGCATGATGTAGGGCGTCGTGACCAGGTCCTTCAGCGCCGCGGTGTAGCGGGCGGCCACAACCTGGCGCTGCTCGATCTCCTCGGCATAGACCTTGAGCTTCTCGATCAGCACCGCGGCCTGGATGGTGTCGAGCCGCGAATTCACGCCGACGCGGACGTTGTCGTATTTGTAGGAGCCTTTGCCGTGGAAGCGCAGCGAGCGCAGCAATTCGGCATGCTCGTCGCTGTCGGTCAGGATCGCGCCGCCATCGCCATAGCAGCCGAGCGGCTTGGCCGGGAAGAAGCTCGTGGTGGCGAAGTCGCCGATCGCGCCGGCGATGCGGCCCTTGTAGCGGGCGCCGTAGCCTTGAGCCGAATCCGAGATCAGGACGAGGCCGTTCTGCTTGCAGAAGGCTTCGATCGGCTCGTAATCGCAGGCCTGGCCAAAGAGATCGACCGTGATCAAAGCGCGCGGCTTGAGCTCGTGCTTGCGGGCGGTCTCGAGCGCGGCGCCGATCGCCTTCGGGTCGAGGTTGTAGGTGGCTTCATCGATCTCGGCGAAGACCGGCGTCGCGCCCATCCAGGCCACGACCTCGGCCGTGGCGGCGAAGGTGAAGCTCGGGCAGAGCACCGCGTCGCCCGGGCCGATGCCGAGGGCTTCGAGCACCAGGATCAGTGCGTCGGTGCCGTTGGCGACGCCGATCGCGTGCTTGGCACCGCAGAAGGCGGCAAGACCGGCCTCGAACTGCCCGACCTGCTCGCCGAGGATGTAGTTGCCGTCGTGGACGACCTTCAGGATGGCCTCGTCCATCGCCTTGCCGATGCGCTGGCGCTGGGCCTTGAGGTCGATGAACTCGATCGCGGGACGCTCGCTCATCAGACGATCTCCTCCAGGGTATCGGGCCCGGTCTCGCGATAGCGCCGACCGGTTTCGGGGCAGGTGAGGTCGGGGCCGAGCTTGGCGCCGTCATGGCTCATCCAGCCGATGCGACGCGCCGGCACGCCGGCCATCAGGGCGAAGTCGGGCACGTTCTTGGCCACCACCGCGCCGGCGGCGATGAAGCAATAGGCGCCGAGTGTGTGGCCGCAGACGATGGTGGCGTTGGCGCCGATGCTGGCGCCGGTCTTGACCAGCGTCTTCCGGAATTCCGACTTGCGGTTCAGGAAGGCGCGCGGGTTGTTGACGTTGGTGAAGACGCAGGACGGGCCGCAGAAGACGCCGTCCTCGAGCACGACGCCGTCATAGAGCGCGACATTGTTCTGGACCTTACAGCCGTCGCCCATGCTGACGCGCGGGCCGACCATGACGTTCTGGCCGAGGACGCAATCCTTGCCGATCGCCGTCTGGCCGAGGACGTGGACGAAGTGCCAGATCTTGCTGCCGGCGCCGATGGTCACGCCGTCGTCGACATAGGCGCTCTCATGAATGGCCACGCCGGGAAAGCGCGGATCGTCACGCATCTGCGACGCGGCCATCGCCTGTCAGTCCTTCAGATACTTGTCGACGAAGGCGTGGCGCTCGCCATTGGCGACGATCGGGAGCGTCCGGAACTGCGAGACCACCTCGACGCAGAAGCGGACGTCGTCGAGACCATAGCCACGGCCGGCGAGGATCTCCTCGTAGCTGCGGGTGTGCAGGTCGGTGAACCCTTCCGAGAACTCGACCTCCTCGCCATCGACGGTGATCGAGCGATAGGTTGTCTTCTTGCCCTTGGCGGCGTCCGGCAGGTCGTTGGCGTCGACCGAGAGGAACCAGCGCACATCGGCCTTCTCGTAGGAGAGCAGGCCGCCGGCGCGCTCGGGCTGGCGCAGGCTCGCGGTCTGCGACTGCAGCGGGCCGAAGACATAGGCGAGCATGTCGAAGAAATGGACGCCGATATTGGTGGCGACGCCGCCCGACTTGGCGTCCTCGCCCTTCCAGGAGGCGTGGTACCAGCGGCCGCGCGAGGTGATGTAGGTCAGGTCGACGACATGGCGCTCGTTCGACTTGGCGATACGCTCCTTCAGCGCCTGGATCGCCGGGTGCAGGCGCAGCTGCAGGATCGTGTTGATCTTGTGGCCGGTCTGCTGCTCGATCTCGGCGAGGCCGTCGATGTTCCAGGGATTGAGGACGAGCGGCTTCTCGCAGATGACGTTGGCGCCGGCGCGCAGGCCGAAGCGGATATGGGCGTCATGCAGATAGTTCGGGGAGCAGATGCTGACATAGTCGATCTGCTCGCCGCGGCGACGCAGCTTGTCCACATGGCGGTCGAAGCGCTCGAACTCGGTGAAGAAATGCGCCTGCGGGAAGTGGCTGTCGATGATGCCGACGGAATCGTTGGGATCGTAGGCCACCTTGAGGTCGCCGCCATTGGCCTTGATCGCCGTCATGTGGCGGGGAGCGATGTAACCGGCGGCGCCGATCAGCGCGAAGCTCGTCATGATTATCCGTCTCGATCTGGTGTATGAGCCGGCCGGACAGGCCCCGCCGGCGCCGTTCTATCAGGCCTTGAAGACGTTGTCCGCCTTGATGCCGGCGCGGGCGCAGGCATTGCGGGTGTCGACCACCAGCTTCGAGCCGGCGACGATCGCGTGATAGTCGACGTCGTCGTGGTCGGTGGCGATCAGCACGGCGTCGAAGCCGGCGAGCGAGGCCTTGTCGACGCCGGTGCTCTTGCGGCCGGTCAATTCGGCATGCTCACGCGTCGGCGGGATCACCGGGATGAAGGGATCGTGGAACTCGACATGGGCGCCGCGCTTCTCGATCAGCTCGATCAGCTTGAGCGAGGGGCTCTCGCGCATGTCGTCGATGTTCTTCTTGTAGGCGATGCCGAGGACGAGGATCTTCGCGTCGCTCAGGTTCTTGTGGCCCTTGGAGTCGAGCAGCTCGGCGAGCTTGTTGACCACGCGATAAGGCATGCGCGTGTTGATCTCGCCGGCGAGCTCGATGAAGCGCGTGGCGACGTCGTATTCGCGCGCCTTCCAGGTCAGGTAGAACGGGTCGATCGGGATGCAGTGGCCGCCGAGGCCGGGGCCCGGATAGAACGGCATGAAGCCGAAAGGCTTGGTCTTGGCGGCGTCGATCACCTCCCAGACATCGACGCCCATGGCCTCATAGACGACCTTGAGCTCGTTCACGAGGGCGATGTTGACGGCGCGGAAGATGTTCTCGGTTAGCTTGACCGCCTCGGCCGTCGCGGTCGAGGAGACCGGGACCGCCTTGACGACGAGCGCGCCGTAGAGCGCGAGCGACATGGCGAGCGCATCGGCGCCGTCGCCGCCGACGACCTTGGGAATGGTCGAGGTGCCGAAATCGGGATTGCCCGGATCCTCGCGCTCCGGTGAGAAGGCGAGGAAGAACTCCTCGGCGCTCTTCAGGCCGGTCGCCTTCTCCAGGATCGGGCGCATGACCTCGTCGGTGGTGCCGGGATAGGTGGTCGATTCCAGCACGACGAGCTGGTCCTTGCGCAGGCGCCTGCCGATCGCCTCGGTGGTCTTCACGACATAGGACAGGTCCGGCTCGCGATATTTGGTCAGCGGCGTCGGCACGGCGATCAGCAGCGCGTCGGGCTCGGCCATGCGGTCGAAATCGGTGGTGGCGACGAACTTGGCGGACTTGGCGCCCTCGACGATCAGGTCCATCGGGATGTGCTTGATCGCGCTGCGGCCGGCGTTGAGGTCGTCGACGCGCTTCTGGTCGATGTCGAAGCCGATGACCTTGATGCCCTGGCGCAGGGCCGCGAGAGCGAGCGGAATGCCGACATAACCGAGACCGACGATGCCGATGACGATGGAGCGGTCGTTGACGCGATCGATGAATCGCTGCGCGGCTGGCGAAGTCACAGTGCACTCCGGGAATGACGGCAAGAAGGGCCAGCGGCCCTATTTCTTGGGCGTGCTTCTTCCAGACTTGCCATACCGCGTCAATATCCGCGCACCATTATCCGCCGCGAAGTCGGCCTGGCGGCCGGGCGCGCGAAAGCGCTGACCGATACCAGAGTCAGACCTTCGTTGTCCTGCCGAAATGCGGCCGAATAGTCTCGCGCTCGACCGCAGGATCGAGAAGATTCCGCTAGGTCAGGCTGGGTTTCCGATGGCTTCGCAGTGAACTGGCCGCCGGGCGGGCGTTCAGTGGATCTCCGGTTCCGCCACCTTGGCCGTGCCGACGAGGTAGTCGAAATCGCAGCCCTTGTCGGCCTGCTGGATATGGGCGGCCGACATCTTGCCCCAGCCGCGCGGGTAGTCGCGGTCGGGCGGCGACCAGCTCTTCAGGCGCTCGACGATCTCGGCATCCGACAGGTTGACCGAGATGCTGCGCGCCTCGACGTCGACGCTGATGATGTCGCCGGTCCTGACCGCCGCGAGCGGGCCCTTGATATAGGCCTCCGGCGCGATGTGGAGGACGCAGGCGCCGTAGCTGGTGCCGGACATGCGGGCGTCGGAGAGCCTGAGCATGTCGCGCACGCCCTGCTTCAGAAGCTTCTTAGGGATCGGCAGCATGCCCCATTCCGGCATGCCGGGGCCGCCGACCGGGCCGCAATTCTTCAGCACCATGACATGGTCGGCGGTGACGTCGAGGTTTTCGTTGTTCACCGCCTTCATCATCGCATCATAGTCCTCGAAGACGAGGGCCGGGCCGGAATGCTTGAGCAGGCGCTCCTCGGCGGCGGACGGCTTGATGACGCAGCCGCCGGGGGCGAGGTTGCCCTTGAGCACGGCAAGGCCGTTGGCGGTCGAGACCGGCTTGTCGAGCGGGCGGATGACGTTGTCGTCATAGACCTGCGCGAGCGCGATCGTCTTGGAGAGCGGCTTGCCGGTCACCGTCATGGCGCCGGTGTGGAGCTTGCTCTCGAGCTGCTTCAGCAGGGCGGGTAAGCCACCCGCATAGAAGAAATCCTCCATCAGGAAGTCGCCCGAGGGGCGCAGGTTCGCGATCACCGGGACCTTGCGCGAGAAGGCGTCGAAATCGTCGGGGGTCAACGGCACGCCGGCGCGGCCGGCCATGGCGACGAGATGGATGATGGCGTTGGTCGAGCCGGCGACCGCCATGTGGACGGTCAGCGCATTCTCGAAGCTCTCGCGGGTCAGGATGCGGTCGGGCGTCAGGTCTTCCCAGACCATCTCGACGATGCGCTTGCCGGAGGCGGCGGCCATGCGCGGATGGGCGGCGTCGGCGGCGGGGATGGCGGAAGCGCCGGGCAAGGTGAGGCCCAGTACCTCGGCATGGCTCATCATGGTCGCGGCGGTGCCCATCACCATGCAGGTGCCGTGCGAGCGGGCGATGCCGCTCTCCATGTCGCGCCATTGCGCATCGGAGATGTTGCCGGCCTCCTTCTCGGCCCAGTACTTCCAGACATCGGCGCCGGAGCCGAGCGTCTTGCCGGCCCAGTTGCCGCGCAGCATCGGCCCGGCCGGCACGAAGATGAAGGGCAGGCCGGCGCTGCAGGCGCCCATGATCAAAGCCGGGGTGGACTTGTCGCAGCCGCCGAGCAGCACGGCGCCGTCCAGGGGATGGGAGCGGATCGACTCCTCCGCCTCCATCGCCAGGAAGTTGCGATAGAGCATGGTCGTCGGCTTCTGGTACTGCTCCGAGGCCGACATCACCGGGATCTCGACCGGGAAACCGCCGGCGGCCCAGACCGCGCGCTTCACCGCTTCGGCGCGGTCGCGCAGATGGGTATGGCAGGGGTTGATCTCGGACCAGGTGTTGAGGATGCCGATCACCGGCTTGCCCATGAACTCGTCATGGTTGAGGCCCATCTGCAGCGCCCGCGAGCGGTGCCCGAAGGAGCGCAGGTCGCTGGCGCCGAACCAGCGCTTCGAGCGCAGCGTGTCGGGCGTCTTGCGGGGATGGGGCATCGGCGTTTCCTCAGTGTGTTCTTTGTTAACTCAACGACTTGTCATTCCGGGGCGGCCCGCAGGGTCGAACCCGGAACCCATGACTGGGTGAAACGACTTTCACTAGACGAGAGGCTCACCCGGTCGTGGGTTCCGGGTTCATCGCTGCGCGATGCCCCGGAATGACAGAGGCTACTCCGCCGCCGCGCGCTGGCTGCCCCAGTTTCCGACGATCCTGCGCAGTTCGACGCGCTCGCTCTCGTTCAGCTCCGGCAGGCCGGGCAGGCGCACCGGGCCGACATTGGTGCCGAGCAGGCCGAGGGCCTCCTTGACCACGGTGACGTTGGCGCCGTTGCCGTACTTCGTCCGCAGCGTCTCGAAGCCGGCGATCTCGTCGACCAGGCGGCGGGCGAGCTCGTAATCGTTGACCTCCAGCGCCTGCCAGATCGCCAGCGAGCGCTCGGGCGCGACATTGACTAGGCCCGAGGTGAAGCCGCGGGCGCCGAGTGCGTGGAAGGGCGCGGCCCAGCCTTCGGCGAGGCCGCAGATCCAGTTGGCGCTCGAGCCTTGCGTGGCGCGGACGCATTCGGCCAGCAGCATCATGTTCGGCGAGGCGAACTTGACGCCGGCGACATTGGGATGGGTCGCGACGCGGGCGAGATCCTTCACGCCGATCGCGTCGGAGCGGATATAGGCGACGAGCGGGATCGTCAGCGCCTCGGCGATGGCGAGGATGTAGTCGGCCTGCGAATGCGGCGCGGCGAAGGGGTCGAGCGGGTGATGCACCATCACCGCATCGCAGCCGGCCGTAGCGGCGAGCTTGCCGGTCGCGATGGCCTCGCGCAGCGAGCGGCCGATGCCGGCGGTGACCAGCGCCCTGCCGGCGGCGGCCTCCGCAGCCACGGCATGGCTGCGCACCACCTCGTCGGTCGTCATCGGATAGAACTCACCGGTATTGCCGGCCGAGACGATGTTGTGGATGCCCGCCGCGGCGATACGCGCGACGATCTTGCCGGTCAGCGCCCAGTCGGCCTCGCCATCGCCCTTCCAGGCGGTGACATGCACGCCCGAGATGCCGCGCAGGCCGCTGCGAACCCTGTCACTCATCGTAATCCAATCCTTCCGCATCGGCGCCGAAGACCTGGCGCACATGGCTCTTGGCGGAGCGCACGATATGGCTGCGCATGCGCTGCTCGGCCCTTGCCGGCTCATGCGCGCGCAATGCCTCGAAGATGCCGCGATGCTCCTCGAAGCCCCTGGCGCGCTCGCTGGGCTCACCGAGCAAAGCGATGCGCTGGGCATGGTCGTACATGCGCTGGCCGTCGAGCCGGCGCTCCAGATAGCCGCAGCCCGAGATGCGGTGGATCATGCCGTGATAGGCCTCGTTCAGGTTGACGAGGTCTTCCAGATCGCCGTGCTCGGTCGCGTGCGCCATCTCGTCGATCAGGCGGGCCATCTCGGCGATTTCGCCGGCGCTGATCCGGTTGGCGGCGATGTGGGTCATGACGCTTTCGAGCGCGGCGCGGCCGAGCGCCATCTCCAGCGCCTGGCGTGCCGAGAACTCAACGAAGACACCGCGGCGCGCCTCGGTTCGTACCAGGCCCTCGCTCTCCAGCATGCGGATCGCGTCCTTCACCGGCGTGGTGGAGACCCCCAGCATGTCGGCGAGCTGGCGCTCGTTCAGCCGTTCGCCCTCGCGGAACTTCCCCGCGACGATCGCCCGGCGCAGGCGCTCGTGCACATGCTCGCGCAGGGAGCGCAGCAGATGCGGCGAGACGGGTTCGATGGCGAGTGCGTTTGACATCCCAGATCCTCTGGCGAGGCAGCGGCACGATTCGATGCCGGGGCTGACCCGTTGCCATTGCCTCACCAGACACCACAAAGCGCAAGCGACATCAAGTCTGAAATTTCAGATTTCAAATCTGGAATTGCGTGCTATGGAGTCGAGCAAGACGGCCGCAAGACGCCGGAACGGCAAGGGCCGGATGGATAATGACGAGGGAGGATTGGATGACATCGATCACACGCCGCAGCCTGCTCGCCGGAGCCGGCGCCATGCTGGCCGCGCCGGCTTTGGCACAGGGCGGCTATCCCGGGAGCAGGGTCGTCACCATCGTGGTGCCCTTCGCAGCGGGCGGCACGACCGACCTGCTCGGCCGCATCCTGGCGGATCGGCTGGGTGCGCGCCTCGGCGGCAAGTTCATCGTCGAGAATCGGGTCGGGGCCGGCGGCAACACCGGCGCGGCGGCGGTCGCGAAGGCAGAGCCCGACGGCTACATGCTGACCATGGGCACGGTCTCCAGCCATGCGATCAACCCGGCCGTCTATACGAAGATGCCCTATGACCACATCAAGGACTTCGCGCCGATCTCGCAAGTGGCGAGCGTGCCGAACCTGCTGATGGTCAATGTCGACCTGCCGGCCAAGACCGTGCCGGAGCTGGTCGAACTCCTGAAGAAGAACCCGGGCAAGTACTCCTTCGGCTCCTCGGGCGCAGGAACCTCGACCCATATGGCTGCAGAGCTGTTCAAGGTCTCGACCGGCACCGACATGGTGCATGTGCCGTACCGGTCGAGCGGGCAGGTGACGCAGGACCTGCTCTCCGGCCAGATCCAGTTGACCTTCGACAACATCACCATCGCCTGGCCGCATGTCGAAGCCGGCAAGATCCGCGCGCTGGCTACGGCGACGCCGAAGCGGCTGGCGGTCGCGCCCGATCTGCCGGCGCTGTCAGAGTTCATCCCGGGCTATGATGCCAGTTCCTGGCACGGTTTCTTCGCGCCGTCGAAGGTGCCGCCGGAGATCGTCGCCAAGCTCTCGACCGAGACGCAGGCGATCATGCGCGAGCCGGCGGTGATCGAGCAGCTGAAGAAGCTCGGCGTCGAGCCGGTCGGCTCCAGCCAGGCCGAGTTCACCGCCCATATCGCCAGCGAGACCAAGCGCTGGGCCGAAGTGGCACAGAAGGCGAATGTGAAGATCGAATAAGCTAGGCGCTTGCCCGCTTCCTCCTCCGTCATTGCGAGGAGCGGAGCGACGAGGCAATCCAGGAAGACGTAGAGCTCTGCCGCCCCTGGATTGCTTCGCTGCGCTCGCAATGACGATTCCCGCTCTCTCAACGAGTATTGGCTCATGACATCGACTGCGCTCACCCCCGAAAACCGCGAGAAGCTGAAACGCGTCTCGACCGCGACCCTGACCACGGCGCTATTCAAGCGCGGCCTGCGCAACCAGTTCATCCAGGATGTGCGCCCGCTGAACCCGTCAGCCCGCATGGTCGGCGAGGCCTTCACCCTGCGCTATATCCCGGCACGAGAGGACCTCGACCATCTCAGCGTGTTCGAGGGCACGCAGCATCCGCAGCGCGTCGCGGTCGAGACCTGCCCGCCCGGTCATGTCATGGTGATCGACAGCCGCAAGGACCCGCGCGCGGCGTCCGCCGGCGGCATCCTGGTGACGCGCCTGATGCAGCGCGGCGTGGCCGGCGTGGTGACCGATGGCGGTTTCCGCGACAGCCCGGACATCGCGACGCTCGGTTTCCCCGCCTATCACAACCGGCCGAGTGCCCCGACCAACCTGATCCATCACCACGCGCTCGACATCAACGCGCCGATCGGCTGCGGCGATGTGCCCGTCTATCCCGGCGACATCGTCGTCGGCGACGGCGAAGGCGTCTGCGTGATCCCCTCTCATCTCGCCAACGAGGTCGCGGCCGAGGCTTATGAGCAGACCGCCTATGAGGACTTCGTCGAGATGAAGGTGCGGGAAGGGCATGGCATCTTCGGCCTCTACCCGGCCAATGCCGAGACCAAGGCCGAGTTCGCCAGATGGCGGGCGGACTGGAAGTGACGCAGCCTGCCGGCGGCCTCAGGCTGCCAGCAGCTCCCGCACCATCGGAATGACCTGCCGGCCATAGAGCTCGATGCAGCGCAGCAGCTTGTCCTGCGACAGGGGGCCGGCGCTGATCTTGAGCTGGAAGCGCTGGAGGCTGAGCGCCTTCACCGTCGTGGCGATCTTGCGCGCGACGGTCTCGGGCGAGCCGAGATAGAGCGAGCCGCCCGAGACCTCGCGCTCGAACTCCTCGCGCGATACCGGGCCCCAGCCGCGCTCGGCGCCGATGCGGTCACGCATCGTCTTGTAGGCGGGAAAGAATTCCTCGGCAGCCTGCGCATCGGTCGCGGCGACATAGCCCGGCGAATGCACGCCGATCGGCCGCTCGGCCTGGCCGAGCCGTCCCATCGCGTCGCGGTAGAGCTGGGCGTAAGGGGCGAAGCGCTGGGCCGGGCCGCCGATGATGGCGAGCATCAGCGGCAGGTCGTAGCGCGCAGCCCGCACCACCGATTCCGGGCTGCCGCCGACGCCGATCCAGGTCGTCAGCTCGCCTTTTTCGATCGGCGGGAAGACCTGCTGGTCGCGCAGCGGCGAGCGCAAGGAACCTTCCCAGGTCACGCTCTTCTTGCGGAGAAGCTCGACGAAGAGGTCGAGCTTCTCCTCGAACAGCACTTCGTACTGGCGCAGATCAAAGCCGAAGAGCGGGAAGGATTCGGTGAAGGAACCGCGGCCGAGGATGACCTCGGCGCGACCGTTCGAGAGCGCATCGACCGTCGAGAAGCGCTGGAAGACGCGGATCGGGTCGTCCGAGCTCAGCACGGTGACGGCCGATCCCAGGCGGATGCGGCTCGTGCGCGTTGCGATGCCGGCGAGCACGGTCTCGGGCGAGGACACCGCGAAATCGCCGCGGTGATGCTCGCCGATGCCGAAGAAGTCGATGCCGATCTCGTCGGCGAGCACGGCCTGGTCGACCAGGTCGCGGATCACCTGCGCATGCGAAAGCAAAGTGCCGTCCGGGCCGGCGGTGACGTCGCCGAAGGTGTCGAGGCCGAGCTGGAGGGATACGGGCATAAGCGAGATCCGGGATTGACGCGATAGGCCGGGGAGCCGGCGCCCGCGCCATCTGGCGCTGGCATCGCCGCCGTTCAAGATGCGCCAGATCAAGTCGCATTTTGACGGAACCGTCAAAATGCGAAAACCGTGATCGATTCTAGAGGTTTAGAGCATTGCTTCTGCGAAAAACCGGTTCCCACTTTTTCGCGCAATGCTTTAGCGCCGAGGGGTCTATGCGAATTCGCCAAAATCGGTACCATGCGGAACAATAATCTTCGCCTCACCCCCCATTTGGGTGTGGCGGGACACAAGCGATTGCTGTTGCCTCGGCGCGCTCCGCGGAAAGCGGATTCGAGCGCAATTGCACAGGGGGAGAGCTTCATGGACGGCGAGGCTGTGGCCGAGAGCGATCGCTCGATCGTCGGCAATCCGATGCTGCTGCCGTTCTATGACCTGTCCTTCGAGGAAATCGAGCTGCTGTGCCAAGTGACGGCGGAGCAGCGCGAGGGCTCTGGGGGGAGCATCGACGGCGCATGGTTCGCGAGTTTCATGAACGCACGGAAGGAGCCGGCGCGATAGGCGAGGCACTTCTTGTCGCGCTCGGCATGGTCGCCCTCGCAGCGGCAGCCTGGTGGGCGACGAACCGGTGGCGGCTTTAGAGGCGCCGCCTGCAAATCACGCCGCCGGTTCCAGCCGGGCGCGGCCGAGGACCATGACGCGATCGACCTGGAAGCCGCAGCGCTGAAACGCATCATGATCCTGTGGCCAGGCGGCCGAGCGCTCCAGCGAGATCGCGATGCGCGGCAGGTCGAGCTGTGCCGCGAGCTGGTTGGCGAAGCGCAGCAGGGCGTCGACGAGACAGGTTCCAGGCAGCCGCATCATCGCGATCTCGGAGATTTCCAGCGTCGTGCCGCCGGTGATCGTGCGCGCGACGCGGAAGCCGAACAGGGCATGCGGCATGCCGCGCGCGTCGCGCAGGCTGAAGACGCCGCGCGGCTGGGCTCCGTCCTGCGAGTTGTCGCGCAGGAAGGCGGCCCAGCCATCCGGCGTGACCTCAGGATGCAGCAGGGCGACGAGCCCGTAGACCGTGTCGGCGCTGCCGGGCAGGATGCGCGCGACTTCGAAGATGTCATCGCCCATCACGTGCGGCTCTCCCCTGTTTCGAGGCAGCAACCTCGTTTCGCAGGGCCTGTCGCCGCATTGATCTGGATCAAATCCGAGGAGCTGCGGCGGGACGCGCGCTTTGTTGGCTTTCGCCCATGCGGTAAGCTCCGCGCATGAGCAGGAAGGTGCGATCGTGAACTGTCAGCCCTCGGCGTGCAGCGCCGCAGCCCGCGGCGAAGGCGGATGCCGCAACTGCATGGTCCGCCTGGTCAGCGTCTGTGCCTCCCTGACCGACGACGAGCTCGCTCTGCTCGAACAGCTGGCGATGCCGACGCATTTCGCTTCCGGCGACACGCTGTTCACACAAGGCTCCGAGGCGCATTGCGTCTACAACGTCACCGCCGGCGTCGTGCGGCTCTACAAGCTCCTGTCGGATGGCCGCCGCCAGGTCGTCGGCTTCGCGCTGCCCGGCGACTTCCTCGGGCTCGCCATGCGCGACGCCTATGGCTTCTCGGCCGACGCGATCGGCGACGTCGCGGTCTGCGCCTTCTCGCGTGGGGCCTATACCGCGCTGGTCGACGCCAAGCCGCATCTGCTCAAGCGCCTGCACGAGTTCGCGACGCATGAGCTGACGCTCGCCCATGAGCAGATGATGCTGCTCGGCCGCCGCACCGCCGAGGAGAAGCTGATCTGCTTCCTGCTCGGCATGCAGCAGCGCTGGGCCAGGCTCGGCAAGCCTTCGGTGACGGTGCCGCTGCCGATGACGCGGCAGGACATCGCCGATTTCCTCGGCCTGACGATCGAGACGGTGAGCCGCACCTTCACGCGCCTCGCCAAGGAGAAGACGATCCTGATCGTGCCCGGCGGCGTGCGCGTGATGAACCCCGAGCGGATGCACGCCGTCGCGGCGTGAGCGAAAATTGCTGCGCCGCCCTGCCGCAGCTCGCCCTTTCCTTCCCTTGACCTGGATCAAAGCCCCCCGCTTCCCCGGCCGTTAAGCCTCCCATCGAGGGCGCGACCTCTGCGCCTGCGATGAAGCGGGAGTCGGATGTGACGGCGACGACGAGCCCTGTCCGGGCAATGACGGTCGGCGAGATGATCGGGATGCTGATCGCGGGCGCCAGCGTGCTGCCGCTGATCCTGATCGGTGCCCTGACCGAGAACCCCGGTTACGCCTTCCATGCCCTGCTCGGCGCAGCCGCTGCCGTCGTCGGCCTGATCCTGATCGGCAATCGCTGCTTCGACGGCTCGCTCGCAGTCGAGCCCCAGGAGATCGACGGCAAGCCCAACTACAATATGGGGCCGGTCAAGTTCGCGACCGTGGCGGCGATGGTCTGGGGCATCGCCGGCTTCACCGTCGGGCTGATCATCGCATTGCAGCTCGCCTTCCCGGTGCTGAACTTCGACTTGCCCTGGACCAATTTCGGCCGGATGCGGCCCCTGCACACCTCGGCGGTTGTCTTCGCCTTCGGCGGCAACGTGCTGATCGGCACCTCGTTCTACGTGGTGCAGCGCACCTGCCGGGCCCGCCTCGCCGGCGACCTTTCGCCCTGGTTCGTCGTGCTCGGCTACAACCTGTTCATTGTCATCGCCGGCACCGGCTATCTGCTCGGGATCACCCAGAGCAAGGAATACGCTGAGCCGGAATGGTATGCCGATCTCTGGCTGACCCTGGTCTGGGTCGCCTATCTCCTGGTCTTCCTGTTCACGCTGAAGAAGCGTCGGGAGCCGCATATCTATGTGGCGAACTGGTTCTATCTCGGCTTCATCCTGACCATCGCGGTCCTGCATGTCGGCAACAACGTCGCCGTGCCGGTCTCGATCCTGTCGCCGAAGTCCTACGGGCTGTGGTCGGGCGTGCAGGATGCGATGTTCCAGTGGTGGTACGGCCACAACGCGGTCGGCTTCTTCCTGACCGCCGGCTTCCTCGCGATCATGTACTACTTCGTGCCCAAGCGCGCGGAGCGGCCGATCTACAGCTACCGGCTCTCGATCATCCATTTCTGGGCTCTGATCTTCATCTATATCTGGGCCGGCCCGCACCATCTCCACTACACCGCGCTGCCCGACTGGGCGCAGACGCTCGGCATGACCTTCTCGATCATGCTGTGGATGCCCTCCTGGGGCGGCATGATCAACGGCATCATGACCCTGTCGGGCGCCTGGGACCGGCTACGCACCGACCCGGTGCTGCGGATGATGGTGGTCTCGCTCGCCTTCTACGGCATGTCCACCTTCGAGGGGCCGCTGATGTCGATCAAGGCGGTGAACGGGCTCTCGCACTATACCGACTGGACCATCGGCCACGTCCATTCCGGCGCGCTCGGCTGGGTCGCCTACATCTCCTTCGGCGCGATCTATTGCCTGGTGCCCTGGCTGTGGAACCGCAAGGGGCTCTACTCGCTCAAGCTGGTGAGCTGGCACTTCTGGGTCTCGACCCTCGGCATCGTCTTCTACATCACGGCGATGTGGGTCTCTGGGATCCTGCAGGGCCTGATGTGGCGGGCCTACACCTCGCTCGGCTTCCTCGAATACGCCTTCATCGAGACCGTCGCGGCGATGCACCCGTTCTACGTGATCCGGGCGCTCGGTGGCGCGCTCTTCCTGATCGGCGCGCTGATCATGGCCTTCAATCTCTGGATGACCGTGCGCTGCGAGGAGGCTGCAGACACGCCGCAGGCCCATGCGCTGCCGCCGCGCCAGCTCGCCACCGCTTGAGGACCATCATGACGAGCATAGACCACAAGCCGCCGCGCCGCTCGCTCTGGGCCAAGCACAAGATCTTCGAGACCAACTCGATCATCCTCGCCCTCGGCACGCTGCTGGTGATCTCGATCGGCGGCCTCGTCGAGATCGCGCCGCTGTTCTATCTCCGGAACACGATCGAGACGGTGCAGGGCATGCGGCCCTATACGCCGCTTGAGCTGGCCGGACGCGGCATCTATGTGCGCGAGGGCTGTTACAACTGCCACAGCCAGATGATCCGGCCGTTGCGCGACGAGGTCGAGCGCTACGGACACTATTCGCTCGCGGCCGAGAGCATGTACGACAAGCCCTTCCAGTGGGGCTCGAAGCGGACCGGGCCGGACCTCGCCCGCGTCGGCGGCAAGTATTCCGACGAATGGCAGAGGGCGCATCTGGCCGAGCCGCGCGCGATCGTGCCGCAGTCGATCATGCCGGGCTATCCCTTCCTGGAGAAGACCGAGCTGAAGTTCGGGGACATCGCCGACGAGCTACGCGCCAACCGCGCCGGCGGCGTGCCCTATAGCGACGAGATGATCGCGCAGGCTGAGGCCGACCTGAAGGCGCAGGCGACGCCGGACCATCCCGGCCAGCTCGACCTCGAGAAGCGCTATCCCAAGGCGCAGTCGCGCGATTTCGACGGCAATCCGCAGCGCATCACCGAGGCCGACGCCCTGATCGCTTATCTGCAGGCGCTCGGCACGATGGTCGACTTCAAGCTCTACGACGACAAAGCCAACATCCGCTGAGCCCGATCATGCAAACGACCTATCACTGGCTCGCCGGCTTCGCCCAGTCCGCCGGGCTCCTCTACTTCGTCGCCGTCTTCCTCGGGGTCTGCGTCTACGCCTTCTGGCCGAAGAACCGCGCCCGCTTCGAAGAAGCCGCGCTCAACCCGCTGCGCGAGGACTGACCGATGGACCAGAAGCACGACGATCCGCATGTCGATGCCGCCACCGGCTACAGCACGACCGGCCATGAATGGGACGGCATCCGCGAGCTCAACACGCCGCTGCCGCGCTGGTGGCTCGGCATCTTCTACGCCACGATCGTCTGGTCGATCGGCTACTGGATCGTCTACCCGGCATGGCCGCTTTTGACCGACGCGACCAGGGGCGTGATCGGCTATGCCAGCCGCGCCGACATCAGCGCGGACATGGCCAAGCTCAAGGCGCAGCGCGCGGCGCAGGCCGCCGGCATGGCGGATGCCACTCCGGCGCAGATCAAGGCCGACCCGACGCTGTTCCAGATCGCGATGGCGCAGGGCAAGGCCGCCTTCGGCGACAATTGCGCGGCGTGCCATGGCGTCGGCGGCGCCGGCGCCAAGGGCTACCCCAACCTCAACGACGACGACTGGCTCTGGGGCGGCTCGCTTCCGGCGATCCAGCAGACCATCCGCCACGGCATCCGCGTCGCCGGCGACAACGACACCCGCGTCAGCCAGATGCCGGCCTTCGGGCGCGATGGCGTGCTGAAGCGCGAGGAGATCCTCGCCGTCGCCAGCCATGTCCGCGAGCTTGCCGGCCTGCCGACCGAGCCGAAGGCGAATCTTGCGCTCGGCCGTAAGGTCTTCGCCGACAACTGCGCCGCCTGCCATGGCCCTCAGGCCAAGGGCAACCAGGAGCTGGGCGCGCCCAACCTCACCGACGCGATCAGCCTCTACGGCATGGACATGGCCTCGCTGACCGAAACCATCAGCAACAGCCGCAACGGCGTGATGCCGGCCTGGGCCGGGCGGCTCGACGAGACCACGATCAAGGCGCTGACCGTCTATGTCCACTCGCTGGGGGGAGGACAGTAGCGTGAGCAGCACCGAGACCGACCAGGACGACATCCCGCTCTTCGCGGCGTCGCGGAAGGTCTATCCGCAGAGCGTGTCGGGTCCGTTCCGGCGCGCCAAGTGGCTCATCCTCTTCCTGTGCCTGGGCATCTACTACCTGCTGCCCTTCCTGCGCTGGGATCGCGGCCCCTATCTCCCCAACCAGGCGGTGCTGGCCGACATCGCCAACAACCGCTTCTACTTCTTCTTCATCGAGATCTGGCCGCAGGAGGTCTACTACTTCACCGGCCTGCTGATCCTGGCCTCCTTCGTCCTCTTCCTGATGAATGCGGTCGCCGGCCGGGTCTGGTGCGGCTATCTCTGCCCGCAGACGGTCTGGACCGACCTTTTCCTCGCGGTCGAGCGCTTCTTCGAGGGCGACCGGCGCGAGCGCATGCGCCGCGATGCCGAGCCCTGGGGCTTCGACACGCTCTGGCGCAAGACCGCCAAGCATGCGGTCTGGCTGGTCATCGCCTGGTGGACCGGCGGCGCCTGGGTGCTCTACTTCGCCGATGCGCCGACGCTGGTGCGCGAGCTTGCGACCTTCACCGCGCCGCTTTCGGCCTATGTCTGGATCGCGATCCTGACCTTCACCACCTATGCGCTCGCCGGCATCATGCGCGAGCAGGTTTGCAAGTACATGTGTCCCTGGCCGCGCATCCAGGCGGCTCTGACCGACGACGAGGCGCTCAACGTCACCTATCGCTATGATCGCGGCGAGCCGCGCGTCTCGGTCAAGCAGGCGGTGAAGCTGAAGGCGCAGGGCGCGCCGGCGGGCGACTGCATCGACTGCTTCCAATGCGTCGCGGTCTGCCCGACCGGGATCGACATCCGCGACGGCGCGCAGGTCGACTGCATCCAGTGCGGGCTGTGCATCGACGCCTGCGACACCGTGATGAGCAAGATCGGCCGCCCGACCCGGCTGATCGCCTATGACACCGACGGCAATGTCCAGCGCCGCCTCGCCGGGCTCGCCGCGATCTACCGGCCGGTGCGCCTGCGCACGCTGGCCTATGCGGCGCTGATCGCCATCGTCGGTGGCGCCATGCTCTGGCAGCTCGCGACCCGCAGCACCGCCGGCATCTCCGTGCTGCATGAGCGCGCCCCATTGTTCGTCACGCTGAGCGACGGTTCGATCCGCAACGCCTATACAGTGCGCCTGCTCAACAAGCGGCCGGAGCACCGGCCCTTTGCCCTAACGGTCTCTGGCCTGCCGGGCGTCAGGATCGAGGCGGTCGGGATCACGCCGAGTGCCGATCTGCGCCCCGTCGTCACCGTCGATCCCGATTCGACGCGCGAGGTACGCGTCCTCGTCACCGTCCCGGCCGGCGTGCCGCTTGCGCCCTCGCAGGCGATCACCATCACCGCCTCCGATCTCTTTGCCGGCGAGACAGTGCGCGCCGACGACCATTTCATGGCGCCGGAGACCCATCGATGAGCTGCTGCGGAGTCATCCTCATGCCCTATGAGACGCCAAGGCCGATCGCCCCGCGCCGCCCTTTCGAGCTGACCGGCGGCATGGTCGCGGCCATGCTGATCCTGTTCTTCGGCGTGATCGTCTCGGTCAATGCGACGATCCTGACGATGGCGCTGCGGACCATGCCGGGTGTCGAGACCCGCAGCGCCTATGAGGACAGCCAGCGCTTCAACGAGGAGATCGCCCGCCAACACGAGCGCGATGCGCGCGGCTGGAGCGCGACCACGACGCTGGTCCGGCAAGGCGAGGGCGCGACGCTCGCCGTCAGCCTGGCCGATCGCAGTGGCGGGCCGCTCGCCGGCCTCGCCACCGGTGCCCGCCTGCGCCACCCCGCGACCTCCGCCCGCGACCATGACCTCGTGCTGAGCGAAAGCCGGCCGGGACGCTACGAGGCCCGTTTCGGGACGATCGAGGCCGGCTCCTGGATCCTCGAATTGCAGGCCAAGCGCGGCGATGAGGTCGTCTTCGTCTCGCGCAGCCGCGTCACTTTGGCGGAGCGCTGAGATGGCGGCGCAGGACCTCTCCGTCTTCGTGCGCCATCGCGACGATGGCATCGCCAGCATGGAGCTGGCGGTCGACGGGATACGCTGCGCCGGCTGCATGCAGGCGATCGAAGGTGGGCTCGCCCGCGAGCCGGGCATTTTGGGCGCCCGCGTCAACCTCGCGCTGAAGCGCGTCTCGGTCGAGTGGCGCGAGGCGCTGCTGCGGCCGGAGGCGGTGGTCGAAAAGCTCGCCGCGCTCGGCTTCAAGGCCTATCCCTTCGCGCCGGAGCGCCAGGTGGACGGGGCGGCTGCCGAGGAGCGTTATCTGCTGCGTGCGCTCGGCGTCGCCGGCTTCGCCTCGATGAACATCATGCTGCTCTCGGTCGCGGTCTGGTCCGGCAACAGCGGCGACATCGACCCGACGACGCGCGACTTCTTCCACTGGCTCTCGGCCCTGATCGCGCTGCCGACCGCCGCCTATGCCGGCCGCCCCTTCTTCGAGAGCGCGCTTCGGGCGTTGAAGGCCGGCGCGGTCAACATGGACGTGCCGATCACCATCGGTGTCGTGCTGGCACTGGTGATGTCGGTCGCCGAGACCTGGAACCATGGCCGCCACGCCTATTTCGACGGCGTGGTCATGCTGCTCTTCTTCCTGCTGATCGGGCGCTATCTCGACCAGTTGATGCGGCGGCGCACCCGCGACCTCGCCGGCAATCTCGCCGCGCTCAAGGCCGAGACCGCGACGAGGCTCGCCGCCGACGGCAGCGCGACGGTAATGCCGATCGCCGCGATCGTGCCTGATGATCTCGTGCTGGTGCGGCCGGGCGAGCGCGTCTCCGTCGACGGCGTCGTCGAGACCGGCCGTTCGGAGCTCGACCAGAGTCTCGTCACCGGTGAGACCGCCCCAGTCGTGATCGGGCAGGGCGAACGCGTCCATGCCGGCACGCTGAACCTGACCGGCGCCTTGACCGTGCGGGTCGAGGCGGCCGGGCAGGGCACGCTGCTCGACGAGATCGACCGGCTGATGGATCAGGCCGTCGGCAACCGCTCGCGCTATGTCCGCCTCTCCGACCGTGCCGCGCGGCTCTACGCCCCGGTAGTGCACACGCTGGCGGCCTCGACCTTCCTCGGCTGGCTGGCCTTCGGCCTGTCCTGGCCGGAGGCGCTGATGATCGCCGTCACCGTGCTGATCATCACCTGTCCCTGCGCGCTCGGCCTCGCCATTCCCGCGGTGCAGGTCGTCGCGGCCTCCGCCTTGTTCAGGCGCAAGATCATGCTCAAGGAGGGCGACGCGCTGGAGCGCCTGGCCGAGGCCGATATCGCCGTCTTCGACAAGACCGGTACGCTGACCCTGCCCGAGCCGGACATTCTCAATCCCGAGGCCTTGCCGGTGGAACGGCGGGCCGAGATCGGCGCGCTCGCGGCGGCGAGCGGGCATCCGCTGGCGCAGGCCCTCGCAAGGGCGCTCGCTGCGCCGCCGCCCGCCGGCGATGTCCACGAGGAACGCGGGCAGGGCCTCTCGGTCGGCGATGGGAACGACGAGCGCCGTCTCGGCAGCGTCGCCTTCTGCGGTGCGCAGGCCGAGGCGGCCATGGTCGCGGCGCTGCATCCCGGCGCCTCGCTGATCGCCTATCGCCATGGCTCCTTCCGCACGGTGCTGGCGCTGGGGCAGGCGCTGCGGCCGCAGGCCTGCGAGACGATCGCGGCGCTGCGCAAGGCCGGGCTAGAGGTCGCGATCCTCTCCGGCGACCGGTTCGAGGCGGTGGCGCCGATCGCCGCCGAGCTCGGTGTCACCGAGCTGCATGCCGGCCTGCTGCCGGGCGACAAGCTCGCTTTGCTCGAAAAGATGGCGGCTGGTGGCCGCAAGGTGCTGATGGTCGGTGACGGGCTCAATGACGCGCCGGCGCTGGCGGGGGCGCATGTCTCGCTCTCGCCGGTCAGCGCCACCCATCTGGCGCAGGCCGCGGCCGACATCGTCTTCCTCGGCGACAGCTTGGCGCCGGTTGCTGACGCGCTGGGAATCGCCCGCAAGGCGCGCGGGCTGATGCTGCAGAACCTCTGGTTCGCCGTGCTCTACAATGCAGTCGCGGTGCCGATCGCCGTCGCCGGGCTGGCGACGCCGCTGGTCGCCGCCGTCGCGATGTCCGGCTCCTCGCTGGTGGTGACGCTCAATGCGCTGCGCGCGCGGAGCAATGGAGAGGCGCAGGCATGAACATCATCGTGATCCTGTTCCCGCTGGCGCTCGGCCTTGGTCTTGTCGGGCTCGGTGCCTTCTTCTGGTGCATGCGCAGCGGCCAATATGCCGATCTCGACGGCGCGGCCTGGCGGGTTCTGCAGGACGATGACGCGCAGGGTGAGGCGCAAAGTGGCGAAACTAGGCGGGGGTAGATTATCACCGCAGTGATTTCGCTCGTAAGCGGAGCTTCTCGTAGGTGAAAGGCCAGCTCTGACAGGCAGAATTCAGCTGGCCAGAGGGCAAAGCCCCGGCGCTGGTGGCCGGGGCGATGTCGTCAATAATAGACGGTGCGGCAGACACGCACAGGGCGGCCGAAGCGATTGCGCCGGACCGTGCAGACCGTCCGGCGACGGCGCGGACGGCGCCAGTACTGGCTGAACTCGGCGGGAGCAGCATCGAGCCTGGCGGCGTCATCGACCGGCAGGGAAGCAGCCTTGGCTGGCGCACTCGCAATGCTCGCACCGACAGCACTTGCCGCGATGCCGCCAAACAGTGCGGTCACGAATGAACGACGGTCCATGATCTTTCTCCTTCGTATCGCCCAATCAGATATCTATTTCTTCAATAATGAATGGATTATGAAATTCTGACCTATCCATCAATTCTGATCGATAGGTCACGATATATCATTGAAAACTCGCTATTTTATCGCCTCTTCGCTCACATAGCGACGAGGCGATCCTGCAGCACGCGATGACATTGGCGAGAATCATCTGGCAGGCCGCCGGCAGCGTCGGCCGACAGCCCCCGGTCAGGCAGGCAGCACGACGACCTTCGCACCTTTGGGGATGCGGTTGTAGAGGTCGATCACGTCCTGGTTCATCATCCGGATGCAGCCCGAGGAGACGGCTTGCCCGATCGTGTCGGGCTCGTTGGTGCCGTGAATGCGGTAGAGCGTGTCGCGCCCATCCTTGAACAGATAGAGCGCACGGGCGCCGAGCGGGTTGTCCGCGCCGCCGGCCATGCCGCCTGCCCATCTGGCGTAACGTTTCGGTTCGCGCCTGATCATGTCGGGTGTCGGTGTCCAGCGCGGCCATTGCGCCTTGCGCTGCACGGTTGCGCTGCCGGTGAATTCGAGCCCCTCGCGCCCGACGCCGACACCGTAGCGCAACGCCTTGCCGCCCTCCTGGACGAGGTAGAGGAAGCGGCTTCCCGGATCGACGACCAGCGTGCCCGGCGCGTGGCTGGTCGGATAGTCGACGAGTTGGCGCAGATTGCGCGGACGCAGATCCTCCAGCGAGACGGCGGGGACGCGGAAAGGTTCGCTCTCGACGGCGCCATAGCGCGCGAGGTCGAGTGCGCTGAACCGCGATACAGGGGTAGGCGGCGGCGCAGCGCGCTGCGCGACCGTCGTGCAGCCGGCAGCCAGGAGAGCGAGCGTCAGACCTGCGATGCGGCGGGTCGGGAGCAATTGGTCGGCCATGATCCGTGCGCCCGGCCTCACTGGGAGGCCGGCTTGGCGCGGGCATCGGCGACGACCTGCTTGAAGCCCTTGTAGTCGAGCGTCGAGGTGCGGAACGGGCCGACCAGGTAGGTCGGCGTGCCTTGCAGCCCGAGCGAGTCGGCCTGGGCCATGTTCCGGCGCAGCAGCGCGGTGATCTTGCCGCCATTGGCGTCGAGATCGGTCTGGAGACGCGTCATGTCGATGCCGGCGCCCTGGATCGCCGCCGAGATCTGCGCCTTGCTCAGCCGCCCCTTGGTCGCCATCAGCGCGTGGTGCGCGCGCTCATAGGCGCCCTGATAGGTCGCGGCGAGCGCGAGCTGCGCGGCATAGACCGAGGTCTCGGCGATGACCGGCCAGTCCTTGTAGACGAGCCGGATCTTGCCGTCCTCCTTGACGATGCGGGCAAGGTCCGGAGCCGATGTCTTGCAGTAGGGGCAGTTGTAGTCGAGGAAGGCGACGATCGTGACGTCGCCGTTGCGATTGCCCGAGATGGGCGCTTCCGGGTCGTTCAGGATGGCCTCGACGTCGATCTTGTTCTCCTCGGCCAGGACGGCCTTCGGCAAGGCCGCAGCCAGAAGCGAAAGGCCGAGGAGGATGGTGCGACGGTCGTGGTGCATGGGCCTGCGGCTTTCTCGGCTGCCGGGACCGCGCTGCGCCTGCCGATCCGGGAGCCAGGCGCGGCTCGCGGCGGTCGCATCGTCGCGCCCCCGGCGGTGGACGGATGCGGGCCATCGGCGCTACCCAGCTTAAGCCAGCCTTAAGCTCGGCGGTGATGCTGGGCCGTGGAGGTCACATGCGCGTGCTCATCGTCGAAGACGACCCGCTCCTCGCCGACGGTCTCGCCGTCGGGCTGAAGCTGCACGGCATGAACGCCGAGCTGGTCGGCAGTTGCGCCGATGCGCGGCATGCGCTGGCGGCCGGCGCCTTCGACGCGATGGTGCTCGACATCATGCTGCCGGACGGATCGGGCCTCGATCTGCTCCGGGACCTGCGGACACAGGGCGAGCGCTGCCCGATCCTGCTGCTGACCGCGCTCGACGAGACCCGCGACCGCATCGCCGGGCTCGACCGCGGCGCCGACGACTATCTCGGCAAGCCCTTCGACCTCGACGAGCTTGCGGCGCGGCTGCGCGCGATCGGGCGACGTGGCGAAGGCCGGGCAGCGCCCGCGATCACGACTGGGGGCCTCGTGCTCGATCCTGAGCGCCACGCGGTGGCGCGAGACGGCACGACGATTGATGTGACGCGACGGGAGTTCGCCGTTCTGCGCGCGCTGGCGGAGCGGCCGGGCGTCATCCGCTCGCGCGCGCAACTGGAGGAGCGGCTCTATGGCTGGCAGGAGGACGTCGAGAGCAATGCGATCGAGGTCCATATCCATAATCTCAGGCAGAAGCTCGGGCGCGAGCTGATCGAGACGGTGCGCGGCCTCGGCTATCGTCTCAAGAGCGCGTCATGAGCTCGCTGCGCGGTCGGCTATTTGCGATCCTGGTGGTCACCACGAGCCTGATCTGGCTTGCTGCGACGGCCTGGATCTATCTCGGGACCAAGAACGAACTCGAGCGTGTGCTCGACACGCGCCTGCAGGAAGCGGCGCGCATGGTCGCCTCGCTGGTGCACGACGATAGCTCTTCCCAGGCAGCAATCGCCGGTACTCCGCAGTTGAATCCCGCGGAAGCGGCCGGCTACGAGCGCCAGCTCTCCTGCCAGATCTGGTCGCTGGGCGGGCGTCTCGTCGCGGCGTCGACGACGGCCCCGGCCGAGCGGCTTTCTGCGCATGCCAGCGGCTTCCATGACAGCGTGATCAATGGCGAGGCGTGGCGTGTCTATGCCATCGAGGATGCGGCCAAGGGGGTGCGGGTGCTGGTTGGTGACCGCCTTGGCCTGCGCGAGCGGCTCGTCCAGGATCTCGTGCTCGGGCTGGTGGCGCCGACCTTGCTGATGCTGCCGCTCTTCGCCGGGCTGATCTGGCTCAGCGTCGGCAGGGGGCTTGCCCCGCTCCGTCAGATCGCCCGTGACCTGCAGAGCCGCCCGGCGGATGATCTGAGCCCTATCGGCGCCAATGCGGTCAGGGAAATCCGCCCGCTCACCGATGCATTGAACGGGCTGTTCCGGCGTCTCGACCTGGCCCGGCGGCATGAGCGCGAGATCACCGCCTTCGCCGCGCACGAGCTGCGAACACCGCTCGCCGGCATCCGCACGCAGGCGCAGATCGCGCGGGCAGCCGATAGCGACGCGATGCGCCTCTCGGCGCTCGACAGGATCATCGAGGGCGTGGACCGGACCGCCCGGCTGATCAGCCAATTGCTCGTCCTGGCCAGGCTGGATGCGGACGCTACCGGCTCCGACCGGCAGCGCATCCTCGTCGGTCCATTGCTGCGCGAGATCGATGGCGAGCGGAAATGGCCGGGGCAGACCGTCGAGATCGACCCGCGTCTCGATGACTTCGTCGTGCTGGGGGAGCCTGACAGTCTGCGGCTGGCCCTGCGTAACCTGCATGAGAATGCCTGCGGACAGAGCCTTCCAGGCGGGCAGGTGCGCTGGCTGCGCGTCGCGGACAATGCGTTCGCGGTCGAGGATGATGGCCCGGGCATTCCGGACGAGGAGATATCGCTGGTGACGCAGCGCTTCTATCGAGGGCGCAGCAGCAGGACGGTCGGAACCGGCCTGGGTCTTTCGATCGTCGAGGTCGCACTCGCGCGCCTGGGCGCGGCGCTGGCATTGGAGAATCGTCCCCTGGGCGCAGGGCTGAAGGCGACGGTCACGCGTCCAGCGCCATGATTGTGCTGCCTTGATCAAGGCGCGGCCGCCACCGGGCGGCCCCGCATCGCTATTCTCAGGCGACGTCGAAGCGGTCGAGGTTCATCACCTTGGTCCAGGCCGCGACGAAGTCCTTGACGAACTTCTCCTTGGCGTCGGTGCTGGCATAGACCTCGGCGAGGGCGCGCAGGATCGAGTTCGAGCCGAAGACGAGATCGACGCGGGTGCCGGTCCACTTGGCGGCGCCGGTCTTGCGATCGGTGCCCTCGAACACGTCCTTGGCCTCGGAAGTCGCCTTCCACTGCGTGCCCATGTCGAGCAGGTTGACGAAGAAGTCGTTCGTCAGCGCGCCCGGCCGGTTGGTCAGCACACCGTGCCTGGAGCCGTCGGCATTGATGTCGATGGCGCGCAGGCCGCCGATCAGCACCGTTAGCTCGGGCGCGGTCAGCGTCAGCAGCTGGGCCCGGTCGATCAGCGCCACCTCGGCCGGCACCCTGGCGCCCGGCTTCTGGTAGTTGCGGAAGCCGTCCAGCGCCGGCTCCATCACATCGAAGGAGTGGGTGTCAGTCTGCTCCTGCTTCGCGTCGGTGCGGCCCGCAGTGAACGGCACGCTGACGTTATGGCCGGCGGCCTTGGCCGCCTGCTCGACGCCGACATTGCCGGCCAGCACGATCAGGTCGGCCAGCGAGACCTTCTGGTCGCCGTCGGCCTCCTTGTTGAACTGGCGGCGGATGCCGTCGAGCACCTCGATCACCCTGGCGAGCTGGGCCGGCTGGTTGACCTCCCAGTCCTTCTGGGGTGCGAGGCGGACGCGGGCGCCATTGGCGCCGCCGCGCTTGTCGCCGCCGCGGAAGGTCGCGGCCGAGGCCCAGGCGGTGCCGACCAGCTCGGAGACGGACAGGCCAGAGGCCTTGATCTTCTCCTTGAGCGCGGCGACGTCGGCGGCGTTGACCAGCGGATGGTCGGCGGCCGGCAGCACGTCCTGCCAGATCAGCTCCTCCTTCGGCACTTCCGGGCCGAGATAGCGCGAGTGCGGGCCGAGATCGCGATGGGTCAGCTTGAACCAGGCGCGGGCGAAGGCCTCGGCGAAGGCCTGCGGGTTCTCGAGGAAGCGGCGCGAGATCTTCTCATAGGCCGGGTCCAGGCGCAGCGACAGGTCGGTCGTCAGCATGGTCGGCTTGTGCTTCTTCGACGGGTCGTGGGCGTCGGGGATGACCGCCTCGGCGTCCTTTGCCTCCCACTGAATCGCGCCGCCGGGGCTGCGCGTCTGCACCCATTCGTATTTGAACAGGTTCTCGAAGAAGAAGTTGCTCCACTGCGCCGGGGTCTGCGTCCAGGTGACCTCGATGCCGCTGCCGACCGCGTCGGCGCCGTGGCCGGTGCCGAAATTGCTGGCCCAGCCGAGGCCCTGCGCCTCGAGCTCGGCGCCTTCCGGATCCGGGCCCTTATGCGACTCGGGCGCAGCGCCATGGGTCTTGCCGAAGGTGTGGCCGCCGCCGATCAGCGCGACCGTCTCCTCGTCGTTCATCGCCATGCGGGCGAAGGTCTCGCGGATGAAATGCGCCGCCGAGATCGGATCGCCATTGGCGCCTGGACCTTCCGGATTGACGTAGATCAGGCCCATCTCGGTGGCGCTCAGCGGCGCGTCGAACTTGTCGAGGGGGCGATGGGTCAGCCAAGCGGTCTCGGCGCCCCAGTTGACGTCGTGATCGGGTTCCCAGGTGTCCTCGCGGCCGCCAGCGAAGCCGAAGGTGCGGAAGCCCATGGTCTCCAGCGCGACATTGCCGGTCAGGATCAGCAGGTCGGCCCAGGAGATGGCCTGGCCGTATTTCTGCTTGATCGGCCAGAGCAGGCGGCGCGACTTGTCGATGTTGACATTGTCCGGCCAGCTGTTGAGCGGCGCGAAGCGCTGCTGGCCGCGACCACCGCCGCCGCGGCCGTCGGCGAGGCGATAGGTGCCGGCGGCATGCCAGGACATGCGCACGAATTGCGGGCCGTAATTGCCGAAGTCGGCAGGCCACCAGTCCTGCGAGTCGGTCATCAGCTTGCGCAGGTCGTTCTTCAGCGCCTCATAGTCGAGCTTCTTGAACGCCTCGCGGTAGCTGAAGGCCGGATCGAGCGGATCGGACTTGGCCGAGTGCTGGTTCAAGAGGTCGACAGGCAGCTGGCTCGGCCACCAGTCGCGGTTCTGACGGGCGCCGCCGCCATGGGCGACGGGGCACTTGCCCGTGCTGTCCTCAGTCTTCGCGTTCATCTCTCTCTCCGAAGCTCGGCTGGGTTCCGGGATGGGTCTTAGCAGGGCCGTTTCATTATTTTAATTCCGATTTTCTGATCGCGACGATAAGCTCAGATTATGACGAACCTGACCTTCAAGCAGCTGCGCTATTTCGAGGCGCTGGCGCGGCACGGCCATTTCGGCCGTGCGGCCGAAGCCTGCGCGATCTCGCAGCCGGCCCTGTCGCAGCAGATCAAGGCCTTGGAGGCGGAATTCGGCGCCGAGCTGTTCGAACGGGACCGGCGCCAGGTTCGGTTGACGCGCTTCGGCGAGGAGATCGCGGCGCGCGCGCGCGATGTCCTGCGCTCGCTCGACGAGCTGGAGGGGTATGCGCACGCCTCGCGGGACGGGCAGGTCACGCGCCTGCGCATCGGCGTGATCCCGACGGTGGCGCCCTATCTGCTGCCCGGCCTGATCGGCGATCTCACGCGCCTGCATGGCGAGCTCGACCTCAATGTCCGCGAGACGCTGACGCCGAAGCTGGTTCAGGAACTGAATGAGGGGCGGCTGGACATGGCGATCGTCGCGCTGCCGGTGTCGGAGCCGTCGCTGACCGAGGTCGCTCTGTTCACCGAGCGCTTCGTGCTGGTGCGGCCGCGCGCGGAGGAGGGCAAGCCGGCGCCCGACCGCGAGGCGCTGCGCGAGATGCGGTTGCTGCTGCTGGAGGAGGGACATTGCTTCCGCGAGCAGGCCCTGTCGTTCTGCAGCACCAAACCGCGCACCGTGCAGTCGCGCGACCTGCTCGACGCCAGCTCGCTGTCGACGCTGGTGCAGATGGTCGATGCCGGGCTGGGCGTCACGCTGATCCCGGAGATGGCGGTTGCGGTCGAGACGCGCTCGGCCTCGGTCGCAATCACGCATTTCAAGGCGCCGGAGCCCTCCCGGACCATCGGCATGGTCTGGCGCAAGACCAGTCCGCTGGCGCGGCAGCTGCTGGAGATCGCGGAGGTGGTGCGGCAATCGGCCGGCGCGCTGCGCGGGCCGCGAGGCAACGGCTGGTCCGGGGCCGATGACGATGCCGGCTCGATCGGGCGGGCCGGGCCCGCCTGAGTTTGGTTGCCGGCCTCAAGAAGACGACAGCAGTGCGATTTTTTTCTAATCTATAGTATAATTTCTTTACGTAAAAATATTATATGTTTTGAGCTGACGTAAAATTCTTTCGTACATTTTATTATGAAATCACAATCGCTTAGGAAGAACTAAGCGGTTGGCACGACTCCTGCGCATCGACTCCTTGATATCGCAAGGAGGTCTTGATGTCAGCGAACCCTGGTGATGAGGCGACGCTCTTCGCCACAGTCGACATGGCGATGACGGCGAGCGCCGTCGCTTCCCGTGCAGGCGAGCATTATCCGCAGGTCCTCGGAACGCCCTCGCTGATCCGGGAGATGGAGCGAGCCGCGGCGGCCATTCTCGCGCCTCATCTGGCCCAAGGCGAGGTCTCCGTCGGCGTCGCGGTGGAGATTTCCCATCTCGCCCCGACGCCTGTCGGCCATGAGCTGCGCAGCCATGCGCGCCTGACCGGCCGGGAGGGCAAGCTCTTCTGGTTCGAGGTCTGGTCCGAGGATGCCGGTGGGGCCGTCGGCAAGGGCCGGCACAGCCGCGCCATCGTCGACGTCGCGGCGATCGAGGCGCGAGCCTCCCGGCGGCCCTCCCATTTCCCGCCCTCCGCGACACCGGCCCAGGCCTGAGGATACCCGTCTCATGACCGATGCGGTGCTTCATCCCGAATTCGAGACCCTGCCCGCCGCGGAGATCCGGGCGCATCAGGACCGGCTCTGGGACCGGCAATGGGACTATGTCCGCTCCCATTCGCGGTTCTATCAGGACAAATTCTCCGGACGCGCCAGGCCGGGCCTGCGGCTCGATGCCCTGAGTTCCCTGCCTTTCACCGAGAAGGACGAACTGCGCCGGAGCCAGGAGGCCTCCTATCCGTTCGGCTCCTATATCGCCTGCCGCGAAGACCAGGTCGTGCGCATCCACCGGACCTCGGGAACGACCGGGCGCCCGCTGCAGCTCGCCAATAGCCGGCGCGATGTCGACCTGATCGCCCATGTCGGCGGGCGTGCTCAGTTCTCGGCCGGGCTTCGGCCCGGCGACCGGGTCGTCCATTGCCTGAACTACTGCATGTGGACCGGCGGGGTCACCGACCACATGACCCTGGAGGCGGCTGGCGCGTGTGTCGTACCCTTCGGCGTCGGAAACACTAGGCTGCTCCTCGACACGATCGCGGATCTCGGGGTGACCGCGATCTCCTGTACGCCGTCCTATCCCGCGCTGCTGGAGAAGCTGCTGCGGGCGGAGGGTAGAGAGCCGCGCGACCTGAAGCTGCGCATCGGCCTGTTCGGCGGCGAGGCCGGGCTCGACAACCTCGAATTCCGCAGTGTCATGGAACGGGCCTGGGGCTTCGGCGTCCGCAACGCCAATTACGGCATGTCGGAAGTGCTGAGCAATTTCGCCAGCCAGTGCGAGCGTAGCAACGACCTGCATTTCCACGGCGCCGATGCGATCTTCGCCGAGCTTGTCGATCCCCAAGGCAACAGCCTGCCGATCCGCGAGGGCGAGAGCGGCGAGCTCGTCTGCACGCATCTCGCCAAGGAATGCCAGCCGCTCGTCCGCTTCCGCACGCGCGACGTTGTCACGGTGACGGGTACGGGCCCGTGCGAATGCGGCCGGACGGCCTGGCGCTTCCGGGTGACCGGCCGCACCGACGACATGTTCAACGTCCGCGGCATCAACGTCTTTCCGAGCGCGGTGCAGAAGGGCGTGTTCAGCCGGCCCGACATCGCTTCGGGCCAGTTCCGCATCCTGCTCGAGGGCAAGGGGCCCTGGGACCGCATCGTGGTCAAGGCGGAGGCGGCGCCGGGGCTTGCGCCGCATGACTGGCCGCATGCGGCGCAGGCGCTGGAGGGCGCCATCCGCGACCATGCCGGCGCTTCGGCGGAGGTCAGGCTCGTCGCCTGCGACAGCCTGCCCCGGACCGACGGCAAGACCACCCTGATCGAAAGGACCTGACCCATGAGCTTTGCTCTCTACGAACGCCAGGGCGCCATTGGCACCGTCACGCTCAACCGCCCCGAGCGCCTCAATGCGATCAGCGGGGCTCTGCTCGCCGCCTTCGCCGCGGCGCTTGAGGCGGCCATCGCCGATCCCGAGGCGTCCGTGCTGATCCTGACGGGGGCGGGGCGGGCCTTCTGCTCCGGCGACGACCTCAAGGAATTCGAGCTGCAGAGCGAGAGCGACGCCTCGATCCGCGCCCATATCGGCGCGATTCAGGGCATCACGAAGCTGATGCTGGGCTGCGACAAGCCGATCATCGGGGCGGTGCACGGCTATGCCGTGGGCGGTGGCTTCGAATGGCTGCTGAACTGCGATCTGGTGGTGGCCGCCGACGATCTCGTCGCCTTCTTCCCGGAGATGGACTGGGGCCAGTTCGTGACCGGCGGCGTCACCCATCTGCTGCCGCAGGCTGTTGGCTACCAGCGCGCGATGGAGCTGATGCTGCTCGGGGAGCGCCAGAGCGCGCAGAGGCTGGAGCGGCTCGGGCTGGTCAATGCCGTGGTCCCGCGCGAGCAGCTCACCGCCCGGGCGCTGGAGATGGCGCGGACGGTCGCGTCGAAATCACGCTTCGCCGTCGGGAAGCTCAAGACGCTGCTGAACGGGGAACTGGGCGAGCCGCTCTGGCGGGCGGTCGCCCTCGAGGAAACGGTGACGATCGAAGCCTTCGGGCAGCCCGACGGGGCGCTGCGCGTCGCAGGCTTCGCCAACCGCAAGAAAAGCGCCTGAGGCGCTTGCGATCCGGCCGCGCCAGGGAAAATCCCGGTGCGGCCGGCTCGATGTTTCATCCAAAAAACGAAGAGGGGAATAACATGAGCATCCGCAGCCTCCTGGTCCTGTCGACCGCGATCCTCGCATCTGCCGTCACGGCGGCGCGGGCGGACGTGACGCTGGGCGTCGTCGGCCCGGTCTCGGGACAATACGCCTCGTTCTTCCAGCAGATCACCAAGGGCGCCGAAGCCGCCGCCGCCGCGATCAACGCCGCGGGCGGCATCAATGGCGAAAAGATCGTGCTACGTATCGAGGATGACGCCTGCGATCCCAAGCAGGCGGTGGCGGCGGCCAACAAGCTCGCCGGCCAGGCGGTCGCGGCGGTCATCGGCCATTTCTGCAGCTCATCCTCGATCCCGGCCTCGGACGTCTATGCCGAAGCCGGTCTGCCGATGATCAGCCCGGCCTCGACGAATCCGCTGATGACCGATCGTGGGCTGAAGACGGTGTTCCGTACCTCCGGGCGCGACGACCAGCAGGCCGAGGTCGCGGCCGCCGAGATTCTCAAGCGCAAGCTCGGCTCGCGGGTCGCCATCATCCACGACAAGTCGACCTACGGGAAAGGCATCGCCGACGGCATCAAGGCAGGCCTCAACAAGGCCGGCACCACCGAGGTCGTCTATGACAGCGTGACGCAAGGCGAGAAGGATTTCTCGGCGCTGGTCTCGAAGCTGAAGGCGGCCAATGTCGATTTCGTCTATTTCGGCGGCTATTTCGCCGAGGCGGGCCTCCTCCTGCGCCAGGCACGCGAGCAGGGGCTGAAAGCAACCTTCATGGGCGGCGACGGCATCGCCTCGAGCGAGTTCGCCTCGATCGGCGGCGCGGCGACGGACGGCTTCCTGATGACCTTCGCGCCCGATCCGCGCGACAACCCCAAGGCCCAGGCGATCGTCAAGGCGTTCCGCGACGCCAGATACGAGCCGGAGGGCTATACGCTCTACACCTATGCCGCGGTGCAGGCCTACGCGCAGGCTGCGGCGCAGGCGAAGAGCAAGGATGGCCTCAAGGTCTCCGCCGCGTTGCATGCCGGCCGCTTCGACACCGTGCTCGGCACCATCGCCTTCGATGCGAAGGGCGATTCCAGCAGCGAGCCGTTCATCCTCTACAGCTGGAATGGCGGGAAATACGCGCCGTTGAAGTGATCCGACGTGCCCCGCCCCGTCCGGCAGCGCCGGGCGGGGCTCCCTTTCGGCGCCGCCCAGCGCGCAATCCGGACAGCACAATGGCGTATTTCATCCAGCAAACCATCAACGGCCTGACGCTCGGCGCGATCTACGGCCTCGTCGCGCTCGGCTATACGATGGTCTACGGCATCGTCGGCATGATCAATTTCGCCCATGGCGAGATCTACATGATCGGCGCCTTCATCTCGCTGATCGCCTTCACCGCGCTCGGGCTCGCCGGGGTGAGCTGGGCTCCGCTGGCGATCGTGCTCGTGCTCCTGATCGCGATCATCTTCACCGCCGTCTATGGCTGGGCCGTCGAGCGCATCGCCTATCGGCCCTTGCGCAAATCCTTCCGGCTGGCGCCGCTGATCTCCGCGATCGGCATGTCGATCTTCCTGCAGAACTATGTGCAGCTCCTGCAGGGCGCGCGCACCCGCACGCTGCCAGCCGTGGTCCCGGGAAGCTTCACGCTGATGGAGAGCCAGGGCTTCTCCGTCCAGATCACCGGCATCCAGATCGCGATCATCGCGCTGACGCTGGCGCTGATGGTGCTGCTCACCGTGCTGATCGAACGCACCCGCCTCGGCCGCTCGCAGCGGGCCTGCGAGCAGGACATGGGGATGGCGGGCATGGTCGGCATCGATGTCGACCGCACGATCTCGCTGACCTTCGTCATCGGCGCGGCGCTCGCCGCCGCCGCGGGGCTGATGGTCACGCTCTATTACGGCTCGATCGACTTCTTCATCGGCTTCCTCGCCGGGGTAAAGGCGTTCACCGCTGCCGTCCTCGGCGGCATCGGCTCGATCCCCGGCGCGATGGTCGGCGGACTGCTGATCGGCCTGGTGGAGGCCTATTGGGGTGGCTACGTCTCCGGCGCCTACAAGGACGTCGCAGTGTTCGCCGTTCTCATCCTCGTCCTGACCGTGCTGCCGACCGGGCTGCTCGGCCGCCCGCATCTGCAGAAGGTCTGAGCGATGGAGCGCGCTTCCTTCGATGCGGCCTTAGCATTCAGGCATGCCTGTCTCGCCGCGCTGGCGACCTGCGTGCTGGCCCTGCCGCTGGCGGGCGTCAGGCTATCCGACGAGGCCGGCCACAACGCCCTGATCACCCGGCCGCTCTGGATCCTGCTGCCGGTGGTCGCCGCCTTCCTCGGCCGTTTCGCGATCGAGGCGCTGCGGAGCCGGGCAGGTCCCTCCGCCGGCCGGCCGGCGCTGGCGGCGCTGCGCCCGTCGCCGGGCTGGATCGCCCTGGCGGCCGCGCTCGCCTTCGCTTTCCCGCTGATGCCCTTCGCCACCCGCTACGAGCTCGACCTGGCGACGACCTTCCTGATCTACGTCATGCTCGGCTGGGGGCTGAACATCGTCGTCGGGCTCGCCGGCCTGCTCGATCTCGGCTATGTCGCCTTCTATGCGGCCGGGGCCTATACGTTCGGCCTGCTCGCCACGCAGTTCGGGGTCGGCTTCTGGCTCGCATTGCCGCTGTGCGGCCTGGTTGCCGCCTGTCTCGGCCTCCTCCTCGGCTTCCCGGTGCTGCGCCTGCGCGGCGACTATCTGGCGATCGTCACCCTCGGCTTTGGCGAGATCATCCGCATCGTGCTGATCAACTGGTCTGATGTGACCGGGGGCCCGAACGGCATCGCCGCCATCCCGCGCCCGACCTTCTTCGGCATGCCGTTCGCGGCAAGCGCTCCCGATGGCGTCACGACCGTCTCGCAGTTCTTCGGCGTGCCGTTCTCGCCGGTGCATCGCATCGCCTGGCTCTATTACATCGTGCTGTGCCTGGCGCTGCTGACGCTGGCCTTCACCGAACGGCTGCGGCGCCTGCCCATCGGCCGCGCCTGGGAGGCCCTGCGCGAGGACGAAATCGCCTGCCGGGCCGTCGGCCTCAACCCGACGATCGTCAAGCTGACCGCGTTCTCGCTCGGCGCGATGCTCGGCGGCTTCGCCGGCTGCTTCTTCGCGGCGAGGCAGGGCTTCATCAGCCCGGAAAGCTTCACCTTCACCGAAAGCGCGGTGATCCTCGCCATCGTCGTGCTCGGCGGCATGGGCAGCCAGATCGGCGTGGTGATCGCCGCCGCCGTCCTGGTCGGGCTGCCCGAGCTCGGCCGGAACTTCGCGGAGTTCCGCATGCTGCTGTTCGGGCTCGCCATGGTCCTGATCATGGTCTGGAAGCCGGGCGGGCTGATTTCCGGCCGCAGCCCCTCTGTCCGCGTCGATCTCGCGCGCTACGACATCGGCGCAAGGGTGGCGCGATGAGCAACCGCAAGCGGGAAGCGGCCGCCCTGGAGGTTCGCGGGCTCAAGATGCGCTTCGGTGGCATCGTTGCCATCGACGGCCTCGACATGACGGCGCGGGCCGGCGAGGTCACGGCGATCATCGGCCCCAACGGTGCCGGCAAGACGACGGCCTTCAACTGCGTCACCGGCTTCTACAAGCCGAGCGCGGGTGAGATCACCCTCCGGCACGGCGCCGGCAGCGTCCGGGTCGATGCCTTGCCGGGGCACAGGATCGTCCATGAGGCCGGTATCGCCCGGACCTTCCAGAACATCCGCCTGTTCGCCGGCATGACGGCGCTGGAGAACCTGCTCGTCGCGCGCCACCGGGCGATGAGCGGTGCTGGCCTGCTGCAGCTGAAGGGGCTGTTCGGGCTGCCGTCCTTCCGGGTCGCCGAGCGGCAGGCGATCGATGAGGCCATGGCCTGGCTCGCCCGCATGGGGCTGGCCGAGCGCGCCAATGATGAAGCCGGGACCTTGCCCTATGGCCTGCAGCGGCGCCTGGAGATCGCACGCGCCATGTGCCTCGATCCGCGCTTCCTCTGCCTGGACGAGCCGGCCGCCGGCCTGAACCCGCGCGAATCCCTGGCGCTGGGCGAGACCCTGCGGCAGCTCACAGAGGAGCGCGGCATCGGCATCCTCTTGATCGAGCACGACATGAGCGTCGTCATGAACGTGTCGCAGCATGTCATCGTGCTCGATCACGGCCGCAAGATCGCCGAGGGCACGCCGGACCAGGTCAAGCGCGATCCCCGAGTCGTCGCGGCCTATCTCGGCGACACACCTTCCGAGGCGGAATCAGGTCCTCCCCGGAAGGTGGAGCCGGCTTCCAGGCAGGCTGCTCCGCTGCTCGAGCTGCGTGGGCTGCGCTCCGGCTACGGCCAGGTCGAGGTGCTGCACGGGCTCGACATCCGCGTCGGCCAGGGCGAGATCGTCGCGCTGCTCGGCGCCAATGGCGCGGGAAAATCGACGCTGCTGAACACGGTGTTCGGCCGCCCGGCGGCGCGCTCCGGCGAGGTCCTGTTCGAGGGCCGGCCGATCGGCGGCCTGCCGGCGCATGAGGTGGCGCGGCTGGGCATCGCCCATGCCCCGGAAGGTCGCCGGATCATGCCGCAGATGACCGTGCTGGAAAATCTGCAGATTGGTGCCACCCTCGTCGACCCCCGGCATTTCGAGGACGATCTCGCCAAGGTGTTCAGGCTGTTTCCGCGGCTGCAGGAGCGCAGGACGCAGCGGGCCGGCACGATGTCGGGCGGGGAGCAGCAGATGCTGGCGATCGGCCGCGCGCTGATGCAGCGCCCCAAGCTGCTGCTGCTCGACGAGCCCTCGCTCGGGCTGGCTCCGCTGATCATCCGGCAGATCTTCGGCGCCGTGCGCGCGATCAATGCGGTGGAGGGCATCGCGGTGCTGCTGGTCGAGCAGAATGTCGGCCAGGCGCTCGCCATCGCCGATCGCGGCTATGTGCTCCAGACCGGCCGCGTGGTGCACCAGGGGCCGTCGGCCGAGTTGCTGGCGATGCCGGAGGTCCGCGAGACCTATCTCGAGGGACTGGAGGTCGGGTAGGCGTTCGATCGATGTGCCCGCGCCATGGCGCATTTTCGAGCGAAGTGGACGCCGGTTCGCGTGAAGAAAATGCGATAAAACAGAGACCTGGAGTAATTCCGCGATACGGAGAATTGCGGAATTACTCCAGCGCTGCTGCTATCCTGGGCCCGACGGGTTCGGTTCCGGGGCGATGGGTGGCCATGCAAGATCGTTCGCTGACGGAGAGCCTGGACGACCATCTCGGCGAACTCTGCGATCTCTTCGCCTCGCTGCAGCCGCAGCTGACGTTCGCGGCGGCCGTCTACGATGCGGCCGGCCAGCTGACGGCCTGCGCCGGCCATGCCACCTTCCCGGCCCGGTTGGGCGCCATCCCGGACTTGTCGCGCGATGCGCCGCAGGCCCTCGACCTGCCCGACGAGCGGCCGGCCGTCGCGAGCAGCCTGCCGATCCGGTCGTCCGAGCAATGGTTCTTCGTCGTTTCGGCTTCGAAGGGGGCCGAGGCGCGGCTGCTGGACGGCCTGTGCAGGATGGGATGCGGCTTCGTCGCACGGACGATCGATCTCCTCGACCAGGCGAAGGCGCTGTGGCAGGTGGCGCGCGAGCAGGAAGCGATCATCGACCACATCTCGGACGGGCTGCTCGTCCTCGATCGCTCGGGCATCCTGCGCTATCTCAACGCTCCCGGCGGCCGCATCCTGCAGCTCGACCCGGCGACCAGCGTCGGCAGGCCGTTCCACGAGCTGCTCGACTTCGACCCGATCATCGCCCCGATCTTCGCGACGCGGCAGGGCTATATCGACCGGGAGCTGCATATCCGCACCCGCAACGTCGCGCTGCACCTGATGGACACCGCCGTCCCGATCATCGGCGAGGACGGGACGGTGGTCTCCATCGTCAACACCTTCCGCGAGATGGCCCGCGTCAAGCGGCTGTCCAACCGCCTCGCCGGCGACAGGGCGCGCTATCGCTTTTCCGACATCATCGGCCATTCGCGCGCGATCAAGGACGCGATCAACAATGCGCGCCGCGCCGCGCGCTCAAGCGCCACCGTGCTGCTGCGCGGCGAGAGCGGTACCGGCAAGGAGATCTTCGCGCAGTCGATCCACAATGACGGCCAGCGGGCGGCGGGCCCGTTCGTGGCGGTCAATTGCGCCGCCCTGCCGCGCGACCTGATCGAGAGCGAGATGTTCGGCTATGCGCCGGGCAGCTTCACCGGCGCGGACAAGGCCGGGCGGCCCGGGCGCTTCGAGCTCGCCTCCGGCGGCACGATCTTCCTGGACGAGATCTCCGAGATGCCGCTGGACGTGCAGGCGAAGCTGCTGCGGGTCCTCCAGGAGCGGCAGGTCACGCGGATTGGCGGGACGTCGAGCCTGCCGGTCGATGTCCGGGTGATCGCCGCCGCCAACCGCGACCTGCGCGAGCTCGTCGCGAAGCAGGCGTTCCGCGAAGACCTTTATTACCGCCTCAATGTGGTGCGGATCGACTTGCCGGCCTTGCGCGAGCGGCGCGAGGACATCGCCCGGCTGGCCGACGAATCGATCAGGCGATCCTGTGCCGTGATGCATCGGCCGGCGCTCTCGCTCGGCCCGCGCGCGCTGCGGCAGCTCGAGACGCATGACTGGCCCGGAAATGTCCGCCAGCTGCAGAACCTGATCGAGCGGCTGGTCAACATGACGGATTCCGACGAAGTCGAGGACCTGCCGCTCGACTGGTTGACGGACGGGCCGGCAGCGGTTCAGCCGAGCCACGCGACGGAGCCCGCGGGCCGGGCGATGTCGCTGCTGGAAGCCGAGCATCTCGCCATCCGGGCCGCCCTGGCCGAGACCAGCCTCAACCTGACCAAGGCGGCCGAGCTGCTCGGCATCACCAGGCCCACGCTCTACGCGAAGATGAAGCGGTTCGGCCTCGCGACGTCGACGCAGCTCGTTCAGCGCTAGGTCAGGGGTGGATGATCCGGCGAGGGAGCAGCCGAGGCCGTCGCCTGCGCGATTGCCAGGAAGCGGCGCAGGACCGGCGTCTCGCGCTCGAGCGACCAGGCGGCGACGAGCTCGGCCACCGGGGCATCCTTGTCCCGCAGCGGGCGGTAGACCACGCCTTCGAGGTCGAGCCGCGAAACCGAATGCGGCACCAGCGCAACCCCGATGCCGCCGCCGACCAGCCCGATGATGGTGTGGAGCTGGTTGACCTCCTGCGCGACCTCGGGCTCGAAGCCCGCACGCCTGAAGGCGGCGCGGAAACGGCCCTCGACATAGCGGCGCTTGCGCGCCGGCGTGACGATGAAGCGCTCGTGGCGCAGCGCCGACAAAGCGACGGCTTCCTGCTGCGCCAGCGGATGGCCCGCCGGCAGGGCAACGAGATAGTGCTCCCGCAGCAATGGCAGTCTGCCGAAGGTGGGCTCGTTGAACATCGGCCTGAGCAGGCCGACATCGATCCGGCCCGAGCGCAGCGCCTCGACCTGCTCTTCGGTGACCATCTCCTGCAGGACGAGGGAGACCTCCGGCAATTCGCGGCTGAGCCGGGAGACCAGCCGCGGCAGCACATTGAAGGGTGAAGCCTCGACGAAGCCGATGGTCAGGCGGCCGATCTGGCCTTTCGCCGCCCGCTGGGCACCGATCGCCGCCAGCTCGAACTGGCGCAGGATCGCGAGCGCGTCGGTAAGGAAGACGCGGCCGGCATCGGTCAGGGCGACGCGGCGCTTGGTCCGCTCGAACAGCCTGACCGCGAGCGTTTCCTCCAGCCGGGCGATCTGCTGGCTGAGCGCCGGCTGGGTCACGCCGAGGCGTCCCGCCGCCCGGACGAAATGAAGTTCCTCCGCCAGGGTGACGAAGGAGGACAACTGTCTCTGGTCCATGCGGCCTCCGGAGAAAATCACTTATAAGCAAAATTAATTTCTCGATGGCTTTCCAGTCGCAGATTTTCATCGTCGAGCGGGCGGAAGCAATGCCTGCCTTGCGGGAGGATCGAGCGATGACCGGTCGGGATGGTGCAGACGGCTTGAGGCGCGGCATGCTGGTCGCGGCGCTTGCGGCAGCCGGACTTTGGGCCGTGCCGGCGGCAGCACAGGCGCCCTGGCCGAGCAAGCCGATCCGGCTCGTCGTGCCCTATCCGGCCGGTGGCAATGTCGACCTGCTCGGCCGGCTGATCGGTCCCAAGCTCAGCGAGGCGCTCGGCCAGCCGGTGGTGATCGACAACAAGCCCGGCGCGGCCGGCGCGATCGGCACGGCCGACGCCGCCCATGCCGAGCCCGACGGCCACACCTTGCTGATCGGCGACATCGCCACCCACGCCATCAACCCGGCGCTGCAGGACAAGCTCTCCTACCGGCCGATGGAGGATTTCACGCCGGTGATCCGGCTGACCTCGGTCTCGCTGCTGCTGGTGGTCAATCCCAAGGGGCCGGCCAAGGACCTCGCCGAGCTCGTCGTCTTCGGCAAGGCCAATCCCGACAAGCTGACCTATGCCTCGGCCGGCCTCGGCACACCGCAGCATCTCGCCTTCGAGCTGCTCAAGGCGAAGACCGGGATGCTGGGCACGCATGTGCCCTATCGCGGCTCGGCACCGGCGATCAACGACCTCGTCGCCGGCCATGTCACGGCGATGATCGACGGCACCGCCGTGCCGATGGCGCGCGAGGGCGCGCTGCGGGCGCTCGGCGTCACCGGGCCGAAGCGCTCGGCCGCCTTGCCGGACGTGCCGACCATCGCCGAGGCGGGTGCGCCGGGCTACGAGTTCGCCTCCTGGCACGGGCTCTTCGTGCCGGCGAAGACGCCTGCGGCGATCGTCGAGCGGCTCAATGCAGAGCTCAACAAAGTCGTCGCCGACCCGGTGGTGCGCGAGCGCATGGCGGCGCTGAACATCGATCTGGTCGGCGGCACGCCGGCCGCCTTCGGCGATTTCATCAAGGCCGAGGCCGGCAAGATCGCGGAGCTCGTCCGCATTTCCGGCGCCAAGGCGAATTGAGGGCAGGACGATGCCGGACGCAGCCACCGACCGTTACGAGGAACTCGCCGGCGAGGCCGTTCCGCCGCCGCAAGCCGCAGCGGAGGCGCCTCGGCGCAACCACGTCCTGTTCGTGACGGTCGACCAATGGCCGGCGCGGCTGCTCGGCATCGCCGGCCATCCGGTGGTGGAGACCCCGACGCTCGACCAGATCGCCCGCGTCGGCACGCGCTACACCAACGCCTATGCCGAGTGCCCGATCTGCATCCCGGCGCGGCGCTCGATGATGACCGGCACCAGCCCGCGCGGCCATGGCGACCGCGAATTCCAGCCGGCCCTGCCGATGCCGGCGCAGCTGCCGACCCTGGCGCAGAGCTTCCGCGACGCCGGCTACCAGACCGCGGCGGTCGGCAAGCTCCATGTCTATCCGCAGCGCAACCGCATCGGTTTCGAGGAGGCGCTGCTGGCGGAGGAGGGGCGCGGCCATCTCGGCGGCGTCGATGATTACGAGCTCTTCCTCGCCGATCGCGGCTATCCCGGCCAGCAGTTCATGCACGGCATGAGCAACAACGAATATGGCTGGCGCAGCTGGCACCTGCCGGAGGAGCTGCACGTCACCAACTGGACGACCTGGGCGGCGGCGCGGACGATCAAGCGACGCGACCCGACGCGGCCCGGCTTCTGGCACGTCTCCTATACCCATCCGCATCCGCCGCTGGTGCCGCTGGCGAGCTATTTCGAGCGCTACCGGGCGCGCGAGGTCGATGCGCCGCGCATGGCCGAGTGGGCGAGGGATCCGGAGACGCTGCCCTATGCGGTGCGCGTCGCCTGGAACTATTGGGAGCAATTGCCGCCGGCGCAGCTCGCCGATACGCGCCGTGCCGTCTACGCGCTCTGCACTCATATCGATCACCAACTGCGCATCCTGATCGGGACGCTGCGCGAGGAGGGGCTGCTCGACGACACCGTCATCCTGATCTGCGGCGACCATGGCGACATGCTCGGCGACAACGGCCTCTATGCGAAGCGACTGATGTATGAGGGCTCGGCCGCCGTGCCGATGCTGCTGGCCGGCCCGACCGGCGATTCCCGGGTCGGTGTCGGCGCGACCGATGGCCGCCTGGTCGGCCTGCAGGACATCATGCCGACGCTGCTCGACCTTTGCGGCGTGCCGGTGCCGGGAAGTTGCGAGGGGTTGTCCATGGTCGGCGAGCGCCGGCGCGAGATCCTCTACGGAGAGTCGCTCGTCGGCGCCAAGGCGACCCGCATGGTCCATGACGGCCGCTACAAGCTGATCTGGTATCCGGCCGGCAATCGCCTGCAGCTCTTCGACCTCGAACGCGATCCGCATGAAGAGCGCGATCTGGCCGCCGACCCCGCTCATGCCGAGACCCTGGAACGGCTCAGCCGCGCCCTTGCCGGCCAGCTCTATGGCGGCGACGAGGCTTGGCTGCGCGACGGCGCACTCGTTGGGATGGCCGAGCCGGCCTTGTCGTCTGCGCCCAATCGCGGGCTGTCGGGGCAGCGCGGCCTGCACTACCCGCCGATCCCGCTTACCGATCCGGCCAAGGCGGTTGGCTCGGGCTGACCACAGGCCGGGCCGCTCGCCGCTGCGGCCTCGTGTTGCGGTGCGGCTCTGTACGCTTATCTTCGAGCGATGGACCCGATCGCCTTCGACAATTCCTATGCGCGGCTGCCACCGCGCTTCTATGCCGCCGTCGCGCCGACCATCGTCGCCGCGCCCCGGCTGATCCGATTGAACGCGCCGCTCGCAGCGGAGCTCGGACTGGATTCCGACTGGCTGGAGGGCCCTGAAGGCGTGGCGATGCTGTCCGGCAATGGCCTGCCGGCGGGTGCGGTCCCGATCGCGACCGCCTATGCCGGCCACCAGTTCGGCGGCTTCAGCCCCCAGCTCGGCGACGGGCGGGCGATCCTGCTCGGCGAGCTTGTCGATCGCCATGGCAGGCGGCGGGATCTCCAGCTCAAGGGCGCGGGCCCGACGCCGTTCTCGCGTCGTGGCGATGGCCGGGCGGCGCTCGGGCCGGTGCTGCGCGAATACATCGTCAGCGAGGCGATGGCCGCCCTGGGCATCCCGACGACGCGCGCGCTTGCCGCGGTCCTGACCGGCGAGGTCGTCCGGCGCGAGACGCTGCTGCCCGGCGCGGTCCTGACCCGCGTCGCGTCCAGCCATATCCGGATCGGCACCTTCCAGTTCTTCGCCGCCCGCGGCGATGTCGAGGCGCTGCGCCTGCTCGCCGACCATGTGATCGCCCGGCACTATCCGGACTGCAGCGGCGATGGCCGCTATCTCGCGTTGTTCGAGGCCGTGATCGCCGCGCAGGCCGCGCTCGTCGCGCAATGGATGACGATCGGCTTCATCCACGGCGTGATGAACACCGACAATATGTCGATCGCCGGCGAGACCATCGACTACGGCCCTTGCGCCTTCATGGACGTCTATCACCCGACGACCGTGTTCAGCTCGATCGACGAGCGCGGGCGCTATGCCTACGGCAACCAACCGCCGATCGCCCGCTGGAACCTCGCACGCTTCGCCGAGGCGCTGCTGCCGTTGCTGGCCGACGACGCCGACGAGGCCGTGTCGATCGCACAGGAGGCGCTCGGCCGGTTCGATCCGCAGTTCCAGGCAAACCTGATCGCAAGGTTCCGCCGGAAGCTCGGCCTCGCCAGCGAGGAGGCGGAGGATGTCGAGCTGATCAAGTCGCTGCTTGAGGCGATGCAGCGCGGGGAGGCCGATTTCACCCTGGTCTTCCGGCGCCTGAGCGAGGCGGCCGGGCAAGCGGACGGCGCGGAAGCCTGCCGTAGCCTCTTCGCCGATCCGGCTGCGTTCGACGCCTGGGAGGTCGGCTGGCGCCAGCGCCTGTTGCGGGAGCCTGCGTCGGCGGAAATACGCCGGGAGGCGATGCTGCGCGCCAACCCGCTGTTCATCCCGCGAAACCACCTCGTCGAAGCGGTGATCGAGGCCGCCGTCGAGCGCGACGATCTCGGCCCGTTCGAGACTCTGCTGGGCGTCCTCGCCAATCCCTTCGAGGACCAGCCGGGCCGTGAGGATCATGCCCGGCCGCCGGCTGCGCATGAGCGCGTGCTGGCGACGTTCTGCGGGACCTGACCTCGCCGCCCCCTTCTCAGCCAGCCACATCGATGTCGATGGCGAAGACGCGGCTGCTGCCCGGCTTGAGTAGGGGGGAGGGGGCGTTGCGTCCGTCGTCGTGGCGCCCGAGCGAGCAGGGTTCGATCGACATCACGCCGGCACCCGGCCGCAAATCGCGCCAGAGCTGCAGCCAGGGCAGTTCGACCGTGTTCCAGCGAAAGGCGATGGTCGCCGCCTTGCCGTGCATGCTGCAGCTCGCTTGCGCGCTGGTCGCAGGATGCAAGGAAGCCCGCACCATCGCGTCCTCTGGCACGGACAGCGGCCCCAGCAGGCGCTCCCCGTCGAGCTCGACCGTGCTGCCTTCGATCATCGGATAGCCGAGATTGAAATGGTAGAGCGCCATGACCGGGGCAGGCTCGGCGCCGATCACCGTCACCTGGTCGCGAAGGCTGAGCGAGCTGCCGCCGATCGGCGCCTCGATCCGCCGCCGCAGGCGATAGCCGAAGCCGCCATGGGCCCAGCAGAGCGCCTCGCCCTCGCAGAACAGCATCGGCGCGCTAGCCTCCCAGTCCTCGCCATAGGCGATCAGCCGTGCCGGCGTGAACGGGGCCGAGCCGTGCAGGGGACGCCCATCCGCCGGCTGGCGGATATGGTCGAAGCCGCAGGTGTTGAGGAAGCCGCCGAAGGCGGTGCTGAAGCGCCGCTCCCGGCCGGCCGGACCGGTATCCGGCCGGCGCAAGCCGGCGGGGCTCTGCCAGCCGAGCTGGACGCCGCGCCAGGACAGGGTCGCGATGTCCATCAGCCGCCCGACCGTCACCCAGAAATCGAGCCCGCCGCCGGTCGAGAAGGCCAGGGTCTCGATACCGGCCTCAGGCCCTTCGGCGAGGACGATGCGGCGCACGCTGGCGAACTGCCGGGGATCGGCAGCGAGATGGCGCGGGAAGGTCGCCGGCTTGCGCATCGTTAGTCGGCCGCATCCGGGGCGAAGTCGATGCGGGTGAAAGCCTCCGGCGGCGCGCCATTGGCCACCATCAGGTGTCGCATCAGCGCAGTGAGCCGCGCCTCGGTGGCAGGATCGTTCAAGGGGGCTTCCTGTCCTGGATCGGTCGCGAGGTCGTAGAGGCGCGTCTCGGATTCCAGCAGCCCGCCCGGGCCGTAGTTGTTGTACATCGGCGAGCGCTCGATCACCGGCACTTTCAGCAGGTTCGCGCCCTTGGTGAAGCCGAGCGGCGGCGAGATCGTCGCGCCCGCCAGCTCCTCCGGCGAGAACGGCGAGAAGATGTGCGTCGGCATCAGCGTGTACTGGTAGAGTTCCTGCTTCGACAGGTCCTCCGGGAAGCGGTGATAGGTGTAGCGCCCGTCGGCGACGTTCACCGCGCCGCCGAAATAGCCGAACAACAGGCCGTCGCGCAGCGCGGTGCCATCCGCCATGCGGCAAAGCGAAATGCCCTCGTTTTCGGCCGGCGGGGTGGCGCCGAACAGGTCGAGGAATGTCGGCGCGAGATCGATCGACTGGGTCAGCGCCTGCGAGCGCGTGCCGTCGCGTTCGGGATGGCGGGGATCGTGCAGGAAGAGCGGGATATGGGCGACCTCCTCATAGAGGTTCATCCGGTTCTTGGCCCAGAAATCATGCTCGCCGAGCAGGAAGCCGTGGTCGGTGGTGACGACGAGGGCGGTGTCCTTCCACATGTCGTTGGCGTCGAACCAGTCGAGGAGCTTGCCGAGCAGGTCGTCGCACATCGCCACGACGGCGTAGTAGTTGGCGCGGAGCTCCTCGCATTCCGCCGGCAATTCATCGACGCGGCCATAGCGCGGCCAGTCGCGGATCGGGCCGTTCCAGCCGGTGTCGAAGGCTTCCTTGAAGCGGGCAGGGGCGGTGAAGGGCTCGTGCGGGTCGAAGGTTTCGATCTGAAGCAGCCAGTTGTCGGCGTCCTTGTTGCGCTCGAGGAAGTCGAAACCCTCGGCGAAGCAGCGCACCGAGGGGAAATCCTCCTCGGCCTTGATGAATTCGCGGTTGATGATGTTCTGGCCGAAATAGCTGCGGCGGGCGTCGCTGAACTGGCGCGCATGGTATTTCTCGCGCAGCCGCTCCCAATGCGGCTGAACCATCGCCTTCCAGCGATCGCCTTCCTGCCCGCGCACGAACTCGTAGGAATCGTAGCGGTTGTGATAGGTCGCGCCGCCATCCTCCCAATAGTGGAAATGATCGGTGATCAGGTGGCTGTAGGTCCCGGTCTCCTTGTGCAGGATCTCCGGGAAGGCGTTGTCGAAGGGTTCGAGCGGCCCCCAGCTGCGGTGCAGGAAGGTGAGCCGCCCGGTCAGCATGTCGCGCCGCGCCGGCATGCAGGGCAGGCTGCCGACATAATGCTGGTCGAAGCTCACCGACCGGCGCGCCAGCCTGTCGAAATTCGGCGTCGGCACGCGCTTGCCGCCATAGCAGCCGAGCATGTGGCGGTTCAGGGAATCGAAGAGGACGAATACGGCCTTCACAATGGTCTCCCGGCTCGGCTTCGCTGGCAGGTGCTATTTCACGGCGCCCTGGGTCAGGCCTTTGACGATGTAGCGTTGGGCGAAGAGCATCACGATCAGGGCCGGCAGCATGGCAAGGCCGGCGCTGGCTGCCATCTGCGTGTACTGGATCTCGAATTCCTGGGCGAATTTGGCGATCGCGACCGGGACGGTCGCGGTCTGCTTCATGGTCAGCGCCAGCGAGACCGCGAACTCGTTCCAGGAGAAGACGAAGGTCAGGACGGACGTTGCGGCAAGGCCGGGCGCGATCACCGGCAGCACGACGTTCCAGAGCAGGACGGGCGTGGTCGCGCCATCCATCAGCGCGGCCTCTTCCAGTTCCTTCGGGACCTCGCGGATGAAGACGCTCATCAGCCAGATCGCCATCGGCAGATTGAGGGTCGCATGCGCCAGGATCAGGCCGGTGAAGCTGTTCTCCAGGCCGACGGTGCGCAGCATGGTGAACCAGGCGCTGGCGAGCGCGACCGGAGGGATCATGTGGAAGACCAGCGTCCAAGCCAGGAAAACCTGCACGACCCAGCGGCGCCAGCGCGTGCGGTTGAGCGAGAACGCGGCCAGCGTCGCCGCGCCGACGCAGAGCAGGGTGCTCGCCACGCCGACGATGATCGAGTTGCGGTAGTTGACCAGGAATTCCGAGGTCTTGGAGAACAGCACCTCGTGGAAATTGAACAGGACCGGCGAGAAGGCGACCTCGCCCATCAGCAGCGAGATCTGGGTGCGAAAGCCGGCGGCGACCGTCCAGATCACCGGGACCAGCACGATCGCCGCGCTGACGAGCAGGGCGGCGTGGATCGGCCAGCCCGAGGAGGCGCGCGACCCGCCGTTCATGCCCGGCCCTCCGAGCGGCGGCGCGCCGACAGCGCCACCACCAGCAGCAGGCAGACCAGGAAGATCACCGTCACCGACATCGCCGAGCCGTAGCCCGCTTTGTCCTCGGTGAAGAAGCGCTGGTAGAGCGTGAAGCTGATGACCTCCGTCGCCGTGCCCGGCCCGCCCTTGGTCAGGAGATAGACCTCGTCGAAGACCTTGAAGGCGAGGACGAGGCGGAAGGCGAAGGTGACGACGATGGTCGGCACCATCAGTGGCAGGGTGACGTAGAGCAGCTCCTGCCAGGCATTCGCCCCGTCGATCTTGGTGGCCTCGTAGACGTCCTGTGGCAGCGATTCCAGCCCCGCCAGGAAGAGCAGGAAGCAGAACGGCGTCCAGTGCCAGATGTCGACCATGATCACCGAGAGCAGGGCAATCCGGCCATCGCCGAGCCAGTCGACCGGCCCGAGCCCGACCAGGCCGAGGATCTGGTTGGCCAGCCCGAAATCATAGTTGAGCATCAGCTTCCAGATGGCGCCGATGACGATGCCTGGGATCAGGATCGGCAGGATGAAGATCGTCCGGTAGAGCACGCGCGCCCGACTCACCTTGCTGACCAGCAGCGCGAGCGCGAAGCCGAGCAGCATCTGCCCGGTCACGGCTCCGAGCGCGAACAGGCCGGTGTTCCAGAGGCCGGCACCGAACAGCGCATCGCTGAACAGGGCCCGGTAATGGTCGAGCCCGGCCCAGCTGCGCACTGCCCGGCCTTCGACCCAGGCGATGTTCTGGAAGCTGGTGAGGACGAGCCCAACGAGCGGGACGATGCTGAGCGCCAGCAGCATCACCAAAGCCGGCGCGAGCGTCAGCCAGCGCCAGAGACGCTGGTCGGCACTCTCCATCTGCCCGGCGATGCCCTGCGCACCGCCCTTTGCCGCGGCTCCCGCCATGCCCTGCTCTCCCTACCGCCCGGACGTCATTTCAGCGGCTGGAGCCCGCCGGTCTTGTAGGAATACTTCTCCATGATCTTGTGGATCTCGGCGGACATGCCGTTGAGGGCATCGACGCTGGTGATCTCGCCGGCCACGGCCCGGTTGAGCCCGATCTCGAGCACGGCGATGACGTCGTTGGCCTCGGGGAACTGGTAGATGTTGACCGCGTGCGGCAGCGCCTCCGCCAGCGGCTTCATCCAGCGGTATTTGCGCTCCTCCGCGATCGGATCCTTGTAGACGGCGGCGTGGACCGGGATGCCGCCGGCCTTCGCCGTCTCCATCTGGGCGTCCTTGGTCTGGAACCAGCGCAGGAACTCGACCGCCGCGCGCTTGCGGTCATCGGGCACGTTGCGCGAGATGCCGGCGAGCCAGTGTCCGAGGCCCGGAGCGGTCGGCAATCCCGGCTGCGAGGGCGGCGGTGCGAATTCGATCTTGTCGACCACAGCCGACTTGTTGGGGTCGTCCATCTGCGACCAGGCGGCGATCACCATCATGATGTGCGCGGCATGGCCGGTCACCATCGCCTGGATCACCTCGGCCTGGTCGGAGGCGGCCGTCTTGGGGTGGCCGACGGTGCGCGCCAGCCGGATGTAGTAGTCGAGCGCCGCGCGCCCTTCGGGCGAGTTCAGCGTCACCGAATAATCGCCGGCCGACTGGTCCTTGAAGATGCCGCCGCCGAAACCGTAGAGGTAGGGGTAGAAGTCGTAGGCGACGGTATGCGGACCGCGCGCGCCGCGCTGGACGATGCCGTACATGCCCGGCGGCTTGTGGAACTTGGCCGAATTCGCTTCGAGCTCGGCGAAAGTCTTCGGCGCCGACAGACCGGCCTGCTTGTAGAGGTCGCCGCGGTAATAGAGCAGCGGGATCAGCGGCGAGACCGGCAGCGACATAAGCTTGCCGTCGGCCGTCACCGTCTTCTTCTGGGCGTTGTAGTAGATGGTGTCGCCGAGCGTGTAGATCTCGGGATCGAGCTTGAAGCCCGGGTCGATGTCGGTGATCGCATCGAGGAAGCCACCGGCATACATCTCGGTGAACCAGCCGGAGTTCATGATCAGGATGTCGTACTGGCCGCGCTGGGCGCGGACCGAGTTGCGCTGCTTCTCAAGCGATCCCGCGAAGGGATTGACGTCGAGTTCGACCTTGTTGCCGGTCGCCGCCTCATAGGCCTCGACCGTGCGGCGGAAGCTGGCGAACCAGGGCGACTGGTTCACCACGATGGTGATCGGCGCCTGGCCCTTGGCGTAGAGCGGCCGGATGCCGCCGGTGCCGAGCGCGGCGCCGAGGCCGGCGGCCCCAACCCCCTTCAGGAGATCGCGTCGCGGCAAGCGAAAGTCGAAGCTCATGTCATCCTCCCTGCGAAACCGTTCCACGTCATTCTGCCGTCAGCTTAACGGTGTTTCCTCATGCCCGCGCCGTCACCGGCAGAACACCGGGCTGGCCCAGGCCCACTGGCCGTTGGCCTGGCGCATCCGAACATAGACCCAGTCGCCGGACCGCAGTGGTTCGAGCGCGATCTTGCCCTGCCATTGCCACTGATGCGGACGCGGCAGGGGGAAGAGCCTGAAGGCCGGGCTGTCGATCGGGCCGAGATTGGCCGCCAGCGCGCCGTCCAGCAGGCGAGCTGCGGTGACCTCGAAACGCTGGCCATTGGCGTCGAGCACGAGGCGGGCATCGCCGCGCAGCCGCACGCGCGCCGCGATCGCCTGCATCGCCGGCGTCATGTTGTTCGGGTTCGACGATGCGGTGATCGAGAAGCCGATCCGGTCGCCGTCGAGCGAAACCTCGTCCTCGTCCTGCCCGTCGGCATCGCCTTCGAGCGGAGAGACGACCTCGTTGCCGCGCAGGCGCGGCTCGACCGAGAGGAATTCGCCGCCCTCGACCCGCAGCGAGCCCGACCAATGGTGCTGCTTGCCGCGTGAGCCCCAGCCCAGTTCGAGGACGATGATGGTCTCAAGCTCAGCGCTGTCGCCATCGATCGGGGATGCCTCGATCTCCGGCACCACGCGCCGCACCAGCGCGCCGTTCCGGATGACGTCGATATAGTCGATATGCCCGGGCGCGACGGCTTCGAGGCTGAGGCTCGGATCCGCGCCGGCATAGACCTCGCCGCCCGGCATCGCCCCGCCCAGCATGAAGAACAGATGCGCATTGTCGCCGGTCAGCGCGCCGGTGCGGCGCTGCATGATCGCGTCCCAGAGCACGCCGCGATCATTGCTGCCGGCATAGACCATGGAGCGACCATGCCCGTAGGAGCCGGGATAGCCGCTATGATGGTCGGTGTTCCCGAGGAAGCCGAAACGGTGCCCGAGATTGAGGCCATGCCGCACGGTCGAATGACCATCGCTCGGCCCCATCGAATGAAGGAACGGCCGGTCCATGATCGAGGTCTCGGAGCAGCCATGCATGGAGACGATCTCCAGCACCGGCGACAGCTCCGGATCGAGCGAGGCCCAGTTGATGCCGCGGGCACCGAGCCGGTAGCCGATATGGTGCGGGAAGGCGAAGGCGCCCGCGCCGGCCTCGGCCCGCAGCATCGGCTTCAGCTCCGCCGGGCTGTCGGCCTTCAGGATCGGGCGCGGCGTCAGATCGCGATAGACGATCGTGTAGTCGCCATGGGCAAAGGAATGGATCTCGTAGCCCGGAAAGACGGTGAAGCGGCCGGGCTCGTCGGCAGCGGCGAGCGTGGCGAAGTGCCCGGGCCAGAGCCTGTCCAGCCGGGCGAAGCCCTTGACGTGGAAATCGACGATATGGGCGACGCTGGCGTCGTCGACCGGCATGTCCGGCCAATAGGCATGGCCGGTCACCGAGACGAAATCGAGCTGCCGGCGGGCCCGCTTCAGCGCCTGTTCGAGGCTGCCATGCCCGTAGGAAATGCCGCAGTGATTGTGCAGGTCGCCGTAAAACGGCCTGACCCCAGCCTTCGAGGTCAGGGGTGACAGCCTTTCCGGAAGGCGCTCGCCAAGCATGCCGTTCCCACCCGCTTATTGGTCTTTCTGGCGGGCACGCTAGCGCGGTCCAATATATATTGCAATGTACCTCTGGCGCGATCTCGTCAGGACCGCTTCGGCTGCGCCGTGCTGCCCCGCACGGCCTGGTCGCAATGCAGGTAGACGATCTGCGGCGACAGCTGCGGCTGCTCGATCCGCCGCCTTATCGTCTCAACCAGCTTCTCGGCCGCCTTGCGCTGCGAGCTGCCGGCGATGGTCATGACGCCGAGATGCTCGCTCGGGACGTCGCGGTGGCCGAGCACGACCACGCTCAGATCATTCGGCCAGTCGATGCCGAGTCGCTGCAGGCCCTGGGTGACGCCGAGCGTATCGGAGATGCCGAGCGTCAGCAGCGCCGTGAACGGCAGTCGGCCATCGTCGGACAGGAGCGGCTCCAGCGTGTCGGCGACGGCGTCGAGCACGCTGTGGCTGGGATGCTGGACCCGTTCGAGCACGATCGGCGGATGAAAGCTGAAGCGCCCCCTCTCGATCGCGGCATGGCGCCCGAAGGCACGGCGCGCCGCCAGGATCGGCTGGGCCATGGTGTTGATCGAGATGAGGCCAAAGGAGCGGTGCCCGAGATCGACGAGCTGGCGCAGCGCCATCTCCAGCGCGTCCTCCCAATCCGTGCCGATGCGATCAATGTCGACGCCGGAGACGGTATGGCCGTCGACGACGAGCGCCTTCGCCTTCTGCTGCAACAGATGGAGCAGGCGGATCGGGATGCTCTCGTAATGCGACTGCAGTACCACCGCGTCGAAATCCGGGATGGAATTGAGGATTTCGAGCAGATGATCGGTATGGTGATAGGAGATCTGCACCACCTTGGCGTCCTGCCGCGACATCTCCTCGACGATGTAGTTCTGCACCAAAGCGCAGCGCTCGTTCATGCTGGCGTTCGACAGGATGAGAAGGCTGTCGAGCCCGGTTTCGCGCCCGCTCTCGCCGGCTCGGGGCGCGCCGCCGCGGGTGACATAGGTGCCGCGACCGACCTGCGATACCAGCAGGCCTTCGCCCTTCAAATGATCAAGCGCTTCCTGGACGGTCGCCTGGCTGACCTGATGCTTCTTCATCAGGTCGCGCACGGTGGGCAGGCGCGCACCATCATCGAGCCGCTCGATCATCTCGTGGAGCGTCCGCAGGACAATATTCGCCGAGCCGTTGCGCATGGGTCCCTCTCGACAGCCTCCCGATGCGACGGCGCCGAAGCGTCTTCGCCGCATACAATCGCGACCAGCGCGCTGCAACCGGAGATACCGGCTTCGACTCGCTAGCGGCATTATATGCACTGAAATACAAATTGCACTTTACAATTTGTCCTCTTGCACTAGCCTGACCTCAAGGCCGGCTTTAAAGGCCGGGGAGGAGTGCCGATGAGCTGCGCCGGCAATGTCTCGATGCGCGAGCCGGACGCGACGCCCCAGGCGGGCCGTCGGACGCGAGCGCCGTTCATTCGGATCGAGGCGGTGCACAAGGCCTTCGCGGCGCGCCAGGGCGGCGAGCTCACGGTGCTCGACAACATCGACCTCGACATCGCCGAGAACGAGTTCGTCTCCCTGATCGGCCGCAGCGGCTGCGGCAAGACCACGCTGCTCAACATCATCGCCGGCCTCGACGCCGCGACCTTCGGCCGGATCGCGATCGGCGAGCGGCCGGTGACCGGCCCCGGGCAGGGCCAGGGCGTCGTCTTCCAGCAGCACGCGCTGTTCCCCTGGCTCACCGCCCTCGGCAATGTCTCCTTCGGCTTCCGCAAGGCCGGCCTGCCGCGCGAGGAGCGCCGCGAGCGCAGTCTCGAACTGCTGCGCCTCGTCGGGCTGGAGGCGGCGGCGAACAAATACCCGCGCGAGATGTCGGGCGGCATGCAGCAGCGCGTGTCGATCGCCCGCGCGCTCGCGCTCGATCCGCAGATCCTGCTGATGGACGAGCCCTTCGGCGCCCTCGACGAATTGACCCGCATCGAGTTGCAGCAGGAGCTGCTGCGCATCTGGCAGGCGCGGCGCAAGACCGTGGTCTTCGTCACCCATTCGATCGACGAAGCCCTGATGCTGTCGGACCGGATCGTGCTGCTCGCACCCAATCCCGGCCGGATCCAGCGGGTCTTCGAGGTGCCGATGCCGCGGCCGCGTTCGCGCACCGAGCCGGCCTTCAATGCGCTCTACGACGAGATCTGGAGCGAGCTGTCGTCATGAACGCCCGGCTCGCCCGCGCCGCCAGCTCGCTCGCGGTCATCGCCGTGCTGCTCGCGGCCTGGGAGCTCGCCGTCGGCTATGGCCAGCTCAAGGCCTATCAGTTTCCGCCGCCGAGCAAGATCGCCCGCGGCTTCGTCGAATTGTCGCTGACCGGCTTTCCGACCGGCGTCTCGCTCTGGACCCATGCGGGCGTGACGATCTGGCGCGTGCTGCAAGGCTATGTCGCGGCCGTCCTGCTCGCCGTGCCGCTCGGCCTGCTGATCGGCGCCCTGCCGGTGCTCGACAAGCTCAGCGCTCCGCTCATCGTGTTCTGCCGCTCGGTCGCGACGCTGAGCCTGCTGCCGCTCGTCATCGTCTGGTTCGGCGCGGGCGAGCTGACCAAGGTCGTGCTGATCGGCTATGGCTGCTTCTGGACGATGCTGTCCAACGTCATCGCCGGCGTCCGCTATGTCGACCCCGTGCTGGTGCGGGCGGCGCGCTCCTTCGGGATGCAGGGGCCGGAACTCTATCGCGAGGTCGTGCTGCCGGCGGCGCTGCCGCGCATCTTCGCCGGCGCGCGCATGGCGCTCGGCGTCGGCTTCATGGTCATCGTCGGCGCCGAGATGATCGGCACGATCCAGGGCCTGGGCGCGCTGATCATGGAAGCCCGCACCTTCTATCGCAGCGAGATCACCATCGTCGGCATGCTGGTGATCGGCCTGCTCGGCTTCCTGATCTCCAGCGGGCTCGCCGGGCTCGAACGCGTCCTCATGCCCTGGGCCGGCAATCTCGACCAGGTGCGGCGATGAGCGCCGGCACCCTTCGCAGCAACGATCTTGCGCTCGGCGTCATCGGCACGCTCGCCGTAATCGTGCTCTGGGAAACCTCGGTGCGCACGGGTCTGATCGACCCGGCGGTGTTCCCGAGCCCGTCGCTCGCCATCGCCGCCGCCACCGAGCGCCTGACGGCGCAGCAGCTCGGCGAGAACCTGTCCTGGAGCCTCGCCCGGGTCTTCTCCGGCTTTGCCCTCGGGGCGCTCGCGGGCGTCGTGGTCGGCATCCTCGCCGGCTGGTATCGCCGCTTCGGACTGATCGTAAGCCCGCTGGTCGAGCTGCTGCGGCCGATCCCGCCGCTCGCCTGGATCCCGCTGGCGATCATCTGGTTCGGCCTCGGCGAGCCCTCGAAGTTCTTCATCATCTTCCTCGGCGCCTTCTTCCCGGTCGTCACTGCCGCCTATCAGGGCATGCGCAGCGTCGATCCGATGCTGCTGCGCGCCGGCCAGACCATGGGCCTTTCGGGCGTGCCGCTGCTCCTGCGCGTCGCGATTCCCGCGGCCGCGCCCGATCTGGCAACCGGTTTGCGCATCGGCTGGGGCCTGAGCTTCGGCGTGCTCGTCGCCGCCGAGCTGATCGCGGCCGACCGGGGCCTCGGCTACATGATCATCGCCGAGCGCAATGCCGGCGGCTCGGTCGGCGTCATCATCGTCGGCATCTTGCTGATCGGCGCCCTCAATCTCCTGACCGACGCGGCCATCGGCGTGGCGATCCGGCATTGGGTCGGCCGCTGGCACGGCAGTTAGACGCAAGCATCCAACAACAAAGGGGAGGTTGGAATGAAGGCATTTTCGACGCATTTGCGCAACGCAGCGTTCGCCGGGCTGCTGACTTTGGCCGGCCTGCTGCCGGCGGCGGCGCAGAAGCTCGAGACCGACAAGCTCTCGATCAGCATCGGCCCGGACCTGCCCTTCCTCGTCCATATCGTCGCGAAGGAGAAGGGCTGGTTCGCCGAGGCCGGCTTCAAGACCGTCGAGTTCAAGACCTTCGCCTCCGGCAACCTTGCCGGCGAAGCCCTGCTCGCCGACCAGGTCCAGCTCTGGACGCCCGGCAACCTGCCCCCGGTCTCGATAGCGCATAACGGCGTGCCCGTGGTCATCCTCGGCACCAACGCCGTCAGCCACGGCCTGGAGAAGATCGTCGTGCGCAAGGATGCCGGGGTCGAGAACCCGGAGGACCTCTACAAGGTCAAGCTCGGCCTTTTGGTGAGCTCGACCTCCGGCGCGCTGCTCGACAATGTCGCCAAGCGCTACGGGCTCGACGCGAGCAAGATCAAGACCGTCAACCTCGCCCCGCCGGAAGCGATGGCGGCGATGGCCAGCAACGAGATCCAGGGCATGGTGTTCTGGGAGCCGTTCCCGTACCGCGCCGTCAAGGAGCAGGGCGCCAGGATCGTCCATAGCGGCACGACCAGCTATTTCGCCAAGAACAAGGGCGAAGCCGCGCCCGTCTCCAACAACCGCACGATCTGGGTCGCCTCGCAGGACTGGGTGCGCAAGAACCCGAATGCGGCGAACGCCCTGGTCAAGGTGCTGCTCAAGGCGCAGGCCTATGTCGCCGACCCCGCCAACAAGGCGGAGGTGATCAAGATCTTCTCGGATGTCCAGAAGCAGCCGGCCGAGATGAACGAGGCGCTACTCGCCGATTACAGCTTCAACTCGAAAGTGGATCAGGCCTATGTCGACGACATGGCGGCGATCGTCGGCTTCCTGAAGGCGACGAACCGCATCCCCGGCCAGCCTCTGGACGCGCTGACCTATACCTATACGGCTCCGCTCAAGGCGGTGGATCCGGCTCTGGTCGCGATCGAGGGCCGATGGAAGCCCTGATCGGCGGACGGGGCGGCCTTCTTCTGGAGTCCGCCTCGCTCACCTCTCCTGCATCGGCGTCTTTACGCGAGGCATCATGAGCCGCTCCCCGTCGGACAAGGTCTGCGTGGCGCTGATCGGCGCAGGCTTCATCGCCGACTATCATGTCGGCGGTCTCCGGGCCGCGGGTGGGGCGCAGATCGCGGCGCTGGTCGGGCGGCGGCGCGAGGTTGCCGAGACGCGCGCCGCTGCGCTCGGCATTCCCCGCGTCGAGACCGACTACCGGACGGTGCTCGACGATCCCGCGATCGACGCCGTCATCATCGCTTCGCCCGACAACACCCATGAGCGCATCGCCATCGATGCGCTCGCAGCCGGCAAGGCCGTGCTGCTGCAGAAGCCGATGGCGCTCGACAGCGCGCAATGCCGCGCCATCCTGGCGGCCGCGGCGCAAGCCTCGGCGCCGCTGAGCGTCAGCTTCATGCATCGCTACTTTTCGGAAGTGCTCTGGCTGCGCGAGGAGCTCGCGAGCGGCAGGCTTGGCGCGGTTCATTCGCTGCGGCTGCGCAACGCCACCCCCGGAGCCGATTGGGCCGACTGGTTCTTCCGGTCCGGCGAGGTCTCGGGCGGCGTGGTGATGCAGCTCGGCGTGCACGGGATCGACCTCTGCCGCCATCTCTTCGGCGAGATCGGCGATGTCGAGGCACGCGCACGGACCGCGCGGCCTGAACGAAGGCTGGCCGACGGCCGCACCGTCCGCACCGAGCTGGAGGACACCGTCGCTGCGACCTATGGCCTCGCGGATGGTGCGATCGCGAGCCACGAGATGAGCTATACCGAGCGCGCCGGCTGCGACCGTTTCCGGCTCGAACTCTACACCGACGCCGGCACGGTCTTCCTGCGCACGGAGCGGGGGCCGGCCGCGCTCTTCGCGCCCGATCTGACCGGCGAGAAAGGCTGGGTCGCGCCGCCGCTTGCGGATGCGCCGCTCGGGCAAGCCCATCACCGCCACTGGCTCGACGTCGTCCGCGGCCTCGCGCCGGCGGACGGCACTGCCGATGCGGGCCTGCGCTCGGTCGAGGTCGCCGAGGCGATCTATCAGGCGGCGCGAACTGGGCAGCGCCTGCCCGCGGCGCCCACAGCACCAACGGAGCCGAGATGAGCCTGCGGATCGCGATCCTGGGGGTCGCTCACTACCACGCCAATTTCTGGACGAAGGCCTTCCTGGCGAGCGAGGGCGTCGCTGTCGCCGGAGCCTTCGACGCCGACCCTGCCCGCCTGGAGGCCTTCGCCAGGCAGCACGGCATTGCGGCGGTCGCCGATCTCGCCACGCTGCTCGCCAAGAGCGATGCGGTCGCGATCTGCTCGGAGACCGTGAACCATCCGGCGCTAGTCCGCGCCGCGGCGGAGAAGGGGCTGCCGGTCCTCTGCGAGAAGCCGCTCGGCGCCAGCATGGAGCAATGCGATGCCATTGCCGCGGTCGTCGCGCAGACTGGCATCCGCTTCATGCAGAGCTTTCCAAAGCGCTTCGACCCGGTGAACCACGAGATCGCCGACCTGCTGCGTGAGGGCTCCGTCGGCCGCGTCACGCTGGTGCGCATCCGGCACGGACACAGCCACGGCTTCGACCCGAATTTCCGCAAGGGCTGGTTCGTCGATCCCGCGCAATCGGGCGGCGGCACCCTGCTCGACGAAGGCGTCCACGCCGCCGATTTCCTGCACTGGCTGTTCGGGATGCCGGAGAGCGCCTTCGCGACGACCTCGTCCGACACCTTCGGCCTGCCGGTCGAGGACACCGCCGCGGCGGTCTTCCGCTACGGGAACGGGATGATCGCCGAGGTCACGACGAGCTGGGCTTTCGCCGCCGCGGACACCTCGATCGAGATCTACGGCACGGAAGGCACGATCCTGCTCGGCGGCGTCGACATCGCCTCGCGTCCGACGCGTGAGAGCGAGTTCCTCAGGGTGTTTCGCCGTGAGGAGGGTGGTGGGCGTTGGGCGTCGTCGCCGACCGTGCCGCATTTCAAGACCGGCGTCTTCCACGAGCATGTCGCCTGGGCGTTCGTGAAGGCCCTCAAGGAGGGCGGGCCCATGCCCGTCACCCTGGATGATGGCCGCCATGCCTTCGCGATGATCGACGCGGCCTATCGCTCGGTGCGCTCCGGCCGTGCCGAGCCGGTCAGGGCCTGAGCAGAAGGACGCGAGGGATGTCATGGCGAGCCAGATGGGCGGTGGCGCGATGAGCGCGACCGCATGACCGCGCTGGTCTCCGATATCGGCGGCACCAATACGCGGCTCGGCCTCGTCGCGGACGGCGAGCTCGTCCCTTCGAGCCTGGACAGCTTCGCCAATGACGATTTCGACAGCTATGAGGCGGTGGTCGAGAGCTATCTGGATCGGCTCGGCCAGCGGCGCTTCGATGCCTGCTGCATTGCGCTCGCGGCGGTTCCGACGCCGGACGGGGCGCAACTGACGAACCGCGACTGGACCATCGCCCGAAGCAGCCTGCAGGCGCTGACCTGCGCCCCCTTCATCGGCTTCCTGAACGATTTCGAGGCGCTGGGATACTCGCTCATCGCGCCTGAGCGCTTGGAGGCGCGGCCGGTCTTTGCATCAGCCGTGCCTCCGCCACTGCGTGCCACTCGCATGGTCCTGGGCGCCGGAACCGGCTTCAATGCTGCCGCCTGCCATTGGCCGGCGTTCGGCGGGGCTCCCCATGTTGCGGCCGCCGAATGCGGCCACACGACGCTGGCGATCGAGGGCGAAGAGGAATGCGGGCTCCAGGCTGCGCTGGCGGCGGGCCGGGGCCGCGCCTCCGTCGAACGGGCGCTGTCCGGCAATGGCCTGCGCGAGATCCATGCCTTTGTCTGTGGCCGCGACGGCCGGCCGTGCAGGGCGCAGACGAGCGCCGAGATCGCCGTGGCCGCGGTGGAAGGAAGCGACGAGCAGGCGGTCGCCGCCGCCCATCTCTTCCTGCGGCTGCTCGGTCGCGTCGCCGGCGACCTCGCCCTGACCTTCCTGCCGCATGGCGGCATCTATCTCTCTGGCGGTGTCTGCCGGGCGCTCGCGCCGCTCCTCGTCGGCACCGACACCTTCCGCGATGCGTTCCATGCCAAGGGCCGGATGGGCCCGTTCATGGCGGATTTCGACGCACATCTCCTGCTCGACGACCGCGTCGCCTTGATCGGTTGCGTTGAATGGCTGCGGATCGCGGACGCGTCGTACACCTGCCCGGCCTGAGGCGCGGCTAGCTCGATACCGGCCGGTCGGCGAAGGTTTCGGCCTGCATGGCCGCGGCGCGCCAATCGAGCTCGCCGCCGAACAGCTCCGACGCCAGGCTTGTGTCGAGCGCGCTGTAATGGGGACGGACGATTGAGGAGCCGAGATCGCTCATCGGGACAGGGATCAGTTCGGGCGTCCGCCGTCCGGCAAGGCGAAGCGCGTCGAAGGCGGTGGCGACCCACTCGGCCCGCGATACGGCCGGCGAGCCGGCGAGATGGAGCAGGCGAGGGACGGGCTGCCTCGCCGCCATTCGCCCGGCCAGATCCAGCAGCCGGTCGGCGAGCGGGAAGATCGGCGTCGGCGAGCCGATCTGGTCGTGGGCGATCCTGACGCTTTCGTCCTGCCCACGCAGGAGATGGGCGATGAAGTCCTTGCCGTCGCCGAACAGCCAGGCCACCCGGGCGATGCAGACTTCCCCGCTGGCGGCGAGGACCTGTCGCTCGGCTTCGGCTTTGAGCTCGCCATACAGGTTGACCGGCGACACCGGATCGCTTTCGCGCCACGGGCGGTGCGTCGGGGCGCCGAAGACATAATCCGTGGAGATCTGAATGAACGGCGTTCCAGCCTGAGCGCAGGCGCGGGCCATCTGACCGGGCGCCAGCGCGTTGATGGCCTGGGCCCGCTCCGGCGAACGTTCGCAGGCCTCGAGACTGGCGATAGCCGCCGCATTGATGACGACGTCCGGTTTCAACCTGGCGAGCGCGGCCTGAAAGGCGGCGGGTTCCGAGATGTCGAGCTCGGTGCGGGACAGGGCCTGCACGCGATCCCCACCGACGCGCGAGAGCGCCCGGGCGAGCCGGCCGCTCCCACCGCTGACGAGAACCCTGGCATGTCGCTGTCGTTCCTCGGTCATCGGCTCTTCGGCAGGTTGGTGGTCCACGAGGATCGGCTATCGGCCGGCTGCGCGAAGACATCAAGCGCTACCGAGTGAAGACTTGAAACGCAGAAGGCCCCGCCAGGCTGCGTGCCGGCTGTAAGGCGTGTGTAAGCGCCGGCCGCTCAAATGCCTCTCATCAGGCCGGACGAAGACACCACCGGCCGGACGTTGAGAGGAAATCGATCATGACCAACATCAGCAGCAACGCCTTCGACACCGCTCGCGACACCTCCATTGCCCTGACCGATGCCGAGCTCGACAGCGTGTCGGGCGCCGGCCTCGGCCAGAAGATCTTCGGCATCGCCCTGACGACTGCCGGCGTCCTGACCACCGTGGCGGGCGTGGCCGGTCGCCAATGGGGCGTTGCCGGCCGCGGCACCAACATGATCCTCGACGGGATCGGCCATATCGAAGCCGCTTGAGCGCCGAAACGAAAAGGCCGTCGTCCTTCCCGAAGATGGCCGCCGACTCAATTTGTGCTTGGAGAAGAGGCACGCCCGCACCGAGCATGCGATGTGATGGTAGCGGGAGAGGGACTCGAACCCCCGACACGCGGATTATGATTCCGCTGCTCTAACCAGCTGAGCTACCCCGCCCCGATGGCGACGCGCCGTGAACGGCGGCCAATCGCGACGGCGCGGATATAGGGGGCGGGGGGCGCCGGCGTCAAGCCTTGATCACGCCGATCAGCTCAGCTTCCGCAGCCTGACCACCTTGAAATAGCCCTGGCCGACATGGACGGTCTCGTAGCGGCCGGTGCCCGCGGCCCAGCCGGTCAGGCGCGAGACCTTGAAATCGCTGCTCCAGCCGATCGCCCTGGCCAGCGGCGCGACCGCCTTCCAGAACGGCGCGGCGAAGCCGCCATCGTCGACGAGGCGGCTGGAGATCACGATCTCGCCGCCAGGGCGCAGCACCCGGTCCATCTCGGCGAGCGCCTGCTCCGGGTCGGGCACGAGGGTGATGACGAACTGGGCGGTGACCGCGTCGAAGGAGTTGTCGGCGAAACCGAGCCGGCAGGCGTCCATCACCATCAGTCCGCGGACATGATCGAGTCCCTGGTTCAGCACCTTGGCGCGGGCGACGCGCAGCATGTCGAGCGAGAGGTCGGCGCCGACGACCTGCTTGTCGCGCTCGAAATAGGGCAGCGTCAGCCCGGTACCGACGCCGATCTCGAGGATGTCGCGGCCGCTGGCACAGGCCGCCGCCACCGCCTCGCGCTGGGCGCGGGCGAGCAGGCCCTGATAGATCCGGTCGTAGAATTTCGCCCAGACCGCATAGACGCGCCGCTGCGCGTCGAGACCGTTCGTCGTCGTCATGAGGTGGCGTAGGCGGGCTCGGGCTGCGGCGCCGGGCGAGGCGCCCGGTTAGCCATGATGACGCCGCCGCCGAGCACACGGGCTCCGCTGCCGGCATGGTCGTAGATCACGCAGGCCTGGCCGGGCGAGACGCCCTCCTCGCCCTGCGCCAATAGGACATGGACGCCCTTGTCGTCGGCGAGCAGGCGGGCTTCGCGCGGCGCCCTGGTCGAGCGGACGCGGACGGCGACTTCGATGCCCTCGGGCGGCAGATCGGTGAGGGCGACATCGCCGATCCAGTTGAGGTCGCGCAGGTCGACGCGGCTGACGCTGAGCGCCTCGCGCGGACCGACGATGACGCGGGCGTTCTCGGCGTCGAGTGCGACGACATAGAGCGGTTCGGCGGCGCTGATGCCGAGGCCTTTGCGCTGGCCGACGGTGTAGCGCAGCACGCCCTCGTGCTCGCCGAGCACGCGGCCGTCGAGATGGACGATGGCGCCGGGGCGGGCGGCGCCGGGCTTCAGCCGCTCGATCACCTCGGCATAGCGGCCGTTCGGCACGAAGCAGATGTCCTGGCTGTCGGGCTTGTCGGCGATGGCGAGGCCGAACTCGGCGGCGAGCGCCCGAGTCTGCGCCTTGTCGAGGCCGCCGAGCGGGAAGCGCAGCAAGTCGAGCTGCTCCTGCGTCGTCGCATAGAGGAAATAGCTCTGGTCGCGGCTCTCGTCGGCGGCGCGGAACAGGCCGCGATGGCCGGTGCCGAGGTCGCGGCTGGCGACGTAATGGCCGGTGGCGAGCGCATCCGCCCCGAGCTCGCGGGCGAGGCCGAGCAGGTCGCGGAACTTCACGGTGCGATTGCACTCGACGCAAGGGATCGGCGTCTCGCCGGCGAGATAGCTCTCTGCGAAGCGCTCGATCACCGCATCGCGGAAGCGGCTCTCATAGTCGAGGACATAGTGCGGGATGCCGATCGCCTCGGCGACGCGGCGAGCGTCGTGGATGTCCTGGCCGGCGCAGCAGGCGCCGGCACGGTGCACGGCGGCGCCATGGTCGTAGAGCTGCAGGGTGACGCCGACGACGTCGTAGCCCTGGCGCTTTAGCAGCGCCGCCACCACCGAGGAATCGACGCCGCCCGACATGGCCGCGACGACGCGTGTCGCCGCGGGCGGCTTGGCGATGTCGAGCGAGTTGAGCGGAGCGGTCATCGAGGTTCCGGGCGGGTTCGGGCGCAGGAGCCCGAGGATTTGGGCGCTCTATAGCGGTTTTGACAGATGCGGGCCAGCATCCGGCCGGCAATTCCTGCCGAGCCGAGCGGCTCCAAAACGCGATTCCTGCCGGGTGAGAGGCGAGGGCTATTTCGTCAACTCGCTGAAACAGAACGGTTTTCCGGTTGGCGTGCCTCTTGCTGGGGAAGCCGTGGCCACATCGTCACGGTTTCGTTCCGGAGAGTCCCCATGTCCGCCGCGTCGGTCTCGCGCTCCTCTGCGCTGCCTGAGATCCCGCTCCCGAGCCGCCGCAGCCCCGATCGGGATGGGTCGGAGCAGGCCTTCACCTTGCCACCGGAGCCGGCGGATCGTCCGCGTCTCGACGACGATCGCGTCGCCCGCGATGATGTCGGCACGCGCGACCAGGCGAGGCCAGATGACGGCGCCCGCAAGACGAGCGCGGCCGATGCCAGGTCGTCGGCGCGTCCCGACGATGATCGCCGGGACAGGAAGGCGGCCGACGCCAAGGGACCATCCGAGAAGACGAAGGCGGATGCCGGAAGCGACCAGGCCGCGACGAAGGACGCTGCGGCGAGCGAGGATACGAAGACCGGGACGGCCGCCGGCGACAAGCCGGCCGAAGGCAAGACGACCGGGGGCAAGACGATCGAGGAGCGCAAGGCCGCGCTGGCCGCTGCCCTCGACGGAGCGCCGGTGATCGGCAAGGGCACGCCGGAGGAGCAGGCCGCTGCGGGCGCGGTGATGCAACCCGTGCCGCCGCCCGCGATCGGCGCGGAGTTCCTCGCGCTTGCCGCAGCCGCCCTCCAGGGCAGCGAGCCGGCGAAGCCGGATGGCGCGGCCACCGAGGACGGAAAGGCCGTCACGGCAGCCAACGCGACCGAGGCGACGGCGCAGGTGACCGGTACCGCCATCCCGGCGCCGATCCCGCCGGCACTGCCGGCAAAGGCTGACGGCCAGGCGAGCGCGGGCGGCGAAGCGGCCGCAGCCGACATCAAGGCTGGGCTGAAGCCGCAGCTTCCGGCGGCGGGCAGCGAGACCAAGACGGATGCCAAGTCCGGCGAGATCAAATCCGGCGAGGCGCAGCAGAGCGAGGTCAAGACGGCCGAGACCAAGCCGGGCGATGCGCAAGCCTCGGCCAAGGACGATAGCGAGGCGGGCAAGGTCGCCACGGCTGCCGCGAGCAGCGATGCGAAGGCGACGGGCGACGCCAAGCCTGCCGACACCACCCCAGCGACCGCCGCCACCGGGCAGACGACGCAGGCTGCCTCGACCGACGCCGCCAGCGGCGCGCAGCAGGCGAGCGCGCCCTTGAGCCCGCAGGCGATCCTCGCGGCCGGGCCGCAGAGCCTGACCACGCCGCAGGCGCCATTGACCGAGCTCGACGCCGCCGCCCAGGCGACGGCAAGGGCCCAGGCCGAGGCGGCCCACAAGATGGCCTCGGGCGACACCGGGCGGCCGACGCCGCTCCATGTCGTGCCGATCGAGATCGGCGCCAAAGCTCTCGCCGGCAACAAGCGCTTCGACATCAGGCTCGATCCGGCCGAGCTCGGGCGCATCGACGTCAGCCTGGAGATCTCCGACAAGGGTGATGTCAGCGCCAAGCTCACCGTCGACCGGGTCGAGACGCTGCATATGCTGCAGCGCGACGCCCGCACGCTGGAACGCGCCTTCGAGCAGGCCGGCCTCAAGCCCTCGGAAGGCGGGATCGATCTCAGCCTGCGCGACCCCGGCCAGCAAGCCGGCGGGCGCCAGCAGCAGGGCGATGAGGCGCCGCGCGGCCGCCGCGCCTGGGTCGAGGCTTCGGAAGACAGCGCGCTCGTCACTGACGTGACGACCTTGCCGCGCAACGCCAGCCGCCTCGGCGGCGTCGATCTCAGCATCTAAGGGAGGGGCGCGCCATGACCGTCTCCAATACGGGCAAGCTGTCCAACTCGCAGATCGCAGCCGCGCAGAACAACACGGCGACCGGCAGCGGCACCTCGATCGCCAATAATTTCGACCAGTTCCTGACCCTGCTGACGACGCAGCTCAAGAACCAGAACCCGCTCGATCCGCTCGACACCAACCAGTTCACCCAGCAACTGGTGCAATTCGCCGGCGTCGAGCAGCAGCTCAAGCAGAATGAGACGCTGACCGCGCTGCTCGGCGTCAGCAAGGCGACGACCGGCGCGAGCGCGATCGGCTTCGTCGGCCAGACTGTCACGGCCGACGGTGCCGCGACCCAGCTCAGCCAGGGCAAGGCCGAGTGGAAGCTCAACGCCTCCAAGGGCGGCACCGCCACGGTCACGATCAAGGACGCCAAGGGGAGCGTGGTCTTCAGCGGCACGAAGACGCTGACGGCCGGCGACCAGACCTATACCTGGGACGGCAAGACCTCGACGGGCTCCAATGCGCCCGACGGCGAATACAGCATCAAGGTCGAAGGCACCGATGTCTCCGGCGCGGCGATCACGGTCAAGACCGAGATCACCGGCAAGGTCGACGGCATCGACTTCTCGACCACCGTTCCGACGCTGCTGATCGGCGCGATCAAGGTCCCGCTCGACAAGGTCAAATCGGTGAAGAGCACGTCCTGACCCATGTTCCGCAAAAGTGGAGGCCACTTTTGCGACCGGAACATGGGCCAACTTATGGAGTTCCGCGAATTCTGGTCGTTCGACCGGATACGGTCGAACGGAACGCGCGGACGAACTCCGCCATGAGCCATGCCGAAAGCCTGCGTGATCGCTTTAGGCAAAATTTAAGCCCGCCCGGGCTAGGCTCTTCGGCAGTAGGTCTGTTGAGTTGTGTGAGAGTACCATGACCGAGCCGCTGCGACCGCGCGTCAAATATGTCATCGGGCCCGATGGCAGCCCGTTGACGATCGCCGATCTGCCGCCGATGAACACGCGCCGCTGGGTGATCCGGCGCAAGGCCGAGGTCGTCGCCGCCGTGCGTGGCGGTCTGCTCAGCCTGGAGGAGGCCTGCCAGCGCTATACGCTGACGGTCGACGAGTTCCTGAGCTGGCAGTCCTCGATCGATCAGCATGGCCTTGCCGGCCTGCGCACCACCCGTATCCAGCATTATCGCCAGTAAGCCTTTCTGGTATTTAGAGAAATTATGAGGCGCCGGCCCGTTGGCCGGCGCCTTTCGCGTTTCGGCGGCACGTTGTCCTCATCGAACTGTGCCATTTCCTAACCGTCGTTAACCGGGCGCTAACCATGCACCGGGAAAAACTTGCCTAGTGGTGCGTCTGTGCGTTGGTCTCGCAGGCACCGGGCGACGGAAGAACGGCGTGAACGGGCTAGTCGAACAGTTCCGGAGATTCGGCGCAGCGCGGCTGGCGGCGATGCTGGCGGTGACGCTGGCGCTGATCGGCTTCTTCGCCTTCGTCATGCTGCGCATGTCGCAGCCGGCGATGGGCGTGCTCTTCGCCGACCTGTCGAGCCAGGATGTCAGTGCCATCACCAAGGACCTCGACACGCGCGGGATCAAATACGAATTGCGCGGCGACGGCCAGACCATCCTGGCGCCGCGCGCCGACGTGCCGAAGCTCAGGCTCGAGCTCGCCGGCAAGGGCATCCCCTCCGGCGGCGGCGTCGGTTACGAGATCTTCGACAAGGGCGACGCTTTCTCCTCGACCAGCTTCGTCCAGAACATCAACCATCTGCGTGCGCTCGAAGGCGAATTGTCACGCACCATCCGCTCGATCGGCCGCGTCCAGGCAGCGCGGGTCCATCTCGTCATCCCCGAGCGGCGCTTGTTCGAGCGCGACCGCGAGCCGCCGCGCGCCTCGATCGCGCTCAAGCTCGCCGGCGATCTCGACAACGCCCAAGTCCGGGCGATCCGGCATCTTGTCTCCTCGGCAGTCGACGGCCTGAAGCCCGAGCGCGTCTCGATCGTCGACGAGCGCGGCCGGCTCCTCGCCGACGGCGCCCAGGGCGAGCAGGGCATGATCGGCGTGGCGCTGGACGAGCGCCAGGGCGCGATCGAGCGGCGGATCAAGGCGCAGGTCGACGACATCGTCGCCAGCATCGTCGGCCCGGGCCGCGCCCGCGTGCAGGTGTCGGCCGTGCTCGATTCCAACCGGATCGAGAGCCGCTCCGAGACTTTCGATCCCGAGAGCAAGGTCATCCGCTCCAGCCAGAACCGCACGGAAGCCTCCGCCTCGAACGAGCAGCGCGAAGGTGTCACCGTCGGCAACGAATTGCCGGGCGCGCAGCAGAACCAGGGCCAGCAGCAGGGCCAGCAGCGCGACACCAGCTCGAAGAACGAGGAGGTCGTCAACTACGAGATCTCGCGCACGACCCGCACCGAGGTGCAGGAGGGCGGGCGCGTCCGCAAGCTCTCGGTCGCTGTGCTGATCGACGGAATCTACAGCAAGCAGGGCAACGAGATCAGCTACCAGCCGCGCCCGCCCGAGGAACTCGAGCGCATCTCGCAGCTGGTGCGCACCGCGGTCGGCTTCGACCGCCAGCGCGGCGATCAGGTCGAGGTCGTCAACCTGCGCTTCGCCGAGGCGCCGCAGGCGCCGGCCGATCTGACCGATCAGACGCTGATGCAGCAGCTCCTCTCCTTCACCAGGGAGGACATCGTCCGCTTCGCCGAGATGGCCGTGATCGCGCTGCTCGTCCTGATCGTGCTGATGGTGGTGGTGCGCCCGCTGCTCAAGCAGGTGCTGGCGCCCGATCGCGAGGTCCGGGCGATCCCGAGCTTCATGCGCAATGGCATGGTCGTCGTCGATCAGGGGACGGGCGATCCGTCGACCTTCTCGGCTGCTGCCGGTGGCGCAGGCGGCGGAGCCGGCGGGGAGTCCGGCCAGATCGACGTCGAGGCGCCGTCGGAGCGGATGCTCGCGATCGCGCAGATCAAAGGCCAGCTCAAGGCGCAGTCGGTCGAGAAGATCGGCGCCATGGTGGCTCAGAACCCGGCGGATTCCGTCGCGGTGCTGCGCGGCTGGATCCACGAGAAAGCACCGGCGTGACGGGAGCCTGAACCATGGCCGCGACACGCTCCATCGCAACCCGCAGCCCCGATTCGGACGAGGCGTCCGGCTATTCGGGTGGCCCGACGACGCTCGAGGCCATGACCGGGCCGCAGCGCGCCGCCGTCATCCTGCTCATCCTCGGCGAAGAGCACGGACGGGTGATCTGGCAGGAGTTCGACGACGAGGAGATCCGCATCATCACCCGGGCGATGGCGGAGCTCGGCACGGTCGATTCCGACCAGGTCGAGAAGCTGATGCTCGACTTCGTCGGCCGGCTCTCCAGCGCCGGCGCGATCACCGGCTCCTTCGACCGCACGATCTCGCTGCTCGAGAAGATCCTGCCGAGCGACCAGGTCGCGCTGATCATGGAGGAGATCCGTGGTCCGGCCGGCCGCAACATGTGGCAGAAGCTCGGCAATATCGACGCCGTCGTGCTCGCGAACTTCCTGAAGAACGAATACCCGCAGACGATCGCCGTCATCCTCTCGCGCATCCGGCCGGACCATTCGGCCAGCGTGCTGCGCAACCTGCCGAACGAGCTCTCGATCGAGGTGGTCAGCCGGATGCTGCGCATGGAATCGGTGCAGAAGGAGGCGCTCGACCATATCGAGAACACGCTGCGCACCGAGTTCGTCTCGACCCTGACCCAGACGCGCCGGCGCGATCCGCACGAGATGATGGCCGAGATCTTCAATGGCTTCGACCGGCAGACCGAGATGCGCTTCCTCGCCGCGCTCGACGCCACCAACCAGGAATCGGCCGAGCGCATCCGCGCCCTGATGTTCACCTTCGAGGACCTGGGCAAGCTCGATTCCGCCGGCCTGCAGACCCTGATGCGCCAGGTCGACAAGGATACGCTGGCGCGGGCCCTCAAGGGCGCGAACGAGGAGTTGCGTGCCTTCTTCCTCGGGGCGATGTCGCAGCGTGCCGCCAAGGTCCTGCAGGACGACATGCAGGGCCTCGGGCCCTTGCGTCTCAAGGAAGTCGACGAGGCGCAGATGAAGATGGTGACCCTGGCCAAGGACCTCGCCGAGAAGGGCGAGATCATCATCTCGAAGGGCAATTCCGAAGACGAGCTGGTGTACTGAGATGGCAGCGGCGAAAAAGTTCATGTTCGCTACCGACTTCAGCGGCAACAGCCGCAAGGCGGTCGACGAGGCGGCGCTCGAAAGCGCCCGGGCGGAAGGCTTCCATAGCGGCCTCGACCAGGCGCGGCGCGAGGCCGATCACCAGCTTGGCGCGCTGCTGTCGCAACTGGTGCGCCAGAGCGAGCGGCTGCTGGCGCAACAGGACGAGCGGCTGGCGCAGATCGAGGCGCAGGCCGCGCAGCTTGCGGTCGCGACGGCGCGCAGCCTCGCGGGAGCCGCCCTGGCGGACAAGCCGCTGGCGCAGCTGCTGGCGGCGGCGCGTGAATGCCTCGCCCATGCCCGGCACGCGCCGCATCTGGCGATCCGGGTGCATGAGAGCCTGGTCGAGACCGTCGAGGGCAAGCTCTCCGGGCTCGCCCGCGAGACTGGCTTCGCCGGCCGCATCGTCGTGCTCGGCGAGCCGGACATCGCGCTCGGCGACGGCCGGCTCGAATGGGCCGATGGCGGCATCGCGATCGAAAGCGCAGAACTCGACGAAGCGATCGACAAGGCAGTCAGGGCCGTCTTCGGCCCGCTAGATCATCACGCGTCCGAAGGGACGCGGTCGTGGTGATCTATCACATTGTTATCGCATCGGATTCTTCCGAAAAGTGGAATCCACTTTTCGGTCCGATGCTTTAGCGGGGTAAGACAGATGGCAAGCGAAAACGACCTCAACCTGCCGCCGCTCAACCCGGCCGACCTCTCCTTCGACCACAATGCCGCGGGCGACTCGGTCGCGCGTTCCGGGCCGGTTCCGGTCAAGACGGCGGAGGACCTCGAACAGGTCTTCGACGTGCCGGTCACGGTCTCCGCCGTGCTCGGCTCGTCGCGGATCGCGGTCGGTGACCTCCTGCGCGTCACGCCCGGCACGGTGCTGGAGCTCGACCGGCGCGTCGGTGAAGCCATCGACATCTTCGTCAACGAGCGCCTGGTGGCGCGCGGCGAGGTCGTGGTGGTCGAGGAACGCCTCGGCGTGACCATGACGGAAATCATCAAGACCGACCGGTGATGAGCCGGCCGGACCGACTGCATTCTTCAAGGAAGGCCTGAGCCATGCGCCTCATCATCGTCGGCAGCCTCAAGGGCCAGCTCATCACCGCCGCCAAGATCGCGGTGTCGCAGGGCGCCGCCGTCACCCATGCCGAGAGCGTCGAACAGGCGCTGGCGGTGCTGCGCGCCAAGGGCGGCGACCTGCTGATGGTCGATGTCGAGCAGCCGATCGCCAAATTGGTCGCGGCGCTCGAGGCCGAGCGCATCCGCACCCCGCTGGTTGCCTGCGGCACCTCGACCGACGCTCGCGCCGCCGTCGCCGCGATCCAGGCCGGAGCACGCGAATATGTGCCGCTGCCGCCCGATCCGGAGCTGATCGCGGCCGTGCTCGCTGCCGTCGCCGGCGACAAGGCGAGCCTGATCTGGCGTGATCCGGCGATGGAGCGCGTCGTCCAGCTCGCCAACCAGATCGCGCGCTCGGATGCGCCGGTGCTGGTGACCGGCGAGAGCGGTACCGGCAAGGAGATGATCGCGCAGCATCTGCACCAGAAATCGCTGCGCAAGGACAGGCCCTTCGTCGCGGTGAACTGCGCGGCGATCCCCGACAACCTGCTCGAATCCGAATTGTTCGGCCATGAGAAGGGCGCCTTCACCGGCGCGATCGCCCGGCGCATCGGCAAGTTCGAGGAGGCCAATGGCGGCACGCTCCTGCTTGACGAGATCTCGGAGATGGATGTGCGCCTGCAGGCCAAGCTGCTGCGGGCGCTGCAGGAGCGGACGATCGACCGGGTCGGCGGAACGCAGGCGGTCAAGGTCGATATCCGCGTGATCGCGACCTCCAACCGTAATCTCGGCGATGCCGTGCGCGAGGGATCCTTCCGCGAGGACCTGTTCTACCGGCTCAACGTCGTGCATCTGCGCCTGCCGGCGCTCCGCGAGCGGCCGGGCGACATCCTGGCGCTGGCTGATCACTTTGCCAAGAAATACGCCGAACTGAACGGCATGCCGCTGCGGCCGATCGCGGCCGAAGCGCGCAAGCTCCTGCTCGGCAACAGCTGGCGCGGCAATGTCCGCGAGCTGGAGAACACCGTGCATCGCGCCGTACTGCTGGCGCAGGGTGTCGAGATCGGCACCGAGGCGATGCTGACGCCGGAGGGCGAGACGCTGGGTCCGGCCAGCGGCCGCGACGTGGCCTCGCGGGCGGCGCAGACCGCCGAGGCGGTGACGCGCGGCCTGGTCGGGCGGACCGTGGCCGATGTCGAGCGCGACCTCATCCTCGACACGCTCGACCATTGCCTGGGCAACCGGACCCATGCCGCCAAGATCCTCGGCATCTCGATCCGGACGCTGCGCAACAAGCTCAGCGAATATGTCGCCGCCGGCGTACCCGTCGCGGAGCCCGGGCAGGCACGGACGAATTCGCTCTGACGCTTGCTGCCAGGCGCTGAAAAACAAGCGGGCCGGAGCGCAAGCTCCGGCCCGTCGATGGCCGCTCAGTAGTAGTAGCGGCGGCGATAATAGTAGCGCCGCGGGCGGTAATAGTAGCGCGGGCGGTAGTAGTAGCGCCGCACATAGCGTGGGCGGCGATAATAATAGTACTGGCTGAAGTCGGCGTCGGTCTTGTCGAGGCCTTCCTTCAGCTCCTCGGGCAGCTCTTCAGGCTTCTTGGCCGGGAGTGGCGCCAGCTTGGGCTGCGCAGCTTCCGAAGCGGCAATGCCGCCCACGCTGGCAGCGGCGAGGCCGCCAAACAGCGCCATCACGAATGAACGTCGATCCATGTCATGCCTCCATTTGGTTCGATCCAGGCGCCGCGTTCCCACGAGGCCATTCTATTCCCCTTCCTGACCTTTCGTCACGTTCGCGCTGCGACGATGGTTCACAAAGGGCCGACGGCGCGGGAGTCCGGCCGTAAGCTGGTTGTGCGGGTTTGAGGCGCAATCGCCTCGAGGCCTGTCCCGTCATCAGAGCGCCCCCAGCGGCTTGCTGATGTCCTCGAGCGAGCGCCGTTCCGCCTTCACCGCGAAGCGCCAGGCGATCAGCCCGGCGGCGATCATCAGCGCAGCACCGAACAGGTAGCCGCCGAACACGCTGATGCGCGAGCCGCTGTCGATCAGCACGCCGAACAGCCAGGGGCCGGCGATGCCGCCGAGCCCGGTGCCGATCGAATAGAACACCGCGATCGCCAGCGCTCTGATCTCCAGCGGATAGGTCTCGCTCACGGTCAGATACGCGGAACTGGCCGCAGCGGATGCGAAGAAGAAGACGACGCTCCAGCACAGGGTGAGCTGGCTGGCGCTGACCATCTCGCGGGCGAAGAGGTAGCCCGTGCCGGCGAGCAGCAGGCCGGAGAGAATATAGGTCCCGGCGATCATCGGGCGCCGGCCGAGCGTATCGAAAAGCCGGCCGATCAGGACCGGGCCGAGGAAGTTGCCGGCGGCGAAGGGCAGGATGAACCAGCCGATCATATTGGACGGGACGCTGTAGAAGTCGGTCAGGATCAGGGCGTAGGTGAAGAAGATCGCGTTGTAGAAGAAGGCCTGCGACGACATCAGCGCCAGCGCCACCAGCGTGCGCGGCCGATGCGTGACGAAGAGCGTATGGACGACCTCGCTCATTGGCGTGTGGGTGCGCGGGCGCAAGGTCAACGTCGGCAGCGCGGCAGCCGGCTGCGGCGGGTAGAACGATTCGATATGGGCGACGACGGCTTCAGCCTCAGCGATGCGGCCATGGCTCATCAGCCAGCGTGGGCTCTCCGGGATCCATTGCCTGAGGATCATGACGATCAGCCCGAGCGCGGCGCCGATGAAGAAGGCGAGGCGCCAGCCCATGTCCGGCGGCACCAGGGCAGGATCGAGCAGGACGATCGCGGCGACGCCGCCGATCGCGGCGCCGACCCAGAAGGAGCCGTTGATGACGAGGTCGGTCCAGCCGCGCACGCGAGCCGGGACGAGCTCCTGGATGGTCGAGTTGATCGCGGTGTATTCGCCGCCGATGCCCATGCCGGTCAGGAAGCGGAAGAGCAGGAAGCTCCACAGGTTCCAGGAGAAAGCGGTGGCGGCGGTTGCGGAGAGATAGACCAGGACGGTGATGGTGAAGAGCTTCTTGCGGCCAAGCCGGTCGGTGAGCCAGCCGAAGAGAATCGCGCCGATGACCGCCCCGGCGATGTAGGCGGCGCCGGCGAGGCCGATATCGGTGTTGCTGAACCTGAGCGCCGGGCTTTCCTTCAGCGCGCCGGAGACGGACCCCGTCAGCGTGACCTCGAGCCCGTCGAGGATCCAGGTGACGCCGAGCGCGACGACGACGAGCGTGTGAAAGCGCGACCAGGGCAGGCGATCGAGCCTGGCCGGGATATCCGTGACGATCTCGCCTGAGGTTGCGCGTCCCTCGTTCAATAGGCTTGTCCCTTCGACAGATCGGCTTGGCGCCGCTTCAAAGGCGGCAGGCAGCCAACGGGCCGCCTGCCATTGGATTGCTCTCAGCGGTAGATCACGCGCCGGCGCACGACGACCGGGCGGCGATAGGGGTTCGGCCGGCGCACCACCACGGTGCGGCGGACCACGACCGGACGACGATAGGCGGGCCGGCGCACGACGGTCGTGCGGCGAACCACGGTCTGGCTGAAATCGGCATCGGCCTCGTCGAGACCGGCCTTCAAGGCCGGAGCGAGCTCGTCGGGGTTCGGGAGCGGCGCGGCGATGGGCGTGGCGGCCGTGGCCTGCGCGATCCCCATGCCAGCGACGCTTGCCGCGGCGAGACCACCGAAAAGGCTCAGCATGAATGAACGTCTATCCAAAATATCCTCCAGCAGGCTTCGGCCAGGCGGCCTCTATCGTCGGCCCGCCTGAAGTTGGACGGCCGAATGCGGCCGGAAGGCGGCCATTCGATAACAGTCCGTTCAGGGAAAGGTTCCAGATGGGATTTTTTAAGAGGTCTTAACCACTCGTTCACCATGCACCCGGCAAGAATTGCCGGGTGCGGCAGCTGCCCGGCGGAAGGGCGGCGCGTGGGAGCGGTTCTTCGATGAGCGATGTGACGGCGGGCAGCGGCAACGGCATGGCGATGCCGTCGCGCGACCAGATGAGCGCGCTGCTCAACCGGCCGGACCTGTTCCTCGCCATCGGCGTGATGGGCATCCTCGTGGTGCTGATCTTCCCGCTGCCGGCGTTCCTGCTCGACCTCTTGCTCGCGCTCTCGATCATCCTCTCCGTGCTTGTCCTGATGACGGCGCTGTTCATCGAGGAGCCGCTGGAGTTCTCGGCGTTCCCGACCGTGCTGCTGATCGTGACGATGCTGCGCCTCGCGCTGAACCTCGCCTCGACACGCCTCATCCTCGCCCATGGCCATGAAGGCACTGCGGCCGCGGGCCACGTCATCGAGGCCTTCGGCAACTTCGTGATGAGCGGCAATTTCGTGATCGGGGTGATCGTCTTCACCATCCTGATCATCGTCAACTTCGTCGTCATCACCAAGGGTTCGGGCCGCATCGCCGAAGTGGCGGCGCGCTTTGCCCTCGACGCCTTGCCGGGCAAGCAGATGGCGATCGACGCCGACCTCTCGGCCGGGCTGATCGACCAGGAGGTCGCCAAGGTCCGGCGCAAGGCGCTGGAGGACGAGGCCAACTTCTTCGGCTCGATGGACGGTGCCTCGAAATTCGTGCGTGGCGACGCGATCGCCGGCCTGCTGATCACCTTCATCAACGTGATCGGCGGCATCATCATCGGCGTCGCGCAGCAGGGCATGAGCTTCGGCGCTGCGGCGCACAGCTATACCCTGCTCACGGTCGGCGACGGCTTGGTCAGCCAGATCCCGGCGCTGATCGTCTCGACCGCGGCGGGCCTGCTCGTCTCCAAGTCCGGCGTGCGCGGCGCCGCCGACAAGGCGCTCGGCCGGCAGCTCTCCGGCTATCCCAAGGCGCTCGGCATGTCGGCGGCGGTGATGCTGCTGATCGCGCTGCTGCCGGGAATCCCGATGCTGCCCTTCCTTGCCCTGGCCGCAGGCTCGGGCTGGTTGGCGCGGCATTTCGGCAAGCTCGCCAAGGCGCGGGAGTCTGAAGCTGCCGTGCAAGCGCAAGCGGCCTCGCCGCTCGCGCCTGATGGCACGCCGAAGGAAGAGACGCTCAACGACCTGCTCAAGCTCGACGAGCTCAAGATCGAGATCGGCTACGGCCTGCTGCCGCTGGTCAATGCGCCGGGCGGCGCCGACCGCCTGACCGACCAGGTCCGGGCGCTGCGACGCCAGCTTGCCGCCGAGCTCGGCTTCGTCATGCCGGCAGTGCGCATCGTCGACAACGTCCAGCTTGAGGCCAACCACTACTTCATCAAGATCAAGGAGATCGATGCCGGGCACGGCATGGTCTATCCCGGCCAGTACATGGCGATGGACCCGATGGGCGGCAGCGTGACGCTGCCCGGCCACAACGTGCTGGAGCCGACTTTCGGCCTGCCGGCGACCTGGATCGACGCCGCCCTGCAGGACGAGGCGCAATTGCGCGGCTACACCGTGGTCGACGCGGCGACGGTGATCTCGACCCATCTCACCGAGGTGCTGAAGTCGCACATGCCGGAGCTGCTCTCGCATGGCGAGGTGCAGAAGTTGCTGCGCGAATTGCCCAAGGACCATGCCGACCTCGTCAAGGAGATCGTGCCGCAGCAGATCTCGACCACCGGCATCCAGCGCGTGCTGCAGCTTCTGCTGTCCGAGCGCATCTCGATCCGCGATCTCGCCACCATCGTCGAGGGCATCGCCGAGGTCGCCGGCAGCGTCAGGAGCCCGCGCGACATCGCCGAGCATGTTCGCGTCCGGCTCGCCCGCCAGATCTGCGCGCAGTTCTCGAACCAGCACGGGCAATTGCCGATCATCACGCTGTCGCCGGCCTGGGAGAGCGTCTTCGCCGAATCGATCGTCGGCCAGGGCGAGGACCGGCACCTCGCCATGCAGCCCTCTCGGCTGCAGGACTTCGTCCATCAAGTGCGCGAGAAATTCGAGGATGCGGCGCGGCTCGGCGAGATGCCGGCGCTGGTCACCTCCGGCATGGCGCGGCCCTTCGTGCGCCAGATCATCGAGCGCTTCCGCAGGGAGACGCCGGTGCTCTCGCAGAGCGAGATCCACCCGCGGGCGAAGCTCAGGACGGTGGGGAGCGTGTAGCCTGGATGCCGCATAGGCACAGGGCGATCCGTCATTGCGAGCGTAGTGAAGCAATCCAGGAGGGCTTGCCGCAGCGCCCTGCCGCCCCTGGATTGCTTCGTCGCTGGCGCTCCTCGCAATGACGGTCTGATGCCGCCGTCGGTTCCGGCGTCAGCGCCTGCTCACCACCACGAGATAGCGCGCCGGTTCGGTGCCGGGATTGCTGAAGCGGCAATCGCTGGGCGGGCCGAGCTCCATGCAGTCGCCGGCCTGGAGCCGCGTGACGACGCCTCCCTCGTCGAAGTCGAGCACGCCCGACTGCATCCAGATCTGCTGGCGGATGAAGGCGTAGGAGCTGGCGGGGTAGGCGATCGCTGCGCCGGGCGGCAATTCGCCGGCGACCAGTTCGAGATCGCCATTGCCGGCCGGCGAGATGGCGCGGCGGACGAAACCGGTCTCAGGATCGCGCCAGAGCGGCTGGTCCTTGGCGCGGCGGACGCGCTCGCCGGCATTCTCGATCCGCGCCAGCAGATTCGACAGGGTCAGGCCGAAGGCGCCGGAGAGCCGGCCGAGCAGCACCGCGGTCGGGCTCGCCTCGCCGCGCTCGATCCGGCTGATCATGGCGCGCGAGACGCCGGAGCGCTCGGCGAGATCATTCAGGCTCCAGCCGCGCGCCTCGCGCTCGCCCCGCAGCCGCTCAGCCAATCTTGACGCGAGATCGTCCATCATCATACCCTTGATTCTCTTATAATAGAGCGCGGCACAGGCGTTGGCCAGTGGGCGGGGCGGATGCACCTCCATCGACGCCATGGCTGCATGCCCGGCCGGCATTGGTTGTTCCCGCCACCCTCGCTAAGCGCTGCCCCATGTCCCGCAATGCCGCCCTCTTCGCGCTGATGTGCCTCGTCTGGGGCCTGACCTGGCTGCCGATCAAGGTCGGCGCCCAGCATGTGCCGCCGGTTTTCCTTGCGGCGTCGCGCTTCATCATCGCCGGGTCGCTGATGCTGGCCTGGGCCGGCCGGGACGTGCTGAAGGTGCCGGCGCAGGCCTGGCCGCGCGTCATCATGACGGCGCTGCTGCTGAATACCGGCAACTACACCCTGCTGTTCTGGGGCACGGCGCAGGCGCCGACCGGGCTCGCGGCGATCGTCAATTTCGCGACCATCCCAATCTTCACCATCATCGCCAGCCGGCTGATCGAGGGGCATGCGATCGGCGGGCGCAAGCTCGCGGCGATCGGGCTGGGAGCGGTCGGCCTCGGCTTCCTGTTCTCGACGCGGGCGCTGGGCGGGCTCGCCGCGGCCAAGGGCGGGCCGCTCGAGCTCTGGGGGCTGGCGGCGGTCGCGGCCGGCACGCTGCTCTACTGCTTCGGCGCGGTCTGGTCGCGGCCGGTGATGGGCCGCATCCCGACACTGACGCTGGCCGGCTGGCAGACGCTGATCGGCGGCTTCGGGCTCTGCCTGATGTCGGCATTGTTGGAGACCGTCACTCCGGCACATTTCGCCGCGCTGGTCTCGTGGCCGGTGCTGCCGGCGGTGGCGGTGCTGGTGATCGGCGGCTCGCTGATCGGCTTCACCATCTATCTCAGGCTCGTGCGCGACTGGGGCGCCTTCCGGGCCGGGCTCTATGCCTTCATCAGCCCGGCGGTTGCGGTCGGAGCCGGCGTCTTCGCGCTCGGCGAACCGTTCGGGCCGACCGAGGCGATCGGCAGCCTGCTGATGTTCGGCGCCGCGGCGATCGCGCTGAAGCGCTGAGAGCGCCGTCTTTCCGGGGCTTCGCGCAGCGAAGAGCCCGGAATCCAGAACCGACACCGGTTGTCGCGATGCGCTGCGGCTGATCGGCTTCTTTGGAGACGATATCGGTTCTGGGTTCCGGGCTCAGGCCTTCGACCTGCCCCGGAAAGTCGGCATGGTTCCGTCGGCAAACGAACCTGCGCTAGAGCCTTATTCCGGCTTGTCGATGTGCAGGGCGGCCGCCTTGGCCGCGGCTTCCTGCTGCGCCTTCACCTGTGTCTCGTGTGCCAGCGCCTTGCGCAACTGGTCGCGCTCGAAGGCGAGCACGATCGGCAGCGAGATCACCAATGGAATGATCAGGTAGAACATCCGCCAGACCAGCAGTGCCGCGAGCACGGCCGGGGCCGGCACGCCCGGCATCACAGCCAGGAACACGGCCTCCATCACGCCGACCCCGCCCGGCACCTGGCTGAGCAAACCGGCCGAGAACGAGATCAGGAAGGCGCCGAGCACGATGAAGAAGCCGGGATTGCCCTGTTCCGGCAGGGCGAAATAGATGATGCCGGCGGCGCCCATCAGCTCCAGCGGCGCGGCGAGATATTGCCGGGCGACGATCGGCAGGCGCGGATAGACCAGCTCGAACGAGCCGATCCTGAGCGGCTTGAAGCGCAGCCAGGAGCCGATCGTGTAGAGCACGCAGAAGGCGAGCAAGCCGAAGCCGATCAGGCGCGCCTGCTTGTCGCCGATGCCGAACCAGGTCGAGAGCCGGTGCAGCGGGCGCAGGATCTGCGGCTCGCCGACCAGCACCAGCCCCATCAGCAGGATGGTGCCGAAGGCGAAGGTGAAGGAGCAGAGCGCGACCAGGATCGCGATCTCGGCCGCGCTCAGGCCCTTAGCGTGATAGGCGCGGTATCGGACCATGCCGCCGGAGAAGACCGAGGCGCCGATATTGTGCGAGAGCGCGTAGGTGACGAAGGAACAGAGCGAGATATAGGCCCAGGAGATGCCTTTCTCGCGATGCAGGTGCAAAAGCGCGATCCGGTCGTACCAGGCCAGCGCCGCATAGGCGACGAGCGTCGCGAGCCCGGCATGGAAGAAGGCGGCGGGCGGGATCACCGCGATCTTCTGGCCGATGCCGGTGGCGACGATCTTGAACGCGTCCCAGAGTCCGGCCTGTTCGAGCTGAGCCGCAACTCGCTCATTGGTCAGGGCCTCGGTCTTGAGCTTGTCCCAGAGCAGGTCGACCGACCAGACGACGGCGACGAGGCCGATCAGCGGCCAGAGATAGTCGAGGTATTTTTTCATCGAACCCGCGAGCAGCCGGAGGCGAGAGCAGAGCCCATCTACGAATCACGGCTTGTGCATGCAGGGCGCGTGGACGCAAGTCGCGCCGTCTCTCTGCCAAAGCCGGCCCTGCAGGGCAAGCGGCAGGCGTCAAGCCCGCCCCGGATCGGAGCGAATCCGGGGCGGTGTGGCGAAGATTACTTGCCCTGCTTCTTCAGCCAGTCGCGCAGGAAGGCGATCTCCTTCTCCTGCTCGGTGATCACGCCCTCGGCGAGCTTGCGCAGTTCGGGGTCCTTGCCATGAGCGAGCACGACCTTGGCCATATCGACCGCGCCCTGGTGATGCGGGATCATGCCGCGGGCGAAATCGACATCAGCGTCGCCGCTGAAGGCGATGCCCATCTCCTTGTGCATCGTGTCGTTGGCGGCCTTGTAGGCTTTCGTCGCGGCTGTATCTGCGGCGGCAGGCGTCGCCGCACCATGGCTGCCATGGCCCTGATGGCCCTGATGGCCCTGATGGCCTTGTGCCAGGGCGAGGCCGGCGAGACCGAGCGTGGCGAAAAGGGCGGCGCCCGCCAGGAGGCTGCGGGTGGTCGTCATGCTGATGTCCTTTCGGGAAGCCGGTTCGGGCATGGCAGGACCCTCAGCGCCGATCATGTCATCAGCGCGGCGTAGCTCGCCTCAGGCAGCCCCGGCCTGCGCCGAGCGCACCCGCGCGAGCATGTCCAGCTCGGCGACCAGACCTTCCGGCGTCGGGCAAGGGATGACGCCGAGCCTGGCGAGATCGTCGGTGACGTCGACCGGCAGGCCGGAGTTCGAATCCTCCGGGATCTGGTTGAGGCGGCCGCCGATGCAGACCGGTAGCTTCGCGCCGGCGCGCTCCAGTGCCGCCAGCACCTCGGTCGCGAAGCGCAGGGCGATGCCGTTATAGGTGCTGATCGCGATGACGTCGCAGCCATTGGCCAGGGCGATGGCGACGAGATCGTCGGGATCGGCCGAGGTGCCGCCATCGACCGGCTCGGCGTCGAGCCGCGTCAGCAGGTGCTCGATCAGGCTCTTGCCGTGTTCGTGGACGTCGCTGCTGGCGATGCAGACCTTGAGGCCGGCCTGTCCGATGCCGGCGCGCACCGGCGCGGCGACCTTGCCGAGCCAGCCTTCCGTCTCGTGTCGGAGTTCTTCGACCCATTCGGCCTCGACCAAAGCACGGCGCCCGCCCCAGGCGGCGCGATCGGGCGCGCCGGAACCGTAGGCCGCTTCCAGTCTTCGTGGGCCGATGCGGCGCAGGGCCAACATGATCGCGGCGGCGTCGGCGATGTCGATGCCGAGATCGGCGAGGCCGGCGAGGACCCGGCAGCGGAATTTGTGTGCGCCCGCGACGAGGCTCTCCGCCATCGCATCGACGGGTGCGAGATCGATCAGGTCGAGGCTGCCGGAAGCGTGCTCGACCAGCCGTCCGGCGAAGATCTGCGCGTCGATGATCTCGTCGGTGTCGGGAATGCGCTCGTTCTCGGTGACCGGCACGGGGTTGATCGCGTGGCCGCTGTGCTGACGGCGCAGCGACCAGATATCGGCCTGGAGATAGCTGGCGAGGCTGGCGAAGTTGCCGGCCGGCGTCGATTTGTAAGAGACCGTGTTGCCGAAGATCATGCTGCCGGGGGTGTCGGTCACCTGCATCAGCGCGCGATGGAAGGCGAGCCGCACCAGCGGCGCGGTGAAATGGTGCCCGTAGCAATGCGAGGCGCGGGCGCCGATCAATTCCTCGACGATGTATTTCTCGATCAGCACCATGCCGAGCGCCGAGCTCATGTCGGAGAACAGGCCGGCGAAGCCGTCGTCGAGATTGGAATGGACGAGCACCTCGACCGGCTGGGCCGCGATCAGTCCGAGCGCCGTCACGGTCGCTTCAGTCGTGGCGACGTCGTCGTCCCAGTCCGGCAGGCGGAAGGTGAAATACTGGCCGAGATTGCCGACGGTGGTGACGCCGGCCGCCAGCGCCGCGCGGGTGTTCTCGACCGCGCCGGGCAGGCCGAGCATGAAGTCGCCGAAATGCGCCGCGGCCGGAACGGCGCCGGTGATGCGGGAGAAGTCCTCGGGCCCCGAGAGCACGATGCCGGTGCCGCGCGGGCGCTTGTCGCGTTCGGCAAGCGGATAGCCCATCGACCAGTCGAGCGTGATGCCGAAGCGGTCGACGCCGACGCCGAGCCTGGCGCAGTTCCCGTACACGGTCCGGATCGCCTCCAGCGTGCGCTCGACGCTGCGGAAGCCGATATGGGCGTGCTGCATGATGCGCCCTTCGCGCGCCATGCGCCGCTTGTAGTCGGCCTCGCAGGCGACGCCGGCCGTACCGAGGAAGAGGTTGCGGCCGACCTGCCAGTCGCGCGCCATGGCGGCGCCCTCGGCCAAGAGCTCGGCGCCCGGCCGCAAATTCGGCGGGACGAGATCGGCGAGCCTGGGCAGCGCGGGCGCGGTCATCGATGTCCTCTCCTAGACCGCGATGCGATCGAATTGCCGGCGGATTGCGGCGGTGAGGCTGGCGGCGGTCAGGGCCGAGGTCTTGGGGTTGGCGGGCGAAGGCAGGTTGACGAAGCTCAGCCGGGCGGTGCCGAGCGCGCTCTCCGTCTCGATCTCATGGGTGTTTCCGGCGGCCTTCGGGTCGGAGACGATGCGGACGGACAGGCGCTCGTGCCCGACCGCCAGCGCAATGGTCAGCCCGACATTGAGGTTTTTCGGATAAAGCCTGGCCGCTTCGCGCGCCGTGCCTTCATAGAGCGCGATCTCGGCCTGCGCGGCCTTCTCTGTGAGGCCAAGGGAGGCGAGTTCGGGGCCCCAGGCCGCCGGCGGCTTGCGCGAGATGTAGCGGACACGGGCGTCATCCGTCTCGCGCAATGCGGCGAGATAATCGAGGCCGCCGACCGCACCGGAGGGCACGATCAGCCGCGTTCCGCCTTGCTCGGCGGCTTCGGTGAGGCGGGCGAGGAGGTCGTCGTCGGCGAGCGCCCCGGTCGAGGCCGGCAGTACCGGGATGCCGGCGGCGAGAACCGAGGGAAGGGTCTGGGCGACCGCAGCCTGTCCGGCGACTTCGACGACCAAGGCAGGGCCCCAGGCGAGGAGTTCATCGATGCTGGCGACGAGGGCAATGCCTTCCGGAACGCTGGCGCGGCTCGGCGAGTCCGGCCGCAGCAGGCAGGCGAAGGAAAAGCCCTCGTTCCCGAGCCGGGCATGGATGTCCCTGGCGATCGTGCCGAAGCCGATCAGGCCGATCCGTCGTTCACTCGCCATCACCGAATTCCCTCAAGGTTGACGCTGGTCCTTCGGCTGGGCCGCGAAGACCGTCTGACGCTCGATCTCAAGCACGTTCTCCGGTCGCGGGAAATTCTCCGGGGCCGGCTCGCCTGCCATACGCGGGCGGCCGATCAGGCGGAAGAAGTCTTCGAGGCCGTTCGGCACGATCAGCCAGACCCAGTGCAGATCCTCGGTGCCGTCGTTGATGAACATGTGGCGGCGGCTCTTGCCGATGAAGATCGCGGTGCCCGGCACGGCCGGCACGTCCTTGCCGTCGAGCACGGCGCGGCCCTTGCCCTTGAGGAAGTAGATGACCTCCTCATGGCGGTCATGGCTGTGCTCGCGGACATGGCCGCCGGGCGGTACGGTTTGGGTGCCGAAGGCGAGCGGGTTGTCCATCCTGACCTTGGACGGGTCGAGCGCGACCTCGATATGGCCGTTGGCCGGCACGGGCTGCCAGTAGCTCGTCGCGTTGCCGGGTTGGACGACGAAGGTCTCGCCGGGTTCGTGGATCTCGCTCATGGGTGAGGCTCCGTCAGTTCGCTCGTCCCGGCACGGCGGAAAGCAGCTTCTGGGTGTAGGGGTGCTTCGGCGCGGCGAAGATGTCGGCGGTGATGCCGTGCTCGACGACCTCGCCGCGCTGCATGATCGCGATCCGGTCGCAGATCTGCGCCGCGACGCGCAGGTCATGGGTGATGAAGATCATCGAGAGCGAAAGCTTGTCGCGCAGCTCGACCAGGAGCTTGAGCACCTGCGCCTGGACGGAGACGTCGAGCGCCGAGACGGCCTCGTCGGCGACGAGCACCTTGGGTTCGAGCGCCAGAGCCCTGGCAAGGCCGATGCGCTGGCGCTGGCCGCCGGAGAATTCGTGCGGCAGGCGGTCGGTCGCGGCCGGGTCGAGGCCGACGAGCGCGAAGAGTTCCTTGGCGCGCGCCATCGCGTCGGCACGCTTCGTGCCGCGGGCGATCAGGCCCTGGGTGACGAGATCGCCGACGCTGCGGCGCGGGTTGAGCGAGGCGTAAGGGTCCTGGAAGACCATCTGGACGAGATGACGCTGGCGCCGCAGCGCCTCGCCCTCAAGGCCGCCGAAATCGACGCCGCCGAGCTCGATCGCGCCGCTGTCGGGGTCGAGCAGGCGCACGATGCAGCGCGCCAGCGTCGACTTGCCCGAGCCGCTCTCGCCGACGATGCCGAGCGTCGCCTGGCTCGGCAGGGATATCGTCGCCGACTTCACCGCATAGGTGACGCGCTGCTTGCGGCCGAACCAGCCGCCGCCGGTGCGATAGGTCTTCGAGAGCTCGCGCACGGTCGCGATGGCCTGATCGGGCAGAGTGCGCGGCGGCGGCGGCGTCAGGCTCGGCACCGCCGCGATCAGCGCCTTGGTGTAGGGGTGCTGCGGATCGTGCAGCACGGCTTGCGCGCTGCCGCTTTCGACGACCTTGCCGTGCTGCATCACCATGACCCGGTCGGCGATCTCGGCGACGACGCCGAAATCATGGGTGATGAACAGCACCGCCATGCCGGTGCGGCGCTGGATATCGCGGATCAGCTCGAGGATCTGCGCCTGGATGGTGACGTCGAGCGCGGTTGTCGGCTCGTCGGCGATCAGGATCTTCGGTTCGAGGGCGAGCGCCATCGCGATCATCACGCGCTGGCGCTGGCCGCCGGAAAGCTCATGCGGATAGGCGCGATAGGCCGAAGCCGGCTCGGGAATGCCGACCTCGTCGAGCAGCTTCAGCGCCCGCGCCTCGATCTCAGCCCTCGGCAGATCGGTATGGGCGCGGAACATCTCGGCGATCTGGTCGCCGGCGGTGCGCAGCGGATTCAGCGCCGTCATCGGCTCCTGGAAGATCATGCCGATCTCAGGGCCGCGGATGGCGCGCAGCTCGTCCTCGGACAGGCGGACGATGTCGCGCTCGCCGAGCATGATCCTGCCGCTGCGGACCGGCAGCGAGGGCGGCAGCAGCCCCATCAACGCCGAGGCGGTCATCGACTTGCCGGAGCCGCTCTCGCCGACGACGCAGACGATCTCGCCGGCGTTCAGGGTCAGCGACAGCTTCTCCACGGCGAAGGGTCGGTCGGCGCCCTTGGGCAGGGCGATGGAGAGGTCCTCTATGCGGACGAGCGGGGTCATCGTGGGAGCGCTCATCGGTTGCGCAGCCTCGGATTGAGCGCGTCGTTCAGGCCCTGGCCGACCAGCGAGACGGAGAGGATCGTCAGCAGGATGGCGACGCCGGGGATGGCGGAGACATACCATTCGCTGCGCAGCACTTTGCGGCCCTGGCCGATCAGGTTGCCCCAGGAGGCGATGTTCGGGTCGGAGAGATCGAGGAAGGCAAGCGCGCTCTCCAGCAGGATCGCCGTCGCCATCACGACGCTGCCATAGACGATGATCGGGGCGAGCGCGTTGGGCAGGACCTCGCGGAATATGATCCAGCGATTGGTCAGGCCGAGGGTGCGGCAGGCCTGGACGAATTCGCGATTACGCAGGGTCAGGAACTCGGCCCGCGTCAGTCGCGCCACCGCCGGCCAGGAGACGACGCCGATCGCGATCGTCACCGCGGTCATGTTCGAGCCGACGACTACGACCAGCACCAGCAGCAGGATGAAGTTCGGCAGGGTCTGGAAGGCCTCGGTCAGACGCATCAACACGTCGTCGGTCAGCCCGCCATAGAAGCCGGCGATCGCGCCGATGACGATGCCGATCGCGATCGCGATCAGGGTCGAGACGATGCCCATCAAAAGGGTGGTGCGGGCGCCATGGGCGATCTGGGCGGCGATGTCGCGCCCGGATGCGTCGGTGCCGAGCAGGAAGCGGCCGGCGGGGTTGGGCCATTGCAGCGGCCGGCCGGCGAGGCCGAGCGGATCGCGCGGATAGAGCACGTCGGCGAAGAGGGCGAGGCCGACGATGACGACGAGCAGGACGAGGCCGAGCATGGCGGCCGGGCTCATCAGGAAATGCTTGAGCGCCTTCATGGCTCAGGCTCCCGCGCCGATGCGGGGGTCGAGCCGCGCATAGATCAGGTCGACGATGAAGTTCACGCAGATGACCATGACGGCGGAGACGAAGACGATGCCGAGCAGGGTGTTGAGGTCGCGCTGGACCACCGATTCATAGGCAAGGCGGCCGATGCCGGGCAGCGAGAACACGCTCTCGATCACCACCGAGCCGCCGAGCATGGTGCCGGCCTGCAGGCCGATCAGCGTCACCATCGGGAGGAGCGCGTTGCGTAGCACGTGCTTGCGGACGATCTCGCCGCGGGTCAGCCCCTTGGCGCGGGCGGTGCGGACGAAGTCGAGCGTCGAGACCTCCAGCATCGAGGCGCGCATGATGCGCAGGTAGATGGCGAGGAAGATCAAAGCGAGGGTGATCGTCGGCTGGATCAGATGGCGGGCGATGTCGAGCACCAGCCAGATGCCGGTCGCGCCCGAGCCGATCTCGTAGAGCCCGCCCGGCGGCAGCCAGGCCAGCCAGATCGAGAACACCACGATGCTCATCAGGCCGAGCCAGAAGGACGGCGTCGCGTAGAACAGGAGGCCGAGCAGCGAGATCAGCGTGTCGGCCCAGCCGTTGACGCGCTGCGCCGAGACGATGCCGAGCAGCATGCCGGCGAAGAAGGCGAAGCTCAGCGCCGAGAGCATCAGCATCAGTGTCGCCGGCAGCCGCTCCAGGATCACGGTCGCGACCGGCTTGTTGTAGATGGCGGAGAAGCCGAGATCGAGCCGGACCAGCCGCCAGAGATAGTCGAGCAGGCGCACGGCCGCGCTGCCTTCGAGCCCGTAGAAGCGGCGAAGCTCGGCCGCCTGCGCCGGGTCGCCGCCGCCCATCTGCGCCATCAGCGCATCGACGGTGTCGCCGGGAGCGAATTGCAGGAGGATGAACAATCCGGCGAGCAGGATGAGCAGCGTCGGGATGCTGCTCATCAGCCGTCGTCCGGCCAGTTTCAGAATGTGCATGAGCCGTGGTCTTCAAGCGCCGGGCGTGTCCGGATGGCCGGCATCCGAAACCACCAAGCGGTCCTTAGTCTAAGGCGGTGGTCAGGCGGGGAGCGGCCGCCACAAGGGCAGCCGCTCCGGCTTGGATCAGGGCTCGAACCACAGATCCGCCCAGTGGCTCGACGGCCAGCGCGGATTGTTGTGGTGGTTCTTCAGCTTCTTGCTGGTGACCGAGATGAACTGGCGTTCCGTCGCCATCCAGAGCGGCACCTCGGTGTTGAGCAAGTTGACGAGCTCCGGATAGGCGGCCTTGCGCTTGGCCGGATCGATCTCGAAGGCGGCGTCGTCCATCATCTTGTCGGCCTTCGGGTCGACCCAGCCCCACTGGTTGGTGAAGGCGGTGCCCTTCGGGCTGCCCGAGCGGTACCAGACCATGGTGCTGATCGCCGGATCGGCGCGGTAGATGTGCCAGCCGGTCGAGAGGTCGTAATCCCAGTCGCGATAGACCGCGGTCAGATAGGTCGCAGCGTCCGGACGCTGGAGCTCGACCTTGATGCCGACCTGCTGCAGCGACTGCTGGATGAAGGTCGACCAGAGCGGGATGTCCTCGCCGAAGGGCGGGCTCAGCATCTTCAGCGAGAAGCGCACCCCGCCGGCGCCGCGCTTGAAGCCGGCCTCGTCGAGCAGCGCGTTCGCCTTCTTGACGTCGAAGGCATAGTCCGGCGCACCGGCCTTGTAGAAATTGGTCGAGACCGACGGGATCGGCCCATGGGCGCGCTTGCCGTTGCCGTACAGGAAGTTCTCAATGAAGAAGTCGGTGTCGACCGCGTGGATGATGGCGCGGCGCACGCGCACATCCGCGAGTTCCTTGCGGCGCAAGTTGAACTCGATGGTGTTCTGGAAGGGCTGGCGCTCATTGCCGCGCGAGGAGACCTCGAAGCGGGCATCCTTGCCGAGCCGGTCGATATCGGCGAGCGGCAGCGAGGAGTAGTTGCTCATATGGACCTGGCCGGCCTCGATCGCGGCGGTCGCGGCGGCCTTGTCGGTGATGAAGCGCCAGACGATCTTGTCGAGATAGGGGAAGCCCTTGCGCCAGTAGTCCGGATTGCGCTCGGCGATGACGTATTGCCCGCGCTCATACTGGGCGAATTTGAACGGGCCGGTCCCGATCGGGGCGACATTGGCCGGGTTGTCGAGGATGTTGGTGCCCTCGTAGACGTGTTTCGGCGCGATGTAGCCGAGGTCCGGCGCCGCACCCATGAACAGGTCCATGGGCATCGGGCGGCTGTAGCGGAAGATCGCGGTGTGGGCGTCCGGCGTATCGACCGCCTCCAGCGCTGAATGCAGCGCGGTGCCGTAGTTCAGGTGCTTCTTCCACAGCTCCATCGCCGTGTACTGCACGTCGGCCGAGGTGAAGGGCTTGCCGTCATGCCACTTCACGCCCTCGCGTAGCTTGATCGTGATGGTCTTGCCGTCGGCCGAGCCCTCCCAGCTCGTCGCCAGCATCGGCTCGAGCTCGCCCTTCTCGTTGAGGTCGACGAGGGGCTCCATGATCTTGGAGGCGATGACGTAGACGCCGGTCGAGGCCCGCAAAGCCGGGTTCAGGATGCGCTGCTCCTGCGGCATGTGCACGGTGATAGTGCCGCCGCGGCGCGGCTCCTGGGCGAAGCTGGTGGCCGGCAGTGCGGCCGCCATTGCGAGCGCGCCGGCGCTGGCGAGCAGATGGCGCCGTGTCGGGTGTGTCGTGGTCATGGTCCCCTCCATTGTCGTGATTTGCTTGTGAATTCTTGTTGGCGAGTGGTCATTCCCGCCTGGCGGATGCCTCCCAGCCGATCAGCGCGCCGTCGACGCTTGCGCAGAGCAGGGCGTTCGGGTCGGTCCATTCGGCAAAGGGCGCCGCCGCCTTGATGTCCGCGATCGCCAGGACGATGCCGCAGCGCGGCAGCGCGTCGCCCGCCCCGCGGCCCCAGCGTGCTGCGAAGCTCGTCTTGTCGACGAAGACGAGATCGGCGCCGCGCGGGCGCATGGCCACGGTATGGGCGCCGGCAGTCGCGCTGACCGGCAGGTCGAGGAGCTTGCCGCAGAGTTCCGCTTCGGCGCGCGGGTCGGCGGCGACGATCTCGATCCGCTTCAGCGCCCGGGCGCCGTTGCGATGCGTGGTCAGGCTCGGCAGCCAGACGGTGTCGCGGGTGAGATGCTCGCAGGCGAACAGGCGAACATTTCCGGGCGCCGGCTCCAGCGGCCATTGGAAGATGCGGAAGCCCGCCTCGCCCATCTGCCCGCCATCGAGCTCGACGGGGCGGCGGAATTCGAAGGGGCCGGTGCTGCCATCGAAGCCGTCGCGCTTCAGGCCGGCGAGGCCGGCAGCAGCGTCGTCGGTGCGCATGGCGAGACGCTCGAGTCCGGCGCCTTCGACCAGGAAGCTGCGTGTCGGGGCGTTGAACTCGGTGGCGACGAGCACGCCGAGGAGTTCGACATAGTCGTCCTCGAACATGATCGTGTGGTTGCCGGTGCCGAGATAGTCGCTGTGCAGGCCGCGCGGCGAGACCGTGAAGCCCAGCGCCTGCCAGCGCTGCGCCGACGCCGACAGCTCGCTCACGGCGATGACGATGTGGTCGAGCCCGAGGACGTGGTCGCGCATCCCTAGAGGTTCCATTCACAGCGGGATTTCCCCGATGGCATGAACCGTGTCATAAGTGCATGCAGTTGTACAGGCACTTTTGGACATACCGTGCGCAGCCCCTGCCCAAATCGCAGATTCTTGCTGAGGAAAGCGCCGGTCGTGGCACGCGCTGCGTTGGCCCGAGAGGTGAGCGGGCCGGCAAAAAGCGCTTGGAATTCAATGTCAAACTATAGCCGCGCGACGGCGTGCGGCTGCGTCGCACGTCTCGCGCTATTTCCGCGCGGTGCGTCCCCGGCGGCGTGGCGGTGTATCCTCGTCCGGCAGGTAGCTCTTCAGGAGCGCTTCCTTGAGAGCGGCGCGGGCCTCGGCGAAGGTCAGCGAGATATGCCGGCGCAGGATGTCGACGCCGCGCTCGCGGTCACGGTCGACCAGGGCCTGGAGGATGCGGGCATGGTCGTCGACCAAGCTCCAGTGCTGCGGCGCGTTCTCGATCTGGGCCCGGCGCACGAAACGGATGCGCGCGTTCATGCCGGTCAGCTGGTGGACGATCTCGGGATTGTTGGCGAGCTCGGCGAGATGGACATGGAAGGCTTCGTCCAGTTCGAGGATCTCGTCCGGGTCGCGCCTGTCGTAGCGCGGATGCGCATCGGCCCAGAACGCCTGGAGCTTGGCGATGCCGGTTTCGTCGGCGCGTTCGCAGGCCAGCGCGAAGGCGCCGGTCTCGATGATCGAGCGCATCTCGAACAGGTCGAGCAGGTCGTCGATGTCGAGCCCGCGAAAGCAGAAGCCGCGATTGGGCGTGAACACCAGGAAGCCTTCAGAGGCGAGCCGGTTCAGCGCCTCACGCACCGGGGTGCGCGAGAGGTCGAGCATCTCGGCGAGATGGACCTCGTTGATTCGCTCGGCCGGGCGCATCTTGAACTCGACCAGCTGCTGCCGGATCGCCTTGTAGGCGCGCTCGGCGCTGTCGGCGGCGCGGCGCGGCGCGGTCCTGTCGGCCTTTTCCGCGGTCGTGGCCCTGGCGGTCTTCGGCATTCAGCCTCTCTGTCCGGCCGGTCTGCGGTCGCGCCCGGCCTCTCGACGCTCCATGCTTGAAAGCGCCTCGCACGCAAAAATCAACCACCGATCGCCATTGCTGCAAGCAGTGTGCGCACTCATGGATGCAACATGACACGAATTGGCTTCCTCGGCGTTGGCCATCTCGCGGCAGAGATGATCACCGGCCTCCTGCGCAGCGGATTGGCGGCGGGCGAGATGATCCTGTCGCCACGCGGGCATGGTCCGGAGTTGGCGGAGCGCCACGGTATCGCGCTCGCCGGCGACAATGGCGCGCTTGTCGCGGAGGCAGACATCGTGTTGCTGGCGACGCGGCCGGGCGATGCCGTCGCCGCGGTGATGGGGCTGGGCTGGCGGCCGGGGCAGACCCTGGTCTCGGCCTGCGCCGGCGTGCCCCTGGCGGATCTGCGCGCTGCGGCCGCACCGGCTGAGGTGGTGCGGATCATGCCGCTGACCGCCGCCTCGATCGGCGCGAGCCCGACCACCGTTTATCCGGACCTGCTGGCGCTGCGGCCGCTGCTGGCGCGGCTCGGCGCGGTCATCCCGCTCGCCGACGAAGCCGGGTTCGAGACCGCGACGGTCAGCGCTGCGATCTACGGCTGGGCGCAGGTGCTGATCGGGCTTGGGCGCGACTGGTCGCTCGCCCATGGCCTGGCGCCCGAGACGGCGCGGCAGCTGGCGGCCGAGACCTTCGTCGCCGCCGGCCGGATGATCGCCGAGCGGCCGGAGCCGGTCGAAGCGCTGCTCACGAGCCTGGCGACGCCAGGCGGCATCACCGAATGCGGCCTCAGGGTGCTCGAAGCCGGCGACGTCGAGGCGAGCTGGATTGCCGCCAGCGATGCCGTGCTGGAGAAGCTGACAGGCGCGCCGGTGAGCACCCGCCGCACCTGAACGGCTCAGCCCTCCACCGATTTGAAGACGTGGCCGCCGACCGCCTGGTCGGTCGGCGAGATCTCGATCTCGGTGACGTCGACATGCTGCGGCAGAGCGAGCACCGCGGCGATCGTCTCGGCGATGTCCTGCGGCTGCAGCGCGCGGACATGGCCGTACATGGTCTCGTTGAGACGATCGCGATCGCCGCCGAAGGCGCGCAGATAAATCTCGGTCTCGACCCGGCCCGGGGCGAGATCGGTGATGCGGACATTGCTGCCGGCGAGATCGTAGCGCAGCGAGCGGCAGGCATGGGCAAGGCCCGCCTTGGCGCCGCCATAGGCGGAAGTTCCGGCGAGCACGCCGCGCGCTGCGGTGGTGGTGATGTTGACGACATGGCCGCGCCGGCGCGCGACCATGCCTGACAGTAGCGCCCGCATCAGCAGCATCGGCGCGGTCAGGTTGACTGCGATCGTCTCGGCAATCTCCTCCGCGCTCTGCTCGTAGAGCGGCTTCACCGTCGCGACCATGCCGGCATTGTTGACGAGCACGTCGATCTCGGCGCCGGCGAGCCCGGCGACGATCGCGTCTGTATCCCGCACATCGGCGACCACGGGGACGACGCCGTATTCGCCGACGACGCCGGCGAGCGCCTCGCGACTGCGGGCGACGCCGTAGACGCTGAGGCCGAGCCCGGTCAGGCGGGCGCAGATCGCCGCGCCGATGCCGCGCGAGGCGCCGGTGACGAGGGCGGTGCGATAGGGAAGGGGCGCGGACATGGCTATGCTCCCGTTGCTGTCGTCAGAGGGCGGCGCGCTGCGTCATCACGCGCAGCAGATCGACCAGGCCGGCATCGCGCTGGTCGCGTAGTTCGGCATCGCTGCGATCACCAATGGCCTCGCGAACCTCCTGCGAGACGCGAGCGATCGTCGCCGGCTCCAGCCTGGCATCGCCGAGATCGTCCCAGATGTCCTGGTAGGTCTTGCCGTATTTGATCAGGAAGGCCTCGATGCCCTCGGCGTTGAGATGGTTCGAGATGAACGAGCCCTGCAGCGTCCATTTCGGGCCGGGGCCGTAGCAGAAGGCGCGGTCGACATCCTCGGCGCTGGCGACGCCGCTCTCGACCAGCGCGATCGCCTCGCGCCACATCGCGCCCATCAGGCGCAGCGCCAGATGCCCGGTGACCTCCTTGCGCAGCACCGCCGGCTTCTTGCCGAGCGCCTCGTAGAAGGCACGGGTCTGCTCGATCACCTCGGGCGCAGTATCGCGGCCGCCGACGATCTCGACCAGCGGCATCAGATGCACCGGGTTGAAGGGGTGGGCGAGCACGATGCGTTGCGGCCGGGCGCAATTCGCCTGCATGTCCGAGACCAGCAACGCCGAGGAGGAGGAGGCGATGATGACGTCGTCGCCGACGTTTCGTTCGATCGCCGCGAGCAGCTCCTGCTTCAGGTCGAGCTGTTCGGGCCCCGCCTCCTGGACGAAGGCGACGCCGGCGAGCGCCTTGCCGAGATCGGCCGAAAAGCGGACCGGGCCGCGCGCGGTGCGGGCGGGCGCCAGCCGTTCGAGATCGTCGATCAGCGCCGGATGCAGCGCCTGGAAGGCCTGCCAGCGCGCCGGATCGGGATCGTAGCAGGAGACCTCGTAGCCGTGATGGGCGAAGGTCGCCGCCCAGCGCTGGCCGATGGTGCCGAGCCCGACCACGCCGATCGGCCCGCGCATCGCGTTCACATCCATGATCATGTCCTCGTCCCGGCGGCGGAAGGCCCGCCGCGCAAAAAGTCCAGCACCGCTTCGCGATAGAGTTCGGGTTCGGCCCGCATGGCGTAGTGGCCGCCGCGTGGCAGCACTTCGAGGTCCGCCTGCGGGATTCCCTCGGCGAGGCGCTGCGAGAGATAGGCGGGGGTGACGATGTCGTCGGCCGCAACCACGATCCGCACCGGGCAGGCGATCTGCGCCAGCCGGCCTTGCACATCGTGGGCGAGCACGGCGAGCATGCGCTCGCGCACCACCGCGGCGTCCGTCGGCTTCGGGCGGGTCGCTGCGGCCGCCAGTTCGACCTCGACGATCGCGTCGTTGGCGTCGAGCCAGTAGGGCGCGTTGAGGAGCGTCACCGCATGGCGGCGATAGGCGTCGATGCCGAGCCGGTCGAGCAGTTCGATCCGCCCGGCGAAAAGGCGGCGCATATAGGCGCAGGGGCGGGCGAAGGTCGCCGACAGCACCAGCCGCGTGACGCGCTCCGGCTGCGCGAGCGCCAGGTTTTGCGCGATGGCGCCACCGGTGGAATGGCCGAGACTGGCGGCGGCGGCTATGCCGAGATGGTCGAGCAGGTCGGTGAGGTCCTCGCGCATCGCGTCGATGCTGGTCGGGCCCGCGAGAGCCGAAGAGCCGCCGACACCGCGATGGTCGTAGGTGACGACCTGGAAATAGGGCGCACAGACCTCGGCGAAGGCGTTCCAGAACGAAGCGAGGCCGCCCAGGCCCGAGATCAGCACGAGCGGCGGGCCGTCGCCGCGAAGCGTGTAGGCGAGGCTTCCGCCATCGGCGAGGGGAGCGAGCCCGGTCTTCATGGGAGCGTCCCTTGGGCCTCGTCGAGGGCGCAGCGGGTGGCGGTGTTGACCGCCGACCACGGAATGCGCAGGTCGAGCCAGGCCGCCAGCCGGCCGGCGCAGAGGATGGCCTCGTCGACCAGCGCGGCGAGCGGGATGTCGTCGCGCCCGAACGCGGCCTCCAGCGCGAAGATCGTCGCTGCGCCCTCGCCGAGATGACAGAAATCGCGCAGCCGCGTCGCGGCCTTGTTGCAGGCCACTGCCGCGATACGCCGGGAGATGCGCGCCTCTTCCGTCGCGAGGCCGCCGCGCACCCACCAGAGCAATTCGTGCAGGATGCGCGCCTCCGATTCCGCCAGGAAGAGCGGGCCGGCCGGGTGCATGGTCGCACGCGAGGCCAGCAGGGCCTCGATATCGGTGGGCGAGGCGTTCCAGAGCTTGTGCCGGAGGGCGAGGAGCTCGGCCGGAACCTGTGATGGTCGCGCTTCCGGCGCCTGCACGCCTTCGACCGGCACAAGATTGCCGGCGAAGAGCTTGCGCCCGTGCTGCTCGCGCAGGCGCAGGCCAAGCGCCTGGAGCTTCGGCAGCCCGCCTTCGATCTGGCCGAGCAGGGTGACCTCTGCCGTCTCGGCCTGGAGCGGCGCGAAGATCAGTTCGAGGAACTGCCGCGCCGGCCAGTACAGGAAGGCGCCGGGCTGCGCCTCCATGACGTCGACGCCGCCCTCCGCATCCTCGACGAAGGGCACATGCCAGTAGATGTGCTGGCCGGCGATCTTCGGCGTGTGTAGCTGGAGCGCGGTGGGCAAGGTCGCGGCGAGCGTGGCCAGCGTCCGGGGCGCCCGCGCAATGTCGCAGGCGATCCGCCAGCGCTCGCCGCCGACGATCAGGTCGAGTTTCATGGGCTGGATGTCCGGCGCGGGATCGTCTCGGTTCAGGCCTTTCCGTCTCAGGGCTTGGGCTTGAAGAAGGAGACGGGCTTGAGGATCTGGTTGCGCATGTCGAGCAGCGGGTCGGCCTCGACGACCTGTTTGCGATAGGCCTGCCAGGCCGGATCGGCCTCCATCGCGTCGCGGCGTGCCTCGCGGTCGGCGAGGCTGTCATACTGCCAGAGATGCACGACGCGGCTGAGCTCGCCGATATGGGTCTGGAAGAAGCCGAAGGGCTCGCCGAGATACTGACGCTGCATCGGCAGGCCGACATCCTCGTAGAGCTTCAGGAAGTCGTTCAGGCGGTTCGGCCGGGCCGTGTAGACGCGGTGGTCGAAGATCATTGTCCTTCTCCTCTGGTTCCGGCGGAAAGCCGGCCGTCCCTCCGGTGACACTCCGTGACCGGAGCGTGCGTTCGCCGTCGTGCGGCCGGTCCTGTCGCTTCGCTGCAAGACTGCATTATCTTGTGTAGACACTTATAGCGTCACGCCACGGACTGCGCTAGGGTCCCTCGCAGCGAAAGCTGTGAGCGCCTCCATCTGCCTGCCCAAGGCCGGCGAGGGAGGCGCCGGGCAGAGGGAGACAGCGGCGGCGATGAGGAATTCACCGACGGTGGACGAGCAACTTGAGATGCTGCGTCGCATGGTGGCGGTGCGCCATCTCGAGGAGCGGCTCGGCGAGCTGCACAAGGCCGGCAAGACGCGCGGCCCGATCCATCGCTGCGACGGCCAGGAAGCGGTTGGCATCGGCGCGACCGCGGTGCTGGACGACGAGGACCTCCTGACCAGTACCCATCGCGGCCATGCGCATTATGTCGGCAAGGGCGTAGGCCTGCACCCGATCGTCTCCGAGATCCTCGGCCGCGCCACCGGCGCCTGCGCCGGCCGGGCCGGGCATATGCTGATCGCCGATGTGAAGAAGGGACTGCTCGGCGGCAACGCCATCGTCGGCGGCGGCATTCCCGCGGCGACGGGCTTTGCCGTCTCGCTGCAGATGAAGAACCGGGCCGATGGCGGCCAGCGCATCGCCATGTGCATCTTCGGCGACGGTGCGGCCCAGACCGGCATCTGCCATGAATCGATGAACATCGCGTCGCTCTGGAAGCTGCCCGTCGTCTTCGTGCTCGAGCACAACCAGTACGGGCTGACCGCGCATCATTCGACGCAGTCCTCGGTGCCCAACCTCTCGGTCCGTGCCGCCGGCTACGGCATGCCGAGCGAGATCGTGGACGGCAACGATATCATCGCCGTCCACCGTGCCGTCGGCGCCGCGGTCGAGCGGGCAAGGCGCGGCGAGGGGCCCTCGCTGATCGAGGCCAAGACCTATCGCATGGTCGGCTTCTCGACGAGCGATGTCGGCGGCTACCAGACGGATGAGGACCTCTCTCTCTGGCGCGAGCGCGACCCGATTATGCTCGCCCGCGCCATGCTGGCCGACGCCGTTCCGGCCGAGCGGCTCGACGCGGTCATGGCGGCGGCGCGTGCGGAGGTCGATGCCGCGGTCGAGCAGGCATTGAACGACCCGCTGCCGGCCTTCGCCGAGCATGCGCCGAGCGCGCCCTATACCGTAGCGGGAGCCTGACCATGGCGATGATGCGTTATGCCGAGGCGCTGCGTTCGGCGCTGCGCGAGGAGATGCAGCGCGACCCATCCGTCTGGCTGATGGGCGAGGACATCGCCGTCTATGGCGGGGTGTTCAAGGTCTCCAAGGACCTGATGGCGGAGTTCGGGCCGGAGCGCGTGCGCGACACGCCGATCTCCGAGCAGACGCTGACCGCCATGGCGGTGACGGCGGCGATGGCCGGCACCCGGCCGGTGCTCGAGATCATGTATGCCGACTTCCTGCCGCTCAGCATCGATGCGCTGATGAACCAGGCCTCGATCTACAACTACATCTGGAACGGCCAGGTCACGATGCCCTTCGTGCTGCGCACGCAAGGTGGCGGCGGCGCCGGCGCCGGCGCTCAGCACTCCAAGAGCCTCGACGCGCTCGTCGCCCATATCCCCGGCCTCAAGGTGGTTGCCCCCGCAACGGCGGCGGATGCCAAGGGCCTGCTCAAGGCGGCAATCCGCGACGACCATCCGGTGATCTTCCTTGAGCACAAGCTGCTCTACAACACGCGCGACGAGGTGCCGGACGGCGAGCATCTCGTCGAGATCGGTAAGGCCCGCATCGCGCGGGCAGGCAGCGACGTCTCGATCATCGCCTCCTCGAAGATGGTGGTCGATGCGCTGAAGGCCGCCGACGAGCTGGCCAAGGATGGCATCTCCGCGGAGGTCGTCGACCTGCGCACGCTTCGTCCGCTCGACCGCGAGACGATCAAGGCCTCGATCGCCAAGACGCATCACGCCGTGGTGGTCAACGAGGGCTGGCGCTTCTGCGGCTATGCCGCCGAGCTCAGTGCGACGATCATGGAGACCTGCTTCGACGAGCTCGATGCGCCGGTCGAGCGCGTCGCGACCCATGACATCCCGATTCCCTACAGCGAGCCGCTGGAAAGCACCGTCCTGCCAGATGCCAACAAGATCGCGGCGGCGGCGCGTCGGGCCCTGGCCTGAAGGGAGCGCGGCATGAGCCATCAGATCACGCTCGCCGGCGGCGCCGGCGAATACATGGAGAGCGCGACCGTCATCTCCTGGTCGGCCAAGGTCGGCGACCTCGTCAAGGCAGGCGATGTCGTCGTCGTGGTCGAGACCGCCAAGGCCGCGACCGAGATCGAGGCCGGGCGCGACGGCGTCCTCGCCGCGATCCTCGCGCAGGAAGGTGCGGAGGTCGGCATCGGCGCCGTGCTCGGGCGCATCGCCGACAGCCTTGCCGCGGATGAGGTGGCTATCGCTGCGTCGCAGCCGACTGCCGCGGCACCTGAGACCGTCGTTCCGAACGCACCCGCCAAGGCCGAGACGGCCAGCCGGCGCGTCAGCATCTCGCCGCTGGCCCGGCGATTGGCGCGTCAGGCTGGTCTCGATCCCTCGGGCATCGCCGGCACCGGGCCGGGCGGGCGGATCAAGAGCCGCGACATCGAGCGGGCCTTGCGCGAGCGGACGGACGCTGCATCGCCGGTTGCTCCGATTGCGGCGGTGTCATCGCCTGCGATGGCGAAAGCCGGCGCGGCTGTTCCGCTCGTGCTGCTCCATGGTTTCGGCGCCAATGCCGCGGCCTGGAACATGGTGCGCCCGCATCTCGATGGGCGCCCCGTGCTGACGCCGGAACTGCCGGGCCATGGCCGGGAGCCCGCGCTGGCATCGCCGTCACTGGAGGCGCTCGCCGAGGCGGTGCTCGGCCAGATCGAGGCCAGCGGCGCGCGCGAATGCGATCTCGTCGGGCATTCGCTCGGCGGCGCCGTTGCGGCGGTGCTGGCGGCAAACCAGTCGGTGCGGGTGCGCTCGTTGACGTTGATCGCGCCAGCGGGGCTTGGGCCTGAGATCGACGGGAGCTTTCTCGCCGGCTTCCTTTCGGCGCGGGCGGCGGAGAGCCTGTCGCCCTGGCTGGCACGGCTCGCGGCCGATCCCGGCCGGCTGCCGCGCGGTTATGCCCAGGCGGTGCTGCGCGAGCGCGAGCGCTTCGGCGTCGGCATGGCCCAGGCCGAGATCGCGCAGCGGCTGTTTCCGGACGGGACGCAGACGATCCGGATCACGGACGATCTCGCGCGCTTCGCCGGGCCGCTCAAGGTGATCTGGGGCAGGGGCGACCGCATCATCCCGCAAAGGCATCAGGACGACCTGCCGGGCCATGTTGCCTGCCACCGACTCGGCGGCGTCGGGCACATGCCCTATCTCGAAGCGCCGGCTCTCGTGGCGCAACTGATCCTGCAGAACGTGCGGAGCGCCGAGGCGAGCTGATGCGCCAGGCTTAGTGGCCGTAGCGCGCGACGAGGCAGGCGAACTCGCTCTGCCGGTGCGTATCGGTCTTGGCGAGGATGCGCTGCAGATGCGTGCGTACCGTCGTCGGCGCGACGCCGAGCTTGCGTGCGGCCTGGATCGTATTCTCGCCCAGGAGGAGACGCTCGGCGACGCGCGTCTCGGCGCAGGTGAAATCATGGTCGCGGGCGACATCGGCGAGCTTGCGGTCGATCGCGCCGGCCTGCTCCTGCATCACGACGACGAAGCGGGCGGGCTCGGCCGCATCGCTGCAATCCTCCGCCAGCGAGATGGCGAGCGCGAAGCTGCTGCGGCCGTCGCGATAGGACAGGCGCAGCTCCGCCTCCGGCGTCGCGAGTCGGGCCCAGCGCTGCAGGCGGCTGTTCAGCTCGCGGTCGCGGGTCGCAAAGCGCAGGGCCGAGATCACGCCCGCTCGCGTCAGCGTCAGCGCCGCCGCGTTCATCCGCTCGACGCGCAGTTCGGCGTCAAGGGTGAAAACGCAGATCGCATCCGCTGCCGGCGCCGGCCGCTGCTGCTGCGACGGCATCCGGCAGACGGGGCGGGAGGCGCTGCTGCTGCTGTAGGTCTGCGCGATCGACATGGAATTCTGCTCCGGTGCTGATGGTCTCAGCGACGGAAACGGAAGCGCGCGGTGGATCCGGACATGCGGCGCCGCGAAATTTTCCAGCAGCGTCGCCCCGGCTCCTCGATTTGAAGGACGCGGCGGGTTCGTCATGCCGGTAATCACTGGGGCAAGGCCGTATCCCGGCCTCTCCAGGCGCGCGCCGTCATTGCCGCCATTCGGCGATACGCGCCGGGCATCCGGCCTCCTTCATACGAAGGACGCCGGATGCCTGCGGGCGGCCTTTCCCGGGGGACGGAACGAGTTTTCAGTGATCGACGCGCCGAAACTCCGGGGAGCTTGCCGAATTGGGGGAGCCGAGGACGATGCCAAGCCTGCCCACCGCCATCCATCCGCATCTCCGCGGCGGCCCGGCCTCGCCTCCGTGCGGCGCGCTCGGCTGAGCCCGTCATGACCGACCCCGCCTCGCAGACCAGAGGGACGACCGAGCCGCGGCGCTACACCGCCGTCGAGATGCGGCAGGCGCAGCGCAAGGTCGGCCGCTATGGCGGCTGCCTGATGATGGCGCTGTTCGGCGTGCCGCTCCTGGTCGTCGCGATCGTGGTGTCGGCGGCCTTCCTCGGCCCGGTCGCAGGGGCGCTGCTGGTCATGGTCGCGGTGGTCTTCGGCTTCTTCTACAACCTGCTCCAGACCTCGCTGGCGCTGCTGATCCCGAGCGCCATCCTCGCCGCGCTGGTCTATGTCATCTACCGGCACTACCACCTGCCGGTGGCGACGGCGTCGGCCGATACAGGCGCACGCTTCGCCGCCGAGATCGCGCGGCTGAACGGGCTGCGGCTGGAGGCTGCCAGGGATACCCGCCGCCGCGTGATGCTCTATGTGCCAATGGGTCTGGCGCTGGCCATGATTGTCCTCGTCATGCCGGGCCGAGGCGGCAGCAAGTCCGGCATGCTCGCCGAGTGGCTGCTCGTCCCGTTCCTGCTCGGCTTCGCCATCGCCGTGCCCTGGCTGATCGCGCTGAGCATACCCGGGGGGCGCTATGCGAAGGCGTTCAAGCGCGAATTGATGCCGCTGCTGCTGCGGCGCCATGGCGCGCTGCGCTATGTCGAGGGCGCCGTTCCGGCGGTCGGCGATCTCGCCGCCAGGGGCCTCTTGCCGCGGCACGACCGGGCGGCGATCGACGATGCCATCGCCGGCCGCTATGCCGGCTATGAACTGCGCCTGAGCGAGATCGAGCTCGAACGCGAGGGCGGCAAGAACGACACGACCGTGTTCCAGGGACTGCTGCTCACGCTCGCCGTCGACACGCCTTTCCTCGGCACGACCATCGTGCTCGACAAGAGCCGCCCGGCCCCGTCCGGGCTGATGCCGGTCCGGCTGGAAGACCCGCGCTTCGCCTCGATCTACGACGTCTACGGCAACGACCAGGTCGAGGCCCGCGCTGTGCTGACGCCGGCGGTGATGGAGCGGCTGCTGTCGATGGCCGATGGCGGAGACTTTTTCCCGCCCTCCTGCCTGGTCGAGCGCGACAGCATCACCTTCGCCGTGGCGCAGACCGGCACGCGGCTGCTGTTCGAGCCGCCGAGCCTGCAGGCGCACGATGCCGCCGCGCAATTGCAGCATCTCGAAGACGAGCTCGCGCTGGTGTTCCGCCTGGTCGACGCGATGATCGCCATGCATGTCGCGATCAGGCCGGGCGGCGTCATGCCTTCCGGCACCTCCTTCTCCGAACGGCCGGCTGAGCCGCCGAGCGATCCCTCATCCTGAAAGGGCCTGAAGCGGTGACCTTCTTTCTGATCCTCCTGCTCGGCCTCGGCGTCGTGCTGTATCTCTGGTACGCGGCGATCGTCAGGCGCCGGAACGCCGTCGGCGAGGCGCTCGGCTCGATCGATGCGCAATTGCAGCAGCGCCACGACCTGATCCCGAGCGTGCTCGCCATCGCCCGCCGCTTCCTGGCGCATGAGCGCGGCCTACTGGAGGAGCTGACGGCATTGCGGGCGCGGGCCATGCCGAAGCTCGGCGAGCGCGACTTCGCCGGCATCGCCGAGAAGTTCCGGACGGAAGAGGCGATCTCCGCCGACCTGACCCGGCTCTTCGCTGTGGCGGAGAACTATCCGGAGCTGACCTCCTCGGCGCCGATGGTCGAGGCGCAGCGCAGCTATGACGAGGTCGAGGCGAACATCGCTGCTGCCCGTCGCTTCTACAACAATGCCGTCGGCGACCTGCGCAATGCGGTGCAGATCTTTCCCGGCTCGCTGGTGGCGGGGCTTGCGGGCGTGCGTGATTTGCCGCCCTTCTTCGAGGCGGACGAGGCCGCGCGCCAGCCGGTCAAGGCGAGCGATCATCTCTAGGGGGATGCGATGCGGATATCGGGGATCGTCACTGTCGCCTTCGTAGCCCTGTTGGCCGCCAGCACTGCCTGGGCGGCCGAGGCGCTGCCGAAGCTTACCGGCCAGGACTACGGCAAGGCGCGTGCGGCCCTGCTGCGACAGGAGTGGCGGCCGGTCGCGCTGCCCGATGCCGACAGCTGCATGGCCGGCGACAAGCGCTGCGCCGGACGGCCGGAAATGTATGTCTGCGCCGGCACCGGCTTCGGCCAATGCGTCTTCGTCTGGCGTCGCAAAGCGGTGGTGATCGACGTGATGACCGAGGGCGAGGAGCGCCCGGTCGTGCGCTATGTGCGCCCGCGCAAGGATTGAACGGACGGCCTCGTGAACCAGCGCGTCGATCTCGACCGGGAGCAATGGGCCGCGATCCGCAGCCTGTTCGACGCGCTCGCCGAGGCTTCGCCGGCGGAACGCGAACGCGTCCTGGCGGCAAGCCGGCAGCCGGCGGAGGTCATCGCCGAGACCAAGGCCCTGCTCGAGGCTGCCGACGGGGCCGGCGATTTCATGCAGGCCGATGCGGGCCTGCTCGCGGGCATGCCGGCGCCGGAGGTGCCGTATCAGTCGCTGCCGACCGGAGCGCGGGTCGGCGCCTTCTCGATCGTGGCGCTGATCGGCCGGGGCGGGCAGGGCGAGGTCTACCAGGCCGAGCGTTGGCAGGGCGGCTTCGAGCAGAATGTCGCGCTCAAGCTGCTGCGGCCGGAGGCGGCCGAGCAGTTCGCCCGCTTCGAATATGAGCGCCAGGTCCTCGCCGGCTTCGAGCATCCGGGCATCGCCCGCCTGGTCGACGGCGGCAAGGCGCCGGACGGGCGGCCCTATCTCGCCATGGAGTTCGTCGCCGGCACGGCGATCACGCGGCATTGCGCCGAGGCCGGGCTTTCGCTTGAGGCGCGGCTCGACCTGTTCGAGCAGGTCTGCGAAGCCGTCGCCTATGCGCATCGCAACCTCGTCGTCCATCGCGACCTCAAGCCGTCCAATGTGCTGGTGACGCCGGAGGGCCAGGTGAAGCTGCTCGATTTCGGCGTCGCCCATGCGCTGGAAGCGCCTGGCCAGACGCTGATGACGCAGGTGGTATTCACGCCCGACTATGCCGCGCCTGAGCAGTTCGAGGGGCGCAACCCGACGACGGCGACCGATGTCTATGCGCTCGGTGCGATCCTGTTCGAATTGCTGGTGGGGCGGCCACCCTGGCAGTTGGCGAATTCGGCCTTCGCAGGGGCGATGCGCGTCATGCAGGACCAGCCGCCGCTGCCGAGCCGGGCTGCGGCCGAGCGCGAGGGCGCCCCGGTACCGCCGGAGCAATTGCACGGCGATCTCGACGTCATCGTGCAGAAGGCGATGCGCTACGAGGCCGGCGAGCGCTATCAAAGCGTCGACGAGCTCGCCGGGGATCTCCGGCATTTCCGCCGGCTGGAGCCGATCGCGGCGCGACGCGGCGAGCGAGTCTACCGCATCCGCCGTTTCCTGCGCCGCAACCGGACGCCATTGATCGCGGCTGGGCTGTTGCTGGCGGCGCTCGGAGCCGGTGTGGCGGGCGTCGTCATGCAGATGCGCCGGACCGAGATCGCCAGGCTCGCCGGTGCCGCCGAGAACGAGCGGGCGACGGCACTGCGCGATGGCTTCATGCTGCTGCTGCGCGCGGCGCCCCAGAGCGGCGGACCCGGCTTCGCCTCGGCGCGACAGGTGCTCGACGCTGCCGCGGCGCAATTGCAGCGCGAGGGCGATGCCCATGCGCCGTTGCTGCTGCGGACCCTGGCCGAGCTCTATGGCGAAATCGGCGATCCGCGCACGGCGATCAGGCTGATGGAGCGCCATGCCGAGCAGGTGCGCGGCAGCGCCGGCCGGCTGGCCGAAGCACAGCTGGCACTGGCCGGCTACCGCTTCCAGCTCGGCGAGCGCGACAAGGCGCAGGCCGCGCTGTCCGAGGCGAAGGGCTTCTTCGGGAGCGAGCCGGCGCGCCATCCCAAGCAACTGGCGGAACTCGCCGGGGTCGAGGCCGGGCTGCTGCGCGAGGCCGGCAAGCGCCCGGAGGCGATGGCGCGGCTGCGGACGGCGATCGCCGAGCTCACCGCCCTGTTTGGTCGCGACAATGGCGAGATCGCGACGCTGCAGCACAATCTCGCGCTGCATGCGCTGGAGGCCGGGCAGATCGATGTCGCGGTGCAGGCGCTCGACGAGGCCGAACGCGTGCTGGCGGCGTCGGGACGCGGCCGCTCGGTGATCGCGATCGGTGTGCTCAACCTGCGGGCCGCACTGGCGCTGCGCCAGGGCGATGCGGCCGGCGCCGAGACGCTGTGGCGCCAGGCGGTCGAGCGGCAGCGACGCGACTACGGGCCTTCGCTGGCTCTGGCGGCGATCGAGCTCAATCTCGGCCGGCTGATCATGGCCGGCAGCCGCTTCGCCGAGGCGATGCCGATCCTCGAAGGAGCACTCGGAATCGCCGCCCCGCTCGCCGGCGAGAGCAATGCCGTCACCATCATGCTGCGCCAGAGCCGGGCCACTGGGCTGATGGTGCAAAACCGGCTCTCCGAGGCGCAAGGCGAGATCGACCAGGCGTTGCGGGCGGCGCAGGCCGCCTTCGGCGAGCGCCACCCCTATGTCGGGATCGGGCTCGGGGCGCGCTCGCAGATCCTGCTGGCACAGGGCGATCCGGCTGCGGCGATGCAGGCGCTCGATCAGGCGGAAGCCATCCTGCGCGAGGCTGGCCCTGCCGGCGCGCCGCATCTTGCCGAGCTCGGCCCGACGCGCACGCTGATCGAGGAGGCCCTGCGCGAAAAGGCGCCGCGTCAGCCCTGAAGCTCGCGATAGAGCCAGGCCCGTGCCTGCAGCCAGTCGCGCCTGACGGTGCGGTCGCTGATGCCGAGGATGCGCCCGGTTTCCTCTTCGCTATAGCCGGCGAAGAAGCGGCATTCGACGACCTTGACGAGGCGCGGGTCGACTGCTTCGAGCGCGGCGAGCGCCTCGCTGATCCGGATCACCTCGTCGTCGCCGGCGGCGGCAAGATCGTGCCGATCGTCGAGCGGGATGGGACGCTGGCCTTCGCCGCGCTTCTGGCTGAGCCGGGCGCGCGCGGCGTCAACGAGGGCGTGCCGCATGGCGGTCGCGGCACTCGCCAGGAAATGCGCTTCGCTGGTCCAGCCGGCGCTCTGGCGCAGCTTGAGATAGCTCTCGCTGACCAAAGCCGTGGTCTGCAAGGTCAGCGGCTTGCCGGCGCGCAGGCGTTCGCGATGCGCGATCTTGCGAAGCTCCTGATAGAGCGCATCGGTCAAGGCATCGAGCGAGAGGCTGGGGTCGGCGGCCGTCATCGCCGCGACGATAGCGATGCGGGCGGGGCGCCGCAACGCGATGGTGGCGATCGGCGCGGTCAGGAGGAAACGGCCAGCCCCCGGCAGACCAGACGGACCAGGCCTTCGATCTGGCGGTCGAGATCGCGCCGGGGCACGGCGATCAGCTTCTCCTCCAGGCCGATCGCGACGACGCCGTGGACGGCGGAGAACAAGGTCCGGCTCATCAGCATGCGTTCCGGCTCGGCCCGATCCGGGAGCAGCACGCTGAGCGGCTCCAGGATATGACGGAACAGCGTCATCTGCTCGCTCACCGCCCAGTCCGGCACCACCGCGCCTTCCGCCATGCGGTGCTCGAACAGGACGCGCCAGAGCTGCAGATTGTCGCGGGCGAAGGCGCAGTAGGCGAGGGCGACCGCGACCAGCCTGTCGGCGGCGACGTCCGCCGAGGCCGGCACGTCTTCGCTCTCGGCCGCGCTCAGGGCCGCATCGAGCCGTGCCAGCGTGCGTGAGCCGACGCGCAGGACGAGTTCGTCCATATCCGCGACGAGATTGTAGATCGCGCCGAGCGCGCAGCCGATTTCCTGCGCCAGCTCGCGCGCCTTCAGGCCGGCCAGGCCCCTCTCGGCGATGGCCTTCTCGGCCGCATCGATCAGCTGGGTTCGCTGCCGCTCGCGGCGCTCTGCCGTCGTGGTCATTTCGTCGATCTCAAATTTCGTGAACGATGTTCAAAATATCTCTTGAACGACGTTCAAGGTTGGGCTATGCCTTGTTTCGTGAACAAGGTTCATAGCAAGGAAGCGTCAATGTTCAAGATGTTTCTCACCTTCGTCCGCGGCAGCGCCGCCATTGCCGAGGAGCGCTTTGCCGATCGCAACGCGCTCCTCATCCTCGACCAGCAGATGCGCGATGCCGCGGGCGCCTTCGAGCGCGCCAAGAAGGCGCTCGCGGTAGCGATCGCGCAGGACCGGCAGGAGAGCGAGCGGCTCGCCGCGAGCCATGCCCGCATCGCCGATCTGGAGAACCGGGTCGCCGCCGCGCTCACCGCCGGCGACGACGTCCTGGCCCGCGAAGGCGCGGAGGCGATCGCCGCTTTGGAGGCCGACCGCGATGCGGCGGCGGGCGCGCAGGCGCTGTTCGCCGCCGAGATCGTCCGCCTGCGCCGCCATGTCGGCCAGGCTCAGGCCCGCATCGCCGAGCTCGATCGCGGCCGGCGCCTCGCCCGCGCCTCGGAAGCGGTGCGCCAGATGCGGCAGGGCCGCATCGAGACCGGTCCTGCCTATGAATCGACGCTGGCCGAAGCCGAGCAGACGCTGAAGCGCCTGCGCGAGCGCCAGGTCGAGGCCGAGGCCGCCGAGACCGCCTTCGACGAGCTCGACGGCGCGGCCGCGGCTTCCGTGACCGAGAAGCTCGCGGCCAAGGGCTTCGGCCCGCGGCTGCGGAGCACTGCCGACGATGTGCTGGAGCGGCTGCGCGGCCGCCAGCTCCAGGCGAATTGACCTCTTTCATCTGCAAAGGCACCCGACGGGAGAACAGCCATGAACCAGAATGCACAGCCCCATAGCGGCGCTTGGGTCAGCTTCACCTACGCCTCGTTCTTCGCCGCCGCGGCCATGGTTGGCGCCGGCGTCCTGTTCCTGCCGCTCGACTGGTGGGCCAAGGGCTATCTCGCCATGGGCTGCGTGATGCTCGTCCAGTCCTGCATCACCATGACCAAGACGGTCCGCGACATGCACGAGGCGTCCAAGCTGGTGAACCGGATCGAGGATGCCCGCACCGAGCGCCTGCTGATGGATGCCGGCAAGCCGGCTCTGTGAGTTTTGCTGCTCGGCCCGCAAGTCCCGCTTAACCGCAAACCGAGATCGGCCGGCGCAGGCAAGAGTTGCTAAAGCCCGGCCGGTGCAACCTCACCGTCCCTTCCCGTGAGATCGCCATGTTCGACACATTGATGCTGAAGCGGCGCTTCGCCCCGCTGTTCTGGGCGCAGTTCTTCTCAGCTTTCAACGACAATTTCCTCAAGAACGCGCTGGTCTTCATCATCCTCTACAAGCTCGCCGGCTCGCATGGCGAAGCGCTGGTGACCCTGGCGGGCGGGCTCTTCATCGCACCCTTCTTCCTGCTCTCGGGGGTCGGCGGCCAGATGGCCGACCGCTTCGACAAGGCGCTGATGGCGCAGCGGCTGAAGCTCGCCGAGATCGGCGCTGCGGCGGTCGCGGTGCTCGGCTTCACCCTGCATTCCGTGCCGGTGCTGTTCGTTGCGCTCTTCCTGTTCGGCGTGATCGCGGCGCTGTTCGGCCCGATCAAGTACGGCATCCTGCCCGACCATCTGAAGCGCGAGGAATTGCCGGCCGGCAACGCGCTGATCGAGGGCGCGACCTTCATCGCCATCCTGCTCGGCACCATCGCCGGCGGCCTCACCGCGCGTGAAGGCGGCGATGCCGCGCAGCTCAGCCTGCTGATCCTGGTCTTCGCGCTGGCCTGCTGGGTCGCGACCCTGTTCATCCCGAAGACCGGGCCGGCGGCGCCCGATCTCGTTGTCGACCGCAATATTCTGCGTTCGACCCGCGACCTGCTCAGGGATCTCTGGAGCGATGCCCGGCTGTGGCGCACCGGCGTCATGGTCTCGCTGTTCTGGCTGATCGGCGCGGTGGTGATGTCGCTCTTGCCCTCGCTGGTGAAGAACGGCATGGGCGGCACCGAGATGGTCGTCTCCACCTATCTCGGCATCTTCGCCATCGCGATCGCGGTCGGCTCCGGCATCGGCTCCTTCCTGTCGAGCGGGCGCATCGTGCTGCTGCCGGTGCCGGTCGCCGGCGTGGTGATGGGTCTGTTCGCGCTCGATCTCGGCTGGGCCATCTCTGGCGTCGTCGCGCATCAGCCGGCGCAGGATATCAGCGCCTTCTTCGCAGGTGCGTCGGCCTGGCGCGTCGGCATCGACCTCGCCGGCCTCGCCATCGCCGGCGGCGTCTTCGTCGTGCCGTCCTTCGCGGCGGCGCAGGCCTGGGCCCCGGCCGAGAAGCGCGCCCGCATCGTCGCCGCCGTCAACGTGCTCTCGGCCGCCTTCATGGTTGCCGGCGCCGTCGTGGTCGCGCTGCTGCAGGCGGCGGGCCTGACGCTCAGCCATCTCTTCCTGCTGATCGGCGTCCTCACCATCGCGGCGTCCGTCTGGATCCTGCGGACGCTGCCGACCAATCCGCTCAGCGACTTCCTCTCGATCCTGTTCCGCGCCTTCTACCGGGTCGAGGTCAGCGGCCGCGAGAACATCGCCAAGGCCGGCGACAACGCGATCATCGCGCTGAACCACGTCTCCTTCCTCGATGCGGCGCTGGCGCTCTCGATCCTCGACAAGGAGCCGGTCTTCGCCATCGACCACGGCATCGCCCAGCGCTGGTGGGTGAAGCCCTTCCTGAAGCTGACCCGCGCCATGCCGCTCGATCCGGCGCGGCCGCTGGCGACGCGCTCGCTGATCAACGCCGTGAAGAACGGCGAGAGCCTGGTGATCTTCCCGGAAGGACGCCTCACCGTCACCGGCAGCCTGATGAAGGTCTATGACGGCGTCGGCATGATCGCCGAGAAGTCCGGCGCGCAGGTCGTGCCGGTGCGGATCGAGGGGCTGGAGGCGACGATCTTCTCGCGCCTGACCCGCGAGCAGGTGCGCCGGCGCTGGTTCCCCAAGGTGCGTGTCACCGTGCTGGAGCCGGTCTCGCTGAGCGTGCCCGACGAGCTGAAGGGCAAGCCGCGGCGTCAGGCGGCGGGTGCCGCCCTCTACCAGATCATGTCCGATCTGATCTTCAAGACCACCGACATCGACCGCAGCGTCTTTTCGGCGGTGGCGGAAGCGGCGGTGGTCAACGGCAAGGGCCGCGTCGCGGTCGAGGACCCGATCACCGGCAGCCTGACCTATAAGCGCCTGCTGATCGGCGCCGAGGTGCTCGGCCGCAAGCTGATGCCGCTGGCCGGCAAGGGCGAGGCGATCGGCGTGATGCTGCCCAACGCCAATGGCGCGGCGGTGACGCTGCTCGGCCTGATGTCGGCAGCGCGCGTGCCGGCGATGATCAACTTCACCGCCGGCGCCACCAATATCGCCGCGGCCTGCAAGGCGGCACAGGTCAAGACCATCGTCACCTCGCGCGCCTTCGTCGAGAAGGGCCGGATGGGGCCGCTGATCGAGGCGCTGCAGGCCGATGTCCGCATCGTCTATCTGGAAGACGTGCGCGCTACGGTCACGACCGGGGACAAGCTCAAGGCACTCTGGCACCACGGCACGCCGATCGAGGAGGCCAAGGGCTCGGACCGCGCCGCGATCCTGTTCACCTCGGGCTCGGAGGGAGCGCCCAAGGGCGTGGTGCTCTCGCACCGGAACATGCTGGCCAATGCGGCGCAGGCCGCGGCCCGCATCGACTTCGGCCGGCGCGACAAGGTCTTCAACGTGCTGCCGGTGTTCCATTCCTTCGGCCTGACGGCGGGGCTCGTCCTGCCGCTGGTCTCGGGCGTGCCGGTCTATCTCTACCCGTCGCCGTTGCACTACCGGATGGTGCCGGAGCTGGTCTATGGCTGCAACGCCACCATCCTGTTCGGCACCGACACCTTCCTCACCGGCTATGCCCGCGCCGCGCACCCCTACGATCTGCGTTCGCTGCGCTACATCGTCGCCGGCGCCGAGCCGGTGAAGGACACGACGCGGCGGACCTATGCCGAGAAGTTCGGCCTGCGCATCCTCGAAGGCTACGGCGTGACCGAGACCGCGCCGGTGCTGGCGCTGAACACGCCGATGTTCAACCGCTTCGGCACGGTTGGCAGGATCATGCCCGGCATGGAAGCCAGGCTCGAGCCGATGCCGGGCGTCGAGGAGGGCGGCCGGCTGCATGTCAGCGGCCCGAACATCATGCTGGGCTATCTCAAGTCGGAGAATCCCGGCGTGCTCGAGCCGCCGCCGGAGGGCTGGCACGATACCGGCGACATCGTCGTGATCGACAAGGACGGTTTCGTCACGATCAAGGGCCGGGCCAAGCGCTTCGCCAAGGTCGCTGGCGAGATGGTCTCGCTCGCCGCGGTCGAGGCGCTCGCCGCCGAATGCTGGCCGGGTGTGCTCTCCGGCGTCGCCAGCCTGCCCGATGCCCGCAAGGGCGAGCGGCTGGTGCTGGTGACGCAGCAGAAGGACGCGACGCGCGCCGCCTTTCAGGCCTTCGCCAAAAGCAAGGGCGCGGCTGACCTGATGATCCCGGCCGAGGTGATGGTGGTGCCGGACGTGCCGGTGCTCGGCTCCGGCAAGCTCGATTTCGCCGGCATCTCCAGGCTGGTGAAGGAGCGTGCCCAGGCTCCGGTCGCTGCCGTGGTGGCCTGAAGGCGATGCTCGGCTTCTGGCTGAAGGCACTCAGGCGGCCGACGCTCGACCTTACGCTCGCGACCGCGCCCGGTCTGACGACGCGGATCATCGAGCGGCCGGGCGTGGTGCTTGATGATGCCGAGCTCGCGACGCTGGTCGAGCAGTTGCGGACGGTGGCGGGGCGGACGCTGGCGCAGGGTGCGCTGACCTATGGCGTCTTCTCCGGCGAGCGCGAGCGCCTGAGCCAGAGCATCGTCACCCTGATCAGCGAGACGGCGACTGGGCGACCGGTCGCCTTCAACGCTCTGGCGCAGATGCAGCTCCAGCTCAACGGCGAGCCGGAGCAGGTCACGCATCTCGGCCTCGTCATGGTCGATCCCGAGGTGCGCGGGCGCGGCCTCTCCTGGGTGCTCTATGGCCTGACCGTGCTGGTGCTGTTCGTGCGCGGGGGCCTGAGGCCGCGCTGGATCTCGAATGTGACGCAGGTGCCGAGCGTGGTCGGCATGGTCTGCGAGACTTTCTCCGACGTCTATCCGTCCCCCGATGCCGGCAGCCGCCAGAGCTTCGCGCATCTTTCGCTCGCCCGGCAGATCATGCGCGGGCACCGGCATGTCTTCGGCGTGGGAGAGGAGGCCGGCTTCGAAGAGGCGCGCTCGGTCATCACCGACGCCTATACCGGTGGCTCGGACGATTTGAAGAAGAGCTTCGAACAGGCGACCCAGCATCGCGATCCCAGCTACAACGAGTTCTGCCAGGGGACGCTGGACTACGAGCGCGGCGATGACGTGCTCCAGCTCGGCCGCATGGATCTGGCGGCGGCGCGCCGTTACCTCCTCGGCCAGGTTCCGCGCGCCTCGCTGCCGGGACTGATCGGCGCTTCCGCCTTCCTCCTGTTGCAAAGGCTGGTGCTGCCCTTGCTGCACTGGCTCGACGATGGCAGGCGTTTCGGCACATTGCGTCCACGCGCCGCGAGGACGAAGCCATGATTCCCGGATTCAGCTACGAGCTCTTCACCACCCGCAATATCGGCTTCGTCACGGAGGCGGAGCAGGCAAGGCTGCGGCAGGCGACGATCTTCGTCTGCGGCGTCGGCGGCATGGGCGGAGCTGCCTTCATGGCGCTGGTCAGGGTCGGGGTCGGTCGCTTCGTCATCGCCGATATCGATGTGTTCGAGGTCTCGAACCTGAACCGGCAGGTCTTCGCCAATGCCGGCACGGTCGGCCGGCCCAAGGCCGAGGCCGCTGCGGAAGCCGCGCGCGCGATCAATCCGGAGATCGAGATCGAGGTGCTCGGCGCCGAATGGGAGGAGCGCCTGCCGGAGATCGCCGGGCGCTGCAAAATCATCGTCAACGGCATGGACGACATCGCCGCCGGCCTGCATCTCTACCGCATAGCCAAGGCGGCGGGGGGCAGCGTGATCGACGCCTACATGGCCCCGCTCCCCTCGGTGATCGTGGTCCGGCCGGAGGATCCGCGCCCGGAGGAGCGGCTCGGCTTCCCGACGCTCGGCAAGGATTGGCGGACGCTCAGCGAGGACGACAAGCGCGCGGCGATGCTGTGCGAGGTCACCCATGTCATGCTGCATTCGCGCTCGCGCCATCATGTCGACCTTGCCATCGCCGGCGAGGTCGCGGCCGGCCGGCGCAGCCGCATGTCGTTTGCGCCGATGGTGATCACGACCGGCATGATGATGGCCTATGAGGCGATCGCGCTGGCGCTCGGCAAGCGCACCGGCACCGATTGCCGCGGCTGGTTCTTCAACCCGTACCGGCCGGCGGTTGAGCGGCCCTTGCCGGCGCCGGTCGCGGCGCTGCTGAAGCCTTTCGTCGTGCGGGCACTCAAGCAGATGGTGGCCGGACCATGAATGGCGGCTTCGCCAATCCTGCTTTGGTCGCCGATTCCATCGTCGACATCTGCGGCGCGCTCGGGCTCGCCGTCGCCATGCTGACCTTGCGCCGGCGCGATCCGCGCGGGGCTCTGACGACGCGTTTCCTGCTGGCTATGGGGCTCGTCGCTGCGCTCTTCCTGCTGCGCGGCCTGAGCTGGTGGAGCGGCAGTGTCCTGCTGGAGCGGCTGGCGCTGTCCTGCGCCGCGCTGTTCCCGCTGGGCGCTCTGATCGTCACCGAAGGCATGCTGCGCCGGCATGCGCCGCGCGCCGGCAAGATCGCCGTGCTCGCCGGCTCCGGCCTGCTCGTGCTCGGCAGCCTGATCGGCCTTGCCGATCATCCCTGGGCCTATGATCTGGCGCTGGCCGGTTTCCAGTTCATCACGATCGCCTTCTGTGGCGTGCTGCTGTTCCGGCGCGATCCGGCCTCGCTGACGGCGGCGGAGAACACCAGCGTCTGGCGACTCGGGCTCTGCGCCTTCCTGATCCTGCCCTTTGCGCTCAGCGATTTCCGGGGGCTGATGCCCGGCATGCCGGTCCGGCTCGGCGGCGTCGGCGCCTTGCTGCTGGTCTCGATCGTGCTCGTGACCGGCGGAGCGGCGCCGACGCGCCGGCAGGGCTTCTACCTGCTTGGCTTGCGCAGCGTCGCGGCGCTGCTGCTCGGCGTGGCTGCCGCGCATGTCACGCCAGGCGCCGACCTCGCCCATGGCGTCAGGCTCTGCGCCGTGACGCTCGCCGGTGTGCTGGCGATCGCGCTTTGCGTCGATGCGCTGTCGAGCTCCTTCGATGCGGCGGCGCCCGGCGTCCTCGGCTCGCTCGCCCGCTCGCGTGCCGAGACACGGGAGGCGCTGATCGCCCAGCTCGCCGGCCACCCGCTGTTCAGCCATGCCCGCCGGCTCGGCGAGGCGGAGCTCGGCGACTACGATCCTGCCATCCTGAAGCCGGCGCTGCGCGAGATCGGCGTGCTGCATGCCTCCGGGCGAAGCTGGCCCTGGCCACCGACCGGTCCGGCGGCAGAACGGCTGGCGGCCCTGATGGCGGCTCATTCCGCCAGCCATCTGCTCGTGCTCGGCGAGGAGCCGCTCGACCTGCTGCTGGTCACCGTGCCGGTGGTCTCGGACGATCCCGCGACCGAGACGGCGCTGGCGCTGGTGCGCCGGCTCCTGGCGAGCGCACCGAGCAAGGTCCCGGCATGATCGAGATCACCAGCAACGACCGCAAGGCCGCTTTCGCCGTCACGGCCGAGGTCTATCCGGCTGGCAGCTCCTATGTGCCGCCGATGTGGTCCGATTTCGACCGGATGCTCGATCCCGCGCGCAATCCACTGGTCAAGGACGGGCATGGTCGTTTCGAGCTGTTCACGGCGTTGCGCGACGGGCGGCCGCTGGGGCGCATCGTCGCTGCGATCCACGACGCCTCGAATGCGCGCCATGGCACGGCCCGGGCCCAGTTCGGCTATTTCGACTGCGCCGATGATGCCGAAATCGCTTCGGCCCTGCTCGGTGCCGCCGAGAGTTGGGCGCGTGAGCGGGGCATGGCGGAGCTCGTCGGCAACTTCAACCTGACCGCGATGCAGCAGGCCGGCGTCGTCACCGGCGGCTTCGACAACGCGCCCTTCACCGACATGCTCTTCAGCCCGCCGCATATCGCGCGGCTGCTCGAAGCGAACGGCTATGCCCCGACCTTCCCGATGACGACCTTCCGGATCGCGCTCGCCGAGGTCGATCCTTCAGGGCTGCTCGGCGACAAGCAAAAGGCGATCCTCGCCGATCCCGATTATCGCTGGATGCCGATCGATCGCCGGCATTTCGCTGAGAGGCTGGAGGAATCGCGCCTCATCCTGAATGACGGCTTCGACGCAAATCCGATGTTCGTAGCCCCGACCGCTGAGGAATACCGCTTCCAGGCCGGCGACATGATGTGGGTGATCGACAAGCGCATCTCGACCGTGGTGCACCACAAGGACGAGCCGGTCGGTGCGATCATCGCGATCCCCGATCTCAACCCGCTGGTGAAGGCAGCCGGCGGGCGGATCGGCCCGAGCTTCCCCTTGCGCTTCCTCTGGCATCGCTGGACCAACCGGCGCGCCGTCATCGTCTACCAGTCGGTCAGCCGTGCCTTCCACAATCGCGGGCTCAACGGCGCCATGCTCTACAGGGTGACGAGCGCGCTGAAAGCCGCCGGCTATGACGAGCTCGGCGGCACCTGGATCGCCGACGTCAACGGGCCAAGCCTGAGGCAAGCCGAAAAGGCGGGGGCAAAGCCGCTGCACCGGCTGCACCTCTTCGCTAAGAGCCTACGGGGCTGACGATGATGCTCGACCGGCCTCTGCTCGAAGAGCTGCTTGCCGAGGTCCGGCAGGCACCCAGCGTCCACAATATCCAGCCGACACGCTGGCGGCTCATCGGCGGTGATGCGCTGCAAGTGCTGGAAGATATTTCGCGGCGCCTGCCGGCGGCCGATCCGCTGGGGCACGATGTCCGGCTCTCGCATGGCGCGGCGATCGAGGGGCTGTCGCTCGCGCTCGGCCTGCGCGGGCTGAGGATCGCGGAAGTCGAGCCGGTGATCGACGTCACGGCGTCGGATGGCTTGCAGCCGGTTGCGCGAATCACCGTAACGACGGGCGGTGAACTTGATGGGCTGGCGGGTTTCGTCTCGGCCCGGGCGAGCTGGCGCGGCGGCTTCCGATCGGTCGATCGGGCGGGCGAGGCGGCGCTCTATATGGTCTCCGCCATGGCCGGCGATATGCAACTGGTCCGCGGCGCGGATAGCGTCGACGCGATCGCAGGGCTCGCCGACGAAGCCGGCTTCCACTTCCTCTGCGACGACGCCCATCGCGCCGAGTTGCTGCGCTGGATGCGGCTGTCGCGATCTGATCCGGCTTACCAGCGAGATGGGCTCAGCGCCGAGGCGATGGCGATGCCGGGCATGGTCGCGTTCGGGACCAGGCTGGTGCTCGGTCCGCTGTTTTCGCCGCTGCGTCGGCTGGGTCTTGCTGCGACGCTGGTGAGCGAGCGCGGCAAGTTCGCGAACTCCGCCGTCACGATCTTCCATCGGCCGGATGGCGAAGACCCGCTCGTGACCGGGCGCGCCTTTTACCGGGCCTGGCTGGCGATGACGGCGCAGGGGCTCGCCGCTTGTCCGGTCTCGGTGCTGGCCGACTGGCCGGCGAGCAACCGGCAACTGGTTGAACGATATGACATTCCCGCTGGCCGACGCCTGGTCAATGTCTTCAGGCTCGGGCAGCCCGATGGCGCGCCTGCGGGAGAGCGAGCCAGGCTGCCGGTGGCGGAGCTGATCGCCTGATCGCCGCCGCAAGGCTGGACAATCGGCGACGGCACGACAGATTGAACACAGGTTTTTCTGCGAGAGGATGCCAGGCATGCTGCCGGACGAGATGGTCAAGCGCTTCAGGGTCACGGATGGCGACGATTTCAAGCTGAAGCGCTTCGACCCCGGCGAGACCTGTGGCCTCGCTCTCGACAAGAACGGGGCGAGCGAGCTGCTACAGGCCGGCGTCAAACGCCTGCGCGACCTGCAGGAGCGGCTCTTCGCCGAACGGCGCTGGTCGGTGCTGATCGTGCTGCAGGCGATCGACACCGCCGGCAAGGACGGGACGATCGAGCACGTCATGTCCGGGGTCAATCCGCAGGGCTGCGAGGTCACCTCCTTCAAGGCGCCGAGCTCGCTGGAGCTGCGCCACGACTTCCTCTGGCGCACCACCTGCGCGCTGCCGGAGCGCGGCGAGATCGGCATCTTCAACCGCTCCTATTACGAGGAGGTGCTGGTCGTGCGCGTCCATGAGGAGCTGCTGCGCAAGCAGGGTCTGCCGCCCAAGCTGATCGGCAAGCATGTCTGGCGGGATCGCTTCGAGAGCATCTGCGATTTCGAGAAGCATTTGGCCCGCAACGGTACGGTCGTCCTGAAGTTCTTCCTCAACCTGTCGAAGGACGAGCAGCGCCGGCGCCTGCTGTCGCGGATCGACGAGGCCGACAAGAACTGGAAGTTCGATCCGGGCGACCTCGCCGAGCGCAAGCATTGGGACGACTATCAGGGCGCCTATCAGGACGCGATCGCCGAGACCGCGACCAAGCACGCGCCCTGGCATGTCGTGCCGGCCGACAACAAATGGTTCACTCGGCTGATCGTCGCGGCGACGATCGTCGATCGGCTGGAAAAGCTCGATCCGCAGTTCCCCGTGGTCGACGACGAGGCCCGCAAGGTGATGGCGAAGGCGCGCAAGGAGCTGCTGGCCGAGGATGGTGGGCGCAAGCGCAAAGGCGGAAACTAGTCAGCCATCGCGGGTAGGAGAGGCGGCGTCGCTGCGGACATAGCGCCAGAGCACGTCGGTGATCTCAGCCCGCTGGCGGGCCTTCGCCTCGGGCGAGGACATGTCCCAGCGGAATTGCGCCTCGAAGGTGTGGCGGTTCGCCACCGAGAAGATCGAGAGCGCGTTGAGCGTGGCGTGGAGCGCGTGGGCATCGATCTCCGGCCTGATCGCGCCGAGGTCCTTGCCCTTGGCGAGCACGCGCTCGATCTGGCCGATGATCGGCCGCGTCATCTGCTGGAGCGGTTCGCTACGGGCGACATGCCGGCCGCGATGGATGTTCTCGATCGCGACGAGGCGGACGAATTCCGGGTTGGCCTGGTGGAAGTCGAAGGTGAACTCGGCCAGCCGCCGGATCGCCGCCTCCGGCGCCAGCGTCTCGAGATGCAGGCTCTCCTCGGCCTGGCGCATCCGGCCATAGGCCATCTCCAGCACGGCAATGAAGAGTTCTTCCTTCGAGTTGAAATAGTAGAAGATCAGCCGCTTGGTGATCCCGGCCCGCGCGGCGATGGCGTCGGCATTGGCGCCGAGCAGCCCGTTCTCGGCGAACTCCTCGAAGGCGATCTGCAGGATCTCGGCCTTGGTCTTCTCGCGATCCCGGCGTCGGACCTTGGCCGGTTCGCTGCTTGCCGGCTTGCGCGTGGTCACAGCTGTCATCCCGCGATCCCGATTGCCCGTTCCGATGGGGAGCCTTGCTTACTTAGCTCATCTTAAGGCGCTTGACAGTAATTATCCATCAGGTTAATTGGAGTGCAATTATCCCACGAGTTAATTGTGGGTAGATGGATGGCGGTCATAGGGAGCCGTGGGATCATGAAGACCATCGCAATCGGCGTGATCGGCGCGGGGCTGATCGGGCGCAAGCACCTGGCCAAGATCGCCGCGCATCCCGACTTCGATTTGGCGGGGATCGCCGATGTCAACGCCGAGCAGGTCGCGGCCCAGAACCCCGATGCGCGCGTCTTTGCCGATTATCGGGCGATGCTCGACGAGACCCGGCCGGACGCCGTCATCATCGCCTCGCCCAATCAGCTCCATGCCGAGAACGGCATCGAGTGCGCCCGCCGCGGCATCCATATCCTGATCGAGAAGCCGGTGACTGACACGCTGGCGACGGCGACTGCGCTGATCGAGGCGACCAAGGCCGCCGGCATCCGCTCACTGGTCGGCCATCATCGCCGCCATCATCGCCAGGTCGCGACCTTGCGCTCCCTGCTGGGCGAAGGCCGGATCGGCGATCTCGTCGGCGTCTCCGCGATCTGGGCGGTACACAAGCCGGAGGCCTATTTCAGCGCGGCGCCCTGGCGGACGCAGGCTGGCGGCGGGCCGGTCCTGATCAACCTGATCCACGAAATCGACTTCCTGCGCTTCTCGGTCGGCGAGATCGTCGCGGTTGGCGCCGTTCTCTCCAACCGGCGGCGCGGTTTTGCCGTCGAGGACACGGCCGGCGTGCTGATCGAGTTCGAGAACGGGGCGATTGGCACCTTCTTCGTCAGCGACAGCGCCGTCTCGCCCTGGACGACCGAGCAGGGCGTCGGCGAATCCCCCGAATTCCCGTTCAGCGGCGAGAGCAGCTATCGCTTCATGGGCAGCCGCGGCGCGCTCGAATTCCCCAATCTGGTGCAATGGACGCAGGCCGGCGAGGCGCCGAGCTGGAACCTGCCGATCCAGGCACAGCGGATCCATGCGCCGACGCTCGATCCCTATATCGCCCAGCTCGACCATTTCCGTGATCTGGTCCGGGGCGATGCCGCCTCGCTGCAGCCGGTCGAGGACGGGGCGCGCACCCTGATCGCGACGCTCGCCGTGGCCGAGGCCGCTGCGAGCGGCCGGCGGATCGACCTGCGCGAGCGCTACGCGACGCTGCTGCCGCGCTCGTAAGGCGCTCGCCGACCGTTGTCGCGGGGGGATCAGCGATCCCCAGCGCCCTCGGTCGTGCCGCGGTTGCGGACGATGGTGTCCCTCGCGGTCGCCAGGGCAGAGAGCGCGATGCCGATCGTCCGTTCGCTTCCTTGCTGCCCTGCCTCGTTCTTGAGGAGCAAGCCGAGCACCTCCTGCATCGGCAGGCCGGGCCTCGGCTCGCGCTGGCCCAGCCATTGCCCGGTCATGGCGAGCTGGATCTGCTCGGCCAGCAGCTCGGCCGCCTTAACCTTCTCCCGCAGGAGCTGCCGTTCCTCGGGAAAGCCGTCTCGCGGCGCCTTGAGCACACGGCGGATCTCGCGCAACGGCAGCACCGTCGCGGTCCGCCATTCGGTCGTCTGCTGGTTGAGCTCCGCGACATCCGCCACTGAGAGGGGCTGCCGCAGGACGAGGTCGGCATAGGTCGCGACCAGCAGCTGGATCACATCGAGCCCGGCTTCGTCCTGCAAGCTCAGGCAGGCTTCGGCAACGCTGGGCAGCGCATAGAATTCCAGCGCGAAACGCCAGAGCGGGCCGTCGAGGTCGAGCTTGCTCATCTTGAGTCTCCACGCTGCGAGGCTCTTGCCAGTTCGCCGACAGTGACGGGCTTGATCGGGTCGCGGACGCGATAATAGCCGGTCTCGGCCTCGCTCCGGTTTGTCTCGCGCGCGATCAGGCCGGTCACGCTCGGTCCGCAGAGCCGTCCCTGGCACGGCCCCATACCGACGCGCAGGAAGGCCTTGGCCTGGCTGGGGCCGAGCGCCCCGCGCGCCACCGCCTGACGCAGCGAGCCGGCGCAGACCGCCTCGCAGCGGCAGATCGTGACCGGGTCCGGCGGCGCGACAAGGTCGGGGCTCGGCCGGTACAGGCGGTCGAGGAAGGGCCGAGCGGTCAGATGGGCGTTGTGCGCCTTCCGGATGCTGCGCAGCCGGGCGTCGCGTTCGGCCGTGGTGATCCGGCCAAGCTCCGCCAGGATGGCGAGGGCGGCGGCATCGCCTTCATGGTGGCTGGCCTGCGCTCCGACGATGCCGCCGGCATCACCGGCGATGGAAATGCCCGGCAGCGTGCTGGCGCCCCATGCGTCGCGGCGGGGCTGGAAGCAGGACTGGGCGTCGTTCCAGTCGAAGGCACAGCCGAGGGCGCGCGGCAGCTGCTGCTGCGGGATCACGCCCTCATGCAGGCCGACCAGATCGCAGTCGAGCCGGTGCGGCGTTCGCCCAGTGCGGAAGCGGATCGCGGTGGCGCGCTCCTCGCCCTCGATCGCGATCTCGCTGACGCCGCGAAAGAGCTGTGCCCGCCCGAGCATCAGCGCGGCGAGCAGGCCGGCGCCCTTGGCCAGATAGCGCCAGCCCTGACCGGTGAAAGCGCGCGGTAGATGCGGCAGCGCGGCGGGAATGTTCCGGGGCCGGGCGGTGTCGAGCAAGGTCAGGTACTCGACGCCGGCATCGAGGCATTGCCGCGCGAAGAGATAGAAGAGGGGGCCGGTGCCGGCGAGGACGAGCTTGCCGCTCGGCACGAGACCGCCGGTCTTCAGCAGGATCTGCAGGGCGCCGACCGTCATCACGCCCGGCAAGGTCCAGCCCGCCAGCGGCACCGGGCGTTCCATTGCCCCCGTGGCGATCACTAGCGCCTTGGCCCGGTCGAGCGCGACAGTACCGTTTGTGCGCGACCAGACCGCGGCGCCAGGCTCGACCCGCCAGACGGTGCTGGAGAAGCGTAGCTGGGCGCCGGAGGCACGCAGGCGCTCGGTGAGCGCCGCGCCGTGCAGATAGTCGGGCCCGAGGATCGCCGAGAGCCTGGCATTGCCGCGGTTGCGCTCGATCGCGCGGTAGATCTGGCCGCCAGGCTCGGCCTGCTCGTCGAGCAGCAGGGTGCGGGCGCCACCTTCGGCCAAGGTCGCCGCTGCCGCCATGCCGGCGGGGCCGGCGCCGATCACGATCGCATCCCAGTCCGGCGTCATGGCAATTGCCTCGCGCCGATCTGGCGGCGAACGACCATGCCGTCCTCAGCCGGTGTCAGGCAGGCCTGCTGGTTCTGCCGGCCGTCGATCTCGACCAGGCACTCGAAGCAAACGCCTATCATGCAATAGGGTGCGCGCGGCGAGGCGTCGACGGGGCTCTGGCGCAGCGCGCCGATGCCGGCGGCGAGCAGAGCTGCTGCCAGGCTGTCGCCGGGACGGAAGGCTATCGCTCGCCCTTCGAAGGTCAGCGTCAGGCCGTCTTCGGCAGCGCCGGGCTCAATGCGCCTGAACATCGAACCGTCCGCTTCCGAAACTGGCGACCGCTGCGGGAAGGGCGCCGGCCGCGACGGCCGGGCCGATGTCGAAGGCATGCACGCTGGCGAGCGTCACGCCGCTATGGCAGGTCGCGGCGAAGGCGCCGGGATAGCGGCTGGACTCCTCGTAGATCGGCAGGCCGTCAGGCGTCATCACTCGCAGCGAGCCCCAGAAACGGACCACCCCCGCGGACTCCAGGCCAGGCAGGACGCGCAGGGCCGTGGCGCAGAGATCGGCGGCGGTCGCCACCTGCGTGGCGTCGTCGAAGCCGACTTCCTCATGGCTGCTGCCGAACAGGAAGGAGCCCTCGGCAGTCTGGCGCAGGCAGTTGGCGGCATAGGGGAAGCAGGGGCGCACGCGCTCCGTCACCACGATCTGGCCGCGCTCGGGCTCCACGGGCATCGACAGGCCGAGCTGCGGCGCGAGCCGGGCGGAGCCGAGCCCTGCGGCGAGGACGATGCGGCGGCCATGGACCGGCCCGGACGGCGTTGCCACGGCAAAGCCGCCGGCTTCGGGGCGGATCTCGGCGACGGCGGTGCCCGGCCGATAGCTGCCGCCGCGGTCCTGCAAGGCCTGCTGCAAGGCGCGCAGCAGATAGAGCGGGCTGACATGCGAATCCTCCGGCGAGAACGAGGCCCCCACGACCTCGGGGCCGATCCCGGGCACGAGGTCGCGCAGCGCCGCGCGGTCGAGGAACTGCATGGTGATCTTGCCGCCATCCGCCTGGCTGCGGGCGAGGACGTCGCGGCGTTTGTCGAGTTCGGCTTGCGAAAAGCAGAAGTGCAGGCCGCCGGTCGGGCGCCAGCCGGTATCGAGGCCGGTCGCGGCATGGAGTTCCCCTGCAAGGTCCTTCCAGAGGCGGCCGGCCCGCAGCGACCAGTGCATATAGGCCGGCTTGCCGACGCCTTTGCCCTGCAGCCAGATCAGGCCGAAATTTCCGCGCGAGGCCCGGTAGGCGACATCGCCCTCGTCGAGCAGCGCGACGCTGGCGCCGGCCCGGCTCGCGCCCCAGGCGATCGCGGCGCCTATCAGCCCGCCGCCGACCACGACGAGGTCGTAGGTCATCTGCGCGACCTCGGAATGCCGTACTCCCGCGGTCGGATCGCGGCATGCAGCCAGTCGACCAAGGTGACGATGTCGAAGACCGGCAGGCCGAATGTGCGCTGGATCGCCGCCGAGTGCGGCGGCAGGTTGGCGCATTCGCTGACGATGGCGCCGATCGCCGGGGTTTCGGCCAGCATGCGCTCGACGACCGCCAGCACCTCGCGCTCCTGGGCGGCGTGATCGGCGAGCGGGCGGTTCTCGCGCATATGCGAGCGGATGACGCCGTTCTCCGGCAACTCGCCGAGCGGCAGGCCGGTCGGGGCGCCGACATTGCGGAAATGCCGGTCCTGCAGCGCCTTGCGGTCGGAGACGATCACGCCGACGGTCTGGCCCTCGGGCAGCAGGCTGAGCGCGAGCGGGATCTGCATCAGGCTGGAGGTCGCGATCGGCACGGGCGAATGACGGCGCAGCTCCGGATGGACCGCGGCAAGGAAGCCGCAGCTCGTGGTGATGCCGGCGGCGCCGATCGCGACGAGATCGTCGATCGCCTCGCGGAATGGGCCGAGCGACTGCTGCGGGTCGCCCTCGATCACGTCCTTCGGCGTCACGCCGCGCACGACGCGGAACTGCACTGGAAAGTCCCAGGTCCCGGTGTTGGCGACGTCGCCGGGCAAGCGGTCGAAGCCGGTGTCGAGCACGATGACGCCGATCATCGCGCCATGCACCGGGCGGCGTCTGGGTTGATGCGCGGATGGTGTCATGACCGGGCTCCTGCGCTCAGGCTTCGGAAGCGGTCTTGCGGGCAGCCGCCATGCCGGCCCAACGGCGGACCGCGCCGGAATCGACACCGAACAGGTCGAGGGCGCGCCCGACGCTGTGGTCGACCATGTCGGCGATCGTCTCCGGCAGGGCGTAGAAGGCCGGCACCGGCGGCATGATGATCGCGCCCATCTCGGCGAGGCTGGTCATCGTCCTGAGATGGCCGAGATGCAGCGGGGTCTCCCTGACCATCAGCACGAGCTTGCGCCGCTCCTTGAGCACGACGTCGGCCGCCCGGCTGATCAGGGTCGAAGTCACGCCGGTCGCGATCTCCGACATGGTCCGCACCGAGCAGGGGGCGATCAGCATGCCGAGCGTGCGGAACGAGCCGCTGGAGATCGTCGCGCCGATATCCTGGATGTTGTGGACGACGCTCGCCTTCTCGGCCAGCGCCGCAGGGCTCATGCCGAGCTCCTGCGACAAAGTCAGATGGGCCGAGCGTGTGACGACGAGATGCGTCTCGACGCCTGCCGTCGCCAGCAATTCGAGCGCCCGCACGCCGTAGACTGCGCCGGAGGCGCCGCTTATGCCGACGATGATGCGCGCGGGCGTGTCGTGATCGCTCATGGGAACACCGCTGCCCTCAGGCGTTGTCGAACCAGTCGGAGAGGACGATCTGGTCGGCGAGGCGGATCTTCTTGCGCTCGAATTCCGGCTTGCGGTGGAAGGGCTTGGTCGCGTCGATCAGCAGGCGGCCCCAATGGTCCTTCTGCTCGTCGCGATAGAAGGACGGCGTCTCCGGGATGATCAGCATGTCCTTGTCGGGCCGGCAGCGCGTCAGCGTCGCCCACATCACGTCGTCCATGTCGTAGATGTTCACGTCGGGGTCGACGACGGTGATGATCTTGGCCCAGATCGGCTCGGCGCCGATCGTCGCCAGCATGACCTGGCGGGCATGGCCCTCGAACTGCGTGTCCATCTTGACGATGGCGTGGTTGACGAAGGGCTGGCAGGTGACGTCGAGGATGCCCGGCAAGGCGGCGCTGAGGCGCTGGTAGATGTTCGCCGAGACCGAGAGTTCCAGCGTCAGCACCTCCTCGGCCGAGCCGCACAGGATCGAGTGGAAGACGGCGTCCTTGCGGACGGTGACGCCCAGCACCTCGAAGACCGCGTTCGGACCTTCGGGGACGTAATAGCCCATGAACTCGCCGAACGGCCCTTCGGGCCGGCGCTCGTTCGGCAGGAAGCGACCCTCGATGACGATCTCGGTATCGGCCGGCACTTCGAGGTCGATATGCTTGCACTTGCGCATCGCGATCGGGCTGCCCTTGAGGCGGGCCGCGACCTCGAGCTCGTCGACATCATAGGGCAGGGGGGCGGCGGCGGTCAGGAACGAGGTCGAGGGCGCGCCGATCAGCATGGCCGCCTCGAGCGGCTTGCCCATCTTCTCGGCCTTCTCGTGATAGATCGTCAGGTGGTGGCGCGGTGCCAGCCGGCAGCGCAGCTCCTCGTCGCTGACGAACATCGAGCGGTGATAGGACAGGTTGCCGACGCCGGTCTCGGGGTCCTTGGCGATGAACATCGCCGAGGTAAAATAGGGCGCTGCGTCGCGGTCGGAGTAGGTGATCAGCGGCAGCTCGGAGAGCTTGCACTCGATCAGCTCGTCATCCTGCGACTGCACGAAGGCGGGGCCGCCGGCGCTGCTGCCGAGATTGGCGAGATTGCTCCATTGCCGGCAGAAATCGGCGGCGTCGATGCCGATGATCTCGGCCAGCCGCTCGCGCGAGCCGTAGACATTGGTGACGACCGGGAAGCGGGTGCCCTTGACCTTGTTGAACAGGATCGGCTTGCCCCAGCGCTTCTGCGCGGCATGGGTCACCGCGGCGAGCTCGTGGAAGGGATCGACCTCCCTGTCGACGACCAGCAGATCGCCTCTCTCCTTCAGGCGAGCGATGTAATTTCTCATCGGAGTGTCCTTGCGGATGTGATGTCGGGGCGGGCGCGTCAGCGCCGGCGTTGCGAGGGGCGCCAGGTCAGGGCCATGCGCTCGAACAGCGAGACCGCCCCGATGCCGAGCGTGGTGAAGACGGTGATCGAGACCAGCGCCGCGAAGACGAGCGGGGTGTCCATGTTGAACTGGCCGAACAGGATGAGATGGCCGATGCCGCTGTTGCCGCCGATGAACTCGCCGACGATCGAGCCGACCAGCGCCAGCGGGAAGGCGACCTTGAGCGCGTCGGTGATGTAGGGGACGGCGTTCATCAGGCGCACCTTGGTGAAGATGCGCCAGCGCGTGCCGCCGGCCAGCGTCGAGAGGTCGATGACATCGGCCTCGATCTCGCCGAGGCCGGTCAGCGAATTCACGAAGATCGGGAACAGCGCGAGGAGGAAAGCGAGGATAATCTTGGATTCGACGCCGAGGCCGAACCAGATCACGAACAGCGGCGCCACCGCGATCTTCGGGATCGAGTTGAAGGCGGCGAGCAGTGGCATGACGATCGAGCGCAGCATCGGCACATAGATGACGAGCAGCGCGAGCAAGACGCCGAAGACCAGCGCCAGAGCGAGGCCGACCAGCGTCGTCATGCCGGTCATGAACAGCCCGTGCAGCTGAAGCGAGGCGGTCTCGGCGAAGCGGGCGGCGATCGCGGACGGCAGCGGCAGCACATAGCCGGGAATGCCGAGCAGCGGCGCGCCGATCTCCCAGGCCAGCAGCAGGACGGCCAGGAACAGGAGCGGACGCAGGCGCGCGAGGACGGAGGTCTCGGCCATCGTCAGTACTCCGTCTCGCCGGCTTCGATGCCCTCGCGCACCCGGGCGGCGAAGGCGACGAAGCGGGGATCGCGCAAGGTCGCGGTGGTGCGCGAGCGCGGCAGGTCGATCTCGACGATGTCGTGGATCCGTCCCGGCCGCGGCGACATCACCACGACGATGTCGGAGAGCAGGACGGCCTCGGTGATGCTGTGGGTGACGAAGAGAACGGTATTGCGGCTCTCCTCCCACAGCGTCTGCAAGGCGAAGCCCATGCGCTCGCGGGTGATGACGTCGAGCGCGCCGAAGGGCTCGTCCATCAGGATCAGCGAGGGCTTGAGCAGCATCGCCCGGCAGATCGCGGCGCGCTGCTGCATGCCGCCGGACAGTTCGAAGGGGCGGCTCTCCTCGAAGCCGGAGAGGCCGGCGAGCGCCATCAGTTCGCGGGCGCGGCCCTCATAGTCGGCAGCGCGCAGCCCGCCCATCTCGGCGACGAACAGGATGTTGCCGAGGGTGGTGCGCCAGGGCAGCAGCACCGGCGACTGGAAGACCATGCCGACATCGCGGATCGGGCCGGTGACCTCCTGCCCGCGCAGCTTGATGCGGCCGCTGCTGGCGCGCACCAGCCCGGCGGCGATGCGCAGCAAGGTGGACTTGCCGCAACCGCTGGGCCCGACGATCGAGACGAAGCTGTTCTCGGGGACCGAGAACGAGGCCTGGTCGATCGCCAGGGTCGAGCCGAAGGTCTTCGACAGGTTGTCGATGACGAGGGAGGTGGACATGGAGGCTTCCGGAGTGCGGTCGTCAGGCTGAGAAGGGCGGCCGGGGCGGCCTACTTCCCCTTGATCGCGAAGAGGTCGTCGGGCGTCAGCGCCGCGTCGAGCTTCAGCGCCTTCTTGACCAGCTCGATCGTGCGCTGGATGCGCTTGTCCTCGGCCGCGCCATAGCCGTGCTCGGCGGTGTAGGGCGTCTGCATCGACTTGATCGCGCCGGTCCACTGCGTCAGCACGGTGTCGCGGTTCATCGCCGGGTTGGCCTTGACCATGATGTCGGCGGTCTCTTCCGGGTTCTTGATCGCGTATTCGACCGCCTTGCGCGTCGCGGCGGCGAAGCGCTTGGCCTCGTCGAGGTTCTTCTCGAGGGTCGGCGTGCCGGCGACGAGGACATAGCCGAACACGTCATAGCCCCAGTCGACGAAGCTTGAGAATTCGACGGTCTTGCCCTGGGCGGTCGCGACCTTGGTCAGGGCCGGCATGTCGCCGTCGGAGCTGGCGGTGAACAGGTCGGCCCGGTTGCTGAGCAGCAGCGAGAAATAGACGCCGGGGTCGGCAGCCTGCCAGTCCAGCTTGGAGGCGTCGAGCTTCTTCTCGTCGAAGATGATCGGCAGCACGACGCGGGCGCTGTCGGTCTGCGACGCCGCGATCCGCTTGCCGATGATCGAGTCCGGCGTCTTGAACGGCGTCAGCGAGGCGAGGCCGCTGGTGGTGACGTCGGTGTAGACCATGAAGGCCTTGAGCTTGGCGCCCTTGGCGATCGCCTGAACGACGGGCCCGACCTCCGCCATGCCGTAATCGGCCTTGCCGCCGTCGACGGCGGCGATGACGAAGCCGCTGCCGGTCGCCGGCGCGATGTCGATGTCGAAGCCGGCTTCCTTGTAGAAGCCCTTGTCGCGGCCGACGAAGAACGGGGCGTGGCGGCCGTTGTAGACGTAGTTGGTGAGGAAGGTGATCTTCTTCGGCGCCGGTACCTGGGCCTGAGCCCGCGCCTCGATGCTCAGGCTGCCGAAGCCGAGCATGGCGGCAAGGGATGCCGTCAGAATTCCGAGCTTGTGCATCAAAACCTCCCCGTTTTCCCGGAAGGCCGCCGGGCCTCGCCCGCTCGCCGTCCGGATTCGCGTCGCCGCGATCGCCCCTGCCGGCGTGCCCACCGGCTCATCCCCGAATGGCCCGGCCCGGCTCGAACGAGCCCGGTGCCGCGCATCTCTTGGAAAAATTATGTTGCGCAATGCACAACAGTGTTGCACAATACGAGCTTGTCAGCCTTTGCCGGCCTCGTCAAGCAAGATGCGGGAGCGTGCCCTGATGGAAAATCCCGTTGCGCAACCGAGCGAGGGGCGAGGCGCCACGGTCGGTGCTGTCGAGCATGCGATAGCCATCCTGCGCTGCCTGTCCGGGTCGCCGGAGCCGCTGGGGATCAACGAGATCGCGCGGCGGATCGGGCTGCACAAGAGCTCGATCTCGCGGCTGGTCGCGACCTTGGTGGCGGCGCGGCTGGTCGAGCGCGATGCGGCCTCGGCCCGGATCAAGCTCGGGCCCGGCCTTGTCCTGCTCGCCGCGCCCGTGCTGGCCGAGCTGCACATCAAGGACCTGGTCCGGCCGGCTCTGGAGGAACTGGCGGCGCGATCGGGCGAGACCGCGAGCTTCAACATGTGGGACGGCAGCGATGCCGTGACGATCGAGCAGGTTCCCGGCCCCGGCGCCGTCCGGATCTTCTCCGAGCCGGGCCGGCGCGATCCCGGCCATTGCACGGCCTGCGGCAAGATCCTGCTCGCCCATGAGCCGTCCGAAGCGATCGAGGCCTATTGCGCTGGGGTGCTGGAGCGCTTCAACGAACGGACGATCGCCGATCCCGCGGCCTTGCGGCAGGAGCTGGAGACGTCGCGCCAGCGTGGCTATGCGCTCAATTTCGGCGAGCTCGACGGCGAGATCAGCGCGATCTCGGCCGTCACCCATGACGCGCGCGGCAAGGTCGTCGGCAGCATCACGGTGACCGTCCCGAGCTACCGGTTCACGCAGGAGCGGCAGGAGGAGCTGATCGCCATGGTCGTCGAGACTGCCCGCCGCCTTTCGCGGAGCCAGGGTTAGGCCGCCGCGGTTCGAAGCTCTTCAGCGCTAGCGGATCCGTCTCGGGAACTGTCCGGTGCCGCCCGGCGCCGACAGGACCGGCTGGGCCGATGTCGCCTCATGGGCGCTGCGCAGGCGGTAGCGATCTCCGGGATAGAGGAAGCGGCTGCGCGTCACCGGCACGTCGCCGCGCCAGGTCCGGCGGTCGAGCAAAAGGCAGGGCTGGTTGGCGTCGATCTGGAGGGCTTCGCGGCTTTCGTCGTCGGGCCGGATGGCGCGGATCGTGTTGTCGACGAAGGTGACCTCGGTCATCCGCAACAGATAGGCGTGCGGCGTGAGCCGGGTGAAATCCTGGTCGAGATAGGCGGGTGCCTCGGCGGCGTTGATGAAGCGGTCCTCGATCTGAACCGGCGTGCCGTCCTCCTTGTGGAGCAGGCGCGAGTGGAAGACGGTGCTGCCCGCCGGCAGGGCGAGCAGCCCGATGAAGGGGCTGTCCGGCGCCAACGCGCAAAGCGACATCACTTCGCTGGTATGGACGCCGCCGCTCGCCGAGATCTCCTCGGAGACGTCGGAGAGCTCGAAGATCGCGCATTGCATGCGCGGGCCGACGACGAAGGTGCCGCGGCCCTGGACGCGGACCAGCATGCCCTCGGCCTGCAACTCCCGGAGCGCGCGGCGCACCGTCAGCGCAGAGGCGCCGAACTCGACCGCGAGGTCCTCCTCGCGCGGGACCTGGAAGTCCGCCGGCCATTCCGCGGCACGGATCCGCCTTTCGATCGCGGTCTTGATCTGTCCGTAGAGCGGCTGGGTGACCTGGGTCAGCTCGGTCATGCAAGGGTCCTCTGCTTGGGGAGGTTTGATATCACAATGCCATTCAAACGGTATCGCTCTCTGCCGCCTTTAAGAGCGGCCTGCGTATTTTTTCAACAGGAAGGTGCTTGACACCCAAAGATCGATCGGATCAGTATCGCATATTGATATCATATCAACTTTGAAATGATATGATAAAAAATCTAGCCAGGAAGCGCCTCGGTCTCGACTGCGCCCGGCTATGACGGGAGAGATTCTGATGACGTCGCATTCGCCCGCGCTGCGCACGCTGGACATGTACATCGACGGCCAGTGGGTGAAGCCGGCCTCCGGAGAGTATTTCGAGACGGTCGATCCCTTCACCGCGCAGCCCTGGGCGATGGTCGCGCGCGGCGGCGCCGAGGATGCCGACCGCGCCGTGCGCGCCGCCCATCGCGCCTTCAAGGAGGGGCCGTGGGGCAAGATGCACCCCTCCGATCGCGGCAAGATCATCCACCGCCTGGGCACGCTGATCGAGGAGCATGCCGACGCGCTCGCCGAGATCGAGGTGCGCGACAATGGCCGGCTGCTGGCCGAGATGCAGCACCAGATCCGCTACATCCCGAAGTGGTATTATTACTATGCCGGCCTGGCCGATAAGATCGAAGGCGTCGTGCACCCCTGCGACAAGCCGGCTCTGAGCTATTCACGGCCCGAGCCGCTCGGCGTCTGCGTGGCGATCGTGCCCTGGAATGCGCCGCTGCTGCTGCTCTCGCTGAAGGCTGCTCCCGCGCTCGCCGCCGGTAACACGCTGGTGCTGAAGCCGGCCGAGCACACTTCGGCTACCGCTCTAAAGCTGATGGAGCTGGTCGAGGCCGCCGGCTTCCCGCCCGGCGTCGTCAACGTCGTCACCGGCTTCGGCAAGGAGGTCGGCGAGCCGCTGGTCACCCATCCGCTGACCCGCCATGTCGGCTTCACCGGCTCGACCGCGACCGGCGCGCATCTCTATTCGCTGGCGGCGAAGGATGTGAAGCGGGTCAGCCTGGAGCTCGGCGGCAAGTCGCCCAACATCGTCTTCGATGACGCCGATCTCGACAATGCCGTGCGCGGCGTGGTCGGCGGCATCTTCGGCGCGACCGGTCAGACCTGCATCGCCGGCTCGCGTCTACTCGTGCAGCGCCGTGTCCATGACCAGTTTGTCGAGAAGCTCGCTGCCTTCACCAGGACGGCCCGCGTCGGCGATCCCCGTGATGTCCGCACCCAGGTCGGCCCGATCGCCAACAAGATGCAGTTCGAGAAGGTGCTCGGCTATGTCGACATCGCCCGCCAGGACGGGGCCGAGCTGCTGCTCGGCGGCAAGCGTCCGGACGGCGACGAGTGCGCGCGTGGCTTCTTCGTCGAGCCGACGATCTTCACCGGCGTCAACAACGAGATGCGGATCGCGCGCGAGGAGGTCTTCGGGCCGATCCTCTCGACCCTGGTCTTCGACGATGCCGACGAGGCGGTTGCGATCGCCAACGACAGCGAGTTCGGCCTGGCTGCCGGCGTCTGGACCCGCGACATGAAGCTCGCCATGCGCATGTCGGATCGGCTGGAGGCCGGCAGCGTCTGGGTCAACACCTATCGCGACATCTCCTACACGACGCCGTTTGGTGGCTACAAGAAGAGCGGCATCGGCCGCGAGAACGGCGCCGAGGGCATCCGCGAATACCTGCAGACCAAGGCGGTCTGGCTCTCGACCGCGGATGAGATCGCCAACCCCTTCGTCATCGGCTGAGGGCGATCAGCAGCATGCCCCTTCGACACTGCCTCAAGCGGAAACCGACGTCATGGTGATGAGAAAAGGGAGCGAGATCCTCGCCGACGAGCTCAAGCTCAACGGCGCCGAGATCATCTACCACGTTCCCGGCGAGAGCTTCCTCTGCGCGCTCGATGCGCTCGGCGTGCGCTATCCCGAGATTCGCGCGATCAGCTGCCGGCATGAGAACGGCGCGGCGCAGATGGCCGAGGCCTATGGCAAGCTGACCGGCCGGCCCGGCATCGCCTTCGTCACCCGCAGCCCGGGCGCGACCAACGCGGTCAACGCCGTCCACACCGCCTATCAGGATTCATCGCCGATGATCCTGATCGTCGGGCAGGTGAAGCGCGCGCTGATGGAGCGCGAAGCCTTCATGGCCTACGACTTCCGCACCATGTTCGCGCCGATGACGAAATGGGTCGCCCAGATCGACGACCCCAGGCGCATCCCGGAATTCGTGCAGCGCGCCTACCAGACGGCGATGACCGGGCGGATGGGGCCGGTCGTGCTGGTGGTGCCGGAGGATGTGTTCGAGGAGGAGTGCGAGGTCGCGCCGGGCAAGCCGAGCGTGCCGGCCTCGGCCGGCGAGCCCTCGGACGAGGCAGTCGCGCAGGTCTTCGCCATGCTCTCGGCGGCGCAGCGTCCGCTATTGATCGTCGGCGGCTCCGGCTGGACGGAAGGCGCGCGCAACGACATCCAGGCCTTCGCGCTCGCCAACAACGTCCCGGTCGTCACCACCTTCCGGCGGCGCGACATCATCGACCATCGCCTGCCCTGCTATGTCGGTGAGATCGGCATCGGCTCGAACCCGGCGCTGCTGGCCCATGTCAAGGACGCCGACTTCGTCGTCATGTGCAACGACGCGCTCAGCGACGTGAACACGATCGGCGCCGGCTACATGGAGGGGTTCACGCTCTTCGACATCCCGGTGCCCAGGCAGAAATTCGTCCACGTCACCCGCAGTTTCGACGAGCTCAACCGGGTCTTTCAGGTCGACCTCGCCTTGCTCGCCGACAATGACGCCTTCGCCCGCCGGCTCGCCGGCCATGCGCCGGTCGACCATGCCGCGCGCGGCGAGTGGACGGCCGCCCTGCGCAAGACCTTCGAGATCGAGACGACGCCGCGGCCCTGTCCGGGCGAGATCGACCTGCCGCAGCTGATGAAATGGCTGCGCCAGCGCCTGCCCGAGGACGCCATCGTCACCAACGGCGTCGGCGCCTACGCGACCTGGAGCCAGCGCTATTTCGCGCATTACCGGCTGCATACGCAGCTCGGCCCGATCAGTGGCTCGATGGGCTACAGCCTGCCGGCGGCGATCTCGGCCAAGCTGCTCTACCCTGAGCGGGTGGTCGTCGATTTCGTCGGCGACGGTTGCTACCAGATGAGCTCGGAGGAGCTGGCGACCGCCGTGCAATACGGGGCGGCGGTGATCATCGTGCTGTTCAACAACAACATGTACGGCACGATCCGCATCCACGAGGAGAACCGCCTCGAGGGCCGCGTCAACGGCACCCAGCTGGTCAATCCCGACTTCCACGCGCTGGCGCTGGCCTATGGCGCCCATGCCGAGCGCGTCACCCGGACCGAGGAGTTCGCGCCGGCCTTCGAGCGCTGCCTTGCGTCCGGCAAGCCGGCTCTGATCGAGATGTGCGTCGACCAGGAAGCGATCCACTCGCGCTACTCGCTGACCGACCTCAGGAACCGCCGCAAGGCGAAGCACTGACTGCCCCTGCCGCTGCGGGCGGCAGGCTCTTCCGGCGCCACTGAGATGGCGCCGGCCATTCGAGCCCTCCGACAGAAGAGGGCCGCTGCGGATCTGACTGCAACCAAGAATCGGGGATTCCAAGATGAACAGGACGATTTCGGCTTTGCTGCTCGCCGGGACGCTCGGCGCGCTGACCTCTCCCGCGCTGGCCCAGGAGTGCAAGCTCAGGGTCACCACCTGGGGCGGCAGCTATCAGAAGACCTATGAATCGGTCGCCGCCGGCTTCGAGAAGGCCCATAACTGCAAGATCGAGTGGGTTGTCGGCGCCAGCCCCGACCATCTCGTCAAGGCGCGGCTCGGGCAGGTCGACGTCGCCACCAACACGCTGCTGAACTCGATCGCCGGCGAGAAGGAGGGCCTGTGGCTGGCCCTCGACAAGGCCAAGATCGCGAACATGGCGAACCTGTACCCGAATGCGGTCCACTCGCCCTATACGGTCTTCGTCAATGTCGGCGACTACGTGCTCGCCTACAACGCCGACAAGGTGAAGACAGCCCCGACGAGCTGGGACGAGCTCTGGAAGCCGGACTACAAGAACCACGTCGTCATCTACGGCTTCGAGCACATCCCGACGCTCAGCCTGACCGTGCAGCAGGCCGAGCGGAACGGCGGCGGCATCGACAATATCCAGCCTGGCCTCGACAAGATGGCGGCGCTGATCAAGAGCGGCAACCTGATCGGTTCGCTCGACGTCGAAAGCCAGATGGTCTCGCTGTTCCAGACGCAGGACGCCTGGCTCGGCATGCTGGCGACCGGGCGCATGAAGGAGCTGCTGGAGAAGGGCGCCAAGAACGTCAAGTTCGTCCGCCCGGCCGAGGGCACCTTCCCGCTGATCAGCACGATCAACATCACCAAGGCGGCCAAGGATCCGGCCAAGGCGCAGGCCTTCGTCGACTACGTCCTGAGTCCGGAAGTCCAGATCGCCTTCGCGACGCGCAATCTCTACGCCCCGACCGTGCAGAACGCGCCGATCCCGGCCGACTTCCAGTTCCGTGACCTCCTGGTCCAGAACGAGCAGTTCAAGCGGCTGTTCCTGCCCGATCAGGAGAAGATCACGGCCAACAAGGCCAAGTGGCAGAACCAGCTCAACCAGATGACGAGCAAGTGAGCGCGCTCGCAAGCGCCGACCGGACGAGCAGGTCGGCGCCACACTCCTCGCAAGGCGTCGCCCGCTCGTCGGGCGCGCCGATCAAAGTCTCGACGACGCCTTTATCCGGCAAAGCGGATGACATGAACGCATCACAGGACAAGGCCATCGAGGTCGCTTCCGTCTGCAGGCGCTATGGTGACGTCATGGCGGTCGACGACGTCTCCTTCGACGTCGGCCATGGCGAGTTCGTGTCGCTGCTCGGCCCCAGCGGCTGCGGCAAGACCACGACCCTGCGGATGATCGCCGGCTTCATCATGGCGAGCGACGGCACCATCCGGGTCAACGGCCGGGATGTCACTCATCTGCCGCCGGAGAAGCGCGAGGTCGGCTTCGTCTTCCAGAACTACGCTTTGTGGCCGCATATGACGGTCGCCGAGAACGTCGCCTTCGGCCTCAAGCTGCGCAAGCGCGAACGGGCCTTCATCGCCCGCAAGATCGAGGAATCGCTCGGGGTCACCGGCCTGTCCGGCTATGAGGACCGCCTGCCGCGTCAGCTCTCCGGCGGTCAGCAGCAGCGCGTCGCCCTGGCCCGGGCGCTGGCACTCGAACCGCAGCTCCTGCTGATGGACGAGCCGCTCAGCAATCTCGACCGCGCCTTGCGCGTCGCGATGCGGCGCGAGCTGAAGCAATTGCAGTCGCGCCTGAAGATGACGACGCTCTACGTCACGCATGATCAGGAAGAGGCGCTGTCGATGTCCGACAGGGTGGTGATCATGAACCGCGGCAAGATCGCCCGCATCGCCCGCCCGGCCGAGGTCTATGACGACCCGCAGTCGGAGTTCGTCGCCGATTTCGTCGGCACCACCAACTTCTTCGACGGGGCGGTCACCGCGGCGTCCGGCGGGGTTCTGACCGTGCGCACCCGCGGCAATCTCGACTTGCTCGTGTCGGCGCCGGCCTCGATCGCCGCTGGCGAGCAGGTGCGCGTGCTGCTGCGCCCCGAGCGCATCCGGATCTATCCGCCCGGCCAGGACGGGCCCAACGTCTTTCCCGGCAGGATCAGCTTCGTCGAATATTACGGCCCGACGATCCGCTACACCGTCCAGCTCGACGGCGGCGAGGGCGTCTATGTCGAGACGCACCAGGCCGGCGGTGTCGCCGCGATCGGCGATGGCGTCCGCATCGGCGCCGAGCCCGGCGATTTCAGGCTGATCCGCAGCGAGGGAGGCCGGCCGTGAGGAGGGGGATGGCGGCTCCGCTCCTGCTCGCTCCGGCGATGGTGGCGCTGCTGATCTTCGTGGTCATGCCGCTGCTCTGGGTGGCGCGGACCAGCTTCAACCAGGGCGTCGACGGCGCCTACATGGTCTCCGCCCTGACCATGGACAATTATGCCCGCTTCCTCGGCAGTTCCTGGTACCTGATCAACACGCTCTGGTTCTCGATCCGCATCGCCATCGTCGCGACCGCGATCTCGGTGCTGCTCGGCTACCCCGTCGCGCTCTACATCGCCCAGACGCGCGGGCTGCAGAAGAGCATCCTGATGACGATGGTGCTGGCGCCGCTGCTGATCGGCCTCGTCACCCTGGTCTATGGCTGGATCGTCATCTTCCGCGGCGGCGGCCTCCTGAACTCGCTGATGATCGCGATCGGCGTCTATGGCGAGCCTGTCCGCTATATGTGGGACCTCAAGGGCGTGATCATCCTGCTGGTCTATATCGGCATGCCCTATATCGTGCTCTCGCTGCTGGACTCGATCGAGCGCATCAATCCCTCCTTCGTCGAGGCGGCCCGCAATGTCGGCGCCAATCGCTGGCGCGCCTTCTGGAGCATCACCTTCCCGCTGACGCTGCCCGGCCTCTATGCCGGCCTGGTGATCGTCTTCACCCTGAACTTCTCGGCCTTCGCGGTGCCGCTGATGGTCGGCGCCAACGACACGCAGATGATCGGCCTCGTCATCTACCGCGAGGCGCTGCTCAACAACGACCTTCCCTTCGCATCGAGCCTGTCGGTGATCATGATCCTGGCCAATGCGACGATCCTGACCGGCATGTCCTTCCTGTTCGGCAAGCTGATCCTTAACCGGCTGGAGGCGAAGCGATGATCCGGCTCGACCTGGGCGCCCTGGCGCTGCGGCTCGTCACCTATCTGGCGATGGGCTTCCTGTTCTTCCCGATCCTGATCACCCTTCTGGTTTCGGTGAACCCGCAGGAGTTCATCCTGCCGCCCTCGGGCTTCACGCTGGAATGGTTCCGCCAGGCCTGGACCTCCGACAATTTCGTGCGGGGGATGGGGGTGAGCCTCTGGCTCGGCATCGCGGCGACGCTGATCGCCAATACGCTCGCCTTCATGGTCGTGCTGGCGATGGTCCGTTACGATTTCCGCGGCAAGGCGCTGATCAACCTCCTGATCATGTCGCCGCTGCTGATCCCGACGACGATCTTCAGCCTCGCGCTCTATGTCTTCTTCGCCCGCCTGGGCTTCGGCTCCGGCATTCCGGCGCTGGTGATCGGGCATTCGATCCACGTCCTGCCCTTCGCCGTCCGCATCCTGACGGCGAGCATGCAGAACTTCGATCTCTCGCTCGAGGAGGCCGCGCGCAATGTCGGGGCGGGGCCGGTGCGGACGATGGTCTCGATCACTTTGCCGGTGATCAGGACCGGCCTGGTTTCCAGCCTGGTGCTCTGCTTCGTCCTGTCCTGGAACGATTTCCCGATCTCGGTCTTCCTGGCGCCTGCGGGCTGGACGCCGCTGCCGGTCGAGCTCTTCTCCTATATCAAGTTCCAGTACGACGCGGTCGGGGCGGCGCTCGCCAGCTCGCTGATCCTGATCTCCATCGTCGTGATGGTCGTCATCGACCGGCTCTCGGGCCTGCGCCGCGTGCTGCGCTGATGTCCAGTCGGCTTAAGTGTCATGCCCGTGCATTCGCATTGGAGCGACCGGCATGGCTTCCGTCGAGGTGGCGAAGCGGCGGAAACGGACGCGACTGCAACCGCGAGACAGCCGCCGCTGTTGAGCCGGCCGATTAATGCTGCAGTGGCCGACGCAAATTACGAGCGATCCCGCTTCCCTGCGATGGCATCCAGCTCACTCCGCATCATCGTCAGGAGTTGCCCCCGCCGGCTGTCGGTCATGCGCTCCAGCACCATGGCGAGGCTGATCGCGGCATAGGGTGGAAGCGATCCGTTGGGGACGGCAAGACCGATGCCGATGCTGCCATCGGTGATCGCGTCGCGCCGCAGGGCATATCCGCGCTGCCGCGTCTTCTCGAGATCGTCGCGCAATTGCTCGACGGTGAGGTGGCCGCGCTCGGAGTAGGCGTTGCGATTGGCTTCGACGATCGCATCGGCCTCGGCTGTCGGCAGCGCGCCGAGCAGGGCAAGGCTGCCTGCGGTGATGCCGAGCGGATAGCGGTCGCCGACCTTCAAGGTCAGTGTCTTGATCGGGTAGTTGCCCTCGACCCGGTCGATGCAGACGACCTCGAAATCCTGCCGCATCACCAGATAGGCGGTGTCTCCGGAGAGCTCGGCCAGCCGTTGCATCAATGGCTTCAGCCGGGCTGCGACATCGACCCTGTGGCTCGCCGCAAGCCCGAGCTCATAGGCGAGCATGCCCAAATGGTAACGCTGCGTCTCGGGATCCTGCCCGGCCATGCCATGGTCGACGAGCCGCTTCAGGATGCGCCGGGCCGTCGGGGTCGCCAGGTCGGCGGCGCGCGCCAGATCGGTGAGGCGCGCCGACCCGCCGCTTTGGGCGATTGAGCGCAGCAGGAAGACGGCGCGGTCGATGACCTGGGTGCCTTGGCCGGGCTCCCGCGCCGTGCTCTCGCCATCCTGCGCCATGTGTTGAAGGTCTCCGTTTCCCCGTCGGCCCATTGCAGGCCCAGGCCTCGAACAATCTCATTCGGTCTCTTCATCGGACCATAGGTCAGAGTTGACCCATGTCGAGCAGATAGCCTTCCGCCCGAGCCTTGAGAAGGTCGACCGAAGGGCTGCAGATCCTCGGCGACATTCCGTCGGGTCGGCCCATTCAAGAGGCCTGTAGCCTGGCGAAGCCGGCGATCGGCGGAAACGCGTCCGGATCGACGTGGACATCGAGAAGGAAGGGGCCCTTCTCGGCGAACATCGTATCGAGGCCGGCAGCCAGGTCGCTTGCAGAGGAGACGGTCGCGCTGGCGCAGCCGACCGCGCGGGCGATCATCGCATGGTCGATCCGGGTGATCGCGCAGACTTCTGTCGCCTGCCCGAAGCGCAGCATCTCGGCATGGCGCTGGAAGCCCAGGATCGCATTATTAAGCACGATCAGCTTGACGTCGATGCCGTGCCGGACGGCGCATTCCAACTCTGCCCAGCAATGCGAGAAGCCGCCATCGCCGACCACCGCGACGACGGGGGTGGAGGGCAAGGCGAGGCGCGCGCCAAGCGCCAGCGGGTAGCCCCAGCCGATTCCGGCGAGCCCGCGCGGAAACAGGAAGCGACGCGCCGGCTCGCGTGCCTGCAGATATTGCGAGACCCAGAGGCTGGAATAGCTGGCATCGGCGACGAAGACGGTGTCCGCGGGCGCCCGATCCTGCAGGACATGCATCAGGTGCTCCGGCCGCAATGGGTCGCCGGAGCGCAGCGTCAGTGCTGCGACCTCGTCGGCGGTTGAAGCGCGTGCCTGCGCGATGGCGTCTGCGAGCAGAGGGCGGCGGCGGGCCGCGCCGCTTTCGGCATCGGCAAGCTCGGCCATCGCCAGGCCGAGCGCGTGCAATGTGGTGCGGGCGTCGCCGATCAGCGGCAAGGCGGGGTAATTGCGCACCGCCTCGTCCACGGCGACGTCGACATGGATGAATTCGGCGCCGCTCGGAAACAGGCTCCAGGAGGCCGTGCCGTTGTCGTTGGTGCGGTTGCCGACGAACATCACCACATCGGCCGAGCGGATGAGCGAGCGCATCGCCCGCGAGGGGCTGCCGGGGCCCATCGCGCTGCCGACCACGCCGAGAGAGAGCGGATCGACTTCGTTCACGGCCCCCTTGCCCATGATCGTCGTCGCGACGCCGAACGCAAAGCGCTGCTGCAGGCCGGCAAGCTCGGCCTGCGCGCCAGATGTGTGGACGCCGCCGCCGGCGACGATGATCGGCGTCCTGGCGCCGGCGAGCAGGCGGGCGGCCTCGGCGATCGCGGCCGGTTCGGGCTGCTGCCGAAGGGAGGGGAAGGCGGCGGGCATGGCGCGGGGCGCGCTGGGCTGCGGCAGCCGCTCGCCCAGCACATCCGCGGGGATCGCGAGCGCCACCGGTCCCGGCCGGCCGCTCGTCGCCAGCAGGATCGCCTTGCGCAGCATCTCGAGGGCTCGCGCGCCATCGTCTAGCCGGCGGAACCATTTCGTGCAGGAGGCGAAGAGGGCCGCGTGATCGAATTCCTGGAAGGCATTGCGGTCGACATGGGAGCGCTCGACGTCCTGGACCAGGACGAGCACCGGAATGGAGGCCTTGAAGGATTCGCTTAAGCCCGCGGCGACCAGCGATGCGGCGGCGCCGTTCTGGGTCGCGATGCAGCCGAGGCGGCCGGAGGCCCTGGCGAATCCGTCAGCCATCGCCGTTCCGGCATTCTCCGTCCGGAACCCGATCTGTCGCAATCCGCGGCGCTCGGCCGCCAGGGTGAGGGCGGATGGCGAGCCTTGACCGAAGATCAGGTCGATGCCGGACGCTTCGAGCTCGGCGGCGATGACTTCGGCGACGGTGGGCAGCTGGCTTTCGGTCATGTTCGATCTAGAGTGCCATAATATGGATGCTGTTTGGCAACGATAGTGGCGCTTTATGGCTCATAGCAATGCTATATAAGATAAATTCTGGATTGATATTTCATATGGTGGAGTTAAATGAATCGCAGTGTCGACGGCCTATCGGTCGACGAGGTCTACAGGCTCCTGGCCGGATTGATCGTTCCGCGCCCGATCGCCTGGGTGACGAGCCTGTCGGCGGAGGGGGTGGTGAACCTCGCCCCGTTCAGTGCCTTCACCTATCTCTCGACCGAGCCGCCGCTGATCGGGATCAGTGTCATGCGTCGCGGCGACGGGCTGAAGGATACGGCGCGGAACATCGCCGATCGCGGCGACTTCGTCGTCAACATCGCCGACGAGACGCTGGTCCAGCCGGTTCATCTCAGTGCCGCCGAGCATCCATGCGATGTCAGCGAGGCGGATCTGCTCGGCCTAGAGCTGGAGCCGTCGCTCGACGTCGCGGTGCCGCGCTTGGTCTGTGTCCCCGCGGCGCTCGAATGCGGCCTCGAGCAGGTCATCGCCTTCGGTGATCATGGTGCGCAACTGATCGTCGGGCGCGTGCGGCGATTCCATGTTCGCGACGATCTTCTCGATGGCGGGAAGGTGGTGACGGAGCGGCTGCGGCCTCTCTGCCGGATCGCCGGGCCGAAATATGCCGGCCTGGGCGAGGTCTACACGCTGGCGCCCGTGCGTCGGGACGGCTCGCATTTATATTCCACTTAGTGGACATAAATTTTGTCATATTGTCTGTTGACCATCATATTTGGGGCGATATGCTGACGGTGTTGTCAATATGCATCCATATATTGGAATATCGAGATGGCGTTCAGCGAGATCGAGTACAGCGTGTCGGGGGCGGTCGCGCGCATCCTGCATGCGCGGCCGGGTGCCCGGAACGCCGAAAGCCAGCTCCTGCTGGACGAGATGGATGCGGCTCTCGCTGCCGCCACGGCCGATGCCGAGGTCCGGGTGATCGTGATCGGCGGCCAGGGCGATCACTTCTCGGCCGGGCACGATCTCAAGGAGGCGCAGGCGAAGCGGCAGGGCTTCACCGTCGAGCAGCGCTGGGACTATGAGCAGCTGCGCTATTTCGACCATGCGCTGCGGATCTGGGATTGCCCGAAGCCGACGATCGCGCAGGTGCAGGGCGCCTGCATTGCCGGTGGCTTCATGGTCGCCAATCTCTGCGATCTCGTTGTCGCGGCTGACGACGCCTTCTTCGCCGATCCGGTCTGCCACACCATGGGGGCGGCCGCCGTCGAGGTGCTGGTCCATCCCTGGGTGATGGGGACGCGCAAGGCGAAGGAGTTCCTGTTCACCGGCGCCCGCATCACTGCCCAGGAGGCGCTGGCCGCCGGGATGGTCAACCGCGTCGTCGCCCGGGCCGATCTCGAAGGCGAGGTGCAGGCCATGGCGGAGCGGGTCGCTGCCGCGCCGCCCTTCGCGCTGCGGCTGATCAAGCGCTCGCTGAACCGGACCATGGACATGCAGGGCTTCCGCAATGCGCTGTCGGCGCATTTCGACAGCCACCAGCTTTCGCATGTCTCGGACGAGTTCGCGCAGATGCGTGGCAGCGGCCTGGCGAGCGCGATCGAGCGCGGGCGCCGGTGAGCTCTGCAATGAACACCCTTTCCGTCATGACGGTCGCCCTGTCGCCGGCACCCATTCTCGCCGCGCCGACCGACGAGGCGTTCCGGGCAGGGATCAAGGCCTGGTTCGCGCAGGAGCTGCCGCGGCTGGCGGGCGCCCGCTATGGCACCGCCGAGATGCAGCGCCTCGCCTTCCGCCGCGAATGGGAGGACCATCTCTGCCGGGCCGGTCTCTCCGGCCTCGGCTGGTCGGAAGCCGTCGGCGGCCGGCCGCTCTCGCTGACGCGGCAGGCGATCTATCATCAGGAATATGCCCGCGCCAAAGCGCCGCTTGCGGTCAATCTGATCGGCCATGGCATCGTCGGCCCGACCCTGATCGCCTTCGGCTCGCAGGAGCAGAAGGACCGCTTCATCCCGAAGCTCCTCGGCAATGAGGAGATCTGGTGCCAGGGCTATTCGGAGCCGAACTCCGGCTCCGACCTCGCCTCGCTGGCGACGCGGGCGGAGCGCCGCGGCGACGTCTACGTGCTCAACGGCCAGAAGATCTGGACGAGCTTCTCGCATCTCGGCGACTGGTGCTTCCTGCTCGCCCGGACCTCGAGCGAAGGCCCGCGCCAGCGCGGCATCTCGGTCTTCCTCGTCGACATGCGCCTGCCGGGCATCCGCGTGCGGCCGATCCGCCAGATCACCGGCGAGGCTGACTATGGCGAGGTCTTCCTCGACGAGGTCGAGGTGCCGGTCGCGTGTCGGCTCGGCGAGGAGAATGCTGGCTGGGGCATCGCCATGGCTGCCGCGAATTTCGAGCGCGGGACCTATTTCATCCCGCGCATCGTGCGGCTCCAGACCGAGCTCGAGGATCTGGTGCGGCTGGCCGCTACGACTCCGCGGGACGGGCGGCCGGCGATCCACGATCCGCTGATCCGCGACGCGATCGCGCGCCTGTTCTGCGATGCTCACGCGCTGCGGCTGCATGCCGATCGCATGCTGAAGCAGGCGGAGGAGGGTGTGCCGCCGGGGGTCGAGGGCTCGGCCGTGAAGCTGCTCTGGAGCGAGACGCATCAGCGCCTCTTCGACCTCGCCATGGACATCATGGGCCCGGCCTTCCAGTACGGACCGCAGGAGAAGGCGGCACCGGCCGAGGGCCTGTGGCATCGCGACTACCTCTGGACCCGTGCCGAGACCATCCTCGCCGGCACCTCCGAAATCCAGCGCAACATCATTGCCGAACGTGGCCTGGAGCTGCCCCGATGACACAGGGCGTTTCAACAGCCTATTCCGACCAGATGCTGCGCGACGCTGCGGCACGCACGCTCGCCGAGGCCGCTCCAAATGCGGCTCTGGCGCAGGGCGCCGATGCCTCCGCGGCCTTCGTCGAGAGCCATTGGCGGCTCGCGGCCGAAATGGGCTGGACCGGCATCGCGGTGCCCGACAGCCATGGCGGCCTCGGGCTCGGCCTCGCCGAGGCTGCGGATATCGTCGAAGAGATGGGCGCGCATTTGTTTTGCGGCCCCTATGCGCTTTCCGCAGTGTTCCTGCCCGCGCTCGCGCCGCATTTCGGCGCGGTCGGCGACACGCTCCTGCGCGCGCTGGCGGAAGGCTCGGTGCAGCTCGGGCTGGCGACTGCCGAGGCCCAGCCCCTCTCCGACGGACGATCGCTCCTGCCATTGGTCGAGCATGCGACCGGCGCGAGCCATATCCTTCGCCTTGAGCCCGGGGAGGCGGGTCAGTGTTTCGTCCTCTATCGCACGGCCGGGGCGACGAGCCAGACGCTTCAGCCGATGGACCCGACCACGCCGATCGCATCCGTCGTATTGGCGCCGGATGCCGAGATAGCGCGGGCGCGCTGTGGCCATGGCGAAGCCGAGCGGCTCCTGCTGCCGATCCATATCCTGACGGCGGTCGAGCTGGTCGGCATCGCCAGGGCCGCGCTCGAACGGGCCGTGGCGCATGTCAGGCAGCGCAAGCAGTTCGGCGAGGTGATCGGGCGCTTCCAGGCGATCAAGCATCGGCTCGCCGACGGCTTCACGCTGCTCTCGCATGCGCGGCTCGCGGTCTGCGATGCGGTGCAGCGGCCGGGCGATCTCGACGCGGCGCAGATCGCCCGCGTCATCGCCGCCGACGCCGCGATGAAGATCACGGCGGACTGCATCCAGCTGCATGGCGGCATGGGGTTCTCATGGGAGACCGACGCGCATTTCTATCTCAAGCGCGCGCGCCGGCTGCATGCCAGCTTCGGCGGCACCGCGGCGCTGCGCAAGCGCGCCGGCGACCGCTTCATCGAGAGCCTTCTGACGACGGATTGCGACGGGCTCAGCAAAGCCGACGCGGATAGAGAAGAGGTAGTCTAGTGTCGCTGAACCAGGTGAAACCCGCGCAGGCGGAGGCGGAAAGCGCCCCGGCGGTTCCCTATTACTGGAAGGCCGTCGACTGGGATGGGCTGATGCGGGACTACCCGCCGCCGCCGCATTTCGCGCAGACGACCGGCAAGATGTCCGACCAGGAGCTGAATGCGCTGCAGAACGCCCGCTTCCTGGCGCGCATGGAAGATGCCTGGCGCACGCCGTTCTATGACAAGCGCTGGCGCGCGGCGGGACTCGAGCCCGGCGATATCCGAGGCCTCGACGACATCGAGAAGCTGCCGACCTTCACCAGCGACGACCTCAAGGAGGCGATCGCGGCCGCGCCGCCCTTCGGCAGCCACCAGCCGGTGACCGCCGAGGACCTGGCGAGCACGCCCTTCAAGGTCCATACCTCGGGCGGCACCACCGGCTTCCCGCGCCTGACCCTGTTCGATCCGGTCGCGCTCGAAGTGCAGGCGATCCAGACGGCGCGCGCACTCTGGGCGCAAGGGACGCGCCCCGGCGACGCCGTGCAGATCACCTACACGCTGGCGATGGCCAATGCCGGGTATTGCGGGCTCTATGCCTGCCTGCACTGGCTCGGCGCCATGCCGGTCACCACCGGCTCGGGCGTGGTGACGCCGAGCGAGCGCCAGCTCGAATACGCGCTCAAGATCGGCACGACCGCCTGGTATGGCCGCGCCGAGTATCTGGCGCGCCTCGTCCAGGTGGCGAACGAGACAGGCTTCGACCTGCGGTCGCTCAAGACGAAGCGGCTGCATTCCTTCCTTGGTCCCGATGTCGACGGCCATCTGCGCGCCCAGCTCGAGGAAGCCTGGGGCTGCCCGGTCTACGACAATTACGGTACCCACGAGATCGGCCAGATCGCCTTCGAATGCGAAGCGCAGGACGGCAAGCATATCAGCGAGGACACGGTCTATCTCGAGACCGCCGATGTCGAGACCGGCGCGGTGCTGCCGGCCGGCGAGCGCGGCAATCTCGTCGTGACCAGCCTGCATCGCAGCACGCCGCCGATCATCCGCTACGATTTGCGCGACCTGCTCGTCGCCTATGAGCGCTCGGAGTGCTCCTGCGGCCTGTGCACGCGCAAGCTCTCGATGTTCCTCGGGCGCAGCGACGAGATGGTGAAGCTGCGCGGCACCAATGTCTATCCGATGGCCTGCCAGAGCGCCGTCACCGCCGATCCGCGCGCGACCGGCGAGTTCCTCTGTGTCGTCGCCTATTCGGGCGAGGGGCTGTCGCGCCGCGAGTCGATGACGGTGCGGGTCGAGAAGAAGTCGGACGAGATCGACGATGCGGTATTCGCGGCTGAGATGGAGGCTGCGCTGCACCGCGATCTGAGCGTGCGGGTCGCGGTGGAGATCGTTCCGCCGGGGAGCCTGCTGCCGCTCACCCAGGTCGGCAGCACGGGCAAATCCCGGCGCCTGCTCGATCTGCGCCAGTCAGGAAAGTGACGATGACGAAGACGATCACCCTCGCGAAAGCGCTGGCCGCGGTCGCGCCCGGCAGCTCCGTGGCGTTCGGCGGTGGCGGTATCCAGCGCAAGCCGATGGCGGCGGCGCGGGCGCTGGCCGCGGCGGATGTCGGCGATCTCACGGTCGTCGCCATGCTCGGCGGCCCGGATGTCGACCTCCTGATCGGGGCCGGCAAGGTCCGTGAATTGCAGTTCGCCTTCGTCGGCTTCGATGCCTTCGGGCTCGCGCCGCATTTCCGCAAGGCGCGCGAGTCCGGCAACATCAGCGTCGTCGAATACTCGGAGGCGACGATCATCGCCGCCTTCGAGGCCGGCGCCAAGAACCTGCCCTTCCTGCCGACGCGCTTCGGGCTCGACACCGACATCCTGACGACGCCGACGGCGCCGTTCCGCAAGATCGCCTGCCCGTTCAGCGGCGAGGAATTGCTGGCGGTGCCCGCGCTGCGGCCGGACGTCGCCTTCGTCCATGCCAATATCGCCGACCGCCACGGCAATGCGGTGATCATCGGCGACGGCTATGCCGACCCGCTCCTCGTCCAGGCGGCGAAGACCGTCTTCGTCACGGCCGAGAGGATCGTCAACGAGCTGCCTGGCGATGCCGCGACCGCCGGCGGCACCTTCCTGTCCCGGCTCTGGATCGACGGCGTGATCGAGGCGCCGCATGGCGCCGGCATGACGGCGCTCTACCCGGACTACCGCTTCGACCTGCCGGCGGTGCTGGAATACCAGAAACGCGCGACCGATTCCGAATGGTTTTCCGCATGGATTCGGGAGCAGTGATGATGACCGACTACACGCTCGAAGAGCTCCTGATCAGCCGTATGGCCAGGGAGTTCCGTGGCAACGCCATCGGTGTCGGCGCGACGATCCTGTCGGATCTCTCGGCGCGCCTGGCCAAGGCGCTGCATGTCCCGGACCTCTTCCTGACCACGGGCTCGCGCGCCGCTGCCGATTGCGATGTGCACGCCAAGGCGCTGGTCGACGAGTGGACGCTGGCCGCCTCGGGCCGGATGAATCTGAGCTGGCAGGAGATGTTCCAACTCATCGCCCACGGCAAGCTGCAGATCTGGATCGGCACGGTCCAGCTCGACCAGTACGGCGCTTCCAACATCTCGGTGATCGGCCCCTGGGCCAAGCCGAAGGCGCAGCTCGTCGGTGCGCGCGGCGTTCCCGACGATCTCTGGGGCTGCGAGACGCTCTGCTACCACATCCGCCGGCACAATCCGCGCACGATCGTCGCCAAGGTCGATTTCGTCTGCGGCCGTGGCAATGAGGATGGCGGCGGTCAGGCGCGCCCGGTGCGACGCGCCAAGCCAGGCCTCGTCGTCACCGATCTCGGCGTCTTCGATTTCGAGGGGCCGGGCGGCTCGATGCGCGTCGTCTCCTTGCATCCCGGCATCACGCTGGAGCGCGTGCAGGAGAAGACCGGCTTCGTCGTCCATGCCGAGGGTGAGATCCCGCTGACGCCGGTGCCCACTGCCGAGGAATTGCGGCTGATCCGCGAGGTGATCGACCCGAACGGGCTCCGGCGGCTTGAGTCCAGCGAGGGTGGCGACGAGCTGCTGATGGACATCTGGCAGCGCGAAACCGGCGCGCCGGTTGAGGGGAGGGCGTGATGCGCCGGGCTGTCATCGCTTCCTTCGCACGTACGCCGATGGGGCGTGCCTATCGCGGCGCCTTCAACAACACCCATGCGGCGAGCCTCGCCGGCCACGTCGTCGCCGAGGCGGTCGCACGGGCCAAGGTCGATCCGGCGCTGATCGAGGACGTGATCCTCGGCTGCGCCATGCAGGAGGGCGCCTCAGGCTACAACATCGCCCGCCAGGCGGTGCTGCGGGCCGGGCTGCCGGTCACCACGGCCGGCGCGACCATCAACCGCTTCTGCTCGTCCGGCCTGCAGGCGATCGCCATGGCGGTCGACAGCGTCGTCAGCCACGGCGCGCAGGCGGTTGTGGCGGGCGGCGTCGAGACCATCAGCCTGGTGCAGAACGAGCACAAGAACACCTATCGCTTCCACGACGAATGGCTGAAGGCGAACCGGCCCGATGTCTACATGCCGATGCTCGACACCGCCGAGGTGGTGGCGAAGCGCTATGGCATCGGCCGGGACGAGCAGGATGCCTATGCCCTGGAAAGCCAGCGCCGAACGGCCGCGGCTCAGGAGGCCGGCCGCTTCGACGCCGAGATTGCGCCGATGGACAGCACCAAGCTCAACACCGACAAGGCGACGGGGGTGGCGAGCGAGGAGGCTGTGCGCCTTGGCCGCGACGAGGGCAATCGCCCCGACACCAACGCCGCCGGCCTGGCCAAGCTCGAGCCGATCCGCCAGGGCGGCACCGTCACCGCCGGCAATGCCAGCCAGCTTTCGGATGGCGCCGCCGCCTGCGTGGTGATGGAGGAAAAGCTCGCCGAGAGGCTCGGCCTGTCGCCGCTCGGCGCGCTCTCGCATTTCACTGTGGCCGGCTGCGAGCCTGACGAGATGGGAGTCGGCCCGGTCTTCGCAGTGCCGCGCCTGCTGTCGCGGGCGGGGCTCTCGATCGGCGATATCGACCTCTGGGAGCTCAACGAGGCCTTCGCCGTGCAAGTGCTCTACTGCCGCGACAAGCTCGGCCTGCCGGCCGACCGGCTCAACGTCGATGGCGGCGCGATCGCCGTCGGCCATCCCTATGGGATGTCGGGCGCGCGCATGCTGGGGCATGCCCTGTTCGAGGGCCGCCGCCGTGGCGCCAGGCGCGCGGTCGCGACGATGTGTGTCGGCAGCGGCATGGGCGCAGCCGGCCTGATCGAGGTCTTTTGATCCACATCGTGGATGTTGTGCCTGCGCCTTTGCCTTTCAACGGCAAGGGCGCTTACAGTTAAAGCGACGCTAACGATAATAAATTCCATATAATGGAATTATAGGCAAGCCAGCCGGGTCACACCCTGCGAAGGAGGAAAGCATGGCGACCGTTCGCTCCCTATTCACGACCGCCGCCGCTATGGCGAGCGTATTCCTGTCGGCCGGCGCAGTTCAGGCGCAGACACCGAGCTATGAGCAGATTCTCGAAGGCGCCCGCAAGGAGGGCCGGCTCTTCGTCGCGGTCAGCAGCCCCGGCACGCCGCAGGCCCATGCCGCGATCGCCAAGGCCTTCAACGAGCGCTTCGGCCTCAACATCAGCGTGGAATGGAACGCGGCGAACCCGGTCCAGACCGGCACCAAGCTGATCGCCGAGCGCGGCCGTGCCAGCGGCTCGGTCGACGTGGTCGGCGCCGGCGGGGCGCAGGAAGCCTCGGTGCTGTTCGAACGGCAGCTTCTCAAGCCCTATCCCTGGGCGCAGGTGTTCGGAAAGCAGTTCCCGCAGATCGAGGAGGTCGCCAACCGGGTGATGAAGGACCTGCGCGGCGCGGCGCTGCCGATCCTCGACGCGACCTATGGCATCGGCTGGAATCCGAAGCTGATCAAGGACGAGGACGTGCCCAACACCTGGGCCGAACTCTTGAAGAGCGAATGGCGCGGGCGCGTCGCGATCAACGCCTTCTCGCTCAATCCGCTCGACTATTATTCCTTCGCGCTCGGCAAGGACGAGACGCTGAAGATGGCCAAGGCCACGCTCGACAACAAGCCGGTACTGGAGCGCGGCACGGCGGCGGCGACGCGGGCGATCTCGGTCGGCCAGGCGCCGGTCGGCCTCTCGGCCTTCCACATCGCCGGCCGCAGCGAGGGCGTGAAGTTCAAGCTGTTCAGCGACTTCATCCCGCTGAACAACCTCTACATCTACGTCCCTGAAAGCGCGCCGAACCCCAACGCCGCGCGCCTGTTCGCGGCCTGGCTGACGACCGAGGGGATCAGCGTCGCCAACGCCCAGGAGCCGCTGCCGCGCGCCGGCGACAAGGGATCGCCGCTCGCCGAGATGATCGCCGAGCGGGTCAAGGCCGGCGCCAAGATCCTGACCGAGAACTCGCTCGAGGACACCAAGCAGGCGCTCTCGGTGCGCAGCGCGATCGCCGATCTGATGACCCGCTGAGCGCGACCGCCGAACGGGGAGGGGAGCAGGGCCCCTCCCGAGCAAGACCTACGGACGGAAAGCCGGAAACCCCGATGCTGTTGATCGAGAACCTCGTGAAATCCTATCCGGGACAGCATGGCCAGGACGCCATGCTCGCCCTCAGGGGTGTCTCCTTCAAGGTCGAGGAGGGCTCGTTCTTCACGCTGCTCGGGCCCTCCGGCTGCGGCAAGACCACCACGCTGCAGTGCATCGCCGGCCTGGAGAACCCGGATTCCGGCGTGATCCAGATGGGCGACAGGGCGGTCTTCTCATCGCGCGAGAACCTGCTCATCCCGGCCAATCGGCGCGAGCTCGGCATGGTTTTCCAGTCCTATGCGATCTGGCCGCATATGAGCGTGTTCGACAATGTCGCTTTCCCGCTGGTCTACGGCGTCAAGCGCGCGCCGAGCCATGAGGTCAGGCCGCGCGTATTGAAGGCGCTGGAGATGGTCGAGCTCGCCCATCTCGCCGACCGCCCTGCGCCGCTGCTCTCTGGCGGCCAGCAGCAGCGTGTCGCGCTCGCCCGCGCGCTGGTGCACGAACCGCGCCTGCTCCTGCTCGACGAGCCGCTCAGCAATCTCGATGCCAAGCTGCGCGACACGATGCGCACCGAGATCCGCAATCTCGTCAAATCGCTGGGCATCACCACGCTCTTCGTCACGCATGACCAGGTCGAGGCGATCGGCATGTCCGATCAGATCGTGCTGATGAAAGCGGGCAGGATCGTCCAGCAGGGGGCACCGCGCGACATCTATCTGCGGCCCAACAGCGTCTTCACCGCAGATTTCATGGGCCGCAGCAATCTCCTGCCCGGCGTGCTCGATACCGGCGGCGCGACGGCGCGGGCCCAGACGGCGATCGGGCCGATCTCGGGCGTCGCCGGTCCTGACCTCGCGCCGGGCGCGCAGGTCATGGTCGTGGTTCGCCCGCAGGCGATCCTCGTCAGATCGGCGACCGAGACGCTCGGCCCCAATCGTTTCAAGGCGCGGGTCGACGCCATGACCTTCCTCGGCGACGTCGTCGAGACCGAGGTCGAGGTGGGTGGCCGCAAGCTGACCCTGATGCTGGATCCCTACACCGCATTGTCGGTCGGGCAGGAGCTCGTGCTCGACCTGCCGCCCGAGCGCTGCGTCATCGTGCCGGCCGACGAGCCGGCGGCTCCCGGGAGCCCGAGATGAGCGGCGGCTCGATCGCCGCCAGCCGCCGCCCGGGCACGGGGCTCGACCAGCAGACGGTCGTGCTCGCCCTCTTGCTCGCGGTCGTCTCCGTCCTCGTCCTCGGCCCGGTGCTGCTGCTGATCCGGGCGTCGCTGGCGCCGTCCGAGGCGATGCCGCTGGAGACGCTCGACTTCACCGTGAAGAACTACGTCCAGCTGCTGCAGAGCCCGCGGACGCTGAGCCTGGTCTGGAACACCGCCGTCTACGCGCTGTCGAGCATGGCGATCGGCGTCGCCATCGCGACCGCGATCGCCTGGTGCACCGAGCGCACCGACATGCCCGGCCGCATCCTGGTACGGATCCTGATGTTCGCCTGGATGATGGTGCCGGCACTGGTCGTCGGCTTCGGCTGGATCCTGCTGCTGAATCCCGGCAATGGCGCGCTGAACGTGATGTTCCGCGAGCTCTTCGGCTTCCTGCAGCCGATCCTGACCATCTATTCCTTCTGGTCGCTGATCATCGTCACCTCCTTCGCGGTGGTGCCGACCGCCTTCGTGATGATCAGCGGCCTCTTGCGCAACATGGATCCCAATCTGGAATTGGCCGCGCGCGTCCATGGCGGCGGCTCCTGGGCGACGCTGACGCGGGTGACGCTGCCGTTGCTGACGCCCGGCTTGTTCTCGATCGGCATCTACATGTTCATGGCGGTGGTGCAGGCCTTCGACCTGCCGCTGATCATCGGGCTTTCGGCCGATGTGCCGGTGCTGTCGACGCGCGTCTACCTGCTCTCCTCCCCCGATAACGGCCTGCCGAATTACGGGCTCGCCTCCGCCTTCGGCGTGCTGCTGCTGGTCGTCGCCGGCGGCCTGATGTGGGCCTATATGCGGGCGACGCGGCTCGGCGAGCGTTTCCGCGTCGTCACCGGCAAGGCCTTCCGGCCGAAGCGGATCAGGCTCGGCGGCTGGCGCTTTGCTGCGCTCGGCTTCACCTTCGGCTACTGCGCGGTGATGATGCTGCCCCTGCTGATCCTGCTCTGGGTCAGCCTGCAGCCCTCCTACAGCACGCCCAGCCTCTCGGCGCTCGGCGGCCTGTCCTTCGACATCTATCGTCGCATCCTGACCAACCCGATGATCTCGCGGGCGGTGCTCAACACGATCATCCTCGTCGTGTCGAGCGCGACGATCGTGATGCTGATCTCCTGCCTGATCGGCTGGTTCACGGTCCGCTCGAACAGCCGGGCCGGCAAGATCCTCGACGCGCTGTCCTTCCTGCCGATGGCGATCCCGCCGATCGTGCTCGTGCTGGCGATCCTGCTGCTCTATCTCGACACGCCGCTCTACGGCACGGTCTGGATCCTCGTGCTCGGGCATGTGACGATCTACATCGCCTTCGGCGTCCGCACGATGAGCAGCGCCCTGATCCAGATCCACAAGGAGCTGGGCGATGCGGCGCTGATCAGCGGCGCGAGCTGGCTGACTTCGCTGCGCAAGGTGACCTTCCCGCTGGTCTGGCCGCAGATCCTCAATGGCTGGCTCTGGGTCTTCGCGCATAGCGCTCGCGACCTGACGGTGCCGCTGATGCTGATGTCGACCGGCAATCTCGTCGCGGCCTCGACGCTCTGGAATCTCTGGCAGTTCCCGGACCTGCCGGGCGCGGCGGCCCTGGCGATCCTGCTGATGGCGGCGCTTCTGGTCGTGGTGGTTCCGTCGCAGCTCTATGTCTCGCGCCGATTGGAGCGTTGATGAACGGAGCTCCCGCGCAAATGGCACTGATCTTCGGTCAGCTCGCCGGGCGGAATGCGGCGGCGGGATGAGGCGCGCGGCGGAGAGGATGCTGCCCGGAGGGCAGCCGGGGAAGCGATCTTGCCCTATCTGACCGAGCCGGAACCGGAGCGCGGGCGGGCGACCGATGTCGCGCCAGGCATCAGGCGTATCGTTGCGCCCAATGCCGGCCTGATGACCTATCACGGTACCAACACCTATCTGATCGAGACGGGAGAGGGCGTGGTCGTCCTCGATCCCGGGCCGGACGATGCGGGCCATGTCCAGGCCATCCTCGATGCGACCGAGGGCTGCGTCGCAGCGATCCTGCTCAGCCATAGCCATTCGGATCATCTTGGCGCGGTGGCGGCGTTGAAAGCACGGACAGGGGCCAGAACCTTTGCATTCCACTGCAGTGCCGATCCGGCTTTCCAGCCGGACGTGCCGCTGCGGGATGGCGACATGGTTGCCGGCATGGTCTGCCTGCATACGCCCGGTCACGCCAGCGACCATCTCTGCTTCGCCCGTGCTGACGGCGTCATCTTCAGTGCCGACCATGTCATGACCTGGTCGAGCAGCGTCGTGTCGCCCCCAGGTGGCGACATGGCCGCCTATTTCCGGAGCCTGCGGCGCCTGTTGGCGCGGCAGGACCGGCTGCTGCTGCCGGGGCATGGGCCGCCGCTGTCGGATGCGGCGCCCTATATCCAGGAATTGCTCGACTACCGGATCAAGCGCGAGGAGGCGATCGCCGAAGCCTTGCGCTGTGGCCCGGTCACTCCACGCGAGCTGGTCGACAAGCTCTACTCGCAGACCCACCCCTGGCTGCGCCAGGCGGCCGAACGCAACGTCACTGCCCATCTCCTCAAGCTGCAAGCAGAGGGGCGAGTCGAGCCCCTGGGCAAGGGCTGGATTTCCGTTGAAAAGGTGGGCGCCGACTAGGCTCGATCACCGCCCTTCGGCTGCCTATAGCATCGGACCGAAAAGTGGAATCCACTTTTCGGAAAAATCCGATGCGATAACAAAAGGATAGATCATCGTGATCGCGTCCAATCGGACGCGCGATGATCGAGGGCACGGCAGAATACAGGGCCGACATCCTTCCTGCGAGCTCGCTGCCGTTAAGTCCTTCGGTCTGACCCGACCTGTTCGCATGAGATGCAGCAGGTTGCCGCGCATCAACGCGCGACGATCAGCTCGCACTTGGCCCGCGTGATGAGACGGGTCATCTCCTGGCTGGGCGCCCGATCGGTCACGATCGTGGTCATCTCCTCGAGGTGAGCGAGCTTGCAGGAGGCGACCCGCGCGAACTTGGTGTGATCGACGAGAAGGACACGGCGGCGGGCATTGGCCAGCATCGCCTTGGCCGTCACCACCTCCTCGTCGCGGAATTCCAGCAGCCAGCCGTCGGGATCGATGCCGCCGCAGCTCGTCATCATCACGTCGCAGCGATAGCGGTCGGCGAAGTCGGCCGCCGCCGGGCCGGCCAGGGCCTCGTTGTTCGTCATCCAGGTGCCGCCCGTGACGAGAACCGAAACAGCGGCATTGCGGCCGAGCGTGCGGGCCGCGGTGGTGCTGTTGGTGACCACCCGCAGGCTGCCGCTCGCGGATTTCGCAATGGCCTCGGCAGCGGCCTCCATGGTGGTTCCAGCGGTCAGGAAGAGCGATGAATCCGGAGCGATGAGGTCGGCCGCAGCCCATGCGATGCGCGCTTTCGCTTCCGCGTTCTCGACATGCCGGCGCGCATAATCGGTGTTGGCGGTACTGGACGAGACGCTCGCGCCGCCATGGCGGCGGCGCAGGAGGCCCTTGTCGGCGAGTTCCTGCAAATCGCGCCGGATCGTCTGCGGCGTCACTCCGAAAGCGATGGTGAGCTCGTCGATGCCGGCATAGCCGCGTCGCATCAAGAGGTCGAGAATCCGCTGGTGCCGGGTGTCAGCCTGCATGGTTCGTCACGATTCTCCTGCCGCGAGGCACATAGCAGCGACACTCAAGGCGCCGCGCAAGCCCCGATACGCGAAATCGAATACGCGCTTGCGGAAAACAACAATACATGCCTTCATGAGTTCAATAACGAACATCGGCACCCGCAATTGCGTGCCGCAGGGAGGAGCCGATGACGAGGCTATTCGTCCACATCGCCGCTGGAGCGGCGGCCTGTCCGCGCGAGGACCAGCGATGAGTGCTCCCGACTTCTCGGTCGCCGGCCAGCACGTCCTGATCAGCGGTGGCACCGGTGGGATCGGCATGGCGTTCGCGCATGCCTTCAAGGCGAGTGGTGCCAAGGTCATCCTCACGGACGTCAAGCCGCCGGCGAAGGATGAGGGCTTCGACTTCCACCAGCTCGATGTCCGCGACAGCGAGGCTGTGCTGGCGCTGGCGAAGACGATCGACCGGCTGGACGTCCTGATCCATTGCGCCGGCCGCCTGATCCGGCACGAGGAGTTCAAGCCCGAGGTCTTCGCCGACATCGTCGACATCCACCTCGTCGGCAATATGCGCCTCGCCGAAGCCTTCCGGCCGCACCTCAAGGCGAGCGAAGGCTGCCTCATCAACATCGCTTCGATGTTCTCCTATTTCGGGGCGCCCTACATTCCGGCCTACGCCTCGGCGAAGACCGGTATCGTCGGCCTGACGAAATCGCTGGCGGTCGCCTATGCGGAGGACCGCATCCGGGTGAACGCGATCGCACCGGGTTGGATCAAGACCGAGATCAGCCGGCCGGGACAGGAAGATCCCGAGTTCAATGCCAAGCTGATGCTGCGCCTGCCGACGAAGCGCTGGTCGGCGCCGGAGGAGCTGGCCGGCACGGCCGTGTTCCTGGCTTCGCCGGCCGCCAAGCTCATCAACGGGGTCACCATCCCGGTCGACGGGGGATACGTAGCCTCCTGACGAAACTGCGACGCCCTCGGGCCGGGAGCGTCGAGACGACATCGGAAACCGCCTCGAAAAACGGGGCTAGTTGAAGGGGAGAAGACGCATGAGGAAGCTCGGCTTCATCGGCGGCGCGTTCGTCGCCACGGCTCTCGCGACAGCACCGGCATCGGCACAAGGCTTCGACTGGAAGTCCCAATCCGGCCAGACCATCAACCTGATGTTCAACAACCATCCCTGGTCGCAGGCCATGCGCGAGATGGTGAAGGACTTCCAGGCCAAGACCGGGATCGACGCGCGCATCGAGATCTTCAATGAAGAACAGTATCGCGCCCGCCTGACGACGCTGATGCAAGGCAAGTCGCCCGATGTCGACGTCTTCATGACCCTGACGAGCCGCGAGGGCGCGATCTTCAACCGGGCAGGCTGGTACGCCGACCTCGCCGCGATGATGAAGGACAAGGCCAAGACCGCGCCCGACTACGACTACGAGGATTTCGGCGCCTCGATCCGGACCGCCTCGACCTTCGGCGACAAGGTCGTGGCCGTCCCGATCAACCAGGAAGGCCCGCTCTTCTACTGGCGCAAGGACGTCTTCGAGAAGTGCAAGATCGCCGAGCCGAAAGCCCTCGAGGACATCATTCCGGCTGCCGCCGCGATCAAGGCTTGCGATGCCAGCATCACGCCCTGGACGGGGCGCGGCATCCGGAGCGTGACGCCCTATGCGATGGCGGGCTTCATCTTCAATGCAGGTGGTTCCTTCGCGACCCCGGACGGCAAGCCCGGCCTGTCGCAACCGAATTCCGTCAAGGGCCTCGAGATGTACGCGACCCTGATGCGCGACTACGCGCCGCCGGGTGCGCTGAACCACACTTTCACGCAGGTCACGCAGCTCATCGGCCAGGGCAAGGCCGCGATGACGCATGAGGCGAGCAACGAGTTCGCCAACATCATGAAGTTCCCGGGCCGGGCCGAGGATCTCGGCATCAAGGTGCTGCCGCCCGGCAAGGAGAGCGGCGTCTCCAAGCCGGTCGCCATCGGCTGGGGCATCACCGTCTCGGCCAATTCCCGCAAGCAGCAGGCCGCCTGGCTGTTCGCGCAATGGGCAACGAGCCGCGATGTCCAGGCCAAGCTCGTCACGGCCGGCGTCGCGCCGCCCCGCGCCAGCGTGTTCCGCGGGGCCGACTTCGACGCGTGGGTGAAGGAGCAGCCGGTCCGCAAGGCCTGGGCAGAGGCCCTGGTCGAGCTCGGCAAGACCGGCATCGGCGTCTACCAGTCTCCGACCGACGACGTGCCGAAGGCGCGCGACATCATCGGCGGCGCGATGCAGGAGATCGTGCAGGGCAAGGCGACCCCGCTCGAGGCCGCCAAGGCGGCCGACGCCGAACTGGCGAAGCTCCAGTAGCCGCGCCGGACGGGAGACAGGCCATGGCGACCGTAAATCTCAGGCGGAGCTATCGCTGGATGGCGGTTCCGGCTCTCGCCTTCGCGGCCGCCATGATCGTCTATCCCTTCGGCTTCGCTGTCTGGCTCGCGCTCGCCGATGTGCAGCTCGGCCAGGATCCCAAGTTCGCCGGCCTCGCCAATTTCCGGAAGATGTTCGCGGACGGCGAGTTCTGGAACGGGCTGCGCCTCACCTTCTTCCTCTATGTCGTCTCGCTCGGGGCGCAGCTCGTGCTCGGCTCCTGGCTCGGGCTGCTCCTGGCGCGCTCGCAATGGGCGCGTGGCATCGTGCGCCCGATCCTGATCTCGCCCTTCATGCTGCCCCCGGTCGTCGTCGGCATGATGGCCATCGTCATCCTCGATCCGAGCTTCGGCATCGCCAACTGGCTGCTGGAGAAGATCGGCCTGCCGCCGGGTCTGTGGCTATCCGATCCCGCGACCGTGATGTGGACGGTGGCCGGGCTCGACACCTGGCAGTGGACGCCCTTCGTCGCCCTGATCGTGATGGGCGGCTACCTCGCCCTGCCGACCGATGTCTACGACGCTGCCGAGATCGACGGCGCGACCAGCTGGCAGCGTCTGCGCTACATCACGCTGCCGCTGCTCGCCCCGACCCTGATCACCGCTGCCGTGCTGCGCAGCGTCGATATCCTGCGCTTCTTCGACGTCATCTACCTGACGACCCAGGGCGGCCCCGGCATATCGAGCACCACGCTCAACATCCTGGCCTATCGGCGCGGCTTCGAGTTCTTCGAGCTCGGCTATGCGAGCGCCGTGATGGTCACGCTCGCCACCATCGTGCTCGGCACGGTTCTCGTCTTCGCCCGGCTTCGGAGGGCGGTCGCATGGTGACCCCGAAACTCCGCGGGACGCTCGACGCGATCCAGCTCGGCATCGTGCTCGTCATCCTCGGCGTTCCGATCGCCTGGACGTTCCTGTCGGCCTTCAAGCCGAGCATCGAGGTCGCGGCCATCCCGCCGAAGCTCTTCTTCACGCCGACGCTCGACAATTTCGTCGAGCTGTTCTCCCGCAACGATTTCCTCAAGAACACGCTCAACAGCTTCATCGTCGCGACCGGCTCGACCCTGCTCGGTCTCGCGCTCGGTATTCCCGCCGCCTTCGCCATGGCCTGGCATCGCTGGCAATGGCCGGCGACCGCGACGCTGTTCGCCCGCATGGCGCCGGGTACGCTGTTCCTGCTGCCCTGGCTGCTGATGTTCCGGCAGGTCGGCCTCGTCGGCGGCTATACCGCGATGATCCTGACCCATGCGGTCATCACCATGCCGATCGTGATCTGGGTGCTGCTGCCCTATTTCGAGAGCGTGCCGCGCGAGCTCGTCGAAAGCGCCGAGATGGATGGGGCCCGGCAGGATCAGGTGCTGCGCATGGTGGTGCTGCCCGTCACTATGGGCGGGGTCGTCGTCGCCAGCATCCTGTCCTTCGTCTTCTCCTGGAACTACTTCCTCTTCGCACTCGTCCTCTCGGGCATCGAGACCAAGACGGCGATCGTCGCGAGCTTCAACTTCATCGGCGAGGGGGTGACCAACTGGGGCGCGCTCATGGCTGCGGCCGTGGTCATCGCGCTGCCGCCGCTCGTCCTGACCATGATCATTCAGAAGCGGCTGGTCGGTGGCCTCGCCGCAGGAGCCGTCAAGGGATGAAAGCTGCGAAATTCCACGGCGAAGGCCGGATCACGATCGAGGAATTCCCCGAGCCGGTGCCGGCCGCGGATGAAGTCACGGTGCGCGTCACCGCCTGCGCGCTTTGCGGCAGCGATTTCCGGCCCTGGAAGCTCGGCTGGCCGACCATTTCGGGCCATGAGATCGCGGGAGTGATCGAGCAGCCGGGCCATGAACGGCATGGCGAGCGCGTCGTCGCCTACATCCCGGTCTTCTGCGGCGCCTGCGAGGATTGCCGCGAGGGCAACACGCATCTGTGCAGCGGCGATGAGACCCGCAAGCTCATCGGCTGGCAGCGCGACGGCGGCTATGCGCAAAGACTCGTGGCACCGGAGCGCTGCCTGCTCACCATTCCCGACGACATCCCCGACAAGCTCGCCCCGCTGCTCCTCGACACCATCGGGACCACGGCCCACGGCATCCGCATGGCGCGTCGCGTCGTGCCCTCCGGCAGAGCGCTGGTGCTCGGCGCCGGGCCGATCGGGCTCGGCGCGATCATCACGCTGGAGCTGATGGGCTACGGACCGATCGACGTGATCGATCCGGTCGACTACCGCGCCGAGGTCGCCGAGAGCTTCGGCGCCCGCCGCACGACGCCGGAAGCGGCGCAGAAGGGTCGCTACCCGATCGTCGTCGAGGCGACCGGCAAGGATGGCGCCCGGCAGGTGGCACTGGAGGCCGTCGGCTCGAACGGCGCGATCTGCCAGATCGGCGAGAGCGCCGCCTGGGCGATCACCGAGACCCGGACCATCCGGCTCAAGGACTTCTTCCTGATCCGCTCCTTCTATTTCCCGATCGGCGACTATGCCGAGAATCTCGAACTGCTCCGGGCCGGCAAGGCGAAATACGAGCGTCTCGTCGACGGCACCTGTGACCTCGACGGCCTGTCCGATCTGTTCCAGGCCTTCTCGCGCGGCGAGAAGCTGAAGCCGGCCCTGGTGCCGGCATGAGGCGGCAATGAGGCGCATCGTCTGCGTCGACAACGACGTGCCTCGCCACTGCGACCGCCGCGATGAAAGCCACCAGCGGGATGGGATGGAGCGAGATACCTGACCGGGCCTCGGTCGATCGGCTCATGATGCATTCACAGGAGATGCAACGATGAAGATGTCACCCGGCAAGCTCTGGCGTTCGCGCCGCCTCGCGGACAAGGGCGGCTTCTGGAAGATGGTCGCGATCGACCAGCGTACGCCGCTCTTCGTGCCGATTGCAGAGAAGCGCGGCACCAAGGAGCCGCCGCGTGAGGATGTGGTCGAGGTCAAGCGCCTGATCACCAAGCACCTCTCTCCCAAGGCATCGGCGCTGCTGATCGATCCGCTCTACGGCTATGCCAACTGCATCAACGAGCTGCCGACCGATACCGGGCTGATCATCTCCTACGAGCACTCGATCACCGAGAACACCAGCAAGGGCCGCAAGTCGCATCCGATACCCGATTGGTCGGTCGCCAAGACGCGCGCAGTTGGCGGCGACGCCTGCAAGGTGCTGGCCTGGTATCGCCCCGACGCCGATCCCGAGATCATCGCGCATCAGCAGGCCTTCGTGCAGAGGGCGGGCGAGGAATGCGCCGCGAACGACATGGTGATGCTGCTCGAATTGCTTGTCTATCCGCTTCCGGGGGAGGATCCGAAGGCGCTGGAGGCGAAGCGCGAGGAGCTGGTGCTGGCCTCGCTCGAGCCCTTCTGCGATCCCAAATACAAGATCGACATCTTCAAGGTCGAGCCGCCCGGTCTGGTGCACGATGTGCCCGATCCCGAGAGCAAGGGCGCCGCTTCGCTGCAGGCCGCCTACGACAGGATGGGCAGGATGCTGCCGCGGCCCTGGGTCATGCTCTCGGCCGGCGCCTCGGCGGCGGATTTCGAGCGCTCGATGAACTTCGCCTATCGGGCCGGCGCCTCGGGCTATCTTGCGGGTCGCGCGGTCTGGCAGGACGCGTTCGCGCATTTCCCCGATTATGAGGCGATGGAGAAAGGGCTCGCCGAGGGCAGCCTGGTCATCCTCGACCGCCTGAATGATCTGACCGAGAGGAAGGGCACGCCCTGGTACAGGCACTCCGCCTTCGGTGGCAAAATGCCTGAGCCGGATGTGCAGGACGCTTTCCCGAAAGGCTATGCGGCCTGAATGCTGTCGATCGGGGGCGTCGTGGTTCGGCGGTAGTGCCTGAGGCGACGGCCGTCAGGGCGCCGGACTCTTGTGCCGGCGCACTGACATCGGAGCCTCAGACGTGGCCGTATTTCGCCAGGGCGTCGGCGAGCGAGAGCCCGAGCGAGAGCTCGTGCCGGATCTTGACCTCGACGGCGGTCAGGCGCTCGGCCTCTACCAGCACATCCTCGAGCCGCTCGGCCGGGATGGCGATGGCGCCGTCCTCGTCGGCGAGGATGAAGTCGCCGGGCTTGATCTCGACATAGCGGCTGGTCGCGCCGCGCATCAGCACGGGCACCTGGCTGGCATTGACCTTCCAGCGGCCGATCGACTGCACCGGCGTGCGATAGCGCGCATAGACCGGAAAAGCCTGCTCGCCGATCCAGCGGATGTCGCGGATGCCGCCGTCGACGAGCGCGCCGACGCAGCCCTTCTCCTTCATGCCGATCGCGATCAGCTCGCCGAAATAGCAGATGCCTTCGCCGTCGCCGCTCCAGACCGTGACCTCTCCGGGCGAGACGCCCTGGCAGGCCTTCATCTTCTCGGCGTCGCCGCCGAGCGGGAACGGCGTCATCTGGCCGCGGATCGTATAGGCGAAGCCGGCGAGACGGCCGGTCGTCGCGGGATAGGGCGCAAATTGCGGCGCCAGCCCCTGGTCCGGCAAGCCGAGCGTGTCGAGCACGTCGGCGACATTGGAGGTGTCCACGGTGAGGAAGCGACGGCGGATGTCCTCGCGCCAGGTGGCGTCGCGCTGGGGCAGTTCGGTCATGATCTCAAATCCTTTCAGATGCTCTGGAGATAGCCGCCATCGACCCGGATGACCGAGCCGGTGATGTAGGCGGCGCGGGCGCTGGCGAGGAAGGCGACGGCGTCGGCGTATTCCTCGGGCGTGCCGTAGCGGCCGAGCGGAATCGAGCCCGTGCTCTCGGCGACGATGTCGGCGAGCGGGCGGCCTTCGCGTCTGGCCTTCTGCTCGTCGAGAAAGAGGATGCGGTCAGTGGCGATCCGCCCCGGCAGGATGATGTTGCAGGTGATGCCGGCCGCCGCGACCTCGCGCGCCAGCGTCTTCGACCAGCCGACCAGCGACAGCCGCAAGGCGTTGGAGATCGCAAGATTCGGGATCGGCGCGACGACGCCCGAGGAGGTCGAGGTGACGATCCGGCCGAAGCCGCGCTGGCGCATTCCCGGCAGCACCTTGTCGGTGAGCGCGATGACGGAGAGCACCATCGCCTGGAACTGCGCCGTCCAGGTCTCGGATGGCACACCCGCGGCGAGGCTCGGCGGCGGGCCGCCGGTGTTGTTGACGAGGATGTCGACGGGGCCGAGCGTCTCGCCGATCGCGGCTAGATGCCCGTCGGCCTCGTCGAGGCGAGCGATGTCCCAGCGCCGCGCCAGATGTGGCGTACCGAGGGCGGAAAGGTCTGCTGCCGTGGCTGCGAGGGCCTTCTCGTCGATATCGGCGAGCGCGACCTTGGCGCCTTCCCTAGCGAGCGTCCTGGCGATGGCACGGCCGAGCCCGCCGCCGGCACCCAGTACGAGCGCCGTGCGTCCAGCAAATCCCAGATCCATGATGGGTTCCTTATGAGTCCTGGCTTACGAGCCGATGCGCAAGGGAGCGTCGAGCTTGCGCAGATAGGAGATGACCGAGAGCGCGGTGATGCGGCCGGTCTTCGGGTTGTCGCTCGGCACGTTCTCGATCGTCATCGAGAAGCTGGCCGAGTCGGCGTCGACCTCGATCGTGTGGGTGTTGCGGGTCAGGGCTGGGTCGGCCCAGATCTCCAGCGTCGTCCGATCCGGCCCGATGCCGGCGAGCGAGAGCGCGACGGCGACGTTGAGATTGGCCGGGAAGCCGATCGCGGCCTCGCGCGGTGTGCCGCTGAACACCCGTGTCGGCTCTCTGACATCGTCGAGCGCGATGTTGTTCTCGATCAGATAGGGCGCGCCGACGAGGCCGCGCACCGGCTTGCGCGTGATCATCCGGACCGAGCGGATCACGCCTTCGGCTGCGGCGGTGACGGCGTCGAGGCCGAGCAGGGCGCCGGTCGGCACGACGATCTGGCCGCCGTGCTGGCGGGCGATCTCGATGAGGCCTTCATGCGAGAGGATGGCGCCGGAGCTCAGCACGATCACCGTCTTGCCGGCGCGCAGGAAGGGTTCGGCGATGGCCGGGAGCAGGGCGGCCGGGGCGCATTCGACGACGATGTCGGCGAGAGCTTCGAGCTCCTCGATCGCAACGACCGGGACCGGGCGGGAGAGATGGGAAAGCCGCTCGCGGGCCTTGTCGCGGTCATTAGCGGAGACGGCGACGAGCTCGCAGCCGGGCACGCCCTGGTCGAGCACGCTGGCGATCTTGAGGCCGACGGCGCCGAGACCGGCGATGGCGACCCGCCGGCGCGGATGCGCGCCGGGTGAGGAAGGGGAAGTCATGGGCGTTTCCTTGCGATCAGCCGGCAAACGGTGCCGGGAACAGGCTGGCATAGTGGCGCGCGCAGGCGCCGGCCGTGGTGAACCAGATGCGGTCCTGGTGCTTGTTGAGATGGTCGAGCACCCGGCGGAACTGCCGGATGCGGAAGGGCTGGCCGACGATGAAGGTGTGGATCGTCATGCCGTAGACCAGCGCCTGCCGCTCGGACTGGCCGAGCATCTCGTCGAGATTGTCGATCGCCATGTCGGCGAAGGCTTGCGCCGTGCCGTCATGCAGCACGACCATCGGCACGTCATTGACCTCGTGCGGATAGGGCATCGCCAGGAGGGGGCCGCCCTTGGTCTTCAGCCAGACCGGCTGGTCGTCCATCGGCCAGTCCATGGTGTAGCCGTAGCCGGCCGCAGCGAGCAGGTCCTCGGTGTTGGCGCTGGGATGGGCGCCCGGGCTCATCCAGCCGGCGGGCGGCGCGCCCTCATGGCTCGCGATCGCCTGCGTCGCCTCGGCGATCAGCCGCCGCTCGGCCTCGACCTCCATGCCGTTCTGGTGCTCGGAATTGGTGCGACCATGGGCGACGATCTCGTCGCCGCGGCGGCGATGGGCCGCGACCAACTCGGGGCAATGCTCGTAGCATTCGGTGTTGAGCAGCACCGAGAGCGGCAGGCGATACTCGTCGAAGAGTTCGATCAGCCGCCAGCCGCCGACGCGGTTGCCGTATTCGCGCCAGGCCCAGTTGTAGGTGTTGGGGTGCTGGAGCCCGGGTGAATAGGGCAGGCCGAGCCCCGAGCCATAGGAAAAGTGTTCGACGCAGAGCGCGACATAGACGGCGAGCCGCTTGCCGCCCGGCCAGGTGAAGTCCGGCCGGTCGACGATGGGCGAGTATGGGAAGCGTCCGGGGCTAGGCAGCATGATCGGGATCCGTCAGGGGCGATAGTCGGCCGGGGCGACGACCGAGGAGAGATCGACGGTCGCGACGTTCTCGCGCGTCACCAGCAGGGCCGGCAGCACGACGCGGGCCTCGACTGGTTGCTTGGCGGCCGCCTTCAGCGCCTGTGCCATCGCCGCCTTGCCCTGGGCGACGACCTGCTGGATCGAGGTGCAGGCTATGTCGCCGTCCTTCAGCATCTGCTGGGCGGTCGGGCTGAAATTCGAGGCCGAGACCTTCACCGGCTTGCTAGCCGACTTGAAGGCCGAGACGACACCAGCCGCCATGTCGTCGGTCGCGGCATAGATGCCGGCGAGGTCGGGGAAGCGCTGCGTCCAGTCCTCGGCGGTGCCGAGCGCGGCGTTGCGGTTGTCGGCGAGGCGCGATTCCGCGACGATCTTGACGTCGGGCGCCGCCTTGGCCAGCGCCTCGCGGAAGCCTTTGGCGCGCAGGTCCGACCAGGCCTGGCCGGCGGGGCCCGCCATCATCGCGATCGTGCCCTTGCCGCCGACCGCCTTGGCCAGGCATTCGGCCTGGAGCTTGCCCATGTCGGCATGGTCGGCGCTGACCAGCGAGGCGAGCTTGGGCGTGTTCGGCGGCGAGGAGATGCCGACGACCGGGATGCCGGCCTCGATCGCGCGCTCGACGATCGGCTTCACCGCATCGCCATTGGTGGCGCCGATCACGATCGCGGAGACCTTGCGTTGGATCAGGTCCTGCACCTGGGCGATCTGCTGCGAGGCGTTGGCGTCGCCGCCGGCATTGAGCTTCAGCACCTTGGCGCCGCCCGCCTTCGCCTCGCTCTCCATGCCGTAGACGGCCGAGATCCAGAAGGAGGAGGCGAGGTTGGGCACGGCGATGCCGATCGTCTTCTCCTGGGCGACGGCCGGCTGCGCCAGTGCGGCGGCAGCGATCGAGGCGAGCAGGAGGCTACGGCGGGACAGAGGTGTCATGGCGATACGTCCTTGGGCTGGCGGTTGCGGGTGAGAAGCGAGCGAAGGGCGGTATCCATCAGGCCGGAGCCGAGGATGACCAGGCCGACGGTGACCTGCGCCAGGAAGGGCGAGACCCCGGTGAGATTGAGCCCGGTCAGCACGACCTGGACGAAGAAAGCGCCGGCAGCGACCGCGATGGCGTTGGCGACGCCACCCGACAGGGCGGTGCCGCCGATGATCGCGGCGGCGATCGCCTGCAATTCCATGCCGGCGCCTTCGGTGGGCAGGCCGGCGCCGGCCCGGGCCGTCATCAGCGCGCCGGCGAGCCCGGCGAAGAGGCCGCAGAGCTGGTAGGCGCGAATCTGGAGCGCTCCGGCATCGGCGCCGACCAGGCCGACGGCTTCGGGGTTGGCGCCGAGCATCAGGATACGCTTGCCGAGCGTCGCATGGCTCAGGAGGAACTGGGCGCCGAGGACGCAGGCGAGGGCGAGCCAGGCGAGCGGCGGCAGGCCGAGCACGGGATCGAAGGCGAGGCTGGTGGCATGGCCGGCTTCGGTGAGCGGCACGGCCTGGCCATCGTCGCTGACCAGCAGGGCAACGCCCTTGAGCGCGACAAGCGAGCCCAGCGTCGCGACGATCGGCTGCAGGGCAAGGCGCCCGACCAGCCAGCCGTTCAGCGTGCCGCAGGCAAAGCCGACGAGGGGGGCGACCAACAGGCCCGCCAGCCCGAAGCTGTTGGCAGCCATGGCGGCGAGCGTGCCGGCGAGCGCCGCGATCGCGCCAACCGAGATGTCGAAGCCGCGGGCAGCGAGGGCGAACATCTGGCCCGTCGCAAGCAGGACAAGGACCCAGGCCTGGCCGGCGATGCTCGTGGCATTGCCGAGCGAGAGGAAACCGGGCGCGATCGCGGCGAAGACGAGGCTGGCGCCGAGGATGCCGCCGGGGGCGACCAGCAAGCGAGGGGCGATGGCCGGGGTCATCCGCGCCTCCCATTGGTCAGCACGCGGACTGCGTTGCCGAGGAAGGCCCAGTCGCGCTGGAGCAGTACGGCGCCGACGACGAGCGTGCCGAGCAGGATGAGCTGGTAGGCAGTCGGCAGGTTCAGCAGCACGACGATGTTGTTGAGCATGGCGACGATCAGCACGCCGCAGGCGACCTGCAGGACATTGCCGCGTCCTCCCCCGAGCGGCAGCCCGCCGACGGCGCAGGCGGCGATGGTCTCGAAGGGCAGGTTCGGCGCGAGCATGGGCTGGCCCGAGGCGACGCGGCTGGTCAGGATGACGGCGCCGAGCGCGCAGAACAGGCCGGCCACGGCGTAGCCGGAGAAGACGAGGCGCGGCACGGAGAGGCCGGCAAGCCTGGCAGCCGTCGCATTGGCGCCGACCAGATACCAGCTGCGTCCGAGTCGGGTCTTCGCGAGCAGCAGATGCAGCGCGGCGAAGGCGGCGGCGGCGCAGAGGATCGGCACTGGGATGCCGAGGACACGGCCGCGGGCCGGGAAGGAAAAGGCGTCCGAGGGCGGCGCGTCGATCGGCAGGCCGCCGGCGAGCCAGGCGGCAAGGCCGGAGGCGATCATCAGCATGCCGAGCGTCGCGATCACTGGCGGCACGGCGAAACGCGCGACGAGCAGGCCGTTGACCATGCCGACGCCCAGGATCAGCAGGCCGCCGAGGAGGAAGGCGCCTAGGACACCGGCTGTGGGCAGCGCCATGACGATGACGACGCTCGCCAGCGCAGCCGAAGCACCGAAGGAGAACTCGATGCCGGCGAGGATGACGACGATGGCCTGGCCGCAGGCGACGATGCCGAGGATGGCAGCGATGCGCAGAACGTTCTCGATATTGCCGAGCGTGCCGAAGCGCGGCACCGCCAGGGCGGCCAGCCCGAAGAGCAGCGCCGTCACGACGAGGATGGCGGGCGGGCGCAGGCTGGCAGGCATGCTGGACGGGCTCCGGTCGCCGATTGGAAAGCTGCTCATGCCGCGGCCTTTCCGGCGAGCGCGGCCATGATCGTCTCGGTCGAGGCATCGCCGGGCAGTTCGTCGGCGATCATCCCGTCGCGGACCACGAGGTAGCGGTCGCAGAGCGCGGTGAGCTCATCGAGATCGCTCGATGCGACCAGGACGGCGACGCCGCTGCGAGCCATCTCGATGACGGCGCGGTGGATCATGGCGCGGGCGGCGACATCGACGCCGCGCGTCGGCTCGAGCAGGACCAGCGCGCGCAGATTCGGCAAGGCGAGGCAGCGCGCGATCAAGAGCTTCTGCTGGTTGCCGCCGCTGAAGCTCGCAGCTTCGGCCTCCGGCCGGGCCGGATGCAGGTGCAGGCGGCGGAGCAGCGGTTCGATCGCGGCGCGTTCGCGCGTCTTGCCGAGGAGGCCGCGAGTGGAGAAGCGCGAGAGGGCGCTCGCCGAGGCATTGCCGATCGCGCTGACCGGAGGGAACAGCCCCTCGGCATGGCGATCGGCCGGGACATAGGCGACACCGAGACGGACGGCTTCGCGCCGATCACCGAGGGCGAAGCGCTGCTCGCCGACGGCGATCTCGCCATGGCCGGCAGCGGCGCCGGCCATGGTCGCAGCGATGGCGAGTGCCCCCGAGCCGACCAGCCCGGCAAGGCCGACGATCTCGCCGGCGCGCACTGAGAGATCGAGGCTATGGCCAGCCGCCATGCGCACACTGGCTGCAGTCAAGACCGGCTCTGTCCGGGCGCTGCCGGAACGGTGTTCGTGCTCGACCTGCATGCCCAGCATCGCCTTGACCAGCGTGGCGCGGTCATGCCGGTCGATCGGGGCGGCGTCGATCACGGTGGCGCCGTCGCGCAACACGGTGACCTCGTCGGCGAGGCGTTCGATCTCGTCGAACTTGTGCGAGATGAAGAGCACGGCCGTGCCGCCGGCGCAGAGATCGCGGACCACGGCGAAGAGCCGGTCGGCCTCGGCGCCGTTCAGCGCCGCGGTCGGCTCGTCGAGAACGAGAATGCGGCAATTGCGGCCGACGCCGCGGGCGATCTCGAGCAATTGGCGCTCCCCGAGCGAGAGCGAGGAGACGGGACGGTCGAGATCGAGGTCGAGCCCGACCCGGGCGAGCCATGCCGTGGCCTCCTCGCGCGGAACCAGCGCCTTGCGGCTGAGGCCGGCCCGGCCGGCGGCGAGTTGGAAGGCAGAGAGATTGTCGAGGACGGAAAGCTCGGGGAACAGGCTGAGATGCTGGTAGATCGGCACGATCCCGGCAGCGATCGCCTCGGCCACCGAGCGGAATGCGACCGGCTTCCCCGCGAGGGAGACTCTACCGCTGTCCGGCTTCACCGCGCCGACGATGATCTTGACCAGGGTCGACTTGCCGGCACCGTTTTCGCCGAGCAAGGCATGGACGCGGCCGGCATGCAAGGTGAGGTCGGCGCTGCGCAGCGCGCAGGTCGCGCCATAGCGCTTGGCGATGTCGCGCATGGCGAGCGCGATCGCTGGCTCGATCGTCATCGGCAGTTCCCCATTCACCTGAAGCGGGCCTCGCGGCAGCAGCGGTGTTGACGGGACGATGCGGCCGACGCCCAATCGTCACAAACGAATTGTTCGGTACTCATGCATGATCTATTCTCATGCATGAGATGGAGGATGCATGCGAAAGAGGCGTCTGCCGCCATTGAATGCGCTGCGCGGCTTCGATGCCGCCGCGCGCCATCTGTCCTTCACTAAGGCGGCCGAGGAGCTGAACCTGACGCAGGGCGCCGTCAGTCGGCAGGTCAAGGAGCTCGAACTCCATCTCGGGCAGGAGCTGTTTCGCCGCTTCACCCGCAGGATCGAGCTCACCGCCGAGGGCGAGCAGTTCTTCCGGAGCGTCGAGAGCATGCTCGACGAGCTCGAGCGCGCCGCCGGCCGTTTCACCCGCCGCCGCGATAGAGCGACGCTGACGGTGTCGGTGTTACCGACGATCGCCTCGGTCTGGCTGATGCCGCGGCTGCATCACTTCACCAGCCAGCACCCGGAGATCGAGCTACGGGTCGTCTCCTCGATCGAGCCGGCCGATCTGCTCGCGCATGAGGCGGATGTCGCGATCCGCGTCGGCCGGCTGCCCGGCCGGCACTATGAGCGCAACCAGCCGCGCATCGAGTTGTCGATGCTGACGCGCTGGGACGGGGTCCATGCCGACGAGCTTTTTCCGGACCGGTTGGTGCCGGTCTGCGCACCGGGCTTCATCGGCGAGACGGACACCACTCCGGCCGACCTGGCGCGCTGGCCGCTGATCCATACCTCGACGCGCCGCCACGCCTGGCCGGATTGGCTGAAAGCCCATGGCGTCCGTGCGGCGATCGAGATCGAGCCGACGCTGCAGTTCGGGCACTTCTTCATGTCTCTGGATGCTGCGCGACAAGGCCGCGGCATTGCGCTCGTGCCGGACATCATCCTGGCGCATGAGGAGGGCATGCGAGGCTTGGTGGTTCCCCTGGCCAGCGAACTCGACAGCGCCGGCGAATACTATCTCCTGATCCACGAAAGCCGCTTCGACGATCCGCGCGTGCAGGGCTTCAGGAACTGGGCCTTGAAGGAGGCTTTCAAGGTTCGCGGAAGTTCGCCGAAGCTCGTCCCGGCATGACCCATCCGCCAATATCGCATCCTGACGTGCTGGCGATGCGCAAGGCCTGGATCGAGCCGGACGACAACTGCATCGCCTTCCCCGACACCAAATCGGGCGCGCAGGCGCAGGCCGGCCGAGGCCTCAGAGATCGAGCTCGGTTTGCGCGTAGTTGAGGAAGGAAGCGGTGAATACCGTTGCTCCCAGATAGGCGAACGCATCGGCCAGGTCCCTGTCGCTCCAGCCGGCTTGCCGGGCGTCGTGCCAGGTGGGGTCGGCGACGCGGCCTGACTGAGCGGCCGCCTCCCTGACCACGGCGATGAGCGCGTCGGTCCGGGCCTCGCCCGTCGTCAGTGTGGCGACCTGGTTCTCGCTCCAGCCGTTCATCTGGGCGAGCCGGCTGGCGATGCGGATCATGTAGTCGTTGCCGACCCCGGCCGCAGCCGCGAGGGTCAAGGCCGCGCCCAGCTTCGGGTCGAAGGCGGTGTGCTCGGTCAGCGCGGCACGCAGCGACGCATAGGCCGTCAGGACCGCCGGGGAATGTGCCATCTGGGCATGCAGGTTCGCGGGGCGCCCCCCGGGCGTGGCCTGGACGATCTTCCGCAGGAGAGGCTGCGACGCGGCAGGTGCGTCTTCGAGCGTGTGGGTCGGAATTCGGCTCATCGGGATCACCTCGTTGATGGGGAATGAACGCGTCGGGCAATTCCCGACGCGGAATCGCTACGCGCTTGGGCTGGAATGGCTCTCGACGCCTCGAAGCAGCGCGTTCCAGTCCTGCGCCTTCGCCCAGGCTTCGAAATCCTGGAAGGCGATGTCGGGGAATTCGCGGCGGAGCGCCGCGCGATCGAAGGTGTAGCCGACGCGGTCGAACCACTCGTACATCCTGACCATCTCCTCACCCATCCGTTGCCGGATGATGTCGAGCGGGACCTGGACATAAGAGAACGGGCGGCCGGTGACGCGCGAGAGAATGGCAACGACATCATTGCCCGTGAGCTCGTCGCCCCCGAGATCGAAGCGCTTGCCGGCGAAGCGGCCCGGGTCTTCCAGGAGGCGCACAGCGACGGCGCCGATATCCGCGACGGCGATCTGTGCGAGCCGCCGCGTCGGCGGGAGCGCCGTGGCGTAGACGCCCTTCGCGAGCTGCTCCCGGCCGAAATAGAGGTTCTCCATGAAATAGACCGGCGCCAGCACCGTGGCGCGCACGCCGATCCTGGCGATGTGCTTTTCGACCTCGTATTTGCTGTCGAAATGCGGGACGCCCGTCTGCCGGTTGGCGGAGCCGACCGAGTTGAAGACGAGGTGGACGCCGGCGGCCTTGGCCGCATCCGCGGCAGAGATGCCCTGCTGCACCTCGGCCTCCGGCCCCTTTTCGAATGGCGTCGTCACCGCGAAGAGAGAGGTCGCTCCCTCGAGCGCCTTGGTCAGCGCGGTGGTGTCCTCGAGCGAGGCGCGCACCAAGGTGGCTCCCGCCTTCGCGAGCGCCCCGGCCTTGGCGGAGTCGAGATCGCGCGTGACGGCGCGAACTGCGTGACCGCGTTCGAGCAGGGTCCTCACCACGGCGCCGCCTTGCTGGCCCGTGGCTCCCGTCACGACGACGGCAAGCTTCTGGTTCATGACAGATTTCTCTTCACGCGACCGGAACCGGTCCACCCGGCCGCCGGTCTTTTTTTTGATCACGTCTTGCGAATGGCTTCGCCGGTTAGCCGACGGGCGCTTGTGCGGAGGCGGCCTGGCGGCCGAGCTGCAGCGTGCGGCTCCACCAGGACAGGTCGTCGAGCAGGGCGGCGGCCGCCTGTTCGAGATGCGGGAAATCCGCGAAGTCCTTGCCCTGCCGCCAGATGCCGAGGAACTCGGTCATGCCGATGTTCACGGATTTAGGCGTCGGCGCCATCTGGAGTTCGACGACAACCTGGCGCAGCTGCTCGATGGCGCGGGCGGCGCCGACACCGCCATAGCCGACGAAGGCAGCCGGCTTGCGGTTGAACTGCTGGAAGGCATAGTCCAGTGCGTTCTTCAGCACCGCGCTGTAGCCGTGATTGTATTCGGGGGTGACGAAGACGATCCCGTCGAACTCGGCCAGCTTCGCCGCCCAGCGCTCTGCGACGGGGTCCTTCGGCGGCATCCAGGCCGGCGATGCCGGCTCGTCGAAGAACGGGAGCGGGTAATCGCGCAGGTCGACGAGCTCGACGCTGAGATCGGCACGCCGCGACGCGACCGTGTGAAACCATGCGGCTGCCCGCTCGCTGAAGCGGCCCTGCCGCGTCGAGCCGATGACGATGCCGATATGCGGATTCCTGGACATCTGAAGCACCTTTCCGGGGTTGATCGAATGGTCGCTGCCGGGAGCAGCGCCGGTTGCCCCTGAAGATGGTCGCCTTGCCTTTGGTTGATTAGGCGGGGATATCGAGTTTATCTCCCCCGTTTTTCGAAGGGATGCCGGCGATGCTCGACCTGAACGATATCGGCCTGTTCGTGCAGGTCGTCCGCTTCGGCAGCTTCGCCGAAGCCGGGCGGCGCCTGGGGATTCCCGCCAATACGGTGAGCCGGCGTCTTCAGGAGCTGGAGGAGCAGCTCGGCGCCCGGCTGCTGCAGCGCTCGACCCGGAAGCTGAAGCTGACGGATGCCGGCTATGAGCTCTACGGCAACAGCGCCGCGGCCGTGGACGGCTTGCAACAGGCGGGCGAGGATCTGATAGCCGGCGGACGAGTTCCCCGCGGGCTGATCCGCGTGGCGATGCCGGCCGACATTTTTGACTTCTACAAGATGGAATGGGTCGCCGAATTCCTGGCGGCGCATCCGCAGGTGCGCATCGAGTTCGTGCTGAGCGACGCCACGGTCGATCTCATCGAGGAGGGCATCGATGTCGCTTTCCGCGGCTCGCAGACGCCTAGCCCGAATTATGTCGTGCGCAGGATCCAGAGCCGGTCGATCGGGCTGGTCGCCAGCCCGCCCTATCTCGCGGCGCGCGGGATGCCGGCGACCTTGCAGGAGCTGACCCGGCATGACTGCCTGTTCGTGCCGCAGGCCCGAGACCATGCGACCTGGCGCCTGCAAGGGCCCGATGGCGTCGAAGAGGAAGTGACGGTCACCGGTCGCGTGATGGTCAACACCGCCCGGGCGATCCGACAGGCCGCGATCGCCGGGCTCGGCATCGCCCTGGCGCCGATGCTGGGCACGGCCGATTTCACGGCCGGCCGACTGGTACGGGTGCTGCCGCAATATGTGCGCCGCAACCTCAGCATGAGTGTCGTCTATCCCAGCCGGGCGCATCTGCCCCTGGCGGTCTCGGCCTTCATCGACTCTGTCGTCGGAAAGATGCGGAGCGAAATCCCCGGCGAGGACGGGCCGGAATAGCAGGTCGCGCCGGCGCCACGCCGTCATTGCTGTGCGAGCCCCCCGGTCTTGCCTTCGGCAGGCCCGGGGACAGACATCTAGTTCTGGTCGGCGAAGTCGGCTTGGAAGGCGAACGCCGTCGCCAGCGAGAACAGCGCCAGCGCCGCGGCGACGGAGCGGGCCTGGTAGCCATTCCAGCCAAGTCGCAAAATTCTTGTCAATTCTGACGGAGGCCGTCACCACTCGTTGATAGGATATCGAGGCAGGCAAAGAGGCTTGGATGGTACGGGAATCTGTAATCGCAACGACCTTGGCGCTCGCTTCCGCGATTGCTGCCCAGCCGCTCAATGGTCTGGTGGCGCAGGAGCGACCGAAGCCGCGATAAGATCTTGCCGCAACCTGCGCTCGTCTCGGCAATGACGACACGATTCGCGATTATGATCCTGCCCTTCGCGGTCGGACGGTGCTGGCTTTCAAGACGCTGTTCAAACAAGCCAAGGGGCCGACGGACGATGGCTCGCTGGAGACGCAGGCGCAGTATCGCTGCATGAACGGCAAGGTCATGGTCTGCTTCGTCGGCGCGAATCTGCCCTGTACGAAGATGAATGCGAAACGTGAGAATGCCGGCGCGGACAGCTTCTGTCGCGACAATCCGGCGGCGGAAAGCGTCCCGGCCTTCGCGACCGGCCACGACACGATCTATGCTTATCGCTGCCAGGCCGGGCGGGCCGAGGTCACGGCAACCACCCGGCAGCTCGATCAGAGGGGCTTTGCCAGGACGCTCTGGGTCGAGCTGCCGCGGCGATGATGGCGTTCGGAAGCGCCACATCTTTGGGCGGGCCGGGTTCTCCGCGAGTATAGTCACCAAATGCCGGGCACGAGCCAGCCCTGCCAGTAGGCCAGTGTGCTGGCCGGCAGGAAGACCAGGGCGGCGAGGACGATCGGCCCGATGACGACCGCCTTCAGCGTGCGCAAGAACAAGTCCATCACGTCCTCCTTGGGCGGCTACCAGCCTGCCACGGAGAGCCCGACGACGGCCGCCATCAGGCACCAGCCGGGATGCTGGCCGCGGCTGGCGACGGCGTTGCCGATCGTGGCATAGCCGTAGGCGACGATCGCAGCCGCGATGATCCCATGGCGGGCGCTCTCGGATCCCAAGCCCGGCGCGGCGATCAGCAGTGCGCCGATGCAAATCCAGTCGACCGTGCTCGCCTGCCAGACCATGCGGAGCAGGCGCCGGGTGCGCGGCGACGGGATCTGGGCCTTTGGAAACACCTGCAGCTCGGCGATCGCGCTGTGCAGGATGGCAATAAGGATCGCCAGCAGGCCGGCGCTCTGAAGCGCGATATCCCTCATGGCACAGCTCCTTCGATCGATCGGCGCCGCCTTGGGCGTCCTTCAGCGCGCCTGCCCTCGCAATCCCAGCCATGCCGTATCCAGGACGATCTCCACGATCTCCGCGCGGTTCGGCCCGGGATGGTCGAGCCACCACACCGCGATCGCGTGGAGGCCCTCTTTCAGAAACGCAGCCGCAGCCTGTCGCTGCCATGGCGTGCGATCCGGCATGAACGCGGCGCAAAACCGCCGTTCCATATCCCTGCCTGGCTCGGCTGCCTCGTGGCGGCAAGGCTTTGCCGAGATCATTCGGAATGAGCCGCGACTGGCCGCGTAGACATGGCAGGAATCTCCATAATTTTGTCATACCGGCCAGAAGCTCCAGTCGATAGACCCGCATGAACGCTCCCTAAGATGGAAGCGGGGACCAAGACCAAGGCAGTCTCGCAGAAGCCAGCGCGGCGAGAACGGCTCCTTGTTGCGGTCGTCGGCATCCGTGGCGCAGCCGAGGCTCGCGATCCTTAGCCGACGAGTGTTTTCTTGCGTGCCGATGTCGAATCCGGCCGAGCCCATTCGTCGTTGTTGCAGGGGCCCTTTGGGCCTGGCCGATATGGAGAGGCAGAAGACCATGCAACATCGCCATCGATTGCGACCGCTCGTCCTCTTCGGCCTTCTCGGGCTGCTGGGCGTCCAGCACCCAGCCAGTGCCGAGGTGCCCGCGGAAATGCAGGGCAAATGGTCGAGTCAACCGGGACGATGCGAACCGATCAGCGATCCGTTCGGGTGCGAGCCTGAAGGTTCGGCGCGCGGTGCTACAAAGGCGGCAGCCCCGTGATGCCTGGCGAAGTCGTTCTGCGGCGACGCGCCCCTAACGAGATCGATCTAAAGCTCAACTGGCTAAAGCGTGCTTCTGCTGGCGAGGTCCCAGACGACGTCCGCAAGGACCTGTGCGCCCGCAGTGAGATGCTCCGGCTCGGCCCATTCATCGGGATGATGCGAGATCCCGCCCCGGCACGGCACGAAGATCATCCCGGTGGGGCAGACATAGTGCAACTGGCGCGCATCGTGGCCGGCAGCCGAAAAGACATCCATGGCGGGAATTCCGCGTGCTGCGGCCGCTTTGGCAATCGCGCTGCGAATGTCGGGTGCGAAACTCAACGAGGGCGAGTGCTGGATCTGCTTCAGCTCGACGCTGCACTCCCCCTTCAGCTCCTCGACGATGCGGCGGATATCGGCATCGACCCGGTCGACCACGGCATTGTCCGGGTGACGGAGATCAATTGAAAAGAAGGCTTCCGCCGGCACGACAGACGGAGCGTTCGGCGTCACCTGCAGCATGCCGACCGTCAGCAAGGTGTCGGCAGGCTCCATGGCGGCTTCGTCCACGGCGCGGATCATCCGGACGGCAGCCATCAACGCGTCGCGCCGATCCATGCGCAAGGCGGTGCCGGCATGGGCCGCCTCGCCGGTCACCCGCACCCGATAGCGCCGAGTGCCCTGGATCCCGGTGACGATGCCGAGCGGGATGCCTGCCCGTTCGAGCACGGAGGCCTGCTCGATATGCGGCTCGATATAAGCAGCGATCGGCAGGCCGAACGACCGCAGTGGCACGTCGTCGTCGGCCGCGAGGATGGATGCGACGGCCTCGCCGATGCTGATGCCGGCTGCGTCGACGATCGGCAGCACCGCTTCCAGAGGCTTGGCGCCGGTGAACAGGTCGGAACCCGTCATCCCCGGTGCGAAGCGCGAACCTTCCTCATTGGTCCAGGCAACGATCTCGATCGGGCGGAGCGGCCGCTCGCCGCTCCTCACGATCGCCTCTGCCGTCTCCAGCGCCGCGAGCACGCCAAAGACTCCGTCGAACTTGCCACCGGTCGGCTGGGAATCGATATGCGACCCCGCCATGACGGGGGCGAGCGAGGGCGCGCGGCCCTCCAGGCGGAGGAACAGGTTGGCAGCCTTGTCGGTGAAGGCTTCCAGGCCAATCGCACGGCCCCAGGTGATCACCTGCGCTCGCGCCAGGGCTTCTTGTGGCGAGAGCGCTGGACGATCGACGCCGCCATCAGCGCGCGCACCAAACGCCGCCAGCGCCATGTGGCGCGCCCAGAGACGCTCGCCATCGACGAAATCGGAGAGAGGCTGTGTCATGCTCAGTCGGTCCGCATGATCTGCGCCGGATTGGCGCGTGGATCGCGTGGCCCCCAGCGGCCGGCCTCGACCTGCGCGATGAACTCGGCGAGCAGGCGGTTGAAGAGCTCGGGCTCTTCAAGATTGAGCGTGTGACCGGATTTCGGGAAAACGGCGAGGCCGCAGCGTGGCACCACCCGCTTGAGATAGAGGCCGGGCTGGATGCAATGGTCGTCCTCGTCGCCGGTCATGACCAGCAGAGGCGCCTGCATGGCGCGAAACTCGGCCTCCAGATCGTAGAGCGAGGGCCGACGCATCTGCACGCCGCGCATGGTGTTCGCCGCGCCGAGCGAATGGTGCTGCCCCAGGCGCTCGGCGAAGAGCGCCCAGCCGCGCGGATCCTTGTCCTGGAACTGCACGCGCGAGGCGCCCTCGGCATAGGTCGGCGCGAAGTCCCTGGCGCCGCGCTCCTGAAAGTTCCGGGCGACCTGCTCGGAAATACCCTTGAAGTAGTCCTCATGGGCCTTCTCGGCGCCGTAGCCCGCTCCTGCCGCGACGACCGACAGCACGCGACCGGGATGGCGCAACGCCGCGTGCAGCGAGGCGAAGCCACCCATGGATAGGCCGACGACATGAGCCTTCTCCACGCCTGCGGCGGTCAGCACATCGACGATGTCGTCGGCGGCACGCGCCTGCGAATAGCTGTCCACGTTCTTCGGCACGTCGGACGGTGGATAGCCGCGCGCCGCGAAAGTGATGCAGCGATGTCGGCGCGCAAAGAAGTTGAGCTGCGGCTCCCAGCTCCAGTGGCTGCCGCCGAACTCGTGCACGAAGATGATCGGCGTGCCCGTGCCGGCTTCCTCATAGAAGAGCTTCACGCCGTCCTGAGTGGTCGCAAAAGCCATGTCGCGCCTCCTCAGATCACGGAACGGCGCGAGGCGATGCCGCCATCGACGGTGAAGATGGCCCCCGACGTGTAGCCGGAGCGATAGGAGGCGAGGAACACGATCAGGTCGGTGACCTCGTGGACATGGGCCGGGCGCTTCAGCGGATAGCGCTCCTGCAGCTCCTTGTATCGGCCGGAATCGCCGAGCCAGTCTGTCGCCCGCTTCTTCAGCATGTTGTAGATGCGGTCCGTATCGACCGGGCCCGGATTGACGCCCACGACGCGGATGTTGTCGTCGAGCGAGTGGCCGCCGATCGCACGCGTGAAGGCCATCAGGCTGGCATTGCCGGTCGTGCCTGCGACATAGGCGGGGTCAAAGACTTCGCCGCCATTGCCGATATTATTGATGATGACGCCGCCGCCGCGCGCCTTCATGCGCGGATAGAGTGCGCGGGTGAGATTAATGTAGCCGAAGACCTTCAATTCCCAGCCGGCGCGCCATTTCGCCTCGTCCACGTCCCACAATGTGCCGCTGGGGATGACGCCGGCATTGTTGACGAGGATGTCGACGTCCCCGACGGAGTCGACCAGGCGCTCGACGGCGCCCTCTCCGGTCAGGTCGAGAGCATGGGCCGCCACCGAGATGCCGTGCTCGCTCTCCAGCTCGCGCTTGAGGGCCTGCAGCCGGTCGCCCGACCGCGCCACGACATGGAGGTTGCAGCCCTCCTCGGCGAAGGCACGCGCCAGCCCCTCGCCGATGCCCTGGGATGCACCGGTGATCAGAACCAGCTTGCCCTTGAGCTTGAGATCCATCTTCGAGTTCTCCCTTTTTGAGCGCGACGGCTTGGCAGCTGGGCTCAGAACAGTTTCACGTCTTCGTTTTGGCCACGCGCCTGCTCGACCATGGTCGGCAGCAGGTCGACGAACTCCTCGACCCAGGCGGTCGGCACCGTGGTGCTGATCTTGACGAAGCGGTCGCCGAAACTGGGCGTGTGATAGGCGCCCTGGCGGATCATGATGTCGTGCTTCTGATAGGCGGCGACGAGCGCTTCAGGTTTCACGCCGGCCCGCTCGCATTCGAGCACGACGAAGTTGCCGTTCGACGGGAAGACCGGCATCGACAGGCCGGGAATCCTGTCGGCGGCATCCTTGATCAGCTTCTGGTTGGCACGCTGCTGCGACAGGACGCCGGGAAACCACTCGGCCTTGATGCCGAGGCCGGCCAGCGCCGCCCGCTGGGACAGGATGTTCGAGCCCAGATTGTTCGGCGGCGCGGCCGAGAGCGTCTCGATGATGTCGGGATGGGCGACGACCGCGCCGACGCGCATGCCGGCCAGGCCCAGCCATTTCGAGAAACTGTAGATGGTCAGCGTCCGCTCGGGATAGCGCGTCGCCGCCAGCGTGTGCTGATGGGCGAAATGGCGATAGGTGCAGTCGTGGATCAGATAGGCCCCGGCCTCGCGCGCGGCCGCAACGATGCCGTCGATCTCGGCCGCAGTGCAGGCTGAGCCGAGCGGATTGTTCGGATCGACGATGTAGATGACCTTGGTCCTGGGGGTGATCGCCGCCTTCAGCCGCTCCGGCGCCAGGCGATAACCGTATTCCTCGCCATAGATCGGAATCTGCGTGACCTTGGCGCCGACTGCCCCCGCGAAGGCCATCGGCCAGTTCCAGGTCGGGTCGGTGGTGATGAACTCGTCTCCCGGCCCGAGCAGGCTGTGGCAGACATGGTAGAGCGACGCGACCGCGCCGTCGGAGACCAGCGCGGCCTGCCCCTCCAGGCCGAGATCGGCGACGATGCCGTGACGAAGCGCCTCGAGCCCCGCCGGCGGGGCGTAGATGTGGAACTCCTCGTCATGGATGCACTTCTCCATCGCTGCCAGCACGGCGGGGTGCGGCGTCGCATGGTTTGTGTTCTGGCCCATCCAGCGCAGGCCGGCCGTATTCACAAGCCGGTCGAAATGGGCATTGCGAACCTCGAAGGTTTTCATGGCATCTCCGCGTCGTGGCGCCATTTTTGGTATAATGAAACAGGGATTTTGGCGCCTTGTCGGGAGTGGTTGCACAAAATTCGTATGCCGAACAGCCATAAATTGCGCATGCTCGACAAAAAAGTATGCAGGATTCAATTTTTTGCATAATGACACTTGCGCCCGACGAAGATCACGGTGATGGTTGCGTCAACGCTGGCGAGAAGCTGGCTCGCAACAATCGGAAGGGGAGATGTCGGATGCCTGTTTCACGTCGTAGTACCCTCAGGGGCCTAGGCGCCGCAGCGGCGGCGGTAACAACGTCCATCGCCTTGCCCGCCCTTTCTCAGGGGATGAAGAAGGTTTCCTTCACCACCTCCTGGATTCCGGAAGGCCCGAACCTCTTCGCCTATGTCGCGCGCGACAAAGGCTTCTGGAAACGCCATGGGCTCGATGTCTCGGTCGCGCGCGGTTCGGGCTCCGGCGCAGCAGCGCAGGCAGTCAGCGCCGGCACCTTCGACTTCGGCATGGCCGCCACGCCGACCGTCATCGTGCAGGCGGCGAAGAAGCTGCCGATCACCTGCATCGGCCAGATCAACTATGACGCGCTGATGGGTGTCGGCGTCCTCTCGGGCTCGCCGATCCGTACGCCCAAGGATCTCGAAGGCAAGAAGCTGGGTGCCAGCGTGACGTCCGGCGAGTATCCGTTCCTGCCGCTTTATGCCGAGAAGGCCGGCATCGATCTCTCCAAGCTCCAGATCCTGCAGATCGACGGCAAGGTGCGCGAGCGCACGCTGGTCGAAAAGCAGGTCGATGCGGTCTCGGCCTTCGCCACCAGCACGGTGCCGTCCCTGGCGCCGCTCGGAACCGATGTCAGGTTCATGCTGTTTTCCGCGGCCGGCATCGAATTCTACGGCCAGTCCCTGACGACCCAGCCGGCCCGCCTGCAGCAGGACAAGGCGCTGTGCGAGGCCTTCGTCCAGGGCGCGATGGAAGCCATCCAGTTCACGATGACGAATTTCGACGAGGCCGTGGACATCTTCCTGAAGGCCAATAGCGAGGTGGCGATTTCCTCGACCGGCAAGGAATATGCCCGCATCGGGCTTGGGCTCACGAACCTGACCAACCTCGTGCCCGAGGTGAGGCAGAACGGGTTCGGCTGGGCCGATCCGGCCAAGGTCGCGACGATGGCCGATCTCGTGATCAAATATGCCGCGGGCGAAGGCGCGGCGAAGCCGGATGTCGGCACGCTGTTCACCAATGACTTCGTCGGCAAGGTCAAGCTTTCGCCGGCGGAACTGGCGGTGGCGGAGAAGAGCGCCGCGCCGTTCCGCAAATATGTCGGCGCCTGACCGGCGCACCGCACGAGGCGACCACCTGATGCTGAGTTTGGCACCCAAGGCGGATGTTCCCGTGGCTGAGACTCCTCTCGTATCGGCCACGGATGTCCAGAAGACCTATTTCACCCGGCAGTCGCCGATCCATGCGGTCGCCTCCGCGTCCGTCGATGTCGCGAGAGGCGAGTTCGTTTCGCTGCTCGGCCCGTCGGGCTGCGGAAAATCGACCCTGCTGATGATGATCGCCGGGCTGGAGCGGCCGACATCGGGCTCGATCACGCTGGCTGGCAAGCCGGTCACTGCTCCGCGCCGCGACATCGGCATCATCTTTCAGGACGCGACGCTGCTGCCCTGGAAGAGCACGCTGGAAAACGTGCTCTTCCCGATCCGCATCCTGAAGCTGCCGATGGAGAAATATCGCGACAGGGCCCACAGTCTGCTCAAGATGGTGGGCCTCGCCGGCTTCGAGCACAAGAAGCCGGGCGAGCTCTCGGGCGGCATGCGTCAGCGCGTCGCGATCTGCCGGGCGCTGATACACGATCCCGAAATCCTGCTGATGGACGAGCCTTTCAGCGCGCTCGACGCCATCACCCGCGACCAGATGAATGTCGCGCTGTCGGAGATCCTCGAGACCTACCGCAAGACCGTGATCTTCGTGACCCATTCGATCCGCGAAGCGGCCTTCCTGTCCGATCGCGTGGTGGTGATGGGCGGGCGGCCTTCGACGATCATTCTGGACAAGAAGATGCCGTTCCCGCGGCCGCGTCGTTTCGAGATCGAGGAAACGCAGGAATTCGCCCACATCTGCCGTGAGCTGCGCCTGACCATCGAAGCCGCGCACGGGCATGGACCGGATGCGCGAAAACCCGGTTCGGGTCCGGCTGCCGTCAGCGTCATCGAGTGAGGCCCAGCATGGCAAAAGTCACCATCGGCACCGAGACCGGCGCTGTCCTTCCGGCATCCGACACCGGCCGGTTCCAGGGAGCCGTCGGCCTGAGCAGCATCGTCCTGCCGCTCGGCCTGGCCTTCCTGGTGCTGGCGGCCTGGCAGCTTTACGTCACGATCTGGCAGGTTCCCTCGGTCATCCTGCCCTCTCCGGTCTCGATCGCGAAATACATCGTCGCCCGCTACGACATCCTGCTGACGCATGCGGTGCCGACTACGCTGGAAACCGCCGCCGGCTTCCTGCTGGCGGTCCTGCTCGGCGTCGCGATCGCCGTCCTCATCACCTATTCCGACACGGCGCGCGAGGCGCTCTACCCGAACCTGATCTTCTTCCAGCTCATTCCGAAGATCGCGCTCGCCCCGCTCTTCATCATCTGGCTCGGCGTCGGCTCGCAGTCGCGCATCGCCTTTTCGGTGTTCATCGCCTTCTTCCCGATGGTCATCGCGACGACTGCCGGCTTCCTCAGCGTCGACCGCGGCATTCTGCGACTGTGCCGCTCGTTGACCGCCACGGAATGGCAGGTCTTCACCAGCGTCCGGTTTCCCACCGCGCTGCCACACATCTTCAGCGGCATGAAGATCGCGATCACGCTGGCGATCATCGGTGTGATCATCGGCGAGTTCATCACCGCACAGGCAGGCCTCGGCTATCTCATCATCTTCGCGACGGCGCGCGCCGACACGGAGGTGTCGATGGCGGCCATCGTGGTGCTTTGCATCTGCGGTCTCCTCCTCTATGGGCTTGTGGCGCTCGCGGAGCTGGTCGCGAACAGATTTTATTCGGCTGACAGCAGGTGAGGCGCCGAAGCCATGGCGCGAATGAACAGATCGATGACGCCAGACGAGCCTGAATCGCTTTCGGCCGGAGTGGTCACTCGCCTCGAGGAGGAAATCCTCAAGGGAATTCGTCGGCCGGGAGACAGGCTGGACGAACGCCAGCTCGCCGAGCAATTCGGCATGTCGCGCACACCGGTGCGTGAGGCATTGCAGCGCCTGGCAGCCAGCGGCCTCGTCGTCTCGCGTGGTCGCCAAGGCCTCCAGGTGTCGCAAATGTCGCTCGCCGATCTCCTGGATGCGTTCGGGGTCGTCGCTGAGCTGGAAGCGTTCGCGTCGTCCCAAGCTGCTCGCCGCATCCAGCCGGATCAGCGAGCACGTCTCCAAGCGGCGCACCGCGTTTGTGCCGAAGCTGCAACCGCTGAAGATGCGGAGGCATTCTATGCAGCCAATCTCGTTTTCCACGAGCTGATCGCTGCAGCCAGCCACAACCGCATTCTGCAAGATGAGCTGCGGCGGCTGACGCTGAAGATCTCACCCTATCGACGCACCATTACCTACCAGCCCGGGCGGATGCATTCCTCCATTCCCGAGCATGAGCGCGTCATGGAGGCGATCTTGCGCGGCGAAGGCGCCCAAGCGGCGCAAATGATGCGCTCGCACGTGACCTTGCTCGGCGAGGGACTGTCAGATTTGCTGCATTTCCTGCGCACATCCGGGCAGCACGGGCTGCTGACGGAGATTTCATAAAGTCCGTCGTCGAACACGCCGCAACTCTCCAAACATTCGGCTGAGTTGCGCCAATAGCGGAACTTGGCTTGTTCCCGGAGAGCGGACATTCTGTGAGCAGCGCTTCCGCTGCCGAGTTTCGACTCGCCAGCCAGGCGTGCGTGACCAGGCAGAAGCCAGGAGGATGATGGTCGCTACATCATGGCTGGGGCAGTTCGCGCCTTGGCATGCGTATCCTCCTTGTTGGTGACCATTTTCTCATTCTCGATGCGTTCCACGCCATCCGGGTCGAGATCGTGGCGGACGCCGTTGTCGGCGAGACAGGTTCTACCCCGCAGGGCCATGGAACTCGCCTGCCGTTCAGTTTTGGGCGCTCGCGGACAGTACAGATCCGACCCCCGCCGAGAGGCCCAGGTCAAGTGTTCGTGGCGACTGGCCTTGGCGTTTGCGCGGGCGGCGTAGCCGGTTTGGATAGCGCGGCCACGCGCGCGATCTCGCAAGGGCCAAAGCACTTGCGGCCGAATTCGACATTGAGATTACCGGGCCGCCGCTGGCTGTCGCCGGCCCGGTTCAGCTGGCCGTGGCCATTTGCTTCATTGGCCGACCGGCGACATAGGTCTCGGCGATTGCCCGATCGTCGCCGAGGATCTGCAACAGGAACAGCTCTTCCGACAACGTCTCGATCCGCTCGGCGCGCAGTGCCATGTCGGGCGTGGCGCGAGAATCGAGCACCACGAGGTCCGCATCCCCACCTGGCCGGATGGAGCCGATCCGGTCCTCCATCCCGAGTGCCACGGCGTTGCCGCGCGTTGCCCAGTGGAAAGCCGCGAGCGGCTGCAGCTTCTGGCTGCGAAGCTGCAGGACCTTGTAGCCCTCGTTCAGTGTCTGGAGCAGCGAGTAGCTGGTGCCGCCACCGACATCGGTCGCGATCCCGGAGACGATCCCGGCCGCACGCAGGCTGTCCGCGTCGAACAGGCCGGAGCCGAGAAACAGGTTCGAAGTCGGGCAGAAGATCGCCCGCGTCCCGGTCTCGGCCATGCGCGCGATCTCGCGCTCGCGAAGATGGATGCAGTGCCCCATGAGCGACCGCCGGCCGAGCAGGCCGTACTGCTCGTAGACATCGAGATAGTCGCGCGCCTCAGGATAGAGCTGGAGCGTGTAGTCGATCTCGGCGAGGTTCTCGCTGAGATGGCTCTGGATGTGCATCGCCGGGTATTCGCGGGCCAGGGCGCCGGCGGCGGCCATCTGCTCCGGCGTTGAGGTGATGGCAAAGCGCGGGCTGATGGCGAAGCGCAGCCGGCCATTGCCATGCCAGCGGGCGATCAGCGCCTTGGAATCGTCATAGCCCGACTGCGCGGTGTCCCGCACGCCCTCGGGCGCGTTGCGGTCCATCATCACCTTTCCGGCGATGAGGGCCATGCCGCGGGCATCCGCCGCCTCGAACAACGCCTCCGTGCTGCCCCGGTGGACCGAGGAGAACGCGCAGGCCGTCGTCGTGCCATGCGCGACGAGTTGGTCGAGAAAGGCGCACGCCATGCGGGTCGCGTGGTCGTTGTCCGCATAGCGCGCTTCCTCGGGGAAGGTGTAGCGGTTCAGCCAGTCGAGCAGCTGCGCGCCCCAACTGGCGATCACCTGCACCTGCGGGAAATGGATGTGCGGGTCGATGAAGCCCGGCAGGATGAGATGCGGCCGGTGGTCGATCTCGCGTGCGCCGTCGGCAAGCCCCTGCCGACGCAGCTCGTCATGGTCGCCGACGGCCTCGATGACGCCGTCGGCGATCAGGATCGCGCCGTTCTCGATATAGAGATGGTTGTCGTCCGTCTCCGCCGGATCGGCATGGAAGGTGAGGATGCGGCCGCGCAGCAGGGTCCTGGTCATGTCTCGCTCAAGGTTCAATCGGAAAGGCAGATGGTGGCGCTGACCTCGGCCGGCGCTGCCGGGCACGCATCGGCGCCCGCTCCGTGCGTCAACAGGGCCGACAGGATCTCGGCGCAGGCAAAGGCGGCGATCACGTCCGGCCGCTTGTCGCGGGGAAACCCGGCGCCCACAGGGCAGACGAGAGGCCGGGTGTCGACGCCCTCCAGCGCGGCGTAGCGCTGGAAGGTCGCGCGCTTGGTGCGGCTGCCGATCATGCCGACATAGGCCGCGTCCCGACGCCTCAGGACTTCGACCGCGATCAGGAAGTCGAGCGCGTGGTCATGGGTCAGGATGACATAGGCGGCACCGGGCGGGGCGCGTCGGACCTCCGCCTCCGGCAAGGCCGCCAGGGTGGCGGGAATGCCGGGCTCGGCAAGCGCAAGCTCGGCGGCCCTCTGGTCGATGAGCCGCGGCGACAGCGGGAGCCGATGCAGCGCGGACGCCAGCGCCCGCCCGACATGACCGGCGCCGAAGATCAGCACTGGAGAGCCGGGAGGCGGCGGGGTAGGCGCCGCCCGGTCGAGGCCGAGCTGGACGCGGCCGCCGCAGCACTGGCCGATGGCGGGGCCGAGGGGAACATCCATCTGCGCGCTCGCCTCGCCGCGCGCCAGCATCTGCCGGGCGCGATCGATCGCCATATATTCGAGATGGCCGCCGCCGATGGTCCCGCTCACCGTGTCGGGGCCGACGAGCATCTCGGCACCTTCCTCGCGCGGGGTCGAGCCGCGCGTCCGCACGACGCGCACCCGGATCATGATGCGCTCCCCCGCTTCAGCCGCTCGACCGCCATGAGTACCCGCTCGGGGGTCGCCGGCGCATCGAGGCGCGGGGCCTCGCGATAGTCCGCCACCGAGGCGGCCGCCATGCCGAGCGCCTCGAACACCGCAATGCCGAGCATGAAGGGCGGCTCGCCCACCGCCTTGGAGCGCTTGATGGTCCGCTCGCGGTTCACCGACCATTCGGCGAGCGCGACATTGAAGATTTTCGGCCGGTCGGAGGCGAGCGGGATCTTGTAGGTCGAGGGTGCATGCGTGCGCAGCCGGCCCGCCTCGTCCCACCAGAGTTCCTCGCTGGTCAGCCAGCCCGCGCCCTGCACGAAGGCCCCTTCGACCTGCCCCTTGTCGATGGCGGGGTTCAGCGAACGGCCGACATCGTGCAGCACGTCGACCCGTTCCACCGTGTATTCGCCGGTGAGGGTATCGACCGCGACCTCGGCGCAGGCCGCGCCATAGGCGAAATAATAGAAGGGACGTCCGCGCCCCTCCGCCCGGTTCCAGTGGATCTTCGGCGTCGCGTAGAAGCCGGCGGCGGAGAGCTGCACACGCGCGAAATAGGCTTCGCGCACCACCTGCTCGAAGGAGATGGCTTCGCCGCGCACGAGCACCTGGTTGCGGGCGAAGATGATTTCATCCGCGGTCGCGTCGCGGCTCTCGCACAGGAATCGGACGAGCCGGGCCGTGATCTGCGCGCAGGCATCGAGCGCGGCCATGCCGTTGAGGTCGGTGCCGGAAGACGCGGCGGTCGCCGAGGTGTTCGGTACCTTCTCGGTCGTGGTCTTGGTGATCTTGATGCGATCGAGATCGATCTGGAACGCCTCGGCCACCACCTGCGCGACCTTGGTGTGCAGGCCCTGGCCCATCTCGCAGCCGCCGTGGTTGAGATGGACCGAGCCGTCCGAATAGACGTGAACCAGCGCGCCGGCCTGATTGTAATGCGTGGCGGTGAAGCTGATGCCGAACTTCACCGGGGTCAGCGCGATGCCGCGCCGAATGACGCCGCCTTTTGCATTGAAGTCGAGCACGGCCTGCCGGCGGCGGGCATAGTCGGCGCTCGCCTCCAGCTCTTCGAACAGGCGCGGCAGGATCTGGTCCTCGACCGGCTGGTGATAGGGCGTGAGCTGGCCGTTGCGGTAGAGATTCGCCTTACGCACCGCGAGCGTGTCCTGCCCTGTCGCGTAGGCGATCTCCTCGATGATGCGCTCGGCCACGATCACGCCCTGGGGGCCGCCGAAGCCGCGAAAGGCGGTGTTGCTGACCGTATGGGTGCGCCAGGGATGCGAACGCAGCTCCACATCGGGGTAGAAATAGGCGTTGTCGGCGTGGAACAGGGCCCGGTCGGTCACCGGTCCCGAGAGGTCGGCGGAGAAGCCGCAGCGGGCATGCCAGTCGCCGGTCACCGCCAGGATCCGCCCGGCCGCGTCGAAGCCGACCTCGTAGTCGACCACGAAATCGTGCCGCTTGCCGGTGGCGACCATGTCCTCGTCGCGGTCGGGCCGCAGCTTGACGGCGCAGCCCAGCCTGCGCGCCGCGATGGCGGCGATGCAGGCGAAGAGGTTCATCTGGGTTTCCTTGCCGCCGAACCCTCCGCCCATGCGGCGCACATTCACCACCACCGCATTGGCGTGGGTGCCGAGCGCATGGGCGACCATGTGCTGAACCTCGCTCGGGTGCTGGGTCGAGACGAACAGCGTCATCTCGTCGTCCTCGCCGGGAATGGCGAGGGCGATCTGGCCTTCGAGATAGAAATGGTCCTGCCCGCCGATCGAGAACTGCCCGGCGGCGCGGCGAGGCGATGCTGCCATCGCGGCCTCGGGCGTGCCGCGGCGCAGCTTCAGGGGCTCGGTCACGTAGTCCATCCCGGCGGCACGCGCAGCGAGCGGATCGAGATGGTGCGGCAGCGCCTCATAGTCGATCTCGGCGAGCGCCGCCGCCTTGCGGGCCTGCAGCCGGGTGCGGGCGATGACGGCGAAGATCGGCTGGCCATGGAACAGCACCTCGCCTTCGGCGAGGATCGGGTCGTCATGCTTGCCGGTAGGGCTGACGTCGTTATGGCCATGCAGGTCGGCGGCGGTCAGCACCATGACGACGCCGGGCGCCGCGCGGACCTTGTCGAGGTCCATCCGGCGGATGAGGCCATGCGCGATCTTCGACAGGCCGAGCGCCGCATGCAGCGTGCCCGCCGGCTCGGCGATATCGTCGGTATAGTCCGCTCGGCCGCTGACATGCTTGATCGCGGAATCATGGGCCACGCTTTGGTGTGCGCTGCCCCAAGCCGTCTCGCGCGCGATGGTGTCGTGCTTCATCCCGGGCCTCCTTGCCTCAGGCGCTGAGGGCGCGGTCAATGCGGACCGGTTCGACCGTCTGCGACTGCTCGAGCCAGAACCGGCGGAACAGGTTGCCCGCCACGATGCGGCGGTAGTCGGAACTGCCGCGCCAGTCGGTCAACGGCGCGAAATCGTCCTGCACCGCGGCCGTGGCGTCTTCGAAGCTTTCCCTCGCAAAGGGCCGGCCGATCAGCGCGGCTTCGGCGGCGGGAGCGCGCCGCGGCGTTCCCGCCATGCCGCCAAAGGCAATCCGCGCGTCCACGATACGGCCTTCACTCTCGCGAACCGCAAAGCCGGCCGATACCGCCGAGATGTCGGCATGGGCGCGCTTCGAGACCTTGTAGGCAGCGACCCGCGCGCCTTCGCGGTGCGGGATCAGGATGGTCTCGACGAATTCGCCTGGCTGCCGATCCTGCTTGCCATAGGCGATGAAGAAGTCCTCCAGCGGGAGCGTACGTCGCTCCGCCCCCTTGCGCAGCACGATTTGTGCACGCAGCGCGATCAGCAGGGGCGGCATCTCTCCGATTGGCGAGCCATTGGCGATGTTGCCGCCGATGGTGCCCGCGTTGCGCACCTGCCAGCCGCCGATGCGCAGCAGATAGGCTTCGGCCTCCGGCAAGTACTGGTGGGCCACCGGCAGGAACTCGGAATAGCTGACACCGGCACCGATGCGGATGCCATCCGCATCGACCGTGATCTCCTTCATCAGGTGCCCGATGAAGATGGCGGGGCTGATGCTGCGCAGATGCTTGTTGACCCAGAGCCCGACATCGGTGGCGCCGGCAACGATGATCGCCTGCGGATGAGCCTCCAGCGTCGCGGCGAGATCGTCGACATCACCCGGCACGATCGCGCGTTCCGTGCCCATGCTGACGTCCGCGCCCGTGCTGGCAAGCGCGCCTAGCCGCGCCGTGATCGCGGCGCGCTCGGTCTTCAGCCAGTCCTGTGCCTGCCCGCCGGCGCGCGCCGCAGCGAGCGCGGCGCGGACGATCGGCTCATAGCCGGTGCAGCGGCACAGATTGCCCTGCAGGGCCGTCTCGATGTCGAGGACATCCGGCTCGGGATTGCCCATCCACAATCCATAGAGCGCCATGACGAAGCCCGGCGTGCAGAAGCCGCACTGGCTGCCGTGATGCTCGACCATGGCCTGCTGGACGGGATGCAGTTCGCCGTTCCGGCCTGCTAGATGTTCCACCGTGACCACATGGCAGGCGTGACAGGAGGCGATCAGGCGGATGCAGGCATTGATGGGCTCGTAGACCAGCACGCCGTTCAGCAGCCGGCCGATGAGGACGGTGCAGGCCCCGCAATCGCCTTCCGCGCACCCTTCCTTCGTGCCGGTGAGACGACGATCGAGGCGCAGGAAATCGAGCAGCGTGTCTCCCGGCCCGGCCGAAGCGAGGCGGACCTCGTCGCCGTTGAGCAGGAAGCGGATGTCCCCGGCCATTGCGTCTCTCCCGTTTCTCGGGATTAGAATGTGGAAAAGGGGGCGGCGTAACCCGCCTCGAAGCGGGAACAGTTTCAACGGTTTCGTTGAAAATCGAGGCGGCCGTGTCCTATCTGGAAAACTTGCGTGTGTTCGTGCGCGTGGTGGCGCGCGGTTCGATTTCGGCGGGCGGACGGGATCTGCGCCTCACTCCGGCCGCGGCATCCAACCGGATCAAGGATCTCGAGGCCCGCTTCGGCGTGCGGCTGCTCAACCGCACCACCCGAAAGCTGGCGCCAACCGAGATCGGGGCGGCACTTTACGACAATGCCTGCAAGGTGATCGCCGCGCTCGACGAGACCGAGGCGACCATTGCCTCCTATGCGGGGACACCGCAGGGCGTGCTGCGGGTCGTGGCTCCGCTCGGGGTCGGCCGCCGCTTGATCGCCCCCCTGGTGCTGCGATTCTGCGACGAGCACCCGGAGATCCAGATCCGGTTGCGCCTCTCCGATCGGGTGGTGAACATCGTGGAGGAGGGGGTGGATGCCGCCTTCTTCCTCGGGCAGCTGGAAGACTCGGCGCTGAACTGGCGGAAGATCGCCGATTGCAGCCGCGTGCTGGTGGCGTCGCCATCCTATGTCGCGCGGCACGGCACGCCGTCTTCGCCGGACGACCTCGTGGACCACAATTGCCTGCTGCTACGCTTCCCGCGCTCGCCGGAATATTTCTGGACACTGGAGACCCCCGACGGCCCGCGCAAGATGACCGTTTCCGGCCGCTTCGACGCCGATGACGGCGACGTGCTGACGCAATGGGCGCTCGACGGTGCCGGTATCGCCAACCGGCCTCACTACGAGGTGCGCGCGGATCTGGAAGCGGGGCGGTTGCTCGAGGTGCTGCCGCAGACGAGGCCGCTCGGCGCGCAGTTCGGCTGCCTCACCCCCCACCGCGAGTTCCAGGACCCCAAGGTGCGGCTTTTCATCGATTTCGCCGTGCGCTCGCTGAAGGGCGCCTTCTAAGAGCAATTCCAGCAAAAGTGCGTAGCGGTTTTGCGTCCGGAAGCGCGTAAAAACAAAGAGGTAAAGCATTGGAGGCGAACCCGTGTTCGCCGGAAAAGCTCTAAGAGTCATGGACGCAACGAAGCCCTGCCGCGAATTGGCAGGGCCTCGTCGTTCCGCGTATCCTTGTCGATCAACCTTCGGGATAGAGCACGAAGCGTATGACGAAGAGGGCGGCCACCAGCCAGGTCGCCGCATGGACCTCCCGCGCCCGTCCGGTCAGCAGCTTCAGCACGGCGTAGCTGACGAAACCGACGGCCAGACCGTTGGCGATGGAATAGGTGAACGGCATGGTGATCGCCGTCAGCACCGCCGGCAGGGTTTCAGTCGCGTCGTCCCAATGCACCTCGGCGAGCTCGCGCAGCATGAGCGCGGCGACGTAGAGCAGCGCCGGCGCGGTCGCCTGCACGGGCACGGAGCCGGCGAGCGGTGCGAGGAAGGTCGCGAACAGGAACAGCACCGCGACGGTCAACGCAGTGAGGCCGGTACGCCCGCCCGCCTGCACGCCTGAGGCGCTTTCGATATAGGCGGTGGTGGAGGAGGTGCCGAGCACCGATCCGGCGACGATGGCGGTGGAATCGGCCATCAAGGCGCGGCTGAGGCCGTGATTGGTGTGGTTCGCACCCTGCGTCAACAGTCCGGCGCGCTTGGCGACACCGATCAGTGTGCCCGTGGCGTCGAACACCTCGACCAGCACCATCACCAGCACGACATGGAGCAGGCCGCTCTTGAGGGCGCCGAGTACGTCGAGCTGGAGGAAGGTCGGTGCGATGGACGGCGGCGCCGAGGCGATGCCGCCGAACTGGCTGAAACCCGTGAGAATCGCCGCCGCCGTGGTGGCGAGGATGCCGATGAGGATGGCGCCCGGCACCTTCAGCACATCGAGCGCGGCGATGACGAAAAATCCGCCAATGCTGAGCAGCGCGCCTGTCGAGGTGAGGTCGCCCAAGGTGACGAAGGTCGCCGGGCTCGCCACCACGAGGCCGGCGCCCTTCATCGCGATGATGGCGAGGAACAGTCCGACACCGGCCGCGATCGCGCTGCGCATCGAGGCGGGTATGCCGGCGATCAGCCAGCGGCGTACGCCGGTCAGCGAGAGCACGAGGAAGATAAGGCCGGAGATCAGCACCGCCCCGAGCGCCTGCTGCCAAGAATAGCCGAGCTTGCCGACCACCGTGAAGGCAAAGAAGGCATTCAGCCCCATGCCGGGAGCCATGGCGACGGGCCAGTTCGCCCACAGGGCCATGGTCGCCGAGCCGATGGCCGCGGCCAGGCAAGTTGCGACGAAGACGGCATGGGCGTCCATGCCTGTGGTCGACAGGATATTCGGATTGACGAAGATGATATAGGCCATCGTGAGGAACGTCGTGCACCCGGCAACGACTTCCGTCCGAACATTCGATTTCAGTTCGCCCAACCTGAACAGGCGCTCGAGCATCGTCTTCTCCCGTTGATTTTCTTATTGCGTCCGGCTTTCGCCCGATATTTGACGATAGACGCGAGAGGCGCGGTGGCATCTTCGCGATTTCCTGAGACTCTTTCCAGAATCGGTGAACAATCGAACCGGCGGAGTGCCGGCCTTGTGCGGACAGGCTTGCCGGAACACGGTGGACATCCCGATGTTGAAACCCCGCTGCCAGCCAAGCGCGAGAGGCTTGGCAGGGGATGGCCTCTCGATCGCGGGACACTGTGGACAGAAGGACCGTCATGTCGAAGAGCCGCATCGCGGCGGCCTTACGAACGAGAGGGCCGCGTTCGCGTCCTCAATGATCCGCTCACTGGCGAGACGAGAGCCATGCGGCCACCAAGCGTCGTTCCTCGGGCGTCATGCCGGTGGCGTTGAAGGGCGGCATGGCGTGGCTCATCACCGCCTGGACCCGAATTGCATCGGCCTCACGGGCGACCGCCTCCGGGGTATTCAGCCGCACGTTCTTGGGCGCGATGTGGATGCCGGGCCAGGACGGCTCGTCCGCGTGACACATGGAGCAGCGACCCGCGATCACGTTCGCCACCTCTGTCGGCGCGGGCATCGAAAGGGCCGCACCCTTTGTGGACTCGGCCGGAGGCAGGCCGAGTTGCTCGCGCCCGCCCGGAGACGCGGACATCGCGACCCAGAAGGCGGACCAGAGCGCCAGGATGGCGACGAGCCAGGCCCACCAGGGTTGGCCGCGGGCGTTGCCGTGACTGGCGTGCCGCATGTTGTAGAAGTGGCGGATCACGGCGCCCGCAACGATCACCAATGTCACAACGAGCGGAATGACGGCCGAATTTGCGTACATTGACGGGTAGTGGTTCGACAGCATGAAGAACAGAACAGGCAGCGTGAAATAATTATTGTGCGTCGAGCGCTGCTTCGCCTGCTTGCCGTAGCTCGGGTCCGGTGTCCGGCCGGCGATCAGATCGGCCACGACCTTCTTCTGATTGGGGATGATGTTGAGAAACACGTTTCCGGTCATCATCGTGGCCATGAGGGCGCCGGTATGGATGAGCGCGCCCCGGCCCGAGAAGATCTGCGAGAAGGCCCAGCTCATCGCAACCACGAAGACGAAGACGAGAGCTGCCAGAAGGATGTCCTGCTTCCCGACCAGCCAGCGGCACAGAGCGTCATAGACCAGCCAGCCGAGCGCCAACCCGCCGACGCCGAACATGACGGCCTGCCAGGGCGCGAGCGCACGCACCGCCGGATCGATCAGATAGAGATCCGACTGCCCGTAATAGACCCAGACCAGAAGAAAGAATCCGGAGATCCAGGTCCAGTACGATTGCCATTTGTGCCAGGTCAATTCTTCCGGCATCTGGGCAGGTGCGACGAGAAATTTCCTCATCTCGTAGAAGCCACCGCCATGCACCTGCCAGGCGGCACCGCCGGCGGCGATCTCCGGTACGCGGCGAAGGCTGGCATCGAGATGCATGAAGAAGAACGAAGACCCGATCCACGCGATCGCGGTGATGACGTGCAGCCAGCGCAGCAGCAGGCTGCCCCATTCCATGAGATAGGCGCCCAACATGGCCTGTTTCCTCTGATTGGTGTGATGGCTATCGTAACGGGCCGATTGGGGGCGGTCGTCCGCCAGGGCTTGCGAAGGACCCTCCGACAGGATCGTAAGATGAAGAGCCCGATTCCCTCTCTCGAGAACCTGCATATCTTCGTCAGGGCAGCGGAATTGGGCAGCTTCTCAGCCGCGGGCCGGGCGCTGCGCATGTCGGCGCAGGTCGTGAGCTACCGTATGCAGATGCTGGAAGCGGAGATGGGCGCGCCGCTGTTCGCGCGGACGACCCGGCGCATGAGCCTCACCGATCGAGGGCGGGTGTTCTACGAGCATTGCCTCAAGATCGTCGAGGCGGTCGAGTGTGCCCGAATGAGCATGGCGCAAGCCGGGGACGAACTGCGCGGTCCGTTGCGGGTCACGGCACCGCTCGGTCTGGGCCGGCGCGTGGTCGGGCCGCTCGCCGCAGTTTTCCGGCGCGCTCATCCGGGCCTGGAGATACAATTGCGGCTGTCGGAGCACATGCTCGACCTGGTGCACGATTCGATCGACGTGGCCTTGCGCCTGGCGGATCTGAAGGATTCGGGCCTTACCGTCCGCAAGATCGCGGATATCGATCGCGTGCTCTGCGCCGCCCCTTCCTATCTCGCCGCATATGGGACGCCGAAGCATCCGGGCGATCTCCTCTCGCATCGCTGCCTGCTGCTGCGCTATCCGGGGGCCCAGCAGTTTCGCTGGACCCTTCAGGTTCAGGGCAAGCCGGTCACTCTTCGGGTCTCGGGGCCGCTCGACGCCGATGACGGCGACGTCCTCACTGATTGGGGGCTTGCCGGCGAGGGGATCATTCTAAAGCCGAAATTCGAGGTCGCGGCGGCGCTGGCTGACGGCCGCCTTGTCGAGGTTCTCTCGCAGAACGCGCCGCCACCCGTCACGCTCGGAGCCTTGTATCCGACCCGCCGTGCCTCGCCCGGAGTGCGGGCCTTCGTGGACGCCATGGTGCTCGACGTGCGGGCCCATGTCGCCCGGGCGCTCGCAGCGGCGGAAACTAAACAGGCTGGCAACTAGAGGCTGTTAGTGGCCATGGGAGGGATTTGACGCTGGCGATTTTGTGCGAATGCAAGGAGTTCGAGGACGCAAGCCTTCCGGCTTGCTACGAAGAACGACACGGCAGTTGCGCAAAAGCGCCGCGCCCTGTGGGTGAGGTGAAAACCGCAGATCTGCAGCGTCGCACCGCTTGCCGATACGGACGTATCGGCGGCGCGATGCTCCTCCCATCTCTGCGGTTTTGACCTCATCAAATCCCTCCCATGGTCACTAACAGCCTCTAGGCCCGTCGCGCCCCGAGCCGTCGACGCGTGGTTCGCTCGCGATCGCTTTCCGCGTGGGGGTGAACCCTTCAGCACGGAACCCGCGGGCATGATGAGCCCGTCTGCGCCTCATCCGAAGAGGCGTCCGTTACTGACATCGCGTGTAACGCAGCGTCTTTGAAAAGAGTTTCGCGCCGGCCGGGAAAATGGCGGCATGGCGCATGGATGCGGCGTCCGCGATGATTGTTTTCAGATTTGAGCCGACCTCAGCGAGTGAGATGTTCCATGCCCCGGCTTTCGACGCATGTCCTCGACATCTGGTCCGGGCGTCCGGCCCCTGGTGTCCCGATCATCCTGCACAGGATGGAATCGGACGGGTCGCGCATCCGCGTCGCCGAGGCGATCACCAATGCGGACGGCCGCACGGACGCGCCGCTTCTCGCCGGCGAGGCCTTCCGGGTCGGGCGTTACGAGATCGAGTTCGGCATCGGGGCCTATTTTCGGACCCGCGGGGTCGGGCTCGACGATCCCGCCTTCCTCGACGTCGTGCCGATCCGCTTCGGCATCGCAGATCCGGAGGGGCACTACCATGTTCCGCTCGTCGCCTCGCCCTGGAGCTACTCCACCTATCGCGGGAGCTGACCAGCGCTTTCTCTCCATGGAGCCTATCTCCGCGATCTCCTCGGCTACGGCCGAGAGCGCCCGCTGCGGACTGGCGGGGCCAGGCGCGGGCCGCCGTTCAGCTTGTGATCGATCACGAGGAAGGCGGCGAGAATTGCATTCTGCACGACGATGCCGCCTGGGAGGCGTTCCTGCCGGAGATCGGCGGCGTGCAGCTCTGAGCGGGCCTGCGCCAGCTCAACATGGAATCGACCTACGAATATTGGCGCGCGCCGGCTTCTGGCGCCCGCACCGAATGTTCACGGAGCGGAACCCGCCCGTCACAGTGCTCGGAGTCGCGAGCGCCATGGCGAGAAACTCCGAGGCACTCGGTGCCATGACGGAGGCCGGCTGGAGATCGCCAGCCATGGTCTTAAATGGATCGAATAACCGGGATTCTAGCTGAGACTTCAACTTGCAAGGCAGCGACCGCGGTGAGGCCGCGCGAACGCTTGCAGGGTTCTGAGACTGCAGCCGCGATGTAACCGGGCCTTCTGTGGCGTGGTCATGAGCGTCGCCTTCAGTCTCGTGCCGTACGCCGCCGCTTTCTTGGAACTATATCCTTTGTTGTTGCAATATATAAATCAATTTATTGCAAAATGTTCTATTATTTTACATTTAACCATATGATTCTAGAGTGTGTATGGTGCCATTTTGTAATAGAAATGAGTCGAGATGGCCCCCGAAAGCCATCTTGGAGGCCATCTCGCTAGTGGTGTTGATCAAGAGCGTCGACCGCCCCTAGTCGACGGGGAACTGCGGGCGCTTAGTTGACGGCGCCAAGCTGCTGTGGGGCGGGGCCTTGGCGTCGAACTCCGTCCAGCCTTCCGCGCGATAACTGGCGAGCCGGGCGTCGCGGTCGATCGGCGTAGCATCATCCATGATGGCTTCGACCGTTACAGTGTGCTCGTCGGGAGCTTTCACCGAAACCACCGTGCCGCCGCGACGGACTGTCTCGGCGTGGTAGTTCGCGTCGTCCTCGGTGAGACCCGCACTGGTGAACGAGCCGACCAGTCCGCCAGCTGCCGCGCCCGCGACCGCGCCAGCGGCCGTAGCTGCAAGCCAGCCTGCGGCGACGACCGGGCCGACTCCGGGGATGGCGAGCATGCCGAGACCTGCCAGCAGGCCAGCCGCGCCGCCGACGCCAGCTCCGATGCCAGCACCTTCGGCAGCGTTGTTGTCATTGGTGCTGTCGTCCTTGCCGACGACGCTGATGTCGGAATCCGATATTCCAGCCGCTTCGAGGTTTTCGACCACGACAGCGGCGGTTTCGTAATTTTCATAGGATCGGGTGATCGTGCTGGTCATCTGATTTTCCACATATCTGGAGGGGGCAGCAGCGTTCAGTTGCGAACGACGTTGCCGCGATAGTCGACGGAGACATTGACCTTGGCGCCGGCATTCATCGCCGAGCCCTTCCAGACGCCGTTGTCGTCCTTCTTCAACCCGCTCACCTCGGTGTACCCGTTTGCTTCGAGGCGGCTCTTGGCTTGTCCTTCGGTGAAGCTGTTGGCGCCGGTCAGCGGAGCGTTGGCGTCAACCGGCGAAGTCGGGGTCGGAGCAGTCGTCGGCGTCTGGGCCATGCCGGCGAACGGCACCATCGCCGCGACGAGCGCGACCGTGAGCAGCTTTTTCATATGCGGGGATCCTGGAGCGGGTAAGTCCGCTCATAAGAACCCAACGGATGGCCGCTCACGAAGTTCCGGATTCTCCAGAATAGGTTGCGCAGGCAGTGTCGGGTTTACCCGCGGCTAGCGCATGAGCCCCGCCGCCCGCAGCGCATCCTCGATCACCTTGCCGACGCCGGAGGCCGATCCTCGTATCCGCGAGGGGGCGGTAGGTGATTCTCGGCCGATGCGTTCCGGCGTGGCCTTGGGGGGCGCTTCGACGTGAGCCGACACGGCGAGCTCAGATCCCGCTTCGGTCAACTGCCAGAACCGCGCGATATGGCGGGTGGACGAGATTCCGGCGTCGAGCATGAACGCCCCTGGGGTGCCGATATCGTCGGCGCCGCTGAGCGGCGTGCCGTGCCCCATGCCGGCAATGCTGAAAGCCTCGATCTTCGCGATGCCAGTGTCGTCGCGCCAAATCCTCCGGGAATGAGGGCCGACGGCGCTCTTATCTGGCTCCACAGTCTTCAGCCCGTGCAGGCCACGCCACTGTGCGACGATGGCGTCCATGTTGCTGTGAGCGACCGTCCGGTCGGCACTGCCATGCCAGAGCGAGAGGGTCGGCCACACTCCCCGATGAGCGGAAGCTTTGCGGATACGCGCTTCGAGTTCGCGTTCGGAGGGCAATCCATGCCCGCGCATACGGTCGAATGCTTCCGGGATCGATGCCGCGCAGCCATAGGGAAGCCCGGCAATGATCGCGCCGCCGGCAAAGAGTTCGGGATAGGTAGCGAGCATGACCGAGGTCATGGCGCCTCCTGCCGAAAGCCCGGTGACAAAGACCCGCCCCCGATCGAGCCCGTGATGCTCGATCATCCTGCGAACCATCTGTGCGATCGAAAGCGCCTCGCCGGAGTCCCGCTTGATGTCTTCGGGCACGAACCAGTTGAAGCAGAGGTTCGGATTGTTGGCCCGCTGCTGCTCGGGGTAAAGCAGGGCGAAGCCATGTCGGTCCGCGAGCTGAGACCAGCCCGAGCCATTGTCATAGCCGGCGGCCGTCTGCGTACAGCCATGGAGCACGACGACGAGCGGCGCACCCGCCGGCAGCCGTTGCGGCACGTAGCAGTAGCCGTGAAGCGCGCCCGGATTGGCACCGAAATCGCCAAGCGGCGACAGTCGGGACGGCTGAGCCGCCGCGCCAGCCAACGGAAACTTGCCCTTGGCTGCTTTCAGACGGGCGATCGTATCGGAGAGGCTGCGCATCGCGGCTGTCCTTTGCGGGTCATGCCGAGATGGCGCTGACGAGAGCCCAACTGTCTCGCGTGGATTATGTTGCAATGCACCATGAAATGAGTTGCCCGAAAAGGCAGCCATCTAGCCCTCAGCAGCCAAGGACATCGGGACGTCAACCAAAAAGAGTCCACCCACGATCGGAGCCATAGCGCATGATGTCTCCACGTGAAGACAAACCCAGTTTCCTGCAGGCGCGGAAGCGATAGGTTTCGACCGATCTGATGCTCAGGCCAGTCTGGTGTGCGATGCTCTTGTTCGAATTGCTCGAGACGACGAGCCGGAGAACCTGCATTTCGCGCTCGCTCAGATCATCATCAGCGCCGCTTGGGCGACTCGGCACGCTTCCCATGGACAGTGAGACTGCCAAGCCCCCATCCAAGTACAGCCCGCCACCTCGAACAGCTGCTAGCGCTTGCAGCAGACGGTCGCTCGAAGCGCCATTCAGCAGATAGCCTGCGATGCCCAGGCGGAACGCCGCCCTGATTGATCTGGCATCGCAATCGTCGCACACGAGCAAGATCAGAATGAGCGGTGATATGCCCAAGATGCGCCCTAGGAACGCGAGGCTAGCCGGTGTCAGCGTACCGATGCAGATGATCGCTACTTCAGGGCTCTGCGAACGAGTGAATTCGACGGCGTCGAACATCGTCAATGGCACGCCGATGATGGTCGCGCCGGGAACTGCGCCGACAAGTGCGTTAAGGCCAGCAAGCATGATTGGCTGATCGCCGAAAAGCGCAATCCGCTGCGGAGATGGCGCCGGCATTATCGCGAGCCCTTCCATGGGGCAGCATTTCCGGGGATTCAGACGGGATCAGTAACGGCGTGATGGAAAGAGGAGCTTCTGCATTGGCCTGAATGAGAGCGCGGCCTTCAAGAAGTTTGCGTGTCTATTTCTTTTCCATGCCCAAGCGATTGAACATCTCGGTTATCGGGTTGTCTTGACGACGTGGCCGAGCGGACCGATCTGCGTTGTGTCGTCTCGGTGAACCATTGATCTGCGCTTCACCGATGACCCGTTCCCGGTCGTCGAGACCCCTCACGCGATACTGCGGCTCGCCGTCGACCAGAGAGGGCAAGCGGCGCGTGACCTTATAGAGCCCGACGGCATTCTGGTCGTGAAAGCCGAAAGCCAGGCTGACCTGGTCGCCGACGTCATAGTGATGCGCCATTTCCATCTCCCGCCTGCTGTCAGCCTGAGGAGCTGAGCCCAACAGTAGCACATCGCATTGAGATCAAATCTAAAATCGGAGCTTTCCTGGCCACAGTCTCACACGGGTGCCGTGGAGCAATATGGTTCCCCCGGAACCGGCTGCTCTCTTGGCAGAGAGCCTCCCAATGCCAAGCCTGTGAACACCAATCCGCCAGACGCCTCTCCCTGGAACGCCGCGAGCGCGGTCAGCTCGATGGAGCGATCGCGTAAGCCTGAAAGACGGCCCCGTAGAAGCAGCCGGAGGCGACGAGCACGAAGGCGTGCCAGATAGCGTTCTGGAACGGAAGGGCCTGCCAGACATGAAAGACCACGCCCAGCGTGTAGAGAAGCCCCCCGGTCACGATCAGCCACAAGGCGAGGCTTGGAAGCTGCGCGATGCTCTCCCAGGCGAAGACGCCGCTCCAGCCGATGAGAAGATAGAGAGCGATCGAAAGGCGATCGTATCGGCCGGGTAGCGCGACCTTGAGCACGACCCCGACGGCCGATGCGATCCAGACGGCGGCGAGAAGGACATGCGCCACGACGCTCTCGCCCATTCTCGCCAGGAAAGGCGTATATGTTCCCGCGATCAAAACGTAGATGGCCGAATGGTCGAAGCGACGCATGAGCCACTTCACCGGCGAAACCGGCAACATGTTATAGACGGCAGAGATGATCAGGACCGCCATCAGCGCGGAGCCATAGATCGCAACCGGGATCACCGCGGGTACCGGGGCCGCTGCGACGACGCGTGCAATCAGATACGCGACCGCGCCGATGCCCAGTACGATTCCGAGCACATGGATCAGGCCATCGGCCCAAAGCTCGGCGCGATTGAAGTGGAAGCGCCCTTGTGTCGGTGGGTTCAACTCATGCCCTTTCGCGGTCGCGCCATGTCGCTTGTAGCCGTCACGGAACGGCGTGAATAGCAAGCGCACCTGCCACGGATGTGACAATAGCCAAAGAAGGGGCCCGCCAAGCGATATCCGGCGGGCCTTTCGTGAGTTCTCGGGAGCATCTGGCGCCAAAGCATAAACCGAAATACGGCTCGCCCGTTCTTAATTGCGGATGTCGACGGAGAAATAAAAAAGCTCATATTAAAAGACAATCAGCCACACCCAAAACGTGATATGATGTTTGACGGAAGATTTTCTTCCGGTTCGGAAAGTCCGACATCATGAAAATTCCAGCAGAACTGAAGCCGGCCGCCTGGGGCGCCGTCGGCGGAGCTATTGCTCTCGCGATCATCGGTTTCACCTGGGGCGGCTGGGTGACGCAGAGCACGGCGGAACGAGAAGCCAGGACGCGTTCGAGCACGGCCCTTGTGGCGGCTCTCTCGCCGATCTGCGTGGCGAAGTTCCAGCAGCAGGCCAATGCGACCGAGCAGCTCGCCGAATTCAAGAAGATCAGCTCGTGGCAACAGGGTGATTTCATCGCAAAAGGCGGGTGGGCGACAATGCCAGGCAGTTCCTCGCCAGATTCAGACGTGGCCAAGGCCTGTGCGGCAGCCCTGGGTGTTCCGAAAACCTGAGATGTCTCGCCCTTCGCGCGATACTACGCCCAGTCTCCGCCTTGCCGCGCGACGTGTTCTCAGCGTCGCGCGACAAATATCCGAGCGTGTCGACGATACGCCTGAACCTGATCAACCCGGGAGGATGATCCGATGAGCCTCCACTTCCCCAATCCGATCCGACGGTATGACACCGCACGGGGCTGCGTGTGCTTCTGGGGCTCCGATTCCGCCCTGGAGATCGCATTCGAGGTCGAGCTCGCAGCGTTGCGCAGCATCGACGCTTCGGCGGGCTCGGGCGAAGCATCGATGCTGCGAGCGTATGATGCGCATCTCGCTGCCATCCGGAAGGCTGCCGGGGCAGCCTATTCCCGCAAGCGCCAGAGCTATCATCGCTTGACCGCCGACGACTTCTAATCCCGCTCGAGCTTCTCGGCCGACGGCTCGTTCCCGGGGCTTCCGGGGGGCTTCTGGCTGCCGCGGCGTGATCTTTCCGGCAGCCGGCGCGGGTTCGGCCAGCGGTGCCGTCAGGATGTTTGTCGGCTTGTTGGTGTTCGCAGCCGGCTTCGGCTCGATCGTCCTGAAACGGATCATTACTATCCTGTGGTTGGCTGACGCTCGCATGAACTCGGTCCCAGGGGACCGTCGCCCAACAGCGCTGAACGCTGTTTCCGCTTTGGCGCTGCGGCCTTCCCGACCACAGCGGCAAGACTGTTGGGGGCGGGAGCTGCAAGCTTTGGCTTGTCCTGCTTCGGCTTCTTGGCCTCTCGGTTCCCGCGTCGTTCGCCTTTAGACATGCCGTTCTCGTCCTCGTTCGGAGATCACGGGGCGCGATCTCTCGGGGCGTACCGGCCGGAGCTGGGCGCCTCGCAGGCAGCCGCCCATTGAAATGCGCATGCGAAATTGCAGGCGCGGATGTCACTCAGGAGGGGCGAGCAAGGGCTCGGTGCAGTGCGGCCGGCTAGCAGCTGCCGCGGCTACCTGGGGGCGAACCCAGGCGAGTCCTGTCGAAGCAGGGTTGCAGCCTAGGCCAGGGCTGAGGAAAGCGCACGTTGTTTCTTCGTGGCGATCCCTTGGGACCCGCGCGCCTCCGTCCGCCGGGAGCGCATGTGGTTCATCCGAGGATGGACCGATACAGCTTGAGATAGCGATCGGCCATTCGCTCGACGGTGAAGCGCGCCGCGACGGCTGCCCGGCAGGCAGCGCGGTCGATCTCGGATAGGCGTGCGATCGCAGCCACGGCCTCGTCAATGCTATCGACCAGGAACCCGGTCACGCCGTGCTCGATCAGTTCCGGCATCGAGCCGCGGCGGGAGGCGATGACGGGTGTGCCGCAGGCAAGCGCCTCGATGACCGACAAGCCGAACGGCTCCTCGAAGTTGATCAGGTGCAGCAACGCCTCGGCCGAGCCGAGCGCATGCGTGCGGGCGCTGCCGCCGACTGGTCCGAGATAGACCACGCTCTCGCTTTCGAGCGCGGGCGCGACCTGCGCGTCGTGGTAGCCGCGGTCCTGGATGATGCCGGCCATGACCAGCCGGCGCCTGGCTGCGCGCGCGGCGGCGATCGCCTCGGCCGCGCCCTTGTCGGGGTGGATGCGGCCGAAGAAGAGCAGGTCCTCGCTCCCGACCGGATCGAACGGGAATTCCTCGATCGGGATGCCGTGATGGATCGTCGCGGCGTAGCGCAAATCGCGATGCCGGTCGGCGGTGCTGATCGCGACATAGTGGACCCGGTCCTCATAGGCCTTGAAGGCTGGCAGGATGCGCTCCGAAGAGAAGCCGTGGATCGTCGTCACCACGGGCGTGTCGACCAGGCGCGAGAAGGCGAGTGGCACGAAATCGGCCTGGTTGTGGATCAGATCGAATTCGCCGGCGCGCTCGAAGACATGGGCGACGTGCAGCAGCTCCCAGACCTTGGCGTCGATCGTCGGGTCTTCGGAGTAGGGCGCCGGGCAGATGCCGGCCAAGGTGCCGGCCGTGTGACTGTCCCGCGTGGCGAACAGGGTGACGTCGACGTCGCGCGCCACCAGCGCTTCGGTCAGCAGGCTCGTCACCAGCTCCCAGGGGCCGTAGTGGCGCGGCGGTGTGCGCCAGGAGATCGGCGCCAGCATGGCGATGCGCATCCGTTCGCTCCTCCCTCTGGTCAGTCGGCGAGCGTCAGGATCACGCCCTCGTTCGGCCGCAGGAGCAAAGCGCCGTCCTGCACGGGCGTCAGATTCGCAAGCGTGGACAGGAGGGGGCGGCAACCATGCGCCCAGTTCGGCAAGGCCAGCCGTTGCGGCCTCGCCCCGAGATTGAGCGCCACGATCAGGCGCTCCACACCGTGTCGGCGTTCATAGGCGAGTATATCGCCCTCGGCATCCAGCAGCGCGAAATCGCCGATAGCCAATGCAGAATGGGCGCGTCGGGCCGCGAGCAGCTCGCGATGCAGCGCCAGCATCGAGGCGGGCTCGGCCAGTTGCCGCGCCACGTTCCGGGCCGGCCAGTCGGCGTTGAGCGGCAGCCATGGCGCAGCGGTGCTGAAGCCGGCATGCGCACTGCCGTCCCAGGGCATCGGCGTGCGGACCGGATCGCGCCCCAGGCCCTTGCCGGGCTGGCGCAGCTCGCGCGGATCCTGGACCTGATCGGCCGGGATCGGCACATCGCTCAGGCCGAGCTCGTCGCCATAGTAGAGGGTGGGCGTGCCCCGCAGGGTCAGCAGCAGCATCGCCGCGACCCGAGCCTGGCTTTCCCCCAATCTGGTCGCAACGCGCGGGCGGTCGTGATTGCCGAGCACCCAGTTCGGCCACGCACCGGGCGGTAGCGCCGCCTCGTAAGCGGCGATGAGCGCGGCAAGCGAGCGTGCCTGCCAGGGCGCCTCGATGAGCTGGAAGTTGAAGGGCAGGTGCACGCCGGGCCGATCTTCGCCGTAATAGCGCATCAGCCGCTCAACCGGCAGATAGATCTCGCCGACCAGCAGGCGCTCGCCTCTCCCTGCGGCCTCATATTCATCCGCAAGGGCACGCATATCGGCCGCGATGCCATGGATCTCGGGCTGGTCGGTCGAATGCAGCTGGATCAATCGGTCCTTCTCGTCCAGCGCAAGCCGATAGGCCGGGTTCGGCGGGTTGTCCGGGAAGTCGGCCGCCTTGATCAGGTGCCAGAGCACGTCGATGCGGAAGCCGTCGACGCCGCGGTCGAGCCAGAAGCGCAGCACGCCGTGCATCGCCGCCTGCACGGCCGGATTGCGCCAGTTGAGGTCCGGCTGCTGCTTCAGGAAGGCATGATAGTAGTACTGGCCGCTGGCCTCTTCCCATTCCCAGGCCGATCCGCCGAAATCGCTGATCCAGTTGTTGGGTGGTCCGCCTCCTGGGGCAGGGTCGCGCCAGAGATACCAGTCCCGTTTCGGACTGCCGCGCGAGGAGCGGCTTTCGGCGAACCAGGGATGCTGGTCGGAGGTATGGTTCGGCACGAAATCGAGCAGGAGCTTGAGCCCATGCGCATGGGCCTGCGCGAGCAGGTCGTCGAAATCGGCGAGCGTGCCGAAGCGAGGATCGACGTCGCAGTAATCGGAGACGTCGTAGCCGAAATCGGCCATCGGCGAGGGATAGATCGGCGAAATCCAGATCGCATCGACGCCGAGTTCGGCGAGATAGCCCAGCCGCCGCGTGATACCCTTGAGGTCGCCGATCCCATCGCCGTTGCTGTCCTGGAACGAGCGCGGATAGATCTGGTAGATCACGCCGCTCTGCCACCACGGTGCGGGCATCATCGCCTCACCGCGCTTGGCCGGGACATGACGGCCTCATTTCCGAGTAAGGTCGCGGCAAACCGGAACAAAAGCCTTGCGGCGACAGTTCGCTCTTCATGACCAATCTCCGCAAGGCTCCATCGATCCGTCCCGATCCGGCCCCCCAGACAGGAAGCCCGCCGGTCGGCGACCACGACATGGAGCTGTCGCTGCCGGTGGATGCCCCGCGCAATGTCGTCAGGAAGCGGCAGCAGCGGGCAGCGCGTTCGTTGGCAGGTCGGCATATCGATGAGGCGTTGTCGGAACTGCCGATCTCCGATCAGGCCAAGGCGTCGCGCAAGGCGAAGCTGATCGAGTTGCCGGACGACACCCCGATCAAGAGGCTCGCGAAGCGATCCAAGCCCGGCCCGGCCTAGCTCGCGTCTTCGCATTGCCGGGCGCCTTTGCTCAGTCATCGACGCCGGGACGCGTGTCTTCCGAGACGCGCCGGCAGGTTCCCCGGGTAAAGCGCTCGATTTCGGCCAGCGCGGCATCGAGCGACCCGAATGGGCCTCGCCGCATGGCCTGCATCGTCTCGAGCGCCTGGCCGGCAGGGTAGATCATGAATTCGCCCTCCGCGCGGTCCTCGACATATCCCATCGCTCGACCGAGCAGGTCAGTCAGCAGCCAGGCCGTTCCGTCGGGCTTTCGCGTCACGTCGATGTCCAAGCGATCTCCGTTCGTCGGAACCCGCATCCGGCGGGCTAGAGGGGCGGGCTGCAACCAATCCGGACAGTGGTGGAGTGGTAGGCCTCCGGAAACCTTCATCAAGTCCGTCAGACAGGCCGTTTGCGCTTGGGCGCCGATGCTGCAGCGGCGCGGTCAGCCGCCTCCTTCTGCAGCCGCAATTCTCTCAAGCGCGCCGTGTTGGCGTCGCGCGCCTGATTGATGGTCTCGGTTTCGGACAGCACGCGATTGCGCGACATTGATTGGGTTTGCGTTCTCAGGAATGCGGCATCTGCGGTCACGCGGGATTTCGAGTTCTCAGCCAAGTGTCTTCTCCGAAGTGGATGGGTTTGGGGCGGGAGGCCGGCCTCGCAGCGAGCGTCACCCGACGGGGCTGCGCGCCGATCGGGGGCCGTCCGAAACAATCTGGTCATGGCCGATCGCCCGCTCATGGCCGTCAGCGCCGCGAACGCGGTATTCGCGCTCGCCGCTCGCCCGCGTCGGCATGATCCGCACGATCTCGTAGTCACCGGCACCGGACTGATCGGCGAAGCCGAAGGACAGCCGGACCACGTCTCCCGGCGCGATCGAGCGATGGGTCGTGGGCTTATCTTGGGTCATGTTCGTGCTCTTTCTCAGGGAAAGCGCCCTGCCGCAGATCAAGCGTTTCGTCGGCGGTGACCGGGCTCAGGGCCTGCAGCAGCGCCTCGATCCTGATCGTCGCGAAATTGCAGTAGGTATCGGAGACCGCATAGGGCAGGACGATCTGGTCCCGGTGGCGCATCGCACCGCAGGTGTAGACGACGTTGGGAACATAGCCCTCTCGCTCGGACGGCTCCGGCCGGACCAGGGGCTCGCGTGAACGCGCCAGCACCTTCGACGGATCCTGTTTGTCGAGCAGGACGGCGCCGATCGCATAGCGCCGCACCGGTCCGACGCCATGGGTGAACAAGAGCCAGCCTTCGTCGAGCTCGATCGGCGAGCCGCAGGTGCCGATCTGGATGAACTCCCAGGGGTATTGCGGCTTCAGGATCGCGACGCCGCCGTCCCAGTTCATCAGGTCGTCCGAATAGACGAGATAGAGATTCTCGTTGTCCTGCCGCGCGATCATGGCGTAGCGGCCGTCGATCTTGCGTGGGAACAGCGCCATGCCCTTGTTCACGGCGGCGCTGCCTCGCAGGGGCGACATCCGGAACGACAGGAAGTCGGTGGTCTCGATCAGCTCGGAGCGTATCCCCCTGCCGTTATAAGCCGTGTAGGTCGCGCGAAACACGCTGCGCCCACCCTCGTCGAACGCGACGAAGCGCGCATCCTCGATCCCGTTCGACTGCGAGGCCGTGATCGGAAAGATCACCCGCTCGCTGATGTCGCTGTCCGGAGAGAACGCCACCTCGACGTCGTCGCCATCGAGGCGCACCATCCGGTTGCGGAAAGTGGCGATCGTCGCGAGGCGCGAGGTCGGATCGACGCTCAGGCTGCCGTCGGCGGCGATCGTGCCGGAGCGGAAGGTCAGGGACGAGATATGCCCCTCGCCGACAGCGCGCAGGCTGAGGATGAAGCGGCGCCCGCCCGGCGGAGCGCCGGATTGGTCGGGGTGCGAGACGATGCTCGGGTTGAAGAGGGCTGCCGCCTCGAACGAGTACTCGTGCAGGAAATAGGATCCGACCAACTGGCGTTGCGTCCTGCTGAACTCGCAATGCGTGGTGAACACCTCCTCCATCTCGTCGGCGCGCGCCTCGAAGCGCTCCAGCAAGTTCCGGTGCCGGCCATTGAAGTTCTCCAGCACCTCAGCAAGCTGGCTTGCCGCCGCATCTTGGCTCAGCCCCATCACGCGCGCGACGATGTGGTTCGCCCGCAGCTTGTCGGTCGGGTTCATGTCGCGCGGATCGGGCGAGGGCCCGAAACGACGCACCACGACCCGAGCGGGATCGGGGTACAGGTGCAAGGCCTGCCGGTTCAGGAAGGTGGCTTGCGGCACGTCGCCCTCAAATCGGTTTGTGCGGATCGCCGGAGGCTCAGGCGTGCAAGACCCGAAGCGGCGCCAGTTTCGGGCGGTCCCCACTCATGCGGGAGAGCTGGCGAATCTCGGCGAGGCTGAGAAGGTAGGATACCACGGATTCACCGCCGCGATTCTCATTCGGCCGATCGCGGTGGAGACCATCGCGGCAGGCGCCGGTTTCGAGATCGACCAGCGGTGTCGACAGATCGTTCTCGCCCATGAACCAGGCGAAGGCGCGTACTGCTTCCGCCCGCCATTGCGCGTCACCATCGGCACGCCAGGCGGCAAGGCAGGCCGATATGGTCGCCGTGGCCTCAAGGGGCTGCTGGTCGAACGCCTTCGGTGGGCTGAGCCTGTCGCCGAAGCTCTCCGAACCCACCGGCCGGAACAGGCCGGCAGGTGTGCTCTGCACCCCGACCAGCCAGCGCAGCGAGCGCAGGCCGGCTTCGATATAGGCGGGAACCTGCATCGAAAGCCCGGTGGCGATCAAAGCCTGTGGCAACCGGGCATTGTCATAGGAGAGACCTTCCTCGAACCAAACCCAGTCCGGCGTCTCGACCGTCGACAGCAGGGCGAGCAGACGGTCCGCCAGCAGGGAGCGCAGCTGGATGGTGGAGGATGGCGCCGCGACCACGGCGCAGTAGGCGTCGAGGCCGAGCAGGGCGAAACCCCAGGCCCGAGGCGAACTGAAGCTCTCGACCACGGGCAGCGCTTCGGCGAACAGCGCCGCGGCCCAGCGCCGCCGTGACGGGCTGGTGTCGCTGCGCGCGCATTCGCCCAGGGCCCAGAGCGTCCGGCCGTGGCTGTCCTCCGAGCCGACCTCCTCGAGCCAGCGTCGATCGAAGCTCATGAAGTTGCGGAAGCGCCGCGCCTGCGGATTCCAGGCATGCTGGACGAAGGAAGCGAACCGCGCCGTCAGAGGCTCTGGCAGGTGCTGCTCGCCGGCGCTGCCAAGAAGGCAGGACAGCAGCAGCGCCCGGGCGTTGTCGTCGACGCAATAGCCATGCGCACGGTCCGGCACGGAATGGACGGCGTGCTGGAACAGGCCGGTGTCGTCGCACATACAATGGAGATGGTCCGTCCGCAGCTCCGGTGGCGCGGAGGGCTGAAGGGATCGTCTTGCCTGCGCCGTACCGGCAATCACGTTCAGCAAACGGCTACGCCGCGCCGTCTCGAATGTGGTGAGATAGCGCTTTGCGGTCTGCTCCCAGGTCATGGAGCGGCTGCTGGCATAGGCACGTCGGCGCATGGCCTGTCGCCTGCCCGCGTCGGTCAGCAATCCTGCGATTTCGTTGCCGGTCGCGACGACGTCGCTGAACGGCACCAGCACGCCACGGCCATCGGCGAGCAGTTCCTGGGCATGCCAATAGGGCGTCGAGACAACCGCTTTTCCAAGCCCGAAGCTGTAGGCCAGAGTGCCCGAGGTCATCTGCGCCTCGTTGAGATAGGGCGTCACGTAGACGTCGCACATCGCGATGAAGCCGAGCAGGGTCTCGCGGTCGACGAACTGATCGAGGAAGACGACGTGATCCTCGATGCCGAGTTCATGGACGCGATTCTGCAAGCCGATACGATAGGTTTCGCCCTGCTCCCGGACGAGATGGGGGTGGGTGGCTCCCAGGACGACATAGACGGCATCGGGCCGGCGTCTCAGGATCGACGGCATCGCATCGATCATCACCTCGATGCCCTTGTTGGGCGAGAGCAGGCCGAAGGTCAGGATCACCGAGCGGCCGGCGAAGCCGAGCCTGGCCTTGGCCTCGTCAGGCTCGACGAAAGCGAAATCGGGGATGCCGTGCGCGATCACCTCGATCTTGTCGGCGGGAAGCCGATAGATGGTGCGCAGCATGTCGCGCCCCTTCTCCGCCATGACGACGACACGGGACGAGGCGTCGACGATCCGCTCCATGACGCCGCGCTGCGCGGGACTCGGTTTCGACAGGACGGTATGAAGCGTGGTGACGACCGGCATCGTCAGCCGTGGCAGCAATCCGGCGACATGCGCCCCCGCTTCGCCGCCGAAGATGCCGAATTCGTGCTGCAGCGAGACAACGTCGAACCGACCCTCGTTCAGGAAGTCGGCAGCGCGCGCATAATCCTCTATTCGGTCATCGTTGATCTGGAACCCGACAGAGCCCGGATAGTCGTAACCATCGCTATCGTTCATCGCCACGATCGAGGTCGCCAGATCGAGGTCCGACGCGGCGACCGCCTGCTGCAGATCCGTGGTGAAGGTCGCGATGCCGCAGCGGCGTGGCAGCGAGTTGCCGATAAAGGCGATCCGGTGGAGTGCGGTCATGCTCGTGCCTCTGTGGTTGGACTCTGCGCATTCGCCCTCGCGGCGAGCAGCAGAGGCCGGTGAATCGTGCTGTGGGCCGGGGCGGTCGCATTTCGGACTGCGATCGGCCGAAGAAGGTCATGGCTGGGCGAGGCGGCATCATAAGCGACCAGACAGGTCAGGCCGGTTCGCCCCGCGGCGAGATGCGTGGTCTGCGCCTGCAGGAAGCAGCCTTCGCCTATTTGTGCCCGCCACGGCCCGATCCGGCCCTCTCCGGCGATCACCAGCAGCCAAGTCTCGGCCTGCGCGCGCAATTCCCATAGGGTTTCCGGCGCAAGCTCGAAGCGCTCGAGGGTGAAGAACGAGGTCGCCAGAAGCAGTGTCCTGGCATCGCTCAGCCGTCGCGCCGGCACCTGCTTTGCGGCCGGTGCTGCATAGGCGGCGGCAACACCGAGCTCGATATGGAGCTCGCGCTGGCGACCGTGATCGAACAGGCGGAACGTCGTATCGCTGCGCTGCTGGATCTCGGCAAGCACGAGGCCTGGACCGATCGCATGTATCGTCCCCGCCGGCACGAAGATCACATCTCCCGCCGCGGCGGTTCGCCAGGACATGCGCTCGGCGATCGAGCCGTCCTCGATCGCAATTCGCAGTTGCGACTGCGAGAGCGACGACTGCAGGCCGAGCGCCACCGTGGCGCCGGGCTCGGCAGCGAGCACATACCAGGCTTCGGTCTTGCCGCGGGCAAGCCCCATCGCGTGGGCTGCGTCGTCATCCGGATGAACCTGGATCGACAGGGCTTCGCGCGTGAACAGCAGCTTGAGGAGCAAAGCGGGCTCAAGAGCCGAATCGTGGCGCTGCAACCAGATTTCGCCGATGGCGACGTCGTGATGATCGATACCGCTCCACGGCAGGAGGTCGTGTGATCCCCAGGGTTTCGGTACGGCCTGCAAGCGAGCCAATTCGAGGGCCATGGCGAACTCCAAAATCGCCGGGCTTCGATGGTTCGACGGGATTGCCGAACGATGCTGCGGCGGGGCCGGCAAGGCATGGATGTCGGCGAGGGGGCCGCTCTTTGCGGGCCTTGTCTTTATGTGGGCGCCTGAACTCCGGCGCGGAGCTCTCAGCTCCTGGTGATCAAGGCAGCTGCCGGTCGTTTTCAAAGGGCCGTAGCGATGTAGGTCGACTCAATCGGAACCATCGGATGTGTGGAATCGGGCATTCAGATTGCCGGCAAATGGATGAAGCCCCCCAACTCGTCGCCAAGCCAGCCCGCACATGCTCTCGATTGATCCCTCGTCGTAGTCGATCGGGTATTCCCTGGCCGGAAACGGCGTCTCGAGGCCGGGCAACAAAATGGGCGCGAAAGGTGGACGGCGACCTGCTCGGTGCGATTGGTCGCTGCGGCCCCTTCCAAAACAACATGATCCTGAGGTTTCCGACGAACGGGGAAGGCGCGCTAGGCGGCAGCCCGATCGCTCACGGTCAGTAATTTTAATACCGACCGGTCACGCTCGAAAATGGGATAAATTTCGTCTGATACAAGGCTCAAAAATAATTCTCTCTCAGACCGATCGTAAAACGTATTTCTAATTGGATATTTTATTGACGGTAGTTTCCTTTAAAACATTGATCTCGCGGAGTAATATCTAAAAGATGTGATCTGCGGCTGTTTATTATTTTTTACCTCTACCGGTTTCGGAAGTGATTTCCCATATCAATGGCACGCGACGCTCGAAGATGCGGACATGATGGAGTTGGCAGACTGTCATTTCGAGCGTGTGCGGTGTGCCCGCCCTCGCGCAGAAGGATTCGACCCATGGCTCGTTTGATCACGAAGACCGGACAGCGTGCCGAATTGGTCTGCGACATGTCGACTGAGAGATCGGGCAAGCTCATCTGCGACCCGAGCATATTGGCTCTCGTCGACCTTCAAGGCGACCTGATGCTCGAGACCGACGACGGTGGACGGTGCCATATCAGGATCACGTCGATCGGCGCGGACCATCTGACATTTGCCGGGCGTGTGATTGAACGCGTCTGAGGTCAGGCTTCGGCGATAGCCGGTGTCTCAGCCCGCTGACGATCGTACTGCGGGAATGGCTTAGCGAACGGAGCCAGGCAATGCGCTGTCGTGCGAGCTTGGCAGGCATGATTTGCGAGCCCAGTTCGAAACCCCGCCGCTAATATGAGGGCCGTGCATATTTCCCAGAGCAGAATTTCGGAGCCCACAATGACCAACGTCATGTCGCATTGGAATTTGTACTGGGCTTGGCTTTTGAGCCGATATCCGGTCTGGCTGGCCTATGGCGGGCTCATCGCCGCCATGTCGCTCGCTTTTGCCGTCGTATCGCATTGAAGCCCATTGATCACCAAAGCATGGAGGCCGAAATCGCGGCCTCCGGCTATGCTCCCGAACCCGTCGGCTCGGCGCTGACTTATGGCCTGATCAGCGTCTGCCTTTTCGGAGTGGCCGTGTGGGGTATCGGGAAATTCTACAGCATCGACCTTCTTCCGCATGCAGCGCCGCTTGCCGTCAGCGCCTTGCTGCCATTCGCATTCGGTCTGTGGCTGAGACGAAGGCGGAAGCGTCGTCACCTGCACGCTCATTCGCCGGAGTTGGGAGGGCCGACGGTGCCGATGTGAGATGCAACTGGCCGCAAGCGGTCGACTGCGTCTCATGCCAGCACGATTGTCTGTTCAGCGAGCGACCTGACGACGAATGTCCGCTTCCTGGCCTCAAGCCAGTGTCGGCTTGACCCGTCGCTTGGGCGTCTTGTTCCTCAGTTGCAAGCCTAACTCATTGTAGATCCTTCGAATCCGCTTCTGGTTGACATGCCAGCCCTCGCGCCGCAGCAGCACGTCGACACGGCGATAGCCGTAGCGAACGCGGGTCTCGCAGATTGTCTTGATCCGGGCTGCCAAGGGGGCCTGGTCGGGCCGGCACGATTTGTAGTGGTAGCTCGACGTGTCGAACTCCAGGGCCGCACAGGCCCGCCGGATCGACACCTGCCATTCGCCACACATCACGCCGACGAGCTCGCGCTTGCGACCAGGCCTCAGAGCTTTCGGCGGATGACGTCCTGCAGCATCTCACGGTCCAGCGCGAGATCGGCGACGAGCTTGCGCAGCTTCGCATTCTCGTCCTCGAGTTGCTTCAACCGGCGCATCTCGGCCGGCAGCAGCCCCTCGTACTTCTTCTTCCAGTTGAAGTAGGTCGCCTGGCTGATTCCGACCCGCCGGCAGATCTCCGCCACCGGAAACCCGTCCGCGCCCTGCTTCAGGACGAACGCCTTCTGGGCGTCCGAGAACTTCGAATCTTTCATCGCCTTCCGCTCCTCCCAACCCAAGGGAAACGACGCGGAAAACTCTAGCTCAAAGCGATCCAGTTTTAAGGGCTCAGGTCACGAGCCGACGCGAAAGATGTCCGCTTCCGGGCATCCTGATCGTGGCACGTCCAAACGACCCGATCTGGCCCACAACGGATGCGACAAATGTCCGGTTTCTGGAAGGTTGATCAAAGGCTGGTTACGGGCTTTGCTGAGTTGCACCCCCAATACCTTCTCCTCGACGCGTGTTGATCGAGAGCAGATCACAACGATCGAGGTCGGACGCTGGCCCTGCCACCGGTCACCGCCTTGGCCAGCGCTGCTACCGTCCGCTGCTCCGGACGGTAACGGACCTCGATGAGTCGACGTGACATCCCGATCGGCAGGAATGCGATCAGGATATGGAACAGCGACAGGGCGAGCTTCCGCCTTGCAGAGAAATAGTCGCCACTGATGGCCTTGATGAGCATGGGAAGCTGCCAAAACCGATCCATCCGACGGTCAATCGATGACAAGACCGACTTCTTCTCGAGGTAGAAGAAGGTTCGTTCGGCGTCGATCGGCGGCGGCGTCCAACCCGCCGGCATGACCCGATTGAGATGGCCTATGAGGTTTCGGAAGCGCAGCATGTGCTGCTCGATCCTGCCGGTATCGATTGCCCGCCCGACACCGGAGATGTTGCGATCATGGACGCGATAGAGCCCAAGCTCCTCCGGCAGGGAGACGATCTCGCCGAAGAAGGGGGCGGCGAGGAGGATGATCCCATCGACTGCGTCGTCATAGTCGGCATCGCGCAGCAACTCGCAGAGGTCGCGCCTGAACACGTTTCCGGAGGTCGGCGGGCTGACATAGACGCCGGTCCGGCGGACACGTTCGCGGAGGTCGCCCGTCGCGCGGATCAGATCGGGCTCGGGAACGGCCGAACCCAGCTTGTTGCCGTCGCCGTCGACGCGGCTGAGGCAGAATTGCAGCTTGGCGATCGATGGCTCGAGACGGGGGATGATCGCATCGAGCGCGCCCTGAGCAAGCTCGTCGTCGGCATCGAGGAACAGCACGAAGGGCGCCGTCGTCCGGTCGAACCCGAAGACGCAGGCGCGGCGCTGGCCACCGTTCTCGATCCGGTAGGCCGTCACGCCCGTCCTGCTGATGACGTCCCAGGAGGCGTCGGTCGAGCCGTCGTCGACGACGATCAGCTCGCAGTCGTCGCGGCCTTGCGTGAGCACGCTGCGGATCGCACGCTCGACATATTCCGCATAGTTGTAGCAGTTGATGATCACCGCGAGCCTGGTGGTCGAGCCGGTCATGCGCCGCTCCGCTGAAGCCTGAAGCCGGGGAGCCGCTCGCCATGGCGACTGGTCTTCGCCACGGGCGACGAAACGGCCCTTTTGGCGCGGACATTGCAAGAGCCATACCGCAGGGCGCCAGCCGGCAGCCCGTCATGACGGCGAGCGAACGCGCGATGTCGGGCGAGAAGACCAAGGTCCTTTACATCGTGCCGCCGACGCGGTCGTTCGCCGGCATCGAGCGCGTCACCGACTCGATCTGCTCGGCGCTGGCGACCGAGTACGAGGGCGATCTCGACATTTCAGTCCTCTACACCTCGCCCTTCGAGCAGATCGTCGGCCAGCTTCGGCCGTACGAGGTCATTCTCAGCTTCTCCGGCGGGCGGCTGGACCTGCTGCGGCGGGTCCGGAAGACGATCGCCGGCGGGAGGTTCGATCTCGTCGTGGCGCCGCAGGTCGAGCCGACTGCCGTGTTCTGGCTTTGCTGCCTCGGCATCCGGCGCCGCTTCATCCTCTACCTTCACGGTAATCCCAGGCTCGAGCGGCGCTCCTTCAAGGCGAGTCTGCTGTTCGAGGCGATGCGGTTTCTGGTCCTGCCGCGGCTGGCGCGCGTCTTCGGAACGTCGCCGCGCCAGCTCGACGCCTTCCGAAGCGATTATCCGAGCAGGATCGAACATGTCTGGGTGCCCAATCCCGTACGCTCCTTCGATACTCCGGTTCCTCTGCCGGCCCCCGCGATCGGCCGTCCGATCCGCTTCGTGACGGTCGGTCGCTTCGCCTATCAGAAGGGCTACGACATCCTTCTGCGCGCCTTCGCCGCCTTCTGCGAGAAGCGCGAGGATGCCGAGCTTGCGCTCGTCGGCTACGGCGAGGAGGAGCCGGCGATCCGCACCCTGATCAACGAACTCGGCCTTGCCGACCGGGTCACGATCGAGAACTACCCTGACAGCCCGGCCATTCCGCTGTCGAACAGCGACGTCTATCTGTCGGGCGCACGCTGGGAAGGCTGGTCTCTTGCCATCTGCGAGGCGCTGCGCTTCGGCCTGCCGGTGGTCGCCTTCGATTGCGAATTCGGACCGAGCGACATCATTGCCGATGATCGGCTCGGCCGGCTCGTTCCGCTGGGCGACATGGCCGGTTTCGTCACGGCGATGGTGCATTATCACGACCATGTCGTGTCGGAGCGCCGCCATGCGCAGTACCGCGTCGACTACATCGATCGTTTCAGCCTCGACAAGGTCGTGCATGCCCATGCACGGGCCCTGCTTGCCGCGGACGGACGTGCCGAGGCACGGCCGCATCTTGCAGGAGACAGCCTCAGAGCCGCGCCAGCCGGAGCATCCTGAGCCCGCCGCCGCTCACACCCGGCGGTAGACGTCCTCGTAGCGGACGATGTCGTCCTCGCCGAGATAGGAGCCAGACTGGACCTCGATGATCTCGAGCAGGATCTTGCCCGGATTTGCCATGCGATGGACGCAGCCGATCGGCAGATAGATCGACTCGTTCTCGTGCACGAGGATGGTCTCGGCGTCGCGCGTCACCTCGGCGGTGCCGCGGACCACGACCCAGTGCTCGGCACGATGATAATGGCTCTGCAGGGACAGCTTCTGGCCGGGATCGACGACGATGCGCTTGACCTGGAAACGCGCGGCGAGGTCGAGCGTCTGGTAATAGCCCCAGGGTCGGTCGACCCGGCGCGAACTGACCACGGCCGGATGTCCGCCAGCCTTGAGCCGCTCGAAGGCGCCTTTGACCTGCTCGGCGCAATCGCGCCTGGTCACCATCACCGCATCGTTCTCGACCACGACCACGGCATCCTCCATGCCGACCAGCACGGTGAGGGGGCCGCTGCTCTGGACATAGCAGTTGCTGCTGTCGACGAATTCGACATTCGCTCCGCCGGCATTGCCGGCCTCGTCCCGCGGCGAGGCCTCCCACACGCTGGACCAGCTGCCGACATCGGACCAGCCGAAGGAGGAGGGAACGACGCTGGCGAGCTCTGTGCGCTCCATCACGGCATAGTCGATCGATTTGCGCGGCGCGGCAGCGAAATGCTCGGCGTCGAGGCGATGGAAGCCGATATCCTCCCTGGCGTGCGCTACGGCGGCCGTCGCCGCATTCGCAATCGCCGGCTCGTGCCTGGCGAGTTCGGCCATGAAGCTGTCGGCGCGGAACAGGAACATGCCGCTGTTCCAGAGATAGCCCTCGTCGAGATAGCGCGCCGCAGTCGGCGCATCGGGCTTTTCGACGAAGCTCAGCACCTTTCGGGCATCTTCCATGCCGACGGCAGGCCTGATGTAGCCATAGCCAGTCGCGGGCTTGTCCGGGACGATGCCGAAGGTGACCAGCTGGCCCTGGGCGGCAGCGGCTGCCGCGGTCTCGACGGCGCTGCGGAAGGCCGGCAGGTCGCCGATCAGATGGTCGGAGGCGAGCACGAGCACGAGCGCCTTTGGATCGCGCTTCTGGATGAAGCTCACGGCGGCGGCGATGGCAGGGGCGGAATCACGGCGCGCCGGCTCGAGCAGGATCTCGCCTTCGGTCTGGACCTGCTTCATCTGGCTCAGCACCAGGAAGCGGAAATCCTCATGGGTGACGATCACCGGAGCGCCGAACAGCGGGTGCCGGATCCGGCCCAGCGTCTGCTGGAACATCGATGTCTCGCCGAGCAGGGAAATGAACTGCTTCGGGAACGCTTCGCGTGAGGCCGGCCAGAGCCGCGATCCAGCGCCGCCGCACAGCACGATGGGGATGATCGTGGCGGCGGAACCCTGAGGAGAGGGTGCGGCGGCGATCGCCGAAGCCTGCGTCATCGGGTCGATTTTCACGAGCTCCTCGCAGATGGTTTGAGCCGCTCCACGCCGGAAACGAGCGCAAAGCCCAGCCCAAGGCCGACGGCTTTGATCCAGGCGTCGTGGATGGTGCCGTGCCGCGTCGGCGACCAGTTCTGGGCGAGCTCGAGCGAGATTACCGCAGCAAGACCAGCGGCGAAGATGAGAAAGCGCTGCCGCGGATAGCCGATCGCGAAGGCGGTGGCCGTGGCGAGAAAGGCAAGGCCGCGTTCGAAATCCGGCATCAGCCAGGCTACGGATGGCCGCTGCTCGATGCCCGACAGCGTGGCATAGACGATCACGAGCATCAGCGCCCAGCCGGAGAAGCGGGAAAGGCGCCGGATGGCGGCTATGCGCGACCGCACCAGGCGCAGGAGGCGGGAGAACCATCTGCTCGCTCTGGTTCCGCCACGCAGTATGCGGCCGATGCCGGTGTCTTCGATCTCGGTGCGCCAGGCGGCGAGCATCGACCTTTGCGCCCGCAGCTGCTCGAGCCGGCGGAAGGCGGCCATCATCTGCGCCTCCGCCTCGACCAGCCGGACTTCGTCGGCCGGCTCGCGCTCGAAATAGATCCCGTCCTCATTGCCGAGTAGCGTTGCCGCGCGGGTGCGGGCCTCGTCGAGCCGGCGCGACAACCCGGCGCTTTCGCGCTCGATACCCGCGAGCGCCTGCTCGAGCTGTCCGTAGAGCGGTCCGAGCCTGTCGAGATCCGTGTCGCGGTCTCGGTCCGAACTACGAAACCGGGCAGGCACCGTCATTGCCCCGTCTCCCCTCGCAATGGCAGGCAGTGGCACGGCGCGCGATGGCGCCAGGCACTGTTGCGGGGAAGATCAGCAATTCATGTGCCAGAAGGCCGGTGCAGCGAACGGTCAGCGAGGCTGGCGCGGCCCGAGGATGTCGAGGACGCCGCGAGAGCGTCGCTCTTCGTCGCTCGCGTTTCGGGACCTGAGGGCGGTCACGAGCACGGCGAAGACGGCAACGACCGCGCTGGCGGCCACGGCGGCGGCGATCAACGCGACCAGCAGGCCATGCGGCCACATCAGCCAGAGGGTCAGTGCGCCGCTGGCGATGGCAGCCAGGAAGAAAACGATCAGCATCGCTCGTGCTTTCGCGGCTCGCTATCGGCCTGTGACTATAGCTTTGCTCGCCGGTCCGAGAAAGGCTTCACGGACGCGAGGGATGTCCACCAGCCTGGGCCGTCATGGTTAAGGGCGTGCTAACGGCACGTGAGGGGCTGGCAACGGATTTGCTTGGGAGCTGTCGGAGCAGTCCGCAGCGGAGAGTTTCGTGAGACGTCTCACCCTCCTCGACCATGTTTTCCCGAGGCGTATGCGTACCCAGGCCGGGGCGCTCGCCCGCCTGCTGACGGCGTTGTCTCTGATGTTTGCGGGGACCGGCGCCGGGCAGGCCTGGGCAAATGACTTCGAATACCGTGTCGCCGCGCAGGACCGGCTCAAGATCAAGGTATCGGAATGGCGGCCGAATTCGCGCGAGCTGTTCGAGTGGTCGGCGCTCAGCGGCGAGTTCACCGTTAGCTCGACGGGCATGCTCTCGCTGCCGGTGGTCGGTACGTTCTCTGTCGATGGCAAGGCGCCGGCGGAGATCGCGGCGCTGATCTCGGAACGGCTGAAGGGCACTGCCGGGCTCGTCAATGCGCCCGCGGCAGCCGTCGAGATCGCGCAATATCGGCCGATCTACATCGTCGGCGTCGTCGAAAAGCCCGGCGAATACGCCTTCCGCCCGACGATGACCGCATTGCAGGCGGTCGCGATCGCAGGCGGGTTCCAGCGCATGGAACTGGCTCTGGGCCGTTTCGAGCGCGAGACGATCGTCGCCGAGGGAGAGATCCGCGTCCAGCAGACGCAGTTGCTGGCCCTGCAGGTGCGCCGCGACAGGCTGCTGGCCGAAGCGCGCCAGGCAGAATCGATCAGTTTCTCCGATGATGTCCGCAGGAACATCGACGATGGCGCCGCCCAGGCGATGCGCGAGGAGAGCGCGCTGTTTGCCTCGCGTCGCAAGGCCGTCCGTTCGCAAATCGATCTCCTGCAGCAATCGCGCGGGCTTCTGGATGAGGAGTTGCGCACGCTCGGCGCCAAGGCGGTGACCCAGCAGCGCCAGCAGGATTTGATCCGGCGGGAGCTCAACAATATCAATAGCTTGATTAGCAAGGGACTGGCCGTGAGCCCCCGCCAGCTCGCGGTCGAGCAGAATCTGGCGCAATCCGAGAGCCAGGCGCTCGACCTGATGCTCGCCACGGCGCGCGCGAAGCAGGAGATCAGCCGCATCGACCGCACGCTGGCCGACCTCCAGAACCAGCGTGAGATCGATACCGGGCGCGAGCTGCGCGAGACGCAGCTTTCGCTCAAGCAGTCGGAGGACCGGATCGCGGCGCTGCGCGCGCTCATCCATGAATCGACCGCGCTCGCGCCCAGGCTGCAGAGCCAGCAGGAAAAGCAGCTCTCGCGCATGCGCTTCAGCGTGCAGCGCCGCCAGGGCGACATGGTCAACGAGATCGCGATCGAAGAGGGGTCGCCGATCCTGCCCGGAGACATCGTTAGGGTCGAGCGCGCCTCGTTGCAATCGATCATCTCCTCGCTGCCCCCTCCCGGCACGGCCGGGGCGCAGAACTAGATATCGCGGGCAAATCCAAGCCGATTTGCGATCGGCTGAACCGGGCTCCCGTCCATGCGGAGGTTGGCCTATGCTGTCATTCGAGCGCCCCGCTCGTATTTTTCTCGCAGACGAACATCCGATCTTCCTGGCAGGACTGCGGTTCTGCCTCGCCGAGCAACCAAGTATGGTCGTTGTCGGCGAGGTCCACTCGTCGGCCGACCTTGCAAAGGTCATCGAGAAGGCGGCTCCGGACGTCGCGGTCATCGGCGAGAATTTCAACGGGATTTCAGTCGCCGAAGGCCTGCTGAACGATCTTCCGACGCAGCGAATTCTTGTCGTGGCGGAGGAGCTGGACAATGCCCGCGCCCATCGCCTGCTTGCAGTCGGGGTGCGCGGCTATGTCCTGAAGCAATCGCCCGGCTCGGTCGTCTGCAAGGCGATCGCGACAGTTCTCCGCGGCGGCTGCTTCCTCGATTCGGCGGAGTCCGTCTTGACGCCCGCAGGCGCGCGCCGCGGGTCGATCCTGACGGACCGGGAGCAGGAAATCCTGCGCCTGATCGCCCTTGGCTTCAGTATTCGTGAAGCGGCCGAGCGCATCGGAATTACCACGAAGTCCGCTGAAACCTATAAGGCGCGCGCCAGTAACAAGCTCAGCATCGATAGTCGACAGCAGATCGTGCAATACGCCATCACCCGCGGATGGTTTCAGTAACGCGATTAAATAATTTAGTTCACCCTCGATCGCTCCGAACATTTCATGTCGTTCCTCACGCTGCGTCACCGCGACGCAGTGCGATTTCGGCTTGCCGCCGAGGCTCGCTTGGCGGAATGCCGCCAAAAGGGTCGAATTTTCATCGAATCTGTCAGGAATTTTCCCGACAACGCCTAGGCTTCAATCAGCTATCACCTGCTCTGATCAAATATGCTGCAGCGCACAAAAGCCTATTGCGATGTATTCGTTGAGCGTTAATAATCTATTAAGATGCGGTTTATGAGTAAGGTGCTGCAATGAGCCGTTTTCCGGACTCGCAGGAATTGCCGGCCTCCTTCTCTTTACCCGTACGTGTAACGCGGGATGAATACAACTCGGCCCGAATTGTAGTAAAGCGTGGCATCGACCTTGCGGCAGGCGTCGTTCTTCTCCTCCTGCTTGCGCCCTTGATGCTGCTCATCGCTGCCTTGATCCGGGCAGGCGATGGTGGCCCGGCCATCTTCAAACAGGCGCGGATCGGCCGCAGCGGCAAAAGCTTCCGCTGCTGGAAGTTTCGCACCATGGCCACCAATGCCGACGATGCACTGCAGCAGCTGCTCGCCTCCGATCCGGCCGCCGCGCAGGAATGGGCCGAAAGCCAGAAGCTGACGCACGACCCACGGATCACGCCAGTGGGCGCATTCCTGCGGCGCTCGAGCCTCGACGAGCTGCCGCAACTCTTCAACATCATTGCCGGCGAGATGAGCTTCGTCGGGCCACGCCCCATCGTGGCAGCCGAGCGCGAACGCTATGGCGAGGCCTTCACCCATTGCTTCTCGGTGCCGCCAGGCCTCACCGGCCTCTGGCAGATCAGCGGCCGCAGCGACTGCTCCTATGCCACCCGCGTCTCGCTGGACAGCCAGTACGCCTCGGAGTGGCACCTCCTGCTCGATGCCAAGATCCTGGTGAAGACGGTGCCGGCGGTGCTGATGCAGCGCGGCAGTCGGTAAGGCAGCCGCAGACGATGAACACGTTGGGCACGCCAAGCCCGGACCAGATGAGTTCGATGGAGTTCCTCGGCCCATGAAAATCGCGATCGTCCATTACTGGCTCGTCGGCATGCGCGGCGGCGAGAAGGTGATCGAGGCGCTGTGCCGGATGTATCCGGGTGCGGACGTCTTCACCCATGTCTACGTGCCCGAAGCGGTCTCCGACGAGATCCGGCGCCACAAGGTGACGACGAGCTTCATCGGCAGGCTGCCGCGGGCGGCGAAACTCTACCAGCGCTATCTACCGCTGATGCCGCTCGCGCTCGAGCAGCTCGACCTGCGCGGCTACGACCTGATCATTTCCAGCGAGTCCGGTCCGGCCAAGGGCATCGTGCCGCCGCCGGGCGCGATGCACATCTGCTATTGCCATTCGCCGATGCGCTACATTTGGAACATGTTCCACGAATACAGGGAACGTTCCGGACCGATCACGCGTCTGGCCATGCCGATGCTGGCCCATTACATCCGCAATTGGGACAGCGTCTCGGCCAATCGCGTCGATCACTTCGTCGCCAATTCCGAGACGGTCGCGACCCGGCTGCATCGCTATTACCGCCGCGCCTCGACGGTGATCCATCCGCCCGTCGATGTCGACGCCTTCGAGGTTCTGCCGAGCGGGCTCGTCGAGGATTACTGCCTGATGGTCGGCGAGCTCGTCGGCTACAAGCGGCCGGAACTCGCCGTCGAAGCCTTCAATCGCACCGGCCGGCGCCTCGTTGTGATCGGCGGAGGCGAGATGCTGGCCGAGCTGCGCCGCATCGCCAAGCCGAATGTCCAGGTGCTCGGGCCACAGCCCTTCAGCGTCCTGCGCTACCACTACTCGCGCTGCCGCGCTCTGATCTTCCCCGGGGAGGAGGATTTCGGGATCGTGCCGGTCGAAGCCATGGCGAGCGGGCGGCCGGTGATCGCCTTTCGCCGCGGCGGCGCGACCGAGACTGTGGTCGACGGCATGAGTGGCGTCTTCTTCGACGAGCAGAGCGTCGATGCGCTGATCGCCGCTGAAGAGCGGGCCCGGGCGATCGCCTGGCAGCCGCGCGAGATCGCGGCCTATGCCCGGAATTTCTCGGCCGCCGTCTTCGAGAAGCAGATGGCGCTCCACATCAACCAGCTGCTCAAGCCACTCGCCGGGACGATCTCGATGGCCATGCCGCCGGCGCAGCCGCGCCCGGCTCTGGTCCAGAGCCTGGCGTGATCGAGGCCGGCCCTCCGCGATATCGAGGAAGAACCTGATGCAGACGATCTATCAGAGCGAAGTGTATGCCGACCTTAACCCGACCTGGCACGAGGAGGATTCGCCGTGGAAGGCACGGCAGGTCGAGGCGATCCTGCGCAAGAACGCGATCACCTTCGAAAAGGCCTGCGAGGTCGGCTGCGGCACCGGCGAGATCCTGTTCAACCTGGCGAAGGCCTTCCCGCAGGCACGCTTCCACGGCTACGAGATCTCGCCGCACGCATTTCAGCGCGCCAAGTACAAGGAGACCGACAAGGTCACATTCTCGCTCGGCGATTTCACGACCGAAGGCCCGTCAGATTACGACCTGCTCGTGATCGCCGACGTGGTCGAGCATGTCGAGGACTACATCGCCTTCATCAAGGCCTTGCGAAGCAAGGGCCGCTACAAGGTCTTTCACATTCCGCTGGATCTGTCCGTCCAGTCGCTGCTGCGCGGCTGGCCGATCACCAAGCTGCGCGAGAACGTCGGTCACCTGCATTACTTCTTCAAGGAAACCGCGCTCGCGACGCTGGCCGATTGCGGCTACCGGGTCATCGACCATGCCTACACCGCGAGCCGGCTGGAGCTGCCCAACCAGGCGCTGAGCAGCCGGCTGATGCGCCTGCCGCGCCGGCTCTGCTTCTCGCTCAACCCTGACCTGACAGTCCGCATGCTGGGCGGCTACTCGCTGATGGTGCTGGCCGAATGACCATGGCGTGCCGGTACGATCGGGGCGAAGGCGGGCAGTCACCACCGCGGAAGGCTCGGCTGCCATGAGCATCGAGCCAATCGGCGTGCTGACCATCCTGATCGGCCTGATCTGCCTGATGCTCGGCACGGGCGCGCTCGTCTACGGGCTCGCGATCATGGCGGTGCTCGGCGCCGCTGCGGCCATGCTAATCGGCGCCGCCAACATCCAGCCTGGGCATGTGATGCTGGTTTTCCTGGCTTTCGGGGTGCTGAGCCGCCGCCGCGAGGCCGCGGCCGCCCTTCGAGCCCTGCATCCGAACGAGCCCGGCTTCTGGTTCACCTGCCTCGTCGCCTATGGCGTCGCCAGCGCCTTCCTGATGCCGCGCATGTTCGCCGGCATCACCGAGATCATCCCGCTCGGAACCACAGCCTTCGACGATACGGGCTCGACGGTGCCGCTGGCGCCGGTCTCGAGCAATGTCACGCAGAGCCTCTATCTTTCTACCACGCTGCTCTGCCTGATCACGCTGACCGCCATCGCCGCGACACGCGAGGGCTTCTCGGCCGTCTTCAAGGCACTGCTCGCCTGCTGCGTCGCCAACACCGTCTTCGCCGTCCTCGACATCGCGACCTATGCCACCGGCACGCAAGAGCTGCTCGGCTTCATCCGCAACGCCCGCTACACGCTGCACACCGACTCCGAGATCGCCGGGATGAAACGGATCGTCGGCTCGTATACGGAGGCCTCGGTCTTCGCGCGTTCGACTCTCGGCGTGCTCGGCTTCACCGGCACCTTGTGGCTCTGCGGCGTGCGCCCCGGCCTTACCGGCACGATCGCCGGACTCTCGCTCGCCTTGATCGTCCTGTCGACCTCCTCGACCGGGCTGGCAGGGGCCCCGGTGATGCTGCTCCTGCTCTATGCCTTCGCCATCGCCCGGCTCGTGCTGGGCAATGCGGCGCGGCAGGCGACCATCTTCGCCCTCGGTGCGCCGGTCGTCGGGCTGTTGGCCGTCGTGTTGCTCCTGCTCGATCCCGACGCGACCGCTAAAGTCTACGGCTATGTCGACCTTGTCGTGCTCAATAAGGCGAGCTCCGATTCGGGCATCGAACGCAGTTCCTGGAACGTCATCTCCTTCCAGAACTTCCTCGACAGCTGGGGGCTGGGCGTCGGGCTGGGGACCGCGCGTGCCTCGAGCTTTGCCGTCGCGTTGCTCGCGAGCGTCGGGGTTCCCGGCGCGCTCTTCTACGCGGTCTTCGTCTTCGAATGCTTCCTGCGCCCGCGCGGCCAGCCGGGCAGCCTGGAGGCCGATGTCGCAGTCGCCACGCGCAATGGCTATGCCGGCCTGCTAATCGGCGATCTGCTCGTCGGCCCGATCATCGACCAGGGCTTCTTCTTCTGCATGCTGGCCGCGCTCGCGGCCGCGATCAGGCCACGAACCTCGAGCGTTCCCAGGCCTCTCCCTGCGTTCACCGGAGCGAGGATATGACCGAGACCTTCGCGGTGAACGGCCGCTTCCTGTCGCAGGCCATCACCGGCGTGCAGCGCTATACGCGCAACGTCGTCTCGGCCCTCGACGAGCGTCTCGCCGCGGCTGGCCGGAAAGCCATCCTGCTCGCGCCACGGGGCACCGATGCCATGGCCCTGCAGGCGATCGAGACGATCCAAGGCGGGCGACTGGCGGGGCATGGCTGGGAGCAGCTCGAATTGCCGCGGCTCTGGGGCGGGCGGCTCCTCAATCTCTCCAATACGGCGCCGGCGATGAAGGGCGACCAGATCGTCTGCATCCACGATGCCAATGTCTTCACGGCACCGGAGAGCTACAGCCGCGGCTTTCGCACCGCATACAGGACGCTGCAGCCGCTGCTGGCGCGCCGCAGCGCCCGGATCGCCACCGTCTCGCAGGCCTCTGCCCGGCAGCTGGCACGACACCTGCCGCTGCGCGCCGCCGATATCGCCGTGCTCCCGAACGGCCATGAGCACGCCCTTGCCTGGGATCCGGCCAAGGCCGAGCAGGCTCCGGCATTGCTGGCGGCGCGCGGCGCTGCCGAACGGCCTTTCGTCCTGGCATTCGGTTCGCAGGCGCGCCACAAGAACCTCGCCCTTCTCACCATGATCGCGCCGGCCCTTGCGGCGCTCGGCATCGACGTCGTCATCGCCGGAGGCGGCAACGGCATCTTCGCTTCGGAGCAGCTGGCGCAAGCCGCCAACGTCACCTTGCTGGGGCGGGTCAGCGACGATGACCTCGCCTTTCTGCTCGAGCGGGCGCTGTGCCTGGCTTTCCCGTCCTGGACCGAAGGGTTCGGCCTGCCGATCATCGAGGCGATGGCCCGCGGCTGCCCGGTCGTCTCCTCGAACTGTGCCAGCATGCCGGAGGTCTGTGGTGATGCCGCGTTGCTCGCATCACCTGCGGATCCGGCAGCGTGGGTCGAACACATCAGAACACTGGCGGGTTCGGCAACACTGCGGCAGGAGCTGAGCGGGCTTGGCCGCGAGCGCCTGCCGCTGTTCTCCTGGCGCAGCACCGCCGAGGGCTATCTGGACTTGGCGCAGTCGCCGAACGTGCGTCGCCCTGCTCCGGCGGCGCCGGCAGTCCCGGCACCGCGCATCGCCGCTGTCATCGCCACACGCGGCCGGCCGGAGGTGATGACGCAGACTGTGCTGCATCTGCTCGCCCGGCAGAGCCTGAAACCAGACAGCGTCATCGTCTCATGCATCGATCCGGCCGATGCCGGCGATCTGCAGGGGCGCAATGACGTCGTCGTGCTGACCGGACCGGCCGGGCTCGCAGCGCAGCGCAACACGGCGCTCGCGCATCTGCCGACCGGCACCGAGATCGTCGCCTTCTTCGACGACGACTTCGTCGCCCATGAGGACTGGCTGTCCACGGCCGCCCGGACCTTCCGCGATGAGGCCAGCATCGTCGCCTTCACCGGCCGGGTCCTGGCCGACGGGGTGGGCGGTCCCGGCATCGCGCTTGCAGAGGCGATGAAGCTGGTCGCGGCGCCCCCGGCGAGCGACTGGTCCTGGATCGAGCCCTACAGCCCTTACGGGTGCAACATGGCCTTTCGCCTCGCCAGCATCGGCGACCTTCGCTTCGACGAGCGGCTCGTGCTGTATGGCTGGCTGGAGGACCGCGACTTTGCGGGAGCGCTGGCCCGGCGCGGCGGCCGCCTGGTCAAATCCGCCGATGCGATCGGCGTCCATATGGGCGTTAAGGGCGGACGCATGGCCGGCGAGCGCTTCGGCTATTCGCAGATCGTCAATCCGCTCTACATGCTGCGCAAGGGCACGATGACGTTCGGCCAGGTCGCCGATCATCTCTTCCGCAATATGTCCGCCAATCTCGGTCGTTCGCTGCGCCCTGAGCCTTTCATCGATCGACGCGGCCGTCTCTGGGGCAATCTGCTCGGGATTGCCGACATCCTGCGCGGGCGCATGCAGCCCGAGCGCGCCGCCGCCTTGCAGCCGAGGGGGAAGTTCAGATGATGCTGGGAAAGCCGGGCGCATCCGGCGCGCCATTCCGTATCCTGCCGTTGCCGGACCCGGCCATGGCGCCGGTGAGCGATGGCCCGGTCGCCCTGCTGCGGACGATCGGTGCCGTCGGGCTCCGGCACAAGGGCAAGCTGGCCGTCTGGGTCGCGCTCTGCCTGGCGGCAGGCTTTGCTTATGTACGAACCACGCCGCCGACCTATAGCGCCGCCGCGACCGTGCTGCTCGAGCCACGCCGGCAGGCTCCCAGTTCGGCACGCGAGATCGCCGCGCCGAGTTCGCTCGACCTGAACGCCGCCGACAGCGAGCTGCAGGTGATCCGCTCCGAGCGGCTGCTGAGCACCGTTTTCGACGCGCTGGCTTTGGGCAACCATCCTGAGCTCGGGCCACAGTCGCCGGGCCCGCTGCAGGCGTTGAGCGGTCGTATCACGGCTACGCTTCGCGGTGCCCTGGCGGCATTCGGCATGTCCCAACCGGCGAGCCAGAGCACTGAAGCGTCGCTGCGTGTCGATCCGCGCCGCAATGCCTTCGAGAATTTCGCACGGCGCTTCTCGGCACGGCGCGTCGGCCAGTCCTATGTGCTGGAGATCGCCTATTCCTCGGCTGATCCCGACCTTCCGGCACGCGTCGCCAATGCGGCCGCATCCGCCTATCTGCTCCAGTCCGTCGCCTTCAAGGCCGACGCCGCCCGCAGCGGCGCGGAGTTCCTGCAGGGCAGGCTCGATACGCTCGCGACCCAGGTCAGAACCGCGGAGGCGGCTGTCCGCAGTGGCACGCTGCCGGCGCAGCCGATCCCCGATGCGGATGCCAGGGTCATCGGCGCCGCCCAGACGCCGCTCGGGCCTTCGGCGCCGCGCGGCAGTCTGATCATGGCGTTCGCCGGCGTCTTCAGCCTGCTCGGCGGCCTGTTCGTCGCCGTCCTCGCTTCAGTCTTCGATCGCCGGGTTCGCCTCCCGCAGGACATCCCGCGCGAAACGGGGCTGCCCTGCCTCGCCGTCGTCCCCCAGGTAGGTGGCTGGCGTGGGCAGTCACGTGCTTCCAGCGCGGACAAGTCGATGCTGGTCACGCGTGCGGATGCCGGCCCATTCGCGGTGGCGATACGTGACCTGCAAACCGCGATCGAGATCGCCTGGGTCGCGAGCCGCTCCCAGGGCAGCCCGGTCGTCGCGATCGGGTCCTGGCGGGCAGGTGTCGGCGCGACGCTGCTGACGATGAACCTCGCGCAGCTGATCAATCATCGCGGTCGTCAGGTCAGCGTCATCAGCCCGGATGCCGCCCGCACGCAAGCCGACCACGGCAATGAGGGGGCATCGCTGACCGATGTGATCGCTTCGGACAGCGCGGCGCCGGCGGCCTACACCAATGTCGAGGGGGTTGACATGCTGCCGATCCGCTCGGAGACGCCGCAGCTCAACCGGTTCGTCGATTTCCGGGACCCGCGCGCAGCGCTCGTCGTCGCCCAGGCGAGGCAACGCGGCGAGGTGCTGATCGACCTGCCGCCGCTCGGGGAATCCTCCGATGCCGTCGCGCTCGCGACCCATGCCGACATCGTCGTCCTGGTCGCGGCCGAAGGCACGACGACCCATGACGAGCTGAACGAGGCGCTCGGCACTCTTCAGCGCGCGGGCATCACCGTCATCGGCGCCGTGATCAATCGCAGCAGGCCCTGACGTGCTCAGCCGGCGGCGCCGCGCATGTCGCGGCGCCCGATCGCCATTGCCCGCAACCGCCGGCGCAAGCGACCGAGCAGGCCGAGGAACGGCCGCTCGAGCCAGCGCTCTGCGGCGTAGGCGATGGCGACCATGAGCAGGAGGCAACCGGCGATGAGGCCGGCTAGCACCAGCGCGTTGTCGCTTGCACGCAGATAGGCTTCCGCCACGACCGTATAGATCAGCGGAACATGGACGAGGTAGAGCGGGAACGAGATTGCGCCGAGGAAGCGCCCGGTCCGGCCCGATAGCCAGGCGACGAGTAGGCCGGACCGCATGCAGCCATAGACGACGAACAGCGCGCCGAGCGGGTAGAGCAGGCCGCCCTTTTTCTCCAGTGTCAACGCCTCCGGCAGCCAGTCGAGACCAAGCTGGCGCGCCGCATCGCCACTTTGCGAGCCGATGAGGAGGCCGAGTAGTACTGCAGGGATCGGCAGGGCCGAGGGCAGGTGCCCCGTTGCCCAGGCCTCGCGCAGGATGATGCCGAGCGGGAAGCAGACATAGTCGTAGCGCCGCAGGGCGATGAAGATCATGGCGCTGCCGATCGCGATCGCCAGTCTCGACCGGGGGCCAGCAAAAGCGCAAGCGACAAAGCACAGGATCGAACCGAGCAGCTCGGGCCGCATCGTCCACAGAACGTTGTTGAAGAACGAGCCGCCGCTGAGGAAGATCCCGGCCATGCCGTTGTAGATCGCGGCCGCCGGACCCGGGATGGCCTCCTGATAGGTCCAGCCGAGCCAGCGGCTGCCGGTGAGCGCGGCGAGATCCGTGGCGGAGCTTGGAAACAGGCTGAGCAACGACCAGGCCGCGAGCGTGCTGGCGGTTGCCGGAATCGCCAGCCGCAGATGGCGGATGACGACGTCGATCCAGATCGGATCGGATTTGCGCAGCGTCGCATTGGTCACAACGAAGCCGCTCAGCACGAAGAATACCGAGACCGCAAAGGTCCCGTTCCAGAGCACGGCGACGGGCGTATAGGCGAGCCAATGCGCGCCTGGCTGCTGCTCCGCCACGAGCCACGGCACCAGGGCCGACATTAGATGGAAGATCACAACCGCGACCGCCGCGACACCGCGGAGCCCGTCAAGATGGTCTAACCTCTGGCTCACCAGCCTTCCCCGGTCTTGGCAGCCCCGACCCGCGGTCGCCACCAGCGATCGGATAGATCAAGGCGCCCGGCACCGATTGCGAGCCGCATGCCGCAGGCGAGGAGGCCCAGCCCGTACAGCAGGGCACCCAGCGCTGCGATGGCGACGAGTTCGACCAGGGCAGGCAGGTGCCAGGCGGCGATGGCGCCGCGCAGTGCGAGCACTCCGGCCGTCATCACCGCGCCCGCGACGGCGATCTTCCAGAGATTGAGCAGCTGCTCGGCGATGCCGATCGCAAGCAGGCTGCGGAGCCAGCGCAGGAAGAAGACCGCCATGATCGCGGCCGCGACCAGGCGACCGGCGGCCATGCCGACCGCGCCCCATTGCAGGAAGCCGATGGCGACGGCGGGAACACGAATGGCGAGGTCGTAGAGATTGAGCCGGAAGATGACCTCGGGGCGGCCGAGTGCCAGGCTCAGCGAGTACAGCGTCTGGAAATAGGGCGTCGCCATCACCGAGAGCGAGAGCAGGCTGAGCAGCCAGTCGGCGCCATGCCATTTCGGGCCGAGTAGGACCTCGACGATCAGGTCTGAAGTCAGGGCGATCCCCAGGCTGCACGGCACCGAGGCGAGCATGCTGAAGCGCGCGGCCTTGAGGAAGGCGAGTCGCAAGCGCTGATCCTCGCCCTTGATCCTGGCGAAGGCGGCCATGATCGGCTGCAGCGCCGGCCCGATCAGGCTCTGGGTCGGCATCACCGAGAGATCGGCCGCAACGGCATAGCGCCCGAGCACCTCCTTGCTGCCGCCGAGCCCGAGCAGGATGCGATCGAACTGCCAGTTCACCGCGGAGACGAGCTGCGCGCAGGTGAACCAGCCGACGAAGCTCGCGAAATCCGACAGGCGGGACAGCGACAGGGCCGGGCGGTAGGGCGCGAGACGATAGGAGATGGCGCAGCCGAAGATGGGCGCCGCGATGAAGTTGACGACGAGCGCCCAGTAGCCACCGCCGAGCAGGAGCGTCGCAACGGCCAGGCAGAAGGCGGCGAGCTTGCCGCCGGTCTCCAGCAGGAAGTTACGCAAGAAGCCGAGCTCGCGGATGAACAGGATGAGGCCAGGACTGGCGAGGCCGCGCGCGATTGGCGCGAAGGCGAGCGCGAGGATCACCGGTACGAGCTGCGGGTCGCCATTGATCCAGGAGAATGGCCAGGCGACGGCAAGTAGCAGCAGCGCGATTGCGAGGCCCCGCAGCGCGCCGAGGGTGAAACCGGTGTCGAGATGGGCCTTGTCGACATGGGGGAGGCGGACCAAGGCCTGCGTCACCGGGATCTCGAGCACCATGTCGACGATCGCGACGCAGGACATGGCCAGCGCCGTCAGGCCGAAATCGGCCGGCGTCAGCAGCCGCGCCATGATCAGTAGCGTGAAGAAATCGATGAACCGGCCGAGAAAACGCGAGGCGACCAGCCAGCCGGCGCCCCGGAGGGCTTTCATCGCCAGCATGGCAGTCCGTCCGTGGCTTCAGCGCGCGCGTGCCGGTATCTGGCTCGCGCTTCGGCACCCGCCGTCGACATCGCCTGGCTCATGCCGTTCCGCATCAGCGATGGAATCCGGCGGAGAGCCCGCGCAGGGCATGAAAGGCTTCGAGCGCCGTCAGCAATGGCAGGCGCGCGCGGGGGAAGGCGCGCGCGATCGCGCCCTCGCGCCAGAGCTGGCTGCGGATCGATGCGAGACGGGACAGCGCGCCACCAGACAAGGCCTCGTGATCCCCGACGACGCCGGGTCGACCGAAGTCGACGGAACGCTCGCCGATCGCCAGTGCCGAGAGATCGGCCTCGATCGGACGGGTGACTGCCCGCCGGAGCCAGGGCCAGGCCCGAGCCGCATCGGCCATGATCGCTGCGCCACTGCCGACGCCGTCGATATAGGCGAGTGCGCCGGCCAGCAGCGGGTTGCCGATGCTGGGATCGACCGTGCCGAATGCGATGTCGCCGGCATTGCAGGTGACGTTGCCGTTGGTGCCTTCTGCGAAGGAACGCACCGACGGGATAGCCGGTTCGAACAGGCTCTCGATCAGCTGCCAATAGCGCAGCACCGTGGAACGGACCGCTAAGGGGCTGTAGCGATTGCGTTCGACCGCGAGCCCGACGACTCGCGGAAAGTGGTCCTCGCTTAGGCCCTTGTAGTTGCAGCGCGCCAGCTGGATGGTTTCGAAGCTCAGATCGGGCAGGCCGGCTGCGAGCAGGCGCTGCGTGCTGCCGTACAGTCCCGTATCGCACAGGATGATCCGCTTCGCGCCAGCGCAGGCCGAGGTAAGATGACGTCGGAAGAGCGCGTTCTGTCGATCGATGTCGGCCAGGATGTCTTCGCCCGCAGGCCGCCCGAGCATGGCGAAGAAGCGCTCGGGTGCGAACGGCTCGTCCCATGACTGGAGAAGCTCATAGCGCTTGCCGCCCAGCGCGGCTGCCACATCGGCGAAGCTGGCGCCGCGGAATTCGCGGCCGAGCTCGTCGAGTGCCGCTCCGCTGCGGGCCATGATGGCAGCCCGAGCCGCAACCAGCCGCGAAACCATCAGGTTTTCGCGCGGCAATGTAAGCGGCAGGCTCAGGCGCTCCGCCGCGCGCTCGAATGCTGCGCGTATGCCCAGGCCACCGCGCGCGCAGAACAGCAGGGCCGTATCTCCGCGCTTGCCGGCTTCGTCGGCGTAGAGCCAGATCGCCAGGCAGAACTCGGCCACGATCGGCCCGAGCACCTCGCGCCCGAAGTCATGGGGATCGCGGACCTGTTCCGCCGGCCTGCGTCCACGCGGCGGCCTTTGGCGCACGAGGCGGCCGAATTCGCTCGCCGCACCGTGCAGGCGCGACAGGCGGCGGCGCAGCTTGGGGCGCGGCAGATGGAGGGTCCGCAGGCCGAGCGCCGACGGCACGATGTGGTCGGCGAACTGGTCGTCGCCGACATGCAGGGTCCGCCGGGCATCGATCCCTTCGGCGGCGAGCACTGCGTGAAAGAGATCGCCGCGCCGTTTGGTCAGGCCGAGATCGGCGCTGGAGTAGATCCTGTCGAGCAGGCCGGGACCGTGGACATGCGTGACCAGCGCCTCAAGCGCCGCGGTCGGTAGCCCGATATCGCTGATCGCGACGACGCGGCGGCCCTCGCCGCGGCAGCGGCGCAGGAGCGCCGCAAGTTCATGGTTCGGCCGCAGTGACTCCTTTTCGATCGCGAGCTCGATCGCAAGACGGATCTTGCACAGCTCTTCCACTCGAGCGCTGGGCAGTCCGAGCATGACGAGCTGGCGCCGGACGACGTCATGCAATGCGACCTCGCCGTCTTGCTCGCCCATGTCGAGTGCGCGATAGGCAAGGCGCTGCGCTGCCAGGCGCGCTTCGACCAGCGAGCTCTCCGCAACCGTCAGGCCTTGTTCGGCCAGCTTGCGAGCGAAGCGTCGCTCGCCGGCGATGATCCGCGCGCGCTCGGAGCGGATGGTACGCAGTAGCAAGGTGTCGAACAGGTCGGTCGAGACCAGCGCGACCCCGTCCAGCAGCGTTGTATCGTCAGGATGTGGCAAGCCCGGCATCATACGCTCCGTGCTCAGACGCAAGAGTGGAGACCGTCGCGACAACGACGGCGGCATGCGCACGGCACGCCTTACGTAGATGAAAGCAGGGACCGTGCCAGTTCAGGGCGGGCATCTTGTTAAAATGCAGGTCAATTGCTCATTCGAATCGCAATCGCCGCGCGAATGAGCAGGAAAATTATCGCCGTGGTGACGAGTCTTGCTTTCAGCTGATCTTGCAGGCGACTAGCCTTGTTGCATGTCCGATCGATGGGGCTCGGGGATGGAAGAGACGGTCCAGCGGATCGATGATCCCGACAGCACGGCCGCCCGACACTGCGATGCGATCGTCCTTGGAGCGGGCGTCTCGGGCCTGGTCTCGGCCTCGGTGCTCGCCAATCAAGGCTGCAGGCGGATCATCGTCGTCGACGAATACGCGCATCTCGGAGGGAACCATATCGATTGGTCGTCCGGCGATTACACCTTCGACATAGGCAGCCTGATCTTCCAGGACGACTCGCCGCTGCTGCAGCATTTCCCCGAGCTGCTGCCGCTCTACGTGCCGATCCAGCCGCGTTGGGCCAGGCTGAATCCGCAAGGGCTGATCACCGCCTATCCGATCTCGGTGAAGGACGACATCCTGCGCGCCGGGCCGGCCGAGATTGCCCGGATCCTGGCGTCGGCGGCCTATGCCCGCCTGTTCAAGCGGCGCATGCGCAACGCTCGCGAATTCGCCCGTCACTGGATCGGGGCGAGGCTGCTGCACCGCTCGGGCCTCGATGCCTATATGACCCGGTTCTATGGCATCGCCTCCGACCGGATCGGTATCGAACTGGCCCGCAAGCGCATGCAGTGGATCAGCGAGCACGCCTCGCTGCGCGCCATCCTCGGCCGCCTGCGCCGGACGAAGCCGCAGGCCCCGGCCAACCGGCAGATGGCGCGACCACGCGAAGGCTTCGCCACCCTCTACGCTGCGGCGGCCGCATCGCTGACGGCGCGCGGTGCCAGCTTCCTGCTGGGCGCAAAGATGGATCGGATCGAAAAACTCGGCAATCGCTTCGTGCTGTTCCGCGAGGGGCAGGCGATCGTCGCCGATCGCATCGTCTCGACCATTCCGATCCAGCGCCTGCAGGCGCTCTGCAACCTGCCCGTTTCACAGGAACTCGAGACGATCACGCTGCTGGCACTCTATTTCAGCTTCGACGGCACGCGCGGCTTCGACGAGGAGATCATCTACAATTTCTCTTATGATGGCGCTTGGAAGCGCCTGACGATGTATTCCGATTTCTACGGCCGCGTGCGGGGACGCGAATATTTCGGTGTCGAGGTCATTGCCAACCATGTCGGCAAGTCGATCGCCCGGGCCGAGGCGGATTTCCGCAGCCATGTCGCGGCGAATGGGCTGTTCCGCGGCGATCTCAGGCTCGAAGGTGGCCAGTTCCTCGACAATGCCTACCCGATCTACCGCAATGGCGCCGACGAGAGCGCCGCCGAGGCGGTCAAGGCGCTGAAGGAATTCGGAATCGAGTCCTTCGGGCGGCAAGGCGGCTTCAATTACCAGCCGACGGCACGGGTCTCGACGATCGAGGCCGAGGCGGCACTGCGGACCGCCGCGACGATCCCGGCACGGTAAATGCAAGGCTCGCGGGGCCCAGCGGCGCAGAGGCGCGAGCGCAGGCGAGTTGCGGTCCGAGCATCGTGATGGGCCCATGCGTATCCTCCATTTGCTGAATCACACGACGCAGTCGAACGGCCATGTCCACGCTGCAGTCGACCTTGCCTGCGAGCAGAGCCGGCTCGGCCATGTCGTCGCCGTCGCCAGCGGTGGCGGCGATTTCGATCGCCTGCTTGTCCGCAACGGCGTCAAGCTCTTCACGATCGACCATCAGCGCAAGGCAACGACGCTCCTGGGGTCGGCCTGGGCCCTCCGGCAGGTCGTGGGCAATTTCAGCGCCGACATCGTCCATGCCCATATGATGACCAGCGCGGTCCTCGCCTGGCCGGTCTGCAAGCTCGCCGGCATCCCGCTGATCACGACTGTTCACAATGAGTTCGAGAAGAGCGCCATTCTGATGGGCCTCGGCACGCGCGTCATCGCGGTCAGCGCCGCGGTCGGCGCCTCGATGCGCCGGCGCGGCATCCCAGCCGGCAAACTGCGCGTCATCCTCAACGGAACCATCGGCTCCGCCCGCCTGGCGAACCGCGAGACTACCCCGGTCACGCTCGCTTCGCCGAGCCTCCTCTTCGTCGGCGGGCTGCATCCGCGCAAGGGCCTGGCCGATCTCTTTGCCGCCTTTGATCAGGTCCACCGCCAGCACCCGCAGGCACGCCTGCACATCGTCGGCGACGGGCCTTTCGCGCAGACCTATCGCGATATGGTTGCCGGTCTCTCCTGCCATGAGGCCGTGCGCTTCGAAGGCAGCAAAGCGGACCCTTTTCCCTGGATGCGCGGGGCCGACATCTTCGTGCTGCCTTCCCATGCCGACCCTGCGCCGCTCGTCCTGCCGGAAGCGCGGGAGGCGGGCTGCGCCATCGTCGCGACCCGTGTCGACGGCATTCCCGAACTGCTCGAAGCTGGCGAGGCCGGCGTGCTGGTCCCGCCCCGCGACTCCGATGCGCTTGCCGCCGCCCTGTCGAGGCTGATCGCGGAGCCCGATGCGATCAGCCATTGGCGGGCGCGCAGCCAGTACCGGGTCGACCATCTCAGGATCGCGCGCGTCGCCCGCGAGACGCTTGATCTCTACGACGAGGCAGCCCTGCAGCTGGGTCGCAAAGTCGGATCGGCCTTGCCCCGTACGGGGTGAAAGGGCCGCAGCCGCCTCGATCCTTCCCACCAGATGGAGACGAGCCATGCCGACCAAGCCGTCCCGCCGAACGCTCCTGCGCGCCGCCGCAGCCCTCGCGACAGCGGCAAGCGTACGCCCGACGGAAGCGGCCGCACAGCAGGATGCCGTGGACCCGACGCTCGGTCGCAGGCTCGTCTTCGATGAGTCCTTCGCCAACATCGATCCGGCGATCTGGCAGGCCGGTCCGAAGGCGACGACCCACGAGCCCGGCTTCTACGGCCGCTCGGCCTTCAGCCGCCGCGGCGGCGAGGAGGGCTTCGACCCCTACGCCATCGTCGCCGACCCGCTGGCTTCGGGCGGTCACGCACTCGAGATCTCGGCTCGTTATCTCGGCAGGCAGATGAACGTGCCCGCCTATTACGGCAACGCACTCCCGGAGTTTCAGTGGGTCTCCGGCAATCTCCAGACGGCGCGCCGCGACGGCACGATCCTGAAAGGCTGGCGCAGCGGCTATTTCGAGGCGCGGATGCGGTTCCCGGCCCATCCGCTGAGCTTTCCGGCCTTCTGGCTGATGAATGGCCGCAGCATCCTGTTCCCCAAGACCAGCGTCGAGATCGACATCGTTGAGCACAAGGGCTGGGAGCACCGGCTCTACGGCGCCTATCTGCACGAATGGGGACAGCCGGGCGAGCGCCACGAGGGTGTCGGCGTTCCCACGGAAGTTGACCTGACTAGCGGCTATTTCCGCTATGGCGGGCTGATCGAGGGCGATCGCTGCGTGCTCTATTTCGAGCGCAGGCCGATCCGCGATCCGAAGACCGGCCGCGCGATCGACTGGCGCATCGGCCGCGCGAGCGAGCTCGATGCGCAAAGCGATGTCTTCTGGCCGCTGATCACGCTCGCCTTACGGTCCGACGTGCCCTTTCCGCAGCCGCTCAGAGCGGAAGATCGTGAGGCCCGGCTGCGTGTCGATTATGTCCGCGTCTATGGCAGCTAGCCGGAGAGCTGGATGACCGGGCGCTCATGCGGGCTGAAGCGCCGCTTCGGCTTGAACGCAGCGCACGAGCCGCCCTTCGCCGAATGCTATCGCCGGAGGCAAGCTCGTCCGGCACGCATCCTGTGCCTGCTTGCAGCGTGGCGCGAATGAGCAGGAGGAAGGAACCTCGTTCAGCGGCGGTGGTGCGCCGGGGATGGCCTCCAGCCGCTCCCCCTTCCTCGCGCCATGCAGGTTCGCCGCGAGGAGACCGCGCGTATAGGGATGGCGTGGATCCCTCAGCAGCTCGCGCACCGTTCCGGTCTCGACGATCTGGCCGGCATACATCACCGCGAGCCGGTCGGAGACTTCGACGGCGACACCAATGTCGTGGGTGACGAAGATCACGCCCATGCCGAGATCGCGCTGGAGCTGGCGCAACAGCAAGAGGATCTGGATCTGAACGGTCGCGTCGAGCGCCGTCGTCGGCTCATCGGCGAGCAGGAGCTTCGGGCGGGCCGCGAGCGCCAGCGCGATCATGGCGCGCTGGCGCATGCCGCCCGACATCTCGTGCGGATAGGCCTTGAGCCGCCGCTCCGGCGAGGGAATCCGAACAAGCTCTAGCAGCTCGAGCGCGCGCTTCATCGCCGCCTTCGCGCCGATCTTCTCATGCCGCATGATCGCCTCGGCAATCTGCTCACCGACGGTATAGACCGGGTCGAGCGCGAGGGCCGGGTCCTGGAAGATCATCGAGGTGACGGCACCGCGATAGTCGGAGAGATCGGCTGGGGTCATCGCCAGCACGTCGCGGCCGTCGACCATGACTTGGCCGCCAATCTCGGTCCGGCTTTCCGGCAGGAGGCGTAGCAGCGTCTTCAGCGTCACGCTCTTGCCCGAACCGGATTCGCCGAGGATGCCGAGCACTTTGCCGGGCTCCAGCGTCAACGAGACACCGTTGACGGCATGGACCGTCTGCGCGCCCTTGAAGCGCACGGTGACGTTCTCCATCGCGACGAGAGGCGTCGTCATGCGGCACCCTCCAGCGCGGGAGCGCGGCTGTGGCCGGAGCCGGGGATTTCCATATGGCAGGCGGCGAGCCGCGCACCGCTGCCGACCGGTGTCAGCGCCGGCTTGGCCTTGGAACAGACCGTCTGGGCATGCGGACAGCGCGGGTGGAAGCGGCAGCCCTCAGGCGGGTTGATCGGGTTCGGCGGATCGCCGGCGAGCGGGGCCTCCATCGTCCGGTTGTCCGGGTCCATCGACGGCATCGCTGAAAGCAGCGCGCGCGTATAGGGATGGCGCGGATCGTCGTAGAGCTCCTCGACCGGGCCGATTTCGACGACCTCGCCAAGATACATCACCATGACGCGGTCGCTGATGAAGCGGACGACGTTGAGGTCGTGGCTGATGAAGATGTAGGTCAGCCCGAACTCCTCGCGCAGGTCCATCAGCAGGTTGAGCACCTGCGCCTCGACCGATTTATCGAGCGCCGAGACGGCTTCGTCGAGGATGACGAGGCGTGGCCCCAGCGCTAGCGCGCGGGCGATATTGACGCGCTGGCGCTGGCCGCCGGAGAGCTCGTGCGGATAGCGCGCGGCGAAGCGGGCGGGATCAAGCCCGACGCGGGCGAGCAGGTCGCGAGCCCGCAGGATCGCGCCGGACTCCGGGACCCCATGCACGATCGGGCCGAAGGCGATCGAATCCTCGATGGTGAGGCGCGGGTTCAGCGAGGCGAATGAATCCTGGAAGACCATCTGCGCCTGGCGGCGATAATCCTTCAGCGACAGCGCCCTGCTGCCGACGGCCTCGCCGTCGAACAGCATCTGGCCCTCGTCCTGCGGGATCAGCTGCATGACGACGCGCGCCGTCGTCGACTTGCCGCAGCCGGACTCGCCGACGACGCCGAGCGTCTCACCCTTCATCACCGTGAAGTCGACGCCGTCGACCGCGCGCACCACCGCGCCGCGGCCGAGCGGGAAGTGCTTGGTCAGCGTCCGTGCCTCGAGCAGTGGAGTGCCGGCGCCGCCGCGGTCGAGTCCGTCTTCGGCATGGAGCGAGAGCGACATCGGTCAGCCTTTCACGTCCATGGCCGAGCGCAGCCCGTCCGACAGCAGGTTGAAGGAGATCGAGGTGATGAAGATTGCGACGCCCGGCAGTGCGGCGACCCAGGGCTGGACATAGATCGCAGTGCGCAGCGTGTTCAGCATCAGGCCCCATTCCGGCGTCGGCGGCTTGGTGCCTAGGCCGAGGAAGGAGAGGCCGGAGGCCAGGATCATCGAGACCGAGATCAGGCTGGTGGCATAGACGAAGATCGGCCCAAGCACGTTGCCGAGCACATGGACGCGGATGATCGTGCCGGAGCCGGCCCCGGAGGCGCGCGCCGCCTCGACATAATCCATCGCCCGGACCTGCGTCGTCACGCTCTCGGCAATGCGCGCGATCGGCGGGATGAAGACGATGGTCAGCGACAGCAGCGAGTTGAAGACACCGGCGCCGAGCGCGCCCGAGAGCGCGATCGCCAGTAGCACCGAGGGGAAGGCGTAGAAGATGTCGATGGTGCGCATCGTGATCGTGTTGAACTTTCCGCCGAAGAAGCCGGCGGCGACCCCGATCAGCGAGCCGAAGCCGAAGGCGATGAAGACCGGCACCACACCCATGAACAGCGAGAGCCGGGCGCCGTGGATCAGGCGCGAGAGCATGTCGCGGCCGAGCTCGTCGGCGCCGAGCGGATAGCCCGGCGTGCCGATCGGACGCAGGCGCCGCAGCATTGAGGAGCGGGTCGGGTCGGCGGGGGCGATATAATCGGCGAAGACAGCCATCAGGATGATCAGCAGCACGACGATGCCGGCGCCGACCGCGACCTTGTCCTTGCGGAAGCGCCTGAAGACGCCGGACCAGTAGCCGGGAGAGCGCATCGGCTGCGGCAGCACCGTTGCCGGCACTGCCGCCGGAGAGGATACCGCGCTCATCTCAACGCCTCCTCACGCGGGGATCGAGCAGGCCCTGCACGATGTCAACGAGGACGTTGAGTCCGACGAAGAACATCGCCAGCACCAGGATCGTGCCCTGCAGCAGCGGCAGGTCGCGCTGGAAGATGGCGTTGCCGAGCAGGAAGCCGGTGCCTGGCCAGGAGAACACCGTCTCGATCAGGATCGATCCCCCCAGCAGATAGCCGAGCTGCAAGCCCATCACCGCGAGCGCGGTCGGCGCGGCGTTCTTCACGACATGGCGGAAGACGCCGAAATCCATCAGGCCCTTGGCGCGCAGCGCCGGCACGAACTCCTGGTTCAGGATGTCGGCGACCAGCGCGCGGACCGTGCGCGAGATGATGCCCATCGGGATCGCCGACATGGTGACCGCCGGCAGGATCATGTGGCTGACATGCTCCCAGTCCCATTTCCAGGCGGCCGAGCCGCCGGGGCCGGCGCCGCCGGGCGGCAGCCAGCCGAGCTGCACCGAGAACACGATCACCAGCACCATGCCGAGCCAGTAATGCGGGACGGAGACACCGAGCACGGCGAGCAGGGAGGCGAACTTGTCGAGGAAGGAGCCGCGGAAATAGCCGGCGACGAAGCCGAAGAAGCACCCGAGCACGAAGCCGATCACCGTAGCGAGGCAGGCGATCATCAAGGTGTTGCCGACAGCGCGCCAGACCTCGGCGGCGACCGGGCGTCCCGTCGCGATCGAGGTGCCGAGATCGCCTTGCAGCGCCTTCCAGAGCCAGAGCCCGAACTGCACCGGCAGCGGCCGGTCGAAGCCGTAGAGCTTCCTGATCTCCTCCTGCATCTGCTGCGAGGCGTCCGGCGGCAGCACCGAGGTCAGCGGGTCGCCGGGCGCGATATGGACGAGCAGGAAGCAGAACAGGCTGACGCCGAGCGCCACCGGCAGCACGTAGAGGATGCGCTTGGCGAGATAGGTCAGCATGGCCGGCCTCGCGTCATTCGCTGCTCACTTGTCCATCGAGATCGGCGAGAAGTCCTGGAACCAGTTCTGCGCCTGGACGAAGCCCCTGACCTTGGCCGACAGGGCGCGCGGATTGACGTCGTGGGTCACCATCAGAAAGAGCGCGTCGTCGACGTATTTCTCATGCGTCTTCTGGAGGATCTTCGTCTGCTCGACCGGATCGAAGGTGGTGCGGATCTGGTCGAAGAGCTTGTCCATCTCGGGGTCGCAATAGATGCCCCAATTGGTGCCCGCCGGCGGCTTCAGATCGCATTGCAGATGGCGGATGAAGCCGGTGAACGGGTCCTGGATGAAATAGGTGTAGTTCATTCCCGTCGCCTTGCGCGACGATTCATGGTTTGCGCCGGCGCGCCAGATGTTGATGAGCGTGTTCCACTCGACCACCTCGAAATCGACCTTGATGCCCACCTCGGCGAGATTCTGCTGGACGAACTCGTTCATCGGCAGGGGCTGCATCTGGCCCGAGCCGGAGGGCGAGATCAGGATCCGGGTCTGGAGCGGTTTGGCCGGAGAGTAGCCGGCCTCGGCGAGCAGCTTCTTGGCCGCCGCGGGATCGTATTTCAGCTTGAAGCTCGGCTTGCCGAACCATTGATGTCCGGGCGGATAGAAGCCTTCGGCCGGGATCATCATGCCGCCGAGCAACTCCTTCAGCCCGTCGCGGTCGATGGCGAGATTGGCCGCCTTGCGCACGCGGATGTCGTTCCAGGGCGAGCCCTCGACGCGCGAGAGATGCCAGGTCCAGTTGTGCGGATAGGCATTGGTGACGATCTTGTAGCCGGCACCTTTCAGAGACTCGACGAGATCGGGCGCCGGTGCCTCGATCCAGTCGACCTGGCCGGAGCGCAGCGCGGCGGCGCGTGCATTCGGCTCCGGCAGCGGCAGTAGCACGAGCTTGTCAAGCTTGGGCACCCGCGCCTTGTCCCAGTAGTCCTTGAACGGCGAGAGCTCGGCCCGCTCGCGCGGCTGGAACGCCGTGAGCTGCCAGGGGCCGGTGCCGGACGGCGTTTTGGCGAAGGCTTCCCAGTTCTTGCCGAGCTTCTCCCACTGCGCCGGCGAGGACATCATCACCCAGGCGAGTTGATAGGGCAGCGTCGCATCGGGAGATTTCGTGGTGATCTCGACCTTGTACTTGTCGATCACCTTGTACGCGGCGACCGCCGGGATGCGCGAGCGTCCCTGCGCCGCCTGGCGCTGGTCGAATTGCGGGCTGTCGTTCTTGAGCAGCTTGTCGAGATTCCAAACCACCGCCTCGGCCGTGAATTCGGAGCCGTCATGGAACTTCACGCCCTCGCGCAGGGTGAAGCTCCATTTGGTCTTGTCGGCCGCGTCGACGGCCCAGGCGGTGGCGAGGCCGGGCTTGAGGTCGGAGGGCTTGTCGGCGCTGGAGAGGTCCCAGTTGATCAGCGCGTCATAGACCGTATAGCCCATGAACCTCATGCCCTCGCCGCCCTGGTCGGTCTGGCCGGTAGTCAGTGGAATGTCGGAGGCGGTCATGCCGATGCGCAGCGTGCCTTGCGCGAACGCACTCTGGGCGAGGAGCGCGACGCCGGCGGCGAGCGAGAGGGCCAGGGCTGAGCGGAGCATCGGGCACCTTTGATCTGGAAGGGTTCTGAACCGGCTCAGCAAGGGCCGTGCCATATGCGCCCCTCGTCATTGCGGGGAGGCGTCAGCCGACGAAGCAATCCAGGTACAGCCGAGCGCGACGGTCTGGATTGCTTCGCTTTGCTCGCAATGACGGCAGAAGTGTCGGGATCGACCCGCTGCCGTCAGGGCGTAGCGAGAGATAGCCTCCTCACTCCATCGACATCGGCGCGAGGTCGATGAACCAGCTCTTGGGCTGGACCACGCCCTTGACCTTGGCGCTCATCGCGCGCGGGCCGACATCGTGCGCCACCCAGACGAAGGGCGCCTCCTCGACGATGCGGGCGTGGAGCTTGGCGAGCGCCGCGTCGCGCGCCGTGCCGTCGAAGGAAGTGCGGGCGTCGGCGATCAGCTTGTCGAACTCGTCATTGCCGAAATAGCCCCAGTTGTTGGAGACCGGCGGGAAGGTCTTGGTCGAGACGAAGCGGACCATGGCGAAGAACGGATCCATCGCCGCATAGGTGACATTGGTGGCGTTGGCGCCGCGCGCATTGGCGTGCTTGGCGCCTTCGCGCCAGTTGGTGAAGACGGCGTTCCACTCGCCGACCTCGAGCGCAACGTCAAAATAGCAGTCCTTCAGCGCTTGCTGCATGAACTCGTTCATCGGCAATGGCTGCATCTGGCCGGAGCCCGAGGCCGAGGTCAGCACCTTCACCTTCGCCGGCTTCGACGCCGAGAAGCCGGCCTCGGTCATCAGCTTCTTGGCGGCGTCGAGGTCGTATTTGATCTCGAATTTCGGATTGCCCCACCAGGGGTGGCCGGGCGGCACCGTGCCCTTCGGCACCTCCATCAGTCCGCCGAGCAGCGTCTTCAGCTCCTCGCGGTTGACGCAAAGATTGGCGGCGTGACGCACCTTCTTGTCGAGCCAGACCGAGCCGTCGGCGAAGGAGAGCTGCCAGGGCCAAACATGCGGCTGGGCATTAGTATAGAGCGAGAACCCGCGCTGCTTGATCTGCGGCACGGCGTCGGGCGCCGGCGCCTCGATCCAGTCGACCTGGCCGGAGAGCAGGGCGGCGGTGCGGGCGTTCGCCTCCGGCAGCGGCAGCAGCACGACCCGGTCGACCTTCGGAATCCGCTTCTCATCCCAATAGGCCTTGTTGGCGACCATCTCGAAGCGTTCGCGTGGGACGAGCCGCACGCCCTTGAACGGGCCGGTGCCCGACGGATCGGCCGAGAAGGAGGCCCAGGCCTGCTTCGAACGTTCGGCGGCGTCGGTCACCGACGCGGGGACAGCAGCGAGCTTGGCGGCCCAATGCGTGGGCGAGGCCATGTAGAGATTGGTCAGGTTGATCGGCAGGAAAGCATCAGGCTCGGATGTCGCCAGCTCGACGGTGAGCGGGTCGATTGCCTTGGCCGACTTCAAGGTCGGCATGCGCGAGACGGTGACGCCTACTTGGTCGGCAGCAAAGTGAGCCGCCTCTTTGTTGAGCACTTTCTCGACATTCCAGACCACCGCGGCGGCATCGAAGGCCGAACCGTCCTGGAACTTGACGCCCGGGCGCAGCTTGAACACCCATCTGGTCTTATCGCTGGCGTCGACCGCCCATTCGGTGGCGAGGCCGGGGATGACGACGCTGGCCTTGTCGGCAGAGGACAGGTCCCAATTGGTCAGCCCGTCATACATCGGGATGCCGGTGAAGCGATTGCCTTCGAAACCCTGGTCGGGCTGGCCGTGCGTGCGCGGGATATCGGCGGCGGTCATGCCGATGCGCAGGACTTTCTCCTGCGCAAGCGCGGCGCCCGCGAGCGCGGTCGAGAAGCCGACCGCCAGCACGGCGGCACGAGTGATGGGTGTGGACGACATGACAGTGCTCCCCTCGAAGCCCGGCGTTGGTTCGCGCGGATCGCGGGTGAGCTAGCAACGGACATGCCATTAGCTCGGGCCGCCGAAGAGAAGGCATCTGCCGCAGCACCACACCGGCTTGAAGCGCCTCTCCGGAATCTCCGCTATCTGGAGTGGTGCCGAAGTCAGCTACTGGCGCATCTTGTCCGCAACAGCGTCCGGGCTTGCGGCGTTCATCTGTGGCGATCACCCATTCTGGAGGTTCGTATCAACTGTTCGCTCGTTTCGCTCCGTCGAAACGCTGAGGCTCGCGCTCAGAAGGCGTTCTGGGTTCTGATCAGCCCAAGCGCAGCAAATTATCCGTTCAATCCCATGAACCAGCCGACAGGTTTCCCGTTCTAGCAGGAGCCCGGAGCGCCATTGATGACCGAAGACGTTCTTCCATCTGCCGATACGCCTTCGCCGGAAAAATGGCTCGGCGCAATATCGAGCCTGCATGACTGGCGGCGACGCATTGCTGATCTCTATGCATCGGTGAGGACAATGCCAGCCCAGCAAGCTTGGGCTCATTGGCGAAATGTGCGGGACGGCTTGTTTCGTGAGCACGCGCAGTCGCCTTTAACGTCGGACCGTCGCGCATCGTTTCGGGCGCTGGACTATTTCGCCTATGATCCGGCGCAGCGCTTCGCCGTCACGCTGGAGCCAGCTTCTCATCGCGAGACGATCGATATCGAAGTCGGCAACGATGGCCGAATGAGGATTGTGCCGTATGCCTTGACCCGCGGGCTCGGCGAGGCGCTCGGCGCCGAACTGACGCTCTATTGGATCGAGGGTTATGGGGGTGGGGTATTCCTACCTTTCGGCGATGCGACGAACAGGAACGAGACATTTCCCGGCGGACGCTATTTGCTGGACACGATCAAGGGCGCGGATCTCGGCGCATCCGATGACGGCCGAATGATCCTGGATTTCAATTTCGCCTATTACCCTTCCTGCGCCTATTCGGAGGCGTGGGTATGTCCACTCTCGCCTCCCGAAAACCGATTGCCGGTTGCGATCCGCGCTGGCGAACGCACCCCATAAATTCTCAGGATCAAACTTCTGTTCGGCGCCAGGGCGGATGCGGGCCCATGACAAATCGAGACGTCCGCTCTCCGGCTGAGAAGGAATGTCGGCTTCTGATGCTGTGGACGGCTCTCCAGCCCCGCGGGAGCGTAAGCTCTCGCAGAGATGGAGGAGAGCATGGATCAGGCAGTCACGATCGGGTTGGACATCGCGAAGTCGGTCTTTCAGGTTCATGGGGTCGACCGGAGTGGCGTTGTCGTCGTCCGGCGGCAGCTTCGGCGAGTGCAGCTGCTTGCGTTCTTCGCCAAGCTGCCGGCTTGCCTGGTCGGTATCGAAGCTTGCGCCACGGGACATCATGGGCGCGCGAGTTGACCAACCTCGGCCACCAGGTCCGGCTGATGCCGCCGAGCTATGTGAAGCCCTACGTCAAGCGGCAGAAGAACGACGCAGCCGATGCCGAGGCGATCTGTGAGGCCGTGACCCGCCCGACCATGCGCTTCGTCGAGGTGAAGAGCGTCGAGCAGCAGAGCATCATGGTGCTGCATCGGGTTCGCCTGATGCTCAACCGCGAGGTAACCGCTTATGAAACGCGGCGGGGGAGTACGCGGCGTGGCCGGCGGTGGCCTGTCAGTCGCCGAAACGCCCCGCCGATACGAATTTCGAGACGGGATCGCGAGAACTTGGCGTTTCCCGCGCCTGCAATGCTGCTGGCAGCGACGCCTTGTCTCCTATCCTTCCGATCGCGATCGTCGCCTCGACACGGTAACCTTCGGGAACCATCAGTCTTTGAATGCAGAGATCGCGATCGGTTATCGCCATGCAGTGTGTGTTCCAGCCATTCATCGCCGCCTGCAGCGCAAAGCTTGCCCAGGCCGCGCCTGCGTCGAAGGAGTGGTTATAGGCGGGCGTTTCCTCCGTAGAGCCGGGGCGGAGCATCTTGGTCTTCGACAAGACTGTGACGAGCGCAGCCGCCTCGCCGGCCCAACTCTGGTTGAACTCGCTGAGCGGCGCGAGGAAGTTCGTCCAGTCCTCGCTGCCGCGGCGGGCATAGACGAAGCGCCAAGGCTGCGAATTGTAGGAGGAGGGCGCCCAGCGCGCCGCCTCAAAACACCGCATCAATTCGGCTTCACTGATCTCATCTGGCGTAAAGGCCCGGGGCGACCACCGCTCCAGGAACAGCGGGTCGATGGCATGGTCGGCAATACGGCCGTTGCTTGCGACGGGCAGGGCAGGGGTGGTGGTCGGACTGTGCATCTGCACGGCAGCGTTCGTCATTGGGCGGTTTCCTGAGCGGTGCTGATGTTCATCTCGACTCCTGGCCCATGGATGTGTCGCTCTACCGAGCGGGCGACCGCCGCCTTGGCATCGGTTTCGATGTCGCCGCGGCCCCAGAACGCCGAATGGAGCGAATCGAACTCTAGTTCGTCGAAGCGTGCGCCCAAGCGCCTGACCTCGGCGGCCGGGAGCGGTACGTAATTCGGGTAGGACCACATGAACGAGACGTGCCGGCGATCCCAGGTGACGAGGACGGTGTCGCCCACCAGCAAAGTCCTGCGCTCGGGCAGATGCAGCACGCTGTTGCCCGGGAAATGCCCGCCGAAGCGATGCAGATTCGCGCCGGGTAGAAGCTCATGCCTGTCGCCTTGCCAGAAGGTCAGGCGCGGATCGGGATCGACCACCCATTGCCGGTCGGATTCATGGACGAAGACGGGACAGTTGAAGGCCGCGCCCCATTGCGCCATGGCGCTGTAGAAGTGCGGATGCGACATGGCGACCGCCTTCAGGCCGCCGAATGAATTGATGATCGCGACCGTCGCGGCATCGAGGTAGCTGACACAGTCCCACAACACGTTGCCGGCCGGTGTGATCACCAGGAAGGCACGCTGGCCGATGGAAAATTGCGGCATGGTCCAGAGGCCGAAGAGGCCGGGCGAAACCTCGCGAAACGCGTTGAAGCGGCCGACGGCGAGCTCAGCCGGCGTGACCCATTCCTGGCCGGCTTTCGGGACGAACTGGCGGTCGTCCTCGCAGATCAGGCAGTGGCTCGGCGGGGCGGCACTGTCTGGATAGCGGATTCCGCAGGCCTTGCAGAAATAGTGCGGCATGGTCGGCTCTCGTGAGTGACAGGCATTGCCCGTGAGCCCAAACCGTCATCTATTTTGATTCCGTAGGGAATGCCTGCCTCGGAAGCATCACTCATTACTCTGGGTGTCCAAAGTGGATCGTTTTACCGCACTCAAGGTTTTCCGCCAGGTCGTCGAAGCCGGCAGCTTCGCGGCGGCGTCGCGCCAGCTCGGTCTTTCGCCAGCTGCGATCAGCAAGAATATCGGCGAGCTCGAGGCGCATCTCGGGGCCCGCCTGTTCAATCGAACCACACGGCGTCTCAGTCGCACCGAGGCTGGCTCGCACTACTACGACTCCGTGGTGCGCATCCTCGACGAACTCTCCGAAGCCGACGCCGCGCTGGGACCGCTGCAACACCGACCGAGCGGCTTGCTGCGGGTCGCCGCGCCGGCGACGCTGACCTTGATCCGGCTGTCGGCGGCGATGCCGCGCTTCCTCGAGCAGTATCCCGATCTATCCGTCGATCTGCATATGGACAGCCGCCGGATCAACCTGGTCGAGGAAGGCTTCGACATCGCGATCCGGGCCAGCGACAATCTCCTCGATTCCAGCCTGATCGCTCGCAAGCTGATGACGATGCAGCAGGTAGTCTGTGGCGCGCCGGCCTATTTTGCTCGCAATGGCCGGCCGGAACGGCCGGCAGATCTGCAAAAACACAACTGCCTCAAGTTCTCGCTGTCCGGCCACGTCGACGATTGGGAGTTTCGTAAGGGAGCGGACCACGTGCGCGTGCCAGTGTCGGGTCGCTATCGCGCGACCTCCAGCCTCGCCGTGCGCGACGCGGTCCGCGCCGGCTTCGGCCTGACCCTGCTCCCGAGCATCTATATCCGCGACGATCTCGAACAGGGCCTCCTGCAGACCACGCTCGACGATTGGACCGCGGTGCAATCCTCGGTCTACGCCGTCTATCCTTCGCGCCGTCACGTGCCGGGAAAAGTGCGCGCCTTCCTCGACTTCGTCGTCGGGGAGCTGGCCGACTAGACCGGTCGACGTGCACATTCGCTACCAATAGTAATTAGTTCTGCTTCCAGCAGCGATATTGTTGCTTGTTGACCCGTGAATGACACTCCCGTGACGTGTTCCGGGAGTGTGCGATGCCCAGTATCAGAATCGAAGCCGGGGCCGGGCTGCAGGCGCAGCGCTCGGCGGTCATGCTGGCGGTGAGCGAGGCCTGCCTTTCGCCGCTCGGCGTTCATGCGGGCCAGAACGACGTCGTGATGACTTGTCATGGCCCCGGCGAACGTCTCGTCGGCGAAGGTCGTTCCGAGAGCTTCTGCCGCATTGAGATCTACATGCTGGCCGGCCGTAACTCGGCCCAAAAGACCGAGCTGCGCTCCGCCATCGTCCAGAGCCTGGCGCCATTCGGCATTGCCGACGACGACCTCAAACTCATCGTGACCGACGTCCCGCCGGCCAATCTCGGCCGCTGACGACCGCGGCGCGCCAGATCAACAAACCAACAAATCCGGGGGAAGCGCATGCATGACAGGACCCAGGTCGCGACCGAGCGACATCCGAGCGTTCTGACGCCGTCGACATTGATCCTGATCCTGCTGCTGAGCCTTTTCGGCGCGTTGATCGGCCTGCAACTGATCGTCACACTAGGCGTCACCCCGAACACCTCCCTGATTGGCGTACTCGTCGCGATGGCGCTGGCGCGCGTGCCGGTCGGCCTGTTCCTGCGCTATCGCTCGGTCCATGTGCAGAACCTAGCCCAGAGCGCCACGGCGGCCGCGACCTTCGGCGCCGCCAATTGCTTGCTGGTGCCGATCGGCGTGCCCTTCGTGCTCGGCCGGCCCGATCTCATCCCGGCAATGCTGGCGGGCGCCTTCCTGGCGATGCTGCTCGACGCCTATCTGCTCTATCGCCTGTTCAATTCGCGCCTGTTTCCCGCCTCCGGAGCCTGGCCGCTCGGTGTTGCCATTGCCGAGACGATCAGGGCCGGCGATCAGGGCGGCAGCAAGCTCGTCTTGATGGGTGTCGGCCTTGCCGTCGGTATCGTTGGGGCGCTGTTCAAGGTGCCGATGTCTGCCTTCGGCTTCGCCTTTCTCGGCAATATCTGGGCGTTGTCGATGTTCGGCATCGGCCTGCTGCTTCGTGGCTATGCCGGCGTGATCTTCGATCTGCCGGGCCTGTCGGCGATCGTGCCCAAGGGCGACCTGATGGCGGCCTATGTGCCGCATGGCGTGCTGATCGGTGCGAGCCTCGTCGTCATCGTCGAGATCAGCCGGCTGATGCTGCGGCGCGAGCCGGCCAGGGTCGTCGACGCCACTGAGGTCTCGCCAACGGCGCTGAAGCATTCGCTCGGTTTTGGCACCGCCTGCTATCTCGTCATCGCGCTCATCATCGCGCTCGCCGGCGGCCTGATCAGCGAGATGTCGCTCGGCATGCTGCTGCTTTTCCTCGTCTACGCCGCGTTCGCCGCCTATGTGCATGAGCTGATCGTTGGCCTGGCGGCGATGCATTCCGGCTATTTCCCGGCTTTCGCGGTGGCGCTTGTCACGCTGATCGTCGGCATCCTGATCGGCTTTCCGCTGCCGGCCCTGGCGCTGCTCGCCGGCTTCTCGGTTGCCACCGGCCCGGCCTTCGCCGATATGGGCTTCAACCTGAAGGCGGGCTACATCCTGCGCGGCGAGGGCCAGGATCCGGCCTTCGAGCTGGAAGGCCGCCGCCAGCAGCTCTTTGCCGGCATGCTCGGCTTCCTCGTCGCAGGCGCCTGCGTCGCGCTGCTCTATCCGAGCTTCTTTGCCCAGAATCTCGTCCCACCGGTCGATAAGGTCTATGCCGCGACGATTCAGGCCGGCGCCTCGGCGAGCGTCGCCTGGTCGCTGCTGATCTGGGCGATCCCCGGCGCGATCTTGCAACTGCTCGGCGGGCCCAAGCGCCAGCTCGGCGTGCTGCTCGCCACGGGCCTCCTGATCAACTCGCCGCTCGCCGGCTGGGCCGTGGCGGTCGCGATCGCCTTGCGCGTGATCTGGGGCCGACTGCGTGGGCCGGGCAGCGAAGCCGACATGCAGGTCTTCGCCGCGGGCGCGATCGCCGGCGACGTCCTGTTCAACTTCTGCGACGCGCTGCTCAAAGCCTTCCGGCGTTGAGTGGCCCGCACGATCGGAGATATCTGCGATGACTCAGCAACCCGCCTTGCCCTGGCAGGGCGTCGTTCCCCCCGAGGAGGAGCGGCGCTACGCCGCCGCCGGCTTTGGCCAGCGCGGCGGCTGTGGTCGCAAGCCAGCGCTGCTGGTGATCGACGTGCAGTACCGCACCACCGGCAGTGTGCCGATGCCTTACGATGAGGCGGTGCGCGAATACCCGACCGCCTGCGGCGATGCCGCCTGGAACGCGGTCGGGCAGATCCAGCCGCTGCTTGGCGCCTTCCGCCGGCTCGGCCTGCCGGTGCTCTACCCCCATGTCGCGCCCAAGGATGCGCAGACCGATGCCGGCCGCCTCGCCGCCAAGGTGCCGGCGATGTTCGGGGTCGATGCGCGAGGCTACGACTTCGTCGCGGAGATCGCGCCGCAAGCGGGCGACCTGCTGCTGCCGAAGAAGCATCCCAGCGCCTTCTTCGGCACGCCGTTGCTCAGCCACCTGATCGACCTTGGGGTCGACACGCTGTTCGTCACCGGCTGCAGCACCAGCGGCTGCGTCCGCGCCTCGGTGGTCGACGCCTTCTCCTATAATTTCCGGGTCGTCGTACCGCAGGATTGCGTCTTCGACCGCAGCCCGACCTCGCATGCGGTCAACCTCTTCGACATGAATGCCAAATATGCGGACGTCGTCCCGGTCGCGGAGGGGCTCGCCATGCTCGCCGCCGTGCCGCAAGGCGATGCGGCTGCGGCTGGAGCTGCTTCGTGATCAGGCTAACCGTGAACGGGGCAGCCCATGCCGCCGATGTCGATGGCGACACCCCGCTGCTCTGGCTGCTGCGCGATGTCCTCGGCCTGACCGGCACAAAGTTCGGCTGTGGTGCGGGGCTTTGCGGCGCATGCACCGTTCATATCGACGGTAATCCGGTGCGCGCCTGCATCACGGCAGCCGAGGAGGCCGAAGGCCGGCAGATCACGACGATCGAAGGCGTGTTCTCGACCCCTCAGGGCAAGGCGCTGCGCCAGGCCTGGCTCGACCTCGACGTGGTGCAATGCGGCTATTGCCAACCCGGCCAGATCATGTCGGCGACCGCGCTGCTGGCGGCTATACCGCGACCGAACGATGCCGAAATCGATGCGGCGATGACCGGCAATATCTGTCGCTGCGGCACCTATCAGCGCATTCGCGCCGCGATCCACTGTGCAGCCGGATGATATGTCCCACATGACCATGGTTGTTCCCGAGGCGGCCCTGAGCCGCCGCGACCTGCTGAAACTGGCCGGCGGTCTTGTTGTCGCCGTCGCCTTGCCGATGCATGCCGACGGGCAGCATGTTGCAAGCACAGTCGGTTTCGCGCCGAACGCCTTCATCCGCATCGACCGGCGGGGGCTTGTGACGTTGGTGATGCCGATGGCCGAGATGGGCCAGGGCATCCACACCGCTCTCTCCATGCTGCTCGCCGAGGAACTCGAGATCGGTCTCGAGACAGTGCGCCTCGAACAGGCCCCGGCGGACGATGCGCTCTATGGCAACGCGGTGCTCGGCGGTGTGCAATCGACCGGAAACTCCGCGTCTATCCGCGCCTTCTGGCAACCCTTGCGGCAGGCGGGCTCGACGGCGCGGGGCCTGCTGATTGCGGCGGCGGCTAAGCGCTGGCAGGTCGAGCCCGCCACACTGCATGCGGGCCTTGGCGCCGTCATCGATCCATCCAGCGGGCAGCGTCTCGGCTACGGCGATCTTGCCGAAGCGGCTTCGCAGCTGCCGCTTTCCGCCGCTGCTGGCAGCAAGCCCAAGGATAGCTCCAGCTATCGCCTGATCGGCAAGCCGCTGCGCCGTATCGAAGGTGCGGCGAAGGTCGATGGCAGTGCCGTCTTCGGCCTAGATGTCCGCCCGCCCGGTCTGCGTGTCGCCGCGATCGCGATCTCGCCGGTCTCCGGCGGCAAGCCGAGCGGGCTCGACCGGGCCGCCGCGCTTGCGGTCAAGGACGTGAGCCAGGTCGTGGTGACGGATGAGGCTGTCGCCGTTGTCGCCGCGCATACGGGCGCCGCCTACAAGGGCCTGGAGGCCGCTGCGGTCCGCTGGGACGACGGCGTGAATGGCGATGTCGACAGCGCGATGCTCGTCAGGGAGCTCGAGCAGGCTTCGCGCCATCCCGGCGCGATTGCGCGTAAGGAAGGCAATGCGCGGGCCGCACTCGCCCGGGCCGCGCGCCGGCTCGAAGCCATCTACGAAATGCCATTCCTCGCCCACACGGCGATGGAGCCGATGAACTGCACCGTCGAAGTCGGCAAGGAGCGCTGCGACATCTGGGTCGGCACGCAGGTTCCGACGATCGCGCAGGCGGTGGCAGCCGCGATCACCGGCCTGCCCAAGAGCGCGGTCCATATCCACAACCAGCTCCTCGGCGGTAGCTTCGGCCGGCGCCTCGAGGTCGATGGCATCGCCCAGGCTGTGAAGATCGCTGGGCAAGTCGAAGGGCCGGTCAAGGTGGTCTGGAGCCGGTCCGAGGATGTCCGGCACGATATGTACCGGCCCTATTACTATGACCGCATCTCCGCCGGGCTTGATGCCGGCGGCCGGCCGACAGCCTGGACGCATCGCATCGCCGGCTCCTCGATCCTGTCGCGCTATTTCCCGCCGGCGGTGAAAAATGGTGTCGACCCTGATGCGGTCGAGGGCGCGGCCGACATGATCTACGGCGTGCCCAATCTGTTCGTCGACTATGTCCGGGTCGAACCGCGCGGCGTCCCGACCTCATGGTGGCGGGGCGTCGGTGCGACGCATAACGTCTTCGTGGTCGAGAGCTTCATCGACGAATTGGCAGCCGCTGCGGGCATCGATCCTCTCGCCTATCGCAGGCAGCTCATCCCCGGCCAGCACGCGCGGGCACGCGCCGTGCTCGACCTTGCTGCCGCCAAGGCCGGTTGGGGGGCAGCCCTGCCAGCGCACCAGGGCCGCGGCATTGCCGTGCAGTTCGCCTTCGGCAGCTATCTCGCCATGGTGGCGGAGGTCGAGGTTGCCGCCGATGGCGCGGTCAAGGTCAGGCGGCTCGTCTGCGCCGTCGATTGCGGGGTTGCGATCAACCCCGACACTACCGCGGCACAGATCGAGGGCGGCGCTGTCTATGGCCTGACGGCGGCCCTGCACGGTGCGATCACCTTCCGGGATGGCCGCGTCGAACAGGGAAACTTCGACGACTACCCGGCCCTGCGGATCGACGAGGTTCCGCGCGTCGAGACGCACCTGATCGACAGTGGAGCGGGGCCGGGCGGGATCGGCGAGGTCGCGACCGCCATCGTCGCACCTGCCGTGACCAATGCCATCTTCGCCGCGACGGGCAAGCGCATCCGCAAGCTGCCGATCGGTACCGCTTTCCTGCGGGCGGAGCGGTGAGGATGGACGAGGAGCTTCCGCTCGAGGCCTTCGCCGCGCTGGCTGAAGCCATGGGCGTGCCGATTGCAGCAGAAGATCGCGTGACGATGCGCGAGGGATATCTCGGCCTGCGCCGGATGCTGACGCTGCTGCCGCGCGATCTCGATGTCTTCGAGGAGCCGGCCACGGTCTTTTCCGTTTGGGAGTGCTGGCGATGACAGCGCTTCATGAGCTCGCTATCGCTGAGGCGGCGACGCTACTGCGCCGCCGCGAACTGACGGCGCGCGACCTGACGCAGGCCTATCTGGCGCGCATCGCCGACGCCAATGCGACGCTCAACGCCTATGTCACCGTTACCGGAGAGACCGCCTTGGCTCAGGCCGAGGCAGCCGATCGTGCCGCCGCAACGGGCCGTTTCCTCGGGCCGTTGCATGGCATTCCGATTGCGCTCAAGGACGTCATCGCGACCGCGGGCATCCGCACCACCTGCCATTCGCGCCTGCTGCTCGACAATATTCCGAGCGAGGACGCGGTCAGCTATCGGCGGCTGCGAGAGGCCGGGGCCATCCTGCTCGGCAAGCTCGCCACGCACGAATTCGCCTTTGGCGGGCCCTCGCACGATCTGCCGTTCCCAGCGGCGCGCAATCCGCTCGCGCTCGACCATGTCACCGGCGGCTCGTCGAGCGGTTCGGGCGCGGCGCTGGCGGCAGGGCTCTGCGCCGGCTCGCTGGGCACCGATACCAGCGGCTCGATCCGCATGCCAGCCGGCCATTGCGGTGTGGTCGGCCTCAAACCGAGCTATGGACGGGTCAGCCGCCGCGGCGTCTATCCTCTCAGCTTCTCGCTCGACCATGTCGGGCCGATGGCGCGGACGGTCGGTGATTGCGCCGCGCTGCTGCAGGCGATCGCGGCGAATGACGATGGCGACCCCGGCTCGGTCGACCAACCGGTCCCAGATTTCCTCACGGCTCTCGATTGTCCGATCGCCGGCCTGCGCATTGGTATCGATCGCAGTTGGTACGAGGGGCAGGCATGCGCCGAAATGAGCGCTGCGGTCGAGACCACTCTCGCGATATTGCGCGACCAGGGCGCGGTGATCGTCGAGCTGGCGCTGCCGGATCTTTCGCTGATGAATGCGTGCGGGCGGATCATCTTGTTAAGCGAAGGCTATGCCGTGCACGCGGCGATGCTGGCGCGGCGCCCGCGCGACTACGGCGCCTTCACGCGCGACCGCATGCGGCTCGGCGGCTTCATCCCGGCGGCTGACTATGTGCAGGCGCAGCGGCTGCGGCGCAGGCTCATCGCCGAGATGGCCGCGGTCATGCGGTCCTGCGACGTGCTGGTGACCGCGAACCAGTATGGGCCGGCCGAGCGCTTCGACGAGTCGACTGAGACTTTTCCGTTTTTCGGGCGGCCCTTCCTCACCATGCCGTTCAGCGTCACCGGGCAGCCGGCCTTGACGCTGCCCTGCGGGCGAGCGGAGAACGGCTTGCCACTCGGCCTCCAGATCGTCGGCTCGCCTTTCGCGGAGGCATCGGTCCTACAGGTAGGCGCCGCGCTTGAACGCGGGCTTGCGATGTCGGTCGGGGCGGAAGCCGCCCACGCCTGATTGGTTTCCGTAAGGCGCCCAAGCCTTCCCGCCTCGACTTCCCTATTCCGGCCTCCGGCCTGGCCGTTTCTCGTCATGGTGCTGCGCGACCAGGAAATGCTTGGCCGGTTGCACGGACACGCCTCCACGACGAACTCAAGGCTTCGAACATGTGGCCGATGCCGCTGAAGACCATTGTTCTCTAACGGTGAAGAGTTTCTCTCGGATCCACCTATTGTCAGGCTGCGACCGTCAATCTACGAAATAATCAGTCAAGACAAAGAATACTCAAGGCGAGGAAGCAAATGCCAAGTATTCGGATCGAGGCCGGCGCCTGGCTGCGCGGCCGCGAGCGCGAGCTGATGCTGGCCGTGAACGAGGCGACATTCGAGCCCTTGGGCGTACGGGCCGAGCACAACGACATCGTCATCAACTGCCGCGACGAGAACACGCGTCTGATTGCGCCGGGTAAATCCGAGCGCTTCTGCCGTATCGAAATCAAGATGCTCGTCGGGCGATCCGATGATCAGAAGCGGCAATTGCGTTCCAACATCTGCCGATCACTGCAGGCGTTCGGTTTCTCCGATGACGAGGTGAAGATGATCGTCACGGATGTTCCAAAGAGCAATCTCGGACGCTGACGACAATAACCTTGCCGCGCTGCGGCGCGCCGCTGGAGTTCGCCATGCCTTCCTTTATCTGCACCGCCTGCGGAACCTCTTATCCGCTGAGCGAAAAGCCGCCGGCCGATTGCCCAATCTGCGAAGAAGAGCGGCAGCTCGTTCCGGAAGCCGGCCAGAGCTGGACGACCGCGCAAGGGCTCGCTGCTCGCCATCTGAACGCTTTCCGCGAATACGAGCCCGGCATCATCGGCATCGGCTCGCGACCTCAGTTCGGTATCGGCCAGCGCGCGCTCCTCGTCTGTACGCCTCACGGCAACGTCCTGTGGGACTGCATTTCCCTGCTCGATGCCGCGACCATCACCCTGATCAAGGGGCTCGGCGGCCTCAAGGCGATCGCGATCTCCCATCCGCATTTCTATAGCAGCATGGGCGACTGGAGCCGGGCTTTCGGCGACATCCCGATCTATCTCCACGGCGCCGACCGCAAATGGATCATGCGGCCAGAGTCGTCGATCACATTCTGGGAGGGCGATACGCAGGAAGTACTGCCTGGTGTGACGCTCGTTCGGACAGGCGGGCATTTTCCTGGGGCATCGGTCTTGCACTGGGCCGGGGGCGCCAATGGGCGCGGTGTGCTGCTGACCGCGGATACCGCGACGATCACGCTGGATCGGAAGTATTTCACGTTCATGCGCGCCTATCCCAACTTCATCCCGCTCTCGCCGCGCGAAGTCGAGGCAATCGGCGCAGCGCTCGCGCCCTATCCGTTCGATGCCGCCTACGGGCATTTCTTTGACCGGGTCATTCCGACCCAGGCGAAGCAAATCTTCGAGGCTTCGATCGAGCGCTATCTCGCGGCACTCGCGGGAACGGCGAGGGTCGACGGCGAGTAGGGCAGGGCGATCGGCTCAGTCGCGCTTCTATAAGATCGTCACCAATTTCACGTTGGCCGCGGAAAGCGCGGGCAACGGCAGGTTCCGCGCGAGCTCGGCGCTCGTGCTGATCGCTCACAGGAGGCCGTGTCGTGAGGCCAATCTCATCTGCAGTCGTCAGGCAGTTCGCGCCCACCGGTACGCTGCGTGCGGCGATCAATTTCGGCAATCCGGTGCTCGCGCAGCGGCTCGGGGCGGCCGGAACGCTGGCTGGCGTCGCCGTCGATCTCTCCTATGAGCTCGGCTACCGCCTGGGTGTGCCGGTCGAACTCGTCGCCTTCGAGGCGGCGGGCAAGGTCTTCGAAGCCGGCAGGTCCGGCATCTGGGACGTGGCGTTCTTCGGCATCGAGCCGGAGCGCGCCGCGGAGGTCGATTTTACCGCACCCTATTTGTTGATCGAAGGCACCTACATGGTGCCGGCCGCCTCACCGCTGCGAGTAGTCGAGGATGTCGACCAGCCGGGTGTTCGGATCGCGGTTGGAAGAGGCTCGGCCTACGACCTCTTCCTGACGCGGGCTCTCCGACACGCCACCATCGTCCGCGCCGCGACCGGCGGAGCACGAGCCATGATCGATCTCTTCCTGCAGGACCGGCTGGAAGCGGTTGCGGGCGTGAGACAGGCGCTGGCGGCCTATGCGGACAACGATCCGACGGTGCGGGTGATGGATGGCCGCTTCATGGAGATCCGGCAAGCCATGGGCATGCCGAAGCGCCGAACCGAAGCGATGGCCCATCTTTCCGAATTCATCGAGGAGATGAAGGCGTCCGGCTTCGTCGAGAGGGCGCTGGCCCGCAGCAACCAGCGTGGCGTGCTCATCGCGCCGCTGCGATCGGACATCGAAACGCAGGCGAGCTAATCGCCACAAAAAGGGGAAAAATGGCCATGGCGTGCAACTCTCTGACCAGGCGGCTGCTCATGAGCGCGGGTCTGGCCCTCATGGCCAATGGTTCGGCCTCGGCCCAGCCGGATTATCCGACACGCAACCTCACCATCATCGTCGCGGTGGCGCCGGGCAGCCCCACCGACCTGTTCGCCAGGTTGATCGCGGCCGAACTCCAAATGAGACTGGGAAAGCCGGTGGTGGTCGAGAACCGGCCGGGCGGTGGTCAGGTCGTCGGCGCAGGAGCAGCCGCGCGGGCAGAGCCGGACGGTTATACCCTGTTCCATGGCAATGTCAGTGGGCTGATCATCTCGCCGCAGCTGCGTCAGCCTCCGACCTACACGACGCCGAAAGACTTCAAGGCGATCACCGCGACCTTCTCCGGCCCGCAGGCGCTGATCGTCGATCCGGTCCTGCCGGTCAAGGATGCCAAGGAGCTGATCGCCTATGCCAAGGCCAATCCCGGCAAGCTCAATTACGGCTCCTATGGCATCGGTTCGCTCAACCATGTGACCACCGAGCTGTTCAAGGGCATTGCCGGCATCGACATCGTCCACATCCCCCATAGCGGCGGCAGCACACTGACGACGGCCCTGCTCGGGGGCGATGTCCAGGTGATGATCCTGGACCTCGGCAATGCAGTGCCGCTCGTCGAAGCCGGCAAGGCCCGCATCATCGCCCAGGTCGGCGACCGGCGCTCGCCACTGTTTCCCGACGTCGCGCTCCTGTCCGAGACCGTCGACCCGGCCCTCGCGGCCGATCTCTGGCTCGGCATGGTGGCGCCTGCGGGCACGCCTCCGGCGATCATCGCGAGGCTCAACAAGGAGATCACCGAGATTCTGGCGCAGCCGCTGGCCAAGTCCCGTGGCGAAGCGATGTCGCTGCCGCCGGTCCCCAGTAGTGCGCAGGATTTCGAGCGGAAGCTGGCGACCGAATGGGAGCGCTGGGGGAAGGTTCTCCGCGATCACGACATCAAGCTGAGATGAACCGCTTTGCGCAGGTGGAGATCGTTCTGCCTGTCCCAGCAGCATTTGCCGAGGGGGCGACAGTGAGACGCGCGCGATCAAAATGGCTCGGATTCGTATCGGCCGGCTTGGCGATTGCTGCCGGCACGGTGACGTCGATGTCCGCGATGGCGCAGGAACCTCCCGCGCTCGGCGCAATCACCGATCTGGATGAGAAGGCGCGTGTTCGGGAGCTCATCGAAGGCGCCCGCAAGGAAGGCGCCCTGTCCTGGATCGGGGTGCAGTTCGAGCCGAACCGGGCCGAGATCATCCTCTCCGAATTCAAGCGCCATTACGGGCTGGATAATCTTCGGGCGGGCTATGTCTACGCGCCGACTGGCGAGATCACGAACCGGATCGAGACGCTTCTCGGCGAGAAGCGCAACAGCGTCGACATCGTCTGGTCTTCGTCCTGGGCGTGGTACAAGGACCTGCTCAGGCGCGGTGAAATCCTGCGCTACGAGTCACCCCATTACAGGGACTACACCCTGTCCGAGAGGAACGGCATGTCGGAGCCCGGCTATTGGGTCTCTGATGCCTACTCCTTCTCGCCGCTCTACAATCCAGCGGCGCTGGAGCGGCGTGGGATCAAGGATTTCCGGCCGACGAGCTGGGCCGATTTCGTCGATCCGCGCCTCGCCGGCAGCACGTCGATGATCGATCCCCTCGTGTCGGCGTCAGCCGCGCCGGTCCTGGCGGGAGTCGCCAAGGCACTGGGCGACGGCTGGCTCAGCAAACTTGGCGCCAACAAGCCTGCGCTGCATGTCAGGGGAGCGCAGGGTAGGGATGCTGTCGGCTCGGGCGAGATCGCGTTGACCATGCTCGGCACGCCCGCGGATGCCATATCGCTGATTGCGCGTGGGATCGAGGTCAAGCAGGTCTTCCCAAGCGAGGGTGTCGTTCTGATCCCGTTCACGCCGATCATCCTCAAGGATGCGCCGCACCCGAACACTGCACGGCTCTTCATCGATTTCGTGCGCTCACCCCAGGGCGCGCAATCCATAGCAACGCAGGCCGGTGCGCTGCTGTTCTTTGGCCGGCCCGGGATCAAGCTGAAGCATCCCGAGCTCATGCCGGCTGCCGAAGACGTCAGGGTGATCCCGTTCGACTGGAATTCGGAAGGCTCCGACGAGGCGATCGGCCGGTTCCGTGACAAGGCGCGAGCTGCCGGCATAGGGCGGAACTAAGGGGCGAGCCGTGACACAGGATGTGATCGTGCAGATCTCCAGCGACCCGGACGAGCGCTCCGAAATCGCCCTGGCAAAGCTGCGGCGAGACTGCCCGCAGAGCTGGCAGGCGATCATTGAGCGGGTGGTGGCGCAGCGCCGATCGGCCCCGGCTGATGTCGCGGTCGACGAGGAACCGGCGATCAGCTTCGTTCCAGGCGGTCCGTGGTGACGGGCGATCTCGCCTATCTCTCGATCGCCGAGGCGGCGCGCGCGCTGCGCCAGCGGCGCTTTTCGGCCGTGGAGCTGGCGACGGCGCATCTCGAGCGCATCGTGCAGTTCAATCCCGCGATCGATGCCTTTCTCGACGTCGCTACCGACAAGGCATTGGAGGCCGCCAGGGAAGCCGATGCGGCGCTTGCCCGCGGCGAAGACCAGAGCCCGCTGCTCGGCATTCCCTACGCCGTCAAGGACAACATCGATGTCGCCGGGCTGGCGACGACCTGTCATTCCAGATTGACCAGCCGTGAGCCTGCTTCGGCGGACGCGGCCGTCGTCGCGCGAATGTCTGAGGCAGGAGCCGTCTTTCTCGGCAAGAATGCGCTGCACGAATTCGCAGTCGGCGGTCCGGCATTCGATTTGCCCTTTCCGCCGGCACGAAATCCCTGGGATCGGGACCGCCATCCCGGCGGCTCAAGCAGCGGTGGCGGGGCGGCAGTGGCCGCCGGCCTTGCGATGGCGGCGATCGGCACGGACACGGTCGGCTCGATCCGCAATCCCGCGACTTGCTGCGGCGTCGTCGGCCTGAAGCCGACATATGACCTCGTTCCGCGCGACGGGGTCTTCCCGCTGGCGTTCTCGCTCGACCATGTCGGTCCGCTCACCCGCTCGGTGGAAGACTGCGCCCTTGTCCTCGACGTCATCGCAGGGGTGTCCGGGCAGCAAAGCTATGCTTCCGAGCTGGACGACGGCAGCGCAGGACTCAGGATCGGCGTGCTCGACAGGTTCCACGAGGGCCAGCAGATCGACAGCGATGTCCTCGACGGATTCGCGCGTGCGCTGGAGGTCCTGACGGAGCTCGGTGCGGAACTGGTAGCCGTTAGCCCTCCATCCCTCGCCGAGTTCCAGGCTTGCTGCCGGGTGATCCAGCAGGCCGAATTCTACACGGTGCATCGTCGCTGGCTGGCGGAGCGACCCGCCGAGTATTGCGAGATCAGCCGGCGCAAGCTCGCCGCCGGGGCGTTCTTAGGCGCTTCGGACTATATCGTCGCCCAACAGGAGCGACGTGCCCTGATCCGGCGCTATCGCGAAGCAACGAGGGATGTCGACGCCGTCATCTCTCTCTCGTCGTTCACCCTGCCATGTCGGCTCGATGATCCCGCAGCGATTGCCGCGACCTACGAACGCCATGCACGGGCACCGTCCAATGTAACCGGTGATCCGGCCCTGTCCTTGCCGGTCGGCCTGTCGTCCAACGGATTGCCTCTCGGCGTGCAGCTTGCCGCCGCTCCCTATCGTGAGCGGACCCTGCTGCGCGTTGCACATGCCATCGAGACTGCACTCGCGCCGGTCGCGCGCCCTAAGGTATTCGCAGGATCGAGCCGGGTTTGAACAGTCGGAGTTGGTAAGCCGGATACTGATATGGCCGGATCTGCGTGGGCTTGACGTGCCGCCTGCGTGCCGCCGAGCCTAGCGACCGCGGCAGAAATTGTCGGGGCCGTCGGCGAAGGAGGTCGCGATGGATCGCTTCACAGCCATGCAGGTCTTTCGCCAGGTCGCGCAGCTCAACAGCTTCGCCGAAGCCGGGCGCCGGCTCGGGCTGTCGCCGGCTGCGGTGAGCAAGAACATCGCCGAATTGGAAGCCCATCTCGGCGCTCGCCTGATCAACCGCACTACCAGGCGCATGGCGCTGACGGAGGAGGGGCGGATCTATCTCGAGCACATCGTGCGCGGCCTGGATGCGCTGTCGGAGGCGGACCAGGCGCTCGGCTCGATCAAGGCCGAGCCGAGCGGGGTCCTGAAGGTCGGTGCGCCGATGACGGTGACGCTGATCCGGCTGTCGGCAGCACTTCCGCGCTTCCTCGCGCGTCACCCCAAGCTGGCCCTCGACGTTCACCTCGATGACCGACGGGTCAACATCATCGAGGAGGGTTTCGACCTCGTCATCCGCGCCAGCGACAATCTTGGCGACACCAGTCTCATCGCCAAGAAGCTCGCGGTCATGCCGCATGTCATCTGCGCTTCGCCGTCCTATTTCGAGGCCTTCGGCAAGCCGACAGTGCCTTCCGAGCTGGCCCAGCACAGCTGCATCCGCTTCAGTCTGTCGGGACATGCAGACTTCTGGGAATTCAGCCGAGGCGAAAGCACAGAACGCGTCGCCATCCACGCCAGGTATTCGATCTCGTCGAGCCTAGCGGTGCGCGATGCGGTCCTCGGAGGCTTCGGTCTCAGCTTGATTCCGTACCCCTACGTCGAAAACGATTTGCGGGAAGGGCGCCTGCAGCGCGCGCTTGAAGACTGGGGCACCGTCGTGACCACGCTCTACGCCATCTATCCCTCGCGCCAGCATCTCGTGCCGAAGGTGCGGGCCTTCCTGGATTTCCTCTCGGATGAATTTCGAGGCTGGTCAGCGACATGATCGAAGCTGGCGCTTCGCCTAGCGAAGCAGCGGAAGCGATGTGGGCTACAATGGCCTTCCGCACTGCTTTTGGCAGTTTTTCTTTTGGGCAGACTTCCACGCAAGCCACCATCCACCGAGAGTGAACGGTGTCTTCCTAGTTCCGCTCATTTTCTGCGTCGATCAGCTCCCTACCTCATTCGCAATCCTATGAGTGGGGCTAAGCAATGAATATCAGCGTGGTGGACCTGATCGAGCAGCGCTTTTCGGCAAGCCTGTTCGATGCCGACTATAGGCTCGCAGATGCCGACATCGAGGAGCTGACGCGCCTCGCGACCCGGGCGCCGACAGCTTACAATCTGCAGAACTGGCGGTTCATCGCGGTGCGGTCGCCGGAGGCCAAGGCTCGGCTGCGCGACGTCGCCTTCGGCCAGGCCAAAGTCTCGGATGCGGCGGTCACGTTCATCGTCTGCGGTGTGCTGCCCGATCATGTGACGCTTGCTGACAGGCTGGGCCCAAGCGTCGCGGCAGGGTACATGCCGGCCGCAATGGCGGCTGGCTGGCAGGAGAGCGTCCGCACGAAATACGCTCATCCTCAGACAGCACGGGACGAGGCCCTTCGATCAGCCACCCTCGGCGCCGCGACCCTGATGTTTGCGGCCGAGGCGTCGGGCCTGGTGTCCGGTCCGATGGTCGGCTTCGATGCCGAGGGTGTTGTGCGCGAATTCGAGCTCGCGCCGAACGAAATCCCGGTGATGCTCGTCACGATCGGCCGCGCCGCGCCCGGGAACTGGCCGCAGAAGCCGCGGCGCCCGCTCGCCGAGGTCCTGCAGATCTCATGAGCCAGCGTCCTTTCGATCTTCTGCTCACGGCGGTAGCACCCATCGTCTGGGGCACGACCTACATCGTCACCACTCAGTTCCTGCCCAATTTCTCGCCGATCACGGTGGCAATGCTGCGCGCTCTGCCGGCCGGATTGCTGCTGCTTATGATCGTGAGGGAACTGCCCCGCGGCCTATGGTGGGGCCGGGTTCTTCTGCTGGGAGCCCTGAACTTCTCGGTCTTCCTGAGCCTGCTCTTCGTCTCGGCCTACCGGTTGCCGGGCGGGGTTGCTGGTACCGTGGCCTCGATCCAGCCGCTGTTCGTGATCGTGCTGGCCAATCTCGTCCTTGCGATCCCGATCCGGCGTCTGTCGGTCGCTGCCGCTCTCATCGGGATCGCCGGCGTTGCCCTGCTGGTCCTGGCACCCAGCGCGACGCTCGATCCCGTCGGCATCCTCGCAGGCCTGACTGCAGCCGGTTCCATGGCCTGCGGAACGGTCCTCGTTCGCAAATGGCCGCCGCCCGTGTCGCTGGTGACCTTCACGGCCTGGCAGATGACGGCCGGCGGTTTGCTGCTGGTCCCGCTCTGCCTCGTCTTCGAGCCCGCCATCCCATTGCCGAGTCTTTCCAACCTTCTCGCGCTCGGCTGGCTCGGTCTGATCGGCATGGCCTTGACGTTCGTGCTCTGGCTGCGCGGGATCGCTCGCCTTGGCTCGTCCGCCGCATCATCGTTGCTCTTGCTCAGCCCTGTAACGGCTGTCCTGCTCGGCTGGCTTTTCCTCGGGCAGACGCTGACGACGCTTCAGATCGTCGGAGGTCTGCTTGTGGTCGGCAGCATCTGGCTCGGCCAGTACGCGTTCCGGAATTCTGCCGCACCGCCTCAACAGCCGAAGGGATGAGCCATGCGATTGATCCATCTTGCCTTGGCCTTGTTGGCCCTGCTGCCCGCCTCCATCGCTTCTGCCAAGATGGTCGCCAAACCCCTCGGCTGGACACTGGACGGCACCACCTTCAGGAGCATGCTCGTCTACGACGATGCCTCCAACTCCAGGCGGCCGGGCCTCGTCATGGTCCCGAATTGGTACGGGATCAGTGACATCGCCATCGAGAAGGCGAAGTCGATCGCGGGCAAGGATTACGTGATCCTGCTTGCCGATATGTATGGGCAGGCTGTGAGGCCGCTCAGCGAGGCCGAAGCGAGAGCCGCCACTGCACCACTTTATAGCGACCGCAGCCTGATGCGCCGACGCATCGGCAAGGCTTTCGCCGAACTCAAGGCAGCCGGCTCGGTGGCTCCCATCGATCCGACGCGTCTGGCCGCCATCGGCTTCTGCTTCGGCGGCAGCGCCGTGCTCGATCTGGCGCGCAGCGGTTCGGAGGTCAGAGCCGTGATCGCCTTCCATGGCGGCCTCAAGACCGATGCTCCCGACCTCGCCAAGGCGATAAAGGCACGCGTACTCGTCATCAACGGCGCAGACGATGTTGGCACGCTGCCCGATGTGCCGAGCTTCAAGGACGAAATGCGGGCGAGCAGCGCGGATTGGCAGTTCGTCGAGATGGGCGGAGCGGTGCACTGCTTCACCGAGACCGAGGCGACCAGCACGGCAGGCAATTGCCGCTACGATGCAAAGGTCGCCGATCGTGCATACGCTTTGATGCGCGGCTGGCTTCAGGAGAGCTTCGAGAACATGCGGCAGTAACCACAATCTGTACGCCTTCGCGGCGCCGCTGCCATGCGGTCACGTGCATGCCATGCTGCGCCTGCTGTGAACTAGGAAGCGGCGGCGACTACGCGCGGGCGCGTAGGAGACTTGGCCGGAGTTGCTAGGGCTGTAGCTCACCGTGATCGATGCCCAGCTTGTTAAGTGCTGCCAGCGCCGCCATCAGGATGTTTCTTCCTCGCTGAACTTCGGTGTCGTCTTGCGCCGAGATCAGCTGCAGCAAATGTTTCCGCTGCTCTGCGCAATCACAGGTCTCAAGCTGATCAATGGTGGCGGCCGGGCCGAGGTCGCTGCGGCCCACATTCGTCCCGTCGAGGCGAAGGGGCCGGACATCGTCAACAACGGCATCGCCCTGTCGGGCACAGCTCACTGGATGTTCGATCGCGGCTTGATCAGCTTGTCGGACGACCTCGACATCCTGGTCTCGCGGCGGGCCAACGATGCGGACGGGATACGCAGTTTCATCAACAGGACAGGTCGAGCACTACCGCCGCTGCGAGCCCACGACCGCCGCATCCGCATTTCCTGCAGTGGCATCGGGAAAATTGCTTCAAACAGTGAGGGTTAGCGGGAGCGGGGCGAGAGGCCCTGCGCGGCTCCAGATCGGACTTGTAACCGCGAGGTAACCACGGGCTTTCGGGGCCCTTCGGAAATGCTCTCAAAATGCTCAGGCCAGAAAAGCAAAAAGCGCCGGTAAACCCGACGCTTACGTGCTTCTCAAGCCTTGAGATTGTCTGGAGCGGGCGAAGGGATTCGAACCCTCGACCCCAACCTTGGCAAGGTTGTGCTCTACCCCTGAGCTACACCCGCATCCGAGACAGTCGCGCCGTGTTGGCGGCGCGGCCGGGTTATTGCCCCAAAGCGGCGGGAAGCGCAAGCGCCTTGTTGCAACTTTCTGATCGTCACGTGACAATCCGGCAAAACCGTTGGGAAAACCGCCTCTTTTCGAGAGATGTTTCGGCTGCGCCGGCAGCCGGATCGTCCCGGCAGGCGATGCGGCGGACGAGAATCGCCAATCGCAGGGGCGACATGCGGTCATGCACAGGCCCGCAAAAGGCGATCGCGTCCCGCCTGCGTATCGCGGTGACGAGATCGAACTGCTGCTCTCGTCCTCCGTGTCGCTTGCCTGCGCCGGCCTGCGGCCTTAGGCATCGCGCAGCGTCCCTAGTCCTTGCTGGCCGATCATGCCCACGCCGCTCTCTCCCGACGATCTCATCGCCAAGCTCGACGAGCTCGGCATCAAGACCGAGCGCATCGACCATGTCGCGGTCTTCACCGTCGCCGAATCGAAGGAACTGCGCGGCAAGGTTCCCGGGCACCACACCAAGAACCTGTTCCTGAAGGACAAGAAGGGACGGATCTTCCTGGTCTCGGCGCTGGAGAGCACGCGGATCGACCTGAAGCGGCTGCACGAGCGGCTCGGCGCCAGCGGGCGGCTCTCCTTCGGTTCCGCCGAGCTGCTGATGGAGAAGCTCGGCGTCACGCCAGGCTCGGTCACCGCCTTCGCCGTGGTCAACGATCACGCGGGCGACGTCACCATGGTGCTCGATGCCGCCCTGATGGATGGCGAGCGCCTGAATTTCCATCCGCTGGTCAACACGGCGACGCTCGGCATCTCCAGAGACGACATGCTCGCCTTCCTGCGCGCGGTCGGACACGAGCCGATGATCATTGACCTTCCGACGCCGCCGGACGATGGACAGAACGGCTGAAGCCACCCATCTATGGGGTGGCTCGCCATGGCGGGCATCCGGTTTTCCGAATTTCACGTCGACAGATTGCTAGGTGAAGGACGAGCCATGCTGGTCAATGGCGATGCGGCCCCGGCCAAGGGGACGATCAAGGACACGACGACGCAGGGCTTCCGCCAGGACGTCATCGCCGAATCGATGAACCAGCCGGTGCTGGTCGACTTCTGGGCGCCCTGGTGCGGCCCATGCAAGCAATTGACCCCGGTGATCGAGAAGGTCGTCAACGAGGCCGGCGGCAAGGTCAAGCTGGTCAAGATGAACATCGACGAGCACCCGGCGATCCCCGGCCAGCTCGGCATCCAGTCGATCCCCGCGGTGATCGCCTTCCAGCGCGGCCAGCCGGTCGACGGTTTCATGGGCGCGCAGCCGGAGAGCCAGGTGAAGGCCTTCATCGAGCGCCTGGTCGGGCCGATGGGGCCGGGGCCCGTCGAGGAGGTGCTGGCCGCGGCGGCACAGGCGCTGGAGGCGGGCGACGCCGCCGGCGCGAGCGAACTCTATGCCGAGGTGCTGGCGGCCGAGCCGGAAAACATCACGGCGATCGCCGGCATGGCGCGCCTGCATCTCGACGCCGGCGACATCGAGGGCGCCAAGGGCTTCCTGGCCATGGTGCCGGAAGCGAAGGCGCAGGATCCGGCGGTGGCTGCGGTCCGGGCCGCGGTCGATCTCGCCGAGCAGGCCGCCTCGCTCGGAGACACCGCCGAACTCGAGGCCAAGGTCACGGCCAATCCGAAAGATCATCAGGCCCGTTTCGAGCTCGCTCTGGCGCTGAACGCCCGCGACAAGCGCGAGGAGGCGGTCGATCATCTGATCGCGATCATCAAGGCCGATCGCACATGGAACGATGACGGTGCCCGCAAGCAGCTGCTGCAGTTCTTCGAGGCCTGGGGGCCGATGGACGAGCACAGCGTCGCCGGGCGGCGTAAACTGTCGGGCCTCTTGTTCTCGTGAGAAGGGGAGGGCGCGCATGGGCATGAACGCGGTCTATTCCGGGCCGGACGATTGCCCGGCCGTGATCCCGCTCTTCCCGCTCGCCGGCGCGCTGCTGCTGCCGCGCGGGCAGATGCCGCTCAACATCTTCGAGCCGCGCTATCTCGCCATGATCGATGACGCGCTGCGCACGCACCGCGTCATCGGCATGATCCAGCCCGAGCCGGAGAACGGACGGCAGGCGCAGGTGCCGCCGCTGCTCCAGGTCGGCTGCATCGGCCGGATCACCCAGTTCGCCGAGACGGGCGACGACCGCTATATCATCACCCTGACCGGCATCTCGCGCTTCCGGCTGGAGGAGGAGCTCTCGGTCACCACGCCCTATCGCCAGGGCCGGGTGTCCTATGGCGATTTCGCCGTCGACTTCGAGGCGCGTGCCGGCGAGGACGAGGTCGACCGCGCCGGGCTCATCAAGGCGCTGCGCAGCTTCGCCAAGGCGAACGAGCTCAAGATCGACTGGAAGGGCGTCAACGAGGCGCCGAACGAGGCGCTGGTCAATGCGCTCTCGATGATGTGCCCGTTCGGGCCGCGCGAGAAGCAGGCGCTATTGGAAGCGCCCAGCCTGAAGAGCCGGGCCGAGGTGCTGGTCGCGATTACCGAGATCGAGCTGGCGCGCGGCGGCTCCGACCCGGACACGACGCTGCAGTGACGGCCACTTCCCTGCCTGCCGCCGGCGACCGGCCCACCACCTATCCGCCGCGGCGCTCTGTCGTCGCCTGGATCTTCTTCGACTGGGCGGCGCAGCCCTTCTTCACCCTCGTCACCACCTTCGTCTTCGCGCCCTTCTTCGCCTCGGCGCTGGCGAGCGATCCGGCCGAAGGCCAAGCGCTCTGGGGCTATGCGACGGGCCTTGCCGGGCTCGCCATCGCGCTGCTCTCGCCGCTGCTGGGCGGCATCGCCGACCGGACCGGACCGCGCAAGCCATGGATCGCCGTGTTCGGCGCGATGCTCGTCGCGGGTTCGGCGATGCTCTGGTACGCCAAGCCGGGATCGCCCTGGGCGGTGCCGATCGCGCTCTGCGGCTTCGTCATCGGCACGATCGGGGCCGAGTTCGCGACGATCTTCAACAATGCGATGATGACGCGGCTGGTGCCGCCGGAGCGGCTCGGGCGGCTCTCCGGCACCGGTTGGGCGGTCGGCTATCTCGGCGGGCTGATCTCGCTGGCATTGACGCTCGGCTTCCTCGCTGCCGATCCGCAGACCGGGAAGACCCTGGCGGGCCTGTCGCCGCTGTTCGGGCTCGATGCGGCTGCGCGCGAGGGCGACCGCTTTTCGGGGCCGCTGACGGCGCTCTGGTTTGTGATCTTCGTCACCCCGATGTTCCTGCTGACGCCGGATTCGCCACGGACGGGTATCCCGCTCAAGGAGGCGGCGGCCGGCGGCTTCTCGCATCTCAAGGCGACGATCGCCGAACTGCCCTCGCTGCCCGGGCTCGGCCGCTTCCTGCTCGCCAACATGATCTATCAGGACGGGCTGGTCGCGCTCTTCGCCTTCGGCGGCATCTACGGCGCCGGGGTCTTCGGCTGGCAGACGATCGAGCTCGGCGTCTTCGGCATTCTGCTCACCATCACCGGCACGCTCGGGGCCTGGGCCGGCGGCAAGCTCGACGATGCGATCGGCGGCAAGCCGGTGATCCTCGGCGCCATCGCCTGCCTGCTCTTCGCCTGCATCGGCATCCTCTCGCTCGGGCCGGGACAGGTCGCCTTTTTCATCGAGGCGGCGCCGGCAGTGCCGGGCGACGGCCTCTTCGCCTCGCTGCCGGAGAAGGTCTATCTCGGCCTCGGCTTGCTGATCGGCCTCGTCGCCGGGCCGTTGCAGGCGTCCTCGCGCAGCCTGCTCGCCCGCATCGCGCCGCCGGCACGGATCGGCGAGTTCTTCGGCCTGTTCGCGCTGGCGGGAAAGGTGACGTCCTTCATGGGGCCGACGCTGGTCGCGCTGGCGACGAGCCTGTTCGCTAGCCAGCGTGCGGGCCTGGCGGTGCTGATCGGCTTCTTCCTGACCGGGGCGTGGCTGATTGCGGGCGTGAAGGCGAAGCGGGGCGGCTGATTCAAGGCACGGGGAACCCTCTCCTGGAAGGAGAGGGTAGGGTGAGGTGTAGGCCGCCCGACCAGTTCCGCGAGCGCTCACCGCGAGGTTGAGTTCAGGTCAACGATTCCGCTCCAAACACCTCACCCCTACCCCTCTCCTTCCAGGAGAGGGGATCCCGCGCCTTTCCAGCTCAGCCGACGCCCTACGGCAGAGCTTTCAGATACCGCACCGGCCGGCCCGGCGCCGCGGCGTTCGCCGCGTGGACGATCGCGTTCGCGTCGATGCCGAAATGGCGGTAGAGGTCGGCGACCGTGCCGGTCTGGCCGAAATGCTCGACGCCGAGCGCCTTCTGCCTGTGGCCATGGACGCTGCCGAGCCAGGCCAAAGTCGCCGGATGCCCGTCCAGAACCGAGACGATGCCGCAATCGCGCGAGAGCTCGCCGAGCAGGCGCTCGACATGGCTCGTCGCGGCATGGTTGCCGCGCTGGCGTGCCCGCTCGGCCGCCTGCCAGCCGGCATTGAGCCGGTCGGCCGAGGTGATCGCGAGCAGCCCGACATCACGGCGATCCTCGCCGAGCAGGCCGACGGCCTCGATTGCTTCGGGTGCGACGGCGCCGGTATAGGCGATGACGACGGAGGCGTTCGGGCCGGGTTTCCTCAGCCAATAGGCGCCGTCGATGATGTCGCGTTCCAGCTCCGGCGTCATGGCGCGCTTGGGCTGCTCGACCTGGCGAGTCGAGAGACGCAGATAGACCGAGCCGCCGGTCTCGTCGCGCAGCCAGGTGCGCTCGTCCGGATCGCCCTCGCCATCCTTCTGCAGGTATTCGAACGACCAGCGCATCATCACGGCGAGCTCGTCGACGAAGGCCGGCTCGAAGGCGCAGAGCCCGTCCTGGCTCATGCCGATCAGGGGCGTCGCAATCGACTGGTGCGCCCCGCCCTCGGGCGCCAGCGTGACGCCAGCCGGCGTCGCAACAACCATGAAGCGGGCGTCCTGGTAGCAGGCATAGTTCAGCGCATCGAGACCGCGCGAGATGAAGGGATCGTAGAGCGTGCCGATCGGGATCAGCCGCTCGCCGAAGATCGAATGCGACAGGCCGAGCGCCGAGAGGTTGATGAACAGGTTCATCTCGGCGATGCCCAGCTCGATATGCTGGCCCTTCGGCGAGAACTCCCATTTCTGCATCGAGGGGATGCGCTCGTCCTTGAAGGTGTCGGCCATCGAGGCCCGCGCGAACAGGCCGCGCCGGTTGACCCAGGGGCCGAGATTGGTCGAGACGGTGACGTCGGGCGCCGTGGTGACGATGCGGTCGGCGAGCGGGCCGCCGAGCTTGGCGAGCTCGTCGAGCACCTTGCCGAAGCCCATCTGCGTCGACATCGTCGCCTGGATGCCGGCCTCGAGCTTGGCCGGAACCGGCAAAGCAGGGGCGGAATGGCGCCGGCGTCCCTTGGCGAAGAACGGCACCTTGTCGAGGAAGGCGCGGATGTCCTTCTCCGGCAGCGTCAGCCCCTCGAACAGGTCCCATTCATGGCCGGAGCGGACCTTGTTGGCGGCCTTGAAGCCTTCCATCTGCTCCTTGGTCATCAGGCCGGCATGGTTGTCCTTGTGGCCGGCGAGCGGCAGGCCGAAGCCCTTGACGGTATAGGCGAGGAAGCAGACTGGCCGGTCATGCCTGATGCCCTCGAAGGCTTCGAGCAGCGAGGGCAGATCGTGGCCGCCGAGGTTGCACATCAGCGCCGAGAGCTCGGCGTCGGAGCGCTTCTCGATCAGCTTGGTGACCGGGCCCTGATCGCCCAGATCGTCCATCAGGCGCTTGCGCCAGGCGGCACCGCCCTGGAATGTCAGGGCCGAATAGAGCTGGTTTGGGCAGGAATCGATCCAGGCCTTCAGGCGCTCGCCGCCCTTCTCCTTGAACGCCGCCTGCTGGAGCGAGCCGTATTTCAGGGTGACGACGTCCCAGCCGAAGGCGCGGAACATCTGCTCGATCCGGTCGTAGAGGCCTTCGCGGACGACGGCGTCGAGCGACTGGCGGTTATAGTCGATCACCCACCAGGTGTTGCGCACGCCGTGCTTCCAGCCCTCCATCAGGGCTTCGAAGATGTTGCCCTCGTCGAGCTCGGCGTCGCCGATCAGCGCGACCATGCGCCCTTCCGGCGTGTCGCTGCCCCAGCCATGCGCCTTCACATAGTCCTGGACCAGGGAGGAGAAGAGCGTCTGGGCGACGCCGAGGCCGACCGAGCCGGTCGAGAAATCGACGTCGTCGATGTCCTTGGTGCGCGAGGGATAGCTCTGCGCGCCCTTGTAGCCGCGGAAATTCTCGAGCTTCTCCTGCGTCTGCAGGCCCATCAGATAGTTGATGGCGTGGAAGATCGGCGAGGCGTGCGGCTTCACCGCCACCCGGTCCTGCGGCTTCAGCGCGGCCATGTAGAGCGCCGTCATGATCGTCGCCAGCGAGGCCGACGAGGCCTGATGGCCGCCGACCTTCATCCCGTCCTCGTTGGCGCGGATGTGGTTGGCGTTGTGGATCGTCCACGAAGCCAGCCAGAGGATCTTCTTCTCAAGCTCGGCGAGGATGGGCAGACGGGGATCGGACATGATTGGCCTCCAGCGCGAGCCATCATGCATGGTTCGCTTGGCGAAGGCAGCTAAAGATCAGCTCCAAGACACCTTGATTTGGCGGAAACCACCAAGATCGCCGGGAATTTATTGTGGTGGCTGCTGTGGCAGCAGCCAGTTCCGGAAGTCCTCGGCGAAATTATTGGTCAGCCGATCGATCGGGGCGGCGAGAAAGGCCGCGTCGACGAGCGTGCCGCCGATGCCTTCGCCGGCGCGTGCGATCGACCGCTGCCCGGGATGGGACAGGATCGGCACGCCGGTCTTCGCGTCGGTGATCGTCACGCTGGCGGTCATCTCATGCGGACCGCCGACCAGGATGCGCTGAATGACGGAGGTCACACGGAGCTCGCGCAGGGTCACGATAACCTTGACCGGCCGCTGGCCGGCGAGCACCGGCTTGAGCTGCTGCTGGAGCGCGGCAACAATCTTGTCCGAGGCGGCCTTGGCGATGAAGGCGCGCGCTTCCGGCGTCTTCGACAGCTCTTCCGAATCCTGCTCCGGCAGACCCTTGCTGCGGGCATAGGCACGGTCGCCATCGCCCCACCAGAGTGTTGCCGCCGGATCGACCTCGACCGCCACCGCCGTGAGATGAAGCGCCTCGACCTGTGGCGGCGAAAGCGGGTTCGGGACGCTGACGCAGCCGGAGAGAGCGGCTGCCAGAAGGCAGAGCGAAAGCAGGCGATTGAGCATGTCGGGATCCAGACGGCGAGAGCCCGAGTTGACCTGAGTCGCGCGCGTTCGCCAGCGCTCGCCAATGCTGAAGGTCTAGCAAAACTGCAACCGTGACGTGAATATCACAATCATTGCCCGGCTCTTCCGCTCTTGGCGGTTTCCGCTAAGTTCGTGGCATCAGGCGAGGGAAAATGCCAGAGTTCAAGCTCGACGATATCGATCGCCGCATCGTCCAGGCCTTGCAGGCGGACGGGCGCATCAGTGTGCAGGAGCTCGCCGGCAAGGTCGGGCTCTCGCCCAGCCCCTGTGCCAGGCGGGTGCGCCTGCTGGAAGAGGCCGGGATCATCGAGGGCTACGTCGCCATCGTGAACCAGGAGAAGCTCGGCCTGCCCGTCTCGGTCTTCGCCTCGATCAAGCTGGAGCGCCAGCGCGAGGAGGAACTCGACCGCTTCGCCGCGGCGGTCTCGCGCTGGCCCGAGGTCGCCGACTGCTATCTGATGACCGGCCAGCGCGACTACCTCCTGCGCATCATCGTCAGCGATCTCGCCGCCTATGAGCGCTTCCTCAAGGACAAGCTGACGCGGCTCGACAATGTCGCCTCGATCGAATCGAGCTTCGCGCTCGGGCGGGTGAAGCGCTCCTATTCGGTACCGGTGGAGCTGGGGCGGGGCTAGCCGGTTCGCGCGTTGCCGAAGCGCGTCCGGTACTCGCCCGGCGCGACGCCGTAGCGACGCAGGAAGGCGCGGCGCAGGCGCTCGTCATCGCCGAAGCCGGCACGGACCGCGATCTGCTGGATGCCGATGTCGGTTTCTTCGAGCATGTCGCGGGCGAGATCGAGCCTGACGGCCTCGACCGCCTTGGCTGGGCTCATGCCGGTCTCCTGCGCATAGACCCTGGCGAAATGGCGCGGGCTCATCGCCATGATGCGGGCGAGCTCGGGCACGGAAAGGTCGCCGGCGGCATGCTCGCGTATATGGGCGTGCAGGGTCTCGAAACGACCCGCTGCATCGCGCGACTGGCGCTGCAATTCGCCGCTGAACTGAGCCTGGCCGCCGGGGCGCTTGAGGTAGAGCACGAGGTCGCGCGCCAGATCGAGCGCCGCCTTGCGTCCCATGTCCTCCTCGACCATGGCGAGCGCCATGTCGATGCCGGTGGAGACGCCGGCCGATGTCCAGATCCGGCCATTGCTGACGAAGATCGCGTCCGGTCTCACAGTGGTTGCCGGATGGGCCACGCCGAGCCGGCCAGTGTATTGCCAATGCGTCGTCGCCTCGCAGCCATCGAGCAGGCCGGCGGCGGCGAGTATGAAGGCGCCGAGGCAGATCGAGCCGAGCCGGCGGGTCTTGCCGCTCTGCTCGCGCAGGAAGGTGAGCAGTGCAGCCGAGCCGGCAGCCTCCAGCGCCGAGCGGCCGCCCGAGACCAGCAGCGTGTCGATCGGCCGCGCCGCGGCTTCCTTGAGCGAGACGCTCGGCAGCGGCACGCCGGCATCGGTCTCGACTGGGCCGCCATGCTCGGAGGCGAGAGTGATCTCGTAGACGGTGCTGCCATCGGCACGCTTAGCGTCATAGAAGACCTGCAAGGGTCCGGTGACGTCGAGCAGCTTGGTGCGCGGGAAGAGCAGGATGACGACGCGGATCGGCGTCGCGGCAGCCATGGCAGGAAACGAGGTCATCTTGTCATTTATGACATCGCCGCCTCGTGGCATCCAGTCCCCGCAATGAGAGGAAAGACGCCATGCTGGAGCTGAGGCCGAACTGCGAACTCTGCGACTGCGATCTGCCGCCGGCTTCACTGGCGGCGCGGATCTGCAGCTATGAATGCACCTATTGCGCCGATTGCGCCGAGCGGGTGCTGGAGAATGTCTGCCCGAGCTGCGGTGGCGGCTTCGTGCAACGGCCTGTTCGCCCGGTCGGCGACTGGGGCGGGCTCGGCCTCGGCTTGGCGAACCGGCCGGCGGGTACGAAGCGGCATCATTCGCAGTGGACGGCCGAGCAGCGGCGCGAGCGCAGCGACCTGCTGCGCAATGTGCCGCCACAGGAACGCTGATAGAGCGCGCCGACGTTCAGCGCCGCTCGAAGTCGCGATGGACGTCGTGGGTCCAGATGCCGGCGCCGTCGGGCGGGATCACCAGCCAGTCCTTGCGGGTCAGGGTCAGCTTGGTGTCCTCGTGGCCCGAGCGCCAGTGATCCGTCATCGAGGTGCGCGAGAACTCGTAGTCCTTGGCGTGGCCTTCGTAGGATTTCTGCTGGTAGATCAGCTGCAGGATGGTGTGCTCGGGCAGCAATGCGAGCTCGTCGCGCAGCTTGCGATCATCGGCGCTCAATTCGGCGTCGGGAATCTTGCTCAGCGCGTCATGGGCCTTCTTCTTCCAGCCCTGCAGGGTCTGGAACAGGTCGGTCATCAGGCGGGTGCGCGAGGAGTACATGATGTCCTTCTGCCGCCCCATCACGTCCTGGAGCGTGCGCGGCAGCGGCCCGCGCGAGGAGAACAGATCGACCTGGAAGATCAGCGAGTTCAGCGTGTCGTCCTGGGCGAGCAGATGCTGCAGCGGCGTGTTCGAGACGATGCCGCCGTCCCAGTAATGGTCGGTGCCGATCTGCACGGTCGGGAAGGCCGGCGGCAGGGCGCCGGAGGCCATGACATGCTCGGGGGTGATCTCTTCCAGCCGGTTGTCGAAATAGACGAAATTGCCGGAGAGCGCGTTGACGGCACCGACCGAGAAATGGATGCGCCTTGAGTTGATCAGGTCGAAATCGACCAGCTCGAGCAAGGTCTCGCGCAAGGGGCCGGTGTCGTAGAAGCTGGTCGCGTCGGTCGAGCCGGCGAAGGCGAGCCAGGGATTGGTCCGGCGCGGCTCGAAGAAGCCGGGCTGGCCCAGCAGCATCGTGTACATCGAGCTCTGGGCGTTGCGCGCCTGGCGGAAGACGTCGCCCTCGGGCGTGAACCACCAGACCTTGCGGTTGGTGATCCGGTCCCAGAACTCCTGCAGCCGCTCGATCCGGCGCTCACGCGGATTGCCGGCGATGATCGCCGAGTTGATCGCGCCGATCGAGACGCCCGAGACCCAGTCCGGCTCGATATCGGCCTCGTGCAGCGCCTGATAGACCCCGGCCTGGTAGGCGCCGAGCGCGCCGCCGCCCTGGAGCACGAGCGCGACGCGGTCGCAGCGCTCGGGCCGCCAGCCGAGATAGCGTTCAGTGGAAGACGGCGCAAAAGGGGCGTTCATGGCGCAGATTCCGTTCGCTCGGTCTGTGGGGGGAGAGCTGGATTTGCCCATGTCTGAGGGGCAGGCGGTGACAGGCATGTGACGTGGGCGGCATCAGATATCGGTGTCATTGCCCCGTCAGACAAGCTTCATCGCCCCGTCAGCTTGCTCTTCCACCTCAGCGGCATGGACCTTGCGATGCAGTTTCGCGTCGCTGTCCAGAGCCGGATCCGATCAGGTTGAACCAACCTGATCGGTGAATCCGTCTCTTGCTTTGAGTTTAGAGATCGTTTTTCCGATCAGCTTGCTGGGCAAGCTGATCGGAACGGCCTCTAGCGGCTGGGAGATCACGCATGCTCAAGGGCAAGACCGCCGTCGTCACCGGCTCGACTTCCGGCATCGGCCTTTCCATCGCCCGCGCCTATGCGGCCGAGGGCGCCAACATCGTCATCAACGGCTTCGGCGCGCCGGAGGCGATCGAGCAGGAGCGCGCCGGCATCGAGGCCGATTTCGGGGTGAAGGCGCGCTACTCGCCGGCCGACATGGCCCATGGCGGCGCGATCGCCGCGATGATCGCCGAGGCGGAGGCCGAGTTCGGCGGCGTCGACATCCTCGTCAACAATGCCGGCATCCAGTTCGTCTCGCCGGTCGAGGAGTTCCCGGTCGAGAAATGGGACGCGATCATCGCGATCAACCTTTCGGCCGCCTTCCACGCCATTCGCGCGGCGCTGCCGGGGATGAAACAGCGCAAATGGGGCCGGATCATCAACACGGCCTCTGCCCACGCGCTGGTCGCCTCGCCGTTCAAGTCGGCCTATGTCGCGGCCAAGCACGGCATCGCCGGTCTGACCAAGACGGTCGCGCTGGAGGCGGCGACCTTCGGGATCACCGCCAACGCGATCTGCCCCGGCTATGTCTGGACGCCTTTGGTCGAGAAGCAGATCCCCGAGACCATGGCGGCGCGGGGGCTCACCAAGGAGCAGGTCATCAACGACGTATTGCTCCATGCCCAGCCGACCAAGCAATTCGTCACCAGCGAGGAGGTGGCGGCGCTCGCTGTCTTCCTCGCGTCCGATGCGGCAAAGTCGATCACCGGCGTCATCCTGCCGGTCGATGGCGGCTGGACCGCGCAGTGAGGGCACCATCATGAACCGCCAGCAGATCCTCGACCTGCCTTCGATGCCGCTCGCCGGGCCGAGCTACCCGGCAGGACCCTACCGCTTCATCAATCGCGAATACATGGTGATCAGCTACGAGACCGATCCGGAGCTGATCCGCCACCACCTGCCCGAGCCGCTGATGCCGATCGCTCAGCCGATCGTCAGCTACGAATGGATCAAGATGCCGGATTCCTCCGGCTTCGGCACCTATACAGAGACCGGCATCGTCATCCCCTGCCTGTTCGGCGAGGAGGAGGTCAGCTTCGTCTCGCAGATGTATCTCGACCTCGAGCCGCCGATCTCGGCCGGCCGCGAGATCTGGGGCTTCCCGAAGAAATACGCCCACCCCAAGCTCGAAGTGGTCAAGGACACTCTGACCGGCACGCTCGAATATGCCGGCCAGCAGGTCGCCATGGGCACGATGGGCTACAAGCATGAGAGCCTCGCCGGCAACGGCGTGAAGACCACGGCGATGCTGACCAAGACGCAGGTCAATCTGAAGATCATCCCGGGCGTCGACGGCGAGCCGGAGATCTGCCAGCTGGTCGCGCTCAATCTCACCGACATCACGGTGAAGGGCTCCTGGATCGGCCCGGGGCGGCTGCACCTGATCCCGCATGTCAACGCGCCGGTCGCCGACCTGCCGGTGCGCAAGGTGCTGGGCGCGCATCACTTCATCGCCGACCTGACGCTGCCCTTCGGCAGGAAGATCCACGATTACATGAAGGGCTGAAGGCTCACCGTCATTCTCGGGCGGCGCCAAGCGCCGATCCGAGAATCTCAGGATGAGAAGGCGCTGGCAGGAGGAAGCTCCGGCCAGAGATGCTCGGAGCGAGCCCGAGCATGACGCGTGCTGCGGCCCTGCTACCGCCCGCGCTTGGTCTCCAGGCTCTTGCTCCAGCGCGAGAGCGCAAAGCAGATCAGCCAGTAGAGCGCGCCGGAGAAGACATAGGCCTCCATGTTCATGCCGACCCAATTGGGATCGGCGAGCGAGGCCTGGGCGATGCCGAGCAGATCGAGGATCGAGACCACCAGCACCAGCGTGGTGTTCTTGACCAGCGCGATGAATTCGTTGGTGATCGCCGGCAGCGAGATGCGCAGGGCCTGCGGCAGGATGATGAACCAGGTCGCCTTCCAGTAGCTGAGGCCGAGCGCGGTCGCCGCCTCGCGCTGGCCCTTCGGCAGCGCCTGCAGGCCGCCGCGCACCGCTTCGGCCATATAGGCGGCAATGCAGAAGCCGAGGCCGATCACGGCGCGGGCCAGCCGGTCGACGCCGATGCCCGAGGGCATGATCAGCGGCAGCAGCAGCGAGGCCAGGAAGATCACCGCGATGATCGGCACGCCGCGCCAGAACTCGATGAACAGCACCGAGATCAGCTTGATCACCTTGAGCTCGGATTGCCGGCCGAGCGCGAGCAGGATGCCGAGCGGGATCGCGATCAGGCTGGCATAGATCGAGATGAAGACGGTCAGCATCAGCCCGCCCCATTCGCGCGTCTCGATCGCGCGCAGGCCGAAGCCGCCGGCGAGCAGCCAGACGCCGAGCGGCGGCAGGATGACGAGCGCGGCGAGGCCGAGACTCAGCTTCAGCCGCTTCGGCGCGAGGATGATCGCCGCGCCGGAGAGCGCGAAGAGAATGCCGGCAAGATTCGGCCGCCAGCGCTCCTCGACGGGATAGAAGCCGTACATGAACTGGCCGAAGCGGGCCTTGATGAAAACCCAGCAGGCGCCGCTGCCGGTGCAGTCGTTGCGGGTCTGGCCGCTCCAGGTCGCGTCGATCAGGGCCCAGCGGATGATCGGGACGGCGATCCAGGCGATCAGCGCAGCGAGCAGCAGCGTCACCACGGCGATGGTCGGGGAGCCGAACAGGCGCTCGCGCCAGCTGGTCGGGAGAGTGGCGGCGCTCATCGGGTCACCAGCGCGATGCGGGCATTGTACCAGTTCATGAAGGCCGAGACGGCGAGGCCGATGACGAGATAGACCGCGAGCGTCATGGCGATGATCTCGATCGCCTGGCCGGTGTTGTTGAGCGCCGAGCCCATGAACAGGCTGACGACGTCAGGATAGGCGATCGCGGCGCCGAAGGACGAGTTTTTCAGCACGTTGAGGTACTGGTTGGTCATCGGCGGCGTCATCACCCGCAGCGCCTGCGGGATGGTGACGAGGCGGAGCGTCTGGCCGGGCCTGAGGCCGAGCGCGCTCGAGGCCTCGATCTGGCCATGCGGCACCGACTGGATGCCGCCGCGCACGATCTCGGCGATGAAGCCGGCGGTGTAGGTGACCAGCGCCGCCAGCAGCGCGACGAATTCAGGGATGACGACGAAGCCGCCGCGATAGTTGAAGCCGCGCAGCACGGGAATGTCCCAGCGCGTCGCCAGCGTCGCCCAGGCGAGCGCCAAGACAGGGACGAGGAGAAGCAGGACGAGGCCGACGCGCAGGATCGGTGCGTCCTGACCCGTCGCCTCCTTGCGCCGCTTCGCCCAGCGCATGAAGAGCCAATGCAGCAGGCAGGAGATCGCGATCGCGATGAAGGCGTATTTGAAATTCGCGCCGGCGTCCGGCAGCGGGATGGTCAGGCCGCGATTGTTGAGGAAGGCGACGCCGAAGACCGAGAGGCTTTCGCGCGGGGCGGGCAAGGCGGCGATGACGCCGAAATACCAGAACAGCACGAAGAACAGCAGCGGGATATTGCGGACGAACTCGACATAGGCGCCGGCGATCGCCTGGACCAGCCAGATCGAGGAGAGCCGGGCGATGCCGATCAGGAAGCCGAGAGCCGTCGACAGCACCAGCGCGATTACCGTGACCAGCATCGTATTGGCGACGCCGGCCCAGAAGAGCGACAAGATGTTGTCCGACTGGGTGTAGTTGGTCAGGACGAAGGGCACCTCGATGCCGGAGGTGCGCCAGAGGAAGTCGAAGCCGGAAGCGATGCCGGCCTGGACCATGTTCTGCGAGGCGTTGCGGATGAAATAGACCAGCAGCGCCACGAGGCCGATCAGCAGCGCCGCCTGGTAGAAGACGTCGCGGACGCGCTTGTCGTTGATGAAGGCGAAGGCTTTGCTCAAGGGGCGGCCGTCCGGCTTGGGGCGTCATTCTCGGGTGCAGCTAAGCTGCGACCCGAGAATCTCCTGACACGAAGGCTGGTTTCCGCGATGGTCGGGTCAAGCCCGACCATGACGGGGCATCTCATTGGAAGGGCGGGGTGAAGAGCAGGCCGCCCTTGGTCCAGAGCTGGTTCTGGCCGCGCTCGAGCTTCAGCGGCGAGTCCATGCCGACGGTGCGCTCATAGCTCTCGCCATAGTTCCCGACCTGCTTGATCGCCTTGTACATCCAGTCATCGGGCAGGCCCATCATCGCGCCGAAGCCACCCTCGGCGCCGAGCAGGCGGCGAACCTCGGTGTTCTTCGAGTTCGCCTTCATCTCGTCGACGTTCTTGGAAGTGACGCCGAGCATCTCGGCGGCGATGGTGCCGTTCAGCACCCAGCGCACGATCAGCTGCCAACGCTCGTCGCCATAGCGGGTCACCGGGCCCTGCGGATCGTTCGAGATCGGCTTGGTCAGGATGACGTGGTCGTCCGGAACCTTGAGCTTGGCGCGCTGGCCGGCGAGGGCGCCGACGCCGGCGGTGTAGGCGTCGCAGCGGCCGCTGTCATAGGCGGTGATGGCGTCGTCGTTCTTCTGGAAATTGGTGATGGTGACCTTGAGGTTGCGCTCGCGGAACCAGTCGGCGGCGTTCTTCTCCTCGGTCGAGCCGGCGGCGACGCAGACCGAGGCGCCGTCGAGATCCTCGGCCGACTTCACATTCGCCTTCTTGCGGACGATGAAGGTCTGGCCCTCGTAGAAGTTGATGCCCTGGAAGTTGAGGCCGAGCGTGGCGTTGCGCGAGAAGGTGATGGTCGAGTTGCGCGAGAGCACGTCGACCTGGCCCGATTGCAGGATCGGCCAGCGCTGCTGCACCGAGGTCGGGGTGTATTTCACCTTGGTGGCATCGCCGAGCACGGCGGCGGCGAGCGCACGGCAATAATCGACGTCGAGCCCGGTCCATTCGCCCTTGTCGTTGGCGAAGGAGAAGCCGGGCAGGCCGAGATGCACGCCGCATTCGAGATGGCCGCGCGCCTTGATCGCATCGAGCGTCGGGCTGGGCGCGAGCTGCTGCGCGGAAGCGGCGAGGGTGCCGGCGGCGAGCAGCGCCGCGGCGAGAGCAAAGGTCTTCATGTCCATTCCCCATCGTGTGGCGCCATGACGCCACGTCTGGGCGACTATGCAACAGCCCGAGGGGGAAAGGTAAGGGGGGTGGGACGGTTTCCTGCCAAAGTCTGACGCGGCTGCTGCGATGACTGCCTACCAGCCGCGCTGGGCCTTGATCGCCCGCTTCTGCATGTCCTTCTGTTGGCGCCAGTAATCTCGCTGCGCGTCGAGCTGCATGCGCTGCCAGTCGCGGATGCGGTCCTTGCGCGAGGTCGCGTCGCGATAGTCGTTCCAGTCGTAGTGATCGTCATGAACGTCATCGTCGCCGAGTGCGTCGAAGAACTTGCGCAGGGCCGAGCGGGCTGGCTCGACCGGCAGCGCGGGAGTGATTTCCGGAAGAGGCATGAAGGCCGGCGTAGCCGAGGCGCCAGAGCTGGCGGCGAGGGCGATGGCGAACGACAGGAGAACGGATCGGGTCGTCATGATGATGCTCCTTCCCGTCACTGGGCAGCGCGCGCGAAGTTGTGCGGCAGCTCGGGGCTGAGCCAGCGCATCTGCGCGATCTTGCCGGCGGCGTCGGTCTCGAAGCGCAGGCGGACGAAGGGCTCGTCGCCTGACATCGCGGCGGGCGCGACGAAGGCGCCGACCGGCGCGAGGCGCGCCTGGAAGAGGTAAGGATCATCCTTGTTCGGCTCCAGCAGCAGCTGCGCCTCGGTTCTCTCCAGCGTCAGGCTGAGCTTGCCGTTGGCGAGCGCCACGGTCGCGTCGCCCAGGATCGGCGAGGCATAGCTGCCGGCGAAGCCGGCGGCGAGCGACGACAGGGGGCCGGGTACGAAACCCGCGGCCTCGGCCTGCGCCGCCTCGCGGCGTTTCTTCGTGGCGGCAGCCGCGAGGGCGACATTGTCGACGGCGGGGTTGCCGAGGACCCGGTCGTAGAACCACATTGCCAGCGCGTCCGGCAGGCCGAGATTCTCGAGATTGGTCAGGATGACGATGCCGGTCCTGCCATCGGGCAGGAAGCCGGCATGCGCGCCGAAGCCGGAGGTGCCGCCATTGTGCCAGATGATCCGGCCGCGCGGCGTCGCGGTCGCGACCCAGCCGACGGCATAGGAGGTGCGTTCGTTCATGGCGACGCGCGGCGTCCAGGTGACGTCGAGATTGTCCTCGGAGACCAGGACCTTGCCCTCGAACTGGCCGCGACCGAGCTGCAGGCGCAGCCATTTGGCCATGTCGGGGATGTTCGAGTTCAGCGCCCCGGCGGGGCCGAGCGCATAGGGGAAGGACGGGTGGAAGGGCACGGCGACCGGTTTGTCGGCGAGGCGGTGGCCCTGGGCATGATTGGGTGCCGCGGTGATCGCCTCGGCCGTGGCCGTGGTCGCGTTCATGCCGAGCGGGGCCAGCACGCTCTTCTGCAGGGAATCGAACCAGGACGGCGCGCCGTTGACCTTGGCCACGATCTCGCCGCCGACGACATGCGGGATGTTGAGATAGCGGAAATCGGAGCGGAACAGTCCGAGCTGCGGCGCGACGCGCAGTGAGCGGATCAGCGTCTGCTTGTCGTAGCCGAGCATGGTGAGCGCGTCGTTGACGTAAGGCGTCAGGCCGGAGCGCTGGGCAGCGAGGTCGAGCACGCGGAAATCGCGGGTGATCCAGGGGTCGGCGAGCTGGAATTCGGGGATGTGGTCGATCACCGGATCGTTCCAGCCGAGCCGGCCGGCATCGACCGCCTGCGCCAGGGTGGTGGCGAGGAAGGCCTTGGTGGTCGAGCCGACCTGGAAGATCGTCTCGGGCGTGATCTGCTCGGCCTTGCCGAGTTCGCGGACGCCGAAGCCCTTGCCGTAGATCAGCTTGTCGTCATGGACGATGCCGACGGCGACGCCGGGCACCGAGAAGGCCTTCATGCCTTCGGCGACCTGCTTCTCGAACTCCGGCAGCAACGCCTCGATCGAAGCCTGGGTCGGCTGCTGGGCACGTGCTCCCGACACGCCTGCGATGGCGGCAAGTCCGACCAGGAGCGCGGCTCCGATGATGCGCTTCATTCACTGTCCCCCAGGCATCGCAAAGGCCGGCCGATCGTGCCACCGAAAGCGGGCAAGCCCGCCGGCGGCGCGACGATCTCACGCCATGTTCTGATCCGAGGTAAACAGGACCGGGAGATTGCGACGGGATCGGCGCTTGCGGCGAGATGCCGCTCAGCCCGGCAGGAAGGCGAGCCTGCCGTCGTGGCCCATGACGGTCTCGATCGCGACGCCATAGAGCGCGGCCAGTCGTTCCGGCGTCATGAGCTCGTTCGCCTTGCCGCTGGCGAGCGCCCGGCCGTCGCGCAGCAGCAGCGCACGGTCGGCATAGCGCAGCGCCTGGTTGGGATCATGGGTGGTGAAGAGCACGCCGAGGCCTTCGCCGGCGAAGCGGCGGATCTGGCTCATCACCTTGCCCTGGTTGCCGAAATCGAGGCTCGCGGTCGGCTCATCCAGGATGACGTAGCGCGGCTCCTGGGCGAGGGCGCGGGCGATCATGACGAGCTGGCGTTCGCCGCCGGAGATCTCGGTATAGGGGCGTGCGGCCAGATGTTCGATGCCGAGCCTTTGCAGCATCGCCTGCACCATCTCGCGGTCATGCGCCGAGGGGGCTGCGAACAGGCTGGAGCGGGCGGTGCGGCCCATCAGCACGATCTCGCTGACCGAGAAGGCGAAGGTGCCGGCATGCACCTGCGGCACATAGGCGAGGGCGCGGGCCCGCTCGCCGACGGAAAGTGCAGCCAATGGCTGGCCGTCCAGCGTGAGCGAACCCGCCTTGGCCGGCAGCAGGCCGAGCAGGGTCTTGAGCAGCGTCGTCTTGCCGTGACCGTTCGGACCCAGCAGTGCAAGCACCTCGCCGCCGGCAAGGTTGAGCGCGATGTCGCGGCCGATCTCGCGTTCGCGGTAGCCATAGGCGAGGGCGGAGGCTTCGAGGCTCACGACCAGCCCCCGCGCGCAGACGCCAGCAGCCAGATGAAGAACGGCGTGCCGATCACCGCGGTGAGGATGCCGAGCGGTGTCTCGACCGGGGCTGCGGTGCGCGCCAGCGTGTCGATGGCAAGCAGGTAGCCGCCGCCGAGCAGCGCCGCGGTCGGAAGCAGCCGGCCGAAATCGGGGCCGACGAGGAAGCGGGCGAGATGCGGCACGACGAGGCCGACCCAGCCGATGATGCCGGCCGCGGCGACGCTCGCCGCGGTCACCAAAGTCGCGGCGGCGACGATGGCGATGCGCAGCGGGCCGGTGGCGAGGCCGAGCGCGCGCGCCTCCTCTTCCGGCAGCGACATCACGTTCATGCGCCAGCGCAGCGCCAGCAGGATGACCGCGCCGACCAAGACCGGGCCAAGCAAGGGGATGAGATCGGGCTTGGCCGTGCCGGCAAGGCTGCCGAGCAGCCAGAAGGTCATGGCCGGGAGCTGGTTGTAGGGGTCGGCCCAGTACTTCACCAGGCCGATGCCGGCGCCGAGCAGCGAGCCGACGACGACGCCGGTCAGCACCAGCACGAGCACGGGATCGCCGCGCCGGATCGTCGAACCGACGGCGTAAACTGCGCCGACCGCGACGAGCCCGCCGGCGAAGGCGGCAAGCTGGATGCCGATGAGGCCGAGCGAGAGATAGATGCCGATGACGGCGCCGAGTGCCGCGCCGGATGACGCGCCGAGGATATCGGGCGAGACCAGCGGGTTGCGGAACAGGCCCTGGAAGGCGCAGCCGGCGATGGCGAGCGCCGCCCCGCACAGGATCGCAGCTACGATACGCGGGCCGCGGATGTTCCAGATCACCGTCTCGATCTGAGTCGGCAGGCCAGAGGGTTCGCCCGCGACCAGCGACCAGACGAGGCGGCCGAGATCGCCGGGCGCGACCGGAAAGCGCCCGAGCGCGAAGGCGGCGAGCACGGCGAGCGCCAGCAGGACAAGGGCGATCAGATTGCCGCGCAGGGAAGAGGTCATGGTGATGGAAATGCGCTGTCATTCCGGGGCTTCGCGCAGCGAAGAGCCCGGAACCCACGAACACGACGCTGTTCCAGTTCGTCATGCTCGCCCTTGTGGCGAGCATCCACGTCTTGGACGCCGTGCCCGATCAATGAAGCGAAGGCGTGGATGGTCGGGACAAGTCCGACCATGACGGAAAGGCCGGTGTTCATCGATTCCGGGCTCAGGCCTGCGGCATGCCCCGGAAAGACGTGCAGGTCGTGTTGAGGCGAGTGCATCACCCCCGCCCCGCCAGCACGCGGTCGAGCTGTGCCTCGCTCGGCGTCACCTGGTAGAACAGCGCATGGAAATCGCGGGCGAGCTTGCGGATGTCCTCCGGGAATTGTGCGGGATAGAGCAGCTGCGCCAGCCACCACAGGCCGATCATGCGATTGACCGAGGGCGGGAAGTCGACCCAGCCGAAGGGCAGCTTCGGCGAGAGATGGACGCGGCCCTCGCGCACCGCCTTTACGCCGGCCCAGTTGGGATCGCTGCGCACGCTCTCGAAGAAGGCAAGGTCGATGGTGACGATGACGTCGGGATTCCAGGCCAGCACCTGTTCGAGCGAGACCTGGGCGAGGCCGCTGCCCTGCTGCTCGGCTGCGGCATTGCGGGCGCCGAGGAAGCTCAAGGTCTCGACATTGATCGAGCCGCCAAGCCCGGTTTCCAGCCCGCGCGGGCCGCGCGCATAGTAGACGCTCGGCCGCTTCCCGGCCGGGATCGAAGCGATGCGGCCGCGGATCGTCGCGAAACTGTCCTCGCACCAGCGCGCCAGCGTCTCGGCGCGCTCGCTGCGGCCGGTGAGTTGGCCGAGGACGCGGTAGCTTGCCGGGGTCTCTCCGAAGCGGCCGTCGAGCAAGGCATAGGGAATGCCGGTCTGCTGCTGCACGCGCTCGGCGAGCTCGACATAGGTGGGCCCGGTCGAGCCGGAATCGATGATGAGATCGGGCCTGGCCTGGAGCACGGCTTCGAGATTGGCGCTGTTGCCGCGGCCGGTGATGCGGCCGAGTTCGGGTTTATCGCCGATCCCCGGCAGCAGGAATTCGCGCTCCTGTTGCGTTGGAGCGCGTGTCCAGCCGGCCAGGAGGTCGGGTGCGAGCGTGTAGACCAGGATCGCCGCCGGCGGCCCGGCCGGAAAGATGCGCTCGACCTTGGCGGGAGCCGGGACCTCGCGGCCGGCGCCGTCGCGGATGGTCGCGGCGCAAGCGAGGCGCGGAGCGGCGAGCGTCGCGCCGAGGCCGGCGAGGACGGCGCGGCGGTCAGGATGCGGCATGGGAGGTTTCCGTCGACCCTTGCGAATGGCTGCAGCGGTGCGGCTTGATGTCGAGGAGCGGCGTGCCGTCGAGGCAGTCGAGCCCGCGCACCAGCAGAGTCCCGCCTTCCACGCCTTCGAGCTTGACCCGCGACAATGCGATCGGGTTGGGCCTGACCGGCGAGCGCAAGGCGAAGGTGCCGAGCGTGCCGCCGCCGCGCGGGGTCTGCGTCAGCAGATCGCGCCGCGCTTCATGCATCCAGTAGAGCAGGTCAAGCTCGGCGAAGGCCTCGATGCCCTTGAGCGCCGCCTGCCAATACGGATCAATTTCGACGCGGCAGAGAGGGCCGTCCTGCCGGCCCTGGCGCGGGCAGTCGTCGCGAGTCGCGAAGGGCGTGCGGATGCGGCCGATGAAGACGAGCCGGGCATCGGTCCGCTCGGGCAGGGGGGCCTCGGTCTCGCCCAGCCGGGTCGCTTGCCAGTCCATGACTTCCATCCCTACCCGCTTTCTCGCATGGCAGCCTCTGCCAGAATCGCCTGCCCTTGCAGCGAGGGATAGAACATGGCGTCTCGGCAGCCGTTCGGCGAGGCCTGTTCGGTGCGGCCTGGCCATGATCGCCTGTGAAACAAGCTTGCAAATCGGCGGAGCAATTGCAGCGCCTCTTGCGTCGGCATCGACATAGTCTTCTGCCTCAGTGAAGCAGGCGAGGACAGCCCGTGACGATCGATCCCGACAAGCTCGTGCAGGAGATGACCGGCTGGCGGCGCGATCTGCATGCCCACCCGGAATTCGGCTTCGAGGAGAGGCGAACCGGCGCTTTCGTCGCGGGCAAGCTGCGCGAATTCGGGCTCGACGATGTCGCCGAGGGTGTCGGCGGGACCGGCGTGGTCGGCACATTGAAGCGGGGTAGCGGCAACCGGGCGATCGCACTGCGGGCCGACATGGACGCACTGCGCATCCCCGAGCAAAGTGAATTTCTCCATCGCTCCGGCAATCCCGGCGTCATGCACGCCTGCGGCCATGACGGGCATACCGCCATGCTGCTCGGCGCGGCGAAGCTGCTGGCGGAGGAGGGCGGCTTCGACGGCACGGTGCGCTTTGTCTTCCAGCCGGCCGAGGAATGGGGCCGCGGCGCGCTCGCCATGCTCGATGACGGGCTGATGGAGCGTTTCCCGTTCGAGGAGATCTACGGGCTGCACAATGCGCCGGGGCTGCCGGTCGGCAAGTTCCAGACCCGTATCGGCCCGATCATGTCGGCCGAGGACAATTTCGAGATCGTCCTGACCGGCGTCGGCGGCCATGCCGCCCGCCCGCATGTCGGCAAGGAGACGCTCGTCGCTGCCTGCGCCCTCGTCACCAGCCTGCAGACCATCGTCTCGCGCCGTCTTAGCCCGGCCCAGATCGCGGTGGTCTCGGTGACGGAGCTGATCACCGATGGTACCCGCAACGCCCTGCCGGGGCAGGCCCGCATCCTTGGCGATGCCCGCAGCTTCCATCCCGAAGTCAGCGCCGACATCGAGGCGCAGATGCGCGTGATCAGCGAAGGCATCGCGCGTGCCTACAATGTCGAGCAGTCGGTCACCTACACCCGCGAATTCGTGCCGCTGCTCAACCAACCGGTGCAGACGGAAGCTGCGCTGGAGGCGGCGCGCGCGGTGCTGGGCGCGGAGAACGTCTCCGTGGTATCGGAGCCTTTCACCGGCTCGGAGGACTTCGCCCGTTTCCTCGCGCATGTGCCGGGCTGCTTCTCCTTCGTCGGCAATGGCGCAAGCGCCCCGCTGCACAATCCGCGCTATGATTTCGACGATGCGGGGTTGATCCATGGGGCGCGTTTCCACGCCGAGATCGTCAGGCGGCGGCTGGCGGTGGCGTGATGGCGAACTCGCAGCGTAAGGATCCGGCGATATGCGCACACGACCTGCCGTCACTGGCGATGCGGAGGCGATGAGCGCGGTCCTGCGCGCCATCATCGCCGCATACGGGCGAGAGCGTCCCAGTGATCCTGATTTCGTTCTCGCGACCTATATCGCCCACCCTGACCGCGTTGCCTGCACGGTCGCGCTCGACGATGCCGGGACAGTCCTCGGTTTCCAGTCCCTGCGCCGGGCCCGGACCGGCGATCCCTACGGAACGCCGGAGGGCTGGGGAAGCATAGGGACACATGTCTCGCCACGCGCCGGCCGGAAGGGGGTCGGCACGGCGCTGTTCGCGGTCACGCGGCAGGCTGCTTCGGAGGCGGGCATTGGCCGGATCGACGCCGCTATCCGGGACGACAACCCGATGGGCCTTGCCTATTACGAGGCGCGAGGCTTTCGGACCCACAGAACCGAGAACGGGGTGGTCCACAAGGTCTACACGGTGTCAGAGGGCTGACGATCGGCCCTCGTATCGTCGCCAAACGCAGACCTTGTGCACATATTCCCGCTCGCGCTCGGCCTCGCCGAAGGGCGCGACCGGCCAGAGCCAGCTCTCATCCTCCTTCGGCAGCGTGACGCCGTACATCAGGTCGAGCCGCTCATGGATCGCGCCGCTGCGGTCGCGCTCGACCATCTCGACATCGCTGATCAGGCAGACATGGCCCTTGAAGCGGGAGAGATCATCGAGATGCGAGGCGATGCAGCGGGCCGGGAGATCGTTGGGGAGGGCAGCGGCGCGGGCGGGATTGTCCTCAAGCCAGTCTGCCACTGGCCAGGCGAGCTGCGACAGCAGATTAGCGGAGATGACAAGGTCTACGGCATCGTCGGCGACGAGATCGGCGAGCGGGTCCTGCCGGCTCTCAACGTCGCCAGCTAGCCAGGCCATCGCGCCGGTAAGGTCGCGGCTGAGGAGGCTGATGTTCGGCTGCCGCCAGAGCTTCAGGCGCAGCGGCGGCAGATGGACGATGTCGACGAGCACGACCGCGTCGAAGCTGGCGCAGAGGGCGTCCAGCGGGATGTCGCGGGCGGGGCCGGAGCCGAGCACCACGACCTTGCGCCGCCGGGGCAGGGAGGCTGCGACCTCGGCGATCAGGGTGCGGCAGCGGGCCTGATGCGGCTCCCAGGCCTTACGCTGGCGCCGGCCGCGCGACCAGAGCGCGACGCCCTCCCGCAACAGGCCGAACCGGCGTGCCAGCGGCGCGGCCGGCGTCAGGGCATGCAGCGCCAGTTCCGCCAGCATCAGGGCATGATGCCGAAAAGTGGACGCCGGTTTTCGGACGACATCATGCCTGCTGGAATCAGCTGAGCGCCCCGCGCCCCGCGACCGGCCAGACCGCCTCGACATGGGCGTCGGGGCCATTGAGACCGCGCACGCAGACAAACCAGTCGTGCAGGTTGACGGTCGGGTCGCAATGGCCGGGCACGAGCAGTACGCGCTCGCCGCGATGCGGCACGGCGACAGGGTCTCCGGTCAGGATGCCGTGCTCGTCGGAGGGCTTTGTGTAGATCACGCCATCGCGCTGCCAGGGCACCGGCATGCCTGAATCGATCGCTGCGGCCTTGTGGCCGGCATCGACGATGGCGCGGTCCGGGGTCGGCTTGCTCATCACCCCGGCGAGCACGAACAGCGCATGCTGGAAGGTGTGGAAGGTCGAGCCGTCGGCCATGCGGTTGCGGGCATAGTCGGCGTCCATGAAGATGTAGGAGCCGCATTGCAGCTCGTTCCAGATGCCCGAGCGGCCCTCGAGGTCGAAGGTGCCGGTGCCGGCGCCACCGACGGTGTCGCAGGTGAGGCCGGCATGGGACAGCCGCTCGATCACATTGCGGGTGAGGAGCCCGGCGCGCTCGACCGCCTCGCTGCGCTCGTCGACCGAGCGCATGTGCTGAGCCGAGCCGTGATAGGCCTGCACGCCGCGGAAGCGCAGCGTGTTGCTGCGTGCCACCGCTTCGGCGAGCCGGACCGCCGCCTCGCCGGGCGCGACGCCGCAGCGGCGCCCGCCGATGTCGAGCTCGACCAGCACGTCGAGGACGACATCGTTGCGCGCCGCCGCCTCGGCCGCCTCGCGCACGCCGTCGACATGGTCGACGCAGAGGCCGATGCGGGCCTCGCGGGCGAGCTTGGCCAGCCGGTCGAGCTTGGCAGCGCCGGCGATCTCGTTGGTGACGAGCACGTCGGTGACGCCACCGGCGACCAGGATCTCCGCCTCGCCGACCTTCTGGCAGCATTGCCCGACGGCACCATGGGCGATCTGCCGCAGGGCGATCTCGGGGCTCTTGTGGGTCTTGGCATGCGGGCGCAGCCGCACGCCGGTCGCCTCGGCGAAAGCCGCCATGGTGACGAGATTCCGCTCGAAGGCATCGAGATCGATGATCAGTGCAGGCGTATCGATCTCGGCGAAGGATTGTCCGGGCCGAGCCGGCGGGGAAAGGGGCATGTGCTCTCGAATCTGATGAATCAACTCATGGCCATCGGACGTCAGCTTCGTGTCCGGAGCAAGACCGGCAGTGGCGCTCGCATGGCGGCCATGTTAGGCCGCGCCCCATGAAGATCGGCCGCGTCACCGACGACACCTTTGCGCTCTTCGCCCGAGTCTGGCACGAGCGCGGACGGCAATACACGCCGCAACTCCTCGCCATCCTCGGTCTCGTCGTGGTCATCGCGGCGACGACGAGCTTCTATCCACTGCTGATCAAGGCGGCTTTCGACGCCTTCGCCGACCCGATCGGGGCCGAGGCGACCGGCTTCGTGCGCCGCATGGAGCGGCTGGTGTCGAAGTCGATCGATTTCGAGATCGGCGTCGTCAACGCCGTTGCCGTCGTCGTGGTGATCGTCACCGCGATCAAGGGCTTTTCGCTGCTGACCCAGACGGTGATGACCAACAGCGTCGTCAGCCGGATCGAGGCCGACATGCAGAGTGCGCTCTATGCGCACCTGATCGACGCAGACCTGTCGCAGCTGCAAAGAGAGAACCCGGCCTCGCTGACGCAGCGCTTCACCACCGACTTCACTTTCGTCAAGGAGGCGCTGACGCGGCTGGTCAACATCGCGATCCGCGATGTGATGACGGCGATCGCACTGGTCGGCGCCATGCTGTGGATCGACTGGAAGATGACGGCGGTCGTGCTCCTGATCGCGCCGGTCGTCGCCCGGCCGATCGGCCGGATCGGCAAGAAGCTGCGTCGCATGGCGATGTCGCAGCAGGAGCAGACCGGCATCATGGCGGGTCTCGTCACCGAGAGCCTGCAGGGCGCGCGCGTCGCCAAGACCGATTCGCTCGAGCCCTATCTCAAGGCGCGCGCGGCGGGAGCCTTCGAGACGATCCGGACGCTGAAGATGAAGGCGGCCAATGCGCGCGGCCGGCTCGACCCGCTGCTCGAGGTCGCCGGCGGGCTCGCGGTCGCCGGCGTGCTCTCGGCAATCGGCGTGCGCATCACCTCGGGCAGTTCCACGGTCGGCGACTTCACCGGCTATGTCTCGGCGCTGCTGCTGGCGGCCCAGCCGATGCGCTCGCTCGGCAACCTCAACGCCATCGTCCAGGAGGCCGGCGCCTCGCTGAAGCGCTATTACGCGCTGATCGACGAGAAGCCGCTGATCACCGAGCGTCCAGACGCCAGGCCCCTCGCGGTGAGCGGCGGCGAGGTCGCGTTCCGCGACTTGCGCTTCCGCTATCGCGACGACCAGCGCGGACTCGAAGGCATCGACCTCGTCGCCGAAGCCGGCAAGACCACGGCGCTGGTCGGCCGCTCTGGCTCGGGCAAGTCGACCATGCTGGCGCTGGTGCCGCGGCTCTACGATCCCAGCGACGGCAAAGTCGAGATCGACGGACAGGATATCCGCGATGCGACCCTGCGCAGCCTGCGTGGCCAGATCGGCGTGGTCAGCCAGGACGTCGTGCTGTTCGACGACACTGTCCGCGCCAATATCGGCTTCGGCCGCCAGGGTGCGAGCGAGGCCGACATCGTCGCCGCGGCCAAGGCGGCAGCGGCGCACGACTTCATCATGGCGATGCCGGACGGCTATGACACCAGGGTGGGCGAGCGCGGCTCGCGGCTGTCCGGCGGTGAGCGCCAGCGGCTCGCCATCGCCCGTGCCATCCTCAAGGATGCGCCGATCCTCTTGCTCGACGAGGCGACCAGCGCGCTCGACACCCAGTCGGAGCGCCTGGTGCAGGAGGCGCTGGCGGAGCTGATGAAGGGCCGGACAACGCTCGTCATCGCGCATCGGCTCTCGACCGTGCGCGAGGCCGACCAGATCGTCGTGCTCGACGAAGGCAGGGTGATCGAGACAGGCGACCACGACACGCTGATCGCGCGTGACGGCGCCTATGCGCGGCTCTACCGGCTGCAGTTCGCGGAGGGCTGAAGCGATTCGCCTTGAAACCGAACGCCTCGTCCTCGACCTGCACGGCGTCGAGCATTTCGAGCCACTCAGCCAGATGTGGGGCGATGCGGCGGTGGTGCATCATATCGGCCAGCCCTCGACGCCGCAGGAAGCCTGGATGCGGCTGCTGCGCTATCGCGGGCTCTGGGCGTTGCTCGGTTACGGCTATTGGGCGTTGACCGAGAAGGCGAGCGGCCGCTTCGTCGGCGATCTCGGCTTCGCCGATTTCCACCGGGCGGTCGAGCCGTCGATCCGTGGCATACCCGAGGCCGGCTGGGTTCTGGCAAGCTGGGCGCATGGCCAGGGCTTTGCCGGGGAGGCGCTGACTGCCGCGCTCGCCTGGCTCGATGGGCAAGGCGCACACGAAAGCTCGGTCTGCCTGATCGCACCGGAGAACGAGCCTTCGCTGCGGCTGGCGCGACGCTTCGGCTTCCAGGACGAGCGCCTGGTCAGCTTCTCCGGACATGACACGCTGCTGTTGCGGCGGGCACGGCCGGCATAGCGCCAAGGTGGCGCGTTGGCCCTGCTGCAAGCATGCCGGGCATGCGCGGACGGCCGGCAACTGCTGACAGGAGCTGCCACATTCGAATGGCAGTCTTGCTGCTTAAAAAGATCCGAAAGAGACTTCGCCGTGACGACTTCGACTACCGCCGCTGTGCCGGCGCGCAAGGCCACCCGCCGCGAATGGCTCGGCCTGATCGCGATCGCCTTCCCCTGCATGATCTACTCGATGGACCTGACGGTGCTGAACCTGGCGGTCCCGACGCTGACGCGCGAGCTCAAGCCGACGGCCGGCGAGTTGCTCTGGATCATCGACATCTACGGCTTCATGGTCGCCGGCTTCCTGATGACCATGGGCACGCTCGGCGACCGGATCGGCCGGCGCAAGCTGCTGCTGATCGGTGCGGCCGCCTTCGGCCTGGCCTCGACCGTCGCCGCGTTCTCGACCAGCACCGAGATGCTGATCGTGATGCGGGCGCTGCTCGGCATCGCCGGGGCGACGCTGGCTCCGTCGACGCTGTCGCTGATCGCGGTGATGTTCGAGGACGAGACCGAGCGCACCTTCGCGATCTCGATGTGGATCGCCAGCTTCTCGGCTGGCGCCGTGATCGGCCCGCTGATCGGCGGAGCGCTGATCGAGTATTTCTGGTGGGGCTCGGTCTTCCTGATCGCGGTGCCGCCGATGCTGATCCTGCTGGTGATCGGCCCGATCCTGCTGCCGGAGTACAAGGCGCCGCAGGCGGGCCGGCTCGACCTTATCAGCGCGCTGCTCTCGCTGGCGGCGATCCTGCCGGTGATCTACGGCATCAAGCACTGGGCCGAGTTTGGGCTTTCGGTTTCTGCCGTCGGCTGCATCGTCGCCGGGCTCGTATTCGGCCTGGTGTTCGCGCGCCGGCAGACGCGCCTCGCCGATCCGATGGTCGACCTTGCCCTGTTCGGGATTCCCGCCTTCCGCGCGGCGCTGGCGATCAATCTCGCCGGCATCATGGTGATGTTCGGCAGCTTCATCTTCATGGCGCAGTATCTGCAACTGGTCGCGGGGCTGACGCCGCTGGAAGCGGGCATCTGGTCGCTGCCCTCGGCGGTCGCCTTCACGCTCGCCTCCTTCGCCGTGACGCCGCTATCCGTGCGCTTCAAGCCGGCGACGCTGATGGCGGGCGGCATGCTTTTATCCGGCCTCGGCTTTGCCTGGCTCGCCTTCGCGCCGAACCTCGTCCAGATCGTCGCCTCATCGATCGTGTTCTCGATCGGCTTCACGCCGGTGATCGCGCTGACGACCGGAATCGTGGTCGGCTCGGCGCCACAGGAGCGGGCGGGGGCGGCCTCGGCCATGTCCGAGACCAGCATCGAGCTGGGCGGCGCGCTCGGCATCGCGGTCTTCGGCAGCCTGGGCGCGGCGCTCTATCGCCAGGGCATGGCGGGGCTGTCGGTCACGGGCGTGGATAGTGCGACGCTGGCGCCGGCGCGCTCGACGCTCGGCGGGGCGCTGGCTGCGGCCGAGAAGCTGGCGCCGGACCAGTCGGCGCATCTGCTCCAGGCGGCGCGCGAGGCCTTCATGACCGGCTTCCATGCGGTCGCGCTGATCGCGATCGCCGGCATGGTGTTCTGCATTGCCGTGGCGCTGACGACCCTGCGCAATGCAAGGCCGTCCGGGGCGCATTGAAAAGCGTCATTCTCGGGCGAAGCGCAGCGAAGACCCGAGCATGACAGTTTGGCTCACGGCTCGCGCTGCAGCGCCTCGGCCGCGGCAGGGAAGCCGCGGAAGGAGAGCGGCAGCGCGACCTCACGCTTGCCGGCGTCGAGATAGCGCATCTGGGCGGCTTCGCTGAAACCGCGCCAGCGCTTGAAGACATCATCGCTCAGGCTGGCCTCGGCGAAGCAGCCGCCGGGCAGGCAGCGCTGGAAGACGGCGACGGCCTCATCCTTGTCGGCGATGGTGACGCGTATGGCGGCCTTGTCGCCGAGCGACAGGTTCGGCGGCACCTGGATCACCAGCTTGATCGGCTCTTCCTTGACCGGCCGGCCGATGGCGACCAGCGCGATCGGGCCACGCTGGCCCTGCTGCTCGAGGGTCTGCACGATCTCGCAGACGCGGGCTGCGACGCTCTGCTGGCAGCGCAGCACCCAGTCGCCATAGCTCGCGGTGGTGTTGTCGGGCTGGGAGACGGCGCCAGGGGCCGGGGTCGCCTGTGCCGCCTGGCCCGGTCGCTGCTGGGGAGGGCGTTGCGCCGGAGCCTGGGCGAACGCCGTGCCAGCCAGGAGACCGGTGGTGATGGCGAGGGCGGTCAGTCGTCTCAGCATGGCAGCGAAGGTCCGGAAAGCGGGCAATCTCCGACTTCAAGACCAGGACTGGCCGTAGCGCAAGCGGCAGTTGTGAACGGCTGTCAAGGATGCCAGCCGGTCTCCTGCGCCGGAGCCTCGTCCTTGGCTTCCTGGGCGCGTGCTTCCTCGACCACGGCGAAGACCGCGCGCAGCGCCGCCTCGACGCCTTCGCCCGAGGCGGCGGAGAGCGCGATGGGGGTACGGCCACAGGCGCGCTTCAGGCGGGCGAGCTGTTCCTTACGCGCCTCCGGCGTCAGCGCGTCGACCTTGGAGAGCGCCACGATCTCCGGCTTCTCGTCGAGATCGGCGCCATAGGCGGCGAGTTCCTTGCGCACGGTCTTGTAGGCCTTGCCGGCATGCTCGCTCGTGCCCTCGACCAGATGCAGCAGCACGCGGCAACGCTCGATATGGCCGAGGAAGCGGTCGCCGAGGCCGTGGCCCTCATGCGCGCCCTCGATCAGGCCGGGAATGTCTGCGAGCACCATCTCGCGTGCGTCGACGCGGACGACGCCGAGGCCGGGATGCAGCGTGGTGAAGGGGTAGTCGGCGATCTTGGGCTTGGCCGCCGTCACCGTGGCGAGGAAGGTCGACTTGCCGGCATTGGGCAGGCCGACCAGGCCGGCATCGGCGATCAGCTTGAGCCGCAGCCAGACCCAGCGCTCCTCGCCCGGAAGGCCGGGATTGGCATGGCGCGGCGCCTGGTTGGTCGAGGTCTTGAAATAGGCGTTGCCGAAGCCGCCATTGCCGCCCTTGCACAGGACGAAGCGCTGGCCGGGCTCGGTCAGGTCGGCGATCAGCGTCTCGCCGTCCTCGTCGAGGATCTCGGTACCCGGCGGCACCTTGAGCACGATCGGGGGGCCATTGGCACCGTGCCGGTCCTTGCCCATGCCGTGCTCGCCGATCCGGGCCTTGAAATGCTGCTGGAAGCGGAAGTCGATCAGCGTGTTCAGGCCCTGCACGCATTCGACCACGACGTCGCCGCCGCGCCCGCCATCGCCGCCATTGGGCCCGCCGAACTCGATGAACTTCTCGCGCCGGAACGAGACGCAGCCGGCGCCGCCGTCACCGGCCTTCACATAGATCTTGGCTTGGTCGAGGAATTTCATTGGAGCTTGGTAGTCGGATGCGGCGGGCGGGGCAATGCGTTGCGCTGACAAACGGGCCCGCCATCAGGCGGGCCCGTTGATTTCAGGCCATGCAGGGCTCTTCGCTGAAGCTGTCAGCCTGCTGCTGCTGTTCGGCAGCCGGCAGCGGGGCCCAGCCGGAGGCGCTCCAGCTCTTCAGCGCCGACCAGGTCGAGCGGTCGAGCCGGTACTGTTCGCAAGGGAACAGCCCGCCACGCGCCGGCAGCGACTTCAGGAAGGAGCCTTCCTGCCGGAAGCCGCTCTTCTCCAGCACCCGGCGCGAGGCCGGGTTGATGACGCGGGTGTCGGCCTCGATCGCATCGATCTCGACCAGCGAGAACATGGTGTCGATCAGCGCCTGCACCGCCTCGGTGGCATAGCCCTTGTTCCAGTGCGGCGTGCCGAGCCAGTAGCCGATGAAGGGCCGCCCGCTCGCCTGCTTGTGCGCGCCGATCATGCCGATCAGCTCGTTCGGCTTCTCACGCGGGGTGATCGCCAGCACGAGATGCTCGCCGAGCGCATTGCCCTTGCGCGTCGCGAAGACGAAGGGATCGACCGCCTGGGTCGGATAGGGATGCGGGATCGAGGCGGTCATCTCGGCCACGGCCTTCTCGCCGGCGAGGCGCAGAATCGCGGTGGCGTCGGCGATCCGCGGCCAGCGCAGCCACAGCCGCCTGGTCTCGAGCCGGAAGACGTCGTCTCTCGTCAATTCGGGGAACATCGGGTCTCTCCGTCGGCGCAAACGAAAGGGGGAGCTGGGCTTTGGTCCCATCTCCCCCTCGCTGACCTTCGGGAAACCCGCTTTCGGGCTTTTATTCCCTTGATCCGTCCGGTTCGATGGAACCGGCGGATCGAGAACATTCCCTATCCGCCGTTTATTCTGCGGCCTCTTGGGCCGGGACTACGTTCACGAAAGCTCGGCCGAGCTTCGTCGTGAATCGGACGCGACCGTTCGACGTGGCAAAGAGCGTATGGTCTTTGCCCATGCCGACGTTCACGCCGGCGTGCCATTTGGTGCCGCGCTGACGAATAATGATGTTGCCGGCCACGACCGCCTGGTCGCCGAAGCGCTTCACGCCGAGACGCTTGCTTTCGGAGTCGCGACCGTTGCGCGACGAGCCGCCTGCCTTTTTGTGAGCCATAACGCCCTACCTCAAAAACTCTTCAGTCCATGTAACCCGAATCGGCGGCAAATGCCACCCCGATCGGGCGTGAAGCTTCGCGGAGCCTGTCAGCGCCGGTCAGTAGTCCTCGCCGGAAGCGAGCTCGGCCTGGTCGGCCTTGGCCCGCGGCGGCTTGCCGGCGAGCAGCTCCTTGGCCTGCTCGACCCACTCCTCGCGGGTGGCGCGGCCACGCAGCTTCAGCTCTTCGTCCCACTTGGCGACGTCGGCCTCGGTCCAGGCGGCGATATCGTTCCAGGAGGTGATCCCGGCGGCGCGCAGCTTCTTCTCGATGGTTGGGCCGACGCCCGAGATCAGCGAGAGGTTGGAGGCGTCGAGGCCCTCGGCCTTCTCAGCCTTGGCGGCCTTCGGTGCGGCCTTGCCCTTGACGGCTTCGCTGCCGGCCTTGAGCGCGACCGGGGCGGCTTCGCCCTTCTTCATCTCCGGCTTCTTGCCGCCGGTGAGGATGTCGGTGATGCGCACCACGGTCAGCTCGGCGCGGAAGCCGCGCTTGCGCTTCGAATTCTGGCGGCGGCGCTTCTTGAAGGCGATGACCTTCTCGCCGCGAGCCTGCTCGACGATCTCGCCGGCGACGGTGATGTCACCGAGGAAGGGGGCGCCGATCGTCGACTTCTCGCCGTCGGTCAGCATCAGGACGGAGCCGAAAGCGACGGTGTCGCCGGGGTTGCCCTCGATCTTGGCGACGGTAATGCGGTCATTGGCGGCGACGCGGAACTGCTTGCCACCGGTCTTGATGACTGCGAACATCTTAGTGTTCTCCATGTTGAGCCCCGCCCTGTCATGTGCCCCTGAAGGGCGCACGCGGGACGGCTTTTTGGCAGTCGGTTGCGTGGTCGGGTTTGCTCTTCCGGGCCCGCTGCGTCCGCCGCATCGAAGCGGCATGGTCGGCGGCAGCCAAAAGAGATCAGGCGCGGGTTTCCCCACGCCGGACGCGGCTTCCTAGTCGCGCGAGGGCGATGCGTCAAGGAAAAGCAGCATGGCAGCTGCGGATTTCAGGGCGATGACGGAGTTGTGGACGCATCGTTCCGGAAAGGCTTGTGTCGGGCGGATGCAATGTGTAGTAAGCACCCCGCCTCGACCAGAGCGACCGCGGACAGGTGGCAGAGTGGTTGAATGCACCGCACTCGAAATGCGGCATACCTGCAAGGGTATCGGGGGTTCAAATCCCTCCCTGTCCGCCATCTCTTTTATCTCACGCCAGTTCGCTTCGCTCAGGGCTCCGATGGGGCGGCCTTTCGGCCGGTCGCGCTCCTGGTTCCGAGTTCGAACTTTCGTTCTCACTCTCCGCTATTTCCCCCTGTAAGTTTTTGATTTTAGGGCGCCATTTTTCACCGGTCGCGGGGGCGCAAAATCACCTGCAGGCGATGTAGCGGTGCGGAAGGCCAGGTTTTGAGGCGACACAGCGCCCTTCGTCGTTGATGGGCAGAGCGGCGCCAGCATGGCTCAGCGAGCCTGGAGCTCTAATAGACGTCTGCCTGATAGCGCCCCGCCTTCCGCAAGGACGCGACATAGGCGATCGCGTCCTCGGCAGAGCGCCCGCCATGCTCCGCGACGATATCGACCAGCGCGCGCTCGACATCCCTGGCCATGCGCTTGGCGTCGCCGCAGACATAGAAATGCGCGCCTTGCTCAAGCCATGACCAGAGCTCGCCGCCGCGTTCGCGCATGCGGTCCTGGACATAGACCTTGTCGCCGTCGCGGGACCAGGCCAGCGTCAGGTTGGTGAGGAAGCCGGAATCCTTCATCGCCTGCAGCTCCTCCTCGTAGAAGAAGTCGCAGGTCCGGCGCTGGTGGCCGAAGAACAGCCAGTTGCGGCCTGGCGCCTTCGTCGCCTGCCGGTCGTGGAGGAAAGCACGAAAGGGCGCGATCCCGGTGCCGGGGCCGCACATGATCACGGGCGCCGCCGGATCGGCCGGCAGCCCGAAGCCATGGGCGCGCTGGACATAGACCGGCAGCTTGTCGCCGGGGGCGACGCGTTCGGCGAGGAAGGTCGAGGCGACGCCCCAGCGCGGGCGCGAGCCGATCCTATAGCGCACCGCATCGACCGTCAGCGTAATGCGTCCGGGCGTGGCCTTGTGCGACGAGGAGATCGAATAGAGCCGCGGCTGCAGCGGGTCGAGGGCCTCGACGAAGGCTTCCGCCGAGAGCCGGGCCTGCGAGAACTTGTGCAGCGCGCCGAGCACGTCGAGTCGATCGAGGTCGCCATCGGGGTCCTCGCCAGCGGCAAGGCGTCTCGCCTTGGCGCGAGCCTCGCCGCCCGTGACATAGGACAGGAGCTGGAACAGCGCGTCCGGCGCGGGGCCAAGGGCGCAGTCCTCCAGAAGTCTCCCACGCAGCGACTTGCCGCCGATCTCCGCGTCCGGCCGCGCACCCAACAGCGCGATCACCGCATCGACGAGGCGCGGGTCGTTCTGCGCGACGATGCCGAAGGCGTCGCCGACGATATAGTCGAGACCGCTTTCGACGAGGTCGAGCTCGACATGCCAGGTCTCCTTCTCGGACCCCTCGCCATTGAGCTTGCGCCGCGACAAGAAGGTCGCGAGCGCCGGGTTCTCGCGGGAGCGGCCGATCGGGCCGACAGGGGCGACAGAGGCAGGCTCGGCCGCAGCAGCCGGAACTGCACTACCTTCCTCCATCAGGGCCTTGAGCTGACGCAGCGTCTCCTTGCCGCCGGGCGCGCAGAGATTGAGCCGGCCTTCCTTGCCCTCGGCGATGGCGGCGGAATAGGTCTCGCAGACATAGCCGCACTGCCCGCAATCCTGCTGGGCCATGGCGGCGTAGAGCTTGCGGGGCAGCGGCTTGCCCTCGGCAAGCCCCATGCGCTCGGCCATCTCCAGGGACGGATCGTGCCAGGGCGCGCCGTCGTCGGCCTCGGCCATGACCGCGGCGTTCTCGGCAGGCGAGAGCGCGGTCACACCGGCATTGTCGAGCGAGAGCAGGCCGGCGAAGAAGCCGTTGAGCCAGGAGCGCTGCTCCTCGCTGAAGGGCGCGGTTTCCGGCAGCACCTGGACGATCGGGTTCGGGCTCTGGACGGTCATGCCGCACCTCCGATCTGCTCGACCAGTGCCTGCAGGGCTGCGATCTCGTGGCGGCGGGCAAAGGCGACGAAGCTTTCGTCGGGCGCGGCGCGATGCACCTGCCAGGTGCGCAGGATCGCCTCGACCAGGGCCGGCGCCTCCTCGGCCTTGACCTTCTCGCGGAAGGGCCGGGCCATCCCGCCATCGACGCCATAGCCGCCGCCGACAAGGAGGTCGTAGCCCGGCACCGTGTCGCCCTCCTCGTTGACCGGCACCTTGGCGCCGATCAGGCCGAGATCGCCGATATAGTGCTGGGCGCAGGAATGGTGGCAGCCGGTGAGGTGGATGTTGACCGGCAGGTCCAGCGTGATGCGCGGCTCGCAATGGGCGGCAATGGCGAGCGCATCCTCCTTGGTGTGGGCGGCGGCGAACTTGCAGCCGGTCGCGCCTGTGCAGGCGATCAGCCCGGCCCGCAATACCGAGGTTTCGGCCGAGAGGCCGATCGCCTGCAGATTGGCCAGCACGTCGTCGATCCTGGCATCGGGCACGCCGGAGATCAGCAGGTTCTGCCACACGGTCAGACGGATATCGCCGTCGCCACACTGCTGTGAGATGGCTGCGATGGTCCGCATCTGCGCGACTGTGAGCTTGCCCACTGGCAGCGCGACGCCGACCCAGTTGAGGCCGGCTTGAGCCTGACTGTGAACGCCGATATGGGCGAGCCGGTCATAGAGCGGTCGCGGCCTGACGAAGGCGCCGTCTAGCCGGACCAGCCGGCGGCCGAGCTTCTCCTCGACGGCGGTGAGGAACTTGTCGAAGCCCCAGGCATCGAGGACGTATTTGAGCCGTGACTTGTTGCGGTCGGTGCGGTCGCCATTAGCAATGAAAACGCGGACGATCGCATCGGCGACCGCGATCGCGTCGGACGGCGCGACGATCACCCCGGTGTCGCGGGCGAGATCCTTGTGGCCGGTGATGCCGCCGAGCGCGAGGCGATACCAGATGCCGGGCGCGACCGGCTGCCCTTCGAAAGCTGCCCCCTCTGCGACCTCGATGGCCTGGAAGCCGATATCGTTGGTGTCTTCCAGCGTCGCGATCGAGCCGGCGCCGTCAAAGGCGACGTTGAACTTGCGCGGCAGCCCGTAGAGCGAGCGGTCGTTTAGGATGTGGTGGTGCCAGGCGCGGGCATGCGGGCGGGTGTCGAGGAGTTCGAGCGGGTCGATGCCGGCTGTCGCCGAGCCCGTGACGTTGCGGATATTGTCGGCGCCGGAGCCTTTCGCGGTCAGGCCGAGATCAGCCAGGCCTTCCAGCAGTAGCGGGGCGTTCTCGGCGGTGATCTCGCGGATCTGGAGGTTGGCGCGGGTGGTGACGTGGCTGTAGCCGCCGCCGAGGCTTTCGGCGATGTCGGCGACGCCGGCGAACTGCCAGGCCTTGAGGATGCCGTTGGCAATGCGCAGCCGGCACATATAGCTGTTCTGCGCCGGCGCCACATAGAACAGGCCGTGATAGCGCCAGCGGAAATTGTCCTCCGGCTTGGGGTAGGTGCCCGACGCGGCCTGATCCTTGAAACGGGCATAGGCGTCGAACGGATGCTCGGCCGCTTTCCACTTCTCCTGATCGACGAGCTTGCCACCGGCCGCGACCGTCCTGGCCTGCGCCTGCGCATGCTCCCTGTCGGGACCATCAGGCTTGGCCGGGGCGCTGCCCGGCGCGCCGCCGAGCGGGCCGAGGCCGCGCGCCGTGCGGGCCGACTGCATGCCGCTGACGAAGCCTTCGAGGTAGCGCTTCTGGTCGAGGGTGAAATCGTCGCTCATGGCCGGTGCCGTCACGCCGCCTCGACGAAGCGATGGCGCTCGTAGAGGAACTTCAGCACCGCCTCGCGCGCGGCGATGTAGGTGCGGTCGGTGACCAGCTCCAGCCGCTTGCGCGGGCGGGCGAGGCGCACGTCGAGCACCTCGCCGATGCGCGCGGAGGGGCCGTTGGTCAGCATCACGATCCGGTCGGAGAGCAGCACGGCCTCGTCGACGTCGTGGGTGATCATGATCATGGTGTTGCCGAGCGCCGCGTGGATCTGCATCACCGAGTCCTGCAGATGGGCGCGGGTGAGCGCGTCGAGCGCGCCGAAGGGCTCGTCGAGCAGCAGGATCTTGGGTTCCATCGCCAGGCCGCGCGCGATGCCGACGCGCTGCTTCATGCCGCCCGAGATCTCGCCCGGCCGCTTGTCCTTGGCGTGCCCCATCTGGACGAGATCGAGATTGTGCATGATCCAGTCATGCCGCTCAGCCTTGCTCTTCTTGCCGCCGAAGACCTTGTTCACGGCGAGCGCGACATTGTCGTAGACGGTGAGCCAGGGCAGCAGCGAGTGGTTCTGGAAGACCACGGCCCGGTCCGGGCCCGGCGCGTTGACCTCCTTGCCTTCGAGCAGGATGCCGCCGGTGGTCGCGGGGGTGAGCCCGGCGATGATGTTGAGCAAGGTCGACTTGCCGCAGCCGGAATGGCCGATGATCGAGACGAATTCGCCCTTGTCGATGACGAGGCTGACGTCCTTGAGCACTTCCGTCGTGGCAGTGCCGCGCTGGAAGCGTTTGTCGACATGGTCGATCTTGAGATAGCTCATCGCTTCGTCCCCTCAGTTGGTCGCGGTGCCGCGGGTGACGACATGGCCGATGAGAGCGACGAGCCGGTCGAGCAGGAAGCCGACCACGCCGATATAGACCAGCGCCACGATGATGTCGGAGAGGCGGGACGAGTTCCACGCATCCCAGATGAAGAAGCCGATGCCGACGCCGCCGGTCAGCATCTCGGCGGCGACGATGGCGAGCCAGGACAGGCCGACGCCGATCCTGAGGCCGGTGAAGATGTAAGGCGCGGCCGAGGGCACCATGATCTTGTAGAAGAACTCGATCTGGTTCAGCCGCAGCACCTTGGCGACGTTGCGATAGTCCTGCGGGATGTTGCGGATGCCGACGGCGGTGTTGATGATCACCGGCCAGATCGCGGTGATGAAGATCACGAAGATCGCCGAGGGCTGGCTGTCACGAAAAGCGGCGAGCGAGAGCGGCAGCCAAGCGAGCGGCGGCACCGTGCGCAACACCTGGAAGACCGGGTCGAGGCCGCGCGTCGCCCAGATCGACTGGCCGACCAGGGCTCCGAGCAGCACGCCGACCACCGCCGCCAGGGTGAAGCCGATCGCGACGCGCTGCAGCGAGACCAGGATGCGCCAGCCGAGCCCGATATCCTGCGAGCCTGCCCAGTAGAACGGCTCGGTGATGAGATCCTTGGCCTCCTCCCAGATCTTGGAGGGTGGCGGCAGCGAGGATTGCGGACCGGACGCAGCGATCTGCCAGAACAGCAGGATCAGCGCGATGGTGATCAGCGGTGGCAGCAGGTTGACGAGGGCGCCTTTCGCCAGGGGCGCGAGCCTGGCCGCGAAGGGCTTCGCGGGGCCGGCCGGCAGGGGCACGACCTCGGACGGCTTGCCCGAGAGCGCGACGACCGTCGCGCTCGCAGTCGTGCCTTTCAAGACAGGCTGACCCATGTTCCAGTCTCTCCTCTGATCGGGCGTTTGCGTCGCATTCGTCATGCCGCCTCGCTCGCGCGGGACTGCGCGCCGATGCGGCGGATTTCGGGGAGGCAGGAGCCGCAATTGGTCCCCGCCTTGAGTTGAACGCCGATCTCCTCGGCCGTTGCCGCGCCGGCCTCGAAGGCGGCGCGAATGGCGTTCAGGCCGACGCCGAAGCAGGCGCAGACGGTCGCCCCGGGATCGGCGCCGCCGGGATTGCGCCCCGCCAGCAGGGCAAGCCGGCTCTGCACGGTCGCCGCCGGATCGGCGAAGACGGCCTTGACCGTGTCCCAGAGCGGCGCGCGGCCAGCCGGAGCGAGGAAGAGGGCGGCCTGGAGCCGGCCATCGCGCAACACGGCACAGCGATAGCTGCCGCCGTCGCGGTCGATCAGCTCGGTCAGCTCGTCCGCATCGAAATGCTCGCGCACCAGGCTTGCGATCGCATCGACCGAGGCATCGGTGGCGAAGAGCCGGCCTTCGCCGCCCTGCACGGCAAGCCGCGTCCACCAGCTTCCGGCTGGAAGGGCGAAGGGCTCCCGCGCGAGGACGAAGCCTTCGAAGCGATAGGTGACGGGCGCGATCGCGATCGGCGTCGCCTTCATTTCCGGCTGGCCGGAGAAGGGATCGCAAAGCGGCTGCGTTAGGGCTCCGATCCGCGCGTCGGAAGCGGTCTCGCCCGACCAGTGGATCGGCGCGAACAGCTCGCCGGGAGAAACGCCGTCATCGGCGCTGACCTTGAGCACGGCGCTGCCATGGGCGCTGGCCAGGCGCGCAAAACCGCCCTCGACAAGCCCGAAGCGCGTAATGTCGGCCGGATGCAGATAGACCGAGGGCTCGGCGATATGGGCGCTGAGCCGCGGGCTGAGGCCGGTCCGGGTCATCGTATGCCAGTGGTCACGCACGCGGCCGGTATTGAGCAGTAGCGGGAAGGCTTCGCTCACCGTCGAGGCGAGTTGCGGCACAGCGAGCGGGCGCATCTGCGCGCGGCGCCCGGGACCGAAGAAGTTCCCATCGCCGAAGAGTCGCGCTGTGCCTTGCGGCTGATGGGCCGGCACGGGCCATTGCACCGGCTCGAGACCGTAGTAGGAGGCCTTGTCGAGGCCGGCATGGGCGCCGATGTCGAAATCGCGGGTACCGTCGTTCTCGAAGGCCGAGAGCGCCGCGTGCTCGGCATAGATTTCGTGCGGGCCGGCATAGGCGAAGGCCGCGCCGAAGCCGAGGCGCCTGGCGATCTCGCAGATGATCCACCAATCCGGCTTCACCTCGCCCGGCAAGGCCAGGAAGGCGCGCTGGCGCGAGATGCGGCGCTCGGAATTGGTGACGGTGCCGTCCTTCTCGCCCCAGGCGGCGGCCGGCAGGATGAAATGCGGCCTGGCCGCGAGCGTGTCGTTGGAGAGCACGTTCTCGGAGACGACGAAAAGATCGAGCCCGGTGAGCGCGACGCGAACCTTGTCGGCATTCGGAAGGGAGACGGCGGGGTTCGTCGCCATCACCCACATCGCGCGGATGCAGCGCTCGGCGACCGCCTCGAGCATCTCGACGGCTTTCAGGCCCTCGTGACCGACGATATTGGGTGCCTGCCAGAAGCGACGGACGCGGTCGATCTCGTCCGCGCCGTAGCCCATATGGGCGGCGAGCATATTGGCGAGGCCGCCGACCTCACGCCCGCCCATGGCGTTGGGCTGGCCGGTCAGGGAGAAGGGGCCGCAGCCGGGCCGCCCGATCCGGCCTGTGGCGAGGTGGCAGTTCAGGATCGCGGCGACCTTGTCGGTCCCTTGCGCCGACTGGTTGACGCCCTGGCTCCAGGCCGTGACGACATGCGGTGTGCTCGCCCAGAGCTCGTAAAAGGCCGCGATCTCCTCAGGTTTCAGGCCGGTGGCACCGGACACCGCGGCGATGTCCGGTGCAATTTCCCGCGCGTTGGCGAGCGCCTCATCGAAGCCGGCGACATGGCGCGTGACATAGGTCCGGTCGACGAGACCGCGATCGGCGAGGTGGACGAGCAGGCCTGCGAACAGCGCGGCGTCGGAGCCGGGCTTCAGCGCCAGAACCATGTCGGCGTCTTCCGCAGTCGCGGTGACCCGCGGATCGAGGACGACGACGCGCGCGCCGCGTTCCCGCCGATTGTCCTGCATCCGGCGGAACAGGATCGGATGGCACCAGGCCGTGTTCGAGCCGACGAGAACGATCAGGTCGGCACTGTCCAAATCCTCGTAGGCGCCGGGCACGGTGTCCGAGCCGAAGACCCGGCGCTGGGCCGCGACCGTCGACGACATGCAGAGCCGCGAATTGGTATCGACATGCGGCGTGCCGATGAAGCCCTTCGCCAGCTTGTTGGCGACGTAGTAGTCCTCGGTCAGGAGCTGGCCGGAGAGGTAGAAGGCGATCGCCTCGGGGCCGTGCTCGGCGGCAATGGCCCGCAGACCGGCCGCGACGGCATCGAGCGCCTCGTCCCAACTGGCTCTGTCATAGCTGCCGGCGGCGTTGCGTTTCAGCGGATGCTGCACGCGGGTGCCGAGCCCGAGCGTCTCGCCGAGCGCCGAGCCCTTGGAGCAGAGCCGCCCGCGATTGGCCGGATGGTCGGCGTCTCCGGCGATGGAGGCGCCGCCCAGCCCGTCCGGCGTCGCCTTGACGCCACAGCCGACCCCACAATAGGGGCAGGTCGTGCAGGTCGCAGCCGGAGCGAGGGGAGCATCGTGGCGCATCACGCAGCCATCCCGACGCAATAGCCCTCGCCAAATGGCAGGTCGGCGCGGATCGCGCTGATGTCCTGGCCCGAGCGGATCAGCCCGAGATAGAACAGCGCGCCGCTGGTGTCGCCGACGAGAACGCAGCCGGCGAGCCGCCCCTGGCGCAGCAGGAACTTGCGGTAGATGCCGGCGGCCGGGTCGCGCAGCAGCAGGACTTCATCGTCCTCTCCCGGCTCGACCGAGCCTGCCGAGAAGACGCCGACGCCGCTGACCTTGAGGTTGGTCGCCAGCAGCGAACCGGTATAACGCTCTCTCGCACCGGCAAGTCGCGCGGCCAGCACGCGGGCCTGCTCATAGGCGGGCTCGACCAGGCCGTAGACCAGGCCTCGATGCTCGGCACATTCGCCGATGGCGAAGATGCAGGGATCGCTGCTGGCGAGACCGTCATCGACATCGATGCCGCGATTGACGTCGAGCCCAGCGGCGACGGCGAGATCGACGCGCGGGCGCACGCCAATGGCGACGACGACGAGGTCGGCCGGGATCAGGCCGCCATCGGTCAGCTCGACCGCCTCGACACGGCTCTTGCCGACGAAGCGCTCGGCCGTGCAGTTCAGGCGAATGTCGATGCCGCGAGCCGCGATCTCGCCGGCGAGCAGGCCGGCCCCCTCACGATCGAGTTGGCGCTCCATCAGCCGGTCGGCGAGATGCAGCAGCGTGACCTTGCTGCCGATCCTGGCGAGCCCGTAGGCCGCCTCCAGTCCGAGCAGGCCGCCGCCGATCACCACGATGCGCGCGCCGGTCGCGGCAATGGTGCGGAACAGCGCGACATCGGCGACGTCGCGGAAGCTGGCGACGCCGGGCAGATCCAGCCCCGGCACCGGCGGCATCAGCGGTCGCGAGCCGGTCGCGAGCACGAGCTTGCCGTAAGGCAGGACGAGACCGTCGGCCAGGGTCACGCTTTTTCCCGCCCGGTCGATGCTCGTGACCGGCTTGCCGTAAAGCATCGAGACGCCGCGCGCTTGCCACCAGGCGGCGGGCTTCAGCTCGATCTCGGGCTCGGCGATCTCGCCCGCCAGCAGCGGCGAGAGCAGCACGCGGTTGTAGGCCAGCCGCGGCTCGTCCCCGATCACCGCGACCGCATAGCGTCCGAGCGCCTGCCGGCTGAGCTCGTCAGCCAGCCGCGTCGCGGCCATGCCATTGCCGACGATGATCAGGGGCTCGGCCATGGTGTCAGGCCACCCGCTTGATCTTCAGCGCCTTGAGATACTCCAGCGGCGCTGCGGGATCGAACTTCATGCCGTCGAAGAAAGTCTCGACGCCGCGGGAATCCGCAGTCGGGGCGCCGGCGACACCAAGCGTCTTCGCGGCTTCCCGCCAGAGATCGGCACGGTTGGTCTTGTCGACCAGGGCCTTGATGTCGATCGTCGGCTCGAACTTGCCCCAGCGGATGTTCTCGGTGACGAACCAGGTGTCGAGGCTCTTCCAGGGACAGGAGGTCGCGCCGCCTTCGCCCCAGAACTTCATATAGAGATTGGTGCCCTTCGCCTCGCGGCCATTGCCGTAGTTGATGTCGCCGAGCAGGCGCTTGTTGATGTCGCCGGTCGGGACGTTGAACCATTGCCGCTTGCCGACGATCTCGGCGAGCTCCTGGCGGTTCTCCATCTTGTCGGCCCACATCTGGGCTTCCATCACGGCCATCAGGATGGCCTGCGTCGCCTTGGGATTGGCATCGACGAAATCGGCGCGCATGCCGAGGATCTTCTCGGGATGCCTGAACCAGAGCTCGCCGGTAGTCAGGGCGCTGTAGCCGATGTTCTGGTTGACGAGCTGCTCGTTCCAGGGCTCGCCGACGCAGAAGCAGTCCATGGTGCCGACCTTCATGTTCGCCACCATCTGCGGCGGCGGCACGACGATGACCTTGATCTCGGTGTCGGGGTCGATGCCGCCGGCGGCGAGCCAGTAACGGATCCAGAGGTCGTGGGTGCCGCCCGGGAAGGTCATGGCGGCCGTCAGTTCCTTGCCGGCGGCCTTCTTGCGCTCGAAGGCCTGCTTCAGCGGCGAAGCGTCCTTCTGGACGTTGAGGTCCTTGTATTCGTTGGAGACCGAGATCGCCTGCCCGTCCTCATTGAGGTTGAGCAGCGTGTACATCGGCAAAGGCTGGCCGTTCTGCATGACCTTGCCGGTGGAATAGAGATGCGTCTTCGGGCGCAGGATGTGGCCGCCGTCGATGCCGTTGTTCTTGAAGCCGAGCGCCATGTTGTCGCGCGTCGCGCCCCAGGAAGCCTGCTTGGCGATGTCCATGTCCGGCAGGCCATATTTGGCGTAGAGGCCCTTCTCCTTAGCGATGATCAGAGGCGCCGCATCTGTCAGAGCGATGTAGCCGAGGCGGGTGCCCTTGACCTCTGGCCCCGCTGTCTGCGCGAAGGCGCCGGAAGGCAGGGCGGTCTTCGCAGCGGCGAGCAAGGCGGCCGTGCCGGACAGATTCAAGAAGTCGCGGCGGCTTGTGCCCATCTGCCGGGCCGCGACTGCCCTGGTCCGGGCCTTGGAGCTGTGCGTCATCGATCGCCTCTTGATTGCTGAATTGCTGGCCGCCTGAAACCAGCCCCGAATGCGAAAAACGCCGCGCGAAAGACGCCTCGACAGGCGCATTCCGACAGCGACGTTGCTGTGTCTTCCGGATCGGGGATGGCGCGGGCAGCGTTGGCCGCGTCGCATCACTTCCTACAAGGATCGTGCCAACCGCCTACCGGCAGCCCCAGCCTTGAATTGCCATAGATTGCTGGCGGCGCGGCGCAGGTGGTGCGCGAGGGTTGTTTGTTGCAGCGCACAATCGCGACGCAATTGCCTAAGTAATGGGCTACTCTTTTGCCTACGCTAAGATGCTGTCAAAAGAGGCAGGCAGAAAGACATGACGTGCGGCGTCGCGCATTTGCGGTGTCGCCATGACCTGCCCGGCGCGCTCCATGCCGGCAAGAACCCAGTCGGCATCATCCGGGTCGGGACGCAGGGCGTCCCGGTCGAATCGGATGAACCGCTCGATCAGGCGCGTCGACCGGTCGGCGCCCTGGATCAGCTCTCCCTGCAGGATGCGCTCGATGAGCTCTGCCGGCAGCGCGAGCCGATCCGGCGCGGACAGGTGATGCGCCATGCGCGAGACATTCTCCGGACGGCAGGCCCAGGCGCTGGCCTTCAGGATCGCGGAGCCAAGCTTCGAGACGGCGGCCGGGCGCTTCTGCACATCGTCGGCACGCCAGGCCAGAACCTTGTCGTGGCAGTTGCGCCTGAGGTCGACGCTGGCATGGACCATCGCGCCAACGCCAGCGGCGACTGCCGCCGAATTCCAGGGCGCACCGGCGCAGAAACCGTCGATCCGCCCGCTGGCGAGCGCCTCGACGGTTTGCGGCGGTGGCACGACCTCGAAGCGTATATCCTCGCCGAGCATGAGCCCGGCTTTCTCCAGCCATTCGCCGAGCAGGTAGGTATGAGTCGAGAAGCCGAACACCGCGGCGAAGGTGAGCGGCGGCAGGCCCGAAGCCCTGCGGCGTGCGACCATGGCGGCGAGTGCGCGGGCTGAGGCGGTCGTATCGGACAGTTCCCCCTCGGCGAGGCGAGACAATTCCTCGAAGCGTCGCAGCGAAAGGGTGATCGCGGCGCCATCGCGGTTGAGCGCCAGCGGCGCCGCCATCGGGGCCTTGACGCCGCCGATGCCGAGCGTCGCGGCGATGGCGGCCGGGCCGAGCATATGGGCGGCATCGAACAGGCGCACATTCAGCTTGTCACGCAGATTCGACCACGAGACCTCGCGGACCAGCTCCAGATTCAACCCCTCAGCCTCGGCGAATCCCTCGTCCTTGGCCAGAACGACCAGTGCGCAATCGACCAGCGGCATGAAGCCGACCCGCAGGTGCAGCGTCGTCATTTCAGCATCTCCGCGGCGGTGATGAGGGAGCGGGCGATGTCGACGAGCTTGCGCTTCTCGTTCATCGCGGTGCGGCGCATCAGGGCGTAAGCCTCGTCCTCGGACAGGCCCTTCAGCCGCATGACGATGCCCTTGGCGCGGTCGATCGTCTTACGGTCCTCCAATTGCGAGCGGGCTTCGTCGAGTTCCTCGCGCAGCTTGCGGAAGGCATTGAAGCGGCTGATGCAGGTCTGCAGGATCGGCTGCATCCGCTCCTTCTTCAGCCCGTCGACGATATAGGCGGAGACGCCGGCCTCGACGGCGGCCTCGATCGAGGCCGAATCCGACTGGTCGACGAACATGGTGATCGGCCGGCGGACATGGCGGCTGACCAGGAACATGTCGGCCAGCGCGTCGCGGCTGGGGTCTTCGAGGTCGATCACCACGACATCGGGGTCATGGCTTTCGATGGCGGCGACGAGACCGGTCGTCGCCGTCATGCGGATGAGCTGATCGTAACCCGCTTCCCGCAGGCCTTCCTCGATGATCGCGGCCCGGATCTGGTTCGCGTCCACGATGAGGATCCGCAGATTGGGCGCCATGCCTTCCAGTCGTTCCTTTGGAGTGACCTGGAATCACGCAATCAGGAATCGTGCCACCGCGGCTGGTTGGGGCGTGTGAATCGCGCGAGACCAAAGAGGCGACCGGTTGGGGACGAGGCGCGAAGCTGCGCAAGCTGGCCGCCGATCTCATGCTGGGCCGCAAGATGCTTCAGGACGTGACCCACCGAAAGCTCTGAGGGCGGCTCGCCGGAGGCTCGACAGTCCAGCTGAAAGATCGCGGGCAGCAAGCCGATGTCATCCGCCGCGCCCTCACCAGGCGGGGAGCGGCTCAGAATTCCGCCGAGAATGCATCGGGTATCGACCTGATTTCGAACTGTCGTGAAGGACTGCCAGTATGATCTTCGCGCAAAGTGGATATCCGCCGGCGCGAAGATGATGCGATAGAACAAAGGACCAGTGCACGTCTGCGTTTCGAAGCGATCCAGTTTTTTCCCGAAGTGATGGGCATGCAGCGACATGAGCCGCCCGATGAACGGCGGCGCCTATGATGACCGTGTTCCACCGCCCGACATCGGCGCTGCTTCTGGTGCTGGGCATACTGGGCTTGCTGGCATTCGAGACCTGGCGCAGCCATCGGGCCGCGCAAGAGGACGCGGAGCGCAACGTCGTCAATCTGGTGAAGCTTCTGTCCGAGCAGACGGCCCGCACGATTCAATCGATCGATCTGAGCCTTCAAAGCGTGGCGGCGGAGGCGGCGGGCACGCCCAACCTGACCAACAGCGATCCCCGTTTCATCGCCGAGATGCGTAAGCGCTTGAGCGCCTTGCCCTTCGTGCGTGCGTTGTTCGTGGTCGGAGCGGACGGCCTCGTCTCGCAAGACACGAATTACGCGACGACGCCGCGGACCAATGTGGCCGACCGCGCCTATTTTGCAGTCCAACGAGATGACATCTCGGCCGGGCTGTATATCGATGCGCCCTTGCGCAGCCGCACATCCGGAGCCTGGGTCATCGCGCTGTCGCGCCGGATCGAAGCGCTCGACGGCAGTTTCGCCGGAGTTGCGGTAGCCCTGGTGGATCCGATGTATTTCGAGCGCTTCTACAGCCAGCTCTGGATCGGCGGTGGTAACGTCGCGCTGTTCCGCAGGGATGGTGTCGAGCTCGCCCGCTCACCGCATATCCACGCCTTGATCGGCACCTCGGCCGCCGGGCGGGAAACCTTCAGGCGATTTCAGGACGGGAGCGCTCCAGAGGTCTTCTGGGGGACGAGCCCGATCAACGGAATCGAGCGGGTGGCAAGCTTCAGGGCGCTTGAAAACCTGCCGCTCGTGATGCTCGTGACGATGAGCAAGGCCGCTGTGATGAGCTCATGGCGATCGCATATGACCGTGACGGGCGTCGGGGCGGCGATCATCATCGTGATGTTCGCAGGCATCGAGGCGCTGACGCGGCGGCATCGGCTACAGGAAGAGCGGGCCAAAGCGCGCCTGGTGGAGGCGGAGCGGCTCGAATCGATCGGCCGCTTCGCGGCGGGGGTGGCGCATGACGTCGGAAATCTGCAGAGGATCGTCCGCTCTGCCGTCCTGCTGCTGCGCCCTGAGGTCGTGGAGCGGCAGAAGGCGGGCGAATTGCTGGACCAGATCGATGCCACCCTCACTGTCGGCGGCGAACTGGTCACCCAATTGCTGTCGCATGCCCGCACCGGCCACCGCGCGCCCGGCGTCAACGATCTGAACCTCGTCATATCCGAGGCGCTGCCGATGCTCCATCGCGCCGCAGGGCCGAAGGTGGAAGTCCGCCTATCGGCCGCGGCATCAGCCCTGCCGTGCCGGATCGATCGCCCCCAGCTTCTCGCCGTCCTGCTGAACCTGATCCTGAATGCGCGCGATGCGATGCCGGGCGGGGGGATGGTGCTTCTCGAGGTCCGGGACGAGCGCGCTCCGGGGCAGGCTGGGCCGGGCTGGAGCGAAATCCGGGTGTCCGACAACGGGCAGGGCATGTCGGAAGCGATCCTCGGCCAGGCCTTGGACCCCTTCTTCACCACCAAGGCGGCGGGGCGGGGCAGCGGCCTGGGGCTAAGCCAGGTCCAGACTTTCGTCGACGACTGCCAGGGAGGGCTGGAGATCACGAGCGAGCAAGGAAAAGGAACGACGATCCGGCTGCGCCTGCCGCTGGCCGAGATCGATCAGGCTGAAGAGGCCGGGACGCGCGCGCTGCCATCTGTTCCGGATACGGCGCGCCCGCCCGCTTGATTCCGTGAGACCGACAACCGAGACTGCTGCGAGCAAGTCGAGACCCGAGCATGATGGGTAGACGAGAGCTGAAGATACTGGTCGTGGACGACCATCCCATCGTGCGCGGTGGCCTCAGGGCGATCCTAGAAGCCCAACCGGGCTGGCATGTTTGCGCCGAGGCCGGGAATGGCGAGGAGGCGGTGCGCCTCACGCTCGACCATGTTCCCGACGTCGTGGTGATCGACCACTCGCTCCCGATACTGAACGGGCTGGAGGCGGTTCGGCAGGTTCTCCGCAGCCTGCCCGACACCCGGATGCTGATCTATACGATGCATGACGATGACGGGCTGATCCATGATGCGCTGAAGGCCGGTGCGCGCGGCTATCTGCTCAAGTCCGAGGACGACCGGGAGGTCGTCGCCAGCGTCCGGGCGCTGGCGGAAGGGAAGACCTATTTCTCTCAGCGCGTGGCGAAATGCCTGCTGGACCAGCTCCTTTGCACCGACAAGACGGTGGCGTCGCAGACATTGACCGCCCGTGAGCGGGAGGTCGTGCAGCTCGTCGCGGAAGGGGAATCGAATAAGTCCATTGCGCGGCGCTGGGGCCTCAGCATCAAGACCGTCGACACGCACCGCACCTCGGCGATGAAGAAGCTGAATCTGCGCACGGCGGTCGATCTGGCTCGTTACGCGATCCGCAACAGGCTGATCGAGCCGTAGTCTCCGAACAGGGTTTGTCGGGGGCTGCATTGGGCGCGCAGTCTCGGCCGGCGCTTCATCACGGCGCCGCAGGCCTACTGCGGTGCGATCGTTGATCTGCCCGTCACCGCGGAAAGAGCTGCTTCACGTCGAGCAATCCACTTGCCGATCGATCTGCGGGGCAGGCCTGCCGGGATAGGTCCTAGGGGAATATCGCTGCAGTGCTCAGGTGTTCGCCCGGTTGTCTGCATTTTCCAGTGTCAGTTACGTTGCCTATCCGAGTGACGTTGCGGAATTTATGTATGAAATACACTTTGCTCGCCTAGGTTGTATTGTGTTCATGGCGTTGTCAAGATCTCTTGGATTATTGATCTCGCAGTGTATCAATATCCGATTCATCGCGGTGTTTGCGGTTTTGTTTGTTGATAGATAATAACTCGATAATCTCGTATCGAATGTGAGTTTTACAATTGCTTAGGAAGTTCACCCGCTTGTAGTCATGCAGACTTTTCAACAACGGTTTCGACTATGATTATAGTTTCAGTTTGCCTGGAAACACAAATCACCCTGCGGTTCTCAGGCCGACCGCGGTTGATGGCAAGTCTGGACGAGGGCGTTCCGAAACGCGCCGACCGCAGCAGATCCCGGACAATGCGATAGCTATCAGGCGCTCGGATGCGGACCGCGCGAAGTATCGCTGCGAGATTTCGGACAAGGATGCGGCGGCCGGGGACGATGGGGGCAGCGAATGCTCCCCCTATGCCGAAGCCAACGCCGTTTCTCCAACTTGCCATTGTAATGAAGGGCCTCGGCATGCGCGGGCGTGCTTCGGTATATTCTTGGGCGCATTCATGCCGGCGCTTCGCTTCTCCGATGATCGCCTTGTTGCAGGGCTTCAGCCGCGCCCGCCCGCGCAGAGCGCAAATGGAGGCCCGGCGCCGGGAGCGGGAGGAAAAGCGGCTCCTGCACATGATCGAGGACATGCCGGCCGCGGTGATGACGGTCGAGCCGGGCACGTTCAGGATCGGCTATGCGAACGAGGCCTCCAGGGCATTGACGCGCAGGATCGAGCATCTGCTGCCGATCGAGGCCGGCGAGCTCGTCGGCGCGCCCATCGAGGCGCTCTACAAGAAGCCGCAGCAGCCCTGGCGGGCTTTGGTCGAATCCGGCTCCCTGCCGCACGCCGCGCGCATCGAGATCGGGCCGGAAGTGCTCGACCTCAAGATATCGGCCATTCTTGGCGCCGACGGCTGCGATCTCGGGCAGATGGTGATCTGGGCCCTCGTCACCAAAGAAGTCGAGGCCGAGAGGCGCATTCGCCAGCTCGCCCATTACGACACGCTGACGGGGCTCCCCAATCGCACCTCCTTCCATGACGCCCTGATCAACAGCTTCGTCGCTCCGGACGGGCGAACCGGGCTGCTGCTCGTCGACCTCGACGGCTTCAAGAGCGTCAACGACACGCATGGCCATCACATGGGCGACATCCTGCTCGGCCAGGTCGCGGATCGCCTGCGCGAGATCTGCAACGGGCCTGGCATGACCGTCGGGCGGCTCGGAGGCGATGAGTTCGCGGTTCTCGTGCAGGACATCCCGGAGACTGCCGCTGCCGGGATTGGCAAGCGGATCGTCGGGGCTCTGAGCGCGCCCTACGACCTGCGGGACGGCCGGAGCATCCAGCTTGGCGCCACGGTCGGCATCTCGCTGGCGCCGGTGCACGGCAATGCCGCCGATCTCCTGCTGACGCGAGCCGACATGGCCCTCTACGCGGCCAAGGCCGCCGGCAAAGGTCAGGTCCTCGTCTTCTCCCCGGCGATGGAGGTGCGCGTGCGGGAGCGCCTGCGGCTGGAAGCCGACCTGCGCTCCGCGCTCGAGACGAAGGACGGGCTGTTCGTCTTCTACCAGCCGATCTTCGACGTCGAGACCGGCCAGGTGACGACACGTGAAGCGCTGGTGCGCTGGCACCACCCCGACAGGGGCTGGATCTCGCCGGCGCAATTCGTCCCGATCGCCGAACAGAGGGGGCTGATCGACCAGCTGAGCATGTTCGTGCTGCAGAGTGCCTGCTGCGAAGCGGCCCGGTGGCCGGACGGCGCGTGCGTCGCCGTCAACATCTCGGCCAACCAGCTCGGCAAGGGCACGCTGGCGCCGACCATCCTCGCGGTCCTGGTCAGGTCCGGCCTGTCGCCCGACCGGCTGGAGATCGAGCTGACGGAGACTGCCCTGTTCGGTTCGGAAACGGGCTGCATCGACGATCTGCGGCGCCTGCGCGACATGGGTGTGCGGATCGCGCTGGACGATTTCGGGACCGGCTATTCCTCGCTGTCGTATCTGCAGATGTTCCGGTTCGACAAGGTCAAGATCGACGGCTCGTTCATCAGGCACATCGTCACGCGGCCGGAGAGCGCCGCCGTGGTCAAGTTCGTCGCCGATCTCGGCCGGCGGCTCGATATCACCACCGTCGTCGAGGGCATCGAGACGTCAGAGCAGTTCGACTACATCCGCAAGGAAGGCTGCCGGGAGGCCCAGGGCTATCTTCTGGGCGCGCCGGCTCCGTGTGATGCGGACGCGCCGGCGGTCGAGCGCCTGCATCGTGCGCACCGGCAGTCACTGCAAGTTCTCAATCGAAAAACAGCACTGAAGCGCCGAATTTGATCGGAGAGGCAAGATGTCGGTCATCGATCTGCAAAGTCATGTCCTTCTCAAAAAGAGCAGGGATGTCGAAGCGTTTACGCAAGCTATCGCGAGAGTGAATTCCGAAATCAAATTCATGAAGGACATCATCGAGAAAGCGCAGATCCATGACGACGACAAGATTGCCATCCTGTCGAATTTCATCCGCATCTTCGAATTGTCCTTCAAGTCGCTGGTGACGTATTACTCCGTCGCCTACAAAGATATCGCCGAGCAATTCACCGCCACGGGCGAGCGTTCGGCTGCCGACGGCAGCGACCAGCCCGGCGCCCCTCCTCGCACCGATGCGGTCGAAGGAGCGGACCATGGCAATTGACCTGCTGATCGGCCGCCGGCCGACCGAAGCCGGAGAGGCGGCCGCGATCCGTCGCACGCAGGCGGTCATCGAATTCGACACTGCCGGCACCATCCTCGAGGCGAACGAGACCTTCCTGCGGACGGTCGGCTATGCGCGCGACGAGGTGGTCGGCAAGCACCATCGGATTTTTGTCGAGCCGGAGATCGCAGCCTCGGCAGATTATGGCCGGTTCTGGACCCGGCTGGCCGGGGGCGAGGCGATCGACGCCCAGTTTCGGCGCATCGGCAAGGGCGGGCGCCAGATCTGGCTGCAGGCCGTCTACACGCCGGTGCTCGGCCGTAGCGGCAAGCCCGAGAAGGTCGTGAAGTTCGCGACCGACATCACCGACCACAAGGCGATGATCGCGAATTTCGAGGGGCAGGTCGCGGCGATCCGCAAGTCCCAGGCCGTGATCGAGTTCGACCTCGCCGGCACCGTGCTCGACGCCAACGACAATTTCCTCAGGACGGTCGGCTACTCCCTGGATGAGATCAAGGGCAAGCACCATTCGCTGTTCGTTGATCCGGCGCAACGCGGCAGCGATGCCTATGCCCGCTTCTGGAAGAAGCTCGGCCGCGGCGAATACGATGACGGGCAGTATCTGCGCTTCGGCAAGGGCGGCCGCAAGCTCTGGATCCAGGCCAGCTACAATCCGATCCTCGATGCGCTCGGCAAGCCCTACAAGATCGTCAAATACGCCACCGACATCACCGCCAACGTCACGGCCCAGGAGGCGCTGCGACTGGCGGTCGAGGAGATCAGGTCGGTGGTCGCCTCGGCGAAGGCCAAGGACCTGACGCGGCGCGTCCCGCTGTCAGGCGCAAGCGGCGAAGTTGGCGAGCTCTGCAACGGCGTCAACGACCTGCTCGACTCGGTCGCGGGGATCGTCCGGACGGTCGCGGAGATGTCGGGGCAGATCACGGCGAATTCGGCCAGGATCAGCCGCGACGGCCGCGATCTCGCTGAGCGGACCGAGGAGCAGGCGAGCAGCCTGGAGGAGACCGCGGCAACGACCGAGGAACTCGCCGCCTCGGTCAAGCAGAGCGCCGAACGCGCCCGCCAGGCGACCGGGCTCGGGGCGAAGGCCAGCGAGGCGGCGCAGCGCGGCGGCGCGATCGTCGGCGAGGCGGTGAGCGCGATGGAACGCATCGAGACGGCCTCGCGCGACATCGCGGAGATCGTAACCGTGATCGATGCGATCGCGTTCCAGACCAACCTGCTCGCGCTCAACGCCGCCGTCGAGGCGGCGCGGGCGGGCGATGCCGGTAAAGGGTTCGCTGTCGTCGCCTCGGAGGTGCGGGCGCTGGCGCAGCGCTCGAGCGACTCGGCGAACGACATCAAGAAGCTGATCTCGAACTCGACCCTGGAGGTCGCGAGCGGCGTCAAGCTGGTGAAGGACACCGGCACCGCGCTCTCGGACATCGTCGATGCGTCAAAGCTCGTCGCCGAGGCGCTGGCCGACATCTCCGAGGCTGCGCGCGAACAGGCCAACGGCATCGACGAAGTCGCCAAGGTGGTGGCGCATATGGACGACATCACCCAGCAGAACGCGTCGATGGCGGTGCAGAGCGCGAGCGCCTCGCAGGAGCTCGAACGCGCGACGCAGACCTTGCGCGAGATGGTTGCGGCCTATCGGACGGATGGCGAGGCGGGGGCGGACCTGTCCCGGCGCATCGTCGGCGAGTTGCGGGGGAGTGCTCCTCATCTTGCGCCAGCCGTGTCGTCCGTCAGGCGCGCCGGCGCCTGACCTTGGCTCATGCGGACGCCGGAGCGGGCATCGACCCTGCATCCTCGGGCAGGCGGCCTCGCCTGCTCGCTGCCGGTGGTCGGCCTTCTTGTCAAAGCATCGGGCTGGCCCAGGACGCGGATTGCGCTCTTCGGCCCGGTGCCCCCGTTTCAGAGTGTGCGTGATGGAGCAGACTGCTATTCGCCATGAGATGAGCTGGCACACGCGCCTGCTCCTGCGCTACGACGCCTGGGTCACCCGATCGCTCGGCCTCCCGCTCCTGCCGGGCTCCGTCGCCGGCGCGCTGCGCCAGGCACAAGCCGCCCGCTATCTCCAGACGCTGCCGCCGATCCTCGTTTCGGCCATGCTCTCCGCCGCCACCATCGCCGTCGTCGCGCTCTATTACGGCTGGCGGCTTTTCCCGCTGGCCTGGGCCTCCTGGGTGATCGCGACCGCCTGGGCCGGCATCGCGCGGATCAGGCGGGTCCGGGAGCGGCGCAGGACCGATGCGCCGTCGCAGCGTTTCGTCGCCCGGATCATCCTGGACACCGCGATCGTCGCGATGCCGTGGGCGGTGCTGCCGATCGTCGTCAATCCGAGCGTCGCGCCGGAGATGGAGGTGATCATCGCGACCATGCTTGCGGGGCTGGCCTGCGCCGGCGTCTTCATCATGGCGATCATTCCCTCGGCCGGACTGCTGTTCCTCGCCATGCTGATGATCGGACGCATCGTCCAGCTCGGCTTCACGCCGCTCGATCACGCCGTCCCCAATCTGGTGCAGCAGGCGATGTACGGCCTGGCGCTGGTGCTGGCGTTGCGGACCATGGCGCAGCTCTTCATCGAGCATGTCCAGGCTTCCGCGGTGATCACCTCGCTGGGCGAGGAAGCCGAGGAGCGCGCGAGTCATGAACAGCGGCGGCGCACGCAGGTGCAGCACCTGGCCGGCGACTTCAAGGAGACCGTCAGCCGGCCCTTGCAGCAGATGTCCCAGGCCGTCGACCAGATGAACGGCGCGGCCACTCAATTGTCGGAGATCTCGACGACCTCGCGCCTTGGATTGGAAGAGCTGCTCGCGACCGTTGCGGAGACGAAGGGGGGCATGCGGCTGGTCGAAGCCGAATCCCTCAGGCTGTCCGAGAACATCGCCATGGTCCTCGATGCCGCGCGCAACACCACCGCCCTCGTCCAGGTTGCCGCCGCCGAGGTCGTCTCGTCGATCGCCGTCAAGGAGCAGCTCGGCTGCGCCGTCCGCGACATCGAGCGGATCGCGGACCTGATCAGCGACATCGCCAGGCAGACCAACCTGCTCGCCCTCAACGCCACGATCGAGGCGGCGCGCGCGGGGCCGGAGGGCAAGGGGTTCGTCGTGGTCGCGCGGGAGGTGAAGCTTCTGGCTTCACGGACAGAGGCGGCGACGGAGGAGATCAGCAGCCGGATCAAGGTCGTTCGATCCGCCGCCGAGGATTCCCTCTCGGCGAGCCGGACCATCGGCAACTCGGCGAAGGCGATCGTGAACGTCAGCAACGGCATCATCGTCGCGGCCGATCTGCAGGCGAGCGGCGTGGCGTCGATCGTCGAGGCGGTGACGCAAGGGGTCGCGGCGGCTGAACGCGCCGCCCTGACCATCGAGGAGGTCGCCTTGCGGACGGCCCAGACCTTGAGCCAGGGCGCCCATGTCTCCGAGGCCGCCGGCCATGTCGATCGCTCGACGCGCGATCTTGCCGGCGTCGTCGAGAGCTTCACCGCGGGCATCGTCGCGGTGTGACGGGGAGGGCGGGGCTGCCGCTGCCCCGCTCAGCTTGGCCGTGCGCCCCAGAAAAGGGGAATGCCGCGCGGCAGATCGGTGATGCTGGTGCGCCAGGCGCTTTGCGTCTTCCACTGGCCGAGCGGGATGAAGGGCACGTCCTGCCAGGCCTGCTCCTGGATCGCCCGGCAGATGCGCTGGCGCTCGGCGAGGTCGGGCGCCTCGAACCAGGCGTCGCGCAGCCGTTCGATCTCGGGCGAGGTCAGCCAGCCGCCGGCCGCCTTGCCGTCGCCGCGCAGGCTGATGCTGACCGCCGGATTCACCAGATCATTGCCGGACCAGGTGCCGATGAAGGCGCTCCAGCCGCCGTTCTCGACCGGCTGCTGGCTGGTCCGCCGCTGCATCACCGTGCCCCAGTCGGTCGAGACATAGTCGACATTCATGCCGATGCGGGTCAGCAAATCCTGCGCGACCAGAGCCAGCGCGTTGATCGCGTCGATGTTCGAGGCTGCGAGCAGCACGACCCGCTCGCCGCGATAGCCGGCGGCGACCAGCTCGCGCTTGGCCTTGGCGAGGTCGCGCGGGCCGAACAGCCCGGCCATGCCCGCATCGTTCGCCATCGGCGTGCCGGGGGTGAAATAGCCGACCCGGTCGTTCCACATCGCCGGATCGTCGCCCGCAATGGCCTGCATGAACGGTGCCTGGTCGACCGCGGCGAGCACGGCCCGCCGGATCGCCGGGTTGTTGAAGGGGGGCTGCAGGTGGTTGAAGCGGAACACGCCGACCGAGCCGGCGGGGTCGAGCGTCTCGACGGCGACCTTGCTGTTGCCTTTCAGTAGCGGAATCAGGTCCGGCGGCGGCGCCTCCCACCAATCGATCTCGCCCGACTGGAGCGCGCCCGCGGCTGTGCCGGCATCGGGAATGGTGAGCCACTCGACCCGGTCGAAATGGACGACCTTGGCGCCGGCGATGAAGCTCGGCTTGCCGGGAGCCGGGACATAGCGGTCGAACTTGGCATAGGCCGCGGAGGCGCCGGGCACCCGCTCCGAAGCGAGGAAGCGGAACGGGCCGCTGCCGATGACTTCGGTGATCTGCGTCGTCTGCGGCGTAAGGGCGATCCGCTCCGGCATGATCGCGCACATATACGGGCTGGCCTTGCCGAGCGCGGCGGGCAGGAGCGGGAAGGGGCGCTTGAGTTTGAAGCGGATCTCGCGATCGGAGGCGGCCGAGAGCTCGTCCGTCACCGCCATCAGCTTCTGGCCGAACGCGTCGGCAGACGCCCAACGCCGGATGCTGGCGACGCAGTCCTGGGCGCGCACCGGCGTGCCGTCGTGGAAGAGCAGCCCGTCGCGCAAGGTCAGCTGCCACAGCAGGCCATCGTTCTCGACCACATGCCCCGCCACCATCTGGGGCTGCGGCTCGAAGCTGGAATCCAGCCCGTAGAGCGTGTCGAACACCATGAAGCCGTGGTTGCGCGCGATATAGGCCAGCGTCCAGCCGGGATCGACGAAGCTGAGATCGGCATGCGGGGCGAAGCGCAGGGTGCGGGCGCGGTTCGCCTGCGCATGGCCGAGGCGCGGCATGGCAAGCCCTGCGGCGGCGGCGCTCGCTCCGGCGATGAAATGGCGGCGGTGCATGCTCCTGATCTCCCCTCTTGTCGACTGTGTCGTCATGTCATTCCGGCTGTGGCGCGGCAGTTCCCTCAGGCGCTGCCGTGGACGAGTCTGCCCTCGAACCAGGTGGCCAAAACCTTCGTCTGCGCGATCGCCAGCGGATCGATCGTCATCAGGTCGCGGTCCAGCATGATCATGTCCGCCGACAAGCCCGGCGCGAGCCGGCCGGTGCGGTGGCTGAGGCGCATCGCTGCCGCCGGATTGGTCGTATAGAGCGGCAGGACCTCGGCGACGCTCACCGCCTGATCGGGCGCATGCGCGCCATCGTGGCGGCCGGTCGGGTCGCGCCGGGTGACGAGGCCGCACATGGCTTCCCACGGATCGAGGTCGGGCGCGATCGTGCGCCAGTCGGAGGCGGCGACGACGGCCGCACCCGAGGCGAGGATGTCGCGCACCGGCCAGACCGTCGCATAGCGCTCGGGCCCGACCATCCGCTCATGCGTCAGGCTGGCGGAATTGGGATGCCAGAGCGGTGGGCACATGTCGTGCAAGACGTTGAGCTTGGCCAGGCGCGGGATGTCTGCTGCGGTGATGAACTGGCCATGGGCGATCTGGTGCTGCGGCCCGTCCGGGCCATTAAGGCGGCGCACCTGCTCGACCGCATCGAGCACCATGCGGATGGCGCGGTCGCCGACGGCATGCACTTTCACGCCGAGGCCGTCGCGATCGAAATCCGCGATCGCCTCGGTCAGCTCGTCCAGAGTCAGCGAGGTCGCGACCGGCGCCTCGTCGGGCGCGCCGGCATAGGGGGCGAGCATCGCGGCGGTGCGCAGCGAGGGCACGCCATCCAGGAAGATCTTGGCGAAGTCGGCATTCATATGCGGGCCGCAAAGCTCACGGCGCTGCTCGCGCATGAGCTTGGCCTCTTCGGCCGCATAACCGGAGCAGGTCGGGCTCAAAGCGAGATGGAAGGCGGCCCAGCAGGTCAAAGCGCCGGCATCGTCGAGGGCCCGGTAGAACTGCAGCGCCTCCAGGCTCGCTGACGCATCGGCGAAGCCGGTGATGCCGAGGCTGTTGAGATAGGCGATCGAGGCGCGCGCCGCTTCAGCTTTCCCGGCTGGGGTGAGTTCGGGGATGGCGTCGGTGACAGGCCAGGCACCGGACTCGATGAGCAGGCCGGTCGGCTGTCCTGCGGCATCCTTGACGATCTCACCATCCGGCGGGTTCGGCGTCGCGGCATCGATGCCGGCGATCCGCAAGGCGGCGGAGTTGGCGAAATAGCCATGACCGCTGAGGTGCTGCATCGCAACGGGCCGGCCGCGGCTGACCGCGTCCAGGGCCGCCAGCGCGCCGGGCTCGCGCATCCGGCGGAGAGCGAGCGCTCCGTAGGAGCCGGCGACAACCCAATCGCGCCCGTCCTGGCGGGCGCAGGCCGCTTCGATCTTGCCCAGGATCGTGTCGAAATCGTCGGCCGTGTCGAGCGCCGTCGTGTGGAGGCGCGCGATCATGCTGGGGAGGAGGTGGACGTGGAAATCGATCAGGCCCGGCATCAGCATGCGGCCGCCGAGATCGACGAGAACGGTCGCTTCCGTCTGCAGAGCCATGACCTCGGCCTGCGTGCCGAGCCCGACGATCCTGCCGCTGGCGACGGCAAGGGCCTCCGCCAGCGGGTTCGCCGGGTCCATCGTGCGGATCACGCCGTTGTACAGGATCATCTCGGCCGCGGGAGCGGGCTCTGCTGTATTCGGCCTGTCGGTCATCCCTATCCCCTCGCAAGCGACGTCGGAGTGACCGAAACAAAAAAAACCGGCGCTTCGCCCTGGCTCTTGCGAGCTCAGAGGAAAAGCGCCGGTTCGAAATGTTTCCCTGGAAGCCCGGCTCAGAGAGGAGGCATCCAGCACAAGTCACCTAGCAGGCTCAGTACGTGCCGAAATCTCGGCCCTGTCAACCGTTGCTGCGCTCGCTTTGGAAAGCTCCGTCCCTTCAGAACCGCATCTCGACCCTGCCCTTGAGGGCGTGGTCGCGGGAGCGTTCGCCGATGGCGGCGGAGTAGGTGAGGCCGAGGGCGGTGGCCTGGGAGATGCGCCAGTCGAGCCCGGCCTCGGCGACGAGGGCGTCGCGGTCGATCCGGGCGGCGAAGACCGTGGCCGGGGTGGTGCCGGCGACGAAGGCGGTGCGGGCCTGCGGGGTGAGTTCGCCGAAGCCATGGCGCCAGCCGAGCATGGCGCGGGCGAACAGCGGCATCGCCCCGAGCTGCGCCTCGGCCCGCAGGCCGAGCGTGGTGAAGCCCAGCGTCTGATCGCTGGAAAGCACGCGCAGCGCCGCTGCCCCACCACGCTCGGTGCCGGCATCCGTGCTGACGCGGATCAGCGCCAGCTGGGCGAAGGGTTCGAGCGCGACCCCGCTGAAGGCGAAGGCGTAGCCGAGCTCGGCAAAGCCCTGCGTCACCGAGCCCGGGCGCTGCAGCCGCAACAGGTCGCCGAAACCGCGTATCGCGACCTGGCGGCGGATGTCGCTTTCCGACCAGCTATAGGCCGCGCCAGTATCGAGCCTGAGATTGCCGAAGCGGGCTCCAGCATAGAGCGCGGCATGGCCGCTTTCGAGCCTGCCGCTCGACAGGCGGGCATCGAGGTCGAAGCGCGACTGGCTGTAGCCGCCGGCGACGCCGACTTTGAACGATGAGCCGGGCGCCTCATAGAGCATCAGGTCCGCGCCGAGCAGGGCGCCGCCGCTGCGGCGGTTGAGGCTGGCGGCATTGCCATCGGCATCGGTATTCCCGGTGCTGCCGAAGGCGGTGCCCCAGAAGGCGTAGCGCGGCTGCGGCACCGGCGCCGGCATGACGATCGCACCCTTGCGGCCGGGCAGGTCGGCGGTGAAGCTCGCGGCGACCTGCCCCGGAGCCTGCGTCAGCAGCGGGCCGCGCAGATGGCCAAGGATGGTGTCGCGCACCAGCCGGCTCTCGTCGATCATCACCGAGACGGCTTGCGCATGCGCTTCGCCCGAGAGCAGGTCGAAGCCGGCGCGGGCTTCGGCCGCCGTCCCCGAGATCAGCGTGTCATAGATCGGATTGCCGACGCCGAGCCGTTCCGCCGCAATCGCGATGAAGCCCTGGTTGCGGCTCGCGGCGATATAAGTGCCGCCCGTGCTGGGGCTGGAGCCGCCATTGTCCGGGCCGAAGGAATTGTCGTTCCGCGTCATCGTCAGCCTGACGTTCTGGCTGTCATAGGCCAGCGACGGCGTCAGGAAGGCGAGGTTCGAGGTCACGCTCGAGAACTGGCCGGTCACGCCGCCCGAGGCGGTCAGGATGGTGTAGGTGGTCGCGGCCGCGTAATTGCCGTTCTCGGCCAGCACCTGCACCGTGCCACCCCAGATCGCCGCGCTGCCCGAGGCGACGATCCTGTCGCCCTGGCCGGCGGCATTGACTTCGACCTGATAGGTCGAGCCGGTCGCGAAGGCGACATTGCCGGAGACGCTCAGGGTGCCGATCGAGTTGCCCGGCGCCACCGTCGCGCCTGCGTTGGTGACGATGCCGCCGACCGTGCCCGAGCCGCCGAGCACACCGCCATCGAGCGTCACCACCGAGCTCGCGATCGAACCGTTGACGACGAGCTTGCCGGCCGTGACCTTAGTGCCGCCGGTATAGGTGCTGGTGCCGGTCAGGCTCAGCGTGCCGGAGCCGCGCTTGGTCAGCGTGCCCGTGCCGTCGATCACCATGGCCAGCGTCGCGCTATCGGTGAAGTCGGCGACGATCGCGCCGTCATTCAGGATCGCCCCGGCCGCGAGCGCGACCGTACCCGCTCCGCCGCCTGTGCCGATCCTGAGCGTGCCGAGTGCGTCGATCGTGAGGTTGCCGGAGGTCAGGGCGAGCGTGCCGCCCTCGGCCACCGTGACCGAAGATGCGAAGGTGGCGCCCGAGCCGCCGATCTCCAGCCCACCGCCGACAGTCCAGCGCGAGCCGGTACCCGTCACTAACGCCGAGGCGGTCGACGACATGCCGTAGACGCCGTTGACGAGGGTGCTCGCGGTCGAGGTCAGCGTTGCCCCGCCCGAGATCGTCATCGTGTTGGCGGTGCCCCAACCCTGGACGAAGGTGTCGCCGGTGGTCACCTTCGTGCCGGCGCCATCGATACGCACAGTCGAGTTGGCGATGAGGGCGTTGCCGCCGTTGTCGAGCTTGCCACCCTGATCGACGACCAGCGTGCCGCCGGCGACCATGATGAAATCGCCGAGGGTGAGCGAACCGCCGCGGATGACGAAGGAACCGCCGCCGCAGGAGCAGAGCGAGAGAGAGCCGCCGAGTGTGCCAGTGCCGGTGTAAATCTGCGAGCCCGTGCCGTCGAACTCGAGCGAGCCGCCGCCGGAGAAGCTGCCGGAGAAGGTCGTGGTCTGATTGGTCGAGCCGGTGATCAATGTCGAGCCGGTGTCGATGATGACGGCGCCGGAACCGGACAGCGAGCCAATCGTGGCGGAGCCGACGCCACTGGCGACCTGGAGCGCCGCCCCCGTCGCGACCGTATAGTCCGAGTTCGCCGAGAAGGCGCCCGCGCTGTTGGCGACCAGCCGGCCGCCGAGAACCTGCGTCTGCCCGGAATAGTCGTTGCTGCCGGTCAGGACGGTGACGCCGGCGATATGGCGCACCGAGCCGAGGCCGGTGATGTCGGCCGCGAAATTGTAGCTGCCGCCGGTATGGTTGAAGACGATCTTGCTGGCGCCGGTGTTCAGGGAGACGGTCTCGACGACGAGGTCACCAGCCGCGGCGGCGGCGCTGCCCTCGGCCGCGCCGAGATTGATCGTGCCGCCGGCGCTGCCGCCGACGAGGCCGGCCTGCAGGACCGAGCTGGCGCCGATGAGCTCGAACTTGCCGCCGTCGGAGAGCGTCAGCGAGCCGGCATTGGCGTGGCCGATATAGACCTGCGTGCCGTTGCCGACCCATTGCGAGCCGGCCCCGCTGATCGAGACCGAACTGTCGCCGCCGCCGCCGACGATGCCGACCGTGCCCGCGCCGCCGCCGGTCTTGACCGAACCGCCGGCCTCGATACGCAGCGTGCCCGAGCCATGCTCGCCGACCCGCATCTGGCCATAGGTCTCCCAGCTCGAGCCCAAGCCGGTGACGATCGCGGTGGCGCCGTTGCTGATATAGGCCTGCCCGCCGGCGCTGTTGCTGCCGAGCTTGCCGCCGCCCTGGATCCGCAGCGTGCCCTCGTTGACCCAGGTCCGCCCGTTATTGCCGGCCGAGCTGTCGCCGGTCAGCACCAGCGTGCCGGCGCCCTGCTTGATGAAGCTGGCGCTGCCGCCGGTGGTGATCGAGCCGGTGAGGGTCAGCGTCGTGCCGGTCGCGGTCTCGATCCGCCCACCGCCATCGGTGAAGGCGATGTTGCGATTGCTGGAGAAGCTTGCCGTCGTGCGCAGCACGGCGTCGGCCCCGGTCCCGGCCCCGCCGACGATGGTGCTGTTGTTCAGCGTGATCGTGGTGCTGGACGCGCCGAGATTGGCGTTGGACGAGACCGACACCGTGCCGGCCGAGATCGTCGTGCCGCCGGTGTAGAAATTGGTGCCGGTCAGCGTCAGCGTGCCGCTACCGGTCTTGGTCAGGCTGCCGGCGCTGAAGATGGTGCCAGCCATGGTGAAGGTCTGACCGGCGGTCACCTCGATCGTGCCGTTGGCGTTGAGCGCCACTGCCCGTGCAGTCGAGAAGCTTCCCGTCACCTGCAAGGTGCTGGTTCCGGCGAAGGTGACACTGCCCGATGCGTCGCCGAGATTGGCATTCGACGAGATCGAGAGCGTGCCGGCGGTGAGCGTCGTGCCACCAGTATAGGTATTGCTGCCGGTCAGCGTCAGCGTGCCGGCACCCTGCTTGTCGATAGCGCCGCCGCCGCTGATGACGTTGCCGACCGTGACCGCGGTCGGCTGGTTGAAGACCAGCGTACCGCTGTCGACGACGATGCCGCCGGAGAGGCCGCTGCTGGCATTGAGGAAGGTGAGCGCATTGGCACCGCCGGTGAAGTGGATCGCCGCCGCCTGGGTCGCGCCGTCGCCGGACATGCCGCCTGCGATCGTGCCTGCCGTGGTGATCGTCAGGTTCGAGCCGACGATGCCCTCGCCACCCGCGCCGGCCGAGGCGCTGCCGTTCGCACCGCGGGCCCCGCCGTCACCGCCCCGAATGGTCCCGGTTCCGCTGAGAGCCAGCGAGGAACTGCCGGCCGTGAAGAGCAGACCCGTGCCGCCCGAGCCGCCCGAGCCGCCGGAACCGAACACGAGTCCGTTGCCGCCATTGCCGCCGCTTCCACCGCTGATCGTGAAAGCGATCGCCCCGACATTGCCGGCGCCCGTCACCACCGCGCCGTAGCCACCGGCGCCGCCGCCGCCGCCGCCTGCGCCGGGCGCTCCGATGTGATTGATGCCGTTCCCGCCGTCGCCGCCGGTCCCTCCGCTCGCATTGGCGCCTGGCAGGACCACGCCGACATAGCCGTGCGCGCCACCGGCGCCGCCGGTGCCGCCGGTGTCGCCGGCGTTCGTGCCGCCCGCGCCCCCGGCACCGCCTGTACCGGCACCGGCACCGCCACCACCGCCGCCGGACGCGTTGATTGCGTCAGCCACCCCGGGACTGCCCGCGCCGCCGGCAATATCGGGATTGTCGACGCCGCCAGCACCGCCGACCGGGCCGAGGCTTACGCTGCCGCCGGCACCGCCATTAGCCAGCGCCGGACCGGTGAGCGACGTGCACAGGAGCACGAGCGCCGTTCCCGCGCGCAGACGCGAGCGGAGCCGCGTGTCAGATGGTCCCTCAGCCTCGGCGGCGAGCACGGATATCACGAAAGTCCCCCCGGACGGGCGCACAACCTGGAGATGAAATTGCGCCAAGCTCCTCTCGTGCGGTCGTTCGCCCGGAATGTAAAGATCATTGCCGGCCGACCATCACAAGAAGAAGCGCGATGTTGCCGACCGGTCATATTCGGTGCCAGCGAGGCGCCGCTCGAACCGTGGTTCGCGCCCTCTTCTCCTGTCTCTTCCTTTGCGGAAGGCGAAGGGGCGTCTCCCCCCAGGGATATTTCGCCCAGGAGGAGCGCAGCCAGCGCGTGTCCTCGCGCCCCGTCGTCGCTGTTCAACCGGCGTTTCGGACTTGCGCGGCCAGGCGCGCCTCGCCGCTGTCGTTCCAGACTTCCTGGCGCCGGATCAATCCGCCGGTGATCTCGAAGCGGTCGACGAAGCGGATGCCGGAGAAGGCGGTGCCGTCAGGCCATTGGCCGTAGAGGCTGCCGAGGACATAGACGATGGCCGAGCCGTCCGCGCGCTCGCAGAGATCGCAGCGCTCGATGTGCTTGGCGATGCTGCGATAGCGGCCGGACGAGCCCGTGACGATCGCGGCAAGATCGCTCCGCCTCGCGCCGCCGGGGAAGACGAACTCGGCATCCGCGGTGACGAAGCCGCTGGCGGCGTCGAGATCGCGCCGTTCCATCGCCGCGAGGTAGCGGAGTGCGAGGGCCTTCGGGCCGTCATGGCGCTCGGCTGCGAGGGCGGGCGAGAGGACCGCCTCAGAGCTCATTGACCGCCCTCGCCACCATCAGCTTCTGGCGGACCTTCGAGAACATCGGCAGCACGATCAGCAGCAGGCCGAAGGCCAGGATGGTCAGGGCGATCGGCCGGCCCATCAGATAGTCGAGCGGATCGCGCGCCAGCATCATGGTCTGGCGCAGGTTGAACTCGATCGGCCCGCCGAGCACGAAGGCGAGGATCAGCGGCGCCGTGTCGAAGCGCAGCTTGCGCAGGCCGTAGCCGAGCACGCCGAACAGCAGCAGGAGCAGCACCTCGACCGGATTGTTGTTGAGCGAATAGGCGCCGATGATCATGAACAGGATCAGCGCGGCGTAGAGCGCGCGATAGGGCACTTTCAAGAGCTGCACCCAGATGCCGATCAGCGGCAGGTTGAGCGCCACCAGCATGACGTTGCCGACATACATCGAGGCGATCACGCCCCAGAAGATCTCTGGCCGCTCCTGGATCATCAGCGGGCCGGGCGTGACGTTGTGGACGATCAGCGCCCCGAGCAGCAGGGCGGTGACGGGATTACCGGGCAGGCCGAGCGCCAGCAGCGGGATGAAGGAGCCGGCCGCACCGGCATTATTGGCCGCTTCCGGCCCGGCGACGCCCTCGACGGCGCCGTTGCCGAACTCCTCGGGATGCTTGGTGAACTTCTTCTCGACGCCATAGGAGATGAAGGAGGCGAGCGTCGCCCCGCCGCCGGGCAGAAGGCCGATCAGGAAGCCGAGCACCGAGCCGCGGGCGATCGGCATGGCCGAGCGCTTCCAGTCCTCCTTGGTCGGCATCAGGCTGCCGACGGGCACCGCCTGCATCGAGCGGGTGCGGAATTTCTCGACGTTCTCGAAGACTTCGCCAAGGCCGAAGATGCCCATGGCGACCACGACGACGCCGAAGCCGTCGGTGAGTTCGGGGATGCCGAGGGTGAAGCGCGGCTGGCCGGTGATGACGTCCTGCCCGACCATGGCGAGCAGCAGGCCGGCGACGATCATGATCAGCGACTTGACGACGTTGCCCTTGGCCAGGACCAGGATGACGATGAAGCCGAGCAGCAGCAGCGACAGGTTCTCGGCCGGTCCGAAGCGGATGGCGAACTCGACCAGCGGCATGCTGATCAGGCCGATGGCGACCGCGCCGACCGTGCCGGCGACGAAGGAGCCGATCGCGGCGATGGCGATGGCGCTGCCGGCTCGGCCCTGCTGCGCCATCTTGTAGCCGTCGAGGCAGGTGACGACGCTCTGGGCCTCGCCGGGGATCTTGACCAGGATCGCCGTGGTCGAGCCGCCATAGCTGGCGCCGTAATAGATACCGGCGATCATGATGATCGCCGAGACCGGGTCGAGCCCGATGGTCAGCGGCAGCAGCATCGCGATCGCCGCCGTGGGGCCGAGCCCGGGCAGGACGCCGATCAGCGTGCCGATCAGCGCGCCGGCGAAGCAGAAGACCAGGTTCATCGGCTTCAGGGCGACGATGAACCCTCCGAGCAAGCCTTCCATCAGTAACCCCAGAGCGTGCCGGCCGGCACGTTGACCGAGAGCGCGACGACGAAGAGCAGATAGGCGGCGAGGGCGGTCAGCACGGCCCGGACGAGGGCCCTTGCCGAGACCAGTTTCTCCTCGCCAATGGCGTAGAGGCCGTACATCAGCGCGGTGCCGGCGACGATGAAGCCGAGCCAGGTCAGCAGCAGGGCGAAGGCGCCGATCATCAGCGCGACGAGCGCGACCATGGCCGCGCCGTGCAGGCCGCCATCCTCCTCATCGTCCTCGGCCTCATCCGACCCCGGCTTGACGAACAGAGCGAGGCTCAGCCCGGTCATTGCCAGCGAGAGCAGCAGCGGCACCGCGCCGGGGCCGAGCAGCCGGCTCGTGCCGAGCGGCAGCTGCAGCGAGGCGAAGGTCCCGACCAGGCCGCAGAGGACGCCTGCGACCGAGCCGAGGCGCGGTCGCAGGGTCTCGGCCAGGCTGCTGGCTTTCCCGGTCACTTGGCTAGGCCGAGCTTGATGAGAAGCGGCTTCATCATTGCGCTTTCCTCGGCGATCTCGCGGCCGAAGATGTCGGGGCCGGCGAACTCGACCTCGGTCATCGTGCTCTGCGCGAAGGCGACGACGGCCGGACCGGTGGCGGCCTTCTCGATCGCGGCGGCAAGCTGCTGCACCACCGCGTCCGGCGTCGCCTTCGGCGCCCAGATGCCGACCAGCGGCGAGAGGGCGAGGTCGACGCCGGATTCGGCGAAGGTCGGCACATCCGGCAGGATCTTGGCGCGCGTCTTGCCGAACTGGGCGATCGCGACCATGCGCCCGCCCTTGGCCTGCGGCACGATCGACTGGGCGAAGCCGAGCGCAAGGTCGATGGTGCCGCCGACCGTCGCCGCCACCGCCGGCGTCGCGCCGGGGAAGGGCACATGGGTCAGCTTGATGTCGGCGGCGAGCGCGAAGGCCTCCCCGGAGAGATGCGTGCCGCCGCCGGTGCCGGCGCTGCCGAAGGTGACCTTCTCCGGATTGGCCTTGGCATAGGCGACGAGGCTCTTTACGTCGTTGAAGGGCGCGCCGATGCGCGCTCCCATGACGTTGGGGCCGAGACCGACGCGGGCGACCGGCCGCAGGTCCGAGACCGCATAGGGCAGCTGGTTCTGGTGCGGAGCGACCGAGAGCGGCGCCGAGGTCGAGAACAGCAAGGTGTGGCCGTCGGGCTTGGCCGATTTGGCGACGTAGTTCGCGCCGATCGTGCCGCCGGCGCCGGGCCGGGTCTCGACCAGCACGTTCTTGCCGAGGATCTTCTCCATCTCGCTGCCGAAGGCGCGGGCGAACTGGTCGGTCGAGCCGGGGGCATAGGGCACGACGAAGGTGATCGGCTGCGTCGGAAAGGCCCAAGCCGCCCGGCTGGCCAGGCCGAGCCCGGCCGTCGCGGCCAGCCCGCCGAGGAGAGCGCGCCTCCCGATCCCCGCTTCGTCCATCCCGCTCATCGGTCTTCTTCCCTCGTTCCGCCCTGATCGGCGCATGGCGGGCAAGGTGCCCGGGCCAGGCGCGATGCTTGAGCCTTTGCTGTATGCAAGAAAATGTCAACACTTCTTGCTGCGCCGGCTGGCGCATATTTCGGCATGTGCCCCAAAAGGCGGTCGGTCAAGTCGCTGCGGGCAAGAGAAGCCGCAACCCGACGTTGTCGCGCGTCCATTCCGCGCTGAGGCCGGTGCGATCCACGGGCGCTGCGAGTTGGAGGTTGAGCGGGCTGGTAGCGATTAGTGTCAACAGTATTGATGGAGGCTGCATGCAATCCGCTTATGGCGCGATGACGAAATGGCCTTGGACGCGAGCTTGCTGACTCGGTTTCGTGATGCCGATCAGTCCTGTTCGAGCGGAGACCATGCTGGCCACGTCCCCTCCCATCGGAACACCCGTCGTCAAGCCGCTGATCGTCGGCATCGGTGGCACGCCCCGTGAGCAATCCTCGACCGAACTCGCCTTGCGCCAGGCCTGCGCGGCGATCGGGGACGAAGCGGAGATCCGCATCTTCGGCGGGCGCGACCTGCTGCTGCCGCTCTATCAGCCGGGGATCGCGAACTGCGATGCCGGAGCTGCCGCGCTGGTCTCGGCGCTGATGCATTGCGACGGGCTGATCATCGCGAGCCCGGCCTATCACGGCAGTGTCTCCGGCCTGATCAAGAACGCGCTCGACTATGCCGAAGAGCTCTCGGGGGAGGCGCGGCCCTATCTCGACGGCCTGCCTATCGGGCTGATCGCCTGCGCCGCCGGCTCGCAGGCTGCTGGCCAGACTCTGGCGACGCTGCGGACGATCGCGCATGCCCTGCGCGGCTGGCCGACGCCCTATGGCGCGACGATCCGCACCACGCCCGGTCTGTTCGCAGGCGGAACCTGCCACGACCCGTTGGTCGCTGCCGATCTCGCCCGCGTCGGCGAGCAGGTCCTCACCTTCGCCCAAAAGCAGGCGGCGGCGCTGGTCGGACTGGCCTGCGTGCAGCGTGCCACGACCTTCTTGCCAACTGAGAGCAGGTCATGAGACTGGGAATCTGGGCTCCTTTGCCCCACACCATCCGGGCCGAACCCGAGATGGAGCGCGCGATCGCCGAACTCGGCACGGCCGGCGCCGGCGGGTTGGCCGATACCTCCTTCGAGTTCGCCGCGCGCATCCTGCAGCAGGCCGAGGAGGCCGGCTTCTCGATCTCGCTGATCGCCGAGCGCTGGCTCGGGCCGGATCTCGAAGCCTGGGTCATGGCCTCGGCACTGTCGCAGCGCACGCGGCGCATGGAGCTGATGGTCGCCGCCCATCCCGGCATCGTCACGCCGCAGGCGGTGGCCAAGATGGGCGCCTCGCTCGACCGGATCAGCGGCGGGCGCTTCGCCATCAACCTGGTCAATGGCTGGTGGCCGGACGAGCTCAACCTGTTCGGCAATGGCGGCTGGCTGGAGAGCAGCGCCGATCGCGCCGCGCGCCTCGGCGAGTTCGTCCGGGTGCTGCGCGGCCTGTGGACGCAAGATGCGTTCTCGTTCAGCGGCCGCTATTACACGGTCGACAAGGCGGGCCTGCCCTTGAAGGCGCGCCGCTCGCCGCCGCCGATCTATGCCGCCAGCCGCTCGCCCGAGGGCAAGGCGCTGGTGGCGGAAAGCTGCGATGTCTGGTTCGCCGATTACGTGCCGGACTACCGGCTCTACGACGACAACATCGCGGTGATGGCGCAGGAGATCGCCGAAATGAAGGCGCTCGCCGCCGGCCACGGCCGCGAGCTCGGGATCGGGCTGAGCGCGCATGTGATCTGTGTCGATACGTTGGACGATGCCCATGCCCAGGCCGAGGAGATGCTGGACTATGGCAAGCGCAGCCGGATCGCCGCGGTGGCGGCACGCGGGCTCGGCGCCGGCCTCGTCGGCACGCCGGAGCTGTTGGCGCAGCGGATCGAAACCTATCAGCGCATCGGCATCGATTGCCTGATGCTGCGCTTCCACCCGATGGCGGAGGGGCTCGCCAGTTTCGCGGACAAGGTCGTGCCGCTGCTGCGCGAGCGGCTCGTGATTGATGCCGGGGCGATGCAGCCGGAGCCGGCGCATGGCTGAGGCGGCAGCGTCGCGTCATGCCCTGATCACCGGCAGCTCGTCCGGGATTGGCCTTGCCCTGGCGCAGCGCCTGCTCGCGGCAGGCTGGCGCGTGACCGGGCTCGACCGCCAGCCGGCGCCGACGGAGGTCGAAGCTGCCGGCCTGCGCACGATCACGCTCGACCTGCTCGATGCTGCGGCGCTGGCGAGTGCCCTGCCGGAGATCCTGACAGAGCGGCCGGATGCCTTCGTGCACTGCGCGGGCGTGATGCGGACGGGGCGCATCGCGGAGATCCGCGACGAGGATGTCGAGACGCTCTGGCGGCTGCATGTCGGCGCTGCCATCGCCGTCCTGCGCGAGCTCGCGCCGGCCTTGCCCGATGCCCACGGGCGTATCGTGCTGCTGTCGAGCCGTGGTGCGCTCGGGCGGCCCGGACGGGGCGCCTATGCCGCGACCAAGGCGGCGCTGCACGGCTTTGCCCGCAGCCTGGCGCTGGAGCTGGCGCCGCGCGGCGTCACCGTCAATGTCGTGGCGCCGGCTGCGACCGACACGCCGATGCTGCGCGATCCCAGTCGCGGCGAGGCGCCGTCCGTCTCGCTGCCGATCGGCCGGCTGATCGCACCTGACGAGGTCGCCTATCTCGTGCAGTGTCTGCTGGCGCCGGAGGCGGGAGCGATCACCGGCCAGACGCTTTATGTCTGCGGTGGAGCCTCGCTGGTGGCGCCGGGCTGAAAGCTTTTCACTCCGGCCCTATCGCGCCGGGCCAGGCTCCCCGCTCGGTCATCTCGCGCACGATCCCGAGCGCGATGCGGGCGAACTCCGCCGCGATGGTCGAGGGCGAGGGCAGATCGAGCTCGACCAGCGCGAGCGGCCAATAGGCGCGCGGCGCGATCGGGCGGATGTCGATCTCGCCGGCGAGCATGCCGGCGGCCAGGGTAGCGCGGGTCATCAGGCTGACGCCGAGGCCGCGCCTGACGAGCCCGCTGGTGATGACGTGGTCGTCGACCTCGTAGCGCGCGTCTATCCAAAGCCCTTCGCGCGCGGCCCAGGCGTCGAGCAGCCGGCGCGAGGCGTTCGGCCGGCTTGGCAGGATCAGCGGTAGCTTGACGATCTCGGCCGAGGGCAAGCCGCCGCTGCCATCGCCGAGGCTGCCGGGCAGCCCGACGACGAAGACCTCCTCACGCAGCAGCGGCGTGACCTTGAGGCCGCGCTGAGGGAGGGGATCATGGGCGAAGGCGAGGTCGAGCTGGCGGCGGGCCAGCAGGTCGTGAAGCTGGCTCGAGAAGCCGCCGACGATCTTGACCTCGACCTGCTCATGCGCGGCGCTGAAGCGGGCGAGCAGAGGCGGGGCCAAGAGATGGCCGACGCCCGGCGGCATGCCGATGGTGAGGCGGCCGGTCAGGGCGGCCGAGCCGCGGCGGACATCGCTGGCGGCCTGCTCGACCTGGCGCAGGAGCTGGGCCGAATGCTCGAACAGGATGCGGCCGGCCTCGGTCAGCCGGGCGCCGTCGCGGCCACGTTCAAGCAGTTCCTTGCCGAGCTCGGCCTCCAGCTCGCGGATGGTACGGCTGACGGCGGGCTGCGAGATGCGCAGCATTTCCGAGGCGCGGCTGAAGCTGCCGCATTCGGCGACGGTCCGGAAATAGCGCAGCGCCCTGAGGTCCATCGGCTGCGCCGCGTCCTATGTCGTTTTCGCTTGGTGAGCGGCCGCTCGTCCAGCGATGAAGCCGAGGCCGAGCGCCGCGAGCAGGCCGTTGCCGGAAGCATAGCCGGCACCGCCCGCCCGTCCGCTGACGCCGGCCGCGGCGCCACCGCCGGCATAGAGGCCCGGCACGATGCCGCCATCCGCGCGCAGCACCCGCGCCTCCTCGTCGACCAGCAGGCCGCCCTGGGTGTGGAACAGTGCCGGGGCGATGCGGGTCGCGACGAGCGGCGCCTGCAGTGGCGCCATGCCCCAGGCCTTGCGACCAAGGGTATCTGGCCGATCGCCAGTGGCCGCGCCGGCAGCGAGCGCCAGCGTTTCGCCGAGCACCTCCGCCGGAAGCCGGCAGGCGTTCGAGAGCGCGCCGGAATCGGCAAAATCGGGCGCGCCGCCATGGGCGACGAGCACGCCGAAATCCGGCTGGCCGGCGGCGGTCCCTTCGCGGATGCGGCTGTCATAGATCGCGAACAGGCGGCCGCCACGCGCCAGGGCCGGCGCGGCGAAGGCGGAATAGCCGAGGGTCTCGTCGGCGAAGCGCCGGCCGGTCTCGTCGACGATGACGCCGCCCTTCTCGATGACCGTCCAGGTAACGAGCTCGCCATGCGGCTGGGCGATGGCGGAATGGGCCTGGTAGGCGCCCATATTGGCAAGGCGCGCGCCGAGCGCCTCGCCCCAGCGCACCGCCTCGCCATCGCTGCCGAGCGCGCCGAAATACTCGGCGCCGGCGATGTCGGGGGCGTGGCGGGCGATGAGCTCCCGGTCATGGCCGAAGCCGTTGCAGGCAAGGATCACGGCCTTGGCCGCGATCAGGGTCTCCTCGCTGCCCTGCGTGCGTACCCGTGCCCCCGTGACGATGCCATCCTCCACCATAAGCATGGTGGCGGGACTTGCCAGCGCCACCGGGATGCCGCGCGCCTCGGCCGCCTGCCAGAGCCCCTGCATCAAGTCGGCGCCGCGGCGCGAGGGCACGGCGTGCAGCCGGTTGACGCTGTGGCCGACATGCCGGTAGGCGCCGATCAGTTCGATCGGCAGGCCGAGTGCATCGGCGAGCCATTCGACCATCGGGGCCGAGATTTCGGCGAGGCGGTCGACCAACGCCTCGGCCTCGTGCGGTCCTGCGGTGCGGCGGAGATCGGCAGCAAAGCGGACGGGATCGTCGGCGATCCCCGCTGCGGCCTGGAAGCGGGTGCCGGCGGCGGGGATCGAGCCGCTCGACAGCATGGTGTTGCCGGCGAGGCGCGGCAGCTTCTCGACGACCGCGACCTCGGCCCCGGCCTCATGCGCGGTGAGCGCCGCGACGAGGCCGCAGCCGCCAGCACCGATCACCAGGACATCGACTTCGAGATCGGGCTCAGCGGAGGCCATGGCCCGCTCCGCCTCAGTGGGCCTTCGCCGTCGCCTTGTACTTGGTCTCGTAATGGTCGGTGGTGAGGAGCTGCTTCTCCAGCGCCTGCATGGCCGGGAAGCCCATCAGGTTCCAGATCTCGTCGATGCCGACCAGGAGGTCGGAGCGATCGGCCGGAATGCCGGTCTCCATCACGCCGCGCATCACCGAGAGCGCCTCCTGCATCGCCTTGATCGCGGCCGCCGGCAGCATGCGCGGCAAGCTGATGCGGCGCACGCCGAGTTCCTTCAGGCGCGGCAGCGGGATCAGCGGCGTGGTCGGGCGCGGGCGGATGCCGAAGCCCATATTGATCGAGACCGGCTTGCCGCCGGCCGCCTCGACGACGCGGGCGATCTGGTCCTCGGTCTTGACGGCGTCGGGGAAGATCGCGTCGGCGCCGGCGGCGACATAGGCGCGGATGCGCTCCAGCGTCGCGTCGATGCCCTCGACGGCGAGGGCGTCGGTGCGGGCGATGATGACGAAGTCGTCGTCGCGGCGGGCGAGGCAGGCGGCCTCGATCTTCTTGACCATCTCCTCCTTGGAGACGACTTCCTTGCCCGGCATGTGGCCGCAGCGCTTCGGGCTGACCTGGTCTTCCAGGTTGACGCCGGCGACACCCGCCTCCTCGAACATCTGCACGGTGTAGTGCACGTTCATCGGGTTGCCGTAGCCGTTGTCGGCGTCGCAGGTCAGCGGGATCGCGATCGAGCGGGCGAGCTGGCGGCAGTGATTGACGTTCTCGTTCAGCCCCATCATGCCGAGATCCTCGACGCCGAGGATCGAGTTGGCGATGGCGGCGCCGCTGGTGCAGGCGCTCTTGAAGCCGGCGGCCTCGACCAGGCGGGCGCTGTAGCCGTCATAGACGCCGGGCGAGACCAGGAACTCGCCGGAGTTGAGCAGGGCCCGGAAGGCGGCCGGAGCCGAAATCTCGCGTCTGGCGATCATGATGCTCGTTTCTCCGCCTCGGCGGCAGCAATGGACGGGGTTTCAGGAACCTGGGCCAGCACATGGCGGCCGGCGCGCTCGACATGCGAGCGCATCAGGGATTCGGCGAGGGCGCCGTCGCGCATCTTGATGGCGCGCAGGATCTGCCAGTGCTCGGTGAAGGCGAGTTCCTTGCGCTCCGGCACGGCGCCGGAGATGCGGCGATAGATGCGCAGCAGGTGGTAGAGGTCGCCGCAGAGGCTGTCGATAATGCGGTTGTTGCCGCTGGCGCGGACGACTCGCTCGTGGAAATCGAAGCGTGCTGTTTCCGGAGGCTGCTGCCCGGAATGGGCGGCTTCGAGATCGGCGATCAGCACGTCGATCTCGGCCTCGCTCATCCGCTGCGCGGCGAGCCGGCAGGCATAGCCTTCGAGCGCCTCGCGCATCTGGAAGAGCTCGAGGATCGCCTGGGCGGACAGCGAGACGACGCGGGCGCGCAGGAACGGCTCGCGCGAGACGAGCTGGATGCCCTGGAGGCGCCGGATGGCTTCGCGGACAGGGCCGCGGCTGACGCCGAAGCGCGTCGCCAGTACGGATTCGTTGACGACCATACCGGGGGCGAGTTCGGTGCTGTAGATCAAGTCGAGGATGCGGCCGAAGATCTCTTCGCCGAGCGTCTCGGGGCGCCGTTCGCCGGTTTCCGCTTCCTGCAGGTCCATGCCCCGACGTTAGGGGCGGGCTGAAAATGTGTCAACAGTTTTGAGGGGTGCACACCGAGTGCCGGCAGATAGAGCCTCGTGAGGCCCACGGTGCGCTTATAGCTATACTGATTTGGCTATCGGCTGGCCGGGAAGCAAAATGTCTGTAGAAAAATACTTTTCTGAAAGTGTTGACATTAATCGACCCCACTCGCATTTTCCCGGGGTGTTGAACGATGCGAGCCGCGGAATGGCCGGCGTCATGACGCCTGATGGTAGCCTGAAGATCGATGCCGGGGCCGGGACTTATGTCTCGGTCGCCAGCGCGGCGGAGCGTGCCGGCGTTGCTCTCGCCACGCTGCCCTATGCCTGCCGCGTCTTCGTCGAGAATCTCGAACGCGGCCGACTCTGCGATCCCAATATCGGCTCGGACGCGGTCGCGGCGATGCTGCATTGGCGCGACAACCAGGGCGTCGGCGTGCCGCTGACCGTCGGCCGCGTCATCCTGCCGGATTCGAGCGGCCTACCGGTGCTGCTCGATCTGGCTTCGTTGCGCGATGCCGTCGCCGAGGCCGGCTGCGATCCGGCCAGCGTCGAGCCGCGCATTCCCGTCGACGTCATCGTCGACCACTCCCTGCAGGTCGACGTCTCCGCCACGCCCGATGCGATGGCGCGCAACATGGCGCGCGAGTTCGAGCGCAATGGCGAGCGCTACAGCTTCCTGAAATGGGCGCAGCAGGCTTTTCGCTCCGTCCGCGTCTATCCGCCCGGCACCGGCATCATCCATCAGGTCAATCTGGAGCACATCGCCTACGTCGTCACGCGCGTCGCGACGCCGCTCGGCGAGATCGCCTGCCCGGACTTCGTCATCGGGGGCGATTCCCACACGCCGATGATCAACGGCATCGGCGTGCTCGGTTGGGGCGTCGGCGGCATCGAGGCGCAGGCGGCGATGCTAGGCCAGCCCTATGTCTTTCCGGTGCCTGAATTCGTCGGCGTCAAGCTGATCGGGGCGCTGCCTGCTGGCGCGACCACGACCGATCTCGTCCTCACCGTCACCGAGCGGCTGCGGCGCGAACGCGTCGTTGCGACGGTGATCGAATATTTCGGACCGGGCGCGGCGACTTTGTCGGTGCCGTCCCGGGCGACGCTCGCCAATATGGCGCCGGAATACGGCGCGACCGCCGGCTTCTTCCCGATCGACGCGCAGACCATCGCCTATCTCGCCCGCACGCGCTCGCCGGAGCAGGCCGCCTTCGTCGAAGCCTATGCGCGGGCCAATACCATGTTCCGCGAGCCCGGCCTGCCCGATCCGGACTATTCCCGTGTCATCGAAATAGATCTCGCCAAGGTCGGCCGCAGCGTCGCCGGGCCGCGCCGCCCGCAGGATCGGCTCGACCTTGCCGCCGTCGCGACGGATTTCACGAGCCGGCTACCGCAGCCGCTGGCGGAGGGCGGTTTCGCCGCCGATCCCGCCGCGGCCGTTCCGGTCTCGACGCCAGCAGGTTCAGCCGAGCTCCGGCACGGCGCGCTGGCGATCGCAGCCATCACCGCCTGCACCAACACCTCGAACCCCGCCGTGATGATCGCCGCGGGGCTGCTGGCGCGCAATGCGGTCGCGGCCGGGCTCACGGTCCCAGACTGGGTCAAGACCTCGCTGGCGCCGGGCTCGCGCGTGGTGACGCGCTATCTCGACGAGCTCGGCCTGCTGGCGCCGCTGGAGCAGCTCGGCTTCGGCGTCGTCGGCTATGGCTGCACCACCTGCGGTGGCAAGTCGGGCCCGCTGCTGCCGGTGATGGCGCAGGCGATCGATGCTGGTGGGCTGGTCGCCGCCGCCGCGCTCTCGGGTAATCGCAATTTCGAGGGCCGCATCCATCGCCAGGTGCGGGCCAACTACATCATGTCGCCGCCGCTGGTCGTCGCCTTCGCGCTGGCCGGGCGGATCGACATCGATCTCGAAAGCGAGCCGCTCAACGGGGCGGATGCGCAGAGGCCGGTCCGCCTCGCCGATCTCTGGCCGGGTGAGGAAGAGATCGCCACGCTTGCCGCCCGTGCCGGCGATGCACGCCTGTTCCGCGAGGTCTATGGCGATACACCCTCCGACCTGCTCTGGAACGAGCTTTTCGCGCCGACCGGGCTGCGCTTCGGCTGGAACCCGCAATCGAGCTATCTGGTCGAGCCGCCCTTCCTCGATCTCGCCCGCGAGCGGGCGCGCGAAGGTGTGCCGGAGGCCCTGCACGGGGCGCGCGTCCTCGGCGCCTATGGCGACTCGCTGACCACCGACCACATCTCGCCGAGCGGCGAGATCCCGGTCGACAGCCCGGCCGGACGCTATCTGATCGGGCTCGGCATCGAGCCGAAGGCGTTCAACACCTATGTCGGCCGGCGCTGCAATCACGAGGTGATGGCGCGCGCGACCTTCGCCAATCTGCGCATCAAGAACCAGATGGTGCCCGGCCGCGAGGGTGGCTGGACCAAGTTCCAGCCGGAGGGCGAGGTGGTCTCCGTCCACGAGGCGGCAAGCGCCTATGCAGAGCGTGGCGTGCCGCTGATCGTGCTCGGCGGCAAGGATTACGGCATGGGCTCCAGCCGCGACTGGGCGGCGAAGGGCTCGGCCCTGCTCGGTGTGCGCGCCGTCATCGCCGAGAGCTATGAGCGCATCCACCGCTCCAACCTGATCGGCATGGGCGTGGTGCCGCTGCGCTTCGCCGACGGCCAGGGTTGGCGCCAGCTCGGCCTCGATGGCAGCGAGAGCTTCGACGTCGAGGGGCTGTCGGCCGCGATCGATGGCACCGGCTCGGCCTCGGTCATCGCCACCGGTGCCAAAGGGCCGATCCGCTTCTCGGTCACCGCCGATGTCTCGACCCAGAGCGAGCGTGCCTGCCTGCGGGCCGGCGGCATCATGGCCGAGGTCCTCGCCTTCTTCACCCGGCGCGCCGCGCCGGTCCTGGTCACGACGGAGCATCCATGAGTTTCGATCTCTTGCTGGCGGGAGGCGAGATCGTCTTCCCGGGCGTTGGGGTCCGCACCGGCTCGGTCGCGGTCAAGGACGGGCGCATTGCGGCGCTGCTGGCACCGGGCGAGCAGGCGAGCGCCAAAGAGGTCGTCGATTGCCGCGGCAAATGGGTGATGCCCGGGCTGATCGACCCGCACACCCATATCGGCTTCGGCTCGAACGAGACCGATTTCGAGACGGAGTCGCGCTCGGCTGCCATTGGCGGCGTCACCGGCATGATGACCTTCCACCGCTCCAACGATTTGCGCCAGTCGACCGGGCCGTGGAAGGAGCGTGGCGAGAGCCAGTCGCTGATCGATTTCGGCTTCCATTTCGGCGTGACCAGCAAGCTGCATATCGAGACGCTGCCGGAATGCGCCGAGCGCTTCGGCGTGACCTCGATCAAGGTCTACCTGATGTACAAGGGCGCCTCGGGCGCAGCGAAGGGCTTCACCGAGATCGATGACGGCCTGCTCTACCGGGCGCTGCTGCAGGGCGCGCGCATCAAGGGCGGTGTCGTCGGCGTGCATTGCGAGAATGTCGAGGTCATTCCGGTCTTCCGCGAGCCGCTGAAGGAAGCCGGCCGCAACGACCTGCCGGTCTGGGACGAGCAGAGCCCGGGCTTCCTCGAGGCCGAGAACGTCTTCCGCGTGATCTATTTCGGCGAGAAGGCGCAGTGCCCGGTCAATATCGTCCACATGTCGAGCGCCGAGAGCCTGGAGATCGTGCGCCGGGCGAAGCGGCCGGGCCGCGCGCCGATCCATGTCGAGACCTGCAGCCATTACCTCGCACTGACCAGCCAGTCGCCGATCGGCTTCCTCGGCAAGGTCAATCCGCCGCTGCGGTCTGAGGCAGATGTCGAGGCACTGTGGGAGGGCGTGCGCGACGGCACGATCTCGACCATCGGCTCCGACCATGTGCCGCGCAAGCGCGAGACCAAGGGGCCGGACATCTGGAAGGCCAGCGCCGGCTTCCCCGGTCTTGGCACGCTGCTGCCGATCCTGATCCATGAGGGCGTGCACAAGCGCGGGCTGCCGATCGAGCAGATCGCCGCCGCCACCAGCGCCAATGTCGCCAGGCTCTATTCGATCCCGAACAAGGGCCACATCGCCGTCGGCATGGATGCCGACCTCGTCGTCGTCGATCCCGACAGGGAGGTCCTGGTCGATCCGGCGACGCAGGAATCGCACTCCGATTACTCGCCCTATGAGGGCATGCGCTTCAAGGGTGCGCCCGTTCGCACCATCCTGCGCGGCCGCACCATCGCCAGCGATGGCACCGTCGATCCCCAGGCCCGCGCGACGCCGGCCGGCCGCTATCTGCACCGCTCCTGAGACCGAAAGCTGAAGACGATGACCAAGCGAATCTGGGACGATTTCCTGACCGAGCGCGACAAGCAGGTCTATGCGCAGGCCGGCTATGGCAAGCGCGGCGGCTTCGGCAAGCGTCCGGCCCTGTTCATCATCGACGTCCAGTACAATTTCTGCGGCGACAAGCCGGAGGACATCCTGGAAGGCCTCAAGCAGTACCGCACCCATTGCGGCCCCGAGGCCTGGGCTGCGGTCGAGCACATCGTGCCGCTGCTGGAGCTGGCCCGTGAGAAGAACATCCCGGTCTTCTACACCGAGAGCGCCCGCCGGCCGGACATGATCGATTCCGGCGTTCAGGTCGGCAAGAACCATCGCGGCACCGAGAAGACCTCGACCGAGGGCACGCATGCGACGCAGACCGTCGCGCCGCTGGCGCCGCGACCGCAGGACATCCGCATCGGCAAGCGCAAGCCGTCCTGCTTCTTCGGCACCATCTTCATGAGCCATCTCAACTTCTTCGACGTCGATACGCTGATCCTGACCGGCTGCACCACCTCGGGCTGCCTGCGGGCGACGGCGGTCGACGCCTATTCCTATAATTTCAAGGTGGTGATCCCGGAGGAGACGGCCTTCGACCGCTTCCAGGCGAGCCATGCGATCAACCTGTTCGACCTCAACTGCAAATATGCCGACGTGATCCCGTCCGCCGAGGTGAAGGATTATCTCGGCGGCCTTTCCGTCCGCGACGACCTGCCGACTGGCGTGCAGGGCTGAGGCTTTCGCCAGACGTCATTCTCGGCCGAAGCGCAGCGGAGAGCCGGGAATCTCTGGACGAGTGTGCTCCAGAGCCCCATTCGGCATGAGATGCTCGGGACAGGCCCGAGCATGACGCCTGAGAGGACCCTTATGGCCGATCGCGAGATCATCGTCCCGGAATCGATGCGTGCCATCGTCGAGCGGGCCGGCTATGCGCCGGCCGTGCGCGTCGGCGAGATCGTCTATGTCGTCGGCCAGGTCGGCCGCACGGCCGATCTCCAGGTGATCGACGATCCGGCGGAGCAGTTCGCTGCCGCCTGGGAGAATGTCCGGATCGTGCTGGAGGCGGCCGGCTGCAGCTTCGCCGACATGGTCGACGTCACCACCTACCATGTCGGGATGACGCGCCATATGGACGTGTTCCGCGAGGTCAAGAACCGCCTCGTTCCCCGCGAGGGCTATGCCTGGACGCGGATCGGCGTCTCCGAGCTTGCCCATCCCGGCCTCTTGGTCGAGATCAAATGCGTCGCCCACCGGCCCGGCGGCTGAGCCGGGCCTCGCTTAGCCGAGCGTCGCGCTCAGTTTGGAGCACGCGCGATTGAACAGCGCACCGGGCTTCACGCCGGCCTGCTTCATCATCCACCAGGCGCAGCAGAGATTGGACGAGAGCAGCGGCGGGGCCGAACCCTCGGGGCGGGCCAGCATGGCCGGCAGGGTGATCATGCCGGTGCCGCTCATGACGATGGCGTCGATGCCGGCGGTCTCTACCTGGCGCAGGGCCTCCTCGACCTCTTCCGTGGTCAGTTCATAGGCGCGGAAAGTCTCGGAGACCTTGACCACCTGCGCGACGGTGAAGCCGGCGCCGGTCCAGTAGCCGGCAGCTTCCTCGGTCAGCCAGGCCGGGTAGGGCGAGAACAGGCAGATGCGCTTGGCGCCGATCGCCTTCAGCGCATGGCGGATTGCGCCGCTCGCGGTCTCCACCGGAGAGCCCGCCGCCTCAGAGAGACATGCGGCCAGGGCGTCGTCGGCGCTGGCGCCGAGCCGGTAGCTCGGCCCGGTCAGTGCGACGGTCGCTGCAGTGAGTTTCAGACTGCCGAAGGTCTTCAGTGCCGGCTCGTAGGAGGCGATATAGGCGCGGTTGCGCTGCTCCAGCGTCGTGTCCGGCATTACCGGCAGACGTGTGGCGTAGACCCGCGCGCCCGAGGAGATCAGCCGGTTCATCTCCGGCTCGACGGTGGGATTGGCCGGCGGGACGAGCACACCGAGCGCCGGCTGCGTGGCGAGTTGAGAAAGATCCATGGTGTCCCTCAGGCGGCGCGGGCAGGGCGCTCGAGCATGTCGAGCATCGCGGCGGCGGCGAGATAGTCGATGGCGCTGCTGCGCGAGGCGGCGAGGTCGCGCACCTTCTGCAGCCAGTCCTCGCCGCCGGCGACGTTGCGGTCGGTGCGCGGGATCAGCATCTCTTCGGCGACGCGCTTGCGCTCGGCGGCGGCTGCGACGACCAGTTCCGGCCGGTGCTCGCGCAAGGCGCGGATCATCGCCTCAGCCAGCGCTTTCGCATCGTGGATGCCGCAATTCATGTTCATGCCGCCGCGGGTGTTGGTGACATGAGCGCCGTCGCCGGCAAGGAAGGCACGGCCGACATGGTAGTGCGAGGCGACGCGGCGGCTGGCGCCGTAGACGTCGCGACCGAGCACCGTCGGCGGCGTGATCCAGCTCGGCATGACCTCGCGGATGCGGTCGGCGAACCAGCCGTCCTGGAGCGCGGTCTCGTCCGGCACGTCGCCCGGCACGCGGATGATGATGCGCCAGCAATCCGGCATCTTGAGGAAGCTCAGGGATTTTTGACCGTTGTGCAGATAGGTGATCGACGCGATCCCCGGAAGCACGGTGTCGAGGTCGTCCGAGGTCATCACGCGCAGGACCTTGTGCGGATAGACCATGCCGTCGAAGGGGATGCCGAGTGCCTCGCGCACGGCGCTGCGGGCGCCGTCGGTGCCGAGCAAATAGTCCGCGGCGATGGTCAGCTTCTGCCCGTCGCGATCGGCGGTGACGGAGACGCTATTCTCGTCCTGCGCAATCGCTTCGAAGCCGGTGCCGAACAGCACGCGCGCATTGGGGAGCGCCTCGATCTGCGCCAGCAGCAACGGCGTCAGGCGCGCTTGCTCCAGATGCAGCCGGAAGGGGAAGGGGGTGCGCTCGGCAAGATCGGCGAGGACGAACTCGGCGAAGGGGCCTTCCGGCGTGCGGTACTGGATGCGCTTGACGATCTCGCCCTCGGCCAGCATCGGCTGGAGCACGCCGAGCTCATCGAGGATCTCCAGCGTCGCCGGATGGAAGGTCGAGGCCTTCGAGGCGGCAGTGAGGGCGGCGCGCTTTTCGAGCACGACGACATCGACGCCCGCTCTGGCAAGGATCAGGGCCGCGACGAGGCCGACCGGCCCGGCGCCGGCTACGATCACTTGCGTTGTCAGGCTGGTGGTCATGGACATCCTCCGCAGCGGCGCCGAGCGCCGCGCATCTATTTGTATTAAGTATGCTACTTAATATGTTTTAGCAAGAGCGGCCAGAGTCGGCCGTCAGGTCTCTTCGGGGCCGAGCACGAGACAGTTCGCCGTCGCCCAGCCGACCGGGATGCGCTCGCCGCGCTGCAGAGCGGGCAGGCCGTCGCGGAAGGTCAGGCGGGCGGTGAAGCTGTCGGAGCCGCCGAGGCGCAGGCGCAGGCGGGTATGGTCGCCGTAATAGACGAGTTCCTCGATCACGGCGTCGAAGCGGTTCTCGCCGGCGGCGGCCGGGCCGATCAGGACCTTCTCGGGCCGCAGCGCCAGCACGGCGGGTGCGCCGACCGGCAGGTCGGTGCCCGCCATGGCGTGGACCTCGCTGCCATCGGAGAGGCGCAGGCGGCATTGGGCGCCGTCGCGGGCGGCAATGGTGCCGTCGAGCTTGTTGTTCTCGCCGATGAAGGAGGCGACGAAGGCATTGGCCGGCTTCTCGTAGATCTCGGTCGGCGGCGCCAGTTGCTGGATGCGGCCATGATGGAAGACGGCGACGCGGTTCGACATGGTCAGCGCCTCGCCCTGGTCATGGGTGACGTAGACCACGGTGACGCCGAGCTGCTCGTGGATGTGCTTGATCTCGAGCTGCATGTGCTCGCGCAATTGCTTGTCGAGCGCGCCGAGCGGCTCGTCCATCAGCACGAGCTTGGGCCGGAAGACCAGCGCGCGCGCGAGCGCGACGCGCTGCTGTTGGCCGCCGGAGAGCTGGGTCGGGCGCCGGTCGGCGAGATGGCCGAGCTTGACCATGTCGAGCGCGCCGCGAACCCTTTCCTCGCGCTCGGCGCGGCCGATGCTCTGCATCTCCATCGGAAAGGAGAGGTTGGCGGCGACGCTCATATGCGGGAACAGCGCATAGTTCTGGAAGACCACGCCGATGCCGCGCCGATGGGCCGGGACGTTGTTGAGTGGGCGGCCGTCGAAGGTGATGGTGCCGCCGGAGGGATCCTCGAAGCCGGCCAGCATCATCAGCGTCGTGGTCTTGCCCGAACCGGAGGGGCCGAGCAGCGTGACGAACTCGCCTCGCTCGACCGCGAAGTCGAGCGACTTCACGACTTGCGTCGTGCCGTCATAGCTCTTGGTGACCTTGTCGAAGACGATGATGGGGTCGCTCATGCTCGGGCTCATGCGGTCGGTCCGGAGGGAGAGGCCCCGCGGGCCTGGGCGCGCTTCCGGATGAATTCGTTCAGGGCCAGCAGCAGCACCGAGAACAGGATCAGCAGCACGGCGGCGGCGGCGATAGTCGGGCTCAGGAACTCGCGTAGGCCGGCATACATCTGGCGCGGCAAGGTGAACTGGCCGGGGCTGGCGATGAACAGCGCCACGATCAGCTCGTCGAAGGAGGTGGCGAAGGCGAAGAGCGCGCCCGTCGCCACGCCCGGCGCGATCAGCGGCAGCACGACGCGGCGGAAGGCGATCGCCGGATTGGCACCGAGGCTGGCGGCGGCGCGCAGCAGGTTCTGGTCGAAGGTCTGCAGCGAGGCCAGCACCGTCAGCAGCACGAAGGGCACCGACAACACGGTATGGGCGAGGATCAGGCCGGTCAGGGTCGAGCCGAGACCGACGAGCGACAGCGAGAAGTACATGGCGATCGCGGTGACGATGACCGGCGTCACCATCGGCAGCGACAGGATGGCGAGCAGCAGCGCCTTGCCGCGGAAGCGGCCGAGGAAGATGCCGAAGGCGGCGAGGGTGCCGAGCAGCGTCGCCAGGATCATGGTGGCGATGCCGACGACGAAGCTGTTCCAGGTGGCGCTGAGCCAGCGGCTGGAGGTGAAGAAGTCCTCGTACCAGCGCAGCGAGTAGCCCGGCGTCGGCAGCACCAGCAATTCACCCGAGGAGAGCGAGAGCGGGAAGACGACGACGATCGGCGCCACCAGGAAGAGCAGGATCAGGGCCGTGGCGAGCGCGAGCGCGAGGCGCCCGGCCGAGAGCTTGCGCGCAGGAGCGGAGGGAGCGGTGCCTGCCATCGCTCAGACCTTCACATTGCCGGAGCGGAAGCCGGGCACGATCAGCCGCGCGACGATGACGAGCAGCGCGGTCATCGCCATCAGCAGCGTCGCCAGCGCAGCGGCCATGCCCCAGTTCACCGAGGTGTTGGTGAAGAAGGCGATGAAATAGCTGACCATCTGGTCGCCGGAGCCGCCGACGAGAGCGGGCGTGATGTAGAAGCCGACCGAGAGCATGAACACCATCAGCGATCCCGCGGCGACGCCGGGCATGGTCAGTGGCAGATAGATGCGCAGGAAGCGGCGCCAGCCCGGCGCGCCGAGCGAGGCGGCGGCGCGCATATAGTCCGGCTTGATCCCCTTCATCACGCCATAGAGCGGCAGGATGGCGAAGGGCAGCAGCACATGGACCATGGCGAGATAGACGGCAAAGCGCGTGAAGATCATCGTCAGCGGCTGGTTGACGATGTCGAAGGCGAGCAGCAGCGCGTTGATCGGCCCTTCCCGCTGCAGGATGATGAACCAGGCCGTTGTCCGCACCAGGATCGAGGTCCAGAACGGGATCAGCACCAGCATCATCCCGGCATTGGCCCAGCCCTGCGGCAGGATCGAGAGGGTGTAGGCGACGGGATAGGCCAGCAACGCGCAGATCACCGTGACGATCAGGCTGATCTCGAAGGTGCGCCAGAACAGCGGCAGGAAGACCGCGTCCTCCGAGCCGGCATGGACGATGCCCTTGTCGGTCGGGCGCATGTCGAGCGAGCGCAGCAGATAGAGCGAGGTCCAGGGGCCGGTGGCGCGCTTGAACATGCGCCAGAGCTCAGGCTCGCCCCAGCGCGGATTGAGCGCGATCAGGCTGTCTTTCACTGGCGGAGCCAGCCGAGCAGAAGCGCGCGCAGCTTGCAGCAACAGGCTGCGCAGGCCGGTCTCCTCGAAGTTCAGGCGGCTGAGGACGGCCCCGGCCTCCTGGTTCTGTTGCGCGGCGCGCAGCTCCTCGACGATGGCCGCGAAGGCTTCGTCGGGCGGCAGGTCCTTGCCGTCCCAGGCGCGCAGCAAGGCGGTGGTGCGGGGCAGGGTGGTCGAGAACTCGGAATCATCGACCGCCCGATAGAGCGTCGCCCCGAGCGGGACGAGGAAGCTCAGCGTGACCAGGAGCAGGAGGGGCGCGATCAGCGCCGCCGCCAGCAGGTTCCGTCGTGACATGCCGAGTCCCCGTGCCCGCGCGCCGGCTTACTTCGCCAGCCAGGCGTTGAAGCGGGCCTCGAGATCCTCACCGTGCTCGACCCAGAACTCGGTGTTGATGAAGAGCCCTTCCTTGGCGTGGTTGGCGACCATGCCGGGGTTCTTCTTGATGACCTCGGGGTTGTTGGCGACGGCGGTGTTGGCCGGCGACACCGCCCAGTCCTGCGCCAGATTGGTCAGCGGCTTCTCGTCGGTCATGTAGCTGATCAGCTTCATGCCCTCGGCCTTGTTCGGCGAGTTGCGCACCACCGTCCAGTAGTCGAACGAGAACAGCAGCGTGTTCCACTGCACCGGGTACTTGGCGCCGCCCTCATTGGCGCGGATCGTGCGCCCGACATAACCGACGGCATAGGCGGCTTCGCCCGAGCCGACGAGCTGCAGCGGCTGCGTGCCCGACTTCCACCAGACGACATGCGGCTTGATCTGGTCAAGCTTGGCGAAGGCGCGCTTCTGCCCGTCCGGCGTCGCCAGCACCTTGTAGACATCGGCGGCCGGCACCCCGTCGGCGAGCAGGGCGATCTCCAGGGTCATCTTGGCGCCGGAGCGCAGCGAGCGCTTGCCGGGGAACTTCTGGACGTCCCAAAGCTCGGCATAGTTGGCCGGGCCGGTAGGGTTACGGGCCTGATCGTAGAACAGGCTGACGCCCCAGCCGACAGCGCCGGCGCCGCAGGCGGTGGTGCCCCCGGGGATGAACTTCTTCTGGTCGATGACGGTCCAGTCGAGCTTCTCGAAGACGCCGTCGTCGCAGCCGCGGGCGAGCTCGGGCGCCTCGACCATGATCACGTCGTAGGTGACGTCGTTCGACTTCACCATCGAATAGATCTTGGCCATCTCGCCGTTGTAGACGTCGTCGGCGACCTTGATGCCCTTCTCGGCGGCATAGCCCTGGAACAGGTGCTTGCGGGCATTGTCCTGGAAGCCGCCGCCGAAGCCGACGACCATCAGGTCGCGCGCCAAAGCGGGAGCCGCTGCTGCGGCCAGTCCGAGCGCGAACAGCCCCGCGCAGGCAAATCTCGTCGTCTTCATGCTCATCCCCTCGTTCTTATGGATATCAAGCCCGGGTTTCGACGGCCATCGACGGCAGTCAGGCTGCTGCGTCAAGCCGTCTGCCACCGGCGTGACAAGCGTATTGGTATTTTTGATATGATGATGATACATATCTGTCAACGGCAACCCGACGCCGTGCTCTCCAGGGACCTCCGATGACCGCAGCTACGCTCTCGCTCGATCCGATCTCGTCCGCGATCCGCCCGACCAAGCAGGATGCGGACCAGCGCTATCGCTATCAGCAGTATATCGATGGCGCCTTCGTCGATCCGGCGAGCAATGCCTGGCTGGAGACCTCTGATCCGGTGACCGGCGAGGACTGGGCCTGGGTGGCGCGCGGCGACAGCGCCGATGTCGAGCGGGCCGTCACGGCGGCGCATCGCGCTTTCTCGCAAGGGCCGTGGCCGGCGCTGTCGGCCTCGGGCCGCGGCGCGTTGATGCGCAAGCTCGGCGACCTCATCACCGAGAACGCCGACTGGCTGGCGCGGGTCGAGATGCGCGACAACGGCAAGCTCTTCGCCGAGCTCTCGATGCAGATGCGCTATATGGCGAACTATTATTACTACTATGGCGGGCTGGCCGATAAGATCGAAGGCACGGTGATCCCGACCGACAAGCCGGGCGTGTTCAACTACACCAAGCCGGAGCCGATCGGCGTCGTCGCCTGCATCATGCCCTGGAACTCGCCGCTGCCGCTGACCAGCCTGAAGCTGGCCCCGGCGCTGGCGGCCGGCTGCACCGTCGTGCTGAAGCCGTCGGAGTTCACCTCGGCCTCGCTGCTCGAATTCGTCAAGCTGGTCGAGGCGGCCGGCTTTCCCAAGGGCGTCGTCAACGTCATCACCGGCTTCGGCGCCGAGGTCGGCGACGCGCTGATCAGCCACCCGCTGGTCGAGCGCATCGCCTTCACCGGCGGGCCTGAAGCGGGGCGGATGATCAACGAGAAGGCCGCCCGCCACATGAAGCGCGTGACGCTGGAGCTTGGCGGCAAGTCGCCGAACATCGTCTTCGACGATGCCGAAATCGACCAGGCGGTGAAGGGCGCCGTCGCCGGCATCTTCGCGGCCTCGGGCCAGACCTGCGTAGCGGGCTCGCGCCTGCTGGTACAGGACACAATCCACGATGCCTTCGTCGAGCAGCTCAAGGCATTCATCGCCGATGTCAGGTTCGGCCACCCCTCAGATCAGGCGACGCAGGTCGCGCCGATCTCGACCAGGCCGCAACTCGAGAAGATCAAGTCCTATGTCGAGATCGCCAAGTCCGAGGGCGCACGCCTCGTCGCCGGTGGCGAGCCGGCCTCCGTGCCGGGCTATCCGAAAGGGCTCTTCTTCAAGCCGACCATCTTCGTCGACGTGAAGAACGGCATGCGCATCGCCCAGGAGGAGGTGTTCGGCCCGGTCCTGTCGGTGATCCGCTTCAAGGACGAGGACGAGGCAGTCCGCATCGCCAACGACACGCAGTTCGGCCTCGCCGCCGGCATCTGGACGCAGTCGATGCGCCGGGCGCTGACGATGGCGAACCGGGTCCGCGCCGGCACGGTCTGGGTCAACAATTACCGTTCGACCAGCACGACCTCGCCTTTCGGCGGCTTCAAGATGAGCGGTGTCGGCCGCGAGGGCGGTATCGCCGGCATTCGGGAGTACATGGAGACCAAGAGCGTCTGGATCTCGACGGCGACGGATATCCCGAACCCGTTCATCCGGCGCTGATTGAGCGGCACACAGCCTCTTCAGTCAGAAGGACGCACGCCGTCTTTCCGGGGCAGGCCGACAGGCCTGAGCCCGGAACCCAGCACCGATGCCGTCTCCGGAAAGATGCATCGATAGCAGTGCCAGGATAACGACCGGCATCGGTTCTGGGTTCCGGGCTCGCCGCTTCGCGTCGCCCCGGAATGACCGCGGTGCTTCTGTGTAAGACCAGCGCGCTCTCAGGAGGCGCCGCTGTCGGTGATCATCGCCTTCCAGGGCGTGCCGAGATTCTGGCCGTCGATCGAGTACTGCACGCGGTATTCGTAGCGGTCGGGCCGGTAGAGCGCCTGCAGCAATTCGATCAGGCGCCCGTCCTCGTCGCGGACATGGCGGGTCATCGCCACCAGCGGCGTGCCGATCGCGACGTCGAGATGCGGTGCCACATCGGAATCGGCGAGCACGGCCGTGATCTTCTCCTCGAAGCGGGCGAGCTTGACGCCCGCAGCGGCGAGCGTGGCCGAGACCGGCAGCGACGAGATCGCGGTACGCGGCACCAGCGGGGCGAGGTCGGCGGGGAGATAGCAGAGCGTGTGCGAGATAGGCGAGCGCTCGTCGCCGCGGACGCGCTCGATCCGCAAGAGCTCCGTACCGTCGGCGATGTCGAAGGTCTGGGCGAGCAAAGGCGAGGGACGGACGAAGTCATAGGCCAGCAGGGCGATCTTCGTCTTGCGGGCAAGCGAGATTTGGTTGTTGAGCAGCTGGCTCGCGGGCTCGCCCGCCTCGTTGGCCGGCGTCAGCGGAAAGGTGCCGCGGCCGCGCTGGCGCAGGACACGGCCCTCGCGCTCCAGCCTCTCCATCGCCTTGCGGATCGTGACCCGCGACACGCTGAAGGTCTCGGCGAGGTCGTCCTCGCTCGGGATCGGGGAGCCCTGCGGATAAGAGCCGTCCATGATCTTCTGGAGCAGCATGACGTAGACGCGGTGATAGAGCGGGATCACATCCCGTTCCGACGAAGGCCGCTCAGCCGCCGTACCCGTCTGCGGTCTCGCCATGGATTGCCTTTCCGGAATCGTCGTGGGGAATCGCTAGCATGTATGGTCTGGAATACCAATCAGGCCCGCTGCTCGCGGAAGTATGTTGTATTATGTTTATATCATTGATACCTATTTGGCTGTCTTGATGCCCACCGATGCCTATGTGAGACAGTGATGAGTGACAGCCTCGACGCCGCAGACCGCCAGCGCTTCGCCGGCTCCTATGCGCATCGCAAGACCGCGCTGTCCCATCTCGCCTATGGCGTCTCATCGACCCCGCGCGCGACGCAGAATCCGGTGGCGATCACGGTCGAGCGTGGCGACGGCGCTCATGTCGTCGACGTCGACGGTAACCGCTTTATCGACTACGCCCTCGGCTACGGCCCGCTGATCCTCGGCCACACGCCCCCGTCAGTGATCGCTGCCATCCAGGACGAGCTCGGCCGCGGCCTGCGGACCGCGAGCGTTCATCGCGGCGAGGCGGAGCTGGCCGAGCTGATCGCGGCCTGCGTGCCGTCGGCCGAGCAGACCAGCTTCGTCAGCACCGGCACCGAGGCGATCCAGCTCGCCCTGCGGGTCGCGCGTGCCGCGACGGGGCGCGTCAAGATCATCAAGTTTCGGGCCAATTATCATGGCTGGGCCGACGGCATCCATGTCGGCAACGCGATCGGCCAGGACGGCGCCTCGGCGCTCGGCCAGGACCCGCAGGCGGCGCAGAGCGTGACGCTGCTGGACTGGGGCGATGCCGAGCAGGTAGAGGCGGTGCTCGATTCAAGCTTCGCTGCCGTCATCGTCGAGCCGGCTGCGATCAATGGTGGCTGCTTCGAGCCGCCCCCCGGTTTCCTGGAGCGGCTGCGGACGGCGACACAACGGTGCGGTGCGCTCTTGATCTTCGACGAGGTGATCACCGGCTTCCGCCTCGCCCTTGGCGGCGCGCAGGAACGCTATGGCGTGACGCCCGATATCAGCGTGCTCGGCAAGGCGCTCGGCGCCGGCCTGCCGATCAGCGCGGTCTCGGGCAGCCGCGCGGCGATGGAGGTCCTCTCGAGCGGGCGGCTGATGCATCGCGGCACCTTCAACGGCAACCCGCTCTCGGTGGCAGCCGCGATCGCCTGCCTCAAGGTGCTGCAAGCCGAGCGCGGGGAAATCTATCCGCGCATGGACGGGTTCGCGGCGCGGCTGTGCGGCTTCCTGAACGATCAGGCCGTGCGTCGCGGCGTTCCGGTCCGGGCGCGCCAGGCTGGGGCGGCGCTGCAGATCTTCGCCGCCAAGGGGCCGGTCGAGACACTGCGCGACACGGCGAAGGTCGACAAGGACAAGACGCTGGTCTTCACCGGCGCCCTGCTCAGGCAGGGGGTGATGACCCTGCCGCGCGGCCTCTGCTATCTGTCATCCGCCCATAGCCTCGCCGATATCGAGGCGACCGAGGCGGCGATCGCAGCCGCCATGGAGACGATGGCGCAGTCGACGGCCGCGTGAGGCGGCCTGGATCGCAGCAGATGCTGCAGCCGTCTCAGGACTGCAGCATCTTGAAGTGGCTGCAGAATTCCCGGTAGCTCGACTGCAGGATCTTCTCGCCGCCGCGGATCTTCAGCGTCTCGGCGACGGCAAGCCCCAGCTCCTTCGCCTGCTCGCCCGGCTCGTCCTGCGTCGCGACGACCCGCTCATGGCCGTCGAGCGAGGTGATCTGGGCCTGCAGGCTCAGCCGCTCGTCCTGCCAGTTGCAGACGGCGCCGACGGGCAGGCTGCAGCCGGCCCCGAGCGCATGCATCATCTCGCGCTCGGCATCGACCTCGGCCCTGGTCTTGCGGCATTCGATCGAGCGCAGGATCTCGACCAGCTCGCTGTCCTCGCTGCGCGCCTCGATGCCCAGCGCCCCCTGGCCGACGGCATAGGGGAATGCGACGGGGTCGAGAAATGCCGACGACCTGTCGCCGAGACCGAGCCGCTCCAGCCCGGCATGGGCCAAGATGACGGCGTCGAGCGCGTCGTCACCTTCGATCTTGGCGAGGCGCGGGCCGATATTGCCGCGGATGGGCACGACGGTGACGTCGGGGCGCAGGCTCAGGATCTGCGCGCGCCGGCGCAGCGAGCCGGTGCCCACCCGGGCGCCTTCCGGCAAGTCTTCGAGCGCCGAGCCGCACAGCACATCGCGGGGGTCCTCGCGCTTGGGCACGGAGGCAAGCGTCAGCCCGTCGCGAAGAATGGTCGGCAGGTCCTTGAGCGAATGGACGACGAAATCGACGTCCTTTCGGAGCAGTTGCTCCTCATGCTCGGTCGTGAAGACGCCGATCATGCCGAACTGGTGGAACTCGGAGACCCGGTCGCGATCGGCGACCGTGGAAATCGGGCAAATCTCGAATTCGATGTGCGGATGCAATGCCTGAATTGAACCAATTACAAAGTTGGTTTGCGTCATGGCAAGGGGGCTGCGGCGGGTGCCAACGCGAAGAAGCATAATTCGTGAACCTGTTTGCGCCGTGCACGCGCGATCGCGCCCCGTCTAGCAGTTGCGATCCCGGAGTGAAAGTGCGGCAGATTCGCCGGCTCGAGAGTGTTCGCGAGCGCCTTTCGCGGTGTCTCATGCCCTGAAAATGCGGGGAATGGACCCGTTCTTGCTCTCGACGCGAACGGGTGGAGCGTGCAAATTGTCCACTAGGGAGCGGCTGGGCTCCTTTCCTCCATCTGGTTCGCCGTATGCACCGCCGCTCCCTCCTGGCTGCCCTGGCATCCTGCGGTCTTGCGCTATCGGGCCGAGCGGCGGGCTCGGCGGAACCGGCCAAGCGGATCTCGATGCTGATCGGACTGCCGCTCGACCATCCCATCGTGAGCGCGCGCGTGGCCGAGCTCTATCGGCTGCTGGCCGAGCGGGGCTGGGTCGAGGGCAAGAATCTGCGGGTCAGCTGGAGAGTCTGGGGAACGAGCGAGGAGGACCTTGCCCGGGGCGCCGCCGAGGTGGTCGCCGACGGCCCCGACATCATCGTCGTCGGCTCCAGCGCCGAAACTGCGGCCGTGCTGGCGAAGACCCGGCGGATTCCGGTGCTGTTCGGGACGGCTTCCGATCCGGTCGGGAGCGGCTTCGTGCGCTCGCTCGAACGCCCCGACGGAAACGCCACGGGCTTCAGCAACAACGATCCCGCCATGTCGGAGAAATGGGTCGAGCTCCTGGCCGAGATCGCGCCGGCGACGCGGCGCATCGGCGTGGTTTTCAATCCCCATACGACGCCGGCCGCCGGCGCGACCTATCTTGCGCGCCTGCGGGCAGCGGCGACTGGCGACGGGCCAGCCTTCGAGACGATCCAGGTGACCGAACCTGCCGCGATCGACCGAGAGATCGCCGGATTCGCCGGCAAGGGAGCGGGCGGCGGCCTGGTCTTCCTGCCGGACAGCTTCACCTACCGACATGCCGGGCTCTGCACCGCCGCTGCCGCGCGCCTGGCCCTCCCCGCCGTCTACCCGTTCGACACCTTCACCTTGCAGGGCGGGTTGATGTCCTATGCCGGGGCGCGCGAGGAGACGGCCGAGATGCTCGCCTCCTATATCGACCTCATCCTGCGCGGGGCCGACGTCGCCGAACTGCCGGTGCAGTTCTCGCGCAGCTTCGAGCTGGTCATCAACGAAAAGGCCGCCGCGGCCCTGGGGCTGAGCCTGCCGGCCTCGCTGCGGATCCGCGCGCAACGGATCCTGTCGTGACGCAAGATGGCACGACGGGGCTGGGCGGCTCCCAACGCCGGCGCGGTGAGCTCACCCGCAAATACGCGCTCTTCGTCGGCCTGGCGATCTGCCTTGCGCTCGGGGTCAACACGGCGATCTCGACCTTCTTCGCCTTCTCCGACCAGAGGGCGCTGCTGGTCCGGGTCCAGCAGGAGCAGGCCAGGGCGGCGGCCCAAAGGATCGGCGCCTTCGTCGCCGACATCATGGGGCATCTCGACTGGGCCTCCCAGAGCGGCGCCAGCAGCAACTCGCCGGAGGAGCGCCGGCTCGACGGTCTGCGGCTGATGCGGCAGGTCCCCGCCGTGCTGGAGCTGCGCCAGATCGACCCGGCGGGGCGCGAGCAGCTCCTGTTGTCGCGCTATGCGCGCGATCGGGCGGATGGCGGCACCGATTGGTCGACCGATCCCGGCTTCCAGGCTGCCCTGGCGCAGGGCAGCTTCCACGGCGAGGTCGAATTCCGGCGCGGCTCGGAACCGCATATGGTGCTGCTCAGGCGAGCGGCCTCGCCGCCGCACTGGGTCGCGCGGGCAACCGTCAACCTCGTCTTCATCCGCGAGCTGGTCTCGCGCCTCAAGGTCGGCGAGGCCGGCCGCGCCTATATCGTCACCCGCTCCGGACGCCTGATCGCCCACCCCGACCTGCGCTTCGTGCTGCGCAACACCAATCTCGCCACGCTCGTGAACGCGCATGAAGCCGCTGGAGCGGCCAGGGCGGGGCTGTCGGTGACGGATATCGAGGGGCGGCGCGTTCTCTCGGTCATGGCTGCGGTCCCGGATCTCGACTGGAACGTCGTGATCGACCTGCCGGAGAGCGAGGCCTTCGCGCCGATCCATGCCTCGATCCTGCGTTCGCTCACGGTGCTGCTGCTGGCCCTGCTGGTGGCGGTGCTGGCCGGCCTCATGCTCAGTCGCAAGCTGGTCGCGCCGATCAAGGCCCTCGGCGAGGGAGCGGCACGGATCGGCCGCGGCGAGCTCGATGCGCGGATTGCGATCCGCACGGGTGACGAGCTCCAGGAACTGGGCGACCAATTCAACGTGATGGCCGAGCGCCTGGCGGAAAGCCGGGCCGTGCTGGAGGACAAGGTCGTCGAGCGCACCGCGGCGCTGGAGCAGGCGCTGCAACTCGCCTCCGCCGGGCAGAAGGCGGCGGAGGAGGCGACGCGGGCCAAGTCCCGGTTCCTGGCGGTGGTCGGGCACGATATCCGTACGCCGCTCGCCGGTGTGCTCGGCGTCCTCGAGCTGATCGACCGCCGTCGCATGAGCCAGCGCGACCGCCGCCTCGTCGCCATGGCCGCGACCTCGGGCGAGGCGCTAGTCGATCTTGCCAATGCGACGCTCGACCTGTCGCGGCTGGAGGCCGGGACCGAAAGCCTCGACCGGCGCGATTTCGACCTCTGTGCTCTCCTCGCCGGCGCGGTGGCGCTGATGCGGCCGCTGGCCGAGCAGAAGGGGCTGGCGCTGACGCTGCGCCCACCGCCCGACGAACTGCGCCTGCACGGCGATGCCGGCAAGATCCACCGCATCCTGGTCAACCTGCTGCGCAATGCGATCAGCTTCACTGAAGCGGGAGAGGTGGTGCTGGCGGCCGAGCTGCAGCGCGCCTCGCCGGGGAAGGGGCTGGATCTGACATTGGCCGTTCGCGACACCGGCATCGGCATCGATTCGGCGATGCAACGTCAGATCTTCCGGGATTTCGTGCAGGTCGATCCGGAAACGGGACGGCGCAATGGCGGCGTCGGGCTCGGCCTGGCGATCTGCAGCAAGCTGGCGGAGCTGATGGGCGGCTCGATCTCCGTCGTCAGCGCCAAGGGGCAGGGCAGCACCTTCTCGGTCAGGTTGCCGGTGGCGGCGGCCAGGGCCGCGGCCCGCCCGGGCGAGGTCGCGGCGGGGCAGTTGCAGACGATCCTCGTGGTCGACGACGATCCCGTCACGCGAGAGGTCGCGCGACTCATGGTCGGCAAGGCCGGCCACAAGGTGCAGGCCGCGGCCTCCGGCGAAGCCGCGCTGAAGACGCTGCGCCGGCGGCCCTTCGATCTCGTGCTGCTCGACATGCACATGAGCGGGATCGATGGCATCGAGACCGCCCTGGCGATCCGCGAGATCACCGGCATCGCGCAGCCTCGGATCGTCGCGCTGACGGCCGATGTCTCGCCGGAGACGATGCGGCGGATGCGTGCGGCGGGGTTGACCACGATCCTGTCGAAGCCGATCACCTCCGCCGCCCTGTTGCAGGTGATCGGGCGCGGCAGCGCTCGTGGCGGCAAAAGCCAGGTCGTGGCGCTTTCGGCCGAGCAACCCGTCGATGCAGCCTTCTTCCGAACGCAGCGCGGCCTGATCGGCCATGAGCGCACAAGGCAGCTCGTGGCGCTGTTCGCGACGGTGTCGGGGACGATCCTGACCCAGATGCAAGCTGCTCTGCCAAGCCCCGACCGAGCCGAGCTGCGACGGCTCGCGCATCAATTGGGGAGCTCTGCCGGAGCGGTCGGCCTCGGGCAGGTCCTTGCTCTCGCGGCCGTCCTCGAACGCGATGCGGCAAGGGCCGACCGTGAAGCGCTCATGGCCGCGGTCGAGGCGCTCGGGCAGGCCCGCGAGGAGGCCCTGGACGCCTTGGCCGAGCTGGAGGAGGCTCCTGCTGCCGCTGCTGTTTGAGATCGAACAGCTCGAGGCGCTTTTCGATCAGGCCGCATCGCGAGGATCGGACACATTGACCGGACAAGGCGCGCCTGATCCAACCCGGCCGAGCCGTTGCCCGGCCTTGGGAAAAGGAACGATCTCGCCATGACAGCCAGCAACCGCGTCGTCCTCTCCAGCGACCATGCCGCCATCCAGCTCCGGCAGGCCATCGCCGCTCACGTCGCGGCGCAGGGCTGGGTCGTGGTCGATATCGGGCCGGCGATGGCGGAGAGCACGCCTTACCCGAAGCATGGTGAAGCGGCGGCGCGGCTCGTCGCCTCTGGCAACTGCCGGTTCGGCATCATCCTGTGCGGCACCGGCCAGGGCATCATGATGGCGGCGAACAAGGTCAAGGGCATCCGTTGCGGTGTCTGTGCCGACTCGTTCTCGGCCCGCATGATCCGCCAGCACAACGACGCCAACATGCTGTCGATCGGTGCGCGCGTGGTGGGCGAGGGGCTGGCGCTCGATATCGTCGATGCGTTCCTCGCGGCGGAGTTCGAAGGCGGCCGGCATGCGACGCGAGTGGAGATGATCGGAGCGCTCGAGGGCTAGCTCTGTCCGGAGCCGGTTAGATGCGCTCGACGGGGACGCCGATCTTGTAGCCCTTGCCGCTGACGGTCGCGATGATCCCCGATTTGGCGGTGTCCCCCAGCTTCTTGCGCAAGCGCGCGACCAGCGCATCGACGCTGCGGGCGTCGACATCGGTGAAGCGGTTGCTGATCACCTCGATCAGATAGTCGCGGCTGAGGGGATGGCCGTTGCTCTCGATCAGCGCGGCAAGCAGGTCGAACTCGCCACGGGTCAGGCGCATGGGCTCGCCATTGTTCATTGCGAGCTCGCGGCGCAGCAGGTCGATCGTGAACGGGCCGAAGATCGCCACGGTGTTGCGGCGCGCCGTGTCGCGCTCGGTCCGGCGGCGGCGCAGCAGCGAACGCGCCCTGGCGAGCAGGTCGCGCAGGTCGACCGGCTTGCTGACATAGTGGTCGCCGGCAAGCTCGAGCGCGACGATGCGATCGACATCGGCGTCGCGCCGGGTCACAAAGATGATGCCCGCATCCGAGGACGACTGGAGTTCTCGTGCTAGCTCCAGGCCGTCGCCGTCGGGCAGGACGACGTCGATGAAGATCAGGTCCGGCCTGAAACGCCGCACCGCCTGCCTGGCCTGGGCGATGGTCTCGGCCTCCTCGACCTGGAAGCCCTGATCGGTGAAATAGCCGGCGATCACCGCACGGGTGACAGGGTCGTCCTCGACGATGACGAGCCGGTCGCTGGATAGCGGATCCATCAGCTCTGCTTCCCCTGTCGGTGCCCCGATTCTGGCGCGATTCGGCCGGCGGACGATTCTACAGGGGCCGGTGCGCCGCAAGCGATGGAGCCTGTCAATGTTGATGGCTGTTCACCGCGCGGTCAAAGGCCTGACGGCTATCCACCGTCGGTTGGCCGGCGAGCGATATAAGATCGCCGCAGCGATGCCGCCAGGCCGGGTGCCGGCCTGGCGGCATCGCATCATGTGCTCAGATCACGCGGCGCGGGTCGAGCGCGTCGCGCAGGCCGTCGCCGATGAAGTTGATCGACAGCACGGTCAGGAAGATCGCCGCGCCCGGGAACAGGGCCCAGTGCGGGGCGGTGTCGAGATGGTCCTTGGCGTCGAAGAGCAGGCGCCCCCAGGTCGGGATATCCGGCGGGAAGCCAAGGCCGAGGAAGGAGAGCGTCGATTCCGCGATAATCGCCGAGGAGACCTCGATGGTCGAGGCGACGATCACCGGCCCGAGCGCGTTGGGCAGGATATGGCGTGTCATCTGGCGCATCTTGGTCGCGCCCTGGGCCTTGGCAGCCTCGACGAACTCCTTCTCGCGCAGCGACAGGAACTGCGCCCGCACCAGCCGGGCGACCGGCATCCAGCGCAGGCCGCCGATGACGACGACGATCAGGATGAAGACGCCGCCTTCGACGCCGAACACCGCCTTGAGCTGCTCGCGGAACAGATAGATCACCAGGAGCAGCAGCGGCAGCTGCGGCAGCGACAGGAACAGGTCGGTCACCCACATCAGCACGGGGTCGGCGATCTTGCGCGACATGCCGGCGAGGGCGCCGATCACGACGCCGACGGTGGTCGCGACCACCATGGCGGCGAGGCCGACGGCGAGCGAGATGCGCCCGCCATACATCATCCGCGCCAGGATATCCTGGCCGAGATCGTCGGTCCCGAACGGGTGAGCCCAGGATGGGCCCTGGAGCTGCGCCGAGAAGTCGATGTCGTTGATCGGGACGGGCCAGAACCAGGGGCCGACGACGACCCCGAGGATCAGCAGGCCGAGGATGACCACGCTCGCCATGGCGAGCTTGTGGCGGCGGAAGCGCCGCCAGGTTTCACGGCCGGGCGAGACCGAGACGGCCGCGCGGGCGGCAGCCACGGCCGGGTCAGCCGAAGGAGATGCGAGGGTCGAGCCAGCCATAGAGCAGGTCCGCAATGAGGTTGAACAGGACGACCAGGCAGGCGAAGACAAAGGTCACGGCCATGATCACGGGGGTGTCGTTGGCGAGGATCGCGTCGATCAGCAGCGAGCCGATGCCGGGGATCCGGAAGATCTGCTCGGTGACGATGGCGCCGCCGAAGACCGCCGGCATCTGCAGGGCGACGAGCGTCACCACCGGGATCAGCGCGTTGCGGGTGATGTGCCGGAGGGTGACCCGCTTCTCGCTGAGGCCCTTGGCGCGTGCCGTGGTGACGTAGTCGAGCCGGATCACGTCGAGCACGGCCGAGCGGACATAGCGCGTATACGATGCCGCCTGGAACAGGCCGAGCACGGTGATCGGCATGATCGCCTGGCGGAACATCTCCCAGTACCAACGCCAGCCGCTCGCTGCGATGTCGGAGCGGTAGACGAAGGGGAACCAGTCGAGCTTGATCGAGAACAGCAGGATCAGGAGCAGGCCGGTGAAGAAGGTCGGCAGCGAGAAGCCGACGAAGGCGAGGGTGTTGGCGATCTGGTCGAAGACCGAATAGGGCCGCGTCGCGGCGTAGATGCCGACCGGCAGCGCGATGCACAGCGCCAGGATCTGCGAGGTGCCGACGACGAAGAGCGTGGTCGGCACGCGCTGCAGGATCAGGGTGTCGACATTGATGCGGCTGGCGAAGGAGAAGCCCCAGTCGCCCTGCGCCATGGCCGAGAGCCAGCGCAGATAGCGTACCATGATCGGGTCGTTGAGGCCGAAGCTGGCGCGAATGGCTTCGCGCACCTCGGGCGGGACGTTGGGGTTGGTCGCCATCTCCGAGAACGGGTCGCCCGGCGCCAGCGCCAGGACCGTGAACAGGATCAGGCTGATGCCGAGCAGGCTTGGTATGGCGATGAGCAATCGCCGCAGAAGATAGGTCGCCATCAAGGATTCCCGTGAAGCGGGTGTCGCTAAAGCGAGCTGCCCGGGTCCGATAGCGACGAGACACCACCGGACCGGGACTGCTCGCGCGGAAGCGGCAGGAGCCGCTCGCGGACGGGATCAACCGTCCGCGAGCGACCGGCCGGCCTCAGGCGCGATACCAGGCCGCCAGGTTCCAGGTGTCGACGTCCCAGCCGCTGTGGTCGTGCATCAGATTGGTCACCGAAGCGGCGACGCGGGTGCGCGAGAGCAGCGGCAGGATGACGTTGGCTTCGCAGAAGATCTCGTCGACCTTGATCAGCAGCGCGGCGCGCTTGGCTGGGTCGAGCTCCTTCTGGGCAGCCTTGTAGGCCTCGTCGGCCGCCTTGTCCGAATAGCGCGAGACGTTCCGGCCCAGCCATTTGTTCTCCTTGGTGGCGATCTCCCAGGAGGTGAACTGGTTGAGGAAGCGCTCCGGATCGGGCTGGGGCTGCGTGGTCGTGTACATCTCCATGTCGACATAGAGCTTGGTGTAGGTGTCGGGGTTGCCGACGTCCGAGGAGAAGAACACCGACGCCGTCACCGACTTCAGTTCGAGGTCGATACCGGCCTTCTGGCAGGCCTGCTTGATGATCGCCTGTGTCTTCTGGCGCGGGGCGTTGATCGAGGTCTGGAAGACGTATTTGAGCTTCTTGCCGTCCTTCTCGCGGATGCCGTCGGAGCCCTTCTTCCAGCCGGCCTCGTCGAGGATCTTGTTGGCCTTGTCGATGTTGAATTCGTATTTCAGCTTCTGCGAGCGGAATTGCTTGGGCTCGTTGACGAAGCTCGCGGTCGCGGTGCCGCCGCGGCCGTAAATGAACTTCTGGACGGAGTCGCGGTCGATCAGCAGGTTGATCGCCTGGCGCACCTTCGGATCCGACAGGGTCGGATGCTTGGTCTTGACGCTGGAGCGCTCGCCATCGACCTCGGTCCAGGGATCGGTCGTGTTGAGGATGATGAACTCGATGTCGCCCGATGGCACGGCGCTGACCTTGCCGCGGCCGCCGGTCTCCATCTTCTTGAGGACCTCGTCCTCGACCTGCAGGTTCCAGGCATAGTCGAATTCGCCGGTCTGCAGCACGGCACGGGCCGCCGAAACGGCGTCGCCACCGCCCTTGACCTCGATCGTGTCGAAATGCGGCTGGTTCTTGACGTGGTAGTCCTCGTTGCGCGTGCCGGTGAGGATGTCGCCCGGCTTGAAGTCGACGAACTTGTAGGGACCGGTGCCGACCGGCTTCAGATTGCCGGGCGCCTCGCGCGACTTGGCGCCCTTGTACTCGCCGAAATGGTGCTTCGGGATGATCTGGCCTGTGACGCCGACGAAGGGGTCGGCCCAGAACGGCGTCGCTTCCTTGAAGATGACCTTGACAGTGTGGTCGTCGACCTTCTCGACCTTGATGTTTGTGTAGGCGCCGGAGGTGTAGGCGGCGGTCGCCGGATCGGCGGCATATTCCCAGGTGAAGACGACGTCGTCGGCGGTGAACGGCTTGCCGTCATGCCATTTGACGCCCTGCTTCAGCTTCCAGATCACCTCCTTGCCGTCGGCCGAAAGCCCGCCATTCGCCTTGGTCGGGACCTCGGCGGCAAGCTGCGGGGTGAGGTTGCCTTCCTTGTCCCAGCCGGCGAGCGGCTCGAAGAAGATGCGCCCGGCGATCTGATCCTTGGTGCCGCTGGCGAAATGCGGGTTGAGCAGCGTCGGCGCCTGCCAGAGCAAGATCTTCAGCGGCCCGCCGCCACCGGCCTTGGTCGGCTTGTACTGCAGCGAGGCCTGCGCCATCGCGACGTCGTTCCAGGCCAGGATCTGCGAAGCGATCGGCGCGGTGATGCCGACGGCAGCCAGTCTGCGAATGAAAGAGCGGCGGGAGATCGCGCCATCCTTCACGTTCTCGATCAAGCCGCTCAGCGTACGCTCGTCCATCATATTCCCCTGTTTTAGCTGGCCTATTATGAGGTGGCCCGAAGGGGAGCGTAATGCATGCCCGGCCCGGCGGCTATGCCCTGTTTCGGCCGTAATTCCGGCATTTCGCCTGGATAAGGGGCATGGCGCTGCGTCAACCCGTTGCGATTTCGCGCGCGAGGTTGGCGAGATAGCCGCACTCATCGGCGGATTCGTTGTTCCACCACATCGCGCAAAGATTGTGCGACGGGATCGGCGGATCGGCCTCCAGCACACGCAGCGCCAGCTTCTCGCCGGAGAGATGGATCATCTCGCGCGGGATCATCGCCGCGCCGGTGCCGGCGCTGGCGAGGCGCGCGATCACGGTCAGCGGATTGCAGGTGTTGAGGCGCCGCGGCTTCAGCCCATGCGCGCCGAACCACATCTGGATCGTGGTGAACAGGCCGGACGGCGAGCTGTTGGTGAAGATCGGCAGGTCGACCAGCTTCTCCGGCGTCGCGACATTGCCGGCAAAGGGCAGGCCTTCGCCCACCACCCAGACGAGATCGATCAGCCAGAGCGGGACGATGGTGACCCCGTCATGGGCGCGCGGCTGCGACAGGAAGGCGATGTCGATCGAGCGGTCGAGCAAGAGTTGTTCAAGTTTGGTGCTGAAGTCGACGGTGACGTCGACCTGCAATTCGGCATGGCGGCGCGCCAATTGGGCGAGCAGCTCCGGCAGGATGGCGGCGGCGAAGGAATCGGCGGCGCCGATGCGCAAAAGGCTCCTGCCGCGCAAGCCGTCCTTGCTGTGGCGCTGCACCTGCTCGGCATGGGCCAGCATGCGCTCGACATCGGCATAGATCGCATTGCCCAGCGTCGTTGGTACCGGGCGATAGAGCGAGCGGTCGAAGAGCTCGCCGCCGAGGATGCGCTCGAGCTCCTTGATGCGCAGGCTGATGGTCGGCTGCGACAGGTTGAGATGCAGCGCGGCGGCGCGGAAACCGCCGAGCCGGGCGACCCAATAGAACGCTTCAGCCTGACCGAAGGTATAGCGCATGATGCAAGACGATAGCCGTAGGCAATCAAGCGGCAAGCACTTCTTATTTTTATTCGTCGCTTCGGCGCTCTAGCTTTCCCCCGTTCGGCGCGGCGCCGGTCTCCGGCGTCGCCAAGGCATTGCCAATAAAACAGGGGGACTCCGATGCTGACCGTGCCGACAAATCGCCGTGCGTTTCTCGCAGCTGCAGCAGGCGGCGCTCTTGGCGGCCTCTTGCCCGCGAGCCTGCTTCAGGCCCAACCGAACAATGGCAAGACGCTGACCATCGTCCTGCCGAGCAATCCGATCACCATCGATCCGATAAACCAGCTCAATCACGACGCCATGGTGCTCGGCCAGACCGTGTTCGAGAACCTGGTCGAATACGATGTCGACGGCGTGCTGAAGCCGCAGCTCGCCAAGGCCCTGCCGGTGATCTCAGCCGACAAGAAGACCTACACTTTCGAGCTGCGCGACGACGTCACCTTCCACAACGGCAAGAAGATGACCGCGGAGGACGTGAAATACTCCTTCGACTATCTGCTCGACCCCGCCAACAAGGCGGCGCGCCGCTCGCTCTTCACCCGGATCACCAAGGTGACGGTGCTGGATCAGCTGAAGGTGCAGTTCGAGCTGTCGGAGCCCTATGGCCCCTGGCTGTATTTCCTGACCAAGTACATGGGCATCTACCCCGCGGGCTCGCGCAAGGAGCATGGTGACGACTATTTCAAGTCGAAACCTGCCGGGGTTGGTACCGGCTTCGGCGTCTTCGAGGAGTGGAAGCCGAACGACTATATCAGCTTCAAGAAGAACCCGACCTACTGGCGCAAGGGCCTGCCGCATTGGGATCGGCTCGTCGTCAAGATGATCCCGGAGGATGCAACCCGTGTCGCCTATCTCCTCACAGGCCAGGTCGACCTGATCAGCGCGCCGCCGCCGCGCGAGTTCAACCGGCTGAAGACGATGCCGGGCATCACCGGAGCCTCGCGCCCGACCTTGGGCGGCGCGCTGCTGATGTACACCAACAACCTGAAAGCGCCCTTCGACGATGTGAACTTCCGCAAGGCCGTCTCCGCCGCGATCGACCGCAAGACGATCGGCGAGAAGGTCTATTACGGGCTGCTCGATCCGTCGTCGGTGCCGGCGCCAGCGCGCGGCTGGTGGTTCAACGCCGAGGCCGACAAGGAACTCGGCTTCGACCTCGACAAGGCGAAAGCCCTGCTCGCCAAGTCGAAATACGCTGGTGGCGCCGAATTCGACCTCAGCATCCAGGCCGAGCCCTATCTGCTCGACACCAAGGATGCGGCGATCTTCGTGCAAGCGCAGCTCGCCAAGATCGGCATCAAGGTCAATCTCAAGGTCTACGAGTTCTCGGTGCTGATCCAGCAGGCGATCCGCGGCGAGCACCAGGCGGCGCTGCAGGTCTTCATGTCGCCGGGCGAGCCGAGCTACATCATGCAGGTCTGCCTGACGCCGGAGCAGGTGCTGTCGAAGAGCACGGGCTACAACAATCCCGAGTTCAACCAGACGCTGGCGGCGGCGTTCGCGGAGACGGAGGAAGCCAAGCTCAAGGAGCTCTACGGCAAGCTGCAGACGCTCGCTGCCCGCGACGCGCCGATCGGCGTGCTCGGCTATGTCCACGCCTCCAATCTCTGGCGGCAGGCGCTGCAGGATGTGAAGGTCAACCAGGGCCTGACCATCGCGCCCGGCGAGGTCAAGGTCTAACGCGACCACGGATTAGAGCGAGCCCGCCATGCTCAGCCTCGTCGCAGGCCGCATCGTCTCCTCGATCGGCACGCTGCTTTTCGTCGGCCTCGCGCTGTTCGCGCTGACGCGCTCCGGACCGGGCTCCCCGGCCCGGATCGTGCTCGGCGCCGATGCTACGGCCGAGCAGATCGCGCAGTTCGAGCAGGCGCATGGCCTCGACCGGCCCTTCCTCTCGCAATACGCCGCCTGGCTTGGCGACGTCATGCGGGGGGATTTCGGCAAGTCCTTCGTCACCGGCCGCGACGTCGCCAGCGAGATCGTCAATGCGCTGCCGGTGACGCTGGCGATCGTACTCTTCGCCTTCCTGATCGCGCTCGTCTTCGGCATCGGCATCGGCGTGCTCGCGGCGCTCAAGCCGGGCGGCGTCTTCGACCGGGTGAGCCGCTTCGCCTCGGTGCTCGGCCTGTCGATTCCGGCCTTCTGGCTCGGCATCGTGCTGATCCGCTTCCTTGCCGTCGATCTGCGCCTGCTGCCGCCGGGCGGCTACTTTCCGCTGTCGGCCGGTCTTTCGCTGCATTTGCAGAGCATCCTGATGCCTTCGCTCTCGCTGGCGGTCTACTACATCGCCGTGCTGGCGCGGATGACGCAGGCGAGCCTGCAGGAGACCTTGCGCGGCGATTATGTCCGCACCGCCCGGGCCATGGGGCTCTCCTCGCGCCAGGTCGTGTTTTACGCGCTGGTCAACGCGCTACCGCCGGTCGTCAACCTCGCCGCGCTCTCCTTCGGCTACATGTTCGGCTGGGCGCTGATCATCGAGCAGGTCTTCAACATCCCCGGCCTGTCGCGCGCTTTGCTGAACGCGATCTCGCAACGCGACTTCCTGCTGCTGCAGGGCATCGTCTTCCTGTTCACCGCGATCTTCGTCTTCGCCAATCTCGGCGCCGACCTGATCAATCGCGTGCTCGACCCGCGCCAGAGGGCGGCAGCATGAGCGATCTGCGCAAAGCTCTCCGCGGTCTCGACTGGAGCGGCTGGCTCGGGGCCGGCATCGTCGGGCTGATCGTGCTCGCCGCGATCTTCGCGCCGCTGATCGCGCCCTATGATCCGCTCGCGCTCAATATCGAGGACAGGCTCGTCGCGCCGGACATGAAGCACTGGCTCGGCACCGACCAGGGCGGGCGCGATGTCCTCAGTCGCATCCTGTTCGGCGCGCGCGCTTCGCTCTCGGTCGGGATCGGCGCGGTGCTGATAGGCGCAGCGATCGGCGTCTCGGCCGGGATCTTCGCCGCCTACAAAGGCGGGCTCGGCGAGCAGGTCGTGATGCGCATCGTCGACGGCGTCGCCTCGATCCCGCTGCTGGTCTGGGCCATCGCCATCGTCGGCATCCTCGGCGTCGGGCCGTTGCCGGTCGGGCCGCTGCTGCTGCCGAACGAGGTCAAGATCGTCGTCCTCGTCGGCTGCCTGTTCTCGCCGGTCTTCGCCCGTGTCACCTATGCGGTGGCCAAGCGTATCGCCGGGGCCGACTATGTCCGCGCCCGCTTCCTGCAGGGTGCCTCCCACTGGCAGATCGTCATTGGCGACGTGCTGCCGAACTGCCTGTCGCCGATCATCGTGCAGGGCACGCTGCTGGTCGCGATCGGCATCGTCATCGAGGCCTCGATCAGCTTCGTCGGGCTCGGTGTGCAGCCGCCGCAGCCGAGCTGGGGCACGATGCTTTCGGACGCCCGCAGCGCGATCTATTCCGGCGAATGGTGGCTGCCGGTCTTCCCCGGCCTTGCCATCTCGCTGACGGTGATCGGCTTCAACCTGCTCGGCGATGCGGTGCGCGAATTGTTCGATCCGCGCAGCGAAGCCAGGACGCTGGTCGCATGAGCCCGGCTTTGCTCAGCGTCGAGGGCCTGCGCGTTGGCTTCCGCTCGGCCGATGGCGGCATGGTCGAGGCGGTGCGCGGCGTCGACTTCTGCGTCGCGCCGGGCGAGGCCGTCGGCATCGTCGGCGAATCCGGCTCGGGCAAGAGCCTCAGCATGCTGGCGGTGATGCGCCTGCTCGGCGCGCCGGCGCGCGTCACCGGCGGGCGGGTGATCTTCGACGGCGAGGACCTGCTCGCGGCTGACGAAAGGCGCATGCAGGTGCTGCGCGGGCGCGACATCGCCATGGTCTTCCAGGATCCGCAGAGCTCGCTCAATCCGGCGCTGACTATCGGCCGGCAGATCACGGACGTAGTGCGGGCGCATCGCGACGTCTCGGCCACGGAAGCCAGGTGTATCGCGGCGGAGTCGCTCGAGCGCGTCGGCATTCGCGATGCCGGCCAGCGCCTTTCCTCCTATCCGCACGAATTCTCCGGCGGCATGCGCCAGCGCGCACTGATCGCGATGGCGATCGCCTGCCGGCCACGCCTCTTGATCGCGGACGAGCCGACCACGGCGCTCGACGTCACCGTGCAGGCTCAGATCGTCGACCTGATCGCGGAACTGCGCCGCGAGCTCGGCCTCGCCGTCGTCTTCATTTCGCACAATCTCCAGCTCGTCGCCGAGATCGTCGACCGCGTCGTCGTTATGTATGGCGGCAAAGTCGTCGAGGACGGGCCGGTCGAGGCGATCGAGCTTGCGCCGCGCCATCCCTATACCAGCCTTCTCAAGGCCTGCGTGCCAAGCCTTTCCGGCCCGGTTGGTCCGCTCACCGCGATCGAGGGCGCGCCGCCGCGGCTCGGCCGGCTGCCGGCGGGCTGTCCGTTCTCGCCGCGCTGCCCGGACGCCGCCGAACGCTGCGCCAGCCAGATGCCGTTGCTCATCGATGAGGCTGGACATCGCACCGCCTGCTGGAGGCCGCGATGACCGGCCCGATCCTGTCGCTGCGCGGCGTCTCGAAATCCTTCCCGCAGGGCGGCTTGCTCGACCGCTTGCTCGGGCGCGACAGCCGGCTCGTGGCGCTCGACGATGTCAGCCTCGACGTGATGCGTGGTGACGTCGTCGGCATCGTCGGCGAGAGCGGCTCAGGCAAGTCGACGCTGGCCGGTCTCGCCGTCGGACTGGCGCGGCCGACCTCGGGCGAGGTTCTGCTCGACGGCCAGTCGATGGCGGACTTGATGCGCGACCATGCCGGGCCGTGGCGCCGGCGCATACAGATGGTCTTCCAGGATTCGAGCAGCGCGCTGAATCCGCGCAAGAGCGTCGATCGCTGCATCAGTGAGACGCTGGCGCTGCGCGGCGTGCGGAAGACGCAGCGCGAGAGCGAGATCGCCGATTTGCTGACGCTGGTCGGCCTCGGCCCCGAGATCGGGCCGCGCCTGCCGCATGAGCTCTCCGGCGGCCAACGCCAGCGCATCGGCCTGGCGCGGGCGCTGGCGATGAAGCCGGAGGTTCTGATCGCCGACGAACCGGTCTCGGCGCTCGACGTCTCCCTGCAGGCGCAGGTGATCAATCTGCTCTCGCGCCTGACCCGCGAGCTCGGCCTGACGCTGCTCTTCATCAGTCACGACCTCGCGCTGGTGCGCACGCTGTGCAGCCGGATCGTCGTGATGCGCAGGGGCGCGATCGTCGAGCAGGGGCCCTGCCTCGACGTGCTCGAGCGGCCGCAGCACCCCTACACCCAAGCCCTCATCGCCGCGGTGCCGAAGGGCCTCGCCGGCCGGCGTACGCCGTTGCCCGTCCGTGCCGACGTGGTCGCTCCAGAAACCCGGGAAGACATCCATGGCGCAGCATAGCTACCGGATCGGCATCGACATCGGCGGCACCTTCACCGACGTCGTCGTCGCGCGCGACGACGGGCTGATCGAGACCCGCAAGGTACCCTCGACCCCGGACGACTACAGCCGCGGCATCGCGCAGGCGCTGAAGGCACTGGTCGAGGATTACCAGACCACGCCTGACCGGATCACCGGCGTCGTCCATGCGACGACGGTCGCGACGAACGCCATCCTCGAATACAAGGGCGCCCGCACCGGCCTCCTGACCACTGCCGGTTTCCGCGACGTGCTGGAGATGCGCCGCCTGCGCATCCCGGTGCTCTACGACCTGCAATACGACAAGCCGAAGCCGCTCGCGGCCAGGCATTTGCGGCTTGAGGTGCGCGAGCGGCTCGCTGCGGATGGCTCGGTGCGGATCCCGCTCTCGAAAGAGGATGTCGTCGCGGCTGCGCGGCGCTTTCGCGGGGAGGGCGTCGAGGCTGTCGCGATCAGCTTTTTGCACGCCTACGCCAATCCGCAGCACGAGATCGAGGCTGAAGACATCCTGCGCACCGAGCTCGGCGACGGCGTCTATATCTGCCGCGGCTCGGAGATCCTGCCGGAGATCCGCGAATACGAGCGCACCTCGACCGTGGTGGTGAACGCCTATATCGGCCCGGTCGTGCGCAACTACGCCAGCGCCCTGACGGCGCGGCTGGCCTCGATCGGCGTCACCTGCCAGGTCGAAATGATGCATTCCGGCGGAGGAATCATGCGGCTGGGCTCGGCGGTGAAGCGGGCGGCGTCGCTGGTCGAATCCGGTCCGGCCGCCGGCGTCATCGCCTGCGCGCGATTGGTATCGGGGAGCGACGAACCCAGCATCATCTCCTTCGACATGGGCGGCACCACCGCCAAGGCGGCGCTGATCGAGCATGGCGAGCCGGCCCGAACCACCGAATACGAGGTCGGCGCCGGCATCAATCTGTCGAGCAAGCTGGTCAAGGGCGGTGGCTACCCGATCAAGATGCCCTTCATCGACGTTTCCGAGATCGGCGCCGGCGGTGGCAGCATCGTCGCGATTGACCGGATGAACCAGGTCTCGGTCGGGCCGCAGAGCGCGGGGGCCTGGCCGGGCCCGGTCTGCTACGGGCTGGGCGGCCGGCAGGCGACGCTGACCGACGCCTTCCTGACGCTCGGCTACATCAACGACATCGCGCTAGCGGGTGGCAGTTTCCCTCTGCAAGCCGATGCCGGCCGCGCCGCGCTGAACGATCAGGTCGCGCGCCCGCTCGGCCTCGACCTCCAGCAGACGGCGCGCGGTGTGCTGACGCTCGCGGTGACGACGATGACGCGGGCGGTCAAGGCGGTCTCGACCTATCGCGGCCGCGATCCGCGCCAGGCGACCTTGGTCGCCTTCGGCGGCAACGGGCCGGTGGTCGCGGCCGAGGTCGCTGGCGCGCTCGGCATCCGCCGCGTCATCGTCCCGCGCGCCGCGGGCGTCTTCAGCGCCCTCGGTTTGCTGCGCTCCGATGTCGAGCAGGAGTTCGTGCGGCCTTCGCGACGGCGGGCCGGCGAGCTCGACGATGCCGGGCTGGAGCGGCTCTTCGCCGAGCTCGGCGCCGATGCCCGCCGCATCCTTGCGCTCGAAGGCTATGACCTTACGCAGGCCGAATTCCGCTACGCCGCCGACCTGCGCTATGTCGGCCAGGCCTACGAACTGACCGTTCCGGCGAGGCGCTTCGACATCGCTGAGCTCAACGAGCTGTTCCATCGCGAGCATGAGCGCACCTATGGTCATCGCTCGCAGAAGGATGCGGTCCACCTCGTCAATGCCCGCCTGACGGTGCGTCTGCCGCTGATCGCGCCGCGCCAGCAATTTGCGGCCGAAGCGCCGATGCGCCGGGCCGATCGGGCCGTCTCCTTCAACGCCAGCGGGTCCGCTGCCTCAATCGCCGTGATCGGCCGAGCCGATCTCGACGGCACGGCGCGGCGCGGGCCCTTCGTCATCGAGGAATACGACTGCACCTGCGTGGTTGGCCCCGGCCAGAGCGCGCGGCTCGACGAGGCCGGCAATATCGACATCGCCCTGGAGGCCGCATGAGCATGCGCGAGATCGACCCGATCACCCTTGAAGTGATCCGCAACGCGCTCGCCTCGACCGCCGACGAGATGGCGCTGATCGTGATGCGCTCGGCCTATTCGCCGGTCGTGCGCGACATCATGGACTACTCGACCGCGCTCTGCGACGCGAAGGGCAGGGTGATCGCGCAGGGGCTGACCTTGCCGATCCAGCTCTGCTCCTTCCCGCGCATCATGGGCTTCGTCCGCGAGCGCTATGGCGACACGCTGAAGCCGGGCGACGTGCTGATCGCCAATGACCCCTATGGCTCAGGCGGCCAACACCTGCCCGACATCTACATCCTGAAGCCGATCTTCGTTGCCGGCCGCCTCTCGGGCTTTGCCGCGACGGTGGCGCATCACACCGATCTCGGCGGTATCGTGCCCGGCAGCGTCGCGATCTACGCGACCGAGATCCAGCAGGAAGGCCTGCGCCTGCCGCTGCTCAAGCTCTACGAGGCCGGTGAGGCGGTCGAGGCGGTGTTCCGCATCATCGAGGCCAATACCCGCTCGCCGGTCGAGGTGCTCGGTGACATCCGTGCCCAGATCGCGGCGTGCAATGTCGCGGAAGAGGGGCTGAAGACGCTGATCGGCCGCTATGGGGCTAAGGTGCTCGACACCTATATCGACGCGCTGCACGACCATGCCGAGGCGATGATGCGCGACGTCATCCGCGCTCTGCCCAATGGTGTCTATCGCGCCACCGACTATATCGACGGCGTCGGCGAGAACCCGGAGCCGCTGCCGATCATCGCGACGGTCACCGTCGCCGACGACACCATCGACATCGATTTCGCCGGCACTGCCGACCAGGTCGCGGCATCGATCAACTGCCCGATCTCGCTGCCGGAATCGGCGTCCTTCTGCGCCATACGCTGCCTGTCGCAGCAGGACATCCCGAATTGCGAGGGGTATCTGCGGCCGATCACGGTTCGGGCGCCGGAAGGCTGCCTGGTCAATCCACGCTATCCGGCGGCCTGTGGAGCGCGCGGCGTCGTCGGCTATCGCGTCTTCGATGCGATCATGCAGGCGCTGGCGCAGATCGTGCCCGAACGGGCCATGGGCGGTTCCGAGGGCGGGCCCTATCTGCTCGCGGCTGGCGGCACGCATGAGGGGCGGCCCTTCGTGCTCAACGAAATGGTGGTAGGCACTTGGGGGGCGCGTGCCGGCAAGGACGGCATCGAGGGCATCTCCAATCCCGCTGCCAATCTATCCAACCAGCCGGTCGAGATGATCGAGGCCGACATGCCGGTCGAGGTGCTGCGCTACGGGCTGGTGCCCGATACGGGCGGGCCGGGGGAGTTCCGCGGCGGGCTTTCATTTATCCGCGAGTTCCGCTTCCTGGCGCCGATCCGCTTCGTGCTGCGCGGCGATCGCCGCGACCACCCGCCCTTCGGCTTCGAGGGCGGCAGCCCCGGCGCGCCCTCGGCCCATATCCTGATCCGCGCCGACGGCACGGAGCAGGGCCTGCCGACCATGCCGATGGAGAGCTTCTCCGCCCGCGCCGGCGACGTCTTCCGCCTGATCGGGGCCGGCGGCGGCGGCTATGGCGATGCGCTGCAGCGCGATCCGATCCGCATCGAGGATGATCTGCGCGAGGGCAAGGTCACGGTGGCGGGCGCCGCACGAGACTATGGTGTGGTCTTCGCCGCCGATGGCGTGAGTATCGATCGCGATGCGACGGACCGCCGACGCGCCGCGCTTGCGGAGACAAGGACATGAGCATGCCTCTGTTCGGCGCTGCTGCGCTCAACCGGAAACTCGTCGGCGAGCCGGGCAGCCGGGCGCGGTTGGAGACGCCGGCCGCCGTGCTCGACCTCGACCAGTTCGAGCACAATATCGCGCTGATGGCGCAGACATGCCGCAAGGCCGGGTTGAACCTCAGGCCGCATGCGAAATCGCATAAATGCGCCGAGATCACGCGCCGGCAGATGGCAGCCGGAGCGCTTGGCAATTGCTGCGCCAAGCCTGGCGAACTGCTGGCGCTGTTCGAGGGCGGCATCCGCGACCTCCTGCTCAGCGCGCCGATCGCCAGTCCCGCCAAGGTCGACGCTCTGGCGCGCGCGGCGGCAGCGGGCGGGCGCATCGGCGTCGTGGTCGACCGGGCCGATCTCGCGACCGCCTACGCCGAGGCGGCGCGGCGGCACGGCACGGTCTTCGACGTGCTGGTCGATCTCGACGTCGGGTTGAAGCGCAGCGGCGTCGCGACGCCGGCCGAGGCTGTCGAACTGGCGCGGCTGGTCTCGGGCTTGGTTGGGCTGCGCTATCGCGGCGTCCAGGCCTATCAAGGCCGCGTCCAGCATATCGACGATTTCGCCGCGCGCCGCGCCGCCAACCAGGAGATGGGGCGCCTGCTCGCCTCGATGATCGAGGCGCTGCGCGAGGCCGGCTTCGCGCCGGAGATCGTCTCGGGCGGCGGTACCGGCAGCCATCTCCTCGACGGCGAGGACCAGTTGCTGACCGAAATCCAGGCCGGTTCCTATGTCTTCATGGACGAGGCCTATGGCAGCGTCGATATGCATGGACGCGGCGGGCCGGAGTTCAAGCCGGCGCTGCGCATCGCCGTCACCGTGATCGGCCACAGCTCGCTCGGCTTCGCCATCACCGATGGCGGCAGCAAGAGTTTTGCGCTCGACGGTCCGCCGCCGCGCGTCTTCCTCGGCGGTGAACCGGTCGGGCGGATCGAATGGTGCGGCGACGAGTTCGGCCGCATCCTGCCGTCGGAAGGGCACGCCACCTTGCCGATCGGCACGGTCGTCGAATGCACGGTCCCGCATTGCGACCCGACGATCAACCTGCACGACATCCTGCATGTCGTGCGTGGCGTCGACCTCGTGGCGCAATGGCCGGTCGAGGCGCGCGGTCGTGCCGATTGATCCAGAGCCGCCGGATGTGGTGTCGGCGGGGCTATACCAAGGTATCGGTCGCGATCCCATCGTCCGATTGAACGCTACCGCCTTGAGGCGCAGAGAGCGGATGTCTTCGCGGCGCTGACCGCGAAGCGCTTTCGCAACTACCGGCTTTCCGTCGCAGGGACGTGGCCATGCCGACCGATCGCACGCAGCCATCGCTGCGGCGCGTGTCGTCATGCGCGCCCGCTCGCTCCTCGGACGGCCCCACCGGGATCGAGGAGGTGGGCCATGAACAACGTCGTCGCATTTCGTCACTACACACTCATGCCGGCACAATCGTCGACTTGGCCGAGCCTGCGCCGGAGCGGCGGCGCGCTCATGCCCACAGCCATACCGAGGCGGCGGACTTTGGTTGCGGAATGGCACATCAGCACGACGGATGGCCGCCTGGAATGCCGCTGGCGCGGCGAGGGCGGCGAACGCCGCGACGAGGATGGCAGTCGGGGCTCGTGGCGCAGGCGCGCCGCCTGACCAGACCGCCCAGTCCGCAAGTTCCGGCCGCCGCTGGCGGCCGCCTCCATTCCGCCGAGGTCCATCATGGCGTTCCTGACAAACCGCGAGACCGGGCGCAGCGCGCTCGCCGCCCTGACGCGCGGCCGCGTCCTTCCCAATCTCTATGACCTGGTGGCGTTCGCGCTGCTGGCCGCGCTCGCGGTCCTCGCGCTGCACGGCGCCACGGCCATGCGCGCGCCGCTCTCCGGCCTCGCCACCGAGCCGGTCGTGCTCGATCCGGCGCTGCTGCCGGACTACGCGCTGCGCACGACCATGCGGATGTTCGCGGCGATCATCGCCTCGCTCGTCTTCACCTTCACGATCGCGACGCTGGCGGCCAAGAGCCGGCGCGCCGAGATGGTGATCATCCCGGTGCTCGACATCCTGCAATCGGTGCCGGTGCTCGGCTTCCTGACCTTCACCGTCACCTTCTTCATGGGGCTGTTCCCGGGCAGCCAGCTCGGCGCCGAATGCGCCTCGATCTTCGCGATCTTCACCAGCCAGGCCTGGAACATGGCCTTCTCCTTCTACCAGTCGCTGCGCACGGTCCCGGGTGATCTCGACGAGGTCAGCCGCAGCTTCGGCTTGTCGTCATGGCAGCGCTTCTGGCGGCTGGAAGCGCCCTTCGCCATGCCGGGCCTGGTCTGGAACACGATGATGTCGATGTCGGGCGGCTGGTTCTTCGTCGTCGCCTCCGAGGCGATCACCGTCGGCGACACCACCGTGCAGCTGCCGGGCCTCGGCTCCTGGCTAGCGCTTGCCATCAAGGAGCAGAATTTCACCGCCGTGGCCTGGGCGGTGCTGGCGATGGCGATCGTCATCGGCCTCTACGATCAGCTGCTCTTCCGGCCGATCGTCGCATGGGCCGACAAGTTCCGCTTCGAGCAGACCGCCGGCCAGCAGAAGCCGCGCTCCTGGGTGCATGCGCTCGCCCGGCGCACCCGCTTGCTCAAGCGCCTGACGGCTCCGCTGGCATGGCTGGGCGGCCGGCTGCTGCTGGTGCGCTTCCGCAGTGCCCAGCCGGCCCGCCGTGAGGTCAGCGCGGCTTCCGGCAAGGTCCTCGACCGGGCCTGGCTCGCTCTGGTCCTCGCCATCGGCGCCTGGGCGACGTGGACCGCCATCGCCTATCTCGGGCAGAGCCTGTCCTGGACCGATGTCTGGGACCCGCTGGCGCGCGGCCTCGTCACCTTGCTGCGCGTCACCCTGCTGATCGTCGTCGCCAGCGTGATCTGGATCCCGGTCGGCGTCTGGATCGGCTTGCGCCCGGCCGTCGCCGAACGTGTCCAGCCGGTGGCGCAGTTCCTCGCGGCATTCCCGGCGAACGTGCTGTTCCCCTTCGCCGTCATCGCCATCGTCGCGACAGGCGCCAGCCCCGACATCTGGCTCTCGCCGCTGATGGTGCTCGGGACGCAATGGTACATCCTGTTCAACGTCATCGCCGGGGCGAGCGCGTTCCCGACCGATCTGCGCGAGGCGGCGAGCGTCTACCAGTTGCGCTCGTGGACGTGGTGGCGGCGCGTCATGCTGCCGGGGATCTTCCCCTATTACGTCACCGGCGCGCTGACCGCGTCCGGCGGCTCCTGGAACGCCAGCATCGTCGCCGAAGTCGCGAGCTGGGGTGACACCAAGCTCGAGGCCTATGGCCTCGGCGCTTACATCGCCAATGCGACCGAGGCCGGCGACTTCCCGCGCGTCGTGCTCGGCATCGCGGTCATGTCGCTCTTCGTCACCCTCTTCAACCGCCTGCTCTGGCGCCCGCTCTATGTGATGGCGGAACGCCGGATGCGCCTCGACTGACCCCTTTCGCAGGAGGATTCCGCCATGAACGAGATCGTCGCGACCCGCGATTTCAAGGCCGAGAAGGCCGCTCCGCTCGTCAGTGCCAAAGAGGTCTGCCAGAGCTATGACAAGGGCGCCGCGGGCTCGCTCGTCGTGCTCGACAAGGTCGATGTCGAGCTCAGGCCCGGCGAGATCGTCGGCCTGCTCGGCCGCTCCGGCTCGGGCAAGTCGACGCTGCTGCGGGCGATCGCCGGACTGATCCAGCCGAGCGGCGGCACCGTCACCTTCGAGGGACGGGTCGTGACCGGGCCGAGCTCGGGCGTCGCCGTGGTGTTCCAGAGCTTTGCGCTGTTCCCCTGGCTGAGCGTGCTGGAGAATGTCGAGCTCGGCCTGGAAGCGCAGGGCGTCGCACCGGCCGAGCGGCGCAAGCGAGCGCTCGCCGCCATTGATCTGATCGGCCTCGACGGCTTCGAGAGCGCCTATCCCAAGGAGCTTTCGGGCGGCATGCGCCAGCGCGTCGGATTGGCGCGTGCCCTCGTGGTGCATCCCAAAGTGCTGCTGATGGACGAGCCGTTCTCGGCGCTCGATGTCCTAACCGCCGAGACGCTGCGCACCGATCTGCTCGACCTCTGGTGCGAGGGCAGGATGCCGATCGAGGCGATCCTGATGGTGACGCATAATATCGAGGAGGCCGTGCTGATGTGCGACCGCATCCTGATCTTCGGCTCCAATCCCGGCCGCGTCATCGCCGAGCTGAAGGTCGAGCTGCCGCAGCCGCGCAACCGCCTCGATCCCGCCTTTCGCACGCTGGTCGAGGACATTTATGCGCGGATGACCGCGAAGGCCGGCACGCCGACGCGCGACGGCTTCTTCCCCGGCACCGGCATCGCCATGGCGCTGCCGCGGGTCTCGACCAATCTGATGGCGGGGCTGATCGAGACGATCGCGGGGGGGCCCTACAGAGGCGAGGCCGACCTGCCGCCGCTGGCTGCCGAACTGCATCTGGAGATCGACGACCTCTTCCCGGTGGCGGAGACGCTGCAACTGCTGCGCTTCGCCGATCTCGAAGGCGGCGACATCAGGCTGACCGCCGCTGGGTTGCGTTTCGCCGACGCCGATGTCGACGGACGCAAGCGCCTCTTCGCCCAGCAGCTCGCGGCCTATGTGCCGCTGGCTGCGCATATCCGGCGAGTACTGGACGAGCGCTCCAGCCACAAGGCGCCCGCTCCCCGCTTTCGAGACGAGCTCGAGGACCACATGTCGGAGGACTATGCCGCGACGACGCTGAAGGCGGTGACGAACTGGGCCCGCTATGGCGAGTATTTCGCCTATGACGAGGATGCCGACCTGTTCACGCTGGACAATCCGAGCTGATACACGGGCTGGACAGAGCGGCCGCCGGTCTGTCTTGTCGGGGCCGGCGACCGGATGAGCCGACGAAGGGCGGGGCATGATGCGCGATCGCGAGCGCATGCGCATCGAAAGACCATGGCTCTGGCTCGGCCTGATCGCGTCGATGGCCGCGATCTTCATAGGCGACACCTTCACCAGCCTGGAGATCGCGGTCGCCGTCCTCTATGTCGCGGTGATCCTGATCTCGGTCAGGTTCGACCGGCCGGCCGTGGTCATCTCGTTCGGCGCTGCCAGCGCCGTGCTGACGGTGCTGAGCTATCTGCTTACGCCGCGCGGAATCCAGGAAGCCGGGCTGGCGAACGGAGCGCTCAGCCTGATCGCCATCGGCGCAACGACCTATCTCGCCTTGCGGATCGAGGCGGCCGAGACGCGGGTCCGCCAGACCCAGGCCGAGCTGGCGCATATGTCCCGTGTCACCACCATGGGCGAATTGACCGCCTCGATCGCGCATGAGGTTAGCCAGCCGCTCGCCGGGATCGTCGCCAGCGGCCATGCTGCGCTGCGCTGGCTCGCGGCGACGCCGCCCGATCCCGGCGAAGCCTCGCGGGCGCTGCAGCGCGTCGTGGCGGATGCCGACCGCGCCGGCGAGGTAATCGGGCGCGTGCGCAACCTCGTCGCCAAGGCTCCGCCCTCGCGCGACAGGCTCGATATGGTCGCGCTGATCGAGGAGGTTCTGGCCCTGACCCGTGGCGAGCTGCGTAAGCATCGCGTGGCGCTCGATACCGATTTTGCCAGCGAGCTGCCCGCGGTGTTCGGCGACAAGGTCCAGCTCCAGCAGGTCGTGCTCAACCTGGTGATCAATGCGGCCGAGGCGATGGGCGGGCTGGAGACAGGGCCGCGCGACCTGCTGGTCGGCGCCGCCAGCGATGGCAATGCGATTACGGTGAGCGTCCGCGACACCGGTGTCAGCCTGTCGCCGGCCGCGGTCGAGCAGGTGTTCGAGGCCTTCCACTCGACAAAGCCGGGCGGGATGGGCATGGGGCTGGCGATCAGCCGCTCGATCGTCGAGGCGCATGGCGGGACGATCTATGCCGCCGTCAATCATCCGCGCGGCATGGTCTTCGGCTTCACCTTGCCGGTGACCGGCGCCATATCGGACCGTCAGCATGGATAGGCAGCAAGCGACCGTCTTCGTCGTCGACGACGATGTCTCCGTCCGCGAGGGGCTCGACAGCCTGTTCCGTTCGGTCGGCTATGCCGTTTCGTGCTTCGCGTCGGTGCGGGAGTTCGCGCTGGTCCGGCGTCCCGACACGCCCTCCTGCCTCGTCCTCGACGTCAGGATGCCAGGCCCGAGCGGCATGGATTTTCAGGCCGAGCTCGCCACGCTGAACGATCCGATTCCGATCGTTTTCCTCACCGGCCATGGCGACGTGCCGATGGCGGTGCGAGCGATCAAGGCCGGTGCGGTCGAGTTCCTGCTGAAGCCGTTTCGCGAGCAGGATCTGCTCGACGCGGTGCGGGTGGCGATCGGGAAGGATGAGGCGAGGCGCCGGGACGAGGCGGCGCTCGCCGAGCTGAAAGAGCGTTTCGCGACGCTGACGGTGCGGGAGAGGGAGGTGCTCGCCTTCGTCGCGCAAGGGCGCCTCAACAAGCAGATCGCCGCCGATCTTGGCCTGAGCGAGGTGACCGTGAAGGTGCATCGCGGGCAGGCGATGCGGAAGATGGGCGCTGCGACTTTGGCCGAGCTGGTCCGATTCGCCGATCTCATCGCGGGAAAGGGAGCGGGGCTTCGATGAGGGTGGACGTTCTCGGATTGCAGGCCTTCGTCAGCATCGCCGAGCGCGGCAGCTTCCGGGCGGCTGCCTCGCATCTCAACCTGTCGCAGACGGCGCTCAGCCACCGCATCCGTAAGCTGGAGGAATCGCTGGGAACGCCGCTCTTCCTGCGTACGACACGCCAGGTCTCGCTGACTGCGGCCGGCACGACATTGCTGCCGCGGGCGCGACGCATCTTCGAGGACTTGGGCTTCGCCATCAACGAGGTTCGCGTCGAGCTGCGCGAGGGTGACGAACAGGTTTCGCTCGGCTGCCTGCCGACGGTCGCGGCGCATTGCATGCCGGCGGTGATCGCCGCCTTCGCCGCACGCCATCCCGGCGTCGGCGTCCGCATCCACGACAACTCGGCTTCCGAGATCGCCGACAAGGTCCAATCGGGCGAGGCCGAGTTCGGCGTCACCATCGTCGCCGCCAATCGCTGGGACCTCGAACTGAAACCGGTCGTCAAGGAGCCCTTCGTGCTGGTCAGCCATCGCTCGATGCCGCTGGCGCAAGCGAGCTCGCTGACCTGGGCGCAATTGCAGGATGAGCCGCTGGTGCGGATCAGCGCCGAGACCGGCAACCGCATCCTGATCGACGATGCGCTCGGCGCGCGGCGCGAGAGCCTGACCTGGCGCTACGAGGTCCAACGCGTCGTCACTGCGGTCAGCCTGGTGCGTTCGCGTATCGGCTACGCGGTGGTGCCGCAGCTTTCGCTTGATGTCGTCGATGCCGGGGAGCTGGTGGCGGTGCCGCTGCGCTCGCCGGCCGTGACGCGGACGCTCGGCATCATCACGCGCAAATCGGTACCGATGCGCCCCGTGACGCGCGACCTGATGGCGTTGCTGAGCCAGGCGCTGAAGCGCAGCATCGCGCCACGGCGAGATGAAGAAAAGTAATCAATCGCTGCATTCTTATCATTTGATGGCAGAATGATTTGAGCCGAACCTCATGGCGGGATGAAACGCGTGAGGAGAGGCCGGCCATGGCAGGCGCCAACACGGCAGCGATCGCCTTCATCGGTTTCGGTGAGGTCGGCCAGACCTTTTCGCGCGGGCTGCTGGCCAATGAAGGCATTGCCATCCGCGCTTATGATCTGCTCTTCGGCAGCGAGGCCGGCTGCCGTCTGGAAGCCGCTGCGGAGGAACTCGGCGTCGCCCGTGTTTCCTCGGCGCAGGAAGCCTGCGCGGGCGCGGCTTTCGTCTTCTCGGCCGTTACCGCCGACCGCGCCGAGGCGGTGGCGAGCGAGGCGGCAGTCTGGCTGAAACCGGGGCAGATTTTCGTCGACGTCAACTCGGCTGCGCCTTCGACCAAGCAGCGGGCTGCTGAGGCCGTCATTGCCAGCGGTGCCGACTATCTCGAAGCCGCGGTGATGGCGCCAGTGCTGAAGCCCGGTCTCAAGGTCGCGATCCTCTCAGGAGGCTCGAAGGCGCAGGCCGCATCCGAGGCGCTGAACGGCCTCGGCATGAACCTGACGCCGGTCTCCGAGGTCTATGGCCGGGCCTCGGCGATGAAGCTCTGCCGCTCGATCGTGATCAAGGGGCTGGAGGCGCTGATGGTCGACTGCGCTGCCGCCTGCGAGGCCTGGGACGTCAAGGACCCGGTCTTCGCCAGCCTTCATGCGACCTTCCCGTCGATCGATTTCCATGCGCTCGCCGCAGACATGCGCGAGCGCGTCGCGACCCATGGCATGCGCCGCTCGGCCGAGATGCGCGAGGCGGCCGAGATGCTCACCGTCGCCAATCTCCATCCCGGCCTGGCCCAGGCGATCGCTGATGCCCAGTTGCGTGGGGCTCGTCGCAAGGAGGGCGCACGGTGATGCTGGATCGTCGCTCCATCCTCGCCGGGCTCGGGCTTGTGGGCTTTGCAGGATTGGCGCCGGCGCGCGCCCAGCCGGAGTGGCCGAGCCAGCTGATCCGGATCGTGGTGCCGTTCACGCCTGGCGGCAGCACCGACGTCCTGGCGCGATTGATCGCCAACAAGCTCGAGCGCAGCATTCCCGGCAAGGGTTTCGTGATCGAGAACCGGCCCGGAGCCGGCGGCGTGACCGCCTCAGGGCAGGTCGCCAAGTCCGAGCCCGACGGGCACACGCTGATGATGGGCCATATCGGCACGCTGGCCTTCGCGCCATCGCTCTACCCGAACGTGCCGTATGATCCGATCAAGGATTTCCAGCCGGTGGCGCTCGTCGCCATGCTGCCGAATATCCTGGCGATCAATCCGACGCTGCCGGCGAAAACCCTTGGCGAGTTCATCGCCTTCGCCAAAGCGAACCCGGGCAAGCTGAACTACTCGTCCGGCGGGCAGGGCAGCGCCGCTCATATCGCCACCGCCTATTTCTGCCATCGCGCCGGCATCGAGGCGACGCATGTGCCCTATCGCGGCACGGCGCCGTCGGTGAACGATCTCGTCGCCGGCAACATCCAGTTCACGCTGACGGGCGGGCCGGCCGTGCTGCCCTTGGCCGAAGGCGGCCAGCTCAGGGTGCTCGGCGTCGCCGCACGCGAGCGCGTCGGCTTCGCGCCCGATCTGCCGACGCTGTCCGAGAGTGGCCTGCCGGATTTCGAGGCGGTGCAATGGTACGGGATGGTCGCGCCGGCGCGGACGCCGCCACGGATCGTCGAGCGGCTCAATCGCGAGATCAACGCGCTGCTCGGCCAGCCGGATTTCGCTGCGGCGTTGGCCAAGGACGGCGCCATCGCCCGACCGGAGACGCCGGAGGGCTTCGGCAAATTGATCGGCTCGGAACTGGTGCTCTGGCGCGAGGTCATTAGCCGTGCCGGCATCAAGGCGGCGGAGTGAGCGATGGGCCAGCTCGCCAGCCCCTGCATGCTGATCCGCGGCGGCACCTCAAAGGGCGCCTATTTCCTGCGTGACGACTTGCCGGCTGACACGGCCGTGCGCGACGCCTTCTTGCTCGCGGTGATGGGCTCGCCCGACAAGCGCCAGGTCGACGGGCTCGGCGGCGCCCATCCCCTGACCAGCAAGGTCGCGATCGTCTCGCCGTCAGAGGAGCTCGGCTGCGATATCGACTTCCTGTTCGCGCAGGTCGGCGTTGAGACGGCATCGGTCGATACCACCCCGAATTGCGGTAACATCCTCGCCGGGATCGGCCCGTTTGCGCTGGCGCGCGGGCTGGTGAAGGCGAGCGGCGCGCGCACCACGGTGCGGGTCCGGACGATCAACACCGGCACGATCGCCGACCTCACCATGGATACGCCGGACGGGCAGGCGAGTGCCGAAGGAGCCGCGCGCATCGATGGCGTGCCGGGGACTTCGGCGCCGATCGATATCGGCTTCCTCGACGCCGAGGGCTCGGTCTGCGGATCACTGCTGCCGACCGGCAATGTCGTCGACGTGATCGAGGGGGTGCCCTGCACGCTGATCGACAACGGCATGCCGGTGATCGTGCTGCGCGCCGCCGATGTCGGGCGCACCGGCTACGAGCCGCGCGATGAGCTCAACGAGGATGCCGAGCTCAAGGCCCGCATCGAAGCGATACGCCTTGCGGCCGGGCCGCTGATGAATCTCGGCGACGTCGCCAGGAAGGTCGTGCCGAAGATCGCGCTGGTCGCACCACCGCAGGCCGGCGGGGCGATCTGCACGCGCAGCTTCATCCCGCATGAGTGCCACGCCTCGATCGGCGTCTTCGCGGCAGTGACGGTGGCGACCGCCGCCGTGCTGCCGGGGTCGCCCGCCGCCTCCGTGGTGGTGATGCCGCAGGGGCGGGAGCGGACGCTTTCGGTTGAGCACCCGACCGGCGAGTTCACGGTGACGCTGACGGTTGGCGGCACTGCGGAGCAGCCGATGATCGAGCGGGCCGGGCTGCTGCGAACCGCCCGCATCCTGATGGCAGGGCAGGCCTTCGTGCCGGCCGGCAGATTATGAGAGAGGAGCGCATGCGATGAGCGCCCAGAAGACAGGTCTGGTGATCACCGCCCACCCCGGCGATTTCGTCTGGCGTGCCGGCGGCGCGATCGCGCTGCATGCCAGGCGCGGCCTGCGCGTCAAGATCCTCTGCCTGTCCTATGGCGAGCGCGGCGAGAGCCAGTTCGCCTGGAAGAAGGCGGGCGTGCAGATGGCGGAGGTCAAGGCGCAGCGTCGCGAGGAGGCCGAAGCGGCTGCAACGGCGCTCGGAGCCGAGATCGAGTTCATGGATGCCGGCGACTATCCGCTGCGGACGACCGAGCCGATGCTGGAGCGCGCCATCGACATCTTCCATGAGCTCAACCCGAGCTTCGTGCTGACCCATGCGCTCGAAGACCCCTATAATGTCGACCATCCAGAGGCGACGCGCTTCGCCCAGGAGGCCCGCATCATCGCGCAGGCGGCCGGCCACAAGCCCGATCCCAGCCGCGCCTATGCCGCCCCGCCGGTCTTCCTGTTCGAGCCGCACCAGCCCGAGCAATGCAATTTCAAGCCGAACGTGATCCTCAACATCGACGAGGTCTGGGAGCAGAAGCGCAAGGCGTTCGAGATCCTCGCGGCGCAGAAGCATCTCTGGGAATATTACACCCGTGTCGCGCTCAACCGCGGCATGCAGGGCGGCCGCAACTCCGGCAAGGCTATGACCTATGGCGAGGCCTATCAGCGCCTCTTCCCGGAAGCTTTGGAGACGCTGGCATGAACCCCGTCGTCATCCGCACCAGGAAGCGCGCCCCGGCCGCCGCGATGGCCGATCTCGCCGCGCTCGGCGTCTCCACCACGCATGAAGCGATGGGTCGGAGCGGCCTGCTCAAGCCTTATATGCGGCCGATCTATGCCGGCGCGCAGATCGCCGGCGGGGCGGTGACGGTGCTGGCCCAGCCCGGCGACAACTGGATGATCCATGTCGCGATCGAGCAGGTGCAGCCGGGCGACGTGCTCGTCGTCGCCTGCACCGCCGACAACACCGACGGCATGTTCGGCGATCTGCTCGCGACCTCGCTGAAAGCGCGCGGCGGCATCGGCCTCGTCATCGATGCCGGCGTACGCGACGTGCGCACGCTGACCGAGATGGGCTTCCCGGTCTGGTCGCGGGCGATCTCGGCCAAGGGGACGGTCAAGGCGACGCTCGGTTCGGTCAATGTACCGGTGGTCTGCGCCGGAGCGCTCATTCATCCCGGCGACGTGATCGTCGCCGACGATGACGGGGTGGTGGTGGTGCCGCGGCGCGAGGCCGAGGCGGTCGCTACCGCCGGCCGCAAGCGCGAAGCCAGTGAAGACGAAAAGCGTAGACGTCTGGCTGCTGGCGAACTCGGGCTGGACATGTACGCTATGCGCGACGGCCTCGCCAAAGCGGGCCTCGTCTATCGCGATGACGAAGACGAATAATCCAACGAAAGCCCCGGAAAGGGGCTCGGCCAAACACTCGGGAGGAACGACATGACTATTCGCAGGACGGTTCTCAAAGGAATGCTCGGCCTGGCGCTGGCCGCCTCGGTAAGCGGTGCGGCTCTGGCGCAGGATGCGGTCAAGATCGGCCTGATCCTGCCGATGACCGGCCCCTTCGCCTCGACCGGCCGGCAGATCGCGGCGGCTGCCAATCTCTACATCCAGGAGAAGGGCGCGACCGTCGCCGGCAAGAAGGTCGAGCTGATCGTCAAGGACGACACCGGCACCGCCGACGTCACCCGCCGCATCGCGCAGGAATTGATCGTCAACGACAAGGTCACCGCGATCGCGGGCTTCGGCCTGACGCCCCTGGCGCTCGCGACCGCCCCGCTGGCGACGCAGGCGAAGACGCCGATGGTGGTGATGGCGGCGGCGACCGGGATCATCACCGAGCGCTCACCCTTCATCGTGCGCACCAGCCAGGTCGTGCCGCAGATCGGCTCGCCGTTCGGCACCTGGATCGCCAAGCAGGGCACCAAGCGCGTCATCACCATCGTTTCCGATTACGGCCCGGGCCATGACGTCGAGAGCTCGTTCTCGGAGGCGTTCAAGGCGGGCGGCGGCCAGGTCGAGAACATCCGCGTGCCCCTGCAGAACCCGGACTTCTCGCCCTTCCTGCAGCGCGTCGCCGACAGCAAGCCGGAGGCGCTGCTGGTCTTCGTGCCGTCCGGCGTCGGCGCCCAGTTCATGAAGCAGTTCGTCGAGCGAGGCCTCGACAAGAGCGGCATCAAGCTGATCGGCACCGGCGACCTGACCGACGACGACATCCTCAACGGCATGGGCGACATCGCGCTCGGCGTCATCACCGCCCAGCATTATTCGGCCTCGCATGACAGCCCGGAGAACAAGGCCTTCGTCGAGGGCTTCAAGAAGGCCAATCCCGGCATGCGCCCGAACTTCATGGCGGTCGGCGGCTATGACGGCATGCACGCGCTCTATGAGGGCCTGAAGAAGACCAAGGGCGAGGGCGGCGAGGCGCTGGTGACCGCGATGAAGGGCATGAGTTGGACGAGCCCGCGCGGGCCGATCTCGATCGATCCCGAGACGCGCGACATCATCCAGAACGTCTATATCCGCAAGGTCGAGCGCGTGAACGGCGAACTCTACAATCAGGAGTTCGAGACGATCCCGAACGTCAAGGACCCGTCCAAGGCGAAGAAATAAGCCGGGCAGGGCGGACCCGACGTGCTCACCATCCTGTTCGACGGCGTCGCCTACGGCATGATCCTGTTCGTGCTGGCCTGCGGGCTGTCCGTGACCATGGGGTTGATGAACTTCATCAACCTCGCCCACGGCGCCTTCGCCATGTTCGGCGGCTATGTCACCGTGCTGGCGATGCAGCGGCTCGGCCTGCCGTTCCTGTGGGCGCTGCCGGCGGCCTTCCTCGCCGCCGCGCTGGCAGGGCTGGTGCTGGAGCGGCTGGTCTACCGGCCGATGTACGCCAAGAGCCATCTCGACCAGGTGATGTTCTCGATCGGGCTGGTGTTCATGGCGGTCGCCGGCGCCGATTACCTGATGGGATCGAGCCAGCAATTCGTGCAGCTGCCGGAGTGGCTGCGCGGGCGCTTCGATGTCGCCGGCATCGGCGTCGGCCGCTACCGGCTCTTCATCATCCTGCTCTGCGGTGCCCTGGCCTTTGCGATGCAATGGGGCTTCACCCGCACGCGCTTCGGCAGCCGGCTGCGCGCCGCGGTCGACGATGCCAGGGTGGCGCGCGGCCTCGGCATCCCGGTCAACCGGCTGTTCTCGCTGACCTTTGCGTTTGGTTCCGGCCTTGCCGGTCTCGGCGGGGCGCTCGGCATCGAATTGATGGGGCTCGACCCGACCTTCCCGCTGAAGTTCATGATCTACTTCCTGATCGTGGTGACGGTCGGCGGCACCTCGACCATCTCCGGCCCGTTCTTCGCGGCGATGCTGCTCGGAGTCGCCGATGTCGCCGGCAAGTATCTGGTGCCGCAGCTCGGCGCCTTCATCATCTACGCGCTGATGGTGATCCTGCTGATCACCAGGCCGCATGGCCTCTTCGCCAGGGGCCGGGCATGAAGGCCGACAGCATCGAAGCGCGTGTCCGGCGCTCTCTTTATGGCGCCCGGCGCTGGCACCCGGCCGAGATCGTCTTCTGGGTCCTGGCGCTGGCGGCCTTCTTCCTGCTGCCGCGCCAACTGCTGATCCTCAATGAGATCGCGATCCTCGGGCTGTTCGCGCTCTCGCTCGATCTGATCCTCGGCTATGCCGGCATCGTCTCGCTCGGGCATGCTGCCTTCTTCGGCTTCGGCGCCTATGCCGCCGGACTCTTCGCCAAGCATGCCAGCGCCGACCCGCTGGCGGGACTGGCTGTCGGCATGGGCGCTGCCGGCCTGCTCGGCCTGCTCACCAGTCCGCTGATCCTACGCGGCAGCGACCTGACGCGGCTGATGGTGACGCTCGGCGTCGCACTGATCCTGGGGGAGCTGGCGAACTCGCTCGGCGGGATCACCGGCGGCGCCGACGGCCTGCAGGGCATCATGATGGGGCCGGTGCTCGGCCTGTTCGAGTTCGATATCTTCGGCAAGGTCGCCTATCTCTACTCGCTCGCCGTGCTGTTCGTATTGTTCGTGCTGGCACGGCGCATCGTGAGCTCGCCTTTCGGCCTGTCGCTGCGCGCGATCCGCGACAATCCCTTACGCGCCTCGGCCTCCGGCGTGCCGCTGCACTGGCGGCTCGTCGCGGTCTATACGCTCGCTGCGGCCTATGCCGGCGCGGCCGGGGCGCTGCTCGCCCAGACTACGCAGTTCGTCTCGCTCGACGTGCTCGCCTTCCATCGCTCGGCCGATCTGATGCTGGTGCTGATCATCGGCGGCGCCGGCTATCTCTATGGCGGGCTGATTGGTGCTGTCGCCTTCAAGCTGCTGCAGGATGTGATCGCCAGCTTCACGCCGCAATACTGGATGTTCTGGATCGGGCTGTTCCTGGTGCTGTTCGTGCTCGGCGGACGCGAACTGATCCATGGCGGGATCAAGGCTGTGGTCGGCCGCGTCGCGCGCCTCGGCCGGAGGGCGTCGACATGATGGCTGCGCTCCAGACCTTCGATCTGTGCAAGAGCTTCGGCGGCATCACGGCGACGGATCATGTCGACTTCACGCTGGCCAAGGGCGCCCGCCACGCGTTGATCGGCCCGAACGGCGCCGGCAAGACCACCTTCGTCAACCAGCTGACCGGTGTGCTGCGCCCGAGCTCCGGCCGCGTCGAATTGATGGGCGAGGACATCACCGCTCTGCCGCGCGAGACCCGGGTCGGGCGCGGGTTGGCACGGACCTTCCAGATCAACCAGCTCTTTGCGACGATGACGCCGGTCGAGATGATCGCGCTCGTCACCTCCGAGCGGCTCGGCCGCGGCCGGCAGCCCTTGCGCGCACTCGACAGGGATGCCGAACTCGTCGCCGAGACCGCTGAGATCCTCGCCCGCTTCAGGCTCGACGACATCATGGACGAGCGCATCGCGACCTTGCCCTATGGCAAGCAAAGGCAGATCGAGATCGCCGCGGCCTTCGCCGCCAAGCCCAGCGTGCTCCTGCTCGACGAGCCGGCGGCCGGCGTGCCCGAGGCCGAGCGGCGTGATTTGATGGCGACGGTCGCCGGACTGCCGGAGGATGTCTCGGTCCTGCTGATCGAGCACGACATGGACCTCGTCTTCCGCTTCGCCACACGGATCACGGTGCTGGTCAATGGCCGCCTGCTCGCCGACGGCTCGCCGAACGAGATCGCCAATGATCCGGCCGTCCGCGCCGCCTATCTCGGGGAGCATGGCCATGGCTGAGCTTCTCAAAATCGAACGCCTGAGCGCGGGCTATGGCGAGGCCCAGGTGCTGTTCGACATCGACCTTGCGCTCGCCGAAGGGCGTTCCTTGGCGCTGCTTGGCCGCAATGGCGTCGGCAAGACCACGCTAGTCAACAGCATCATCGGCGTCACCCGCCGCCGTGGCGGCAAGATCGCGCTGGCCGGACGCGACATCACCGGCTTCTCGCCGGAGCAGCGCGCCCATGCCGGCATCGGCTGGGTGCCGCAGGAGCGCAACATCTTCAAGTCGCTGACCGTGCTGGAGAACCTGACCGCAGTCGCGACGCCGGGTGCATGGACGACGGAACGCGTCTTCGCGATGTTTCCGCGCCTCGCCGAGCGCAAGGCCAATCTCGGCAACCAGCTCTCCGGCGGCGAACAGCAGATGCTGGCGATCGGCCGGGCACTGATGCTCAATCCCAAGCTGCTGCTGCTCGACGAGCCGACCGAAGGCCTCGCGCCGATCATCGTCGAGGAATTGCTGCGCGCCCTGAAACGCCTCGTCCGCGAGGAGGGGCTCTCGGCGATCGTCATCGAGCAGCACGCCCGCAAAATATTGGAACTCACCGACGAGGCGATCGTGCTCGAGCGCGGCCGCGTCGTCCTCGCCGCGGGGAGTGCCGAACTCCTCGCCGATCCGTCACGGCTGGAGCGCCATCTCGGCCTCGCCGCCGCCTGAGCCAACGACAGAACCGAGGAAAGGAAACGCCATGAGCCAGAGACAGAAGCCGCCGTTCCGGGGCGACATGGTCGGCAGCCTGCTGCGCAGTGCGCCGGTGAAAGACGCTCGCACCAAACACGCGGCTGGTGAGATCGGTCAGGCCGAATTGACCGCGATCGAGAACGAGGAGATCAGGAAGCTCGTCCGCAAGGAGGAGGAGGTCGGCCTGCAGGCCGTGACCGACGGCGAGTTCCGCCGCGCCTTCTGGCATTTCGACTTCCTCGACGGCCTCTCCGGCGTCACCAGCTTCGAGACCGATTCAGGCATCCAGTTCAAGGGCGTCACCACCAAGGGGCATGCGGTCCGCGTCACCGGCAAGCTCGACTTTCCGGACGATCACCCGCATCTCGCCCATTTCAAGTTCCTGGCCTCGACGACCAGCCGCGTGCCGAAGATGACGATCCCGAGCCCGTCCATGCTGCATTACCGCGGTGGCCGGAAGGCGATCGATCCGAGCGCCTATCTCAGGATCGAGGACTATTACGAGGATCTCGGCAAGGTCTACGCCAAGGCGATCAAGGCCTTCTACGATGCCGGCTGCCGCTATCTCCAGCTTGACGACACCAGCCTGTCCTATTTCTGCGATCCCGAGCAGCGCAAGATGCTGGCCGAGCGCGGCGACGACCCGGAACAGCTGGTCTTCATCTATCGCGACGTGCTCAATGCAGCGCTGAAGGCGAAGCCCGCCGACATGCAGATCACCACCCATACCTGCCGGGGCAATTTCAAGTCGACCTTCATTGCCTCCGGCGGCTACGAGCCGGTCGCCGAGATGGTCTTCAACGAGATCAATGTCGACGGCTATTTCATGGAGTGGGACGACGACCGCTCCGGCGGCTTCGAGCCACTGCGCTTCCTGCCCAAGGGCGACAAGCAGGTCGTGCTCGGGCTGGTGACCTCGAAATTCGGTGAGATCGAGAGCAAGGACAATCTCAAGCGCCGAATCGAGGCAGCCTCGAAGTTCGCGCCGCTGGAGCAACTCTGCCTGTCGCCGCAATGCGGCTTCGCCTCAACCGAGGAAGGCAATGTCCTGGCCGAGGACGAGCAATGGGCCAAGCTCTCGCGCATCCTCGAAGTGGCGAAGGAAGTCTGGGGATGAGCACCGAGCCCTGCTTCGACATCGCCCATCTCGGTCATGTCGAGCTTTTCACCGACAAGCCTCAGGAGAGCCTCGACTTCTTCGTCGACATCTTCGGGCTGACGGAGAGCGGGCGCGAGGGCGACAGCGTCTATCTGCGCGCCTGGGACGATTACGAGTTCCACACACTGAAGCTCACCGCGGCCAAGACCACGGGCGTCGGCCATATCGGCTATCGCGCCTCAAGCGAGGCGGCGCTCCTGCGCCGCGTCGCGGCGATCGAGGCGATGGGCTGCGGCATCGGCTGGAGCGAGGGCGATCTCGGCCATGGCCGGGCCTATCGCTTCCGCGATCCTGACGAGCATGTCTTCGAGATCTATTTCGAGACCAATAAGTATGCCGCTCCTGAAAAGGAGCGACCCGCCCTGAAGAACCAGGCGCAGCGCAACCATGGCCGTGGCTGCGCCGTGCGCCGGCTCGACCATCTCAATCTCCTGGCGCAGGACGTCGCGGCGATCCGCGATTTCATGCCGAAGGCGCTGGGCAGCCGCGTGACCGAGCAGATCGTGCTCGATTCCGGTGAAGTCGGCGGCTGCTGGTTCACCGTCAACAACAAGAGCTACGACATCGCCTATACCCGCGACCACACGCCGGCGCGCGGGCGCTTCCACCACGTCACCTATGCTGTCGACCAGCGCGAGCATATCCTCGAGGCGGCCGATCTCTTCCTCGAGAACGGCGTCTTCATCGAGACCGGCCCGCACAAGCACGCGGTGCAGCAGACTTTCTTCCTCTATGTCTACGAACCCGCCGGAAACCGCGTCGAGATCGCCAATGCCGGCGCCCGCCTGATCCTCGATCCCGACTGGCAGACCGTGACCTGGACGGAAGAGGAGCGGAAGAAGGGCCAGGCTTGGGGGCTGAAGACGATCGAGAGTTTTCACACCCATGGCACGCCGCCGGGGGCGAAGGGGTAGGGCGGGGTTCGATCAGATGGAATCGCTGGAACCGTCATTGCGAGGAGCCTAGCGACGAAGCAATCCAGGGGCGGCAGAGCTCTACGTCTTCCTGGATTGCTTCGCTTCGCTCGCAATGACGCTGGAGGGTGACTGCTCTCAAACCACCTCCGAGACGATCTTGGCGATCAGCGCGTTCGAAAGGATGACGGGGAGGCCGGCGGCGGCCGCCTCCTGGCGATGGCGCTCGACGAAGCCCATGCAGTCCATCAGCAGGATGTCGGCGCCGCGCTCGGCCAGGGCTTCAGCCGCCTCCGCGACTGTCAGGCCGTCGCCGCCATAGGGCGAGGCGGCGACATAAATCGGCGGGCGGCCGAGCGGCGTCCATTTCCCGGCCTCCGAGGCGATCTGCTCGGCGAGCGGCACGATGATGCCGAGCTGAGCATCCTGGACCAGTGCCGCGACCGTCGGCGGCAGGACGCGGTCCGGCTCGATCAATCGAGCGCGCTCCGTGCGCAGGCTGGCGAAATGCCCGGTGCAGAGCATCAGGATCGTGTTGCAGCCGGCAGCTTCGAGCATGGAAAGCTTGGTTTGCGCGGCACGCTCGGTGTGCTGGCGGTCGATGACGACCGAGGCCCCATCGAGCAGCTTGGTGATCAGCAGCGCGCCGCCGGGCTCGGGTGCGAAGTCACGGTCGATCTCATCGTGCGACAGGCCATCGAGCACGCCGGCATGCTGGCGCGGAAGCTCAGCACCCAGCACCGCATCGAGGATCGGCGTGATGTCGGCGCGCGGCGCCTGGCCGATTGTGAGGGTGCCGAGCTTGGCCATGGCTGCGTCCTTCTGGATGTAAGCGGCCCGGGCCGTTGCCGGCCCAGGCCTTGCGTATTCAAGGCTTGTTGAAGTTCTTCAGCACGGAGTCGAAGAAGGAGAAGATCGCGTCGCCGGCGATGACGCCCGCGGCGAAGACCTCCATGTCGCCTTCGCCATCGGCGCCGCGCAGCTTCTCCCAGACCAGGCGGCAGAGGATGCCGGCGAGCACCGCCCAGCCCGCCATCGGGAAGGCGATCAGCAGGCCGGTCGCGAAGAGCACGCCGATCTGGCGCTTCGGCCCGCCGATGAACTGCAGGATCGCGCCGGGGATCGCCCAGAGGAAGAGTTGCCAGGCCACACCGGGTGCAACACCGGCCTTGATCGTCGCGGCATAGACCTTGTTGACGGGGGCGACGAGGTTCCGGTCGAAGAACGACTGGTAGGAGACCAGCACGACCGCGCCGGCGACGACGAAGGCGAACATCGCGGCAAAGAGCTGCTGGCGGCGGCCTTCGCGCTCGAAGGCGGGATCGACGCCGTTGCCGCGCAAGAGGTAGCCGGCCTTGAGGTCGTAGCCCATGTCGGCGAAGGCGGGACCTGTCGCGGCCGAGAAGCCGACCAGCAGCGCCAGCGCCGGCATCGGGAAGCCCAAGAGCATGCCGATGATCAAAGTGATCAGCGCCACCGCGAAGGCCGGGAACCAGCCGGAATGCATCGCGGCGAGGCCGACGATCAGCTCATGCACATAGGCGGCGAAGGCGGCGTAGAGCACGAACAGGATCAGCATGCCGATCGACATGTCGCTCATCAGGCCGCCGACCAGAGCGAGGAAGACGGCAATGACGAGATAGCCGATCGTGCCGAGCCCGAGCGCGCGCTTCACCTCGGCGTCGGACGTACCCGCGGCGGCCTCGGCCTCTCTCTGCGCCTCGCTGCGGCGGAAGAGCAGCATGCCGACCTGCAGCAGCGCGACGAGGCCGGCGCCGATCATGAAGCCGTGCGGGATATAGGCGGCCATCAGGTCGCCCTTCGGGATGATGGTCTCGAAGAGCGGGCCGCCGAAGATCTGGCTGGAATAGCCGCGCAGCAGCAGGCCGATGCCGAACATGGCCAGCGCCCAGATATTGCCGATGAAGGCGACGCCGAAGGCTGACATCGGGATGGCGGAGACCGCAGTCGACCCGGCGAAGCCGATCCAGGCCAGCGGCACCTTGACGAAGCCGACGATGATCGCGGTGACGAAGCCGACGCCCATGAGCACCGCCTTGCGTCCGCCCTCGTCGCCGGCCTTGATCGCCTCGGCGGCGGCGACGCCCGGGGGCCAGGCACCGGTCGCCGGGAAGACGCGGGAATCGAACATCCGATAGAGCAGGTAGCCGTCGAGCAGCATGGCGAAGAAGGCGCCGGCCAGCATCGGCAGCACCAAATCCGGACGGCCGAGCAGCCAGGGGATGCCGACCGGCAGCAGCAGGCTGTTGGCCGCACCGAAGGTGGCCGAGGAGATCGCGCTCTGGGCCAGGTTCTGGACGTGGATCGAGCGGTAGCGCGCGAAGATCGCGAGCGGCACGCGCGCCAGCGCCATGGCGGCGAGCGCGCCGATCAGCGAGGTGTTGGCGGTGATGCCGAGCGACACCAGCAGCTGCATCCCGATGATCGCGCCGAAGACGCAGAGGATCGCGATCAGCGCCAGCGTCGCCGGCTCGAACAGGCTGGGGTGCCGCTGAGGCACCCCGTCGTTTTGCGTCGTCATGCCTCAATCCCCTCATTCGCCCCTGTGGGCTTGTCCGTTTGATCCGTCAGGCAACAAGGATGCCGGTCTTGGCTTCGCCGACATCCTGGGAGGCATGGGCGGCATGCATGCCGTAGTCGCGCTTGGCCGCTTCCGGCGAGACGAGGCCGAGCGCGATGTCGCGGGCGATCGCCTCTCGGGAGCGCTCGGAGGCCTGGCCGTAGCCGGCGCCGCCGGCGAGCACGAGCTCGACGATCTCGTGCGGCTGCTTGACCTGGACGAGCTCGCCTGTGCCGACGTCCTTGAGGACATGGCCCTGCTCGTCGATGACCCGACCGGAGGCGCCGCCGCCGGCCTTGCCCTGGAACAGGCCCGGGATCGGGTTGTTGACCCCTTCCGGATAGAGCGAGACCAGCGTCGGCAGGCCGTCATCGGAGAGCTTGCGCAGGCGAACGCGCTGGCCGAGGCCACCGCGCTGGCGGCCGGCGCCGCCGGAGTCGGTCAGGTAGGTCTTCTCGACCACCAGCACCGGCACCCGCGATTCGAAGGTCTCGATCGAGGTGTTGGCCGCCGAGGTCGGGTAGAGCAGGCCCGACTTGCCGTCGCCATGGGCCGAGCCGCCTTGGCCACCACCGACGAAGAGCATGTCGGAATAGGTGTCGCCGGCCTGGTCGCGGCCATAGACGCTCGCCGCTACCGGCAGGCCGGTGAAGGCCTGCACCTGCTTTGGCGCCGCCTGCGACAAAGCGCGGAAGATGTTCGGCGCTAGGTACCAGCCGGTGCGGGTGCGCAAATTGACCGCCAGCGGCTTGTCGCAGTTCAGGATCGAGCCCTTGGGCGCATCGATCGAGAAGGCGCGATAGCAGCCGGCATTGCCGCGCACCGATGGCGTGAGCATGCATTTCAGCGGGTAGGTGGCGTGCGCCATCGTGTAGTTGAGCGTGCAGTTCAGCCCGCCCTGCGGCAGCTGCGGCGGCGCGCCGGCGAAGTCGAGATGGATGGTGTCGTCCTTGACCGTCAGCGCTAGCGGATAGGTCATCGGCGTGCCGAGCGGGTTGTTCGAGACGGTGCCGTGATAGACGCCGTCCGGCAGCGCTCGGATCGCCTCGCGCATCGCCTTCTCGGAGCGGCTCTGCACGACATGGGCAAGCGCCCTGAGGTCCTGCATGCCGTAATCGGTGAGGAAGGACTGCAGCCGTTCGGCGCCGATGGCGTTGGCGGCGACGAAGGAATGGAGGTCGCCGAGCACCTGCTCGGAATTGCGGACGTTCTCAGCCAGCAGCCGGACCAGCGTCTCGTTGATCCTGCCGGCCTCGTAGAGCTTCATCGGCGGGATCTGGAAACCTTCCTCGTAGATCTCGCGGGCCCGCAGCGAATCCTTGGTGCCGCCGATGTCGGAGACATGGCCGACCGTGCCCATCAGGCCGACGACGCGGTTCCCCAGGAAGACCGGGGTGACGATGGCGATGTCGAAGAGATGGCCGGCGCAGAGCCAGGGATCATTGGTGATCAGCACGTCGCCGGGCTTCAGCGTATCGGCCGGATAGCGCTCCAGCAGCGCCTTGACCGCGCGTGGCAGCGTCAGGTTGAAGACCGGCATGGCGCGCGGCGAATGCGCCAGCGTCTCGCCCTCGGGATCGAGCAGCTCGCAGGCGAAGTCCTGCGCTTCCGAGATCACCAGCGAGAAGGCGGTGCGGCAGACGGTCAGCCACATCTCCTCGACGACGTTGATCATCCGGCTCCACATGATCTCCAGCGAGATCGGATCGGCCTCGATGCGGCGGGCGGCTTCGGCAAGCGGCATGCCGGCGGTGATCGTGGTCTCGGCCGCGTTGGCCTGGCCGACATGGATGATCAGGTTCAGGACATCGTCGATCGTGACCTTGTCGCCGGGCGGGACGATCGTGGTCGCCTCGCGCTCCTCGATGATCGCAGGGCCGCTGATGGTGTCGCCGGAGCGCAAGGCGTAGCGGTCGTAGACCTCGGCCTCGCTCCAGCCGCCCTCGAACCAGGCGCGGCGGCTGCCCTTGATCTTCACCGTGGCGTCGCCGCCGCCGGCCGCGCCGGAGAGCGAGAGCGTCGGCACCGGGCCGGCGCAGCGGACGCGGAAATTGATCGCCTCCAGCCGCGCGCCCTCGTAGACCGAGGTGTAGCGGGCCGAATAAGCCTTGCTGAAGGCGGCGCGGATCGCCTCCAGGCTCGACGCGTCGATCGCGCCTGAGGGCAGCGGCACGGAAATGTCGTGCATCTGGCCAACGAGGCGCATGTCGGCCGAGCGCTCGACCGTGACGTCGGCGAGCTTCACGCCGGCTTCGATCAGGTGCTTGCGGCCTTCCTCTTCCAGTTCGGTCAGAACGCGGTTGACTGCGGCGGCGTCGAAGCCCTCCGAGAATTCGACCGGCAGCGAGCGCACCTGATCGAAGGAGAGGGGCGCGGCAAGGAAGCCGAGTGCCGAAGCGGCACCTGAGGCCGGCGGGATGATGACCTGCTTGACGCCGAGGACGCGGGCGACGTCGACGGCATGGGCGGGACCGGCGCCGCCGAAGCCCACCATGGCGTAATGGCGGGGGTCCTTGCCCTTCTCGACGAGATGGACGCGGGCAGCCGCGCCCATGCTCTCGACCACGACCTTGTGGATGCCCCAGGCGGCCTCCTCGATCGAGAGGCCGAGCGGCTCGGCGACAGTCGAGACGGCCTTGCGCGCCGCGTCGAGATCGAGCGCCATGCGCCCGCCGAGGAAGAACTTCGGATCGTAATAGCCGAGGACGAGGTTGGCGTCGGTCACGGTCGGTTTGGTGCCGCCCATGCCGTAGCAGGCCGGGCCGGGATCGGAGCCGGCCGAATGCGGGCCGACCTTGAGCAGGCCGACCTCGTCGATCGCCGCGATCGAGCCGCCGCCGGCGCCGATCTCGATCATGTCGATCACCGGCGCCTTGATCGGCAGGCCGGAGCCCTTGGCGAAGCGGTTGACGCGGCCGGCTTCCAGCATCGGCGCGATCTCGGCGCGGCCGTCCTCGATCATGCAGGCCTTGGCGGTGGTGCCGCCCATGTCGAAGGAGATGACGTCCTTGTGGCCGGCGAGCTCGCCGAACAAGGCCGTGGCGAGGCCGCCGCCGGCCGGGCCGCTCTCCAGCAGGCGGATCGGGAAGGTGCGGGCGGTCTCGGGCGAGACCAGGCCGCCGGCCGAATGCATCAGCCGGAGCGCGCCGGTGAAGGAGCGGGCGGCGAGCTCGCGCTCGAGCCGCTCCAGATAGCGTCGCATCAGCGGCTGGACATAGGCGTTGGCGGCGGTGGTGACGAAGCGCTGGTATTCCCAGATCTCGGCGACGACCTCGCTCGACAGCGATACGGTCAGCTCCGGGCAGGTCTCGCGGACGATGCGGCCGGCTTCCTGCTCATGGGCGGGGTTGCGGTAGCTGTTGAGGAAGCAGATCGCGATCGCCTCGCAGCCGGCGGCGGCGAGCTCGCGGGCGGCCTTGCGCACGGCCTCGGTATCGAGCGCGGTCACCACCTTGCCGTCGCGGTCCATGCGCTCGGGCACTTCGAGGCGATGCTCGCGCGAGACCAGCGGGTCGGGGAAGGTCAGGAAGAGATCGTAGATGTCGTAGCGCTGCTCGGTCCCCATTTCGAGGATGTCGCGGAAGCCCCTGGTGGTGATCAGGCCGAGCCTGGAGCCCTTGCGCTCGATCACGGCGTTGGTGACCAGCGTCGTGCCGTGGACGATGTCGCCGACATCGGCGAGCGTGATCCCTGCCATCTCGACGAGCTCGCCGAGGCCGATCAGCGCCGCCTCGGACGGGTCGTGCGGCGTGGTCAGGCGCTTGTGCAGCCGGACCGAGCGCTCCTGCCCGTCATAGAGGATGAAGTCGGTGAAGGTGCCGCCGATGTCGAAGCCGATACGCCAACGATTGCTCATGGAGCAGTCTCCGCGGGTGAGATGTTCAAGGGAAAGAAGCGCTTGTCATGGGTCAGCGCCGCGATCTCGGCGGCGCCTTCGGCTAGGGAACCGATGATCGAAAGGCGCTCGCCCGGCTCGACCGTCGCGGCCGGGAAGGAGATGCAGAGCGCGACCTCGTCGCCGGTGGCGGGATCGCCGAGGCCGACAGAGATGGCGCGCACGCCGCGGACCGCTTCGTCATGGGATTCGGCGAAGCCGGCGCGCCGGGTCTCGGCCAGCCGCGCCAGCAGCTCGTCCATGTCGCGCGGGGCGGTCTGCGACGGGGCGGTGAAGCCCTCCGGATAGAGCGCGCGGACCTCGTCATCGGACAGGCGGGCGAGCAGAGCGCGGCCGGTGCTGGAGGCGAAGGCCGGGATGCGGTCGCCGATCGATGTGACGACGCGGAGCGCGTGCCGGCCGGGATGGGCGGTGACGCCGATGATCTCGGTGCCGCGGCGGACGCTGATATAGCCGGTATGGCCGATCTGATCGGAGACGCGCCCGACCACGGCGTCGGCGCGGTCGATCAGCGAAGCGGCGAAGCGATAGAGCTGGCCGACCTGCGCGAGCAGCAGCGCCGGGCGATAGCGCTTGCTGTCGCCGACCGTCTCCAGAAGCCCTTCGTCGCGCATCGCCCTGAGCAGGCGCGAGGCGTTGCTTTTGGGCATGCCGAGCAGGGTCACGAGGTCGGTCACTGTCACGTCGTGACGCGTGCTGGAGAAGCAACGAAGCACGTCTGCGGCTGCCGTGAGGATGGACATCCGGTCGCTTCCAAGAAAAGTTCCAAAAAATGGAACTTAAGTTGCAATAAAAGGAACAATACGCCGAGCTGACGATGAGTCAAGACGGTTTGTGTCGCTGGTGGGGTTCTGGCGGTTCGAATCGTTCGCGGCGGGAGGTGTCTCCCTGGAGGCTGATCGCCTGGGCGGCTCCCTTCCCCCTTGTGGGGAAGGGTAGGCGGATGGGGGCGCCTGGTGGCCGGCAGGAGAAAAGCGCTGACAGCAGCGGCAGCACAATGAGCGTCTGCCGATCGTTCCGGCTTTGCGACCCCCACCCCTGCCCCTCCCCACAAGGGGGAGGGGTTCTTGCGCCCTATCCTGGCGACGAAGCTTCCGACGACCACTTGCCCGGCAATCCCCGGGCGAGCTCACGGCACCAAAACCGATCAGACGGCTCCAAAAAATGGAGCCGTCTCCAAAAGACGGGAGCTGTAGCCCAGGATTGTAGCTCTCTTTATCTAAATATTTCAATAGCTTGGTGGGTGGCACGGAGGTTGCTGAGGCGACGCGCGGACTGGCTGGAGCGCAGCGGGCATGAACTGGCAGGCAATCGTCGATTTCGACGGGACCATCTCACGCGAGGATACGACCGATCGCGTGCTGCAGCGTTTCGCGGAGCCGGGCTGGGAAGAGATCGAGGCGGACTGGGTTGCCGGCAAGATCGGCTCGCGCGAATGCATGCAGCGTCAGGTCGCGCTGCTGCATGCCTCGCCCGACGTGTTCGACACCTTCGTCTCTTCGCTGGCGATCGACTGGGGCTTTGCTGCCTTTGTGCGGCTATGCCAGCGCGCCGGGATCCCGGTGACGGTCGTCTCCGACGGGCTCGACCGCACCATCCACGCGCTGCTCGGCCGCGCCGGCCTCAGCGGCCTCACCGTCGTCGCCAATCATGTCGAGCCGCTGCCCGGCGATCGCTGGCGGCTGACCTCGCCGCATGCCGACCCGTCCGGCGGTTGCGCCAGCGGCACCTGCAAGTGCCGCGTCGCCAGCAGCCTTTCCCGGCCGCTGACCCTGCTGGTCGGCGACGGCCGCTCGGATTTCTGCGTGGCCGGCCAGGCCGATCTCGTCTTCGCCAAGAAGAGCCTGATCGCACATTGCCGCGACAACGGCATCGGCCATCGCCCGTTCAACACCTTCTCGGAGGCTGTGGGCCTCCTCGAATCCCTGCTGTCGGAGACCACGACGGAACCGGCAGCCCCTGCACGCAAGGATATGATCAATGGATGACGGCTTCACCCTGCTCGACCGCGCCGAGCCGGTCGATGTTTCCTCCGCGCCGGCGGTGACGCTGGCCGAGGAAGAGGCCCGCCTGCTCGCGCTCGAGGCCGAATACTGCTCGCATGGCGACACCGTTCACTACACGCAGTTCCCGAAGATCTTCTCGGGCTGCGAAGGCTCGTTCATGCTCGATGCGGCGGGCAACCGCTTCCTCGACCTGCAGATGTGGTACTCGGCCGTCAATTTCGGCTACGCCAATCCGCGCCTGAACAATGCGCTGAAGCGCCAGATCGACACGCTGCCGCAGGTGGCGAGCCAGTATCTGCACCGCGAGAAGATCGAGCTCGCGGCGATGATCGCCCAGGACGCACAGCGCAAGTTCGGCACCAAGGGCCGCGTCCACTTCAATGTCGGCGGCGCCCAGGCGGTCGAGGATTCGCTCAAGCTCGTGCGCAACGCCAAGAAGGGCAAGAGCCTGATGTTCGCCTTCGAGGGCGGCTATCACGGCCGTACGCTCGGCGCCTCGGCGATCACCTCGTCCTATCGCTATCGCCGCCGCTTCGGCCATTTCGGCGAGCGCGCGCATTTCATCCCGTTCCCCTACCATTTCCGTGGGCCCAAGGGGATGAGCAAGGAAGAGTACGGGCATCACTGCGTGCAGCAGTTCGCCCGGCTGTTCGAGAGCGAATATAACGGCGTCTGGGATCCCAAGGTCGGCGAGGCCGAATATGCGGCCTTCTATGTCGAGCCGCTGCAGGGTACGGGCGGCTACGTCATCCCGCCGCCGAACTTCTTCATCGAGCTCAAGAAGGTGCTCGACCAGCACGGCATCCTGCTCGTCGTCGACGAGATCCAGATGGGCTTCTACCGGACGGGCAAGCTCTGGTCGATCGAGCATTTCGGCGTGCAGCCGGACGTGATCGTCTTCGGCAAGGCGGTGACCAACGGCCTGAACCCGCTCTCCGGCATCTGGGCCAAGGAAGAGCTGATCAACCCGACCGTGTTCCCGCCGGGCTCGACCCATTCGACCTTCAACGCCAACCCGCTCGGCACCGCCGTCGCGCTGGAAGCGATGAAGATGATGGAGGAAGAGGACTACGAGACCATGGTCATGGCCAAGGGCGCGTATTTCCTCGACGGTCTGCAGGGGCTGAAGCGCCGCCACAAGATCGTCGGCGAGGTCGACGGGCTCGGCATGGCCTTGCGGATCGAGATCTGCGAGCCGCATGACAGCTTCACCCCGTCGAAGCGGCTGGTCGACCTGATGTGCGACGAGGGCATGAAGGCGGACCTCGAGGTCGGCGGCAAGCGCTACGGCCTCGTGCTCGACATCGGCGGCTACTACAAGAACGTCATCACCCTCGCGCCGGCATTGACCATGAGCTATGCCGAAATCGACCTCGCGATCGAGCTGCTCGACCAGCTCTTCGCCCGCGTCGCCAGCGCCTGAGCAGTGGAGACGGGCCTTGCGCCTGCGCGTGATCGACCTTGACGGTAGCGTGGCGGCGCAGGAGCCGCTGCGCCGGCGCATCGACGCCGGCACGGCCGCGTGCATCGCCGCGGCTGACCTTGCCGGCGCCATGCGCATCGTCGCGGGCCGCCGGGCCAAGGCCGAGCTGCTGCAGCGGCTTGGCCAGCGTGATGGCGAAGGTCAGGGCGTGCCCGTCTTCTTCTACGGCTCCGGCGATTTCCACCACGTCACCTCGGTGCTGCTGAGCCGCGTCGAGGAACCGGTCACGGTCGTGCATTTCGACAACCATCCCGACTGGGTCAGCTTCCCGGCCACGGTGAATTGCGGCGCCTGGGTCAACCGGGCGCTGGAGCTGCCGCAGGTCCATAAGGTCGTGACGATCGGCCCGTGCAGCGACGATCTCGTCCGCCCGGAATGGCAGTTCGCAAACTTGCGGGCCGTGGCCGAGGGGCGGATCGCGCTCTACCCCTGGCGGCATGAACCGTCGCGGGTCTGGGGGCGCTATGGCAAAGCCGACAGCTTCCGCCAGCAGGGTGGCCATCTGCATTGGCGCAACCTCGCGGATGTGGATTGGTCCGACTTCCTCGACGAGCTGATCTCGGCGATCCCGACCACCGCCGTCTGGCTGACGATCGACAAGGACGTGCTCGGGCCTGGCGATGCCTGCACCAATTGGGACCAGGGCGAATTGCCGCTGCGCCATCTGCTGGCGGCGGTCGAGCGGCTGGCTAGCGAGCGCCGGATCGTCGGCGCCGATGTCTGCGGTGACTGGTCCGAGCCGCGCTTCACCGATCCCTTCCGCGCGGCGCTCGCCTATTTTGACCATCCGCCACGCTTCAGGCCGACGCCCGAGCAACTCTCCGTCAACGCCCGCGTCAATGCAGGCCTGATCGACTGCTTCCAGCGGGTGCTGTCATGAACACGACGATTATCTTCTGGTTCGTGCTGTCGGTGATCTGCGACGTTGCCGGACAGATCTTCTTCAAGATCGGCGCCGACCGGCTGCCACAGGGAGCCGACTTCCGGACCACGGCGGCGGCGGCGGCGCGTTGCGGCTGGGTCACCGCCGGGCTCGTGACCTATGTCGCCGAGTTCTTCATCTGGTTGCGTATTCTTGCCGAAGTGCCGCTTTCAATCGCCTTCCCGATCGCCAGCGCCAATTTCCTCGCCATCACCCTGGCCAGCTCAGTCTTTCTCGGCGAGCGCGTCGGCCGGCGGCAATGGCTGGGCTCCCTCCTGATCACCTGCGGCGTCATCATCGTCGCCAGAACAGCCTGACGGACATGTTCCGATGACCAAGCGCGATTTCAGTGTCCGCCTCGCCGGTGACCGGACCGGCTTCCTGCTCATCCACGGCCTCGGCGGCACCCCGGTCGAATTGCGCTTCGTCGCCCGCGCGCTGCACCGGGCGGGCCATACTGTGCACTGCCCGCAACTCGCCGGGCATTGCGCCGGCGAGGCCGAGATCCTCGCCACCGACTGGCGCGACTGGACGCAGAGCGTGCTCGACGAGCTCCAGCGCATGCGCGAGATCTGCGACACGGTGATCGTCGGCGGGCTCTCCATGGGCGCGGTGCTGGCAATGCATGTCGCCGCCCTGCGCCCGAACGAGGTCGACGGGCTCGCGCTCTACGCCCCGACCCTCTGGTATGACGGCTGGTCGATCCCGCGCTACGCCTTCCTGCTGAAATGGTTCATCAACGCGCCGCTCGTGCGGCGCTACAGCTTCGTCGAACGCGAGCCCTACGGGCTGAAGGACACCCGCGCCCGCGCTTTCGTGGTCTCGTCGCTGACGAGCGGCGACAGCTCGACCGCCGGCCTGCTCGGCACGCCCGCCGGCGCGCTGAAGCAGATGTGGGAGCTGATCGCCGTCACCCGCCGCGAGCTGCCGCAGGTGAAGTGCCCGGCCCTGCTGGTCCATCCGCGCGAGGACGATATCGCCGATCTCTCGAACGCCTTCGAGATCCAGCGCAAGCTCGGCGGGCTGGTCGATGCGGTGATCCTCGATGACAGCTATCATCTCGTCACCATCGACCAGCAGCGTGACATCGTGATCGAGCGCTCGCTGGCGCTGGCCTCGCGGCTCGCCAAGGCCCGCCGCCCGGCGACGCCGTTGCGTGTCGTGGCAGCCGAATGAGCACGCCCGAAGGCCGTATCCTGGCCGGCATCGCGGACATCGCCGCTGCCGCCTGGGACGCCTGCCTGCCCGGCGAGGCCGAATCCTATGCCTACTACACGGCCTGCGACGCGATCGCCGCGCAGACGGGCGTCGGCCTGCGCATGGCCGCCGCCTGCGCGGAGGTTGACGGCGAGGTCGTCGCGGTGGCGCCGTTCTTCCGGCTGAACTACCGGCTCGACACGCCGCTGCAGGGCAAGCTGCGGAGCTTCGGCGACGCGCTGTTCCGCCATGTGCCGGGGCTGGTCACGCTGAAGGTGCTCTGCGTCGGCTCGCCCTATGCCGAGCGCTGCCATCTCGGCTTCTCGCCGAAGCTCGACGCCGCCGGGCGTGCCGCCGCCTTCCAGGCGCTCGCCGCCGCGCTGGAGCGGCAGGCGACCGAGGAGAAGGCGCATCTCGTGGTCTGGAAGGACCTGGCGCCGGCCGAGGAAGAGGGCTTCGGTCGTGCCTTGAAGCAAGCGGGCTTCGCCCGGCTCGGCAGCCTGCCGATCGCGCTGCTCGACCTGCCCTTCAAGGACGAGGCTGCCTATCTCGCCTCGCTCTCGGCGGCGACGCGCAAGGACATCAAGCGCAAGCTCGCCAAGGCGAGCGAGGTCCGTATCGCCTTCCACACTGACATTGCCGGGCTGGAGCCCGGGATCGACGAACTCTACGAGGCGACGCGGGCGCAGAGCGGGCTCGACTATGGCGAGCTCGAAGTGCTGCCGCCCGGCTATTTCGGCGCGGTCTCGCGGGCGCTCGGCGAGCGGGCAGTGTTCGCGCTCTACTGGATCGGCGATGAGCTCGCCGCCTTCAACCTGCTGCTGGTCGAGCCCGGCCGGGTGATCGACAAGTTCCTGGGCATGCGCTACCCGCTGGCCCGCGAGCACAATCTCTACGCCGTGAGCTGGATGGCGAATGTCCGCTTCTGCCTGGAGCACGGCATCCACGCGCTCCAGAGCGGCCAGACGGCCTATGCCTCCAAGCTGCGCTTCGGCAGCCGGCTGGTGCCCTCGACCCTGCATGTGAGGCACCGGCTCGCGCCGCTGCAATGGGCGCTGCGCTCCTTGAGTCCCTGGCTCGGCTTCGAGCGCTTCGACCCCGATCTTGCCGCAATCGCCCGAAAGAAGGCCGCATGAGTACGATCTCGCCACCGGCAAGCAATTCATGGGGGCGCCAGCTCGCGATCTGGCTCGCCTTCATCGTGCTCGACACCGGCACGCAGCTCGCCTTCAAATGGGGCGCGGACGGGATCGGCGACATGGATTTCGGCCTCGCCATGATGGCGAAGGCGATTTCGCTGCCCGGCGTCTGGCTGGCGACGCTCGGCTATATCGGCGTCTTCGTCGTCTGGATGGCGATCCTGCGCGACATGCCGCTCAGCCGTGCCTTCCCGATGACGGGACTGGTCTATGTCACAGTTCCGCTGTTCGCCTGGTTCACCTTCGACGAGCACATCGATCTGGTTCGTGCCGGCGGAATCGCGCTGATCATCGCAGGCGTGTTCCTGCTCGGGGGTGACGAATGAGACGCGGACTTGGCCTTGGACTTGGCCTGGCCTCGCTGGCGGCTGCTACTCTGATGGCGACGCTGCCGGCCCTAGCCGATCCGATGAGCGACGTCGTCGGCCGCTGGCGCGATTCGGACGGCGAATCCGAGATCGCCATCGCCCGCTGCGGCCCGGCGCTATGCGGCAAGATCGTCTGGCTGAAAGAGGCGCGCTTCGACATCTACAATCCCAATGAAGGGCTGCGGAAACGCTCGTTGATGGGAATCCAGGTGCTCTCCGGCTTCAAGCCGGCCGCGAAAGGCGGGCTGGAAGGCGAGGGCTACAACCCGGCCGACGGCAAGACCTATCGCACGACGCTCGAACTGGACGCCTCCGGGAGCCTCGTCGTGCGCGGCTGCGTGCTCGGCGGCCTGATCTGCGACGACGACATCTGGTCGCGGCAGCCATGACGGCCGCCGGCGGCCGGGGGTGACAGAAACGGGATCCGGCATGTCGACGCGGATGGCATCGCTCAGGTTCAGGCTGGTGATCGGCTTCATGCTGGTCAGCGTGCCGGCGATGCTGGGCTCGGCCTTCATCGCCGCTAAGCTGATCTCGGACGCCTTCGAGGACAATGTCGAGCAATGGCTCGGCGATACCTCGCGCTTCTTCGCACTGGAGATCGCCGAGGCGACGCAGGAGGCGCAGCGCGTCGCAGGCGTGATCGGCCATCGGCTCGAACAGTCGAGCGACGACCACAAGATGCAGCGCACGGTCGAGCGCGAATTCGCTGTGCTGAACTCGGTCGGCTACGACCTGATCGCGATCTATCGCCCCGGCGGCGAGGTGCTGTACAAGACGCGCGATTTCAGCAGCCCCGCCCCGCTGCCGACCGAGACCAGTCTCGGCCTGTTCCGGATCGAGACCGACGGCAAGCGCTGGATCATGGCGGGCGCCGTCCAGGCCGTTCAGATCGGCGGCCAGCCGGCCAACCTTCTCGTCGGGACCTGGCTCGACGAAAGCTCCTTCGGCGGCATCAAGGTGGTGACTGCGCTTGAGATTCGCTTCTTCGCCCTGTTCGATGGCAAGCCCGAACTCGTGATGCAGACGCATTCCGACCGCGCGGCCGTGGTGCCGGAGGCCATAAGGGCCAAGCTGGAGGCCGGAGAGGATGGAATCTTCGACTCCGATGCCGATGGCGGCGCCTACCGGGCCGTCTATGCGGGCCTGCGCGGCATCGACGGCCAGCTCGCGGCGATCAGCTTCATCGGCATGCGCAGCGAGGCGGGCTTCTTCGAGCAGCTCGGCCGGGAGAGCCTGTTCCTTGGCATCTTCCTGCTTGGCAGCGCGATCTCGATCGTCGTCGGCATCCTGACCTCGGACCTCCTGGTGCGGCCGCTGCGCGCGCTGACCCATGGCGTGCGGGCGATCGCGGCCGGGGATTTCGGCCAGCGCGTCTCGGCGGGCGGCGGGCGCGAGCTCGTCGAGCTCGCCACCGGCTTCAACGGCATGGCCGAGCAGCTCGGCAAACTGCAGGAACTCGAGGCGGAGCTCAGGCGAAAGGACCGGCTCTCGGCGCTCGGCCAGGCGGCGATGGTGATCGCCCATGAGGTGCGCAACCCGCTCGGGATCATCAAGACCTCGACGGAGGTGGTGCGCAACCGCGCCAAGCTCGGCGGCGCCGAGGAGAAGATGCTGGGCTATGTCATCGACGAGGTCCGCCGCATCGAGACCCTGGTCCGCGACTTCCTCGACTTTGCCCAGCCCAAGCCGCCGGTGAAGGTCGAGCTGCCCTTGCGCGCGGTGATCGATCGCGTCGCGGCGATCGCGGCACCGGAACTCTCCCGGCAGAAGGTCGCGCTCTCGGTCGAGGACCATAGCGACGGCGCGACGGTCCTCGGCGATCCCGACCAGCTCTACCAGGCCTGCCTCAACCTCGTCCTCAACGCGATCGATGCCATGCCGGACGGGGGCATGATCCAGGCCGGCGTGCGCGCCACCGGCGAGTGCGTCTCGCTGACGATCAGCGACGAGGGCCCAGGCGTGCCGGATGCGATCCGTCAGGAGATCTTCAACCCGTTCTTCACCACGAAGGCCAAGGGCTCCGGGCTCGGGCTCGCCAAGGTGCAGACCGTGGCGGAGGCCCATGGCGGCAGTGCCTGCTGCGTCTGCGAGCCGGGGAGGGGCGCCGCCTTCACCATCACCTTGCCGCGGGCGAAACCGGGAGCGTCGGCATGAGCCATTCCATCCTCGTGGTCGACGACGAGGTGCGGCTGGCCGACGTGCTGGCGGCGGCGCTGGAGGATCTCGGCTACCGGGCGACGGCCGTCCACAGCGCGCGCGCCGCGCTCGTCGAGCTCGAACGAGCGCGCTTCGACCTGGTGCTGACCGACCTCAGGCTGCCGGTGATGGACGGGCGCGCGCTGCTGCGCGAGGTCCGCAGCCGCTGGCCCGAGGTCCCGGTCATCATCATCACCGCCTTCGCGGCGGTGCGCGACGCGGTCGACCTCGTCAAGGAGGGCGCGTTCGACTACATCGCCAAGCCCTTCGAGATCGACGATGTCTCGGCCACGATCCGGCGGGCGCTGCGCCTCGCCGACGTCGTGCGCGACAATGAAAGGCTGCGCAGCGAACTCGAGGGCCGCTACAGCTTCGATACGCTGATCGGCAGCAGCGCCGCCTTCCGGCGCGTCATCGAGCAGGTCACCGAGGTCTGCGAGACGAAGGCGACCGTGCTGCTCAACGGCGAGAGCGGCACCGGCAAGGAACTGGTGGCCAAGGCGATCCACTTCAACAGCCCGCGCCGCGACAAGCCCTTCATCGCGGTCAACTGCGCGGCGATTCCCGAGCCCCTGCTGGAGAGCGAGCTCTTCGGCCATGTGAAGGGCGCTTTCACCGGGGCGCTCGCCAACCGTACCGGGCGCTTCGCCGCGGCCGATGGCGGCACGCTCTTCCTCGACGAGATCGGCGACATGCCGCTGCCGATCCAGGCCAAGCTGCTGCGGGTGATCCAGGAGCGCAGCTTCGAGCCTGTCGGCGCGACCCGGACCCAGACGGTCGATGTCAGGCTGGTCGCGGCGACGCACAAGGACATGCGCCAGGCCGTCGACAAGGGCAGCTTTCGCGAGGACCTGTTCTACCGGCTCAACGTCTTCCCGATCCTGCTGCCGCCGCTGCGCGACCGCGCCGACGACATCCCGCTGCTATCGTCGCATTTCCTGGCCGAGCTCGCCGATGCCATGGGCAAGCGCGCGAGCGGGTTCTCGCCGGCCGCCCTGGCTGCGATGACCGCCTATGACTGGCCGGGCAACATCCGGGAACTGCACAATTGCATCGAGCGGGCGGTGATCGTCGCCAAGACGCCGACGATCGATGCCACCGACCTGCCGCAGGACCTGTTCAGCACCCCTCGCCGCAGCGATCGCGACAGCCTGCCGCGCGATCTCGACGCCGAGCTCGAACGGATCGAGCGTGATTTCATCATCGAGGCGCTCAGGCGCAGTGACGGCGTGCAGGTCAGGGCTGCGAAATTGCTAGGCATAGCGGAAAGAAGCCTTTGGCACCGCATTAAGAAACTCGGTATTAGGCTAGGCCGCGCCATCGCGGACTGACGACTCACGGGACGACCTCCTCCATGCTTTCTCTCGGACGTCACGAACGCCCAGCCCGCGGCCGGCGCCGGCATGCCGCTGTCCTGGCCGGGATCGCCGCGCTGCTCGTCATCTCGAACGGGGCCGTGCGCGCGAACGACGATGACGACGACGATGACGACACCAAGAAGATCCTGACCGATCCGACACCGGCCAAAGGCTGGATCATCACGTTGGGCGGCTCCTTCCAGGTCGGGCCGAAATATGACGGGGCGAATTCCGCCGGACCGTCCTTCATGCCGTCGCTGTCGTGGCGCCGCGCCGGCGAACCGGCCGGGTTCAGCGCCCCCGACGACAGCCTGGACTACGCGATCTACGATACCGACCGCTTCGATATCGGCGTGGTCGGCGCCTATCGCGCCGGCCGCTATTCGGGCTCGAGCATCCGGCTCCTCGGCATGCGCGACGTGCCCTGGGCGATCGAGGCCGGCGTCTTCGCCGAGTACTGGGTGATTCCCGAGCGGCTGCGCACGCGCGTCGAGGTTCGCCAGGGCTTCAACGGCCACCACGGCGTGGTCGCTGACTTCTCGGCCGACTGGGTCGAGCGCTTCGGCGCCTTCACCTTCGCCGTCGGCCCGCGCGCCTCGCTCGGTAGCGCCTCCTATATGCGCCGGAATTTCGGCGTGCTGCCCGGAGAGGCCGCGCTCAACGGCACGATTTCCGCCTACAAGCCGGGCGCCGGCGCCAAATCGGTCGGCCTGGCCTCATCGCTGGAATATGCGTGGTCGCCGAGCTTCTCGACTACGCTGTTCGCCCGCTATGATCGCCTGGTCGGGGATGCCGGCAACTCGCCGCTGGTCGACCAGCTCGGACAGCGCAACCAGTTCTCGGTCGGCATCGGCGCGAGCTATTCCTTCCACGTCGGCGGCTGAGGCCGACCAGCCGACGCTCAGGGCACCAGGATCACGCCCGAGCTGGCGAAGGAGAGCCAGACCGGCGTGCCCGGCAGCAGCATGTCGTCGACATCGTGGCTGATGACGAAGAGCTCGCCGACGGCGGTCTCGATCATCAGGTCGAGATGGTTGCCGAGATAGGCGCATTTGCGGACCGTGCCGGGCAGGGTGCCCTGGCTCTCATGGCGCGAGACCAGCAGGCTCTGCGGCCTGATCGCCGCCTTGGCCGGGCCCGGCTGCAGGCCGCGCGAGGGCAGCGAGACCCTGGCCGGCCCGATCGCGACCTCTGCCCGTCCGTCTGCCACTGATGTCACGGTGACGCCGACCATGTTGGCGTCACCGATGAAGTCGGCGACGAAGGCGTCGGCGGGCTCCTCGTAGAGCTGGCGCGGTGTGCCCTGCTGGGCGATGCGGGCGTTCGACATCACGATGATGCGGTCGGAGACGGCGAGGGCCTCCTCCTGGTCGTGCGTGACATAGGCGACGGTGAGGTTCAGCGCCTGCTGCAGTTCGCGAATCTCCTCGCGCACGCGCCGGCGCAATTTGGCGTCGAGATTGGAGAGCGGCTCGTCGAAGAGCAGCACCTGCGGCTCCAGGACGAGCGCGCGGGCGACGGCGACGCGCTGCTGCTGGCCGCCTGAGAGCTCCGAGGGAAAACGCTTCTCGAAGCCCTTGAGGCCGACCAGCGCCAGCTTCTCCAGCGCCATCTCCTGGGCCTTGGCCTTGGACAGGCCCTTCACGGTCGGGCCGTAGGCGGCATTCTCGAGCACGTTCATATGCGGGAAGAGCGCATAGGACTGGAAGACCATGCTGACGTCGCGATCGGCAGCCGAGAGCCGGGTGACGTCCTTGTCGCCGATCATGATCTGGCCTTCGCTGGCGATCTCCAGCCCGGCGATCATGCGCAGAGTCGTGGTCTTGCCGCAGCCGGAGGGGCCGAGCAGCGTGACGAGCTTGCCGGCCTCGATCGAGAAGCTGACATTGTCGACCGCCGTCACCGCGCCATAGCGCATACTGACATTGCGGAACTCGACGGAGGCGGGGCCGGCCTTGGGCATGGCTGCGACGTATCCTTACTTGATCGGCTCAGCGGCGGAGGAGGCGAGGGCGGGCGTGCCGCGCCGGCCGAGCTTGCGCTCGCCGACGCCGAGCTGGATCAGGCTGATGCCGAGCGCCATCACCACGATCAGCACCGAGGAATAGGCGATGGCGAGGCCGAACTCGCCGGCCTCGACGCGGCCGACGATATAGGCGGTGGCGAGGTTGTACTCGGCCGAGACCAGGAAGATCACGGCACTGACCGTCGTCATGCTGCGCACGAAGCTGTAGATCAGCGCGGCGACGAGGGCCGGGCGCAGCAGCGGCAGCACCACCCGCCAGAGCGTGGTGAAGCTGCGGGCCGAGAGTGTCGCCGAGGCCTCGTCCAGGCTCTTGTCGATCTGCGACAGGCCGGCGATGCCGGAGCGCACGCCGACCGGCATGTTGCGGAAGACGAAGGCGATGATCAGGATCAGCCCGGTGCCGGTGATCTCGACCGGCGGCACGTTGAAGGCGAGGATATAGGCGACGCCGAGCACGGTGCCGGGAATGGCGAAGCTCAACATGGTCGCAAATTCCAGTGGGCCACGGCCGGCGAAGCGATGGCGCGTCAGGAGATAGGCGGTGAGCAGGCCGATGATCGCGGTCAGCGGCGCCGAGATCGCCGCAAGCTTCAGCGTGGTGAAGAAGGACGGCCAGGCCGAGCCATCGAAATAGAGCCCGCGGCTGAAATCGATTGAGAAGCCGGTGATGTAGTGCTGCAGCGTCGGGGTGTAGTCGCGCCCCATCGTCTTGACGAAGCCGCCCATCAGGATGACGACGTAGATCACCGCGGTCAGCGCCACCCATGGGATGATCACCAGTGCCGAGATCCAGGTGATCCGGCGCGGCAGCGGCGTCGGTAGGCCGGAATCGCCCTTGCCGGTGACGGTGGTGTAGGATTTCCCGCCAAGCCAGCGCTGCTGCGCCCAGAAGGCGGCGAGGGTGAAACCGAGCAGGACGATGGCGAGGACTGCCGCCTGGCCCTGGTTATGCGCGGCGCCGACCACGGCGAAGAAGATCTTGGTCGAGAGCACCTCGAAATTGCCGCCGAGCACCAGCGGATTGCCGAAATCGGCCATGCTCTCGACGAAGCCGAGCAGGAAGGCGTTGGCGAGGCCCGGCCGCAGCAGGGGCCAGGTCACGGTGCGGAAGGTGGTCCAGCGCTTGGCGCCGAGCGTCTGCGAGGCTTCCTCCAGGCTCGGCGCGATGCCCTGCACGACGCCGATCAGCACGAGGAAGGCGATCGGCGCGAAGGCGAGGACCTGGGCGAGCAGCACGCCGGGCAAGCCATAGATCCAGCGCGAGCGCGGAATGCCGAACCAGTCGAACAGGAATGTCGAGAACAGGCCGGAGCGGCCGAAGAGCAGGATCAGCGCCAGGCCGATGACGAAGGGCGGCGTGATGATTGGCAGCACGGTGAGCAGGCGCATCGCCCGCTTGCCGGGCATGCCGGTGCGCAGGATCAGCAGCGCGCAGGCGAGGCCGAGCAAGGTGGTGATCAGGCCGGTCAGCACCGCCAGGACCAGCGTGTTCCAGGCGACGCCGCAATTGGTGTTGGCGCTGAGGCAGCCCAGCCCCCAGATCGTCGGGCTGAAGAGGCGCTCGACGAACTCGCCGAGGACGAGGGCGCCGCTGGAATCGACCAGAGCGCTGCGCAGGATCACCGCGACCGGCAGGAAGATGAAGATGACGATCAGCATGATGACGATGCCGATCGAGGAGGTCGTGAAGAGATCGCCACGGCACAGCCCGCGATAGGCGAGGCCGTGGCAGAGCAGCAGGAGCAGCGAAACGAGGGTTACGAGCGCGCCGAAACCCATGCCGGCTTGCGATGCGCCGGCACCGCCGAGCAGGGCAGCCAGCGCCGGCATGCCCTGGTCCTTGAGCGTGATGGCGAAGCCCTGGGCGAAGAAAACGACGAGGCCGGCAAAGCCGATCCAGGCCAGGAGCTTGCCGGTTCCGGCATTCTCCTGGCGGAAGGCGAGCAGGCTGGCGAGGAGGAGGGCGATGCCGACCGGCAGGAGCCAGGGCGCCGCCCCCGAGAGCACGAGCGCCAGCGCCGTGCCGGACTTGCCGAACGGATAGCCGGAAAGGCTCATCCCCTCGGGCAGATACCAGGGGATGAGCGCATAGCCGAGCCAGCCGGCCAGCAGCGCAAGCCTCGTCGCGGGACGCATCGTCTCTCGCCTCTCGTCTCAGATGTCAGCGATCAGCGTGCGGTCACTTCGGCAGCGCCTTGATCTCCTTGTCCCACTTGGTCAGCAGGCGAGTGCGCTCGGCCGAGGAGCCGTATTTGACGAAGTCGTACTTGATCAGCTTCATCTCCGACATCTTCGGCGCCTGGGCCGGAACCGGCGCGTTCTTGTTCGACGGCACCTGATAGGACTTGGCCGGCGCAGCGAGCGCCTGTGCCGCCGGGGTCAGGGCCCAGTCGTAGAACTTCTTGGCGTTGTCGAGATTGCGCGCGCCCTTGACGATCGACATCGAGCCGATCTCGTAGCCGGTGCCCTCGCAGGGAGCGACGGCCTTGATCGGGTCGCCCTGCACGGCGAAGACGACGGCGTCATGGATGAAGACGATGCCGACGGCGGTCTCGCCGAGGCTCGCCGCCTTGGCCGGGGCGGCGCCCGACTTGGTGTACTGGCTGATGTTCTTGTGCAGGGCCCTGAGATAGTCGAAGCCCTTGTCCTCGCCCATCAGCTGCACCACCGTGGCGAGCAGGTTGTAGGCGGTGCCCGAGGAGTTGGGGTCGGCGACCTGGACGTCGTCCTTCAGCTTGGGGTCGAGCAGGTCGGCCCAGCATTTGGGCTCATTCAGGCCCTTGGCCTTGATCTGCTGGGTGTTGTAGCCGAAGCCGAGCGCGCCGGCATAGATGCCGACCGAGCGCTTCTTGGCGGCTTCCCATTGCGCCAGCGCCCATTCGTGCAGGTCCTTGTTGGCGGGCGACTCGTATTCCTGGGTCAGGCCTTCCTCGGCCGCCTGCAGGTGCGGATCGCCGGTGCCGCCCCACCAGATGTCGCCGCGCGGATTGGACGATTCCGCCTTGAGCTGGGCATAGATCTCGCCCGCCGACTTGCGGGTCATCGCGACCTTGATGCCGGTCTCCTTCTCGAAGGCGCCGCTCATGGCGCGGCACCATTCTTCCTGCACGCCGCAATACATGACGAGCGAGCCCTGGGCCTGAGCCGGCGCGGCGGCGAAGGCCGCGCTCGCGGCAGCGGCAAAGAGCCCGGCGCGAAGCCAGTGATGTTTCTGCATGGTCTTCCTCCCGATATCTGGTCTTGTCTGTTCTTGTTGGGTCGATAGTGACCGGCGATCCGAAAAGATCAACGGCTATTGCGCCGGCTTATGATTCCGGTGATGCGTTCCAGCTCAGCGGTCAGCTCCGGCGTGCAGCACAGGACGGGGTTACCGACCTTGATCGCATCGCCCGCGAAGAAGTCGTTGATGTCGGCGCCGGCTTCGGCGGCGATCACCAGCCCGGCGGCGACGTCCCAGGCGTTGATGTGCAATTCGGCATAGGCCTCGGTGCGGCCGATCGCGACATGGCAAAGGCCGAGCGCGCCGGAACCGGAGCGCTTAACCGAGGCGCCGGCAGCAAAGCCGCGCCCGACCGTGGCGAGATATTCATCAGTGGGGACGCGCGTCGACCAGCCGAATTCGAGATAGGCGCGGCGGATATCGGCCGTGCCGGAGACCTTGATCGGCGCGCCGTTCATGGTCGCTCCGCGGCCGCGGCGGCCGAGATAGACCTCGCCGAGCGCCGGGGCCGAGATGATGCCGATCTCAGGTACGTCGTCGAGCAGGAGGCCGATCGAGACGCACCAGTTGCGGTCGCCCCGGGCGAAGTTCGAGGTGCCGTCGATCGGATCGATGATCCAGACCGCGTCGGCCGGCTCGCCGCCGCCTTCCTCGCCGATCACGGCATCGTTCGGGAACAGCGCGGCGAGGCGCTCGCGCAGGAAGCTCTCGACCGCGCCGTCGGCAACGGTGAGCCAGTCCTGCGCGCCCTTCATGCTGACGCCGAGGCTGTCCTTGCGGCCGAAATAGTCGAGTGCCAGCCGGTTGGCCTCGTCGACGAGGCCTAGAACGGCGTATTGGCGCAGATCGAGTTCGGCAGGCGTCATCACAGCGCCTCGAGCGAAACGGCGACCGGCTTGCCGGTACGGCGGGATTCGGTCGCGGCGTCGGCGAGGATCTGCGCCTTCAAGCCGTCGAGGCCGGAGGGCGAGGGCGCGCGCTTGTCGCGGCAGGCGCTGACGAAGGCGTCGAGCTCGGCGCGATAGGCGGCGGCGTAGCGCTCCAGGAAGAAGTTCTGCACGGGGTCGGCGCGGAAGCCGGCGCCGGTCGCGATCTCCACCGTGGTCTCGTGGATGTTGCCGGCGCGCAGCATGCCCTTGGAGCCGTGCACCTCGATGCGCTGGTCGTAGCCATAGGTGGCGCGGCGCGAATTCGAGATCTGGGCGATGCGTCCGCTCGCGGTCCGCATCAGCACGGCGGCGGTGTCGACGTCGCCGGCCTGGCCGATTGCCGGATCGACCAGGGCCGAACCAAGCGCGAAGACCTCGACCGGCTCCTCGGCGAGGAGGAAGCGCGCCATGTCGAAATCATGGATCATCATGTCCCGGAAGAGCCCGCCCGAGCGCTTGACATAGTCGACCGGCGGCGGGCCGGGATCGCGCGAGATCACGCTGACGATCTCGATGTCGCCGGCTTCGCCCGCGCGCAGGCGCCCTTCCAAGGCGGCGAAGTTTGGATCGAAGCGGCGGTTGAAGCCGATCATCAATGGCTTGCCGGACTTGGCTACGACCTCGAGGCAGCGGCGGATGCGGCCGGCGTCGAGATCGACCGGCTTCTCGCAGAACACGGCCTTGCCGGCGGAGACGGCGGCCTCGATCAGGTCGGCATGAGTGTCAGTCGGCGTGCAGATCACTACGGCGTCGATGCCGCCATCGGTGAGGATCGCCTCGGTGGTGGCAACTTTGGCGCCCGAGGCCTGGGCGAGCGAGGCCGCAGCCTCGGCCGAGGCATCGGAGAGCGCGACCAGCTGCGCATCGGCACGCGCCGCGACATTGAGCCCGTGAATGCGCCCGATGCGGCCGGCGCCCAGCAATCCAAATCTCATCACGTCCATGGTCCTGCGGTTCGAGAGCGTTCCGGCGCGTCAGTCGTGCGCGCCGAGAATGGTCTGGTCGAAGTCGACATTGGCGCCGGTCATCAGCCCCGATTCGGATGACGCCAGATAGGCGACGCCCTTGGCGACCTCGCGCGGATCGATCAGGCGGCCGAACGGCCGGCCGGCCTCGGCCTTCTCCAACCAGCCATCCTGCGCATCATGGCGCAGACGCATGATCGCGTCCTCGCCGGGCGTCGCCATCCAGCCGATATTGAGGCCGTTGACGCGGATGCGGTCGGCAAGAAGCCCATAGGCCGCGTTCTTGGTCAGCGTCGCCAGTGCGCCCTTCGAGACGCTGTAGGCGGCGAGGAAGGGCTGGCCGCCATGGGCCGACATCGACTGGATGTTGACGATCGAACCCTGGATGCCGTTCTTGCGCATCAGCGTCGCGGCGTCTTGGATCAGGAAGAAGGGCGCGGTCAGGTTGACCGCCATGATCCGGGCATAGAGCTCAGGCGAAGTGTCGAAAATCGTGCCGCGATCGGTGTCGCCGGCGGCGTTGACGAGGATGTCGAGCCGGCCGAAAGCTTGCTCGGCGGCCGGGACGATTCCGCGGACGGCGTCGAGGTCGGCGAGGTCTGCGGCGTGGAAGAGGGCGTTGCAGCCGGAGCTCTTCAGGCTGTTGGCGACCGCTTCGCCCCGCTCGCGGTTACGGCCGGTGAGGACCAGGCCGGCGGCGCCGCGGGCGGCGAATTCCCGGGCGATCGCCTCGCCCAGGCCCTGGCTGCCACCGGTGACGATGGCGACCTTGCCGTCGAGCGCGCGGCTGAAGTTAGTCGGCTCAGGCAACGCGGTTTCTCCCTGGGAGTGCCATTGTCACAATGGCACATTATTTTTATTGCGCTTGACTAATGGAACAAACATTCCATTCTCTGGCGGCGCAAGTCAAGGCCGCGAGAGCCCCTGTTCCCGATGACATCGCCAGTGCAGCAGGAAACGCCAAAGGACGATTTCGACGGCTTCGTCGCCCTGCTGCGTGAGCGCGGGCCGAGCCTGCCGAAACGGCTGCGGCAGGTCGCCGATTATGCGCTCGCCAATCCCGACGACATGGCGCTCAGCACCGCGGCGCAGGTGGCGCAGCAAGCCGGCGTACAGGCCTCGACATTGGTGCGCTTCGCCCAGGCGCTCGACTATTCCGGCTTCAGCGAATTGCAGCAGCTCTTCCGCTCGCGGCTGCGCCAGCAATTCCCCGATTATCGTGAGCGGCTGGCGGCGTTGCGCGATGAAGGCGCAGCCGGGCCGAACATGGCGCAGGTGCTGCTCGACGGCTTCGTCGAGGCCAGCCGCAGCTCGCTGACGCGGCTGCAATCGACCGTCCGCTATCGCGATGTCGATCGGGCGACCGACCTGCTCGCCGGGGCGGAGACGATCATCCTCATCGGCGCGCGCCGGATGTTCACGGTCGTGTCCTATCTCGCCTACGCCTTCGGCAAGCTCGGCATCCGTGCGGTACTGGTCGACAACGTCGCCGCGCTCGGCCCGGAGCAGGCGGCGATCGCCCGTGAAGGCGATGTCGTCGTTGCCGTCAGCTGCGCGCCCTATACGCCGGCGACGGTGGCGATGGCGGCAGACGCTCACGCCAAAGGCATTCCGGTGATCGCGATCACCGACAGCGCGCTCAGCCCGCTCGCCCAGCACTGCTCGCTCTGGCTCGAGGTCGAGGAGGCCGATTACGGCGCCTTCCGCTCGATGTCGGCCACCTTCGCACTCGCCATGACGCTCGCCGTCGGCACTGCCGAGAAAGCCCGCCCCGATGCCTGAACCCTTGCTCGACCTGATCTCGATCGGCCGCTCCTCGGTCGACCTCTACGGCCAGCAGATCGGCGGCCGGCTGGAGGACATGGGCAGCTTCTCCAAGGCGGTCGGCGGTTGCCCGACCAATATCGCGATCGGTACTGCCCGGCTCGGCCTGAAATCGGCGGTGATCACCCGCGTCGGCGACGAGCAGATGGGCCGCTTCATCCTGGAGCAGTTGCAGCGCGAGGGCGTCGAGACCAGGGGCGTCGTCGTCGATCCCAAGCGCCTGACCTCACTCGTGATCCTCGGCGTGCGCGACGAGAAGACCTTCCCGCTGATCTTCTATCGCACGGACTGCGCTGACGCCGCCCTCGACGAGAGCGAGATCGACGAGGCCTTCATCGCCTCGGCCAAGGCAGTCGTGGTCACCGGCACGCATTTCGCCATTCCGAACGCTGCCAAGGCGCAGCGCAAGGCGATCGCGCTCGCCCGCAAGCATGGCCGCAAGGTGGTGTTCGACGTCGACTACCGGCCCAATCTCTGGGGGCTGGCGGGGCATGGCGCTGGCGAGGAGCGCTATATCCGCTCGGACAGCGTCACCCTGCATCTCCAGGCGATCCTGCCGGATTGCGACCTGATCGTCGGTACCGAGGAGGAGCTGCATGCCGCCGGTGGCTCGGAGGACACGCTCGCCGCGATCGGCAACATCCGCGCGCTGAGCAAGGCGACGATCGTCTGCAAGCGCGGGCCGATGGGCTGTGTGGTTTTCCCAGGCACCATTCCGGATTCAATTGAGGATGGGATCAAGGGGCCGGGCTTCCCAGTCGAGGTCTACAATGTGCTGGGGGCGGGCGACGCCTTCATGTCCGGCTTCCTGCGCGGCTATCTCAGCGACGAGCCGATCGAGACCTGCTGCACCTGGGCCAATGCCTGCGGTGCCTTCGCCGTCTCGCGCCTGCTCTGCTCGCCGGAGAGCCCGACCTTCGCCGAGCTGCAGTTCTTCCTGAAGCATGGCTCGCCGCATCGGGCGCTGCGCCATGACGTGGCGATCAACCATGTCCATTGGGCGACGACGCGCCGGCCGCAGGCGCCGACGCTGATGGCTCTCGCCATCGACCATCGCTCGCAGGTCGAGGCGATGGCGGATGAGGCTGGCGTGCCGCGCGAGCGCATCGCCGCCTTCAAGCGGCTTGCCGTCGACGCGGCGGCGCGGATCGCGGAGGGTGCCGAGGGTTTCGGCATGCTACTCGACGGGCGCCATGGCCGCGAGGCATTGTTCCGCGCCGGCGATCACGGTTTCTGGGTGGCGCGGCCATTGGAGGTGCCGGGCTCGCGGCCGCTCAGGCTCGAAACCGATGCGGATGGTTCGCTCGGGGCGGTGCTGAACGAATGGCCCGTCGACCATGTCGCCAAGGTGCTGGCCTTCTACCATCCCGACGACGATGCGGCGCTGAAGGCCGAGCAGGAGGCGACGCTGAAGCGGGTGGCGCTCGCCTGCCGGCAGGTCGGCCGCGAGCTCCTTGTCGAGATCATCTGCTCGAAGAACGGTCCGGTCGGCGACGACACGATGGCCTCGGTGATGCGCCGGCTCTATGCGATCGGCATCAAGCCGGACTGGTGGAAGCTGGAGGGGCAGCCGAGCGCTGCCGCCTGGGCGGCGGTCGATGCCGCGATCGCGCAGAACGATCCCTATTGCCGCGGTGTTGTGCTGCTTGGGCTCGATGCACCGCTGCCGGAGCTGGAGGCGGCGTTCCGGTTGGCGCAGACTGCCAGGACGGTGAAGGGTTTCGCAGTCGGGCGCACGATCTTCGGCGAAGCGGCGCGCGGCTGGCTCGCCGGCAAGCTCGACGATGAAGCCGCGACCGCGATGATGGCCGAGCGCTTCGGCCGGCTGGTCGACGCCTGGCAAGGCCGCTGAGGAGATTTGCGATGAGCACTGTACGGCTCACCATGGCGCAGGCACTGGTGGCAGCGATGGCGACGCAGAAGACGGTCGTCGGCGGCCGGACGCTGCCGCTCTTCGCGGGCGTCTGGGCGATCTTCGGCCATGGCAATGTCGCCGGCTTAGGCGAAGCGCTGCATGGCGCCCGCGACATCCTGCCGACGTTGCGGGCCCATAACGAGCAGGCGATGGCGCACTCGGCGATCGCTTTTGCCAAGGCCTCGCGCCGGCGCCGGATGATGGCAGTGACGAGCTCGATCGGGCCCGGCGCGACCAATATGGTGACGGCCGCCGCTGTCGCGCATGTCAACCGCCTGCCATTGCTGCTGCTGCCAGGCGACGTCTTCGCTGGGCGCCGGCCCGATCCGGTGCTGCAGCAGATCGAGGATTTCGGCGACGGCACCGTCTCGGCCAATGACTGCTTCAAGCCGGTGTCGCGCTATTTCGACCGGATCACCCGGCCGGAGCAATTGATCCCCGCCTTCGAGCGGGCGATGCAGGTGCTGACCGATCCGTCGGAATGCGGACCGGTGACTTTGGCGCTATGCCAGGACGTGCAGACGGAAGCCTATGATTATCCCGAAAGCTTCTTCGTCGAGCGGATCCGGCAGCAGCGCCGGACGCGTCCGGACGAGCAGGAGCTGGCGCAGGCGATAGAGCTGCTGAAGGGCGCGAAGCGGCCATTGGTCGTCGCCGGCGGCGGCACGCTCTACAGCGAAGCCGAAAGCGAGCTTGCCCGCTTCTGCCTGGCGCACGGAATCCCGAGCGCCGAGACGCAAGCCGGCAAGAGCGCCCTGCCGCATGACCGCCCGCTCAATCTCGGCGCGATCGGCGTCACGGGCACCGGCGCTGCCAACGACGCCGCGAAGCATGCCGATGTCGTGCTCGCGGTGGGCACGCGCCTGCAGGATTTCACCACCGGCTCGCGCGCGCTCTTCGCTGATCCGGAGTGCCGGATCATCGGTCTGAACACGCAGGCCTTCGACGCCGGCAAGCATGGCGGGCAGCCGCTGGTGGCCGATGCCAAGGCAGGCCTCGCCGAGCTGGAGGTCGCGCTGGCGGGCTGGAAAGCGCCGGCCGGCTGGACGGCTCAGGTGCAGGCCTCGCGCGATGCCTGGCTCACCACCGCCGCGCGCTACACTGCGACGAGCAATCAGGCGCTACCGAGCGATGCGCAGGTGATCGGCGCGGTGCAGCGCCAGAGCCGGGCGAGCGATGTCGTGCTCTGCGCCGCTGGCGGCCTGCCGGGCGAATTGCACAAGCTCTGGCAGGCCGGCGCGCCCGGCGGCTACCACATGGAATACGGCTATTCCTGCATGGGCTACGAGATCGCCGGCGGCCTCGGTGCGAAGCTCGCTGATCCGGCGCGCGAGGTCTTCGTCATGGTCGGTGACGGCTCCTATCTGATGATGAACTCGGAGATCGCGACCTCGGTGATGCTCGGCATCAAGCTCACCATCGTCGTGCTCGACAACAGAGGCTTCGGCTGCATCAACCGCCTGCAGAATGCGACCGGCGGCGCCTCCTTCAACAACCTGCTGCGCGACACCCGTCACGAGACGCTGCCGGAGATCGATTTCGCCGCGCATGCCGGCTCGATGGGCGCGATTTCTCGAAAGGTCGCGAGCCTGGCGGAGCTGGAAACCGCCCTTGCCGAAGCGCGCGCCCATGATCGCACCAGCGTCATCGTCATCGACACCGACCCGCTGATCTCGACCGATGCCGGCGGGCATTGGTGGGAGGTGGCTGTACCGGAGGTTTCGGTGCGCGACGAGGTCAAGGCGGCGCGCAAGCGCTATGACGGCGCGCTCGCCGCGCGCGACAACTGATCATAAGAGGACGACATGCCTATCCGTATCGGCGCCAACCCCATCGGCTGGTCGAATGACGATCTCCAGGAGATCGGCGGCGCGACGCCGCTTGAGACCTGCCTGGCCGAGGCCCGCGAAGCCGGCTTCGTCGGCATGGAGCTCGGCCACAAATTCCCGCGCGAGCCGAAAGCGCTAAAGGCGGCGCTCGACCCCTTCGGCATGGCCTGCATCTCCGGCTGGTATTCGGCCGAATTGCTGACGCGCGATGCCGAGGAGGAGATGAAGCATCTGCGTGCTCATCTCGACCTGCTCAAGGCGATGGGCTCGACCGTGCTGGTCTTCGCCGAGACCTCGAACGCGATCCATGGCGATCGCAGCAAGCCCTTGTCGCAGCGGCCGGTGATGGCGGCGGATGATTGGGCGCAGTTTGGCCGGAGGATCACCGAGGTCGCCGAGCGCACGCTCGCCGAGGGTGTCCGGCTGGTCTACCACCACCATATGGGCACGATCGTCGAGAGCGAGGCCGATATCGACGCCTTCATGGCGGTGACGGGCGAGGCAGTGCATCTCCTGCTCGACACCGGCCACGCGACCTGGGGCGGCGCCGATCCGGTCAAGCTCGCCGAGCGCTATCGCGGCCGCATCAGCCACTTCCATGCCAAGGATGTCCGCATGAGCGTGATGGAGCAGGCGAGGGCGGAGGACTGGAGCTTCCTCGATTCCATTCTCGGCAAGGGAAGCGAACTCGGCGTCTACACCGTGCCGGGCGACGGCATGGTCGACTACCCCGCCGTGTTCAAGGCGCTGCCGGGCTATTCCGGCTGGGTCGTGGTCGAGGCCGAGCAGGATCCCGAGAAGGCGCACCCGCTGACTTACGCCAAGAAGGGCGTCGCCCATCTCAAGCGGAGCCTGAAGGAGGCCGGGCTCGTCTGAGCCCGGGCACGATCATGTCGAAGCTGCTGGTCAAGCCGCAGGCGCCTGATGCCGAGGGGCGCATCCACGAGGTCACGCCGGAGACGGCCGGCTGGGAGCATGTCGGCTTCGCCGTCCACAAGCTCACGGCGGGGCAGAGCCTGTCGCGCCAGACCGGTGACAGGGAGCATTGCCTCGTCCTGCTCTCCGGCAAGGTCTCAGCTAGCGCGGATGGTAAGGATTTCGGCGTGATCGGCGGGCGGTCATCGCCCTTCGAGCCCGATCCCTGGTCGCTTTATGTACCGGCCGGCTCGAACTGGAGCGTGACGGCGCAAGGGCCGTGCGAGCTCGCGATCTGCTCGGCGCCGGGCAAGGCCGGCGCGCGGCCGGCGCGCGTGATCGGTCCGGCCGATGTCGGCGCCCTGACGCGCGGGGAGGGCAGTAATACCCGCCATGTCCGCAACATCCTGCCGGAGACCGAAGCCGCCGACGGGCTCCTCGTCGTCGAGGTGATCACGCCTTCGGGCTGCTGGTCGAGCTATCCGCCGCACAAGCATGACCAGGATAATCTGCCGGCGGAGTCGCTGCTGGAGGAGACCTATTACCATCGCCTCAACCCGCCGCAGGGTTTCGGCTTCCAGCGCGTCTATACCGACGACCGCTCGCTCGACGAGACCATGGCGTTCTCGGATGGCGATGTCGTGCTGGTGCCGAGGGGCTATCATCCGGTCGGCGCGCCGCATGGCTACGAGCTCTATTATCTCAATGTCATGGCGGGACCGAAGCGGATCTGGAAGTTCCACAACGATCCCGCGCATGAGTGGATGCTGAAGGCGTGAGCGAAGCGATCGGGATCGAATTCATTGGCGACGAGGATCTCGCCTATCTCCGCAGCCGCACGGCCTTCGTGGCCGGTGCGGGCATGGCCCTCGACGACGGCTATCGCCTGGCGCATCTGCCATTGATCGATCCTGCCCATCCCAAGGCGATCGCGCGCAAGGACGGCACGCATTACGAAAATGGCCGGCACCCGCCGATCTACTCGCTGGTGGTGCCGACGCTGGGCTTGCAGGAAGCTCCGGCCTATCGGGAGCTCGAACAGGAGCTGCGCGAAGCTCGGTTCGCGAGCAAGATCGCCTGGGACATCGTCACCAGGCGGCAGGCCAAGCTGCATGCGACGGTGTGCGGCTCGCTGTCGGTCGGCGCGCCGCCAGTGATCGATCCGGCTGCGCGCGAGGCGCTGTCGCGCATCGGGCCGATCGTCATGGAGCTGCGCGGCCTGTTCTCGGGCAATGTCAATCGCGGCCGGCTCTATCTGCGGCTCTATCCGGAGCGCCGCGACGGGCAGAACACCCTCCACCTCATGCAGCGGGCGCTTGGGCGGCCGACCAGCGATCTCTATGTCGTGGGGGTCTGGAACCTGAAGGACGATCTCGACGTTGCCGAGGCGGCGGCGCTCGCTAGCCTCATCGAGCGCTGGTGGGACAGGCCGATCCGGCGCTTCACCGCCGACAAGCTCTGGCTGATGGGCGCCAGCGACGATCTCGTCCTCGACTCGCAGATCGTCGAGACGCTGAGCCTGACATAGGCCGAGCAGCCGGTCGCGGATCGTTCCGGCTTGCCTTGCCGGCCCGACGGGTCTACGTCGCGCTCACCGCTTTCAGTTGCCGCTCTGCGGCCTCGCGATCCCTTCGGCCCGCCATCAGCGCCGCGGCCGGACGGATCGCCCAACCGACAGGATCGAACCATGGCCCGCAAGAAATCCAAGCCGCTCGACGCTTCCTTCGTGCTGTTCGACGTTTTCTACGAGGACGGCTCGCGCAGCTCCAACCGCCGCGTGCCGAGCGAACTGCTCGGCGGGATCGACGGCGACGATCCCGCCCTGGAGGCAATCCAGGAGCAGGATCGCATCATCGCCGAGAAGTCGGGCAGGCGCCCGCTCGCGATCAAGAGCCTGGTGCGCGCCGGCGAGGCCGAGAAGCAGGCGGCCCGCCAGGCGGAGAAGGCCTCCCGGCGGGGCTGACGCCTACTGCTCGATTACCGTTTGGCGCGGCGGCGAGCTGCGGGCTGCGACTGGTTGCTGCTGCCGCTGCTCAGCAGCGAGCCGATGACGTAGAGCGCGAGGCCGACGCCGACCACGGCGGCAAGCGGCTCGCGCTCGCCGCGCTTCATCAGCATCTGGCCGCCCTCGCGGGCGTAGTCGCGGCCCATGTCGAGATAGTCCTGGCCGCGCGCGGCATAGTCCCGGCTGCGATCGAGCTGCTCGCGGCCGCTGCCGACGAGATCACGTCCGGCACGGAGTGCCTGATCGCTGTAGTCGCGCAGCATGCGTGACCAGCCCGACGTATCGGGTTGCCAACTCGACCGGCGCGGCGTCATCGCCCAGGCGATCAGGCCGACGCTGAGCGCGCCGACCGCAAAGGCCGCGAGCGGATGGCGGTTGACGGTCTCGACCGCGGCCTCGCCGGTCTCCTGGGCATAGCGGCCGGCATCGCGCAGCGTGTCGCGCGGATCGATCTCGGCCAGTTTCTCCCTGGCCCGGCCGTAGCCGTCCTTGACGGTCTCGGCCGTGCGGTTGGCGAGATCCGCGGCCCGTGCAGCGACGCTGCCCGTCGCGCGGTCGATCTCATCCTCGTTGGAGGGCACGTCCGGCGGCAGGCGCTTGTCATTGTCCATCGTTCGACTCCATGGGCTCGAATGGCTTCATGGTCGAAACGAGGGAGCGGCGGCAGGGTTCCGCCGCCGGCCCGGATTAGCGCGTAGCGCGACGCGTGGTGCGAACGACCGCGGGAGCGCTGACCGCGCCGGCGGCCCCACCGACCACGGCCCCGACCGGTCCGGCTACGACCGCTCCCGTTCCGGCGCCGACCGCAGCGCCGCTGACGCGCTGCTCCAGCGTCGTGCAGGCAGTGAGGCCGAGAGCGAGGATGGCGAGGGTAGCTGCGAACTTCATCGGGATGTCCTTGCGTTGTTGCGGTGATGGAACGAGGAACTAGCCCAGAAGTTGCCGCAGGGCGATGGCAGAGATTTCCATCGTTGGTTAAGCTCGCTGCGGCGAGCTCGATTCATCGCTAGAGCAGGATGCGAAAAAGTGGGAACCGGTTTTTCGCTGGAATCCTGCTCTAAGTTTCTAGAATCGATCACGTTTTATGATTTTGGACCGCTTCGATCCAAAATCATCGTGATCTAGGGAGACTGCACATGAAGACGCTTCTGTTCTCCACCGCCCTCGCTTTGATGACTGCGGGACTTGCCGCGGCGCCGGCATCTGCGCTGACCATGAAGGAATGCAGCGTCAAGTATCAGGACGCCAAGAAGGCGAACACGCTGAAGGGCCAGAAGTGGAACGATTTCCGCAAGGCCAACTGCGCCGATGACGACGCTTCGGAGAACGATGCCGCCGCCGCGGTGACGGATACTCCGGCCCCGGCGGCGACGCCGGCCGCGACCACGGCAGGCAAGCCGGCCGCGGCGACCCCGGCAAAGCCCGCCGGCAAGGCCAAGGCTGCGGTGTTCCCGAAGGCCGTCTCGACGAAATACTCGGATGAGACCGCCGGCCGCGCCCGCCTCAAGACCTGCGCCGATCAGTACAACGCCAACAAGGCGGCCAACGCCAATGGCGAGCTGAAGTGGATCGAGAAGGGCGGCGGCTACTGGAGCCAGTGCAACGCCAAGCTCAAGGGCTGAGTGGAGAATAGCGTGGCGCGCCTGGTTTCCGGGCGCGCCTGCAAGATCATCTCGATTTTATGAGCGCCAGGTCGCCTAGGCCTTGGCGACGCTGCCATAGACCATCCGGCCCTTGTGGAAGGTGGCGCTGCGCGCCGGAACGCGCGCGACCGCCTCGGCCGAGCAACTGGCGCCGACCAGCGTGAAGCCGGCGTCGTCGCCCGCCTTTGGCCAGGCGCGCTTGCCCTCGTCGTCGAGCGGCAGGACGCCGCCGGTGGCGATGGCGAGCGAGCGCGACAGGCGGAACTCGTCGGAGTTCCGGTAGACCTGCGCGTAGAAATAGGACCGCTCCAGCATGTCGCCGCTGCCGAACGGCGACCAGTGGTCGATGACACTGTCGGTGCCGGTCATCACGAAGACGCCTTTGTCCTGCAATTGCGGCAGCGGCATCGTCAGGGCGCCGAGCGGCACGGTCGAGGCGATCGTCATCTTCTGGGCCGAGAGGCGCGCGATCGTCTCGGCCTGCTGGCCGGGCGCCATGGTCGCCAGGGCAAAGCCGTGGCTGATCGTGACCTTGCCGCGCAAGGCCGGGTTCTTCTCGACCGTGTCGATCATGTAGGTGATCGCGGCAGCGCCGGACGGGCCGGTCTCGTGCAGATGGATGTCGACGCCCTTGCCGGTGTCGAGCGCGATCTGGAACATCGCGTCGAGCGACTTCTCCATGGCGCCGTCGACATTGGTCGGGTCGAGCCCGCCGACATGCTGCACGCCCATCTTCATGGCCTCGCGCATCAGCCCGTCGACCTGGGAATGCAGCAGGCCGTGCTGTGGGAAGGCGACGATCTCGCAGGAGAAGTCGTCGCGATGCTTTTCGAGCGCGAGCAGCAGGTGCTCGAGGCTCTTCAGGCCGCTGACCGGGTCGATGTTGCAATGGCTGCGGGCGGTGGTGGTGCCCTTCGACTGCAACAGGGCGATCAGGCCTTCGGCGCGCTCCTGCGAGGTCGGCAGCAGCTTGGGGATCAGCTTCTCCTCGAGGGCGATCATGTCCATGATCGTCTTGCCCTGGCGCGGGCGTGGCGCCTGCCAGGGGCCGCCATAGAAGGTCTTGTCGAGGTGGATGTGCATGTCGCGCATCGCCGGGAGCGCGAGCTGGCCGTCGGCATCGTAGCGCGGCAACCCAGCGGAGAGGGCGGCGCCGGCCGGATGCAGGGCAGCGACCTTCCCGTCCTTGATCTCAAGGGTGTAGAGGCTGGTGCGGGTGCCGACCACGATGTCGCCGTCATAGTCGAAGCCGTCTTCGAGCCGGACATCGCCGAGATAGTAATGGCGATCGCTGAGCGCGGTGACGTCGGCCTTGTCGCTGCTCTTCTCGGCCTTGCTCGGCGCCGCCTCTGCGCTGCCACCGGCAAGGCCGATGACCGCGGCGGTGGTGGTGAGCTGGCCCGTCTGCATGAGAAAGCCCCTGCGGCTCTGGTGCTGCACGCTGCCCATGTCGTTTCCCCGGACTGGATGTTGGTGCCCTTCCATCTACGGGAGAGCCGCCCGCGGTGGCAGCGATGTTTGCCCATGATGATCATTCGATTCGGCAATGATCAATGTGTTCAAGTCGATAGCCGGCGGGGAGCCGCGAAAAAATCCTATGGCTCCAGCCCGCAGAAGGCCGCGAGCTTCCCGGCCAGGACGGTCGCCGCGGCCGGAGCATTGTCGCGATAATACAGCGCCAGCTCGAAACCGGTGACCTCGGGCAGCCCCTCGGCCGCTCCGAGCACGCGATGACCCTGCTGCCGGCAGCTTGCAGGCAACAGGGTAAGGCCGAGACCGGCGGCGGAGGCCGCGGTGAGGGCAGCCAGGCTCGTGCTGGCATAGCTGACGCGCCAGCGTATGCCGAGCTCGTCCAGCGCTCCGCAGAGCTCCTCGCGATAAAGCCCGTTGAGCGGGAAGACCGCCAGCGGCACCGGCGCGCGCTCGATCGCGGGATGGGCCAGGCTGTCCAGCCAGAGCAGGGGCTCGGGCCGCGCGGCGCGCGGCGGCTGGCGGCGGCGCTGCTTGACCAGGATCAGGTCGAGCTCCTCGCGCTCATAGGCGCTGGAGAGATCGGCGCTGAGGCCGCTGGTGACGTCGAGGCGCAGATGCGGTTCCGCCAGGCTGAACTGCGCCAGCAGGCCGGCGGTCGGCACGGTGAAATCCTCGGGCATGCCGAGCCGGAGCACGCCGTCGCGCCAGAAGCCGGTCAGCGCGTCATGCGCCTCTTCGTGTAAGGCCAGGATGCGCCTTGCGTAGCTCAGCAGCCGGCCGCCTTCCTCGGTGAGCTGCACCTGATGCGGATTGCGCTCGAACAGCGGCCTGCCCAGCATCTCCTCGAGCCGCCTGACCTGCTGGCTGACGGTGGATTGCGAGAGCGAGACCCGCTCGGCGGCGCGGGTGAAGCTCATGCTCTCGCAGACCGCGACGAAGCTCTGCAGCAGCTGCGGGTTGAACATGGGGTAGCGGGTCATCGTCGCGCGGCCGGGCGGTTCGAGGCGGGGCGCTCGATACTAGGCGGTGCCGATCCGCCGCAACTCCGGCGCCACGGCCGCAGGCGCCATGTAAGCAGACCGGCCGCAACGAGGGTGCTCGAAACCGTGGGTTCGTCGCTCAACGACAAACGGCGCTCTGTCCGCGCATGGAGCAGGTCGACGTGAGGCGCTCGTCGGCAGGTGGTGGGTAGGTCCCTGCGGCACCCGCAGGCACATAGGTCGATCCATCGCTCTGCATCGGATCGACACCCGAGGGGCCCGACATGCCAACGGCGGTACAGCCAGCGAGCATCATGCAACAGGCGACCAAAAACAGCTTCTTCATCGGGCACTCCTCACCAACATGATCCTGCCCGTGTGCTGCAGCGAAGTCACGGTGCGACACGACCGAACGAAGAACGAGCCCGACCACGCCGCGGATGCGTTTCCTAAACGCTCTTGGGCGTGCCAGGCGAAGTCGGCCAGCCCTTCAGGCCGATGGCCGATTTGAATGTCGCCCTTGCGCTAGCGATGAGCGCATCGAAAGAACAGATAATTTGAGCTTTTCGATTCACCCGCCCGATTCCACGGCGCTGGTACGCGAGCCTCCTTGCTAGGAGACCCGCTGTGCTCAAAGACCGGTTCGCTCAAGCTCGAAAGGTATTTTCTTCGTCGCTCTTGGCCAAGGCCTTCGCAACGTCATTCGTTTCAGTGCACGTTCCAATTATCTTTCTTTTGGCTTATGTGGCTGCTGGTGCAGAATTAAGCTCGAAGTTGGTCCTGTCGATCACGCTTGCTGCAACGATATTGGGAACGGCAATCGCATTTCTCACGATGCATAAGCTGTTGTCGCCGCTCTCGGTCTTGACCAATTCTCTCCGCGAGTATCGGACCAGCGGTGTCCCACCCAAGTTCGGCGCCGAGCGGATGGATGATATCGGGCGGCTTGCGACCGAGTTCCAGGACCTGGTCGGCACGCTGGAACAGAAGATTTCGCAACTGAAACGGCAAGCCTACTCGGATCCGTTGACGGCGCTTGGTAACCGCCGATGGCTCGCGGAAGCCGCCAGCACGGAGATCGCCCGTGCCAGGCGAGCTCGGGTGCCGCTCTCGGTCATTGCATTCGACCTGGATCACTTCAAACGGGTGAATGACGATTTCGGGCACGACGTTGGCGATATCGTGCTGATCGCCGTCGCGGAAACGGCCAAGCGTATCCTGCGCCCTTATGATCTCGTCGCTCGCATCGGAGGCGAGGAATTCTGTGCGCTCTTGCCGGAAACCGATATTCGGCAGGCCGTGCAGATCGCGGATCGACTGCGTCTCGCGATTGCCGCCCTGAAGATTGACGAGCTTCAAGGTCGCCAGGTCACAACCAGCATCGGCGTCCACGAAGCCAAACTCCTGAAGGAGAGCTTCAGGGACATGCTGCGCCTCGCGGACGGGCAGCTCTATGAGGCGAAAGCAGCGGGCCGCAATAGGGTCGCCATGGCGCCTGCTGAGACGGGTGCGTTCTCGACCGAGATCGATATGCGCCCCAGCGCGGTCTGACCGGACAGCCGGTCCGTAAGGAGAGGCTCACGACGCAAAGCGAGCCTTTTCAGAAGGGGGCGTGAGCAACCGGATCGTCAAGACATGTCACAGATTGGCGTCACGGTCCGGCAGGAACGCCCAGCGAAGGACCACCGCGTAAGCGACGAGGTTGACGATCGTCCGTGACAATTTCCGAAGGGCAGGCATGTCGGCTCCAGAGCAACTGGCCAGAGCCAGCATTCGGAGCGTTCAACCGGATTATTCATCGTCGGTTCCGATCGGCGCGCAGTTGCCAAATGTCGCAGCTGCGTCGCCGTTCCACTCTGGAGCCGCAGCTTTAGAGGCAGTCATCATTCCGCCGGGACAATCGTCTCCAGATCGTCGGCCAGCACACAGAACCGTGCCGTCAGCGAGGCGGCAATCTTCACGAGATTCAACTGCCCGTCGATCAGGACCGATTCAAGGTCGCGACCGCCGAAGGCGCTGTCGCCTTCGCGCGCGGGCAGCTGCTTCTCGATCTCGCGATAGATCGCTTCAGCCAAACGTTCGAAATCGCACGACATGTGCGGACAGATCCTTCAATTTCCGGTCTGTCCTGAAGATGGGATCGCATCTCTCGAAAAAAAGCCCACGGAATGACGGGGCTCTGGCGGGTGCGAGGATCGGTCCCAAGGCACCAAGGCGCATGAGCGCCGTGCGGCTGGCAAGACCATCGACTTCGGGAGAAAAGGCCTGGTGGAGCTGAGGGGATTCGAACCCCTGACCTCTGCAGTGCGATTGCAGCGCTCTCCCATCTGAGCTACAGCCCCCAGGGCGCTGGCCTTCTAGGCCCTGCGTTACGCTCCTGTCAATCGCTTGCGACAGGAGTTTTGTGGGTGTCTCTGACGGAGCGCCCTGGCTTCTCGGAGATGCTGCTCGATGCGTGCCGTTCTCGACGTCGTGATGCTGGCGCTGAACCTCTATGTCTGGCTGCTGATCGCCTCGGCGGTGCTGAGCTGGCTGATCGCCTTCAACGTCGTCAACACCCGCAACCAGTTCGTCTCGACGGTCTGGGATTTCCTCTACCGCATCACCGAGCCGGCGCTGCGGCCGATCCGGAACATGCTGCCCAATCTCGGCGGCATCGACATCTCGCCGATCATCCTGCTGCTGGTGATCTTCTTCATCCAGAGCGTGATCCAGCGCTATATCTACCCCAACGTCTTCTAGAGCAGGGCGCGAAAAAGTGGGAACCGGTTTTTCGCAGAAACCCTGCTCTAAACTCTTAGAATCGATCACGATGATTTTGGATCGACCCGATCCAAAATCATCGTGATCTAGTGGAATGACCGCCTGGTCCGTCACGCCGGACGGGCTTGCGATCGCCATCCGCCTGACGCCGCGCGGCGGCCGCGACAGCCTGGACGGCGTCGAGATGCTGGCCGACGGGCGCCAAGTGCTGAAGGCGAGGGTCCGCGCCGCGCCGAGCGAAGGAGAGGCCAATGCCGCGCTGATCGCGCTGCTGGCCAAAGAGTTGTCGCTCTCCCGCTCCCAAGTTTCGCTGACGGCCGGCGCGAGCGCGCGGCTGAAGCGCATCCTGATTCTCGGCGACGCAGAAGAGCTGGCGGCGCGATTGCAGAAACAGTTTTGCGCGATTTGATGCTGCATCGCAGCAGAATCAGCTGGACGGGCTCTTGACGAGGACCATCGGCTTCTGGCCCAACTGCGGCATGGACCAGCAAGCTCCCGAGCCGTTCCCGCAGCGCCTGACGGAAGGCTATCGTACCTTCCTCGACGATCGTTTTGTCCGCGAGCAGAGCCGCTACGAGAAGCTCGCCGAAAGCGGCCAGACGCCGAAGATCATGCTGATCGGCTGCTGCGATTCGCGGGTCTCGCCCGAGGTGATCTTCGATGCGAGCCCGGGCGAGATGTTCGTGATCCGCAACATCGCCAACCTGATCCCGCCCTTCTCGCCGGACGACCAGCTGCACGGAACCTCGGCCGCGCTCGAATACGGTGTCCAGGCGCTCAAGGTCGAGCATATCGTCGTGCTCGGCCATGGCCGCTGTGGCGGCATCAAGGCCTTCGCCGACGATACGCAGGGGCCTCTTTCGTCCGGCGACTTCATCGGCCGCTGGATCACGCTGGTCGAGCCCGCGGCCAGGCGCTCGGGCGGCCGCGGCCGGAACGAGACCCTGGACGATTATGTCGAGCGCCTCGCTCTGCTCTCGGTGCAGCAGTCGCTCGCGAACCTGCGTACCTTCCCCTGCATCAACATCCTCGAGAGCAAGGGCAGGCTGCACCTGCACGGCGCCTATTTCGCCGTCGCGAGCGGCATGCTGATGCTGCTCGATCCGCAGACCGGGCAGTTCGTCCCGGCGGTCGGCGAGATGCCGAAAAAAGTTCAGATGATCCGCTGCTCGGAGGCGGAGCCCGGACAGGACGGTTGACGTCTGCTCCGGAACGGGTGAGTTTTAGTCAATCCGCCGCTTGAAACGGCGGTCGCTGGGGAAAAATTTTGCAATCCGGCCTGATTTCGCCGGACAAGCATTTTTGCTGCGCCGCACCGATGACGAACCCAGAAGCTTGCGCTAGATTGCGCGCTCCCGGTCACTATCGTTGAAGCTGCATGTTCGATCGTCGTAAGCCCGCCGCCCCGGCGCCCTTCGTCACCCACGAGAATATCGAAGCCAAGGTCAAGTGGTTCGATCCGGAGAAAGGCTTCGGCTTTGCCTCTCCGGCGGACGGCTCCGGCGACGTTTTTCTCCACATCTCGGCCATCGGCCCGCAGGATCCGCAGGACCTGCAGCCCGGTGCCACCATCATCTGCGATCTCGGCGAAGGCCGGCGCGGCCTCCAGGTCGTCTCCGTCCACGAGATCGATGCTTCGACCGCAGCCCCTGCGGCGCCGCGTGGCGCCGGCGGTCCGGGTGGCGGTGGTGGCCGTCCGTTCTCGCCGCGCCCGCCGCGCGATGATTTCGGCGGCGGTTATGGCGGTGGCGGCGGCTATGACCGCGGCGATCGCGGTGGCTTCGACCGCGGCGGTGATCGCGGCGGCTTCGATCGTGGCGCCAGCGCCCCGATGGAAGGGCCGTTCGACGGCGCGGTGAAGTTCTTCAATACCGATCGCGGCTTTGGCTTCATCGCCCCCGACAAGGGCGGGCCGGACGTGTTCCTGCACGTCTCGTCGCTGAGCCGCAGCGGCCTGCAGCCGCCGATGGACGGGCAGCGCGTGCGCTTCTCGATCCGCGCCGGCAAGAAGGGCCCCGAGGCCGCGAATATCAGCTTCCTCTGAGAAGCTGATCGCGCGCCAACTGGCCGGTCGGGCTGAGCAAGCCTGACCGGACGCTGGTTTTGACGGAATCGTTGAGGCGGCGGGCCGAAAGGCTCCGCCGCCTCAAACGCGTTCGAGGGCTCGGTGGGGCAGGGCCGGCAAGGTCACGTCGATGGGATCGCCGGGCCGGACCTCGCCGCCCTCCAGCACGATTCCCATGATCCCCGCCTTGCGGATCAGCTTTCCGTCCGCATCGCGGCCGAGCACCGCCTTGAGCAGGCCGGGCTGAAAGGCCTCGATCTGGACGCAAGGGTTGCGCAGGCCGGTGATCTCGACGAGCGCCTCAGGGCCGAGCCGCAGGCGCGCCCCGGCGGGTAAGGCGAGCAGGTCGATCCCGCGCGTGGTGACGTTTTCGCCCATGTCGCCTGGCTGCAGCGAGAAACCGCCGGCGGCGAGTTCCTCAAACAGCTCGGCATGGATCAGGTGGATCTGGCGCAAGTTTGGCTGCGTCGGATCGACCGCGACGCGTGAGCGGTGCTTCACCGTCTCGCCGCAATGGGCGTCGCCTTCGACGCCGAGACCGGCGAGCAGGCGAATCGCCGACAAGATGGGCTTGCTGAAGCGGTGGCCATCATCCCGTGCGACTGCGACGATCTCAGCCATTCGTTCGGTCCTTCATGCCGGTGGCCGCTCTCTGGCACGAGGCGCAGCGTTTGGGGAGGCGCTTAGATCATCGCGCATCCGGATGGATGCGGTCACGATGATCTATCGCATTGTCATCGCATCGGATTCTTCCGAAAAATGGATTCCACTTTTCAGTCCGATGCTATGCGCAACAAAAAACCGGGCCTGTCACCAGGCCCGGTCGATCGCCCCTTTGACAAAACTGCCTAGGCTCAGTGCTCGTCGCCCTCGAGCCCGCCGACATGCTTCTGGGTGTAGAGTTCGAGGCCGATGCGACCGATCAGGTCGAGCTGGGTCTCGAGGAAGTCGATATGGCCTTCCTCGTCCTTCATGAGCGCCTTGAACAGGTCCTCGGACGGGTAGTCGCCGACGTCGCGGCAGTATTTCGCCGCTTCCTGATAGAGGGCGCGCGCCTCGACCTCGGCCTTGAGGTCGCATTCGATCACTTCCTTGACGTTCTCGCCGATGCGCAGCGCGTCGAGGGTCTGCAGGTTCGGGAAGCCTTCGAGGAAGAGGATGCGGTCGACGAAACGGTCGGCATGGACCATCTCCTCGATCGATTCCTTCTTCCAGGTCTTGGCCATATCCTTCAGCCCCCAATTGTCGAGCATCCGGTAGTGCAGCCAATACTGATTGATGGCCGTGAGCTCGGAGCGCAGGCCCTTGTTGAGGTATTCGATGACCTTCTTGTCGCCCTTCATGCCGCTCTCCTTGCAATCAGCTACATTAGAATGATCCTAATGTAGAGCGGCTTGGCGGGAAAGGGAAGGGCAGATTGCGCGCCTGGCGCGAGAAAACGCGTCGTGCCGGATCAGGCGGCGACGCGGTCGTCGTTCTCCTCGATGCCGGCCATCATCAGGCCGACCGAGACATGCACGGCGCATTCGACATCATGGCTGGCGCAGCTATGGCACTGGCTGGCGCAGGCGGCGCGCGCCTCGACGAGCAGGGAGCGAACCTCGCGGGCGCAGCGTCCACAATCCGGGCTGCAGCCGAGGCAGTCATAGGCCTCGCCCGCGGTGCGCGGACCACTGCCGTCAGGGGCGATGGTGCCCTTGATCTGCCGGCATGACAGGACGTTGCAGGAGCAGACGATCACGCCCGGTGGCCTCCGGCGACCTTCGTCACCGTCTCCTCGCCATCGGCGCGACGCAGGCGCACGATCACCTCGACGGAGGAGATCATCATGCCTTCCGGCGCGACCGGCAGGCCCGAGACATGGATCTCGGAACCGGGGATGTCGACGACGGTCTCGTCGTCCTCGTTGTAGAAGTGGTGGTGCTCCGAGACATTGGTGTCGAAGAAGGTCTTCGGCCCGGAGACGGAAACCTGGCGCAGCAGGCCAGCCTCGGAGAACTGGCGTAGCGTATTGTAGACGGTCGCAAGCGAGAGCGGCTCGCGGGCGCGCAGCGCCTCCTCATAGAGCATCTCGGCGCTGACATGGCGATCGCCCTTGGCGAAGAGCAGCCAGCCGAGCGCCATGCGCTGGCGGGTCGGACGCAGGCCGACGCTGCGCAGACGCGCCTTGACCGCGCTGATCGGGCAGGCGGCGGGAGCCTTCTGCGGCCAGGGAATCTGGTCCGTCTGGCTTCGTACCGGGCTGCCATCCTTGAGGGACAGAATGCTCATGAACGCCTTCCAACTCGAAGATCGGTGTCCTTGCAGTTTAGAATTTATCTAAACTACTGATATTGTTAGTATTTTTGCCGTCTCCGAAGCCGACTGTCAATCTCTTCGCACCTGCGGCAAGACGCATCAGGGGGTTGTCCACGGTGCAGGATGCCTCCGGCGGCAGGCCTCAATGCCCGCCGCCGCCTCCAGCGCCGGGCTTGGGCGCCGGCGGCTTGGTCATGAACAAAGCGAGCAGCACCAGGGCGCCGAAGATCACGGTCAGGCCGAGGAAGACATCGCCGAAGGCCATGACGAGAGCCTGCTTGTGGGCCCGCTGCGTCAGCAGCTTCAGCGCCATCGACTGGGCAGCGTCGCCATACTCGATGAAGCGCTGCGTCATCGAGGCGAGATTCTCCTCGGCGATCTGGCGGCCGGCGGCGACCGCCTCGTGCAGGCGGGTGATGTGCAGGTCGGTACGATTGTTGAGCAAGGTGTTGATGACGGCGAGCCCGACCGCGCCGCCGAGATTGCGGGTGAGGTTGTAGAGGCCCGACGCATTCTTGAGCTGCTGCGGCGGCAGGGTACCGAGCGCGAGGTTGTTGATCGGCACCATGCACAGCATCAGCGAGCAGCCGCGCAGGATCTGCGGCACGAGGAGCTCGTAGAAATCCCAGTCGGAGGTGATCCCGGAGGCGAGCCAGGTGCCGAGCGCGAAGCCGCCGAAGCCGATCATCATCATAATACGCGGGTCGAGCTTGGCTGAGAGGCGCCCAGCGATCGGCGCCGTCAGGAACATGGCGAGGCCGGTGACGAACATGGTCTCGCCGATCATCAGCGCGTCGTAGCCGCGGATGCGCCCGAGATAGACCGGATAGAGATAGGTCAGGCCGTAAAGGCCGATGCCCATGGTGAAGGAGAACAGCGAGCCGAAGGCGAAGTTGCGGTTGCGGAAGGCGTAGAGGTCGACCAGCGGATCGTCGCGCGTCAGCGCCCGCCAGAAGAACAGGGCGGCGCCGACGATCATCACGAAAGTGAACAGGACGATCTCGTGGCTCTCGAACCAGTCGAGCCGCGTGCCTTCCTCGAGCACATATTCCATGCTGCCGAGGAAGGCGGCCATGGCGCCGAGGCCGACCCAGTCGAAGCGCCTGAGCAGGCTGTGGTCGGGCTGGTCGAAATCGATCAGCTTCCAGGCGGCGATGGTGACGGCGATGCCGGGCACGACATTGACCAGGAAGAGCCAGTGCCAGGAGAAGGCATGGCTGAGATAGCCGCCGACGGTCGGGCCGATGGTCGGGGCGAGCGTGGCGATCAGGCCGATCAGAGGCGAGACGATCGGCCGCTTCGAGGCCGGGAAGATGGTGAAGGCCGCAGCGAAGACGCCGGGGATCATGCCACCGCCGATGAAGCCCTGGATCGCGCGCCAGAGGATCATCTCGTTGATCGAGCTGGAGGTGGCGCAGAGGATGCTCGCGACGGTGAAGCCGGCGGCGGCGATCGAGAAGAAGACGCGGGTCGAAAGCGCCCGGCTGAGATAGCCGGACAAGGGGATCATGATGACTTCGGCGATCAGATAGGCGGTCTGGACCCAGGCGATCTCGTCGCTGGAGGCCGACAGTCCGGCCTGGATCTCGGCGAGCGAGGCCGAGACGATCTGGATGTCGAGGATCGCCATGAACATGCCGAAGACCATCGCCATGAAGGCGAAGATCCGGCGCAGCGGGATGGCGTCTGCGGCCGGCGCAGGCCCGGCGGGCAGGGCAGTCGTGGCGGTGGCCATGCCGGCCTCCTCGACAGAAGATCTTTGTCTGATTACGGGGCCGGGCCCCCGGCCCGAGGAGCGCCGTGAGGCGCGGTGCGCATTGGCCCAGAAGGGGCGATTGAGCCTTTGCGCATCGCCATTCCCCGGTCGGGAACGGCTCCTCGGGTCGAGGGCCCGGTTATCTTCTATTTCTGCGCGTTCGGGCGCGGGTCGATCGAGACCACGACCGACATGCCCGGGCGCAGCACGTGCTTGCCCGCGGACTCAGGCGAGATCGCGATGCGGACCGGCACGCGCTGGACGATCTTGGTGAAGTTGCCGGTGGCGTTGTCGGGCGGCAGCAAGGTGAAGACCGAGCCGGTGCCGCCGGCGATGCCGCTGACGGTGCCGTCGAAGACCTGGCCGGGCAGGGCGTCGACGGTGATCTTCGCCTTGTCGCCGATCTTCAGCGGGCCGACCTGCGTCTCCTTGAAGTTGGCGTCGACATAGACCTTGTCGAGCGGGACGATCGACATCAGGCGCTTGCCGGCGCTGACGAGATCGCCGAGCTGCATGTTGGTGTTGGCGACGAGGCCGTCGATCGGCGCCGAGATCGACATGAAGGAGAGGTCGCGCGCGGCCTTGTCTTCGGCGACCTTGAGCTCGTCGATCTGGCGGGCGGCCTCGACGCGCTGAGCCTTCAGCACCTCGATATTGGCCTGCGCCTGGACGACGCCGGCCTTGGCGCTGGCGAGCGAGGCGACGGCCTGGTCGCGTGCGGCGGTAGCGGCGTCGAGCGTCGCCTGCGAGCCATAGGACTTGGCGGCGAGGTTGTGGGCGCGGTCGAAATCAGCAGCGGTGCGGGTGACGGCGGCCTCGGCCGAGGTCTGCTGCGCCTGGGCCTGCTGCAGGCTGGCGCGGGCGGCCTCGATCTGTGCATCGATGCGCGAGAGCGTCGCCTTGGCGGTGGCGCTCTTGGCCTGGGCGCTCTCCAGCGCGATGCGCTGGTCGCCATCGTCGAGCTTGACCAGAGGCTGGCCGGCCTTGATTTCCTGGTTCTGCGTCACCGCGATCGTGGCGATGTTGGCGGGCAGCTTGGCCGAGATCGTCGCCATCTCGGCGCCGACATAGGCATCGTCGGTCGAGACGATGAAGCGGCCATTGCGCCACCAGTCGACGCCGTACCAGAGGCCGGCGGCGAGCGCCGTGCCGGCGACGAGGATGAGCGCGACGCGCTTGACGCCACTGCGCTTGCGCACCGGCTTCTCGGCGGCCTGCTCCGGAGCGGCGACGTCCTCGCTCGCCTTGCGGGCCTCGGCGGGGGCGGGGGTCTGTTCCAGCACGGGATCGACCAGCTTCAAACGGTCGCGGCGCTTTTCAAGGGTGGATTCGGCAGTCATGGTGACAATGCCCTGACAATCTGGTTTCGAACCGTCCGGTTCGATTGCGCTTGAAATAGCGCTGTGCGAGGTGCATATCAAGAGGAAATCGAACCGGTCGGTTCGATTATTTTTGCAAGCGCGATCATGCGCGGGACGGATGGAACATAATGAGCGCGACGCTCGAGCCGCGACATGTCAAGGCGATCTCCCGCAACCGGCGGGTCGCCGGCGCCGATCCGGAGAAGCGCCACCAGATCCTCGAAGGGGCGCATGCCGTGTTCACGGCGCGTGGTTTCGATGCGGCCAGCATGAACGACATCGCCGCGGCGGCGAACGTTTCCAAGGGCACGCTCTATGTCTATTTCGAGGACAAGGAGCATCTCTTCGTCGCGCTGATCGAGCGCGAGCGCGAGAAGCAGAAGCAGGGCATGTATGAGGCCCTCGCCGAGGAGCCCGATCTCAATCAGGCGCTGATGAATTTCGGCAGCGGATTGGTGCGCTTGTTGACCAATCCCTTCGCGCTGAGCGCCCATCGCATCGTGCTCGGGGTCGCCGAGCGCATGCCCGATCTCGGCCGCGAATTCTACGAGCGCGGCCCGATGCAGGGCGCACAGCAGCTTGCCGCCTTCCTAGCCCGCCGCGTGGCGCAGGGCGAGCTGGCGATCGCGGATCCAGCCCTGGCGGCAGCGCAGTTCGTCGACCTCTCGCAGTCGACCCTGATGCGCCCGCGTCTGTTCAATGCGGAGCGCACGCCGCCGAGCGAGGACGAGATCGCTCATGTCGTCGGCGAGGCGGTGGCGACCTTCATGGCGCGCTATAGGGCGAAGAAGGCCTGAGGCAGCTCCGCTAGATCATCGCGCGTCCGAATGGACGCGGTCACGATGATCGATCACCTTGCTATCGCATCGGATTATTCCGAAAAGTGGATTCCACTTTTCGGTCCGATGCTATAGCCGCTGGCGTCATTCCGGGGCGGCCCTCGGGCCGAGCCTGGAACCCATGACCACGACGCTGGCGTATGGCCGGGCCAGCTCACAGAGCTCCTCTTGCAACAGCAGTGTTCAAGGGTTCTGGGCTTATGGCTTCGCCATGCCCCGGAAAGACGCTCTGCCGGTACCGAAAACTCAGTGGCCGGTGACCTTGCGCGCCCTGATGCGCTCGCGATGGGCGGTGTAGAGGCCCGACGCGATGATGATGGCCGAGCCGAACCAGGTGAAGGCGTCGGGCAGCACCGAGAACAGGATGAAGCCGAAGGCCGAGGCCCAGAGCAGCTGCACATAAGAGAAGGGCGCCAGCAGCGAGGCGTCGGCATGCCGGAAGGCCTGGATCACGAACCAGTGGCCGACGGTCGAGGATATGCCGATGAACAGGCCGACCAGCAGCGCCTCGGCCGACAGCGGCTGCCAGGTGAGGGGCTGGAGGGCGGAGAGCACGATGCAGCCGACGACTGCCGACCAGGCGAGGGTCGTCACCGGGTTCTCGGTCGCGCTCATCATGCGGGTGACGATCAGCGCGAAGGCCCAGGTCACGGCCGACAGCACCGGCAGCATAGAGGCGAGCTGGAAATCGCTGCCGCCGGGACGCACGACGATCAGCACGCCGATCAGGCCGACGGCCGTCGCGGTCCAGCGCCGCCAGCCGATCTTCTCGCCGAGGATCGGGATCGACAGCGCGGTGACAAAGAGCGGCGAGACGAAGCTCGTCGCGGTCGCGTCGGCGATCGGCAGATATTTGAGCGACGAGACGAACAGGATCGACGAGACCGTGACGGCGACGCCGCGCAGGATCTGCATGCTGGCTCGCCGTGGCTTCAACTGCTTGAAGCCACCGGGAGCGGCGACAGCCAGCATGATCAGGGCGAAAGCGGCATAGCGCAGCCAGACGACCTGGATCGCCGGGGTCGTCGCGGTGAGATATTTCGAGGCGACGTCGGCGGCAGAGAGGAAGATGCTGCCGAGCAGCATCAGGCCAATGCCGCGCAGGCTGTTGTCGCGCCGCGGCGCAGGGCGCTGCGGCGGCTCGACCGGGGCTGGTTCGACCGGCAGAGGCACTCTGGTCAAGGTATCGGGCAAGGTTTTCAGCGAATCTCGATGGGCGTGGCGACCCTAGCCGATGATCGGGGCGATCCCTTGCGCAAATCCGGCACGGTCGCCATGCGTCGACGCAAGAAAAAGGCGGGCACGAGGCCCGCCTTGAAATTTTCTTTAAATCAGCTGGCCTGAATTCAGGCGGCTTGCTTGCGCGGCTGGATCAGCTTGCGGTTGACCAGCACCTCGGCGATTTGGACCGCGTTGAGCGCGGCGCCCTTGCGCAGATTGTCCGAGACGCACCAGAAGGCGAGGCCGTTCTCGACGGTCGCATCCTCGCGGATGCGCGAGATATAGGTCGCATCCTCGCCGGCCGCCTCGTGCGGGGTGATGTAGCCGCCGGGCTCGTGCTTGTCGATGACGAGGATGCCCGGAGCGGTGCGCAGCACCTCGCGCGCCTCATCGGCGGTGATCGGCTTCTCGCACTCGATGTTGACGCTCTCGGAATGGGCGATGAAGACCGGCACGCGCACGCAAGTCGCGGTCAGCTTGATCTTCGGATCGAGGATCTTCTTGGTCTCCGCCATCATCTTCCACTCTTCCTTGGTAAAGCCGTCCTCCATGAAGACGTCGATCTGCGGAATGAGGTTGAAGGCGATGCGCTTGGGGAACTTCTTCGCCTCGACCTCGCCGGCGGCGAAGACCGAGCGGGTCTGGTTGAAGAGCTCGTCCATCGCTTCCTTGCCGGCGCCGGAGACCGACTGATAGGTCGAGACGACGACGCGCTTGACGCCGAAGCGCTCGTGCAGCGGCTTCAGCGCCACGACGAGTTGCGCCGTCGAGCAGTTCGGATTGGCGATGATGTTCATCTTGCTGAAGCCGGCGGCTGCGGCGGCGTTCACCTCCGGCACGATCAGCGGCACGTCGGGATGCATGCGCCAGGTCGAGGAGTTGTCGATCACGACGGCGCCCTGCGCGCCGATCTTCGGCGACCATTCCTTCGAGACCGCGCCGCCCGCCGACATCAGGCAGATGTCGGTGTCGGAGAAGTCGTAATGCTCGAGCGCCTTCACCTTCAGCGTCTTGTCGCCGAAGGAGACCTCGGTGCCGACGGAGCGGGAGGAGGCGAGGGCGACGACCTCGCTGACGGGGAAAGCGCGCTCGGCAAGGATGTCGAGCATTTCATGGCCCACATTGCCCGTGGCGCCAACGACCGCGACCTTGAAGCTCATCTTCGTGAATTCCTTCTGGCGAAACCGGTTGTGCCTCCCCGGGGAGCCGTCGCCGCTGATCTCGCTTGCGGGTTCGGCCGGTTGACCCCGGCCGGGGGGGAGAGCCCGGAATCGAGGCGACGTGTCAGTGCGACGTCCGGGTTTTCCCGGCCGTCGTTTTGGTCGTGGTTTTCGTCGTCAGACGGAACGTCACTGAGCCAACCTGAGCATCATCGCGAAGCCGGGAGATAGGCATCCGGCGCGCAATCCCAAACACAAGCCGCGATAAAAAGTCAATCGTCCTGCTACCGCTCCGGCATTAACCCTGCCTCCTTACCGGCCATTGACCCTGTTTCACGATGGAAGACGCGCGGTAACGGCCTGCTCATCGCGGCCGGCGAAAGCTCGCTGGCGAGTGGGATGAGGCGGCTGGCAGGGGTGCGGGCCGCGCAACGGGTTGGGTTCTGTCGTGTCCGGGGACGAGATCAGCGCCATCTGGCAGCGAGTCAAACTGCGCCTTCAGGAAAGCGGGCAGCGCCTTCAGCCGCGCCTGCAGGGCCTGGCAGACGCCACGCCGGGCCGCTTCGACCTCGCCGCGCGGCTTGTCGATCTTGCCGACGCGACCGAGGCCGGCTTCGCGCGGATCCTGCGGCCGATGCGGCGTGCCCTGCGCTCGGGCGCGATCGGATTGACCGGCGGCCTCGTCTGGCGCGGCCTCGCGGCGCTGACCGGGATCAGCCTGACCGCGATGCTCGTTGCTGGCCTCTCCTCGGGTTCTTCGGAACCTGCGTTGGCGAGCCTCGCCTCACCGGCCGAGGCTTCGGCTGCTCCGCTCGTCCGCGACGTTCGCCTGCAGGCGCTGCCGATGGCTGCCGGGCAGGATGGCTGGGTGACGATCGGCCGCCCGATCGCCTTGTTCGGCCTGGAATCGCCCGAACTCGACAAGCGGAGCGCCTATGAGGCGCGGCGCAGCCAGGATGGCCAGCGCCGCGAGGACATGCTGAGCTTCGGCGAATTCGGCGACGGCAAATCCTTCCTGGCGCTCAAATTCCAGGTCAACCGCGATGCGCAGGTGCAGAAGGCGCTCGCCGGGATGTCGCAGCCCTTCGTGATCACGCTGGTGCGCGAGAGCGCAGCGCGTGGGCTCTCGGTCGGGCGCAGCGGTGCGGCGACTACGATCGAGACCAAGTTCGGCATCGTCGAGACCGCCGATATCGGCCTGAGCGACGGCAGCGCCGGGCGCGCCTGCATCGCCTTCCGCCATCTCGACGGGGCGGCGCATCTCTCCTTCTCCGGCTGGTGGTGCGGCAGCGAGGCGCGGCCGGCCGACCGGGCGCAACTGATCTGCCTGATCGACCGGATCGACCTGCTGAGCGCCGGCGACGATCCCGAGCTGCGCGCCAGCTTCGCCCGCACCGAGCTCAACCGCCGGCAGGGCTGCTCGGTGCCGCGGCTCGCCGCGACCGGCCGCAAGGGCTCCTGGCTCGATGCCGACGGCAAGGCGCCGGCCCTGCGGCCGACCAGCAGCAAGCAGGCGCAGGCGCGGTAACGGCCTCGTGTTGCGGCGCCGCACTGGCGGAGCGCAGCAAAAGCATTAACTCTGGACTTGTATCGTCAGCGACAGCCGATCCGCCGGCAGCTTCGGCGGGGCAACCGCCTCAGGAGATCGTCATGCGTTCGCTTTCCCGTCTCGCCGCCGGCCTGGCCCTCTCCGTTGCAGCCGTCACCTTCGCGGTCTCGGTGGCCGAGGCGCAGCAGCAGCGCCGTCCGCTGCGCGTTACTGTGCAGAAGCGCAGCTATTTCGACGCGGGCAATGTCGTGCCGGTCGGCAGCATGAACCGCTATGCGACGCAGAACATCGTGGCGAGCCCGGTCTATTCGTCCGTCGGCGAGCTCTATGGCGAAGGCACGCTGCCCTCGCGTATCGGATCGGGCGCCAACCCGTTCGCCAACAGCTTCTCGACGCCGCGCTTCTGAGCGATTGCAAGCTTGAATCGAAAAGGCCCGCCGTGAGGCGGGCCTTTTTTGTTCTGTGCGTCATGGCCGGGCTTGACCCGGCCATCTCTGGCCGGAGGAGGCACCTTGTAGCGCCTTCTCGTTCTGAGATTCTCGGGTCTGCGCTTCGCTCCGCCCGAGAATGACGGACTTACCGCACCAGGATGTTTCTGAACTGCCAGGGATCGGTGGTGTCGATATCCTCCGGGAACAGGCCCGGGCGGCCATCGAGCGGGGTCCAGTCGGTGTAGTAGCCCTGCACCGGTCCGAGATAGGGCATCTGGATCGAAAGGCAGCGATCGAGATCCATCTCCTCGACCTCGACGATGCCGGCCTTGGGGTTCTCCAGCGCCCAGACCATGCCGGCGAGCACGGCCGAGGTGACCTGCAGACCGGTCGCAGTCTGGTAAGGGGCGAGCTTGCGCGCCTCCTCCGTCGAGAGCTGCGAGCCGAACCAGTAGGCGCCCTTGTCGTGGCCGTAGAGCAGCACGCCGAGCTCGTCGATGCCGTCGATGACCTCGTTCTCCTCGAGGATATGGTGCTCCTCCTGCGGGCGGCCGGCATTGCCGAACATCTCGTGCAGCGAGAGCACGGCGTCGTTGGCCGGGTGATAGGCGTAGTGGCAGGTCGGCCGGTAGATCGCCTTTCCGGCCTCGTCGCGCACGGTGAAATAGTCGGCGATCGAGATCGACTCGTTGTGCGTCACCAGGAAGCCGTATTGCGGGCCCGGGGTCGGGCACCAGCTGCGCACCTTGGTCTCGGCGCCGGCCTGCATCAGGTAGATCGCGGCCTGCGAGCCGGTCTCGTGGGTGCGGGCGTTGTCCGGCATCCACTTTTCATGGGTGCCCCAGCCCAGTTCGGCCGGCTGCACGCCTTCGGAGATGAAGCCCTCGACCGACCAGGTGTTGACGAAGACGCCCGGCGGCTTGGGGTTCTTCGAACGCTGCGTGTCGCGCTCGGCGATATGGATGCCCTTGACGCCGACCTGCTTCATCAGCCCGGCCCATTCCTCGCGGGTGGTCGGCTGCGGCACGTTGAGGCGCATGTCGGAGGCGATGTTCAGCAGGGCCTTCTTGGCCAGCCAGGAGGCCATGCCGGGATTGGCGCCGCAGCAGGAGACCGCCGTGGTCGAGCCCGGCGCCCGCGCGCGCTTGGCGGCGAGCGTCATCTCGCGCAGCGCATAATTCGAGCGCTCGCCCGGACCCTTCGTCTCGTCGAAATAGAAGCCGAGCCAAGGCTCGTTGACCGTGTCGATATAAAGCGCACCGAGGCTGGAGCAGAGCTCCATGATGTCGCGCGAGCCGGTGTCGCAGGAGAGGTTGACGCAGAAGCCCTGGCCGCCGCCCGCGGTCAGCAGGGGCGTGAGCATGGTCTTATAGTTCTCGAGCGTCACGGCTTCCTGGATGAAGCGGATGCCGCGCTCGTCCAGCAAAGCGCGGTTGTCGTCGTCGGGTGCGATCACCACGAACCGGCTCTTGTCGAATTTGAGATGCCGCTCGATCAGCGGCAGTGTCCCGCGGCCGATCGAACCGAAGCCGATCATCACGATCGGGCCGCTGATCTCGCCGTATACGGGCCAATCCGTCATTCTTTTTCACTCCTGGGTGGTCTGGTTGAGGATAAGCGGACGCTGGTATGGGGCGGGCCATCCGGCGTCAATGGCGGCGGCTTGCTGGCCGCCTCAGGTGAAGGGGTACGGCCCTTCGAAGGCACCGACATAGGCGGTATGCGAGATCAGGCCGGCATCGGGCTGCCACATATGCAGCATGAAGGCCGGCGGCTCCATCAGGAAGCGCGCCTGCGCCCCCAGCGTCAGGTCCAGGATGACCTGGTGGGCGACGCCCGGCACGACCTGGCCGATCGTGCCGGCATAGCGGACCTGGACCGAGCGGTGATGATGGCCGCTGAGCACGCGCTCGATGTTGGGATGGCGTGCGACGATCTCGGCGAGGCGGGCCGCGCCGTCCTTGAGCATGACCGCATCCATGTAGCCGAGGCCGCAGGAGAAGGGCGGGTGGTGCGTGAACAGCACGACGGGCCGGCCCGCGGCTTCCGCCAGCGACCGCTCCAGGAAATCGAGGCGCGCATCGCAGATCGCGCCGGCGCTGGAGCCGGGCAGCAGCGTGTCGAGGCCGATCAGCCTGAGGGGGCCGAGATCGGCTGAGAATTGGATGAAGCCGCCGCCGAGATCGGCATGCGGGCCGAGGTCGAGCCCGGCGATCATCGCCTCGCGGACATCATGGTTGCCGGGGATCAGCAGCGCCGGCAGGCCGAGCGTCTCCAGCATCGAACGGACGAGCGCGTATTCCTCCGGCAGGCCGCTCTCGGTCAGGTCACCGGTGATGACGAGGACGTCGGGGCGGACAGGCAGGGCGGTGACGGCCTCGAAGGCGCGCTGCGTCATGCCGATCGTGTCGGAGACCTTGAGCGCGAGGCGGCCGGGCGGGCAGATGTGCAGGTCGGAGAGATGGGCGATCAGCATTTTGTCTTCTTCGTCAGGGAAGGCGTTGCAGGCCGCCTTACCTGACGGCAGCCCGCGCAGCCAAGGCTGCGCGGGCTTCAATGACGCGATTTGATGACGGATCGACTACGATCCCGAGAGAAGCTCAGGCTGCGCGACGTCGGAGTCCGTCCATTCCCTCGGCCGGGGCGAGCGCCCCCGTGGCTTTCAGCACGCCGCTCGCGCCCTGGAGCGCGCCGTCGCGCAGTTCCAGGCCGAGGAAGCGCTCGCGCTCGAACGGGCCAGGCATGGAAAGCTCGGCCATCGGCTGGGCCGTGAAGCCGAAGCGCTCGTAATAGGGCGCGTCGCCGACGAGCAGGATCGCGCCATGGCCGCGGCAGGCGGCGCGCCAGATCGCCTCGCGCATCATCGCCTTGCCGAGACCCTCGCCCTGCAGCTCCGGCGAGACCGCGAGCGGGCCGAGCAGCAACGCCGGCTTGCCGGCGGCCTCGACATGCCAGAGCCGCACGGTCGCGACGATGGCGCCGTCGCGTTCTGCCGTCAGGGCCAGACCTGCAGCCGGCAGGCGGCCTTCGCGCAGGCGCTCGCTCGACTTCACCGTGCGGCGCTCGCCGAGGCAGCGGTCGAGCAGGGCCTCGCGGGCCGGGATATCGGTCTCGATCTCGTCGCGGATCGTGATCATGACGCACCTCCTGCCGGAGCGCCCGCCATCGCGCGGACCTTCCCGGCGCCGCGCGGACGCGGCCACAAACAAGGGATTGTGTGGAAGAGGGTCCGGCGGGAGCCACGCTCGCGCTCCATTCTTGGAGGCACGAACGCTCCGCCCGGTTTCCACGGGCAGCCTGCCGATCGATGGCAGGGCGCTTCGCCGGACCCGATGAGTGAGGGAGGGTCTCTCAACCCTCCCGTTTCGTCAGATGACGTACTGCTTCAGCGGTGGGAAGCCGTTGAAGGCGACGGCCGCATAGGTCGTCGTATAGGCGCCGGTGCCCTCGATCAGGACCTTGTCGCCGATCTCCAGGCTGAACGGCAGCATGTACGGGGTCTTCTCGTACATGACGTCGACCGAATCGCAGGTCGGGCCGGCGAGCACGCAGGGAACCGTGGCGTCGCCGTCCCGGATCGTTCGGATCGGGTAGCGGATCGCCTCGTCCATCGTCTCGGCGAGACCGTTGAACTTGCCGATGTCGAGATAGACCCAGCGAACCTGGTCGTCCTCGCTCTTCTTCGAGATCAGCACGACCTCGGCCTCGATCAGGCCGGCTTCGCCGACCATGCCGCGGCCCGGCTCGATGATGGTCTCCGGCAGGCGGTTGCCGAAATGCTTCGACAGCGCCTGGAAGATCGCATCGCCATAGGCCGGGACGCCCGGGATCGGCTTCAGGTAGCGCGCCGGGAAGCCGCCGCCGAGGTTGACCATCGACAGCGAAAGACCGCGGGTGGCGCATTCCTTGAACACGGCCGAGGCCGAGGCCAGGGCCGAATCCCAAGCGTTCACATTGGCCTGCTGCGAGCCGACATGGAACGAGATGCCATAGGCCTGCAGGCCGAGGCGATGGCCATGCTCGAGCACGTCCGCGGCCATTTCGGGCACGCAGCCGAACTTGCGCGAGAGCGGCCAGTCGGCGCCGGCGCCGTCGCAGAGGATGCGGCAGAAGATGCGCGCGCCCTCGGCCTTGGTGGCAGTGGCGGCACGGGCGATCTTCTCGACCTCGGCCTGGCAGTCGACGGCGAACAGGCGCACGCCGAGCTCCATGGCGCGGGCGACGTCGCGCTCCTTCTTGATGGTGTTGCCGAAGGAGATGCGATCTGCCGTGGCACCGGCCGACAGCGCCAGCTCGATTTCGACAACCGAGGCGCAATCGAAGCAGGAGCCGAGCTTGGCCAGCAGGCGCAGCACTTCCGGCGCCGGGTTAGCCTTGACCGCGTAGAAGACACGGGTGTCCGGCAGCGCCCGGGAGAAGGCGACATAATTCTCGCGAACGACCTCGAGGTCGATCACGACGCAGGGGCCGTCCTCGCGGCGGTCACGCAGAAATTCACGGATGCGCTCGGTCATGAGACGCAGCTCCCTTCGGCGCAAGCGGCGCCGATACGACGTGTAGCCGGTTGAAACGTTCGCGACCCGAGGCGCTGTGGAGACGCCTAAGGACAGCGGACGAAACGTCCGGACCCGAAACACCGTCGATTGGGGAGACCCCGCACGGCCGGCAATGAAGGACAAGCCTCTTCGGTGCCGGCCTGTGGAAAGCCGGCGAGACCAAAAAAGCCCGCTCCGTCGTTGCTTTAAGCTGCGTCCCCCGTGGAGATTCGGGGTTCGCCGGTTTTGCCTCCGGCTGCCGGTCGCTGTTCGGGAGCGGCCCTCTTGCGAGCGCCGGGAGCGTGATTTGAGGGGATGTCCATCCCCCTCCATCCGTTTCCCATCCCTGGCGGCTGTCCGGCCTCTTGTCCGGATGCCCACCGACCAGCACGCGGCCACAGGCACGTGCGAATTGGGTGAGCCCCATATACGGACGGGTGCACTTTGCTTCAAGTTTTTTCTGACGGCCGGGACCGGATTTTTTACAGGACGAGAGCAGGGAGGCAGGGCGCTGCTCTCATTTCCTTTTAACGCTGGCTCGCGCAGGCCAGGGCAGTGCCCTAGACCAGCCCCATTTCATCGCCTAAGTCGTTGGCGCAGCGCGCCTTCGCGCGCTTATATCCAAGGGGCAAGCTTCGATCATGACGGTTACCGATCGCCGCCGGGTTCTGGCCGGGCTGAGCGCCGCTTTGTGCGCCACCGCCGCGCCGCAGGCTTTGCTGGCGCAGCAGCCCGAACAGGCGCCGCCGCAGCCGCGATTCGGCTTCGACGAGGTGGTGCGCCGGGCTCGCGAGGTCGCCGCCGTTCCCTATGAAGCGGGGCCGGCGCTGCCGGAGGCCCTGACGCGGCTCGATTTCGACGCCTGGCGCGAAATCCGCTTCCGGCCGGAGCGAGCCTTGCTCGCCCAGTCGAATTCCGGCTTCCGCATGCAGATGTTCCATCCCGGCTTCCTGTTCACCCGGCCGGTGACAGTCAACGTGATCCGCGACGGCGTACCGACGCCAGTGCCCTATTCGGCCAACCTCTTCGACTACGGGCGGACCAAGTTCGAGAAGCCCCTGCCGGTCAATCTCGGCTTCGCCGGCTTCCGGCTGCACTACCCGCTCAACGACCCGCGCGTCTTCGACGAGCTGATCTCCTTCATCGGCGCGAGCTATTACCGCGTGCTCGGGCGCAGCCAGCGCTACGGTCTCTCGGCGCGTGGCCTTGCGATCGGTGCGGGCGTGCCGGGCGGCGAGGAGTTCCCGATCTTCCGCGAATTCTGGGTCGAGACGCCGGCCGCGGATGCCGACCGTATCACGGTCTATGCGCTGCTCGATTCTCCGTCCGTCGCGGGCGCCTATCGCTTCCATATCTATCCGGACGGCGACAGCGTGGTCGATGTCGGCGCGGTGCTGTTCCCGCGCAAGCCGATCGAGAAGCTGGGTCTGGCGCCGCTGACTTCGATGTTCTTCACCGGCGAGAACGACCGGCGCTTCCACGACGATTTCCGCACCGAGCTGCACGATTCGGACGGGCTGCTGATCCATTCCTCGACTGGCGAGTGGATCTGGCGCCCTTTGCGCAACGCCCGTGTCCCGGCAGCTTCCTCCTTCGTCGAGCGCAATGTCCGCGGCTTCGGCCTGATGCAGCGCGACCGCGTCTTCGAGCACTATCAGGACCTCGACCTCAATTACGAGCTCAGGCCATCCTACTGGATCGAGCCGCAGGGCGACTGGGGCGAGGGCGTGGTCGAATTGATCGAGTTGCCGACCACTGACGAGACCAACGACAACATCGTCGCGCTCTGGGCGCCGAAGCTGGCGCTGGAGCCGGGCCGCGAGTTCCGCTTCGGCTACAAGCTCACCGCGATGCTCGATTCCAGCGAGCTGCATCCGGGCGGGCGGGCGATCAACACCTACCAGGCCAAGCCCAAGGCGCTCGGCTCGGGCGAGGCCGTCACCGAGAATACCCGCCGCTTCATCGTCGACTTCGCCGGTGGCGATCTCGGCTATCATCTGAAGCAGCCGGAGAAGGTCGAGATCGTGCCCTCGATCGCCTATGGTCGGATCAACCGCGCCTTCCTGGTGCCGAACCCGAAGACCGAGGGCTTCCGCGCCTTCATCGACATCGTGGTCGAGCCGGGCCAGCTCGCCGAGATGCGCGCCTTCCTGAAGAGCGGCAGCAAGACCCTGACCGAGACCTGGAGCTTCCCCTGGCGGGCGCCCGACGCAAGCTGACGGCGGCCGACTAGAACTGCGGCGCACTCTTGCTGCGCGCGGCCTTGCGCCGCTTCTCGGGCGCAGCCGCGACCACTTCGATCTCGACCTTGAACTCCGGCAGGGTGAAGCCGGAGACGATCATCAGGGTTGAGGCCGGCGGCGGGGTGCCGACATGGGCGTCGCGCGATTCCATGTAGCCTTTCATATGGGCGCGGTCGGTGACGTAGGCGTTGATCCGGACGATGTCCTTCAGCGCCATCCCGGCTTCGCCCAGGATCGCGGCGATATTGGCAAAGCAGAGATCGGCCTGCTCCCGGGCTCCTTCCGGAATCGTGCCGTCGGCGGCGATGCCGAGCTGGCCGGAGCAGAAGACGAGCCGCTGGCCGGCGGGCAGTTCGACGCCATGGCTGTAGCGAGCAAACGGGGCGCGGATCGAGGAGGGGGCGAGCGGCTTCATCTGATGGTCCGGATGGCGGGGCACCGTTCTGCCACGCCATATGCGTGCTGCAAAACCATGTTGAGACTTGACCATCGCATCTTTTGCAGCGTTGAACGCGCATGCCAGATTTCATGCCGCGTTCAGGCGGGATGGGCACAATGCCTTCGGACGGCGACTGCGCGAGACGACGGGGATGAGCTTGAGGACTTCTGCGCTGCTGCGGGCCGCGAGCCTGCTGCCTCTCATGCTGCTGACTGCCTGCGCGGGATCGCAGCGCTTCGGCGGGTATGGATCAGGTTCGGGCCAGGCTGTCGCGCGTGCGCCGGTCTATGGCGAGCCGCTGCAATCGGCACCGCCGATCCAGTCGGCGCCGATCACCTCCGAGCCCTTGCCGCCGCCGGGGGGCTACCCGAGCGCACCGCCGCAAGCGGGTGGTTATCCGCCCGGCGGTCCCGCGCCCGGCGCGCCGCCCCAGAACGATCCGTTCTTCGATCCGCAAGCGGCGCAGCCGGGACAACAGCCGCCGGTGCAGCAGCAGCGCCCGATCGAGCCGGCGCCGCCTCAGGTCGCCAACGCCAATCCCGGCGCGACGCCGGGCGGCGGTTCGACACGTAGCGGCTCGGTTTCCAACCGTGACGGCGTGATCGGCAACTGGACGGCGCAGGAGGCGACCGGCGGGTCCTGCCGGGTGCAGCTCTCGAGCTCGCCTTCGCTCGATCTCTATCGCGCCAACGCTACAGGCTGCAGCAATCGCGACCTGCAGCAGGTCAACGCCTGGGATTATCGCGACGGCGAGGTCTATCTCTACCAGAAGGGCGGCTCGGTGGTGGCGCGCCTGCGCGTCGGCAGTGCCGGCACCATGAATGGCGCGATCACCAAATCGGGCGCCGGACTCTCGATGAACCGCTGAGCCCCCTCTCCCCTTGTGGGAGATGGTGGCCCGAAGGGCCGGATGAGGGGGCGCGCTGGTCTTCAAACGTTTTGGAGAACGTCTCGCGACGCTGACGTTTAGCGTCGCGAAACCCCTCACCCCAACCCTCTCCCGCAAGGGGAGAGGGGGTAGACAGTCAGTGCCGAGAGGCGCTCCGGCCGAACAGGGCGGAAGGCCAGAAACTGCGCTGCAGCGAGAGCGACAAGGTCGCGAAGCTGCGGGCATTGTCCATCGCCTCGTCCAGCAAGGTGAACGGCGTCGGCGCGCCGGTCGCGATCCTGCCCTCGACATCGGCGTAGCCGCCGACCATCTCGGCCTCGAACTTGCGCGCGAGGTTCCGCATCGCGGCGTTTTCCGGCAGGCAGGTCATGTAGAGCGTGCGGATGTTGCGGTTGCGCGCCGCCGTGACCAGGCGGCTGAACAGCTCTCCGCCGATGCCGCGCCGGCGCCAAGGGCGCTCGACGCTGAAGGCGGCTTCGCCGGTCTGGATGACGATTTCCTCCAGCCCCCGCAATTCGGCGGCTCCGCGGACTTCGCCGGCCTCGACATAGGCGTAGACGAGCCCGCCGACACCAAAGGTGGTTTCGGCGTAGTTCCGGAGGAAATCATCTGTGACCGCCGTGCCGAAACGCTCGCGCCTGGTGTCGGCGTCGAGGCGAAGCAGATGGGCGGTGAAGAGATCGCGCTCGGCAGGCCAGAGACGCCTGACCTCGCCGTGCCTGGCCTTGGCGCCAGACTTGATCGAACGATTCAATTGCAGCTCCTGTGAAAGCGCGGATTGCGCTGCCCAAAGGAGGCGTGTCTTCCCTAACTCGATGAGCAAGATGCGCTCCCGATCTGGGAATGCAAGAGGCGCAATTGCGGCAATTTACGGCTAAATGCCTGTAAAATTGGCCGGAATGGTTAAGGCTGCGCGCTATCGCCACATCGTCGCGATGGATGCGGCCAACGCCAGGGCGAGCGCAATGTTGAGGGCTCGCCATTGCCAGGCTTGCGTCAGCAGCCGCGCCAGAAGCAGCCCGGCGACGCACCAGAGCATCAGCGACAGCAGCGCGAGGATGCCGAAGACGGTGCCGAGCAGGGCGGCGAGCTCTCCGGCGCCGCGGGCAAGCTCGCCGAAGGAGGCGGCGGCGCCGAGCGTCATCGCCCAGCCCTTGGGATTCTGCAGCTGGATCCAGAGCGCGCCGAGAAAGCTGGTCGGCTTGGCAATGCTCCTGTCGAGATGCGGGGGGCCGCTGCGCCCGATCCTGACGGCGAGCCAGAGCAGATAGGCCGAGCCGGCGAGCTTCATCGCGAATTCGAGCGACGGCAGCGCCAACAGCAGGCCGGCGAGCCCGGCCGCGGCCGCGACGGCCATTCCGGCGAGCCCGATCGCGACGCCGATCATGAAGGGCAGGGAACGCCGAAAGCCGAAATGCGCTCCGGAGGCGGTGGCGAGCGTAGTGGTGGCGCCCGGTGTCACCGTCGAGATGGCGGCAAAGGCGATGAGCGGCAGGATCTGGTCTGGTGACATGGACGGCTCCGGGTCGGAGCCATCGCATTAGGTTCGTCGAATGAATGATGAAAACGAATGTTGAAGCGACTTGGCATTAGCATTCATAATGCTGGCGATGCGCAATCTCGACCTCGAACTGATCCGGGCCTTCGTCGCCGTCGCCGACCATGGCAGCATGACGATCGCCGGCAATGCACTGCATCTGACGCAGAGCGCCGTCAGCCAGCAGATCATGCGGCTGGAGCGGCGGCTCGGGCAGGCTCTGTTCCTGCGCGAGCGGCGCGGGTTGAAGCTGACGGCGGCAGGTGATCGCCTGCTCGCCAAGGCGCGCCGGCTGATCGGCCTCAATGACGAGATCTGGGCGGAAATGACCACGGGTTGCGCCGGCACGGTGCGGCTCGGGGTGCCCTATGATCTCGTCGGCACCGCGCTCGCGCCGATCCTGAAGGGCTTTGCCGAGGCGAGCCCTTTGGTCGAGATTTCGCTGGTCTGCGCCTCGTCGCCGCAATTGCTGGAGGCGCTAAGCAAGGGCGAGGTCGACCTTGCCCTGGTCGAGGAGCCGCTCGCGACGGCAGGCGGGGAGTGCCTCGGCATCGAGCGGCTGGTCTGGGTCGGCGCCAGGGCCGGCTCCGCCTATCTGAAGCAGCCGCTGCCCTTGTCGCTGGTCGCCGACAGCTGCGCCTTCCGCCCGGCGGTGACGACGGCGCTCGATGATCGGGGGAGGGCGTGGCGCAGCGTGTTCGAGAACGGCAATATCGACGCGACCACCGCGACGGTCAGGACCGACCTGGCCATCACCGCCTGGCTCGCCTGCACGGTCCCGCCCGATCTCGACATTCTCGGGGCTGAGCAGGGTTTGCCGGAGCTGCCGCCCTTCGCGATCACGCTGTATCTGTCGCGTTCGCAGCCCTCGGAAGCGGCGCGTGAGCTTGCCCGCCATCTGCGCGCCGGCTGGCTGCGCTCGCGGCAGGCCGCATAGCCTGCTGGCCCTGCCGAGGGTTGCGGGCCGGCCCGCCCTGCCGTAACCCGGAAGGCGACGTCCCTTCTTGCTGTCCCGCCTCCAGGCCATGTCTGCCACGCTCCCCGAACGTTATGACGCCCTGGTCGCCTCGGGCGCGATCGAGCGCGATCCGGCGCAAATCGCCGTCGTCAGGCGCTTGCAGGCGCTGTCCGATACGCTCGCCAGCCGCAAGCTGGCCAAGAAGAGCAGCGCGCTGGGCTGGTTGTTCGGCCGCAAGCAGCCGGCGGCGGATGCGGTCAAGGGCCTCTACATCTGGGGCTCGGTCGGCCGCGGCAAGACCATGCTGATGGACCTGTTCTACGAGACAGTCCAAGTCGAGCGACGGCGGCGGGTGCATTTCCACGCCTTCATGGCCGATGTCCATGAACGCATCCATGCCTATCGCCAGGCGCTCAAGGCCGGGACGGTCAAGGAGCCGGATCCGATCGGGCCGGTGGCAGCGGAACTCGCGGAAGAGGCGAGCCTGCTCTGCTTCGACGAGTTCACCGTCACCGACATCGCCGATGCGATGATCCTCGGGCGATTGTTCACCAAGCTGTTCGCCGACGGCGTCACCGTGGTCGCGACCTCCAATGTCGAGCCGTCGCGCCTCTATGAGGGCGGTCTCAATCGCGCGCTCTTCCTGCCCTTCATCGAATTGCTCGCCAGCAAGGTCGACGTGATCAAGCTGGAGGCGCGCACCGATTTCCGGCTGGAGAAGCTCGGCGGTGCACCGACCTATCACGTCCCTGCCGACGACAAGGCCAAAGCCGCGCTCGACAAGGCCTTCAGCCAACTCACAGGCGTGGCGCAGGGCGCGCCCATGACCATCTCGATCAAGGGGCATGAGCTCAAGCTGCCGCAGGCGGCGGGCGGTGTGGCGCGGGCGAGTTTTTCCGATCTCTGCGCTCAGGCCTATGGCGCCTCGGACTATCTCGCCCTCGCCCAGCACTTCCATACGCTGATCCTCGACGACATCCCGATCATGGACATCGAGCGGCGCAACGAGGCCAAGCGCTTCATCATCCTGATCGACACGCTCTATGAGAGCCATGTGAAGCTCGTCGCCTCGGCAGCAGCGGAGCCGACCGGCCTCTATGTCGCCCATAGCGGTCGCGAGGCCTTCGAGTTCGACCGGACCGTGTCGCGCCTGATCGAGATGCGCTCGGAGGAATATCTCGCCCTGCCGCACGGCCGGGCCGACTCGGCCGCGAGCGGCGACGCGACCGGGCTGGTGGAGACCTGAGCGTGGCGACGCCGCGCGAACCGAGCGAGATGCGCATCCTCTCGGTCGCCGGCGAGCATCTGCGCCAGCACGGCCTGCGCCGCTTCACCGTGGTCGCGGTGGCGGAAGAGGCGGGCATGACCCATGCCAATGTCTACCGCTACTTCCCCTCGCGCACGGCGCTGATCGACGCGGTGGTCGATGTCTGGCTGAAGGCGACCGAGCGCTCGCTCGCCGACATCGCCGACGGGCCGGACCCGGCCGAGGACAAGCTGGAGCGCCTGATCCTGGCGCTGGCCAAGGCCAACCGCGACCTGCTCCACGACGAGCCGCATCTGTTCGCGGCGCTGTCCCAGGCAGTGGCGAAGCGCCATGCGATCAGCCGGCGCAACCGCACGCGTGTGCGCGCGCTGTTCGAGCGGGTGATCGATGACGGCATCGCGACGGGGGCCTTCGAGCCGCGCGACCGCGACCGCGCTATCGCCTTCGTGATCGACGCCACCCACCGTTTCATCCATCCTGCCTCGCTGGAATTGGAGGCGGATGTGCCGCAGACCTCTGTCGATACGAGGCTCGCCACCCTGATCAGGGTGGCGCTGCGCACGCTCGCGACCGGGGTCATCTAAAAAAATGACAAAATTTGTAAAATGTAACTGCACGTTTTCGTGGCAGGTTGACGGCGCATTTCGGTTGGTTGGCTTCTAACGGCTTGGTTTTACTGGGCATTCCGTGATCGGAGGGCCGAAAGCGCCGCTTGGGGACATTCCAATGTCCAATTTTCGACAGGGTTGAGCCCGAGAGCGGCTTGGGTCAAAGAACCCACGGCTTTTGGCTTCAACTGCTTTCGCATCCAACAACAAGGATTCGGCAATGGCCCGCAAGAAGATCGCCCTCATCGGCGCCGGACAGATCGGCGGCACGCTCGCGCACCTCGCGGGCCTCAAGGAACTGGGCGACGTCGTCCTGTTCGACATCGCCGAGGGCATTCCCCAGGGCAAAGGCTTGGATATCGCCGAGTCCGCTCCGGTCGACGGCTTCGACGCCGGCTACAAGGGCACGAACTCCTACGAGGACATCAAGGGCGCCGACGTGATCATCGTCACCGCCGGCGTGCCGCGTAAGCCCGGCATGAGCCGCGACGACCTGATCGGCATCAACCTCAAGGTGATGAAGTCGGTCGGCGAGGGCATCAAGCAATACGCTCCCAAGGCCTTCGTGATCTGCATCACCAACCCGCTCGACGCGATGGTCTGGGCGCTGCAGAAGTTCTCGGGCCTGAAGCCGAACATGATCTGCGGCATGGCCGGCGTGCTCGACTCCGCCCGTTTCCGCCACTTCCTCGCCGATGAGTTCAAGGTCTCGGTCAAGGACGTCTCGGCCTTCGTGCTCGGCGGCCATGGCGACGACATGGTGCCGCTGGTCCGCTACTCGGGCGTCGCCGGCATCCCGCTGCCCGACCTCGTCAAGATGAAGTGGACGACGCAGGAGCGCCTGGACGCCATCGTCGAGCGTACCCGCAAGGGCGGCGGCGAGATCGTCAACCTGCTCAAGACCGGCTCGGCCTTCTACGCTCCAGCCGCCTCGGCGATCGCCATGGCCGAGAGCTATCTCAAGGACCAGAAGCGCGTCCTGCCGGCGGCCGCCGCGCTCAAGGGCCAGTACGGCGTCAAGGACATGTTTGTCGGCGTGCCGGTGGTGATCGGCGCCAAGGGCGTCGAGCGGGTCGTCAAGATCCGCCTCAACGGCGCCGAGAAGGAGATGCTGGCCAAGTCGGTCGCCTCGGTCCAGAGCCTGATCGACGCCTGCAAGAGCATCGACGCGTCATTGGCGTGAGACAGACGGATGGCGTGATGGCCGGCGGCCGTCACGCCATCGCCTCTCCCTTTACCGGCACAGGACATCAGGCATGAACATCCACGAATATCAGGGCAAGGCGGTTCTCAAGGAGTACGGCGCGCCCGTCTCCGCCGGCTTCCCGGCGCTATCGGTGGCGGAGGCCGTCGAGGCCGCGAAGAAGCTGCCCGGACCGCTCTATGTGGTGAAGAGCCAGATCCATGCCGGCGGGCGCGGCAAGGGCAAGTTCAAGGAACTGCCGGCGGACGCCAAGGGCGGCGTGCGGCTCGCCAAGTCGATCGAAGAGGTCGAGAGCCACGCCAAGGAGATGCTCGGCAACACGCTGGTGACGCTGCAGACCGGCCCGGCCGGCAAGCAGGTCAACCGCCTCTATATCGAGGACGGCTCGGACATCGCCAAGGAGTTCTATCTCTCGGCGCTGGTCGACCGCGAGACCTCGCGCGTCGCCTTCGTGGTCTCGACCGAGGGCGGCATGGACATCGAGAAGGTGGCCCATGACACCCCCGAGAAGATCCTGACCTTCTCGGTCGATCCCGCCACCGGCATCATGCCGCATCACGGCCGTACTGTCGCCAAGGCCCTCGGCCTTTCCGGCGATCAGGCCAAGCAGGCTGCGAGCGTGCTCGGCCAAGTCTACGCCGCCTTCGTCGGCAAGGACATGGCGATGCTCGAGATCAACCCGCTGATCGTGACGACGCAGGGCCAGGTCAAGTGCCTGGACGCCAAGGTCTCGTTCGACTCGAACTCGCTCTATCGCCATCCTGAGCTGATGGAGCTGCGTGACGAGACCGAGGAGGACGCCAAGGAGATCGAGGCGTCGAAATACGACCTCGCCTATATCGCGCTCGACGGCACGATCGGCTGCATGGTCAACGGCGCCGGCCTCGCCATGGCGACGCTCGACATCATCCAGCTCTACGGTGAAAGCCCGGCGAACTTCCTCGACGTCGGCGGCGGCGCCTCGGAGGAGAAGGTCACCGCGGCCTTCAAGATCATCACCGCCGACCCGAAGGTGAAGGGCATCCTGGTCAACATCTTCGGCGGCATCATGAAGTGCGACGTCATCGCCCGCGGCGTGATCGCTGCGGTGAAGACGGTCGGCCTCGAAGTGCCGCTGGTCGTGCGCCTCGAAGGCACCAATGTCGCCGAAGGCAAGCAGATCATCCGCGACTCCGGCCTCAACGTCATCCCGGCCGATGACCTCGACGACGCCGCGCAGAAGATCGTCGCTGCGATCAAGAAGGCTTGAGGTAAACCAATGTCCATCCTGATCGACAAGAACACCAAGGTCATCTGCCAGGGCTTCACCGGCAAGAACGGCACCTTCCACTCCGAGCAGGCGATCGCCTATGGCACGCAGATGGTCGGCGGCACCTCGCCCGGCAAGGGCGGTTCGCTCCATCTCGGCCTGCCGGTCTTCGACACCGTTGCCGAGGCGCGCGAGAAGACTGGAGCGACTGCCTCCGTCGTCTACGTGCCGCCGCCGGGCGCTGCCGATGCGATCTGCGAGGCGATCGATGCCGAGATCCCGCTGGTGATCTGCATCACCGAGGGCATCCCGGTGCTCGACATGGTCCGCGTCAAGCGCTCGCTCTCCGGCTCGAAGACCCGCCTGATCGGGCCGAACTGCCCGGGCGTCGTCACCGCCGGCGAGAGCAAGATCGGCATCATGCCGGCCAACATCTTCAAGCCAGGCTCGGTCGGCATCGTCTCGCGGTCGGGCACGCTGACCTATGAGGCGGTGTTCCAGACCACGAACGAGGGCCTCGGCCAGACCACGGCCGTCGGCATCGGCGGCGACCCGGTCAAGGGCACCGAGTTCATCGACATGCTCGAGATGTTCCTCGCCGACGAGAAGACCACCTCGATCGTGATGATCGGCGAGATCGGCGGCTCGGCCGAGGAAGACGCGGCGCAGTTCATCAAGGACGAGGCCAAGCGCGGGCGCAAGAAGCCGATGGTCGGCTTCATCGCCGGCCGCACGGCTCCTCCGGGCCGTCGCATGGGCCATGCCGGCGCGATCATCTCGGGCGGCAAGGGCGGCGCCGAAGACAAGATCGCGGCGATGGAAGCGGCCGGCATCCGGGTCTCGCCGTCGCCGGCGCGCCTTGGAAAGACCTTGGTCGAGGTTTTGAAGGGCTGAGCAGCAGGCTGCGTCATGGTCGGCCTTGAGCCGACCATCTCGTGACCAGCCAGGCTCGACAAAGAGATGCTCGGGTCAAGCCCGAGCATGACGGCAAGACGAAGCGGCAGGTTAGGAAGAAGGCAGGACGACCATGGCTCGCCAGGACATCAACGAGGCTCTCGCGCAGACGGGTTTCCTCTATGGCGGCAACGCGGCCTATATCGAGGATCTCTACGCCCGCTATCAGGCTGACCCCAAGTCGGTCGATCCGGAGTGGCAGGGCTTCTTCTCCGCGCTGAACGACGACAAGCAGGCGATCGTCGACAACGCCAAGGGCGCGTCCTGGAAGAAGCCGAACTGGCCGATCCCGGCCGGCGGCGAGCTGGTTTCGGCGCTCGACGGCAACTGGGCTGCGGTCGAGAAGGCGGTCGGCGAGAAGCTCGGCGCCAAGGCCAAGGCCGCCGGCGCGACCCTGTCCGCTGCCGATGTCCAGCAGGCGACCCGCGACTCGGTGCGGGCGATCATGCTGATCCGCGCCTATCGCATGCGCGGCCACCTCCACGCTCAGCTCGACCCGCTGGGGATCGAGAGCCAGAAGGATCCGGAGGAGCTGTCGCCGGCGGCGTTCGGCTTCACCGAGGCCGATCTCGACCGCAAGATCTTCATCGACAACGTGCTCGGCCTGGAGTTCGCCACCATCCGCGAGATGACGGCGATCCTGCAGCGGACCTATTGCCAGACGCTCGGCGTCGAGTTCATGCACATCTCCGACCCCGAGCAGAAGGCCTGGCTGCAGGAGCGGATCGAGGGCCCGGACAAGGAGATCGCCTTCACCCGCGAGGGCAAGAAGGCGATCCTGAACAAGCTGGTCGAGGCCGAGGGCTTCGAGAAGTTCCTCGACCTCAAGTTCACCGGCACCAAGCGCTTCGGCCTCGATGGCGGCGAGTCGCTGATCCCGGCGCTGGAGCAGATCATCAAGCGCGGCGGCTCGCTCGGCGTGCGCGACATCGTCTTCGGCATGGCCCATCGCGGCCGCCTCAACGTGCTGACCCAGGTGCTGGGCAAGCCGCATCGCGCCCTGTTCCACGAGTTCAAGGGCGGCTCCTTCGCCCCCGACGACGTCGAGGGCTCGGGCGACGTCAAGTACCATCTCGGCGCGTCCAGCGACCGCGAGTTCGACGGCAACAATGTCCACGTCTCGCTGACCGCCAACCCCTCGCATCTCGAGATCGTCGACCCCGTCGTGCTCGGCAAGGTCCGCGCCAAACAGGACCAGTTCGGCGACATCGTCGAGCGCTCCAAGGTGCTGCCGCTGCTGATCCATGGCGACGCAGCCTTCGCCGGCCAGGGCGTCGTGGCGGAATGCCTCGGTCTGTCGGGCCTGAAGGGCCACCGCACCGGCGGCTCGCTGCACTTCATCATCAACAACCAGATCGGCTTCACCACCTATCCGCGCTATTCGCGCTCCTCGCCCTATCCGTCCGACGTGGCGAAGATGGTCGAGGCCCCGGTCTTCCATGTGAACGGCGACGATCCGGAAGCGGTCGTCTTCGCCGCCAAGATCGCGATCGAGTTCCGGCAGAAGTTCCACAAGCCGGTCGTGATCGACATGTTCTGCTATCGCCGCTTCGGCCATAACGAAGGCGACGAGCCGGGCTTCACCCAGCCGCTGATGTACCGCAAGATTCGCGGCCACAAGTCGACGCTGGAGCTCTACAGCGCCAAGCTCGAAGCCGAGGGCGTGATCCAGCCGGGCGAGCTCGACCAGATGCGCGCCGCCTGGAAGGACAGGCTCGAGGTCGAGTTCGACGCCGGCCAGGCCTTCAAGCCGAACAAGGCCGACTGGCTCGACGGCCGCTGGGCCGGCATGAAGGCGATCCGCGCCGACGAGGACGATCCGCGCCGCGGCGCCACCGGCGTGCCGGAAGCGACGCTCAAGGAAATCACGCAGAAGATCACCGAGGTCCCGGAAGGCTTCAACGTCCACAAGACGATCCAGCGCTTCCTCGACAACCGTCGCAAGGCGGTCGAGAGCGGGCAGGGGATCGACTGGGCGACGGGCGAAGCGCTGGCCTTCGGCTCGCTGCTGCTCGACGGCAACCCGGTCCGCCTCTCCGGCCAGGATTGCGAGCGCGGCACCTTCTCGCAGCGCCATTCGGTGCTGATCGACCAGGAGACCGAGGCTCGTCACACCTCGCTGAACCATATCCGCGAGGGCCAGGGCCGCTACGAGGTCATCAACTCGATGCTCTCGGAAGAGGCGGTGCTCGGCTTCGAATACGGCTACACCCTGTCGGAGCCGAATGCGCTGACGATGTGGGAGGCGCAGTTCGGCGACTTCGCCAATGGCGCGCAGGTCGTGTTCGACCAGTTCATCTCCTCGGGCGAGCGCAAGTGGCTGCGCATGTCGGGCCTCGTCTGCCTGCTGCCGCACGGCTATGAGGGCCAGGGCCCCGAGCACTCCTCGGCCCGCCTGGAGCGCTTCCTGCAGATGTGCGCCGAAGACAACATGCAGGTGGCGAACTGCTCGACCCCGGCGAGCTATTTCCACATCCTGCGCCGCCAGCTGAAGCGCGACTTCCGCAAGCCGCTGATCCTGATGACGCCGAAGTCGCTGCTGCGTCACAAGCGCTGCGTCTCCGATCTCAGCGAGCTGGCCGAGGGCTCGACCTTCCACCGCGTGCTGCACGACGATGCCGAGCGCGGCAAGTCGACCACCAAGCTGGTCAAGGATTCGAAGATCCGCCGCGTCGTGCTCTGCTCGGGCAAGGTCTATTTCGACCTGCTGGAGGAGCGCGAGAAGCGTGGGCTCGACGATGTCTACCTGATGCGCGTCGAGCAACTCTATCCGTTCCCGCTGAAGTCGCTGGCGCAGGAACTGGCGCGCTTCAAGAGCGCCGACGTCGTCTGGTGCCAGGAAGAGCCGAAGAACCAGGGCTCCTGGACCTTCGTCGAGCCCTATCTAGAGTGGGTGCTGGGCCATGCCGGCTCGAAGTCGAAGCGGCCGCGCTATGTCGGCCGCCCGGCCTCGGCCGCGACCGCGACCGGCCTGATGTCGAAGCATCTCGCCCAGCTCAACGCCTTCCTGGACGAGGCCTTCGCGGCCTGATCCGGATTTACTCAGCGGAGCATGATCTTTTCCGAAAACCGGTTTCCACTTTTCGGGATCATGCTCAGACAATAAAGACACGAGAAGAGGCCTGACATGGCGACCGAAATCCGCGTTCCGACCCTCGGCGAATCCGTCTCCGAGGCGACCATCGGCAAGTGGTTCAAGAAGCCCGGCGACGCGGTGAAGGCGGACGAGCCCTTGGTCGAGCTCGAGACCGACAAGGTGACGCTAGAAGTCAACGCTCCGGCCGCGGGCGTGCTCGGCGAGATCGTCGCCAAGGAAGGCGAGACCGTCGGCGTCAGCGCGCTGCTCGGCACCATCGCCGCCGGCGACGGCAAGGCGGCAGCCGCTCCGGCCGAAAAGAAGGCGGATGCAGCCGTGGCGCAGGCCGCTGGCAAGGCCGGCGCCGAGACCTCGGCCGACGCCCAGAAGAAGGCCGGCGAAGTCGCCGGTGCCACGCCTGTGAAACCGGCAACCAAGGCGGCCGATTCCGGCCCGGCCGTTTCGCGCCTCGCCGCCGAGAGCGGCGTCGACCCCTCGAAGGTCGCTGCTTCCGGCAAGGATGGCCGCGTCACCAAGGGCGACATGCTGGCTGCGATCGCGGCCGGCCCGGCCGTCACCGCAGCGGCGCCCGCCGCTCCGGTCCAGGTTCGCGCCCCGTCGGCTCCGGACGACGCCTCGCGTGAAGAGCGCGTGAAGATGACCAAGCTGCGCCAGACCATCGCGCGCCGCCTCAAGGAAGCGCAGACCAACGCCGCCATGCTGACCACCTTCAACGAGGTGGACATGACCAACGTGATGGCGCTGCGCAACCAGTACAAGGACGTGTTCGAGAAAAAGCACGGCGTGAAGCTCGGCTTCATGGGCTTCTTCGTGAAGGCCTGCGTGCAGGCGCTGAAGGAGATCCCGGCCGTCAACGCCGAGATCGACGGCACCGACATCGTCTACAAGAACTACTACCACATCGGCGTCGCCGTCGGCACCGACAAGGGCCTGGTCGTGCCGGTGGTGCGCGATGCGGACGAGCTCTCCATCGCCGGCGTCGAGAAGAAGATCGGCGAGTTCGGCAAGAAGGCCCGCGACGGCGCCCTCAAGATCGAGGAGATGCAGGGCGGCACCTTCACCATCTCGAATGGCGGCGTTTACGGCTCGCTGATGTCGACCCCGATCCTGAACGCGCCGCAATCGGCGATCCTGGGCATGCACAAGATCCAGGAGCGGCCGATGGTCGTCGGCGGCAAGATCGAGATCCGCCCGATGATGTATCTGGCGGTCTCCTACGACCACCGCATCATCGACGGCAAGGAAGCCGTGACCTTCCTCGTCCGTGTCAAGGAAGGCCTGGAGGATCCGGCGCGTCTCGTGCTCGACCTCTGAGACCTTGCTGAGATGGCAATACCGGCGAAACTGGTCCCGATCGGTCTGGTCATTGCCGGTATCGTCAACCTGCTGCCGACGATCGGCGTAGCCGGGGCCAGCTGGCTGCGTGCGCTCTACGGTTTCGAGATCGCCAATCCCGATCTCGAAATCCTGCTGCGGCACCGTGCCGTCCTGTTCGGCCTTGTGGGGTTGTTGCTGCTGGCAGCCGCCCTTCGCCCGGGGCTGCGCACCGTGGCGGTGCTCGTTGCGGGCGCAAGCATGGCGAGTTTCATCGTGATAGCGTTCATGGTCGGCGGTTATGGCCCTGCCATTACGAAGATCGTGATCGCCGATATCGTCGGACTTCTGGCGCTCGCGCCGACGGCCCTGACACGTTTGATGCCGACGCGTTGAAGTTGGGTGACCGCCAGATGGTCCGCGATCCGATCGCAGCGCTATCGTGGGCGACGTCAGTGCGGACTGTGCCGGTGAGGCATGAGGCGGGGAGGTTGGCATGACTGCGATCGCTGCAACGACGGAAATCACGGTTCTCGGTTGGAGCGTCGTGCTCCTGCTGCTCCAGATCGTGCTGCAGGCCGGGACGTCCGGAGACCTCGGCCCGCAATATCTGTTCAGCCCACGCGACGAAGCGCGCGAGAGCGCCAGCATCCTGGCGCGGCGGCTGAAGCGCGCGCTCGCCAATCTGCTCGAGAGCTATCCGGCCTTCGTCGCGTTGGCGCTGGCGCTGGCGGTCACCGGCAAGGCCGGCGGCATCGGCGCGACCGGCGCCTGGCTCTATCTGGCGTGCCGGGTTGTCTATGTCGGGCTTTACGCCACCGGTATTCCTGTCATCCGCACCTTCGTCTGGCTCGCCTCGATCATCGGACTGGTGATGATGCTGATCAGGCTGATGGGTTGAGGCGGAGCATGGCTTTCGGACCCAACCCGCCGCCGATCCAGGCGCATATCTGCGTCAGGGGCGGCATTGATGCGATTGCCTTCTACGAGAAGGCTTTTGGCGCGCAATGCACTTTCAAGGCGATGGCGGATGACGGCCACCGCGTGATGCATGCCAACCTCGCCCTGTTCGGCGGCGAGGTGATGCTTCATGACGAGTTCCCCGAATTCGGCGGCGATGTGCTGGCGCCGAATTCGCGCAGCGGCGCCAGCGTGACGATCAGCATCAACCTGCCGACGCCTGCCGATGTCGATGCCGCGATCGCCCGGGCGCAGGCGGTCGGTGCCGATGTCGTCATGCCGGCGAGCGATGTGTTCTGGGGCGCCCGTTATGCGCGCGTGCGCGACCTCTTCGGCCATATCTGGGCCTTCAACGCGCCATTGGCGCAAAACTCATAAGAACAGACTGAAAGAGAGACCATGTCCTACGATCTCGTCGTCATCGGAACCGGCCCCGGCGGCTATGTCTGCGCCATCCGCGCCGCCCAGCTCGGCCTCAAGGTCGCGGTGGTCGAGAAGCGCAAGACCCATGGCGGCACCTGTCTGAACGTCGGCTGCATCCCGTCCAAGGCGCTGCTGCACGCCTCCGAGATGTTCGAGGAGGCCGGCCACACCTTCGAGAGCCTCGGCATCAATGTCGGCAAGCCGAAGCTCGATCTGAAGCAGATGATGGTCCACAAGCAGGAGACCATCGATGCCAACGTCAACGGCGTCGCCTTCCTGCTGAAGAAGAACAAGATCGACCCGTTCCACGGCACCGCCTCGATCCCGGCTGCCGGCAAGGTCGTCGTCACCAGCGAGGACCGCAAGACGCAGGAACTCGAGACCAAGAACATCGTCATCGCCACCGGCTCGGAATCGGCGGCGCTGCCGGGCGTCACGACCGACGAGAAGACGGTGGTGACCTCGACCGGCGCGCTCGAACTCTCCGGCGTGCCGAAGGAGCTGCTGGTGGTCGGCGCCGGCGTGATCGGCCTGGAGATCGGCTCGGTCTGGGCCCGGCTCGGCGCGAAGGTGACGGTGGTCGAGTATCTCGACCGCATCCTGCCCGGCATGGATGACGAGATCGCCAAGCAGTTCCAGCGCATCCTGCAGAAGCAGGGTTTCACCTTCCATCTCGGCTCGAAGGTCACCAAGGTCGACGTGGCCAAGAAGGGTGGCGCCACCGTCACGGTCGAGCCGGCCGCTGGCGGCGAAGCCAAGACTCTCAATGCCGACATCGTGCTGGTCGCGATCGGCCGGCGTCCGAACACGGACGGACTCGGCCTCGACAAGGCCGGCGTCGCGACCGAGCGCGGCCGCGTCGTCATCGATGACCATTTCCAGACCAATGTCCCGGGCATCTATGCGATCGGCGATGTGGTGCGCGGGCCGATGCTGGCGCACAAGGCCGAGGATGAGGGCGTCGCCGTCGCCGAGATCCTCGCCGGCAAGCATGGCCATGTGAACTACGACGCCATTCCCGGCATCGTCTACACCGCCCCCGAGGTCGCCGCGATCGGCAAGACCGAGGAGGAGCTCAAGGCCGCAGGCATCGCCTACAAGGTCGGCAAGTTCCCGTTCACGGCCAATGGCCGGGCGCGCGCGATGCGGCACACCGACGGCTTCGTCAAGTTCCTCGCGGACGCGACGACCGACCGCGTGCTCGGCTGCCACATCATCGGCCCGCATGCCGGCGACCTGATCGCCGAGGTGACGGTGCTGATGGAGTTCGGCGGCTCGGCCGAGGACCTCGCCCGCACCTGCCACGCCCATCCGACGCTGGCCGAGGCGGTCAAGGAAGCGGCGCTCGCCGTCGACAAGCGCCCGATTCATATGTGATCGCGGGTATTCACGTCATTCTCGGGCGGCGCGCAGCGCCGACCCGGGAATCTCGTGCAGAATAGAGCGGCTTCTCGTCCTGAGATGGCCGGGTCAAGCCCGACCATGACGGAGCTTACAAATTCCGCCCGGCGCGACAGGCGCGTCAGTGTGGCGCGCCGGCCTTTTTGCAGACGAGGTTCAGGAGCCCGTCGCGGCTGGTATCGTCGCCCGCGGCGAGCGGGCGACCGTCCTCGCCGAAGCGAGAGAGTATCTCGAAGCCGGCTGCCTCAAGCTGGCGCTCCTGAGTCGCCAGGTCGATGAAATAGAACAGCCCGCTCCAGCGATGGGCAGGGTCGACATGGATGGCGTAGTCGGCCTCTTCATGCGCGAAGGGCCGCAGGCGCAGATAGTTGATCCAGCTCTGCGGATGCACCGAGTTCACGATCTCGCGCGGATGCCAGGAGCGAGCGTGCAGCGGCATGCCGCCGGCGCGGCTCCAGGTGCGATTGTGGAAGGAGAAGGCGAAGACGCCGCCGGGCGCCAGCACCTGGTGCACGCTCGCGATGACGCCGAGGCGCTCGGCGTGATCGAAGGCGCTGAGGATGGCGAGGGCGCCGAGCACGAAATCGAAGCGTCCCGGCCCGAACTCACTGATCGCGCGGACATCCATGTCGAGAAAGGTCGCACCCGGAAAGCGACGCCGGGCGACGGCGAGCATCGCCTCGGCCTTGTCGATCCCGACATAGTCGGCGACGTCAGGCAGCAGCGCTCCCGTGGTGCGACCGGAGCCAACGCCGAGATCGAGCAGGCGCTTGCCGGCATAGGCGTCTCGGAAGCGCTCGAGGATCACCGCCTCGGAGGCAAACAGACTCTGCCCGCCGTACCATTCGGCGATCTCGCTTCGGTCGAACAGGTCGGCATTGTGCCGGGCGATGTCGATGGTCGTGGCGTGCATGGCGCGCCTCCGCTTCGTTCGAGAGCCCGACCATGCTCCCGCCTGCGGCGCCGCACAAATTCTTGGTTAATCTATAGTTAACGCGAGCGTCGACATCCGAGCTATCCGCGCCGGGTGCGATAGGCGGTCAGCGTGTTGCGCAGCAGGCAGGCGATGGTCATTGGGCCGACGCCCCCGGGAACCGGCGTGATCGCGCCGGCGACCTGCGCCACCTCGGCATAATCGACGTCGCCGGCGAGTTTGCCGTCGGGCATGCGGTTGATGCCGACATCGATCACGGTCGCGCCCGGCTTGATCCAGTCGCCCTTGACCATGCGCGGCCGGCCGACGGCAGCGACGACGATGTCGGCACGCTTCACCACGGCCGGCAGGTCGCGCGTGCGCGAATGGGCGATGGTGACGGTGCAGTCGGCCTGCAGCAGCAATTGCGCCACCGGCCGGCCGACCAGCTCGGAGCGGCCGATGACGACTGCTTCCAGCCCCGACAGCGAGGGCAGCGTCTGCTTCAGCAGAAGCATGCAGCCGAGCGGCGTGCAGGGCACAAGGCCGTTCTTGCCGCCGGCGAGCAGGCCGGCATTGATCGGGTGGAGGCCGTCGACATCCTTGGCGGGGTCGATGGCATCGATGATGCGGCCGGTGTCGATATGCTTGGGCAGCGGCAGCTGGACGAGGATGCCATCGACGCCGTCATCGGCGTTGAGCTCGGCGATCTTGGCGAGCAGCGCCGCTTCGGTCGTCTCCGCCGGCAGGCGATGGGCGACCGAGTTCATGCCGATCTCGGCCGCAAGCTTCTCCTTGGAGGCGACATAGACCTTGCTGGCAGGGTCCTCGCCGACGAGCACGACATGCAGGCCGGGCACTGGCTTGCCGGCGGCCTTGAGAGCCGCGACCTCGCGGCCGATTTCGGCCCGCAACTCTGCAGCCGCGGCCTTGCCGTCGATGATGCGTGCCGTCATGACCAACTCCTTGGTGAGGCATCGGATCGAAAAGCGGATCCTTGTTTCCGGTTTGATGCCCTGCGCCGCTCTCTTGCTGCATCGCGACAGAACGGACAAGGGCCGTCGTGCCTTGAATGCGAAGCGGGCGGGGATGTCGCCGGCGCCGCTTGATCGGGGCGCGCCGAGCCAGCATGGTCCTCAGGTGATTCAGAAGGCGGCTTGCAAGCCGGAGACGACTGACGTGACCACCGGCTTTGCAGCGATCCCGGCCTCAGGCAGCTATGTGCTGCGCAATGCCAGGGCGCCTGCCTGCCTGGTCGAGGCGAGCAGCCTGGCTGGTGATCGCGACGGCCTGGCGCTGCTGGACATCGCCGTCGAGGATGGCGGCATCGCCTCGCTCCTGCCGGCGGGCACGCCTGCACTCGATGCCTTGCCTTCGTTCGATCTCAATGGCGGCATCGCGCTGCCGCGGCTGGTCGATATCCACACCCATCTCGACAAGGGCCATATCTGGCCGCGCCGGCCCAATCCGGACGGCAGCTTCATGGGCGCGCTGAGCGCGGTCGCGGCCGATCGAGAGGCGAACTGGTCGGCTGACGACGTGCGGGCGCGCATGGAATTCGGCCTGCGCTGTGCCTATGCCCATGGCACGGCGGCGATCCGCACCCATCTCGACTCGCTCGGCAAGCAGATCGGCATCTCTTGGCCGGTCTATGCCGAGTTGCGCGCCGAATGGGCCGGGCGGATTGCGCTGCAGGCTTCGCCACTGTTCGGCATCGATGCTGTCGCCGATCCCGCGCATATGCAGGCGATCGTGAAGGCCGTGACCGATCACGGCGACAGTCTGCTCGGCGCCGTCACCTATATGGTGCCGGAGCTGGACGCCGCCCTCGACACGCTGTTCCGGACGGCGATCGAAAACGGTTTCGATCTCGATTTCCATGTCGACGAGACCAACGATCCCTCAGCACGCTCGCTCGAGCACATCGCCGATGCGGCGCTGCGCCATCGCTTCCAGGGCCGGATCCTGGCGGGGCATTGCTGCTCGCTTTCATTGCAGCAGCCGCAAGACGAGGCGCGCATCATCGCCAAGGTCCGCGAAGCCGGCATCGCCGTGGTCTCGCTGCCGATGTGCAACATGTACCTGCAGGACCGCCAGCGTGGGCGCACGCCACGCTGGCGCGGCGTCACCGCGCTACATGAACTGAAGGCGGCGGCCGTGCCGGTGACGATCGCCTCGGACAACACCCGTGATCCGTTCTACGCCTATGGCGATCTCGACCTTGTCGAGACGCTGCGCGAGGGCACTCGCATTCTCCAGCTCGACCATTCCGACCGCGACTGGGCGAGGGGGGTCGCGGCGACGCCGGCCGAGATCATGGGGCTTGCGAGCGCGGGTCGCACCGCGGTGGGCGGTCCTGCCGACCTGATCCTGACCCGCGCCCGCGACTGGACTGAATTCTTCGCCAGGCCGCAGGCCGACCGGACGGTCCTGGTCGATGGCCGCGCGATCGACCGAACCTTGCCCGATTACCGTGAACTCGATCACCTGATGAGCCGCTCCGCATGACCGCACGCTACGACATCGACGCCCTGAAGCGCCGCCTGAACGGCATCCGCACCGAGGACAATCCGGCTCTGGTCAAGCAGAAGAGCCGCGACTTCTTCTGGTACTCGCCGAAGCTGAAGCGCCAGCTCGACCACGTCGTCGCCGACATCATCGTCTCGCCGACGAGCGAGGCGCAGGTGCTGGAGACGCTCTCAGCCGCGCATGCCCTCGGCATTCCGGTGACGCCGCGCGGCACCGGCACCGGGAATTACGGCCAGGCGATGCCGCTTTCGGGCGGGATCGTGCTCGACCTTGCCGGCTTCAACAAGGTGACCAGCATCGAGGCTGGCCGCTATGTCGCCGAGCCCGGCGCCGTGCTGGCGAAGATCGACCAGGAGACGCGGGCTCATTCGCGCCAGGAGATCCGGCTGCATCCCTCGACCTATCATACCGCTTCGATCGGCGGCTTCATCGCTGGTGGTTCGGGCGGTGTCGGCTCGATCAAATGGGGCGGTCTGCGCGACTGGGGCAACATCATCTCGCTGCGCGTCGCGACCATGGAAGGAGCGCCGCGCATCCTCGAGCTGCAGGGCGAAGACCTGCACAAGGTCGCGCATGCCTATGGCACCAACGGCATCATCACTGAGGTCGAGATGCCGCTCGGCCCGGCCTATGCCTGGGTCGACGTCATCCTCGGTTTTGGCGATCTGCGCGCTGCGGCGGAATTTGCCAACGCGCTCGGCGAACAGGACGGGTTGGCGCTGAAGAACCTTGCCGTGGTCGCCGCACCCGCGCCGCACGATTACTTCCTGCGCCACAGGAAGTTCCTGCCGCGCGACAGCCATTGCGTCATGATCATGGTCGCCGATTTCGCGGTCGAATCCATGCTCGCCTTCGCCCGCCGCTTCGGCGGCTCGCAGCTGCTGATGCGCTCTGACAAATTGACGGCCGAGGAGGCAAAGGGGTTGCCTCCGACCTTCGAGCTCGGCTGGAACCACACCACCTTGCGGGCGCTGCGCGTCGATCCGTCGATCACCTATCTGCAGGTGCTCTATCCCTTCCCGAACCAGGTCGATCTCGTCGACAAGATCCATGCCCGCTTCGGCGACGAGGTCACCTGCCATCTCGAATTCGTCCGCTTCGACGGCAAGATCACCTGCTTCGGCCTGCCGCTGGTGCGCTTCACCAGCGAGGAGCGGCTGGAGGAGATCATGGCGATCCATGAGGAGATGGGCGCCCCGATCTTCAACCCGCACCGCTACACGCTGGAGGAGGGCGGGATGAAGCAGACCGACGAGGTCCAGCTCGCCTTCAAGCGCGAGGCCGATCCGCAGGGGCTGCTCAATCCCGGCAAGATGATCGCCTGGGAAGACCCGAACTACGACTACCGCTCGGGCAAGACCTTCCTGTTCAAGGCGCTCGGCGAAGCCGGCGTGGGCGCCTGAGCTAGCCGATGCGCGCGCTCGTCCTCTACGCCCACCCCGATCCCAACAGCTTCGGGGCGGCGGTGCATGAGACGCTCGTCTCCGGCTTGCGCCGGGCTGGGCACGAGGTCGATGATTGCGACCTCTATGCCGAAGGCTTCGATCCGGTGCTGAGCCGCGAGGAGCGCGTCGGCTATCATGATCTCGCCAGCAACCGGACAAATGTAGCCGGCTATGTCGAGCGTCTACTGCGGGCGGAAGCGCTGTTCCTGTGCTTCCCGGTATGGAACTACGGCTATCCCGCGATCATGAAGGGCTATTTTGACCGCGTCTTCCTGCCGGGCGTTTCGTTCAAGCTGGTCGACGGCTCGGTTCGGCCGAATCTCTGGAATATTCGCCGGCTGATGACAGTGACGAGCTATGGCGGCTCGCGCTGGCGGACGTTACTGATGGGCGATCCGCCACGCCGGCAGATCAAGCGCGGCTTGCGGGCGGTCTGCCATCCGGCGGCGCAGGTCTCCTATCTCGCGCATTACGACATGAACCGGTCGACGCCGCAGAGCCGGGCGGCTTTTCTCGCCAGGGTCGAGCAGGAAATCGCACGGATTTAAGAGCCTGTCTGACAATTGTCATCGGCCTGTCATGAAGGCGGGCGATTGCACAGCCGGCGAAAAGTATCCGCAACCTTTTCCAAGGGCCGGCTCATGACCAAGTCCCTCGAAAAAAGCGTCGGCCGTGCCTTGCTGGTGACGGCGCGGCTCCACAGGGCACGGATGGGCGAGCGCCTCAATGCGCTCGGGCTCTTTCCGGGCCAGGAACAGGCGCTGAAATCCCTGCAAAGCGCCCCGATGACGATGGGCGAGCTTGCGACGCTGCTGCGGGTCAAGCCGCCGACCGTGTCCAAGACGATCGGCCGGCTCTCGCTGCAGGGGCTGGTGACGCGCGAGGGCGGCGGCCGCGACGGCCGGCTGGTGCAGGTGGCGCTGACCGAGAACGGTCAGAAGACCGCGGCGGCGCTCGATGCGGTCTGGAACCAGGTCGAGGAAGAGCTGCTCGAAAAGCTCGACGCCAAGGAGCGCAAGCAATTGCGCAAGCTGCTGCGCAAGGCATCGAAGGGCCTGTCCAAGGCCGGCGCCGATGTCGAGGATGCCGAGGACGAGGCCGAAGACGCGGCCTGAGACCGAACGCGCCAGCGGCATGACTCGCATGCGCTGGCGGGCTGGTTTCAAGTCTTAAATCGGTTCATTGATGGTCCGTCATTCCTCCAGAGCATGACGGAACCCGCGCTTGTCGGCCGCTCCCGCTCCGCTTCCGGATACGCGCCGGACACGCCTGACCGCCATCGCCCTGATGAGTGGGGCGATCGTCTGCTTTTCGCTGCTCGACACCTGTGCGAAATGGCTCGGCAGCACGATGCACCCGATGCAGGTCGTGCTGGCGCGTTATGTGATCAGCGTCGCGCTGGTGTCGCTCCTGCTCAATCCCTGGAGCCATCCCGGTATCACCCGGACCAAGCGGCCCTGGCTGCAGGGCTTCCGCTCGCTGCTGCTGCTCGGCTCGACCGCGCTCAACTTCGTCGCCCTGCAATATCTGCAATTGGCCGAGACGGTCTCGATCATGTTCGCGGCGCCGCTGCTGGTCGCGCTGCTGGCGGGGCCCTTGCTCGGGGAGTGGGCCGGGCCGCGCCGGCTGATCGCGATCGGCGTCGGCTTCCTCGGTGTCCTCGTAGTGACGCGGCCGGGGCTCGGCGGCCTGCATCCCGCAGCCCTGCTCAGCGTCTGCGGTTGCTTCTGCTACGCCTTCTATGCCCTGTCGACGCGGATGCTGGCCTCAAGCGACTCGCCGCAGACGACGATGTTCTATTCCGGCATCGGCGGGGTGGTGATCATGTTGCCGCTGCTGCCGCTGTACTGGTCATGGCCGCAGGATTGGCAGAGCTGGCTGCTGATGTGCGGCACCGGTTTCTTCGGCGCGCTCGGCCATTGGCTCCTGATCCTGGCGCATCAGCGGGCGCCGGCGACGATCCTGGCGCCGTTCATCTATTCCCAGATCGTCTGGATGATCCTGCTCGGCTGGTTCGTCTTCGGCCAGATCCCCGACCGCTTCACCTTCATCGGAGCGGCGATCGTCATCGCGTCGGGCCTCTATTTGCTCTATCGCGAGCGCGTGCGGCACGTGCCCGAAGGCTCGGCCCGGCTCGACTGACCCAGGCACGGTTCTTGAAGCCTCCATCCGTGGATGGAGGCCATGATGACGGTTTGGCACCGCAACTGGCTACCGGCTACCGCGTTCGGCACAGATGTGGCCCGGGCGCGTCCCGCCATGGCACAGGCGCCGGGCTCAGCCGAGCGAGACCTTGCTCTGCGCAGCGACGAAATCAGAGAGCATCGGCACATAGTCCTCGCCCTTGCCGCTGGCGACGGCCGCCGCATAGACGTTCTTGACGGCGCCGCCGACCGGATTGGGAACACCGGCGGCGTTGGCGAGGCTCTCCAGATAGCGCACATCCTTCAGCGCGTTGGAAAGCGTGAACTTGTGCGCATCCGGATCGCGCTCCAGCACGTATTGCATGAAGGTCCGGTAGAAGCCGCACTCCATGCGCCCGCCGGTGATGACGCTGTCGAAGGTCTGCGGGGTGATGCCAACCTTCTGTGCCAGCGTCAGCGCCTCCGCGTAGATGGCGCCGTAGCCGAGGGAGAGGAAGTTGTTGAGCAGCTTCATCTTGTGGCCGTCGCCGACGGGGCCGAGATGCACGATCTTCTGGGCCCAGGCTTCGCAGACCGGGCGGATGCGCTCGAAAACGCCACTGTCCGCGCCAATCATCGTGGAGAGTTGACCGAGCTTCGCCTGGGCGGGTGTTCCGCCGAGCGGAGCGTCGCAGAGGTGCAGGCCGATGGCAGCCAGCCGTTCCGCCAGAGCGATCGTCGAGACCGGGTCGGAAGTCGAGCAGTCGACGATGACCGTGCCGGGTTTGGCGCCGGCGGCGATGCCGTCCGGTCCGTTGATCACCTGCTCGACCTGTGGCGAGCCGGTGACGCAGAGGAAGATGATGCTTGCCTTGCCGGCGAGCTCCTTCGGCGTGGCGGCCTCCGCCGCACCCGCCGCCTTGAGCTCTTCGACGGGCCTGCGATTGCGGTGGCCCATGACGGTGAGGGGGAAGCCCTTGGCGAGAATGCAACTCGCCATGCCCTGACCCATGTAACCGACACCGATGAAGCCGATCGATTCTTTAGTCGCGCTCATCTTCAGTTTCTCCGAATTCTATGAGATGGAACAATGCAATGCGGAACGATTTGGCCAAGAACTGGTTGAATGCATCGGCTTACCGGCTTCAGGAGAAGCGATCGATGGCGAATGACGGACACTCGCGCGACCCTTCGGGGGCGGGTAAGGCGGGCGTCAAACCGGGTGGCCGAGGTCGCGTTACCTTGCAGATCATCGCCGACCGGCTGGAGGTCTCGACCGCGACGGTCTCGCTCGCTTTGCGCGAAAGCCCGCTGGTCGCCGACGGCACACGCCTGCGGGTGCAGCAGATCGCGCGCGAGATGGGCTACAGCTACAATCGCAGTGCGGCTTCGCTGCGGACCGACCGGACCAATATCCTCGGCGTCGGCTTCCACGACATCACCAATCCCTATTTCGCCGAGCTGCTCGCGGCGATCGAGGAAACGGCGGCCGCGCATGGCCGCTCGATCCTGCTCGGGACCTATGCCGAGAACCTGCAGCGGCAGGACCGCGTCCTCACCACGCTCAAGGAATATCGCCCCGACGGCATGATCATCTGCCCGGCCGGCGGTACCACGGCCGAGACCTTGCAGCACCTGATGGCGGCGCAAGTGCCGCTGGTGCAGCTCTCGCGCGAGATCCCCGGCATCGGGCTCGACTTCGTCGGCTCGGACGACCGGCACGGCACGGTGCTGGCGGTCGAGCATCTGATCGGCCTCGGCCACACCCGCATCGCCTTCCTCGGCGAGAGCCCGCTGATCTCGACCGGGCGCAACCGCTATCGTGGCTATTGCGAGACCCTGGCCAAGCATGGCCTGCCGCTCGATCCGACGATCGTCTACTCGGCCTATGGCACGCGCGAGAACGGGCTGAAGGGCGTCCAGAAGGTGCTCGACGCTACGAATCCGCCGACTGCCGCGGTCTGCTTCAACGATCTCGCCGCCTTCGGCGCCATGCTCGGGCTGCGCCATCGCGGGCTCGAGGCCGGCAGCGATTTCTCGCTGATCGGCTGCGACGACGTGCAGGAGGCGGCGCAGTGGTATCCTGGGCTGACCACGATCAAGAATTTCCAGGACGAGATGGGCCGCAGGACCGCGGAGATGCTGATCAACCGGATCGCCGATCCGTCGGCGCCGCCGCAGCGCGCCGTGCTGACGCCGGAGCTGGTGGTGCGCGGGACCACGGCGCCGCCGAAGGCGCGGCGCTGAAGCTGGATCAAGCATCATTGTCCGGCTTGCGGTTCAGCGCCCGATAGGCGCGGACCACATGCGAGTCGTCGCGTCCGCCATGGCCGAGGCCCGAGGCGGCGAGGAACATCTGGTGCGCGGCCGCAGCGAGCGGCAGGGCCGCCTTGGCGGCGCGCCCGGCATCGAGGACGATGCCGAGATCCTTGACGAAGATGTCGACGGCGCTGGCGACCGGTGGCTCGTCCTCGAGCATGCGCGGGCCGCGATCCCTCAGCATCCAGGACGAGGCGGCCGAGCCGCCCATGATCTCGAACAGCAGCGCGCCGTCGATGCCGGCCTTCTGCGCCAGCGAGAGCGCCTCCGCCGCGACCGCGATATGCACGCCGCAGAGCAGCTGGTTGACGGTCTTCACCGTCGCGCCCTGGCCCGGCTTCTGCCCGACATGGAAGACCTTGTCGCCCATGGCGTCGAGTACGGGCTTGGCCTTGGCGAAGCTGTCGGCGGGGGCGCCGACCATGATGGTGAGCGTGCCACCCTGAGCCCCCTTCACGCCGCCGGAGACCGGCGCATCGACGAAATGCCGACCGGTCTTGGTGACGGCCTCGGCAATGGCCTCGACCTCGCCGGGCGGGCAGGTCGCCATCAGGATGATGGCCGCGCCGGGAGCCAGCGCATCGAGCGCGCCGGCCTCGAACAGGACGGAGCGGGCCTGGGCGGCGTTGACCACCATCAGGACGAGCGTCTCGGCGTCCTCCGCCGCTGCGGCGGCGCTGTCGGCGCCGTTTCCGCCGGCTGTCACGAGCGCGGCGCGGGCGCTCTCCCGCATGTCGAAGCCGGTGACGTGGAACTGGCGCTTGACGAGATTCTCGGCCATCGGCGCGCCCATGGCGCCGAGCCCGATGAAGGCGATGGAAGTCACAACGATTTGCCTTGGTTGGAAGGCGGGCGGCCTGGCCGCCCGCCGGGAACTACTCCTTCACCGCACCCGTCATCGAGGCGACGTAGTAGTCGACGAAGAAGGAATAGAGAATCGCGACGGGGATCGAGCCGAGCAGCGCGCCGGCCATCAGCGAGCCCCAATGGTAGACGTCGCCCTCGACCAGCTGGGTCAGCACCGCGACCGGAACCGTCTTCTTCTCGGCCGACTGGATGAAGGCGAGCGCGTAGATGAATTCGTTCCAGGACAAAGTGAAGGCGAAGATGCCGGCCGAAATCAGCCCGGGCAGCGCCAGCGGCAAGGTGATCTTCCAGAGCGTCTGCAGGCGGGTCGCGCCGTCGATCATGGCGCATTCCTCGAGCTCGTAGGGGATCGACTTGAAGTAGCCGATCAGGAGCCAGGTGCAGAACGGGATCAGGAAAGTCGGATAGGTCAGGATCAGCGCGAGCTGCGAGTCGTACAGCCCGAACTGGAAGATCAGCGTCGCCAGCGGGATGAACAGGATCGAGGGCGGCACCAGATAGGCAAGGTAGATGGCGAGGCCGACATAGTTCGAGCCCTTGAACTTCAGGCGCTGGATCGCATAGGCGGCGAGCACGCTGGCGAAGAGCGAGAGCGCGGTCGCGACCGTCGCCACCGTCATCGTCGTCAGCAGCCATTGCGGGTAGTCGGTCTGGAACAGCAGCTTGTTGATGTTGTCCAAGGTCGGCGACTTCACCCAGAACGGGTTGTTGTTCTTGTAGTCGAGCAGTTCGCCATTCGGTTTGATCGCGGTGATCGCCATCCAGTAGAACGGGAACAGCAGCACGATCACGAAGATCGACAGCGGCAGATAGAGCGTGATGAAGCGGCGCGGTCCCGAGGACCAGTCGATCACGCCGGTCCGCTCCTCGTCGACGAGATGCGGGCGCGGGGCAGGGGCGGCCTGGTCAGTCATTGTCTTCTCCCTGCTGCCATTTGCGGCGGGCGAGCGCGAAGTAGCTGAACAGCGTCGCCATAACGAGGAAGGGGATCATCGCCACCGCGATCGCCGCGCCCTCGCCGAGCTGGCCGCCCGGGATGCCGCGCTGGAAGGCGAGGGTCGCCATCAGATGGGTCGAGTTGATCGGGCCGCCGCGGGTGATGGCGTAGACGAGCTGGAAATCGGTGAAGGTGAACAACACCGAGAAGGTCAGCACGATCGCCAGGATCGGCATCAGCATCGGTAGCGTGACATGCCGGAAGCGCTGCCAGGCATTGGCGCCGTCGAGCATCGCCGCCTCGTAGAGCGTTGGCGAGATGGTCTGCAGGCCGGCAAGCAGCGAGATCGCGACGAAGGGGATGCCGCGCCAGACATTGGCGGCGATCAGCGACCAGCGTGCCGGCCAGGGGGCACCGAGGAAATCGATATAGGTGTCGCGCCAGCCGAGCACGTCGACCAGAACATAGGAGATGATCGAGAACTGCGGATCGTAGATCCACCAGAAGGCGATCGCCGAGAGCACGGTCGGCACGATCCAGGGCACCAGGATCAGCGCCCTGAGCAGCGACTTGAACGGCAGGTTGTTGTTGAGCAGGAGCGCCAGCCAGAGGCCGAGTCCGAACTTCCCGACGGTCGCGACGCCCGTATAGAGCAGCGTGTTCCAGACCGAGGTGATGAAGACCGGGTCGTTCCAGAGCGACTCGAAATTCTCGAAGCCGATGAAGATGCCGCTGCGGCCGATGCGCGTATCGGTGAAGGCGAGCCAGACGCCGAGGCCGAGCGGATAGCTCAGGAAGACCAAAAGCAGGCCGAGTGCCGGCAGCAGGCAGATGAAGATCAGGAATGGCTTGTAGTCGAACAGCCTGACCAGCCAGCTCTGTTCGGGCTGGGGTCTGGGCCGGGCCTCCGCCGCAATCGTCATGGCGCTTTATCCCGTGATGGAGCCGCGCCGCCGGTCGTCCCGGCGGCACGGTGTCGACGGATCAGGTGCGGTAGTAGCGCTTGGCGCGGCGCTCGGCTTCAGCGGCCGCCTGCTCGGGCGTCGCCTGGCCGGCGCAGACGGAAGCGACCATCTGGACCATGACGTATTCGGCGTTGACGGTGCCGGCAGCTTCCGTGATCGCGCCCTTGTAGCCGCTCCACAGAGCCCGCTCCCAGGTATCGCGATAGACCAGGATCTTGGGATCGCTCTCCCAGACCTTGCTCTGCGCATAGCCCTTCAGCGGCTGGGTCCAGTAGCCGAAGCAGCCGGTCAGCCACTTGTCGTACTGCTCCTTCTCCATCATGAAGCGGAGATATTCCTTGGCCGCGTTCGGGAACTTGGTGTGCTTGAACACCATGGCGTTGATCACCAGCGCCGTCTCGGTCGGCCGCCCGACGCCGGCGCCGATCGGCATCGGCGCGTGGTTGAGATCCTTGCCGATCTCGGCGGTCTTCTCGTCCTTCGAGTTCTTGATCGAGAAGTAGAGCGAGACGCCGTTCTGGGTCAGGCCGATTTCGCCGGCGGTCAGCGCCTTGTTGTTGCTGATGTCGAGCCAGGACAGCGTGCCGGGGATGAAGGTCTCGTAGAGAGCCTTGGCGTATTTCAGCGCCTCGATCGTCTCCTTGCTGTTGATCGCGACCTTGTTGTTCTCGTCGACCATGTAGCCGCCATGCGACCAGACCAGCCAGTTGCAGAACGAGTTGCCGTCGCCGACGGCGTTACCGAGCGCGAAGCCGGGCGGATGGCCCTTGGCCTTGAGCTTGCGGCAGAGATCGAGGAAACCGGCATGGTCGGTCGGGAACTTGTCGAATCCCGCTTCCTTGACCCAGGATTCGCGGTACACCGCGGGGCCGCCGGAGCCGCCCATCGGGATCGAAATCCAGGTATTGGTCTTGTCCTTCTTGCCGTATTTCTCGGCGACCGGGTACCAGCCGCCGTATTTCTTGCCGAGATCCTCGGCGACCGCGGTCAGGTCGACCAGCTTGTCGGCGAAGATGTGCGGATCATCGGCCCAGCCGACGACGACATCGGGGCCGGCGCCGGTGTTGGCGGTGACGGCGGTCTGCGGACGCAGATCCTCCCAGCTGGCATAATCGACACGGACCGGGACGCCGGTCGCCTTGGTGAAAGCCTCGGTGTTCTCGTTGAAGATCGTCTGGTCGGGATCGACGAACTTGGTCGGGCGCAGCACCCGCAGCGTCGCGCCCTTCTCGATATTGGCGGTCTGGGCGATCGAGGGCGCGGCAAGGGTGGCGCCGGCCGCAAGGCCCGCGCCGCCGATCAATACGTCACGTCTGGAAATGCTCATCGCTTGTCTCCTCCGGGTTGCCGCGAGGCCCTGCATGGGAGCCTCGTCGCGTTTTTTGTCGGACAGCGCCGCCGCCGGGGTGTTCCCCGTGCGGCGGCGCCGGAAATCAGATCCGCTTGCCGGTCGCGGCGTCGAACAGATGGGTCACCGAGGTGTCGGGCCGGATCTTGATCGTCTCGCCGGGCTTGGCGCCGATGCGCTCGCGGAAGATGCAGGTCAGGTCCTGGCCGCCGCAGCGGACGACGACCTGGGTCTCCGAGCCCATCGGCTCGATGACCACCACTTCGGCGGACAGGCCGTTCGGATCGAGCATCAGATGTTCGGGGCGGATGCCGAGCACCGCGGCCCGATCGTTCGAATCCGCCGGGTGCTTGCCGACCGGCCAGATCACGCCGCCCTCGGTCTCGAAGCCGTTGGCGCGTATCGTGCCCTTCAGCAGGTTCATCGAGGGCGAACCGATGAAAGCGGCGACGAAGAGATTGGCGGGGTTGTCGTAGAGATCGAGCGGGGCGCCCATCTGCTCGACGATGCCGTCATGCATCACGACGATCTTGTCGGCCATGGTCATGGCCTCGATCTGGTCGTGGGTGACGTAGACCGTGGTGGTCTTGAGGCGCTGATGCAGCTCCTTGATCTCGGTGCGCATCTGCACGCGCAGCTTGGCGTCGAGGTTCGAGAGCGGCTCGTCGAAGAGGAAGACCTGCGGATCGCGCACGATAGCGCGGCCCATGGCGACGCGCTGGCGCTGGCCGCCCGAGAGCTGGCGCGGAAAGCGGTCGAGCAGGTTGGTGAGGCCGAGAATGTTGGCGGCCTTGCTGACGCGCTCGTCGATCTCGGCTTTCGGCGCCTTCCGCAGCTTCATCGAGAAGGCCATGTTGTCGGCGACCGTCATATGCGGATAGAGCGCATAGTTCTGGAACACCATGGCGATGTCGCGCTCTTTCGGCGGCACGTCGTTGACGACGCGCGAGCCGATGCGGATCTCGCCACCCGAGATGTTCTCGAGGCCGGCGATCATGCGCAGCAAGGTCGATTTTCCGCAGCCCGAGGGGCCGACGAGGATGACGAACTCGCCATCGTTGATGTCGATGTCGACGCCGTGAATGACCTGCGTCGAGCCATAGGCCTTGCGCACGTCGGCAATCTGGACGGATGCCATCTTGGTTGTTTCTCCCGCTCTTTGGTTTGCCCCGGGGTGCCTGACACGATCCCCGCCGGCGGCGTTGCAGAACATCGGCTTCTGACGGCCGATCGACACGAGGCCCCGCAACCCAGGCGAGCCGCCTGTTGCGTCAACCTCGTTCCCGGATAAAGTCATACGATAGAAACAGGCGTGTCAAGCGCCGGGCAGGCGACGGGAGAGCTCCTCCAGCGCCGCCGATCACGGAGGAAAATGCGCGGTCCGATGCAGCTTCACGTCAAAGCGCGCGCGACGAGGCTCAACCCCGACCGGCTGTTCGGCCAGGTCGCGCACAGGCTCGCGGTCGCGATCATCACTGGCGCCTCTCCTGCTGGCTCGCTGCTGCCGAACGAGGACGATCTGAAGGGCGAGATCTCGGTCTCGCGCACTGCCTATCGTGAGGCCGTGAAGTTCCTGAGCGGCAAGGGGCTGGTCGAGGCCAGGCCGAAGAGCGGCACGCGGGTGGCGCCGCGCGAGGCCTGGAACCTGCTCGATCCCGATGTGCTCGCCTGGCATTTCGAGGCCGACCCCAACGAGAAATTCATCCGTGATCTGTTCGAGCTTCGGCTCTTCGTCGAGCCGAGCGCGGCGCGGCTGGCAGCGCAGCGGCGCAGCGATGCCGATCTCAGGCTGATCGAGACGGCCTTTCGCGGCATGGTCGAGAACCCGCCCTATGCCGAGCCGACGGTCCGCGCCGACCTTGCCTTCCACGAGGCGATCTTCGCCGCGACCCGCAACCCGCCGCTGCAATGCCTGGCGCCGGCAGTCTCGGCGACGATCCAGTGGTCGCTGTTCCTCAAGGCGCCTGACGATCGCTTCTTCTTCACGGCGTCGCTGATCGATCACGAACGCGTCTTCGATGCGATCGTGCAGCGCGACGGCGACCTCGCGGCAGCGCGGATGAGCGGGCTGGTGATCGACAGCCTGAACAGCACTCTGGGTCTGCTCGCGGCGCGAGCTGATGCGAATGCGAGCAAAATCGCGTGATTAAATCATACTATATCTGGCTGAATCGACAGCCAAGCCGGGATGGCATAACCGGCTCTGCAAGCAGCCCCAGTCTGCGGCGGTGGTAATTCCCCGGCGGCGCTCCAGCAGCTAGGTTGATCTAATCGTTTTAAGAATTTGAAATCAAGCCACGCAGCGTTCCAGGAAAGCAGGACCATGACCGCGCAGAACAAGATCGAGATCGTCATGACCGGGCCGCTGATGGCCTATGCCGCCGACCAGCTGAAGGCGCGCTTCACCGTGCACGAGCTCTGGAAGGAGCAGGATCGCCCGGCGGCGCTGGCTGCGGTGAGGGACCGGGTGCGCGGCGTCGCTGGCGGCGGCGCGCATGTGCGCATCGACGATGCGCTGTTCGATGCGCTGCCCAAGCTGGAAGTCGTCTCGAATTTCGGCGTCGGCTACGACAATGTCGATGCCAAGGCCGCCGGCAAGCGCGGCATCATCGTCACCAATACGCCGGATGTGCTGACCGACGAGGTTGCCGACCTCGCCATCGGCCTGCTGCTGGCGACGGTGCGCCAGCTGCCGCAGGTCGACCGCTATCTGCGCGCCGGCAAGTGGCTGCAGGCCGCCTATCCGCTCACCACTTCGCTGCGCAAGCGCAAGATCGGCATCGTCGGTCTCGGCCGGATCGGCAAGGCGGTGGCGCGCCGGCTCGAAGCCTTCGACGTGCCGATCGTCTATCACGGCCGCTCGCGCCAGGCCGACGTCGCCTATCGCTATTATCCCTCGCTCACCGAGATGGCGGCCGATGTCGACACGCTGGTCTCGGTCGCGCCGGGCGGCGATTCGACCTACCACATCATCAATGCCGAGGTGCTGAAGGCGCTCGGGCCGAACGGCATCGTCGTCAATGTCGGTCGCGGCACGGTGATCGACGAGCAGGCGCTGATCGAGGCGCTGAAATCCAAGACCATCCTCTCCGCCGGCCTCGACGTGTTCGAGGACGAGCCGCGCGTGCCGGCCGAGCTGATCGCGATGGATCATGTCGTGCTGCTGCCGCATGTCGGCTCGGCATCTGTGCATACGCGCGAACAGATGGGCCAGCTTCTGGTCGACAATCTAGTTTCATGGTTCGATGGCAAGGGTCCTTTGACACCGGTTGCCGAGACGCCATGGACAAAAGCCTGATCACGACGGGAATACGGCACGGCGCGGCTGCCGCCGCGCTAGCGCTGCTCATCGGCTCGCCGGTGGGAGCGCAAACGCAATCGCTGCCGCGCGGCGCCGAAAAGGCGCCTGAGGCCCTGAAGCCTTTCATCGGCTCCTGGGATATCGAGAAGCTCGGCGCGTCGCGCGAGTGCACGGTGACCTTCGGGACGGAGGTGGCCGGGCAGGGGCGGCAGGTCCGATTCCCGGCGACCTGCCGGCGCGCCCTGCCGATTCTCACCGGGGTCGTCGCCTGGGATGTGGCCGACGGCGCGCCGAGGCTGCTCGACGGCCACGGCAAGGCGGTGATCGTCTTCAGCGGGAAGGCCGACCCGGGCCGCCGCGGCAAGGGCAGCGATGGCGCGGATTACGGGCTCGATCCGGCTGGCTATGTCCGGGCGCAGCAGCGCCCGGCGCCGGGCCAGGCCGAGCTTGCAGCGACGGCGGCGGCGCGCCCGACTGCGGTCGATCCTGCGAGCGCGCCTGCGGCAGGCAGTGTCCCCGGCCGCTATACGGTGATGCGACAGACTGGGCGCGATGTCTGCAAGCTGGTGCTCTCCACCAATCCCTCGGCCAATGCCGGCGCATCGGTCGCGAGCTTCGACGGGCTTTGCCCGGACACCGGTCTGACGATCTTCTCGCCGGTCGCCTGGCGCTATGAGGCCGGCCGGCTCGAACTGATCGCCCGCAAGGGCCACAAGGTCGAGCTGGTCTTCGAAGGCGGGCAGTGGCGCAAGGACCCTGCGGTCGGCGCGCCGCTGCTGCTGAAGAAGCTGCCTTAGACCATTGTCGTCATGCTCGGGCTTGACCCGAGCATCTCTCGCTCATCTGGAAAGAGATGGTCGGGTCAAGCCCGACCATGACGCCTTACGTCACGCGACGAACGTCCCGCCGAGCTCGTCGTCGATATGGGCGCGGATGATCTCCTCGAAGCTCGATTCCGCCTTGAAGCCGAGCGCCGGCGCACGCTTGGCGTCGAAATTGCGCGGCCAGCCGGCGACGATGGCGTCGATCACCGGATCGGGCACGCGCTTGATGCGCTTCACGACGTTCTCGCCGGCAACCTTGCGCAGCGCCTCGATCTGCTCGGCGACGGTGGCGGAATAGCCCGGCATGGTCAGCGCACGGCGCGGGCCGATCGCAGCGGTATCCATGGTTGCGGCGTGGACGAGGAAGCCGACGGCCGAGCGCGGCGAGGCGTGCCAGTGGCGGACCTGATCGGAGACCGGCAGCACCGCGTCCTGGCCGGCGAGCGGCTCGCGGATGATGTTGGAGAAGAAGCCGGAGGCGGCCTTGTTCGGCGCGCCCGGCCGGACGCAGATCGTCGGCAGGCGGATGCCGACGCCGTCGAAGAAGCCGCGGCGCGAGTAGTCGCTGAGCAGCAGCTCACCGATTGCCTTCTGCGTGCCGTAGCTGGTCAGAGGCGTCGTGAAGAACTCGTCCTCGATCTTGTCGTGGAAGGGCGCGCCGAAGACGGCGATCGAGGAGGTGAAGATCACGCGCGGCTTGTAGCCGTCACCGGTGAGGCGGATCGCGTCGAAGAGATAGCGTGTGCCGTCAAGATTGATGCGGTAGCCCTTGTCGAAATCGGCCTCGGCCTCGCCGGAGACGATCGCGGCGAGATGGACGATCAGTTCGGGACGCGAGGCGATCAGCTTCTCGGCTTCGCCCGGCTGCGACAGATCCGATGTCAGCGACTCGAAGGCGAAGGGCGCGTTCGCCGGCGCCGCAGCCGGGAAGACGTCCTGCGCCGTCACCTTGTCGATCACCTTGCCGCCGAGGCCGCCGTCGCGCGCCAGGCGCTCGATGAACTTGCGGCCGACCATGCCGGCGCCGCCGATGACGAGGATATGCATGTCTTTGTCCGATCTTTCGCTTCTTAACGTTCAGTTGGGGAGGCGGCCGCCGAGGTCGTCCTCGATATGGACGCGGATGATCTCGTCGAAATCCCGTTCGGCCTTGAAGCCGAGCGACAGCGCGCGCTTCGCATCGAAGCGGGTCGGCCAGCCCTTGACGATGTCGGCCGCGGCCTTGTCGGGTGCGCGCCGGATCAGCTTCACCGCCTTGTCGCCGGCGATGCGGCGCAGCGCCTCGATCTGCTCGCCGACGGTGACGCAGACGCCGGGCATGCTGAGGTTGATGCGCGGCCCGAGTTCTTCGCGGGTCAGCGAGGCGCCGTGCAGCAGGAAGCCGACGGCCGAGCGCGGCGAGGCATGGGTGAAGATGACGCTATCGTCGACCGGTAGCAGCGCCTCCAACCCCTGCAGCGGCTCGCGGATGATGCCGGAGAAGAAACCGCCGGCCGAGGCATTGGGCTTGCCCGGCCGGATCACGATCGAAGGGAAGCGGATGCCGACGCCATCGACGAAGCCGCGGCGCGAATAGTCGGTGAGCAGCAATTCGCCGATCGCCTTCTGCGCGCCGTAGCTGGTCAGCGGCGTGACATGGAATTCGTCGGAGATCGCCGGCGGGAAGGGGGCGCCGAAGATGCCGCTCGATGAGGAGAAGACGAGCTTGGGTACATAAGGCCCATTCTTCGCGCTCTCCTGCCGGATCGCCTCCAACAGGTTGCGCATGCCGTCGAGATTGATGCGGTAGCCCTTGTCGAAATCGCGCTCCGCCTCGCCGGAGATGATCGCGGCGAGGTGGAAGATGATGTCGGGCCGCAAGGCCGCGAGCTCGGATGCGACCGCAGCCGAACTCGAATCCTCGGTACGGGCCTCGATCGGCCCGTCGAAGCCGGCCGGCCGCGGCGGCGCCACGACGTCGGTCAGCGTCAGCCGAGTCAGCGGCTTGCCGGCACAGGCACCCTCGCGGGCGATGCGCGCGGCGAGCTTCTGGCCGATCATGCCGGCGGCGCCGCTGATCAGGACGTGCATGGCACTTCTCCTGCGCTATTCAGAGCGCGAAGCCGCCATCGGCGAGATAGATCTGGCCGGTGCTGTAGCTCGCTTCGTCCGAGGCGAGATAGACCGTAAGCCACGCAATCTCCTCGGCTGTGCCGAGCCGGCCCATCGGCTGGCGGTCGATGAAGGCCTGGCGGGCGGCGGCCTCGGTCGTCTTGGTCGCCTTGGCGAGGTCGACGATGCGCTGGTCGAGCGAGGGCGACTGGATCGTGCCGGGGCAGACCGCGTTGGCGCGGATGCCCTTCTTGATGAAGTCGGCCGCGACCGCCTTGGTCAGGCCGATCACCGCCGCTTTGGTCGCGCCGTAGACATAGCGGTTCGGGATGCCGCGCACCGAGCCGGCGCCCGAGGCGATGTTGACGATCGAGCCCTTGCCGGCGGCGAGCATGCCGGGGACGAAGGCCTTGATCGTGCGGTGCATCGACTTGACGTTGAGGTCGAAGGAGAACTCCCAGGCCTTGTCGTCGCACTCCAGCACGGTGCCGTGATGGACGAAGCCGGCGGCGTTGACGAGGATGTCGATGGGGCCAACCTTCTCGGCGAAGGCCTCGACCGCCTTGGTCGAGAGCACGTCGAGCTTGCGCTTCTTCGCCTTCGGGATGCCGTCGAGCAGGGCGACGTCCTTGTCGGTCGCCCAGACGGTCGCGCCCTCGGCAACGAAGGCCTCGGCGATCGCGCGCCCGATGCCCTGGCCGGCGGCGGTGACGACCGCGACCTTGCCCTTCAAACGTCCTGCCATGTCGTTTCTTCCCTTTGGTTTTCCAATTATCGAAGGCTCTTGCGCATATGGATCAGCCGGCGATCCGGCAGATCCTCGTAATGGGTGGTCCGGTAGCCGAGCCGCTCATACCAGCCGATGCGGTCGGCCAGCTTGACGTGGGTGTAGAGATGGACCGCGTCGTGGCCGAGCGCCCTGGCCCGCTCCTCGGTGAAGTCCATCAATTGCGAGCCGATCTTCCTGCCTGTGGCGGCGGGCGAGACGGCGATGCTCCAGAGCGTGAACTTCGCCGGTTCCTCCTCGAGCACGAGGACGCCGTCGAGCGTCCCCTCGCTTTCGGCGAGCCAGACCTCGTGCTCTGCCAGCACCTGCCGGTAGTCGGCGATGCGCGGCAGCGAGGGCACGCCGATGATGCTCTCGTTCGGCAGATAAGCGGCCTCAGTCAGCGCGACGATCGCCGGAATATCCTCGGTCGTGGCGCGACGCAGGGCCATCTCAGGCAGCCCCGGCGGTTTTCATCAGGTCGCCCAGCGAGCTCTTCTGCTGGCCTTGCGCGTCGAAGTTCTCCGGTGCGAGCCAGTTGCGGAAGGCTTGTCCGACCTTCGGCCACTCGCTGTCGAGGATCGAGAACCAGGCGGTGTCGCGGTTCTCGCCCTTGACCACCTGGTGCTGGCGGAAGAGGCCTTCGTACTGGAATCCGAAGCGCAGAGCAGCGCGCTTGGAGGGCTCGTTGCGGTTATTGCACTTCCACTCATAGCGGCGATAGCCGAGCGAGAAGCCGTATTCGCCGACGAGATAGACCGCTTCCGTCGCCATGCGGGTGCGCTGCATCGACAGGGAATAGGTGATCCAGCCGACCTCGAAGACGCCGTGCTCGGGCCTGATCTCCATCATCCAGAGATGCCCCTTGGCCTTGCCGTCGGCTTCGTCGATCACGGCGAAGGCGATGATGCCGGCCTTGCTTGCCATCATCGTCAGCAGTTCGCGATACGCCTCGCGGCTCGGCGGAAGCGTTGCGGGCAGCCAGTCCCAGACGGAAGGATGGCCCTCCATGGCCTGCCAGATATCGTCGAGATGGCGGGCGGGATCGAGCGGTTCCAGCCGGCAATAGCGGCCCTTCAGCACCTTGGCCGGCGGGAAGGAGCGGGGCGTCCAGTTCAGCGTCGTCATGCCTTGATCGTCCTGCGCCAGGCGGTGAAGTCGTGGGTAATCTGCCAGTCCGGGCCGAGCTCGGCGGCGATGGCCGCGGCGAGCGCCGCGCCTTCCGCTTCCCAAGCGCTGCGCTCGGCCTCGCCGGCGAAGTCGGAGGCGGCCTCGTTCGCCTCGTCATAGATCGCGTCGAAGGTGTCCATCCAGCTTTCCAGCCGGTCGGCGAGCTCGTCGGAGAGGTCGATATCGTCGGCATCGACCGGCTTGCGCTTGCCCTTGGCGTCGATCTGCCAGAGCCCGCTCTTGCCGAGCCATTCCGGGGCAATGAGAAGCTGCCCGCTCACGAGCGCGCCTTGAGATCAGCGCTGAAGAACGGATTGAGTGGCGCCGAGGCGCCGTTGCCGGCGAAGCCCTTGAAGCTGCCTTCGTCTTTGATCAGGCGTGTTGCCTCGATGAAGGCCGCCCAGGCAGCGCGGGCGAGGGCCGCCCCGATCGAGATGCGGCGCGTGCCGGTCGCGGCGATATCGGCGACGCTGAGGCCGGCATCATTATAGACCAGCGTGTTGACCGGCTTGCCGCCGGCCGCCGCGACAATGGCGCTGATGTCGGCCACCGTCTTCGGGCCGGGGGCGTAGAGCACATCGGCGCCGGCCTCGGCATAGGCCCTGATGCGCCGCACCGACTCGTTCAGCGCATCGGGATGCCCGGTCAGGAAGCACTCGGCGCGCGCGGTCAGCACGACGCCGGTGCCGGTCTCGTCGACAGCGCGACGGGCCGCCTTGATGCGCTCGACGGCGAGCTCGAAGGGATAGAGCGGCTCGTCGCTGCGGCCGGTCGCGTCCTCGATCGAGAGGCCGGCGACACCGGTCGCGATGCAGAGCTTGACGTTGGCCGCGACGCCGTCGGGCGTATCGGCATAGCCGTTCTCGAAATCGGCGTTGACCGGCAGATCGGGCACTGCCTTCACCAATTCTGCGAGGTGGGCCAGCATCATGTCGCGCGGCACGTCCTGGTCGGCCCGCCCCTGCGTGAAGGCGAAGCCGGCGCTGGTCGAGGCCAACGCCTTGAAGCTCTGGCCGCGCAGCCAGCGGGCCGAGCCCTCGTCCCAGGGGTTCGGCATGACGAAGCAGCCGGATTCGTGGAGTTTGCGAAACGCGTCGACTTGCGGGCTGTAAGTCATTTTAAATCGTTTCAAATGAGCTCAGGGGCGTCATACTGGCCGCATTGAACGGTTTTGTCAGCCCTACTGCCGCGCATCTCGGGGGTGACGCCAATGCGCGGGCTTCATGTCCCGCAACGGTTGGAACCGGAGAACTTCTTCCCTGCGCGTCTCCGCGACAGGCCGATCGCCCTGGCTCCTCCCTTCCGCCTTGTGGGGAAGGGCTGGGGATGGGGGTGGTGCCGCTTGGCGACCGGCAGCAGAAACAAGGTTTGGCAGCAGCGACAGCGCCATCAGCTTCTGCCGACCGCTCCGGCTTTGCGACCCCCACCCCTGCCCCTCCCCACAAGGGGGAGGGGATTCCGCGCGATCTTCCGAAAGGACGACGTCAGTGGTTGTCGCGCGGAATGCCGAACTTCTTGTGGATCTTCTGGTACTTGACCGCCGGCTTCAGCACCATGCCCTCGGAGAGCTCGTCGACGATCTTACGCTGGATCTCCTGCCAGGGCGTCTGGCTCTTCGGATACTTGTAGCCGCCGGCCGCCTTGAGCTCGGCGCGGCGCTTCTCCAGCTCCTCGTCCGAGATCAGCATGTTGGCAGTGCGCTTCTTCAGGTCGATGCGGACCTTGTCGCCGGTCTTGAGCAGCGCGAGACCGCCGCCGGTCGCCGCTTCCGGCGAGGCGTTGAGGATCGAGGGCGAGCCCGAGGTGCCGGACTGGCGGCCATCGCCGACGCAGGCGAGGGCAGTGACACCCTTCTTGATCAGGTAATCCGGCGGCCGCATGTTCACGACCTCGGCCGCGCCGGGATACCCGACCGGGCCGACGCCGCGGATGAACAGCACGGTGTGCTCGTCGATCGCCAGCGCGGGATCGTCGATGCGATGGTGATAGTCCTCCGGCCCGTCGAAGACGACGGCCTTGCCCTCGAAGGCCATCGGGTCCTTCGGGTTCTCCAGGTAGCGCTTGCGGAACTCCGGCGTGATCACCGAGGTCTTCATGATCGCCGAGTCGAACAGGTTGCCGGAGAGGTTGAGGAACCCGGCTTCCTTCTTCATCGGCTCGTCATAGGCCTTGATGACCTCGCGATCGCCCGAGAAGGCGCCTTCGCAGTTCTCGATATGGGTCTTGCCGTTGGCGGTGATCGCCGGCTTCAGCTTGCCCTTGGCGATCAGCTCGGCGATCACGGCGGGCAGGCCGCCGGCACGGTAGTAATCCTCACCGAGATATTCGCCGGCAGGCTGCATGTTGACCAGCAGCGGCGTGTCGTAGCCGATCTTGGTCCAGTCCTCATTGTCGAGCTTGACGCCGATATGCTTGGCGATGGCGTTGACGTGGATCGGCGCATTGGTCGAGCCGCCGATCGCCGAATTGATGACGATGGTGTTCTCGAAGGCCTCGCGCGTCAGGATCTTCGAGGGGATCAGGTTCTCCCAGACCATCTCGACGATGCGGCGGCCGGTGAGATAGGCCATCTCGTAGCGGTCGCGATAGGGCGCGGGGATCGCGGCGGCGCCGGGCAGGGTCATGCCCATCGCCTCGGCGAGCGCGTTCATGGTCGAGGCCGTGCCCATGGTGTTGCAATGGCCCGCGGATGGCGCGGACGAAGCGACCAGGTCGACGAAGCCGCGATAGTCGATCTCGCCGGCGGCCATCATCTGGCGCGCCTTCCAGACGATCGTGCCCGAGCCGGTGCGCTCGCCGCGGAAGGAGCCGTTCAGCATCGGGCCGCCGGGCAATGCGATCGCCGGGATGTCGACGGTCGCGGCCGCCATGATCTGGGCCGGCGTGGTCTTGTCGCAGCCGGTGGTCAGCACGACGCCATCGATCGGGTAGCCGTAGAGGATCTCGACCAGCGAAAGATATTGCAGATTGCGGTCGAGCGAAGCGGTCGGCCGCTTGCAGGTTTCCTGGATCGGATGGATCGGGAACTCGAAGGGCACGCCGCCCATCTCGCGGATGCCGTCGCGGACGCGGGAGGCGAGTTCGAGGTGGTGGCGGTTGCAAGGGGCGATGTCGGAGCCGGTCTGGGCGATGCCGATGATTGGGCGCCCGGACTGCAACTCCTCGCGCGACAGGCCGAAATTCATGGTGCGCTCGATATAGAGCGCGGTCATGTCGGCATTGGCGGGATTGTCGAACCAGGCTTTCGAGCGCAACTGCTCCGGCTTGATCTTGCGGACCGGCTTCTTCCCAGGCGTCTTGCTCGTCGGCGTCTTGGCCATCCCGTCATTCCCTCTCGCAGCCAGGCGGCGTTCGCGCCGCTTCGGCATCGTCTTTAAATCGATTTGATCGGCAGATCATGCCGATCGCAAGCGAAGTGGCAAGAACACTTGCCGCAGTTGCTGTATGCTGCATACAACGACTTGAGGTGCCGTGCCAATCGCTTGGTCGGCGCCTTCGCCAGCAAAGGTCGCTGCGGCGCAGTTTGCAAGTGTTCCAAATGCGTCCCCGTCGCGACCGGGACGCACGCGGCGGGCTTGCGCGGTTGCCGGCTTTGCGGCCAAGACAGATTGAACGCGCGGCGACGAAAGATCTGCCGCGAGCGAAGAGGAAACCGCCATGACGCTGCACGTCGTCCCATCTTTCGGCCGGATCGGCGAGGAGAACGCCTTCGCCGTGCTCGCTCGGGCCACCGAATTGCAGCGCCAGGGCAAGGACATCATCAATCTCGGCATCGGCCAGCCGGATTTTCCGACGCCGGAGCACATCGTCGAGGCGGCGGTGAAGGCACTGCGCGACGGCCATCACGGCTATACGCCGGCGAACGGCATCCTGCCCTTGCGCGAGGCGGTGGCCGCCGACCTGCATAAGCGTTTCCAGGTCGAGGTCTCGCCGGAGGAGGTGATGATCGTGCCGGGCGGCAAGGTCACCATGTTCATGGCGATCCTGATGTTCGGCGAGCCCGGCGCCGAGATTCTCTATCCCGATCCCGGCTTCCCGATCTATCGCTCGATGATCGAGTATACCGGCGCGACGCCGGTGCCGGTGCCGATCCGCGAGGAGAACGGCTTTGCCTTCTCCGCGGAGGAGACGCTGTCGCTGATCACGCCGAAGACGCGGCTGCTGATCGTCAACTCGCCGGCGAACCCGACCGGCGGCGTCACGCCCAAGGCCGAGGTCGACAAGCTCGTCGCCGGCCTCGCGAAGTTCCCCGATGTCGCCGTGATGTCGGACGAGATCTATGACCAGATGCTCTATGACGGCGAGAAGCACGTCTGCCTGTTGAGCTATCCGGAGATCCGCGACCGGCTGATCCTGCTCAATGGCTGGTCGAAGACCTATGCCATGACCGGCTGGCGTATGGGCTTCTCGGTCTGGCCGAAGCCGCTCTACGACAATGCCCGCAAGCTCGCGGTGAACTCGCATTCCTGCGTCAACGCTCCCGCGCAATGGGCGGGCCTCGCTGCGCTGACCGGCCCGCAGGACGAGGTCGCGATGATGCTGGCGGAATTCGACCGGCGCCGGAAGGCGGTGGTCACCGGTCTGAACGGACTGCCGGGCGTCTCCTGTATCGTGCCCAAGGGCGCCTTCTACGCCTTCCCGAACGTCTCGCAGACCGGCTGGAAGGCGAAGAAGCTGGCTTCCGCCTTGCTGGACGAGGCCGGCGTCGCCACGATCGGCGGGCCGGATTTCGGCGTCCATGGCGAAGGCTATATCCGGCTCTCCTATGCCAATTCGCTGGAGAATATCGAGCGGGCATTGGGGCGGATGGGCGAGTTCCTGAAGAGCGCGAAGGCGGCCTGAGGATGATCACCTGCCATCTGCGCTACGTCGTCGACCCCTATCAGCTCCCAGCCTTCGAGGCCTATGGCAAGGCCTGGATCCGGCTGGTCGAGCGGTTCGGCGGCAAGCACCACGGCTATTTCATGCCGTCGGAAGGGACCTCCAACGTCGCGCTGGCGATGTTCAGCTTCCCGTCCTTCGCGGAATACGAGGCCTATCGCGAGGCCTCGTTCAAGGACGCCGAGTGCCTTGCAGTGGTCGCCGAGAACGAGAAGCACCGCTTCATCATCAGCTATGAGCGCAGCTTCTTCCGGCCGGTGTTCGAGGACGACCAGGGCGTCAAGCGCGCGCCCTGATCAACTTGAAGGCTTCACGCGGCCCGGCACCAGCCGCACCTTGCGCGGCGCCGCCAGCCAGATCGCCGCCGCCGAGACGACGCAGCAGGCGATGACCAGCAGGAAGGCGAAGCGATAGCTGCCGGTCGCGTCATGGATCGTGCCGGCGAGCCAGGGCCCGGCCGCGCCGCCGCCGAGCAGCGCCACCGTGACCGTCCCGAAGATCGCGCCGAAATGCGGCCCTTCGAAAATCTCGAAGACGATCGGACCCAATACCGAGGTGATCGCATAGCCCAGGAAGCCCTGCGCGATCACCATCACATAGAGCAGCACGGGCGAGGGGGTGTGCTCCAGTGCGATCAGGGCGGCATAGCAGATGGCGAAGCCCAGGCAGCCCGCCATCCAGATCCATTCGCGGCCGATGCGGTCCGACAGGGCGCCGAGGCCGATCTGGCCGGGGATGGCGACGGCGCTGACCAGGCCCAGCGCCCAGGCGGCCATCAGCGGAGAAAAGCCGACCTCGATCAGGTACTTGGTCTGGTGGACCTGCACGGCGTACCAGGCGATCAGCGCGCAGAAATAGCCGATCATGATCCACCAGAAGCGCGCCGTGCGCAGCGCCCGCGCCAGTGTCCATTCGACCGCGACCCAGGCCGGATCGACCACCGCCGCCTTGCGCTGCGCGGCGACGGCGCCAGCCGGGCCGGTTTCGCCATCCGGCTGCAGGCCGAGATCCTGCGGCTTGCGCCGGACCAGCAGGTTGAGCGGGCCAAGCAGGAAGAGCACGAGCAGGCCCATGATCCAGCAGGCGGCGCGCCAGCCATCCCGGCTGATGATCGATTGCAGCCAGGGCAGCAGCAGCAACGCACCGACCCCGACACCGGAAAACGCGATGCTGATGGCAAAAGCCCGACGGCGCACGAACCAGTTCGGCAGGAACAGCGACTGCGCCGAAAAGCTCATCAGATTGGCGCCGCAGCCGACGAGGACGCCGAGCGTCAGATAGAGGTGCCAGGCGGCGCCGATCGCGGGCGCGATCAATAGGCCCGCCGCCAGCATCGCGACGCCGATCTCGATGACGACGCGTGGGCCGTGCCGGTCCATGACGCGGCCGACGAAGGTGCTGGTCACGGCCGAGAGCAGGAAGCCGAAGGAGAAGGCGCCGGAGGCGAGTCCGCGATCCCAGCCGAACTCGTCGATCAGCGGCGGCAGCAGCAGCGAGAACGCCGTGCGCGCGTTGACGGCCACCGCCATGGTGACGAAGGCGATGCCGATGACGAGCCAGCCATAATAGAACGGCAGGCGCGCCGACCAATGCGGGTTTGGTGATTGCATCCCGCATTGGATGGCTGGGCGCGCCGGGCGGTCAATCCGCGCCCGGCGCACTGCAGACCTGCGTTACAGGTCAGGCCTTCGCGGCGCTCGCCGCGGCGTCGATGTTGGCGACCAGCTCGGCATCGAGGCCCAGCGAGCCGGCGAGGCCGGCGAGGAAGTCCTTCTCGGCCGGGGTGTCCGGATTGATGGCGATCCGGGCGGCCGTATAGATCTGCGCGGCGAGCTCGGGCGTCTCGGCGCCCTCGACCAGCGCATCGACGCTCGCCGGGTTCGCAAGCTCATTAGTCAGCCACTGATTGGCTTCGGCGTCGAGCCCAGCCTCGCGCAGGCCACCGAGGATAGCGTTGCGCTCGGCGTCGTCGATATGGCCGTCGGAGGCGGAAGCCGCGATCATGGCACGGATGAAGAGCAGCGCATGCTCGTTCTTCGCCGCTTCCGGCTCGAAGCCGGAGCCGGCGGGAGCCGGCAGCGCGGGCTGCTGATCGGCGCCGAGCAACGGCTTGCCAGCCTGATAGTTCTGATAGGCCTTGTAGGCGAGGCCGCCGACCAAGGCCAGCCCACCGAGCTTGGCTGCGGAGCCGGCGATCGAGCGGCCCGCGGACGTCCCGAAGATCAGCGCGCCCAGGCCGCCGAGCACGGCGCCGGCCGCGAGCTGGTTGCCGCCGAGCATGCCCTTGGCCTGCTCGATCAACTGCTCGGGCGTCTTGCCGCCGGAGAGCTGGCCGACAATGTCCGTGGCGCCCTGCTGCAGGCCGGTGTTGCGGGCGGCGTCCTGCACGCCCTGGCTGGCCTGGCCGAAGATCTGGCCGGCCATGCCGGCGAGGCCGCCGGCGCCGCCAGCCTGCTGGACCTGCTGGGCGAGATTGCCGAGCACGCCGCCCAGCCCGCCGGCCTGCCCGCCCTGGGCGCCAGCCTGGCTGCCCGCATTGACGAGGGCGTCGAGGAGGGACTTGGCGTTGAACATCGAGAGAGCTCCCTGATAGGTCTGCTGCCGCCGCAATCTAGGTATGCACCGGCCGGGACGCTAGGGCCGCCATGCGATTGCGACGAGAGCATGACGCATGCGATCGCGTGGCGGAAAAACGCGCCGGGGCCTTGCCAATCCCGGCAAAATCCTTATACAGCCGGCCATCGCATCAGGCACGCATGTCGTTTGCTCGATGAGGGCCGGCCCGCCGGCTCGCGTCGCCTTCAGTTTTTTGACCGGTTTCGCCGCAGGGCGGGCCGATGGGAGTACGGGCTATGAAGATCCGCAATTCGCTGAAGTCGCTGCGCGCGCGCCATCGCGACAACCAGCTCGTGCGCCGCAAGGGCCGCGTCTACATCATCAACAAGGTCCAGAAGCGCTTCAAGGCGCGTCAGGGCTGAGGTTTCGCGCGGCCGTTAGGCCGCGCTGGAAGCTTCCTTGTCGAGTTTGAAAAAGCGGGCTGCACATTGTGCGGCCCGCTTTTTTGGCTTGCACATGGCCGTGTTCTCCAGCGATCTCGCTGGGCCGTGAATTGACCTCGGGCTGCATCAGGCCCACCTTGAGAGCATGAGGTTCTTTCGCCTTGCCCGTATCGCACTGATTCCGGGGCTGCTCCTCGCGGTTGCGCCGGTCGCGCTCGCACAGGACAAGCCGCTGCGCGATGGCGCGGTTCCAAACGCCGATCGCGACGACAAGCCGAATCTGCCGGAAGCGCCGCCGCGCGGTCAGGCCGTGACGCTCGACAAGCTGTTCGAGCGTCTTGCCGCCGCCAAGACCGCGGAAGAGGCCAAGGGAATCGCCAATCTGATCCAGCGGCGCTGGGCCCGTTCGGGCTCGGATACGGCCGACCTGCTGATGACGCGGGCGCAGGACGCGCTGAAGGCGCGCGAGCTGCCCCTGGCGATCGAACTGCTCGACCGCGTCATCACCCTGGAACCCGACTGGGCGGAAGGGTGGAATCAGCGGGCCAATGCGCTGTTCCTCGCGGGTGATCCGATTCGCTCGCTGCTCGACATTGCCGAGACGCTGAAGCGCGAGCCGCGCCATTACGGCGCAATGATGGGGCTCGGCACGATCCTGCGCCAGCAGGGCGACGACAAGCGCGCCATGGTCGCCTATCGGCGGGCGCTTGCGGTCTATCCGCAGCTGGAGGGGGTCAAGGACGCGGTCGAATCGCTCAAGCTCGAGGTCGACGGCCGCGACGCCTGAGTTTTTGGCGTCATGCTCGGGCTTGACCCGAGCACCCCCGGCCGAATGAAACTCCGATAGCGCTTTCTCATCCTGAGATTCTCGGATTTCCGCTTCGCTGCGTCCGAGAATGACGCGCGTACTTGCTCTTGCCATTTGGCAGCATTTTATCTATCTTCTGCCAAATGGAGATTGCCCGATGAGCCAGCTCTCGCCGGTTCCGACCTCGCCCGATGCCTTCTCGCCCGCCGCGATCACGGAGGCCGAGGCTGCGGCGATGTTCCGCGCGTCGGTGAACCTCTTTCGCCTCTGGGGGCTGACCGACGAGGAGGCCGCGGTGCTGCTCGACCAGCCGGTGCGCAGCTATCGGCGCTGGAAGGCTGGCGAGATCGGCCGCATCGACCGCGATGCGCGGGCCCGGCTCTCCAACCTGATGGGCATCCACAAGGCGCTGCGCCTGATCTTCCGCGAGCCGCAGCGCGGCTATGCCTGGATCAAGGCGGGCAACGAGGCCTTCGCCGGCAAGTCGGCGCTGGACGTGATGCTCGGCGGCGAGCTCACCGACCTGATGCGGGTGCGGCGCTATCTCGACGCGGAGCGCGGGCTCTGGTGAGCCCCGGCGACTTTCCGGTCGCGCAGGTCCAGTGGCCTGGCGCGGTTCGCATCATCCGCAGCGCCTTTCCGCCGATCGACCTGTTCGAGGACATCGCCGACCCCGCCGACTGGCCGCTGCTGATCCTGGCGGAGATGAAGACCAATCCGCGGTTGATGGAGACGATCGGCAATCTCGATCTGGTGCCGGCGTCCCGCCGCGTCTCCGGGGCGGGGGCGAGCTGGCTGATGGCGCCGTTCACCCATGTCAGCCGCGACCGGCCGAGCCGGTTCAGTGACGGTTCCTTCGGCGTGCTCTATGTCGCCGAGGGCTTCGAGACGGCATTGTTCGAGACGATCCACCACCATGGCCGCTTCATGGCGCGGACGAAGGAGCCACCCGGCTGGACCTCGCAGTTCCGGGAACTCGTCCTGTCGATCGACGCTGCCCTGCACGATCTGCGCGGCGAGCGGGCAGGCGAGAGCGCGCTGCTGCGGCCTGATGATTATGCGGAAAGCCAGGCGCTGGGTTCGAGGCTGCGCGCTGCCGGCTCGGATGGCGTCGCCTATCCGAGCGTGCGCCGGCCAGGCGGGGAGTGCGCCGGGCTGTTCTGGCCCGACCTCGCCGGCAATCCCATGCAGGGCCGGCATCTCGACTATCACTGGGACGGCGAGCGGGTCGATCTCTACCGCGAGGCGGGGACCGGCAAGGTCTTTCGCATCGGGTAGACGGCCGAGGAGGATCGTCTTGCGTATCATGTGCCTGAACGGCTGGGGCGGAACGCTGCACGAGGAGGCGCAAGCCTATCTCGCGCGGGAAGCGCCGGATGTCCTCTGCCTTCAGGAGGTCGTCCATACGCCAGCGACGTCGAAGGAATGGCTGGACTATCGCGACGGCGATCATGTCCTGCCGCAGCGCGCCAACTTCTTCCGGGACGTGTCGGAAGCGCTGCCGGAGCATGTTGCGACCTTCTGCCCAGCGGCTCAGGGCGTTCTGTGGGATGGCGATGAGACCGTGCCATCGCAATGGGGGCTCGCGACGTTCGTTCACCGCAGCTTTCCCATCATCGGGCAGGTGCAGGGTTTCGTGCACAAGGGATTTTCTCCGGACGGCTATGGCGAGCATCCGCGCTCGCGCAGCGCTCATGTCGTCCGGATCCACGATTTCGACCGCGGCTGGCCGATCACCATCGCGCATATGCACGGTTTGAGAGACCTGAAGGGCAAGATCGACACGCCGGAGCGTCTCCAACAGGCCCATCGCTTCGTCGCGTTGATCGAGACGGTGGTACAGCCGGGAGATCGGCTCGTCGTCTGTGGCGACTTCAATGTCGAGCCCGGCAGCCGGACCTTCGAGGTTCTGGCTGGGATGGGACTGGCGGACCTCGTCGTCGGCCGCGGCCATTCCGACACGCGGACATCCCATTACAGGAAGCCGGGCCGCTATGCCGACTACATGCTGGTGAATGAAGCGGTCGATGTCCTCGGCTTCGCGGTCGTCGGGCAGCCCGAGGTTTCCGACCATAGGCCGCTGCTGCTCCACATCTAGGCGTTCGAGGCTGCCTCCCGATCGCGTGGGAGGCAGCCCATGCATTGATGCGATTAGGCTGCGAGGCGGGCGCGCGTGCGCCCGATCATCAATGCGGCTTCTGCCGCTTCGCGACCCTTGGTCACGAAATGCGCCCTGAAGATCTCGGCGTGATGCGGCCCCTCCCGGTAGTGGTGTGGGGTCAACGAGACCGAAAGAATGGGCACGCCGGTATCGAGCCCGGCTCGCATCAATCCATCGATCACGGCCTGCGCGACGAACTCGTGGCGGTAGATGCCGCCGTCCACGACCAGGGCCGCAGCGGCGACCGCGGCGTAGCGGCCGGTCGAGGCAAGGTCGCGCGCGAGCAGCGGCATCTCGAATGCTCCCGGCACGTCGAACACATCGACCTGACCGGGAGGGATGACCTCGAGGAAGCCCTTGAGGGCCTGGCCGACGACATCGGCGTGCCAGGCAGCTTTGATGAAGGCATAACGGGCGAGTGTCACAGTGATCTCCTTTCGCGACAGACACGTCACCCAAGGCGATCACGGCTGCGCGCCGCGCCGGAAGGCGCGGACGACAGCACGTTCTCTTTCATCCGGACTATGACCGTCGGCTCAGGCATCGCACCTGATCTGCTGACCCTTTCTCGCGAAAGGCGCTCGCGGGCTCACGGCCGAGGCCGCATACCGCCGGTGGGGAATTTCGCCCCGCCCTGAGAACGGAGCCACGTTACCCGACTGGCACGCCGCGGCAAGGAACAGCCGCCATGCGCTGGAAGCGGGAGCATCGCGGTGAATGCGTGGCCTCCAGCCTCACCGCACCTCGCGTGCGAGCTTGCCGGCGAAGCCCAGCAGGATCACGCCGGAGACGATACGGAAGACGCGGTAACGTGTCTGCGTGATGAAGCGGGTGCGCAGGATGCTCGCCAGTGCCGAATAGGAGCTCAGCGACAGGATCGAGATCGCGCAATAGGTTGCGATCATCAGCGCCGCCTGCGGCAGGATCGGCTTGGCGGGATCGATGACCTGCGGGAACAGCGCGACGAAGAACAGCACCGCCTTGGGATTGGCGACCGCGAGCAGCATCGCCTCGCCGAAGAGGTTCTTGCCGGAAATCTGCGGCGCCACGCTGCCGCCAAGATCGAGCGTCTCGCGCTTCAGGATCAATTGCAGGCCGAGGAAGGCGAGATAGGCGACGCCGAGCCAGCGGAACAGTGTCCAGAGCAGTTCGGAGGCGAGCACGAAGGTGGCGACGCCGCCGGCGCAGAACGACCCGGCGATGATGAGCCCGGCGGTATTGCCGAAAATGGTCGGCAGGACCCTGCGGAAGCCGAGCTGCGTCGCCCGGCGGACCGTGTTCAGGATCGCCGGCCCGGGCGTGACGATGTTGACCGCACAGACCAGGGCGAAGGAAGACCAGACCAGCCAATCCATCGTCGTGCTTCCTCTGTCGCATCGTGCGGCGCGTGGCCGGCTGCTGTCATGAGGCAACATAGCCTTGGGACCGGCAGCGTCGACTGCGTGGCCGGCGGGGCCGTTCCCGCATCGGCGGGGCTTGAGTTCGTCGTGGCCCAGGCCCTTGCTGCTGTCATCCTGGCGACGCCAGCCATGCCAGGATCATGTCGAAGCTCGCTTCGGAGCCGCCGCGGCTCGAGCTGTTCCGAAAGACCTGGAGCGGAGGTTTTGCAGCGTGGCCAAGCTCATCTTCGGAATGAACCTGTCCCTGGACGGCTATGTCGATCACGAGGCCTTTGCGCCCGATGCCGTGCTCTTCCGCCACTGGATCGAGCATGTGCGGGGCCTGGCGGGCAGTATCTATGGTCGCCGCATGTACGAGATCATGCGCTATTGGGACGAGGACCAGCCCGAATGGACCGCAGATCATCGCGACTTCGCCGCGGCATGGCAGCGCCTGCCGAAATGGGTGGTGTCGCGCTCGCTGACGTCGGTCGGCCCCAACGCGACACTCGTCGCCGATGACCTGGCGACGGCGATCCGCAGATTGAAGGATGAGCTGGCCGGCGAGATCACGGTGTCCGGGCCGAAGCTGGCGCAAAGCGTGACCGAGCTTGGCCTCATCGACGAGTATCGGCTCTACTTCCACCCGCATGTGCTCGGCCACGGCGCGCCGTTCTTCGCAGGTCCCCGGCCGCCGCTCCGCCTCGTCGCCAGCGATCGCATCGGCGAGAGCGTGATCAGGTTGACGTATGTTCCTGGCTAGCTGCACCCCAGCGCTTGCTGGTGTGTGTCTCCACGGCAGGCCTAATTCGGGTCAAATGCGGAAGTTGGGATAGCTCTCGTAACCGGACCTATCGGCGGGTTCTCAGGCGATGATTTGCCGCTAGCGTGACGCCTATGGGGGCGAAAAGACGTCGGCTTTGCCGACTTGGGCAATCGCTTCGCCAAACAGGACCTCTTGTCCCTTAAGCGTGTAGGGAAACATCACTATCACCGAGTACGCGTCCCGGTGATTCAGAGAAACCGCAATGGCGTCGGACATTACTCTGTCCCTGGGCAATGCGACGCGCACGCCATAGAACAAGGCTGTCGCCTTGTAGTTTTCCTCGACCGCGCCTTTGATGAACGCCTCTTTGATCAGTCGAATGATGTCTAGTGAGGGAGGCTGTTCCCGACCATCATATCCGGTCACCGACACGAGCTCACCATCAAGGCGCATCGCACCTCCGAATGGGAAGAACTCGCCGTGTTTGCTGAGCATTTCCCCCGCGAAGGGTAGGCCGGCATTCATCAGCTCTTCGCAGTCGGCTTTCGCGCTCATCAGCGAATCCATTAGCAGACCTTCTCAATGTCCGACATCGGCCAAAAGCAACCGCGCAAGAGTCCGCCCTAAACCCGTACCGCTTTCGCCTTCCGATCCGCCCCACCGAACACTCTGAGATACCGTGCGATCTCGGCGGGGTCGCCGGTCGCCTTGTTCGGGTTGTCGGAGAGCTTCACCGCCGGGCGGCCATTGGCGCTGACGACCTTGCAGACCAGTGAGATCGGGTCGAGATCGGGCGTGCCGACCGGCGAGCAGCCGACGAAGTCGTTGGTCAGGTTGGTGCCCCAGCCGAAGCCGGTGCGGACCCGTCCGTGGAAATGGCGATAGGCCTCCTCGATCGAGTCGATGTCCATGCCGTCGGAGAAGATCAGCAGCTTGCTCTTCGGATCGCGGCCTTGGGATTTCCACCAGGCGATGATCTGCTCGCCGGCCTCGATCGGCGGGGCGCTGTCGGGCCGGAAGCCGGTCCAGTCGGCGAGCCAGGCGGGCGCGTCGCGCAGGAAGGCGGTGGTGCCGAAGGCGTCCGGCAGCACTATCAGGAGGTTGCCGCCATAGACCTGGCGCCATTCGTCGAGCACGCGATAGGGCGCGCGCTTGAGTTCCTCGTCGCTGTCGGCCAGCGCCGCCAGCACCATCGGCAATTCATGGGCGTTGGTGCCGATCGCCTCGAGATCGTTCTCCATGGCGAGCAGGACGTTCGAGGTGCCCGTGAAGGTCGGCCCGAGGCCCTCCTTCAGCGCCTCGACGCACCAGCGCTGCCAGAGATGGCCATGGCGGCGGCGCGTGCCGAAATCGGAGATGCGCAGATCGGGCAGCTTCTTCAGCCGCTCGACCTTGTCCCAGAGTTTCGACTTGGCGCGGGCATAGAGCACGTCGAGGGCGAAGCGGTCCCAGGTCTTGAGCGCCTGGCGCGAGCGCAGTTCGTTGACGATGGCGAGCGCCGGGATCTCCCACATCATCGAATGGGTCCAGGGGCCGGCGAAGGTCAGTTCGTACTGGCCGTCGACCTTGCGCAGCTCGTAGTCCGGCAGGCGGAATTCGGCGAGCCAGGCGATGAAGTCCGGCGTGAACATCTGGGTCTTGCCGTAGAAGCTGTTGCCGGCGAGCCAGATCAGCTCCTTCTTGGTGAAGCGCAGCCCGCGGGCGTGGTCGAGCTGGGCGCGCAGCTCGGCTTCCTCGATCACGTCGGCGAGGCGGATCTGTTTGGAGCGATTGATCAGGCCGAAGGTGACCTGCACCTCCGGATGGAAGCTCCTGATCATCTGCAGCATCAAGAGCTTGTAGAAATCGGTGTCGAGCAGGCTGCGGATGATCGGATCGAGCCGCCAGCTGTGGTTGTAGGTCCGGGTGGCGATGTCGGTGAGGGCCATGGGTTCGCTGGCTCGCAGAGGCTGACTATCCCAGCAGTAGAGCAGGGGAGGGCCAAGGGGAATGGTGGCCGGCGAGGCCGGGACTTTCCGGTCTCGGCGGGGGCCGTTCAGGTCATAATCATCCCTGATTGATCTTCTTCGGTTGATAAACAACGATGGAGCATCGTGCAGCCGTCGGGACGAGCCGGTGAACATCAACCAGATCGAAGCCTTCCTGGTGCTGGCGGAGTGCCTCAGCGTCACCGAGACCGCCAGGAGGATGCATTGCACGCAGCCGGCCGTGACCATGCGCATCCGCATGCTCGAGCAGGAACTCGACACGGTGCTGTTCGACCGGATCGCCAAGCGGATGCACCTGACGCAGCAGGGCACGGCCTTCCGGGACTATGCGCTGCAGGTCGTCAATGCACTTGGCGCGGCGCGCGAGCATCTGCGCCAGATGGGCGACCCGATGAGCGGTACCATCCATTTCGGCGCCAGCAATTTCATCGGCGTCTATCTCGTCCCGGCGATCATCGCCCAGCACAAGCAGCGTGCGCCGAAGCTGGCCTTCGAGCTCGACATCGCCTCCTCCTCCGAGCTGATCCGCCGGCTCGAGGCCAACAGCGTCGAGTTCCTGATCGTCTCTGACCAGATCGAGCTCGATCCACAGCGCTTCCTGTTCCGCGAGCTCTGCCGCGATGAGCAGGTGCTGATCACGGCGCCAGGCCATCCCTTTGCGCGGCGCGGCGAGGTCACACCGACGGAACTCGCCAAGGAGACCTTCCTGATCAAGCCCGAGCCTTCGGCGACACGGCAATTCCTGACGGAACGGATGCGCCGCTGCGGGATCAGGCTCGGCACGGAGATGCACATCTCCAGCCTGGAGGCGATCAAGCAGGGCGTGATGCACGGTCTCGGCGTCTCGATCGTCTCGCGGATGGCGGTGGCGCAGGAGATCGCCGGCGGCCTGCTTGCCGAAGTTCCGGTTGCGGGCGCTACCTTCGAGCGAGGCATCAGGATCGTGCACCATCGTGGCAAATTGCTCTCGCCGGCGACGGCGCGCTTCCTCGACCTTCTGGTCAGCGAGCCCTTGCCGGGGCGGTTCGCGGCGCTGCGCTGTGATCAGTCGGCCACGTCCAGATCGGGCGTGAAGGCGCCGAGGTTATAGGCTTCGAGCCGGGGCGCTGCCGCATTGCCATTGGCGAAATCGAAGATGGTCAACGTGCCCGGCGTCACCGGCAGGATCTGGTGGGGGGCGAGGCCGAGCAGCACGTTGCAGGCGGCGCGGACGACGCCGCTATGGACGATGGCGAGGAGATCGCCGCCGCCGCGCCCGACCCAGTCGGCGAGCGCATCGCGAATGCGCGTCGTGAACTGCTGCCAGCTTTCGCCGCCGGCCGGGGTCAGGCGGCCGGCGCGCCAGGCGGCATAGTCGTCGGGCTGGCTGGCGATCAATTCGTCCTTGGCGCGGCCGGTCCAGGCACCCATGTCGAGCTCGCGCAGGCGCGGCTCCAGCACGGCGTCGCCATAGCCGACGAGCCGGGCCGTCTGGCGGGCGCGGCCGAGATCGGAGGAGACGACCCTGGCCGGGGCAAGCGTGCGCAGGTTCGACGCGATCGCCTGCGCCTGGGCGACGCCGCGCTCCGAGAGAGGCGAGTCGTCATGGCCCTGCAGACGCTTCTGCGTGTTCCAGAGGGTTTCGCCATGGCGAAGCAGGATCAGTCTCATCGGATCGGCTCTGTCGTCGGGAGATTGGCTGCGGTTCGTCGAAGCGTCAGAGGCCGTAGCCCAGCAGCCGGAACCAGGTGAACACCGACAGCGAGATCAGGACGGCGCCGATGAAGCAGGTCACCAGCCCGTATTTCAGCTGGTCGAGCACCGAGAAATAGCCGGTCGCGAAGTAGATCGTGTTGACCTTCGAGTGCGGCGGCAGGGTGATCGTGTAGGTCAGCGTGAAGGAGGCGGCGAGGGCGAGCGTCACCGGGTTCATGCCGAGCGTCTTGGCCAGCGCGATGAAGGCCGGGATCATGATCGTGGTGCGCACGGTCTTCGAGGTGAAGATCATGTGGCTGAACATGCTCATGAAGATCACGACGACATAGACGGTCGCTGGCGCCATCGTCTCGAGGCCGAGCCCGTAGACCAGCTTGCCAATAATCCACTGCGCGCCCTTGGTCGATTCGAGGGCGTTGCCGGCAGCATAGGCGCCGGCGGCGAAGATCATCAGGTCCCATTTGATGTTGGCCTCCTTCCAGGTGATCAGGCCGATCCCGGGCATGAGGCAGAGCGTGGCGGCGATGACGGCGGTCATGTAGACGGAGAGGCCGAAGCCGTTGAACCAGGCTTCCTGATAGTCCTCGGTCGCCCAGAGCAGCAGCGTCAGGACGAAGATCACCATCGCCTTCTTCTCAGCGACGGTCAGCTTGCCGAGGTCGGCGAGCTGTTCCTTGAGCTTGGCCATGCCCTCCGAGAAGCCGGTCTCGCTGCGGAAGTCGAACAGCTTCAGGCCGACGAAGAAGGTCAGCAGCATGGTCAGGATCGCCGAGGGCATCGCGGCGAGCAGCCAGTCCATGTAGCCGATGTCGGTTCCGGCCTGCTCCTTGATGAACTTCACCGCGATCATGTTGGCGGCGGTGCCGGTCATCACGCCGGAGGTGGCGACGGCGTCGGCCTGGACACCGAGCAGCATCATCAGCCGGCCGAAATTGCTCTGGCCTGGAACGGCGCGATAGATCTCCAGCAGGATGACGCAGATCGGCACCATCAGGCTGGCGCGCGCCGTGGTCGAAGGCACGAAGAAGGCGAGCGCGAAATTGATGAAGATCAGGACCAGCAAGGTCCGCTTCGGCGTGCCGCCGAAGGAGGTGATCATCCACAAGGCGAAGCGGCGGGCGAGGTTGGACTTGACCATCGCCGCGGTCAGCACGAAGGCTGAGACCATCAGCCAGATCACGTCGAAGCCGAGTGTCTCGAAGGCGACGCGCTCCTTCACCGTCCCGGTCAGGGTCAGCGCGATGATCGCCAGCATCGAGGTGAGGTAGATCGGGATCGAGCCGGCAACCCAGAGCGTCAGGGCAGCGCAGAAGATCGCCAGCGCCTTCTGGCCGGAATAGCTGAGGCCCGTCGGTGTCGGCATCAGCAACAGCAAGGCGAAGACAGCAATCGCGAGCGGGATGCCGATCTTCTTCAGAACAGATTCGGTCTTTCCGCCGCCGGCCTCAGTGCCGCCGGAGAAATCCGCGGAGCCTAAGCTCTTCACTGCCTCGCCGCTCATGCGTCCCTCCCCGGAGCATCTTTTGCGGGACGATAGCTGTGGCGCATTCAAAACAAAAATTTAATATCTTTATTTACTTGATAATAGATCTCTATGAACTTGTGGGCGGAGCCTCGGTGCGGCTGAGGCAATGAAAAACGCCCGGATCGATGGCGATCCGGGCGCTTTCTGCATGTTAGTCTCGCGTCTTTCCGGGGCAGGCCGACAGGCCTGAGCCCGGAATCCAGAACCGATGGGATCGGGAACAAGCCACACCAGCCGCCGCGCCTCTCAGCAACCGGTATCGGTTCTGGATTCCGGGCCCTTCGCTCCGCGAAGTCCCGGAATGACGGGTGGTGGACGGCTCACGCCTGCTCGACATGCTCCTTGGCGACGAAGGCGATGCGGACCATATTAGTCGCGCCAGGCGTGCCGAAGGGGACGCCGGCGACAACGATCAGCCGGTCGCCTTCCTTGGCAAAGCCCTCGCGCACCGCGAACTTGCAGGCGCGGAAGGCCATGTCGTCGACGTCGCTGGCGTCCTTGGTGACGACAGAATGGACGCCCCAGACCAGAGTGAGGCGGCGCGCCGTGGCGGCGTTCGGCGTCAGCGCGACCACGGTCGAGTTCGGCCGCTCGCGGGCGATGCGGAAAGCGGTCGAGCCCGAGGAAGTCCAGGCGGCGATCGCCTTGAGATGGAGCGCGTCGGCGATCTCGTGCGCGGCCTTGGCGATGGCGTCGGCGCCGGTCGCCTCCGGCTCGGCCTTCTGCGACTCGAGGATCGAGCGGTAGATCGACTCGCTCTCCACCTCCTCGGCGATGCGGTTCATCATGGTCACCGCCTCGATCGGGTACTGGCCGGCGGCGCTCTCGGCCGAGAGCATCACGGCGTCGGCGCCCTCGAACACGGCGGTGGCGACGTCGGAGACCTCGGCGCGGGTCGGGACCGGCGCGGTGATCATGCTCTCCAGCATCTGGGTTGCAACCACGACCGGCTTGCCCATGCGCCGTGCCATCCGGGTCATGCGCTTTTGCGTGCCCGGCACCTTCTCGATCGGCATCTCGACACCGAGATCGCCGCGCGCCACCATGATCGCGTCGGAGGCCTCGATGATCTCCTCGAGCCGGGCCACCGCCTGCGGCTTCTCGATCTTGGCGAGCGCCAGCGCCCGGCCCTTCACGATCTTGCGCAGCTCCGCCATGTCTTCCGGCCGCTGCACGAAGGAGGCTGCGATCCAGTCGACGCCGATCTCGGCCGCGGCTTCGGCGTCGGAGCGGTCCTTCTCGGTCATGGCCGAGACCGGGATCGTGGTGTCGGGCAGGCTGACGCCCTTGCGCGAGGAAAGCCGGCCGCCGACGATCACCTTGGTCACCGCCTGCTTCGGCGAAGCCTTCTCGACGACGAGGCGGATCTTGCCATCGTCGAGGATGAGGTGATGACCGGGCTCCAGTGCCGACAGGATCTCCGGATGTGGCAGGTGCACGCGCTTGACGGTTCCGGGCGCCGGGTCGGCGTCGAGGATGAAGCGGGCATCCTTCTCCAGCATCACGCCGCCATCGCCGCCGAACTGGCCGACGCGCAGCTTCGGCCCCTGCAGATCGGCGAGGATGCCGACCGGGCGGCGGAATTCCTTCTCCAACCCGCGCAGCATCGCGACCCTGGCAGGCAAGTCCTCGCGCTGGGTATGGCTCATATTGATGCGGAAGACGTCGACGCCCGCCTTGAACAGGGCGGCGCACATCTCGGGAGTGGACGAGGCTGGCCCCAGCGTCGCGATGATCTTGATCCGCCGTTCCCGCCTCATCACGTCATTCCCCCTTCAAAAAACTCATTTGGGCCCGCTTCCGGCAGGCCTCGCCGATTCAAACGATCAGGGCAAGCGATTTGCTGCACCGCATCACGGACGCGGCGCGGCGCCGGCCGTATCGGTGAGCTGGATCGTCCAGCCCTTCTGCTCGCCAGTGTCGACCTCGAAGAAGCCGGAGCGCTCATAGCCGCGCGCCAGGCAATCCTCGATGCCGCGGATGGTGAATTCCTTGTTGCGCGTGCACATGACGGATTTGCCGGTCCATTCGCCGCCCTTGTCGTAGTCGACGGCATGGACGTAGTAGAAGCGCGCCGCCAGCGTTCCGCGCAGCAGGGTCTCGCAGGCGCGCGGCGCCAGGTTCCACCAGCCTTCGGTGACCCAGCCCTGGGCATCGCGATAACCGAGCGCGATGCCGACGCGGCTGCCCGTCGTGTTGCACATGCGCAAATCCGCCAGCGCCGGGCCGGCGCCGGCCAGGAGCAGCCCTCCTGCGAGCAGGATCGAATGGAGACGTGCGCTTCGGCTCATGAATTGGTTCTTGGATCGATCAGAATCACGCGGCAATCGTTGACATTGGTCAGGGTCGGGCCGGTCTGCAACAGGTCGCCGAGAGCCGAGAAGAAACCGGTCGAGTCGTTCTGGGCCAGCGATTGGGCAGGATCGAGGCCAAGAGCGCTGGCGCGCGCCAGCGTCGTCTCGTCGATCACCGCGCCGGCCGGGTCGGTCGCCTCGCCGCCGCCGCCATCGGTGCCGTCGGTGTCGCCAGAGAGCGCGACGATGCCGGGCTCGCCGGCGAGGGCGATCGCCAGGGCCAGCGCGAATTCCTGGTTCGGTCCGCCGCGGCCATTGCCGGCGATGGTGACGGTGAGCTCGCCGCCGGAGATCAGCGCGGCGCGGCGGCCGGCAGCCTTCAGCTCGCGCGCGCGCTTCGCCTGGGCGGCGGCGACGTCGCGCGCCTCGCCTTCGAGATCGGGGCCGAGATCGATCGGCTCGTAGCCGGCCTCGGCCGCGGCCTTGACCGCTGCGGCGATTGCGTCGGCCGGACGGGCGACGATGCGGTACTCGCTGCCGGCGAAGGCGGGATCGCCGGGCTTGGGCGTCTCGCTGGCATCGTCGGCGAGCAGGGCCTGCGCGGCCGGAGGCAGCGTCAACCCATAGCGGGCGACGATGGCGCGGGCATCGGCCATCGTGCTCGGATCGGGCACGGTCGGGCCCGAGGCGATCGCAGCGGGGTCGTCATGCGGCACGTCGGAAACGGCGAGGGTCAGCAGCTTCGCCAGTGCCGCGGCGAGGGCGAGCCGGCCGCCCTTGATGCGCGACAGCCGCTTGCGGACGATGTTCATCTCGCCGATCGGCGCGCCGGAACGCAGCAGTGCCTTGTTGACCGCCTGCTTCTCGGCGAGCGTGAGCGTGCCGGCTGGCGCGACCCAGTTGGCCGAGCCGCCGCCGGAGAGCAGCACCAGGACGAGATCGTCGGCGGTGGCTGACGCGGCGAGCTCGAGCGCCCGCGTCGCGCTGGCGATGCTGCCTTCGTCGGGCACGGGATGGCCGGCGGCCAGCATCGGGATGTGGCGGGTCGGCGCCTCGTAGCCGTGGCGGGCGACGGCATGGCCGAGGAACCGGTCCGGCGAGAGCTTCAGCGTGTCGAGGTAATGGGCTTCCGCCAACTGGGTCATGCTGCCGGCGGCCTTGCCGGCTGCGAGCAGGATCAGGCGGCCGTTCGGCGGCGGGGGCGGCAGATGCGCTGCAAGCCAGCTGCGCGGATGGGCTCTGTCCACGGCCGCGTCGAAGATCCGGCGGGCGATCCGATGCCGCTCCGCGATTGCATCCTGCCGCTGCTCCAAGCGCCGTCCCCGTGCGAATCTGCTGGTGGCATCGACTTTCGTCTTAGCCGCTTATCGGCCTCTTACTAGAGCATGTCCGGCGAAAGTGGATACCGCATTTGCGATCAGGATATGTTCCAGGATGTTGTGGTCGCGCGAATTCTTGTCGCGTGCCGTTCCGGGCAAGCCGAAAGCGCGCTATGCCGCGCCGGCGCGGGCACAGCTCGCGATGTGACGGGGTGGTCCGAGGTCATGATGCGTGCGGACGAGGGCTTGCAGGGCGGTGTTCCGGTGCGGCAGCCTGGCGATGTCGAGATCATTCCCGGCGATCCGGCGACAGGCATCCTGCTGCTGTGCGACCATGCGACGAATGCGATTCCGGCCGAGCTCGGCCTGCTCGGCCTGCCGCCGCAGCAGCTCGAACGCCACATCGCCTATGACATCGGCGCGGCCGAGATGACGCGCGCGATGGCGCAGGCGCTCGGCGCTCCCGCCGTGCTCAGCAATTTCTCGCGCCTGCTGATCGATCCCAATCGTGGCCGCGACGATCCGACCCTGGTGATGCGGATCTCGGACGGCGCGATCGTGCCGGGCAATGCCCGCATCGACGAGGCCGGCATCGCCGAGCGGATCGTGCGCTATTACGCGCCCTATGACGCAGCGATCGATGGCGCGATCGAGACGGCTATCGCCGCCGGCCATCCGCCGGCGATCGTCTCGCTGCACTCCTTCACGCCGTTCTGGAAGGGCGTGCCGCGGCCCTGGCATGCAGGCGTTCTCTGGGACAGGGAAGGGCGGCTCGCGCAGGCGCTGATCGCGGCATTGCAGGCGGAGGGCGATCTGATCGTCGGCGACAACGAGCCCTACAACGGCGGCCTGCCGGGCGACACGATCGACCGCCATGCCACGCGCCGCGGCCTGCTCGATGCGCTGATCGAGATCAGGCAGGACCTGATCGGCGAGCCGCATGCGGCCCGTGCCTGGGGCTTCAGGCTGGCGCGATTGCTGCCGGGAGCGCTCGCTGCAGCGCGAGAGATGTGAACTTCGGGCCGTTCCTGCTTGACCTCGGCGCCCATCCTTGCGAACCCCTGCGGCCAATTTCCGAAGAAGGGTTTTGAGAATGGACGATCCGGTTCAGGGCGATCAGCTCAAGAGCATCGTGCAGCGCATCGAGCGGCTCGAGGAAGAGAAGAAGACGATCGCCGACGACATCAAGGAGGTCTATGCCGAGGCCAAGGGCAACGGCTACGACGTCAAGGTTCTGCGCAAGGTGATCGCGCTGCGCAAGCGCGACCTCGACGAGCGCAAGGAGGAAGAGGCGATCCTCGACCTCTATCTGCAGGCGGTCGGCGAGAGCGCCTGAGGCGGAGTGCGCGAGCTTTCGCGCACCAGCCATGATCAAACCGGAATCGTCTCGACCTCGCGACTGACGGGCAGGGAAGACGGTTCCGGTCGCCTTGGCGAGCTGGCTCGCCCTTAGAGCCCGCCCGGCAGCTCCCCCGCGCGCCAGCCGGCGGCAATCTCCCTCAGCGCCGCGATGAAGATCTGGGCCGACAGGGACAGGACGGCGTCGGCGCGCGTCGTCAGGCCGACCGGCCCCAGCGTGTCCTCGGTATGGGCCGGTAGCAACGCCAGCAGGCCGCTGGCGACGTCCTCGGCGACCACACCTTCTGAAATGAACCAGATCGCATCGGTCTGCCTGAGATAGCCGCGGGCGAAGGAGTCCGAGACGGTCTCGATCACGCCCGAGCGTGGTTGGATCGAATTGGCGATCATGTAGCGCTCGACCGTCGAGCTGATCACCGAGCCCGGCGGCGGCATGAGCAATTGATGCTGCGCGATCGCAGTCGGGGCGAAAGCCTCCGCATGAAGCAAGGGGTGCTCCGGCCGGACCACCAGGCCGATCCGCTCGGAATAGAGGTGCTCGAAATTGAAGCCGGTCATCGTCTCCGGCGCGGCCATGCGCCCGATGACGAGATCGACATCGCCGAGCCGCAGCTGCGTCATGAGCACGTCGTTCGCCCCGGTCACGACCCGGGGCCTCAGGCGTTCATAGCGCTGCGTCAGATGGGCGATGGTGGCCGGCAGGATGCGGGCCGACGCCGTCGGCAGGGCGCCGACGGTGAGGGCGTGCTCAGGCGACATCTCGTCGCCGCCCACCATCCGGACGCCCTGCTTCAGCGCCGTGACGCTGGCGCTGGCATAGCGCAGGAAGATCTCGCCCGAACTGGTGAGCAGCATGGTCCGGCGATTGGGCTCGAACAGGGCGATGCCGAGAACACATTCGAGCTCCTGCACGGTCTTGGAGATCGCGGGCTGGCTGACATGAAGCACCGCAGCCGCCTTGACGACGCTCTTCAGCCGCGCAACCTCGATGAAGCAGCGCAAATGGCGGAACTTGATGCGCCGATCCATCGCCGACAGGAGCGGCTCGGCCATGGCTCGATAACCCCCTGGTTATTATCTTAGGCAGTGATTTCATTTAACATAAGAGTTTCGCTGCTGCATATTCCCGGCACAAGCAGAGGCCGGCAGCTTTGGCACCGGCGGCCCAGGCAAAAAGACGATCGCCTTCGTCGCATCCGGCGACGAGTGGACTTCGAGGAAACAACAAGGGTTTTCCCGCATGAGCGAAGCCTTCATCTGCGCCTATGTCCGCACGCCGATCGGCCGTTTCGGCGGCTCCCTGTCTTCGGTGCGGGCGGACGATCTCGGCGCCGTGCCGCTGAAGGCCCTGATCGAGCGCAATCCGGGCGTTGATTTCGGTGCCATCGACGACGTGATCTTCGGCTGCGCCAACCAGGCGGGTGAGGACAACCGCAACGTTGCGCGGATGTCGCTGCTGCTCGCCGGCCTGCCGAAGGAGGTGCCCGGCACGACCATGAACCGGCTCTGCGGCTCAGGGATGGATGCGGTCATTGCCGCGGCCCGGGCGATCAAGGCCGGCGAGGCCGAACTGATGATCGCCGGCGGCGTCGAGAGCATGTCGCGGGCGCCCTTCGTCCTGCCCAAGGCCGACAGCGCCTTCTCGCGCCATGCCGAGATCCACGACACCACCATCGGCTGGCGCTTCATCAACCCGCTGATGAAGGCGCAGTACGGCGTCGATTCCATGCCGGAGACCGGCGAGAACGTCGCGGCCGACTGCAAGATCAGCCGCGGCGATCAGGATGCCTTCGCGCTGCGCTCGCAGCTCAAGGCCGTGGCAGCCCAGCAGAACGGCCGTCTCGGCAAGGAGATCGTGCCGGTCGTCATCCCGCAACGCAAGGGTGACCCGATCCGCGTCGAGAGCGACGAGCATCCGCGCGGCGACACCACGCTGGAGAAGCTCGCCAAGCTGCCGACGCCCTTCAGGAAGGAAGGCGGCACGGTCACCGCCGGCAACGCTTCGGGCGTCAATGACGGCGCCGCGGCGCTGATCGTCGCCTCCGAGAAGGCCGTGGCGAAATACGGCCTGACCCCGCTGGCGCGCGTCCTTGGTGGTGCCACCGGCGGCGTCGCGCCGCGCGTGATGGGCCTCGGGCCGATCCCGGCGACGCGCAAGCTCTGCGAGCGGCTGGGCATCAAACCCGGCGACTTCGACATCGTCGAGCTGAACGAGGCCTTCGCCAGCCAGGGCATCGCCGTGCTGCGCGAACTCGGCATCCCGGAAGACGGGGATTTCGTGAACCCCAATGGCGGCGCGATCGCGCTTGGCCATCCGCTCGGCATGTCCGGCGCCCGCATCGCCGGCACCGCCGCGCTGGAACTGTCGCTCACCGGCAAGCGCCGCGCGCTCGCCACCATGTGCATCGGTGTCGGCCAGGGCATCGCCATCGGACTCGAACGCGCCTGACAGCTAGCTGCCAAGGCAACCAAACGACAACGGGAGTGAAACTGAATGACACAGAAGGTCTATGACAGTCCGGCGGCGGCCCTCGATGGGCTGCTGTTCGACGGGATGACGATCATGTCGGGTGGCTTCGGCCTGTCGGGCAATCCCGAGAGCCTGATCCCGCAGATCCGCGATTCCGGCGTGAAGAACATCACCGTGATCTCGAACAATGCCGGCGCCGACGGCTTCGGCCTGTGGATGCTGCTGCAGACCCGGCAGATCAAGAAGATGATCGCGTCTTACGTGGGCGAGAACAAGCTGTTCGAGCAGCAATACCTCTCCGGCGAGCTCGAGCTCGAACTCAACCCGCAGGGCACGCTGGCCGAGCGCATCCGCGCCGGCGGCGCCGGCATTCCGGCCTTCTACACTCGCACCGGCGTTGGCACCGTCGTCGCCGAGGGCAAGCCGGTCGAGGAGTTCGAGGGCCAGCTCTACGTCCGCGAGACCTGGCTGCGCGCCGACCTTGCCATCGTCAAGGCCTGGAAGGCCGACACCGCCGGCAACCTCGTCTACCGGCGCACTGCCCGCAACTTCAACCCGAACATGGCGACCGCCGGCAAGGTCACCGTCGCCGAGGTCGAGGAGATCGTCCCGGTCGGCTCGCTCGATCCTGAGGCGATCCATACGCCCGGGATCTATGTCGACCGCCTGATCAAGAGCACGATCAACGAGAAGAAGATCGAGAAGCTCACCGAGCGCAAAAGGGAGACCGCCTGATGGCCTGGACCCGTGAACAGGTGGCCGCCCGTGCCGCCAAGGAGCTGCAGGACGGCTTCTACGTCAATCTCGGCATCGGCATCCCGACGCTGGTGGCGAACTACATCCCCGAAGGCGTCGACGTGACGCTCCAGTCGGAGAACGGCCTGCTCGGCATCGGTCCCTTTCCCTATGAGGGCGAGGCCGATCCCGACCTGATCAATGCCGGCAAGCAGACGATCACGGTCCTGCCCAGCTCGAGCTTCTTCTCCTCGGCCGACTCGTTCGCGATGATCCGCGGCGGCCATATCGACCTCACCATCCTCGGCGCCATGGAAGTGGCGGCGAATGGCGACATCGCCAACTGGACCATTCCCGGCAAGATGGTGAAGGGCATGGGCGGCGCGATGGATCTCGTCGCAGGCGTCAAGAAGGTCATCGTCGTGATGGATCACGCCAACAAGGCGGGGGAATCAAAGGTGCTGGAGCGCTGCTCGTTGCCGCTGACCGGGCAGGGCGTGGTCGACCTGATCATCACCGATCTCTGCGTCATGGCCTGCGACAAGGCCAAGGGCGGCGGGCTGACCCTGATCGAACTGGCACCCGACGTCACGCTCGACGAGGTCAAGGCCAAGACGGCTGCCCCGTTTGCTGTGGCGCCGGAGCTGGCAAAGGCCGCCTGAACCAGCACCTTCGCGCAAGAAACAGAAAAGCCCGCCCGGCGATTGCGCCGGGCGGGCTTTTCTATCGGGCCATGGGTGTCAGGCTGCACGACATTACGAATGGCTCAATTGGGTTGGATGCGGGCCTTGAGCGTCAGCCACGCCGATGCCGCTGAGCGGCACGCACTCGGCGCTCCAACTCATCCATGATGTCCTTGATCTCGCAATCCAGAACATAAAGGTCGCCCAGCGAGCGCCCATTTAACGGCCCGCCATACATGAGACCCATGGCCCGATAAAAAATTCGACCGTGCAATGGACCTCTGCCGAAGGGCATCGCAGCCCCGGTCTTATACAGCCATCGATTCGCACCATCGCCGGCGTGGGGTGAAAGCCATTCGCGATAAGCGATGCTCTTTTCGAGATGCGAGGCTAACGCTTCATCGCTGAGTTTGGCGAGGTCGCCCCGAAGGTTGATGCCGAGCCTCACGTGTTGCTGTTCCCGTTCGGTCCTTTAGGTACCAGGCCATCGCCGTCGGTATTCATCGAGAGATATATAGTTTGATTGCCAAGGCTTGAATAGCGTGTCGGAAACTAAAAGCCCAATCAAAGTAGATACGAAAAATAATATAATCCAGTATGCCTTCATCAAATTTTCCGCGGAAGGCGGCTTTCCGGATTCCGTTTCATTCCAAGTTTCTAGACTAGGGCCGGTTGCCTTACGAAGCCATGCGCCAATGCGTTTCCTGAAGGCAAAACTTACGAGATATATCGGAAGCAAAATGGCAAGGTCATGTAGCTCGACGTTAAATCGCATTTCAGCAATCCAAGACCTGTCTGATGCAATGCACCTCTTATACTACGAAAAATCGAGACGCCGACTTTCAAACGGCAACTGTGAGTCGAAGGCAGATTTCCCAGCTAGGAGCGGATCAACTCCTGGAATCCTGAGCAGTGGACGTCGGCAGCGATGTCCACGTCGACGTTGAGGATCTCAATTTCGGATGCTGCTGCAAGCTCTTGGATATGCCGGACGAGTGCAATGACGGCGTCTGGATGGCTCTGCACAGCCAGCTTGGGGTACAGAAACCCGCCCTCAATGTCCTCAAGGTTGACCGCATTAATTGCCATCAACTTCTCGGCCATCAATGCAAGGCGCGGCTGCGAGCCGGTTAGGTAGAAGGTAAGCCACCAATCTGGAACATCGAATCCGGGTAGCGCTCGAATGACGCGTACGCGATCAGCGATATCTGCAGTCATCATCTGCCGAGCTTTTTTGTTTCTGCCGGTCGCTCCCAACCTATCAGCCAGCGAGCAGGACACCGTGCAGCCCGATGAGACCGGGCTGCACGGTGGGTGCGATCAGGCGATTTTGGGCAGCAGCTCGTCGAGGCTCTTCTTGGCGTCGCCATAGAACATCCGTGTGTTCTCCTTGTAGAAGAGCGGGTTCTCGATGCCGGAATAGCCGGTGCCCTGGCCGCGCTTGGAAACGAAGACCTGCTTCGCCTTCCAGACCTCGAGCACCGGCATGCCGGCGATCGGCGAGTTCGGGTCCTCCTGCGCCGCCGGATTGACGATGTCATTCGAGCCGATGACGATCGCGACGTCCGTGGACGGGAAGTCCTCGTTGATCTCGTCCATCTCCATGACGATGTCGTAGGGCACCTTCGCCTCGGCGAGCAGCACGTTCATATGGCCCGGCAGGCGGCCGGCCACCGGGTGGATGGCGAAGCGCACCTCCTTGCCGGCGGAGCGCAGCTTGCGGGTCAGCTCCGAGACCGATTGCTGCGCCTGCGCCACCGCCATGCCGTAGCCGGGCACGATGATGACGCTGTCGGCATCGTTCAGCGCGGTGGCGACGCCGTCGACGTCGATCGCGATCTGCTCGCCCTCGATCGCCTGCGCCGGTCCGGTGGTGTTGCCGAAGCCGCCGAGGATGACCGAGATGAAGGAGCGGTTCATCGCCTTGCACATGATGTAGCTGAGGATCGCGCCCGACGAGCCGACCAGTGCGCCGACGACGATCAGGAGGTCGTTGCCGAGTGTGAAGCCGATCGCCGCCGCCGCCCAGCCCGAATAGCTGTTCAGCATCGAGACCACGACCGGCATGTCGGCGCCGCCGATGCCCATGATCAGGTGGTAGCCGATGAAGAAGGCGAGCAGTGTCATCAGGAACAGCGCCCAGAAGCCGGCGCCGTTCACATAGACAATCAGCAGCAGCAGCGAGAGCGCTGCGGCGCCGGCGTTGAGCATATGGCCGCCGGGCAGCTTCTTGGCCTTGCCGTCGACCTTTCCGGCGAGCTTGCCGAAGGCGATGATCGAGCCGGTGAAGGTGACCGCGCCGATGAAGACGCCGAGGAAGACTTCGACCTTCAGAATGCTGATTTCGACCCCGGTCTTGTGTGCCAGCACGCCGGCAAAGCCCGTCAGCGCCTCGCGGGCGGCCGCGTCGAGCTTCATCACCGCTGCGAGCTCGATATGGGCGTTGAAGCCGATCAGCACCGCCGCGAGGCCGACGAAGGAGTGCAGCGCTGCGACCAGCTGCGGCATCTCGGTCATCTGCACCTTCATCGCCACCTGCCAGCCGATGGCGGCGGCGATGGCGAACATGACGATGACGAGCCAGAGCTTGCCGCTGCCGGGGCCGAAGACCGTGGCGATGACGGCGAGCGCCATGCCGACGATGCCGTACCAGACCGCGCGCTTGGCGCTTTCCTGGTTCGAGAGGCCGCCGAGGGAGAGGATGAACAGGATGGCGGCGGAGATGTAGGCCGCAGAAACGATACCGATGCTCACTGCGGCCCCCTCAGGACTTCTGGAACATGGCGAGCATCCGGCGCGTGACCAGGAAGCCGCCGACGATGTTGATGGAGGCGATCAGCACCGAGATCATCGCCAGGAAGGTGACGAGCCAGCTGGATGAGCCGATCTGCAAGAGCGCACCGAGCACGATGATGCCGGAGATCGCGTTGGTGACGGCCATCAACGGCGTGTGCAGCGAATGCGACACGTTCCAGATCACCTGGAAGCCGACGAAGCAGGCGAGGGCGAAGACGATAAAATGGCTCATGAAGCTCACCGGCGCATAGGCGCCGACGATCAGCATCAGCACCGTGCCGACGCCGAGCAGCATCAGCTGGGACTGGGTCTGCGCCTTGAAGACGGCCGCTTCCTGCGCCCGCTTCTCCTCCGGCGTCAGCTCCTTGGCCTTTTCCTTCGGCTTCTGCGCCGCGATCGCGGCGACCTTGGGCGGCGGCGGCGGGAAGGTGATGGCGCCCTCGAAGGTCACCGTCGCGCCACGGATGACGTCATCCTCCATGTTGTGGACGGGCTTGCCGTCCTTGGCCGGCGTCAGGTCCGTCATCATGTGGCGGATATTGGTGGCGTAGAGCGTCGAGGACTGGGCCGCCATCCGGCTCGGGAAGTCGGTGTAGCCGACGATCGTCACGCCATTGGGCGTGACGATCTTCTCGTCCGGCTTGGTCAGCTCGCAATTGCCGCCGCGCTCGGCGGCGAGGTCGACGATGACTGAGCCGGGCTTCATCGCCTCGACCATGTCCCTGGTCCACAGCACCGGCGCGTCGCGGCCGGGGATCAGCGCGGTGGTGATGACGATGTCGATCTGCGGAGCGAGCTCGCGGAACTTCTTGAGCTGGGCCTCGCGGAACTCGGGGCTGGAGGGGGCGGCATAGCCGCCGGTCGCGGCGCCGTCCTGCTGCTGGCCCTTGAAGTCGAGGAAGACGAACTGCGCACCCATCGATTCGATCTGCTCGGCGACTTCCGGGCGGACGTCGAAGGCATAGGTGATGGCGCCGAGCGAGGTCGCGGTACCGATGGCGGCAAGGCCGGCGACGCCGGCGCCGACCACCAGCACCTTGGCCGGCGGCACCTTGCCGGCCGCAGTGATCTGGCCGGTGAAGAAGCGGCCGAAATTATTGCCGGCCTCGATCACGGCGCGGTAGCCGGCGATGTTGGCCATGGACGAGAGCGCGTCCATCTTCTGGGCGCGCGAGATGCGCGGCACCATGTCCATGGCGATGACGTTGGCGTCCTTATCCTTGCAAAGCTCCAAGAGCTCCTTGTTCTGCGCGGGATAGAAGAACGAGATCAGCGTCTTGCCGGCCTTGAGGCGCTCGACTTCCGAGGTCTCGGGCGGGCGCACCTTGGCGATGATGTCGGCTTCGTCCCAGAGCGCGGCGGCGCTGTCGACCACCGTGACCCCGGCGGTCCGGTAGGCCTCGTCGGTGAAGCCTGCGGCAATGCCGGCTCCGGTCTCGATGAGGCAGTCATAGCCAAGCTTCTGCAGCTGCAGCGCGCTGTCGGGCGTCATCGCCACGCGTGCCTCACCCGCGAAGAGTTCCTTAGGCGAACCGATCTTCACTATGCTCCCCCTCCTGCTGTGAGCCCGGCCATTCAGCCTAGCGAGCAACTGCGAAACGTGCAGCCCTTTCCCTATGGCATCCGACAGGCGCGGCGTCTTTGCAAGCGCCGAGGCGAGCACCGGGCAGATCGAGCCGCCTGGTCGGCGGGCCCGGGACCAGCATCTGGCGCGCGCAATCCGGGCGAGAGCAGCCCCATTTCAGCCGGAATCGGTGTGCATCGCACCAAAAAAACGCCGCCCGGAGAATGCCTCCCGGGCGGCGCTTTATTCTTCGGGGTGTTGCTTCAGGCGATCAGCCCGAGCCGCGCCCGATCAACGATGGGTCCGGAACCTGACCTCGTCGTCGATGAAGGTCTTCTCGCCGAAGGGCGCCTCATTCGAGCCGAAGGGCATCTGCGCGGTGAGCTTCCAGGACGCAGGGATGTTCCAGGTCTTGGCGACCTCGGCGTCGACGAGCGGATGGTAGTGCTGGAGGCTCGCGCCGATGCCGGCGTCTGCCAGTGCGGTCCACACCGCCAGCTGCGCCATGCCGGTCGAGTGCTCCGACCAGATCGGGAAGTTGTGCGCGTAGAGCGGGAAATTGGCCTGGAGCGCCTTGACCGGCTCCTGGTCCTCGAAGAACAGCACGGTTCCCGCGCCGCTGGCGAAGCCTTCGATCTTCTTGGCTGTCCCGGCGAAATCGGCTGCAGGCACGATCGCCTGAAGCGCTTCCTTGGCGATGCTCCAGAACTTGTCGCTCTCCCGGCCGAAGAGAATCACGGCGCGCGAGCTCTGCGAGTTGAAGCTGGAGGGGGAGAGGCGGATCGCTTCCCGGATCAGGGCATCGACCTGCGTTTCGGAGATCGGCAGGTTCTTGCCGAGGGCATATTGCGTGCGGCGCTTCTTGAGCTTGTCGAGCATGGCTTCCTCATCTGTGAACGCGTGTGGCGCTGGCAGGCCGATGAAACGGGTTGTTGTCTCGGAGCGCCTCCTTCAGGCGCCCTTCCTGCGAGAGCGGGATTTGATGAGGGAGAGGTAGCGGTTCACTTGCCGCACCAGAATGCCCATATTGGGCACCAATCTGTTGCTCATCCAGGAACGCTTCATGTCCGAGATCGACGATATCAGGAGCTTCGTCGCCGTCGTCGACGCGGGCGGCTTCGGCCGGGCCGCGCATAGCCTCGGCCTGGCGAAATCGATCGTCAGCCGCCGTATTACCCGTTTGGAAGCCGATCTCGGCACGCGCCTGCTCAGCCGGACGACGCGCGGTGTCGCCGCCACCGAGGCGGGGCTGGAGTTCAAGGCGCGTGGCGAGCGCATCCTGTCAGAGCTCGCCGAGGCGCGCGAGGCGGTGGCGCAGCAGTCGGAGGGTGTCGCGGGGCGCTTGCGGCTGTCGATGCCGCTCTCCTTCGGCTACCGGCATCTCGCGCCGGTGCTGGCGGAGCTGGCGCAGCGGTACCCACGGCTGGAACTGGACGTGGAGGCGAGCGACCGCCAGGTCGACCTGATCGGCGAGCGCTTCGATGCTGCGATCCGGATCGGTGCGCTGAAGGACTCCACCCTGGTGGCGCGGCGCATCGCCCCGGTGAAGGCCGCGGTGCTCGCCAGCCCCGACTATCTTGCTCGCTGCGGCCGACCGGAGACGCCGCTCGACCTCGCCCGGCACGAATGCCTGGTCTATTCCGGCAACAGCGTCGTCGACTGGGGCTTCTGCATGGGCCGGCGCTGGGTCTCCGTGCGTCCCTCCGGCCGCTTACGCTCGGACAATGGCGACACGTTGCTGAAATGGGCCGAGGCGGGGCTCGGCATCGTCGTGCTGCCGACCTTCATCGCCAGCGACGCGATCCGCGCCGGGACGGTCGAGCATATCCTCTGGCGCTATCCGATGCGGGAGAGTGCGCTACATGTCGTGCGGCCGCCCGGGCCTTACGTGCCCGGCAAGGTGCGGGTGCTGATCGATCTCATGCTCGAGCACTTCGGCAACACGCCGTCCTGGGATCCCTGCCAGGCGGCTGTCCAGGCGAGGATCGCGGCCGGCGAACTGGCACCGGAGGACTATCCCGCCGACGAGCATCAAATGGCGTGAAGTCGAGCTTCACCCGAATTCGCGTGGCAATGCCGCTGCAAGCCTCCAGTGTTCCGCTGACGACAACGGGAGAATGCCATGCTGCTGGTTGGAATGCTCGACAGCCCCTATGTGCGGCGCGCCGCCATCACCGGAACCTTGCTCGGCCTCGATTTCGAGCATCGCTCGGTCTCGGTGTTCCGGCATATGCCCGAGTTCCGCAAGATCAACCCGCTGATCAAGGCGCCGACGCTGGTCGCCGATGACGGCACCGTGCTCAGCGAATCCCTGCTGATCATCCAGCATTTCGAGGATGTCGCCGGGCGCTCGCTGCGGCCGGCCGACAAGGCGGCGCGGGTCAGGGATCTCAGCCTGACCGGCATCGGCATCGTCGCTGCCGACAAGGCGGTCTCGGTCGAGTACGAACGCAAGCGGCCGGAAGAGAAGCGCTATGACAACTGGCAGGAGCGCATCCTGGCGCAGCTCCACACGGCCTTGGACCTTTTGGATCAGGCCGCCGAGCGCGGTGAGATCGCTGCGGGACCCGAGCCGAGGCCGGGCGACATCGCTGCCGCGATCGCCTGGGGCTTCTGCCGCTTCGTCATTCCGGAGTTCGCCCCCGAGGAGCGCTGGCCGGCGCTGGCGCGTCAGGCTGCGGCTTGCGAGGCACTTCCGGTGTTCAAGGCCTGGCCGATCGACAAGGAATAGGCGGGCGGGATATCCGCAATGAACCGCGCCGTCATTCCGGGGCGGCCCGCAGGGCCGAGCCCGGAACCCAGAACCGATGCGCGTGCCCGCAAAGGGCTCATGAGCCGGTTTGCCTCCCGATCAGGTTCATCGGTTCTGGGTTCCGGGCTCAAGCGCTGCGCGCTTGCCCCGGAATGACGCTCAGTTTTGGACGAAGGTGGTCGGTAGCGCCTTGACCGCCGGGCCGCTGAAGCCGCTGGTGCCGACATCGCTGGGCTCGGCGGCGGAGAAGCCGAGCGAGGCGGCCGGGCTCGCGCCGGCGACCCAGCCTTTGGCATGCGCCTCCGAACCGGCCTTCGCCTTGGCGGTCGCGACCGTGGCACGGCGTGCGGGCGGCGCTTCCGGCGCCGAGACGGCGGCGAAGAGCGAGTCGAGGCCCGCCCGGTCGGCGTTGTATTCGGCGGCGATCGGGGTGCTGCGCGGCCGCGCGGCGATCTGCGTCGTGCCGGCCTGCTCCGGGGCGGCGCCCGGCGGGCGCGGCCGGATCGGCGGCAGGGGATGGTTGACCGCGACCAGCTTCGCGCCGGCAGGGACTACAGGGGCTACGGCATCCTCGGCGTCGTCGTTGAGACGCAGGCCCTCGGTCGACAGGCTCGCCAGCGCCACCGGGCGGGAAGGCGGCAGCGGGGCCGAGACGGCCTTGCCGGTCAGGATGGTTTCAAGCGACGGGCCCGGCAGGTCGGTCGGCCGGCGCGGCGGCAGCGAGGCGAGGATGAGCTTCTGCTCGGATGCGGGCAGCGGCAGGGCCGTCGCCTCTGCGGCCAGGGCGGCGAGCTGCGGCGAGCCGGCCGGCGGGTTCGGCACGGGCGGCGTCAGGCCGCTCGGGCGCGCGACGGGAAGGGCGGTGGCGATCGGGGCGGGCTTCGGCGGCTCAGGCGGTGCAACCTGGGCTGGGGCCAGTGCTGCGACCTGCGTCTCCTCAGGCGGCGGCGCGGGCGGCGCGGTGGTGGTCGCGCGGTTCGACCGCTCGCGCAGCACGGAACGGCCGCTCGGCTCGGGCTGGGCCGGCTGCGCATTGAACACGGCGAAGCGGCCGCCATCGCCGCTGTTGCTGTCGCCGGCATAGGCCATGACGGTCGGCTGCGGCGTCGGCGCGCGACGGGCTGCGGCCGCACGGCCACGAGCCGGGCGGGCGTCGGCTTCCTCGTCGTCGCCGCCGAACAGCGCGGCCCAGAAGCTCTTGCCGCCGCTGCTGGACGCCATGATCGCGCCCTCGTCGTAATCGCCGGCGCCATAGCCCATCACCGAGCCGCCGCTGGAGAGGATCTCGGCCTTGGCGACCTCGTAGCCGCTGAGCGGCTTGCCGTCGGCCGGCAGGTGCACGGTCCGCTCATCGGGGAAGAGGCGGACGAGCTGGTCGCGGGTCATGCGCGGCCAGGAGCGGACGGAGCCGGCGTCGAGATGGACGAAGGGAGTGTGGGCGCCGGGATAGAAGCCGACACCGCCGCGCTGCATCCGCATCGCGACCTCGCGGATGCGGGCGGTGGGGGTGTCCGGCAAATAAAAGTCCATCGCCTTGCCGAGCATGTGCTGGCTGTGCTTGGCGACGCCGCGCGAGCGCCGGCGCAGCATCGAATTGGTGCCGGGCGAGCGATAGGCGGAGACGACGTGGAAGGGCTGGTCGGAGCCGACCTTGCGATGGGCTTCCCAGGCGAGGTCGAACAGGCGCGGATCCATCCGGATCGGCTCGTCGATGCGCCAGTCGCGCAGCGCCCAGTTCAGCTTCTCCAGCGCCGCGGAGTCGTAGCGGCCGTCACGCTTGAAGGTGACGGTCGTCTCCTCCTTGGTGTGCATATGCTTGATCGTGATCGTGCGGGTGTCGCCGTTGGCGACGGCATTCTGCGTGCTGCGTACCCCGAGGACAAGGAAGCTCGCGCTGGCGACCAGCAGGAAGCCGGCATGCGCGCTCAGCCGCAAAGAACGCGGCAGCCGTGCTGCAATCTCGGCTTTCGACCTGCTCACTCTGCCAGACCCGTCTCGAAGCGCCGGGCGAGCCGGAGCGATAAACGTGAAGGAACAGTTGCCGAGAAGGCTTAACGGGAGGTTACCGGCGAGACAACTCCCCGCCGGAATTCGGCAATCAAGATTGCTCGCTACCGGCAGATCGTGGCGAAACCGTGCCGAATGGGACTTTTTTCAGGCCGGAACGGTCAGGACCGCTGTTCGAGCGCGTTCCTGACCAGCCTGTGGAAACCGTAGATATCGTCGAAGGTGGTGACGGCACCGGCCTCGTTTACGACGATGGTCTCATAGACCAAGTGGATCGGCAGGGGCTGCGGCAGCTTGATGGTGCGCTCGCCGGAGCCGATCAGCCGCTTCAGCCGCTCGCTCGTCCACTCCGGCCCGAGCACCTGGTCGGCGAGGGCGAAGGGGTTCTCGACACGCACGCAGCCATGGCTGAAGGCGCGCTTGCCGGCGCCGAACAGGCCGCGGTTGGGCGTGTCGTGCAGATAGACGGCATGGTCGTTCGGGAACATGAACTTGATCCAGCCGAGCGCGTTGCGCTCGCCCGGCGGTTGGCGCACCGAGATGCTGCCGTTCTTGCCGCGGGTCACGACATAGCCGCGCCTGGCGGCGTAGTTCGGATCGTTGGCGAGCCCGGGCAGGAACTCCTTCTTCAGGATCGAGGGCGGCACATACCAGGACGGATTGACGACGACGTGCTCCATCCGGTGCGAGAACACCGGCGTCGCCGATTCCGCCTTGCCGACGATGACACGCGACTCGTAGGCGAGCTTGTCGCCGTGCATGACGCGCATCTTGTATTCGGGGATGTTCACGACGATGCGGTTCTCGCCGAGATCGCTCGGCAGCCAGCGCCAGCGCTCCATCTGGGCGACGATGTCGCTCTCCAGCCGGGTCGAGCGTGGCATGGCGAGGGCGGCGACAGTCTGGTCGCTGAGCACGCCGTCGGCGCGCAGGCCGGCCTGCTTCTGGAAATCTGCCAGAGCCAGCGCGGTCGAGCGGTCATAGACCGGCTCCTCGCTGCTGCCGAGGCCGAGCCGGGCGCGAATCAGCGGCACGCGGGCATCGCGCATGCCGACCTTGAGGGCCGGGCCGGCCGGGATGCGGGCGACCGGTGTCTCCGGCTTGTGGGCACGCAGTTCGGCGAGCTTGGCCTTGAGATGCTGATAGCCCGCGTGCCGGGGATTATAGGCGGCGAGCTCGGCGCCGGCGTCGGCGGCACCGGCGAGTTCGGACAGCACCTCGGTCGCCGAGGGCAGTTCGAGCTTCGGCGTGATCAGCTTGGAGAGGCGGCGCGGGTCGATGCGGCCGCCGCGGGCGTCGCGGGCATAGAGCACGGCGAGCGCCGAAAGCCGGATATCGGCAGCGGCAAGACTATCCTTGTCGCTGCCCTCGAAGACCGGAAGCAGGTAGTCGCCGGCGCGCAGGCCGTCATCGCCGGCGTGGCCGAGCTGCGCGACGATCTGCTTGCCGGTTGCGCCGAGTTCCTTGCCGTCGATCCAGAACGGCCGGTTCTCGTTGGCGGCATAGGCGGCGACGATATCGGCGCGCTCGCGGGCGGAAAGGCGAGGCAGCGCGGCGGCGATCTCGGCCTGCGCCGCGATCCGGCCGGAGAGTTCGAGCCTCGGCGGCATGGTGACCGCAACGTCGGGGATCGGCGGCAGGTCGATCTGCGCCGGCTTGGCCAATTGCGGCTGCGGCGCAGGCTCGATCGGCTTAACCAGGGCCGGATCGACCGGCGGCATCTCCGGCTCGGGCAGGTCGAGCTCAAGCTCTGCCGGGCTGTTGTCCGGCCTGGTCGAGAGCGCGCCGGTGACGATCTCCCTGGTCTCGGCCGCATCGGCCGATTGCGGGCCGGCGGACGGGCGCAGGTCGAGCGTGACCTCCGCGGGAGCGGGGATGTCGAGCTTCTGCGGACCGGTCTCGCTGCTCAGGATGACCAGAGCCGGCTGCTCGGGCAGCGGAACACTGATGTCTCCCGTGGCCTCCTGGGCAGTCGCGGAGGCGAGAAGCAGCGAGAGGCCAAGCGTGGTGGCTGAGACGGTTTCCGCCAGGCGGCGAAGGCGCATCGATAACTTCCCCGGTCCCTGGCCGATCCACGCCGATAACTGCGTGACTCGGCCTGTTTCGACAAGATGCCGCCCTGCAACAGCGGCCGATATTCGCCCTCTGCAACCCGTCCCCTGTGGGTTGCAGACGGTGTTTCGATGCGGTCCGATCAGGCGGCGTCGACGCCGTCGGCGGCGTCCTCGCCCTCGATCAGCCCGTAATCCTTGAGCTTGCGGTAGAGCGTCGAGCGGCCGATGCCGAGCTTGCGCGAGATCTCGGACATGTGGCCGCGGTAATGGGCCAGTGCGAACTTGATGATCTCTCGCTCCAGCTCGTCGAGCGTGCGCATGTCGGAGCCGGCGACGAGGTCGAGCGCATTGGGATCGCGCACCGGCACCTGGATGACGCGCGGCGGCGCCTCGCCGCGCGGCTCGCTGGCGATCGAGGCGGGCGCCGGCGGGATGCGGACATCGAAACCGTCCATCTGCGCGGCGATCTGCGGGAACTCGGCGACGGTGAGCTCGTCGCCATCGGAGAGCACGACGGCGCGGAACATCGCGTTCTCGAGCTGGCGGACATTGCCGGGCCAGTCATAGTCGGCGAGCAGGGTCAACGCCTCGGCGCTGATGCCGCGCAGCTTGCGGCCCTCTTCCGCGGCGAAGCGGGCGAGGAAGCCGCGGGCGAGGTCGGCGACGTCCTCGCGGCGGCGGCGCAGCGGCGGCAGGGTGATCGGGAAGACGTTGAGCCGGTAATACAGGTCCTCGCGGAACTCGCCGCGCTTGACCTGTTCCAGTAGGCTCTTGTTGGTCGCCGAGATGATGCGGATGTCGACGCGCACCGACTTCTTGCCGCCGACCGGATCGACCTCGCTCTCCTGGATGGCGCGCAGCAGCTTGACCTGCGCATCGAGCGGCAGTTCGCCGACCTCGTCGAGGAAGAGGGTGCCGCCATTGGCCTCGACGAATTTGCCGATATGCCGCTCGGTCGCGCCGGTGAAGGCGCCCTTCTCATGGCCGAACAGGATGGATTCGACGAGGTTGTGCGGGATCGCGCCGCAGTTCACCGTGACGAACGGCTTGCCCCTGCGGTCGCTGGAGCCCTGGATGGCGCGGGCCAGCACCTCCTTGCCGACGCCGGATTCGCCCTCGATCAAGATCGGGATATTGGAACGGGCGGCGCGCTCGGCGAGCTGGACGACGCGGCCCATGTCCTGGCTCTTGCTGGCGAGGTCGCGGAAGCCGAGCTGGCCGGAGGCGCGCCGCTTCATGTAGCGGATCTCGTGCTCGAGTGCCCCGAGCTTGAGCGCATTCTTGAGCGAGACCTGCAGGCGCTCGGCGCCGGCCGGCTTGACGACGAAATCGACGGCGCCGGCACGCATCGCCGCGACGACGGTCTCGATCGAGCCGTTGGCGGTCTGCACGATCACCGGCACCTCATTGCCACGCTCGCGCAGCGCCGCGAGCACGCCCATGCCGTCGAGGCCGGGCATGACGAGGTCGAGGATCAGGCAGTCGATGCGCCGCGATTCGTCGACGAGAACCGCCAGCGCCTGCTCGCCGCCCTCCGCCAGCGCGACCTCGTAGCCGAAGCGCTTCAGCATCGCATCGAGCAGCCGGCGCTGGACGGGATCGTCGTCGACGACGAGGATTGTTGCGGACATGAAACCTCGGCAGGCCAGGCGATTAGCCGGAATCGGCTGTTCCGTTTCGGGTCACTGTCGGGGAGAACGGTTAAGCGCCGCTTAAGCCGGCGAAGCCTGCGGGAAATCGGGCGCCTGTGGCAGCGCTGCCGTTGATCGGAAGCGGCAGGCCGCGCATATGAGGGGGCCACAACCGATCCCGACAGGCCGAGGCAGAGACGACATGACCCGCCCCTTCGACCGTCCCGCAATCGCACGCGCCGCCCATGCCGGAGGCACGGCCGAGGCGCTCGGCGCCTTGCCGGAGTGGGATCTGACGCATCTTTACCCGACGATGGATTCGCCGGCCTTCATCGCCGATCTCGAGCGCGCGGCGGTGGAGGCGCGGCGTTTCGCCGAGCTCTATCGCGGCAAGCTCGCAGCGCTCGCCGCGCGTGAGGATGCCAGCGTCGCTCTGGCCGAAGCGGTCAAGGCCTATGAGGGGCTGGAGGATCTGGTCGGCAAGATCATGTCCTATGCCGGCCTGGTCTATTCCGGCGACACCACCGACCCGCAGCGCGCCAAGTTCTATGGCGACACGCAGGACAAGGTCACCGCGATCTCGACCGAGCTCCTGTTCTTCGGGCTCGAACTCAACCGGATCGACGAGGCGCTGCTGGCCAAGGCAGCGGCGCAGGCGCCGCTCAGCCACTGGAAGCCGTGGCTCGAAGACCTCGCCAAGGACAAGCCGCACCAGCTCGAGGACCGGATCGAGGAGCTGTTCCACGAGAAGTCGGTCACCGGCCATGGCGCCTGGAACCGGCTCTTCGACGAGACGATCGCCTCGCTGCGCTTCAAGGTCGGCGGCGACGACCTCACCCTCGAGCTCACGCTGAACCGGCTGCAGGACGCCGACGGCGCGGTGCGCAAGGAGGCGGCGGAGGTGCTCGGCACCGTCTTCCGCCAGCATCTGCGCACCTTCGGCCTGATCACCAACACGCTGGCCAAGGACAAGGAGATCTCCGACCGCTGGCGCAAGTTCGAGGACGTCGCCGATTCCCGGCACATGGCGAACAGGGTCGAGCGCGAGGTCGTCGATGCGCTGGTCGCAGCAGTGCGCGAGGCCTATCCGCGGCTGTCGCACCGCTATTACAAGCTGAAGGCGCGCTGGTTCGGGCAGGAGTCGCTCGACTACTGGGATCGCAATGCGCCGCTGCCCAAGGTCGAGCAGCGCACGATTCCGTGGACCGAAGCGCGCGACACCGTGCTCTCGGCCTATGGTGATTTCTCGGCCGACATGGCGGGGATCGCGCGGCGCTTCTTCGACGAAAGCTGGATCGATGCGCCGGCCCGCCCGGGCAAGGCGCCTGGCGCTTTCGCGCACCCGACCGTGCCGTCGGCGCACCCCTATGTGCTGCTCAACTACCAGGGCAAGCCGCGCGACGTGATGACGCTGGCGCATGAGCTCGGCCATGGCGTGCACCAGGTCCTGGCCGGGCCGAACGGCGCGCTTATGGCGCCGACGCCGCTGACGCTGGCCGAGACGGCGAGCGTGTTCGGGGAGATGCTGACCTTCCGCAAGCTGCTCGACGAGACGCGCGACCAGACGCAGCGCAAGGCGATGCTGGCGGCCAAGGTCGAGGACATGATCAACACGGTCGTGCGCCAGATCGCGTTCTATTCCTTCGAGCGCAAGGTCCACGAGGCGCGCCGGCAGGGCGAGCTGACGGCCGAGAATCTCTGCGATCTCTGGCTCAGCGTGCAGTCGGAGAGCCTGGGGCCGGCGATCCGGCTTGGGCCGGGCTACGAGACCTTCTGGGCCTATATCCCGCACTTCATCCACTCGCCCTTCTATGTCTACGCCTATGCCTTCGGCGACTGCCTGGTGAACTCGCTTTACGGCGTCTACCAGAACTCGGCCTCGGGCTTTCAGGAGCGCTATTTCGCGCTGCTCTCGGCCGGCGGCACCAAGCACCATTCCGAACTGCTGAAGCCGTTCGGCCTCGATGCGCGCGATCCGGCCTTCTGGCAGATCGGGCTCAAGATGATCGAGGGGCTGATCATCGAGCTGGAGGGGATGGAGTAGGGCGAAGGTTGGCGCAGGAGTTCTCTCCCGTGTGGATTCCGCGAAAGGTTGATCGCCTGAGCGCCTCCCTTCCCCCTTTTGGGGAAGGGTTGGGGATGGGGGTGGTTCCGCCTGGTGATGGTTGGCAGGAAGAAGGGCTTGGCAGTTACGACAGCGCCATGGCGATCTTCCGCCCGCTCCGGCTTTGCGACCCCCACCCCTACCCCTCCCCACAAGGGGGAGGGGTTCCTCGCGCCTTCTTCATCTCGGCGGCGCCCGGCCATGCCTGATCATCATGTTTTCGACCGTTCGCTCTATCGCCGCCGCCTCTCGGCTGCGCTCGCTGCCGGCTATCCCGATTTCCTGCTGACGCGTTGCGTCGGCGATCTCGACGAGCGGCTTTCGGCCGTGCTGCGGCGCTTCGAGCGGGCGGCCGATCTCGGCACCCCGCTGCCATTGGCAGGGATGGTGCTGCAGGTGAGGGCGGGCGATCTGCTGCGCATGGCGGAGGTCGCGGATGGCAGCGCGGCTGTCGTCGGTGATCTCGAAACGCTGCCTTTCGCGGCGGAATCACTCGATCTCGCGGCTTCGCTGCTGGCGCTGCACGCGGTCAACGATCTGCCTGGCGCCCTCATCCAGATCAAGCGGGCGCTCAGGCCCGACGGGCTCTTCATCGCTTGCCTGCTCGCCGGCCAGAGCCTGACCGAACTGCGCCAATCATTGCTCGCGGCCGAAGTCGAACTGACCGGCGGCGCGAGCCCTCGTGTCGCGCCCTTCGCCGATCTGCGCGATCTCGGTGGGCTGCTGCAGCGTGCGGGTTTTGCGTTGCCCGTGATCGACAGCGAGAGCGTCACCGTGCGCTATGGCGACATGTTCGGCCTGCTGCGCGATCTGCGCGCCATGGGCTGGGCCAATGCGCTGAGCGAACGCAGCCGCAAGCCGCTGCGGCGGTCCGTGCTGCTGCGGGCAGCCGAGCTCTATGCCGAGCGCTTCGCCGATCCGGACGGGCGCCTGCGCGCGACCTTCGAGATCGTCTGGCTCTCCGGCTGGGCGCCGCATGAGAGCCAGCAGAAACCGCTGCGGCCCGGCTCGGCCAAGGCGCGGCTGGCAGATGCGCTCGGCGTTCCCGAGATCGGCACGGGCGACAAGGCGGGCGGGGAGAAGCCATGAGCGAGAAGCCAGTCAGGCTGGGGCGGGCCGATTTCCGCCTGTTCCGCACGATCCCGACGCGCTGGGCTGACAACGACGTCTTCGGCCACGTCAACAATGTGATCTACTACAACTGGTTCGACACGATGGTGAACGCCTGGCTGATCGAGCAGGGCTTCCTCGACGCGAAGGAGAGCAAGATCGTCGGCCTCGTGGTCGGTACGCGCTGCGACTATTTCGAGAGCGTCGCCTTCCCCGAGATCGTCGAGGGGGCGCTGGCGGTCGAGAAGCTCGGCCGCTCCTCGGTGACCTACCGGATCGGCATCTTCCGGCAGGGCGGGCAGCTCACGGCGGCACAGGGCCTCTTCACCCATGTCTATGTCGAGCGCGATCCGCAGACGCCGGTGCCGATCCCGGCCAAGCTGCGGGCGGCCATGGCGGAGATCGGGGTGGGGTAGGCGTCGCCTGCGATTGTGTCAGCGGCCATTTTCAGGCTATTGCCCCCGCTTGAGATCGAGCCCCTGGCTCGCCCCCTCCGTCAGGAACAGGCCGCGTGATTCCCAACGACATCAAGATCACCCCGCAGCTGGTCGCCGAGCACGGCCTCAAGCCGGACGAATATCAGCGCTTCCTGCACCTGATCGGGCGCGAGCCGTCGATCACCGAGCTCGGCATCGTCTCGGCGATGTGGAACGAGCATTGCTCGTACAAGTCGTCGAAGATCCATCTGAAGACGTTGCCGACCAAGGCGCCCTGGGTGATCCAGGGCCCGGGCGAGAATGCCGGCGTCATCGACATCGGCGACGGGCTCGCCGTGGTCTTCAAGATGGAGAGCCACAACCACCCGTCCTTCATCGAGCCCTATCAGGGCGCGACCACGGGCGTCGGCGGCATCCTGCGCGACGTCTTCACCATGGGCGCGCGGCCGATCGCGGTGCTCGACGCGCTGCGCTTCGGCGACCCGTCGCACCCGAAGACCCGCCATCTGGTCTCTGGCGTCGTCGCCGGCATCGGCGGCTACGGCAATTCCTTCGGCGTGCCCAATGTCGGCGGCGCGACTGGCTTCCATCGCCGCTATGACGGCAACATCCTGGTCAACGCCATGGCGGTCGGCCTCGCCCGGGCTGACGAGATCTTCTACGCCAAGGCCTCGGGCGTCGGTAAGGCGATCGTCTATCTCGGCTCGAAGACCGGCCGTGACGGCATCCATGGCGCGACCATGGCCTCGGCCGCCTTCGACGAGGGCGCCGAGGAGAAGCGCCCGACCGTGCAGGTTGGCGACCCCTTCGCCGAGAAGCTGCTGCTCGAAGCCTGCCTCGAGATCATGGCCGCCGGCCATGTCGACGCGATCCAGGACATGGGCGCCGCCGGCCTGACCTGCTCGGCCGTCGAGATGGGCGCCAAGGGCGATCTCGGCGTCGAGCTCGATCTCAACGCGGTGCCCTGCCGCGAAGCGCAGATGAGCGCCTATGAGATGATGCTCTCGGAGAGCCAGGAGCGCATGCTCATGGTGATCAAGCCGGGCCATGAGGAGCCGGCCGAGGCGATCTTCCGCAAATGGGGCCTCGATTTCGCCGTCGTCGGCAAGACCACCGACACGCTGCGCTTCGTCGTCAAGCATGACGGCGAGACGATGGCCGACCTGCCGATCAAGGAACTCGGCGACGAGGCTCCCGAATATGACCGGCCCTGGGTCGAGACGCCGAAGCGGCCGGTGGTTGAGGCCGCCAGCGTCAAGCCACCGATGTCGAATGCCGAGGCGCTGCTCGCGCTGGTCGGCTCGCCCGACCTCTCGTCGAAGCGCTGGATCTACGAGCAGTACGACACGCTGATCCTCGGCAACTCGGCGGTGACGCCGGGCGGCGATGCCGGCATCGTCCGGATCGAGGATGGGCCGAAGGGCCTCGCCATGACCGCCGACGTGACGCCGCGCTATTGCGAGGCCGATCCGTTCGAGGGTGGCAAGCAGGCGGTGGCCGAAGCCTGGCGCAACCTCACCGCGGTCGGCGCCCTGCCGCTCGCCATCACCGACAATCTCAACTTCGGCAACCCGGAGCGGCCCGAGGTGATGGGCCAGCTCGTCGGCTGCATCCGCGGCATCGGCGAGGCCTGCAGGGCGCTCGACTTCCCGGTCGTTTCCGGCAACGTCTCGCTCTACAACGAGACCAATGGCGTCTCGATCCTGCCGACCCCAACCATTGGCGGCGTCGGCGTGCTCGCCGATGTCACCAAGCACGCGACCGTCGGCTTCAAGGCCGAGGGCGAGGCGATCGTCCTGATCGGCGAGACCAAGGGCTGGCTCGGCCAGAGCGCCTATCTCGCGACGGTCTGCGGCCGCGAGGAAGGCGCGCCGCCGCCGGTCGATCTGGCTGTCGAGCGCCGCAATGGCGAATTCGTGCGCTCGCTGATCACGGCGGGGCGCCTCAGCGCTTGCCATGACCTCTCGGATGGCGGCCTTGCCGTCGCGCTTGCCGAGATGGCGATGGCGAGGGGCATCGGCGCCAAGGTCGAGGCGCTGCCGGCAGGGCCGGCCCATGCCGTGCTGTTCGGCGAGGACCAGGGCCGCTATCTGCTTGCGCTGCCGGCTGGCGCCGCCGAGGCGGTCGTCGCCGAGGCGAAGGCCGCGGGCGTGCCGGCTGAGATCATCGGCAAGACCGGCGGCAGCGAGCTTGCCTTGCCGGGCGAAGCCGCCGTCTCGGTCGCCGCCCTTCGCAAGACCCATGAAAGCTGGCTGCCCGACTACATGGCCGGCAAGGCTGCTTGATCGATTGCGAGGAACACCACCGTCATTGCGAGCGGAGCGAAGCAATCCAGGAGACGTAGAGCTCTGCCGCTCCTGGATTGCTTCGTCGCTCCGCTCCTCGCAATGACGGAAACGGTTCGGATTTGAGGAGACGCATCATGGCGATGGAAGCGAGCGAGATCGAGCGCATGATCAAGGCGGCGTTCCCCGACGCCGTCGTCGAGATCAAGGATCTCGCCGGCGATGGCGACCACTATGCTGCCACGGTGACCTCGGCCGCCTTCAAAGGCAAGTCACGCGTGCAGCAGCACCAGATGGTCTATGCCGCCTTGCAAGGAAACATGGGCGGCGTGCTGCATGCCCTTGCGCTGACGACGACGGTTCCCCAAGATTAGAACGAGTTCATCCGGCGGGCCTTGAACCCGCATTTGGAGATAAAGCCATGAGCGATGTGAACGCCCGTATCGACGCCGAAGTGAAGTCAAGCGACGTGGTGCTCTTCATGAAGGGTACGCCGCAATTCCCGATGTGCGGCTTCTCCGGCCAGGTCGTGCAGATTCTCTCTTACGTCGGCGTGCCCTTCAAGGGCGTCAACGTGCTCGAGGATCAGGAGATCCGCGAAGGCATCAAGGCCTATTCGAACTGGCCGACCATCCCGCAGCTCTACGTCAAGGGCGAGTTCGTCGGCGGCTGCGACATTACCCGCGAGATGTTCCAGGCCGGCGAGCTGCAGGCGCTGCTCGAGGAGAAGGGCATCGCCGTCAAGCAGGCGAGCTGAGCCTCTCTTCACCATCATGGAATCGAAAAGGCGGCGCGTGAGCGCCGCCTTTTTCATGTCCGGATACGTCTGCCGCTGAAGCGGGCGATCACTTCACCAGCAGCCAGTCCTCGACCACCAGCGCGTCGAGCCCGCTCGTATAGAACATCAGGATCGCGTCCTCGCTGCTGTGCAGGATCGGCTTGCCCATGATGTTGAACGAGGTGTTGAGGATCACCGGCACGCCGGTGAGCGCGTGGAAGGCCGAGATCAGCGCGTGATAGCGCGGATTGCGTTCGGCCGTGACGCTCTGCAGGCGCCCCGTCGCATCCTCGTGGACGACCGCCGGGACGCGGTCGCGCACCGCTTCCTTCCAGGTCAGCGTGCGCTCCATATAGGGCGCATCCTGGTAGTTCTCGAACCAGTCGGGGCCGTGCTCGGCCAGGATCGAGGGCGCGAAGGGCCGGAAGGCCTCGCGATACTTCACCTTGGCGTTGAGGACGTCCTTGGCGTCGGCGGGACGCGGATCGGCCAGGATCGAGCGGTTGCCGAGCGCCCGCGGCCCGAACTCGGCGCGCCCCTGCGCCCAGCCGATCAGCTTGCCGTCCGCCAGGAGCTTCGCTGTCGCGGTAATGATCTCGTCCGGCGAGAGCTTTTGCAGCCTCGGCTCCCAGGCGGCCATGCGCTCGAACGGCTCGGTCGAGAGCGACGAGCCGAGATAGGGGCTCATCGGGCCCTTCGGCGCCTGCCAATCCGGATTCGCCTCGGCATGGGCGAGCCAGGCAGCGCCAACCGCGTTGCCGTCATCGGCCGGAGCGGAGGGGACGTGAACCTGCTTGAAGCCGTGCCTGCCGACGATCTTGCCGTTGAAGGAGGAGTTCAGCGCGCAGCCGCCAGCGAGCACGAGATTCTCCGACGGGCAGAGGGCGGCGGTCTCGGCGAGCAGCGCCTCCATCATCTCGGCGAAGACGTCCTGGCCGCAGCGCGAGAGATCGGCCCAGCCCTTGTCGAGCGCATCAGCCGGGCGGCGAGCCAGGATCTCGTCGGCGACGCTCTGGACCGTCGCGGCGTCGGCAAAGCTGAGCTTGGTGCCCTCGACGCGATAGAGCTTGCGCAGCAGCGCGAGCAATTCAGGATCGCGCTGGCCATAGGGCGCGAGCCCCATGATCTTCCATTCCTCGCCCTTGGCCTGGTCGAAGCCAGCGAGGTCGGTGACGAAGCCGAAATAGAAGCCGATCGATTCGCGGCCGCGATGGCGCTTCAGCTCGGTGAGGCGGCCGTCCTTGAGCGCGAAGATGGCGGAGGCGCCGGTCTCGCCCATGCCGTCGACGACGAGGCAGGCGGCGTCGCGGAAGGGCGAGGACCAGGAAGCATAGGCGGCATGGCTGAGATGATGGCCATAGCGCTTCATCCCGGTGATTTTGGCCTCGCCGAAGGCACGGTCGAGGCCGAGCAGGGTGCCGAGGCCGGCGCGCTGCTGCTGATGGTGCAGGTTGGCGATCAAAGCGCGCTCGCTGCGCTCGGGCACGAGCGAACGATTGAAGGCGGGCGAAAGCTTCAGCAGCGAATCGAGGCTGAAGGAGCCGGCGCGGCTCATCTGGTCGAGGAAGCCGGTGAACTCCTCGCCCCAGCTGGTTGCGAGTCGGATCTCCGCACCCTTCGGAATGTAGCGCTTGACCAGGCTTTCCATCCGCGCCGCCGTATCCGGCTCACAGTTCGGCGCGCGCTTGTATTGCAGGTAGCGCTCGGCCGCCTCAGCGAAGAGGACCTCTCCGCTTGGGTCGACGATGGCGATGGCCGGATCGTGGAAGGTGGTGGCGAGGCCGATCGTGTAGCTCATGGCCGGCAGCGTATGGAGCAGCCGGCCGGCCATGGCAAATGTTGCAGATCGGTGACGCTGGCTACGGCATCGCCGATTACTGGGCGAAGGCGATGCTGTCGGCGATCGCCTTGATCGCCGGCTCGAGCGAGGGGTAGGTCGCTTCGTCGGCGCTGACGATCATGCGCACGAAGCGGCCGTCGGCACCCAGGCCGATATACTGGACGAAGCGCTTGCCGGCGCCGCCCTCAGCCGTCTTGCCCGAGAGCAGCACTCCGTCCTTGCTGCCGGCGAAGGCGACCGTGTCGCGCTTGGTGATCTCGGCCTTCTCGAAGCCGCGCGTCGTCTGCAGCAGCTTCTCGCCGACGGCTGCCAACTGGCCGGCCGGGACCTGGCCGCCGGTCTGGTAGCTGACGATCAGCATGGGCTGCGCGCCTTTGGGATCGACGTTCAGCGGGCCGACGGTCATCAGCAGGCCGAGGCCGCCGAAGGTGTCGACGACGCGGAAAGGCTCGGCGGCGCGGATGCGGAAGGGCAGGGCGGCGAGCTTCTGCTCGATCGTCGGCTCGGCGCCGAGCGAGACGCTCTTCAGCATGGCGACGACGTCGTCGCCGTCGAGATCGGAATCCTCCGGCGCCTGCACGGTGATCATCACGGTCTTGGCGCCCTTGAGCAGCACGATCCACTTGTCGAAGGTGGTGCCGGCGACGTTCTGCTGGCCGGTCAGGATGCGGCCCTTGCCGCTGCCCGTCTCGATGTCCTCGGCCTCGTCGATCACGATGTTCTGCTTGGCGAAATTGGTCTTGGCGGCCTCGGCATTGCCGAACAGCGCCTGCAACTGCGCATGCGCCTCGGGCGGCATCTCGACGACGAGGACCGACGCCTTGGCTTCGGCATGTTCGAGGCCGGCGAATTTGCTCGACGGCACGAAACCCTTCAGCGGTGCCAGCGAGACCGTGGTTCCGGAGATCGCGGTGCGATCCTGCGCCTGCGCCGTCACGGTCAACCCGGCGGCGAGCAAGCCGCCCATGGCCAGTCGAAGGGCTGTTCTGGCGACGTGGCGCACTGGGCCCAAGTCGAATCGGATCATCGCATCGCTCCTGTACGATCGGTGGTGTCGGCGTTGCCGACGCGGGTCATGCTGCAACTGGTTCGAGCGGATACAGATTCACATCCCGCGACCTTTCGATCGAAGGATGAGGCCTGAAGCCGCTTGTCACTCTTGTGGATGTCAGGGCCGTGATCGACGGGTGAGGGAGCTCAGCGCCGGCCGATCGCGGCGGTGATCAGCGCCTTGGCGTCGGCGCCGGCCCACTCGGCCGGGCCCTGGAGCAAAGCGAGCTCGCAGCCGGCGGGATCGACCAGCAGGCTGATCGGCATGCCCTCGACCTTCTTCACGGAGCGGATGTCCTGGAAGACCTTGGCCTGCGGGTCCGCATAGTAGGCGAGGCGGGTGATGCTCTTGTCGGCCAGCCACTTCTTCGGCTTGTCGGGGTGGCGCGTGTCGATGTTGATCGCCACCACCTCGAAATTGGGGCCGCCGAGCGCGCCCTGGAGCGCATCGAGCGCCGGCATCTCGGTGAGGCAGGGCAGGCACCAGGTCGCCCAGAGGTTGACCAGAACGGTCTTGCCGCGCATGGCGGACAGCGTCGTCGGTTTGCCGTCCGGGCCGTTGAAGGCAAGATCGGGCAGGAGCGCCGGCTGCTTGGCGACCTCGACGGCCGCGACCTCGCCCTTTGCCAGCGGGCGCAATGTCTCAACCTTCGTCGCGGCAGCGCTGCAGACGGAATTGCCGGCTCCACCCCGGACGGAGTAGAAGGCGCCAGCGCCGCCGAACACCAGCAGCGCTAGAGCCCCGCAGGCCACCACTATTTTCGACCGAGACGTCATCGCGCGTCCTTGAAGAGCAGGAAAGACCGCCGTGAGCAACCGCATGTGGGGTGGGCGTTTCGCCACAGGTCCCGACGCCATCATGGAGGAGATCAACGCCTCCATCGATTTCGACCAGCGCCTGTGGCGCCAGGATATCCGCGGCTCGCTGGCACACGCCGCCATGCTGGCTGAGACCGGCATCCTGACGAAGGACGACGTGGACGTCATCTCGGCCGGACTCAAGGGCATAGAGGCCGAGATCGAGGCGGGGCGCTTCACGTTCTCGCGCGCGCTCGAAGACATCCACATGAACATCGAGAGCAATCTCAAGGACCGGATCGGCCTTGCCGCCGGGCGCCTGCACACCGCGCGCTCGCGCAACGACCAGGTCGCGACCGATATGCGCCTTTGGGTGCGAGACGCGCTCGACCAGCTCGACGAGCAGGTCGCCGATCTCCAGCTCGCGCTCGCCGAAAAGGCGGATACCTATGCCGGGGCGGTGATGCCGGGCTTCACCCATCTGCAGTCGGCCCAGCCGGTCACCTTCGGCCATCATTTGCTCGCCTATGTCGAGATGCTGGCGCGCGACCGCAGCCGGCTGCGCGATGCGCGCGAGCGCATGAACGAGTGCCCGCTCGGCGCCGCCGCGCTCGCCGGCACCTCCTTCCCGATCGACCGGCACTTGACCGCCAAGGCGCTCGGCTTCGCGCGGCCGACGGCGAACTCTCTCGATTCGGTCTCGGATCGCGATTTCGTGCTGGAGACGCTCTCCGCGGCCTCGATCTGCGCCATGCACCTGTCGCGCCTGGCCGAGGAGATCGTGCTGTGGGCGACGCCGCAGTTCGGCTTCGTCAAGCTCTCCGACAAGTTCTCGACCGGCTCCTCGATAATGCCGCAGAAGCGCAATCCCGACGCGGCCGAACTGGTGCGCGGCAAGGCGGGCCGCGTCTTCGGCGCGCTGCAGGGCCTGCTGACGATGATGAAGGGCCTGCCGCTGACCTATTCGAAGGACATGCAGGAAGACAAGGAAGGCACGTTCGATGCGGTGCAGACCCTGTCGCTCTGCCTTGCCGCCTCAGCCGGCATGGTCCGCGACATGCAGCCGGACCTGAAGACGATGAAGAAGGCCGCAGGCCTCGGCTACGCCACTGCGACCGACCTCGCCGACTGGCTGGTGCGAGTGCTGAAGATGCCGTTCCGCGACGCTCACCACGTCACCGGCCGCCTCGTCGGCATCGCTTCGGCCAAGGGCGTCGGACTGGAGAAGCTCTCGCTCGCCGAGATGCAGGAGGTCGAACCGAAGATTTCCGACGAGATCTTCGCCGTGCTCGGCGTGGAGCGCTCAGTGAAGAGCCGGACCAGCTATGGCGGCACCGCTCCCGCCAATGTGAAGCGGCAAGCCAAGCGCTGGCTGAAGCAGCTCGCCAAGGACGCGAAGCCGCAGTCATGATCCCGGCGCAAAGGCTCGCAAGCTTGCGCGCCATTCGCTACACTCGTCTCGAAGCTTCGCCTAAGGATCACCGTTCGTGCTGCAATCCCGCCTGAAACTCGGCCGCACCGTTCTGGTGGTCGGCCTGCTCGGCCTCGCCCTTGCGGCTTGCGGCCGCCGCGGACCGCTGGAGCCGCCGCCGAACGCCAAGAACGCGATCGACCTGCCGGATCAGCAGACCGGCGCGGTCGAGAATACCTTCAACGCGACGGAGGCTTCGCCGCTCGGCAAGGCGCCGAAGCGCAACAAGGCGATCGAGATTCCCGAGAAGCCCTTCGTCCTCGATCCGCTGCTCTGACAGTCTTCCGGACCTTCGATGCATCACTTCGCCTATCGCGACGGCGCGCTCTTCGCCGAGGATGTCGACCTGCGCGAGATCGCGGCAGAGGTCGGAACGCCGGTCTATGTCTATTCCTCGGCGACGATCGAGCGGCATTACCGCCTTTATGAAGCGGCGATGGCCTCGATCGCTCCGGACAAGCCGGCGCATGTCTTCTACGCCATGAAGGCGAACAGCAATCTCGGCGTGCTGAAGACGCTGGCGGCGCTCGGCGCCGGTGCCGATACCGTCTCGGAAGGCGAGATCCGCAAGGCGCTCGCCGCCGGTTTCCCGGCCAGCAAGATCGTCTTCTCCGGCGTCGGCAAAGCTGAGAGCGAGCTTGCCTTTGCGGTCGAGGCGGGCATCTACCAGGTCAATATCGAGACCGAGGGCGAGCTCGACCTCCTGTCGAAGGTGGCTCAGCGGCTCGGCAAGCGCCAGGAGGCGGTGTTCCGGGTCAATCCCGACATCGGCGCAGGCGGCCACGCCAAGATCACCACCGGCTCTTCTGCCAACAAGTTCGGCGTCTCCTTCGAGGAGGTGCATCGGCTCTATGCCCGCGCCGCCAACATGGCGGGCGTCCGGATCATGGGGCTCGCCGTGCATATCGGCAGCCAGATCCGCGAGGTCGACGCCTTCGAGGCGGCCTATACCAAGATGCGCGACCTCGTGCTGGCGCTGCGGGCCGAAGGGCATCGCGTCGACCGGCTCGACCTTGGTGGCGGGCTCGGCATTCCCTATGAGATCCCCAGGGAGTTCGACCATGGCCCGGGGCTGATCGAGGCCTATGCCGCGATGGTCGCCAGGGTGACGAAGGGGCTCGACGCCGAGCTCGGCTTTGAGCCGGGACGCCTGATCGTCGGCAATGCCGGCATCCTGCTGACCAAGGTGTTGCACCTCAATCCGCGCCCGACCAAGGAGTTCCTCGTCGTAGACGCCGCGATGAACGATCTGATGCGGCCGGCCATGTACGAGGCCTATCACGAGATCTGGCCGGTGGCGGAGCCGGCGGAAGGCGGCAAGACGATCGCCTATGACGTGGTCGGGCCGATCTGCGAATCAGGCGACACCTTCACCACCGGGCGCGAACTCTCAGCGCTGAAGCCCGGCGACCTTATCGCCTTCATGACTGCCGGAGCGTACGGCGCCAGCATGTCCTCGACCTATAACCAGCGCCCGCTCGTCGCCGAAGTGCTGGTGAAGGGCAACAAATTCGCGGTGACGCGGCCGCGCCAGAGCTATGAAGAGCTGATCGGCACGGATCGCGCGCCGCCCTGGCTGCCCTGAGCCTGCTTCACAATCCCCGGAGCGAGCTGTGGGTTCGGCGCTTCGACGCTGGTCACGCCACATTCCCGTGTTAGCCTCTCCCTTCGATCGATGAAGCTAGGAGAGGCGCCGCGGGGGCGGCCCGGAGCAGCGGATGAGCGAAGCACCGCGCCGCACGGCGCTTGATCCGGTCGGTATGATCCGCAAGAGGCTGGAGCGCCTCACAGCGGCGTCGCGGCTGTCTCTTGCCTGGGAGCGTCTCTGGCCGAAGCTGTGGGCGCCGCTCTGCGTCGTCCTCGCCTTCCTTGCCGTCTCCTGGTTCGGGCTCTGGCTGCATTTGCCCTGGTGGGGTCGGGCTGCCGGTTCCGCCATCTTCGCCCTGGCCCTGCTCGGAAGTTTCTGGCCGGCCGTCACCGGCCGCTGGCCCAGCCGCCGCGAGGCGCTGGCTCGGCTCGACCAATCCATGGACGGGGCGCATCGCCCGGCGACCGCGCTGGAGGATACGCTCGCGGTCGGCGGCAAGGACCCGGTCTCGCAGGCATTGTGGACGCTGCACCTGCAGCGCCAGAGCGCCCATGTCGCGGCGCTGAAAGTCGCGCCGCCGCAGCCGCACATGGCCGGGCGCGACAGGCGCGCCCTGCGTGCGGCACCGCTGGTCGCGGCCGTGGCCGGCTTCTTCGTCGCCGGGCATGAGGCCCTGCCGCGGCTGACCGCCGCCTTCGACTGGCGCGGTCCGGCGCTTGCGGCCGCCGCGGTCCGGATCGATGCCTGGATCGATCCGCCGTCCTATACGCGCATGCCGCCGATCCTGATCGATTTCGGCAGGCTCGCCGGTCCGAATTTCAACGTGCCCGAGAAGTCGACGGTGGTGGTGCGCATCGCCGGCAAGAGCGGCATGGATGTCGCGACCACCGGCCGGCTCGATGCCGTCCCGGTCGAGGGCAAGCCCGGCGAGACCAAGGCCGTGCCGACGAATACGGTCGCGGTGACGGAGAAGCGCTATCTCGTCGCCGGCGACGGCACCTTGCGCATCACCGGCTCGGGCGCGCCGGCGCAGACGCTCAGCCTGCACGCGATCATCGACCAGAAGCCGGAGATCGCCTTCACCCAGCCGCCGAAGGCCGTCAGCGGCGTCCAAGGCGGGCTCGGCCTCAGCTACCGCGCCAAGGACGATTACGGCATCGCCTCGGCCGAGGTGCTGGTCTCGCGAGTCGGACCGATCACGGGCGGCCGCTCGCTGGTCGAGGCGCCCAAGCAAGTGCTGCCGGTGCCGCCTTCCGGCTCCGGCGAAGACGAGATGAAGAGCACGGTCGATTTCTCGGCCCATCCCTGGGCCGGCGCCAAGGTCAATATGAGCCTCCTGGCGCGCGACGAGACCGGGCAGGAGGGGCGCAGCGAGACCGTCGAGGTCGTGCTGCCGCAACGGACCTTCACCAAGCCGCTGGCCAAGGCGCTGGTCGAGCAGCGGCGCAAGCTCGTCATGGACGTCGACAACCGCAGGAAGGTCCAGCTCGCGCTCGATGCGCTGATGATCGAGCCCGATCGCTTCATGAAGGAGACCGGCGTCTATTTGGGCATGCGCATGATCGGCGAACGGCTGCGGCGGGCCGCCAGCGACGACCAGCTGCGCGATACCGCCGAGATGATGTGGGCCTTCGCGCTGCAGCTCGAGGATGGCGACCTCTCGGATGCCGAGAAGGCGCTGCGGGCCGCGCAGGAGAACCTGGCGCAGGCGCTGGAGCGCGGTGCCTCCGAAGAGGAGATGAAGAAGCTCACCGAGGATCTGCGCCGCGCCATGGATCAGTACATGCGCGAGCTCGCGCAGCAATGGCAGCGCCAGCAGCAGAACGGCGAGCAGAACCAGGCGCAATTGCCGGAGAATTTCCGCACGGTGACGCCGCGCGACCTGCAGAACATGCTCAACCGCATCGAGGAGCTGACCAAGCGCGGCGACATGGCCGAGGCGCAGCGCCTGATGGAGGAGCTCAACAATCTCCTGAACAACCTCAAGACGGCGCGTCCTGGCCAGCAGGACCCGCGCCAGCGCGAGATGAACCAGGCGCTGGGCGATCTCGACAAGATGACGCGCGAGCAGCAGCAATTGCGCGACGAGACCTATCAGCAGGACCAGCAGAACCAGAACCGGACCCAGCGCGGCCAGCGCCCGGGCCAGCAGCAGGCGCGCCCCGGCCAGCAGGGCCAGCGCCAGCAAGGGCAGCAGGGCCAACGTGGGCAGCGCGGCCAGCAACCCGGGCAGCAGCCGGGCGAGGATGGCGAGGGCGAGGACGGCCAGAACGCCGAAGGTGGGCAGGGCCAGGGGCAGCAGGGCCTGTCGCAGCGCCAGCAGGCCCTGCGCGAGCGGCTGCAGGACCTGCAGCGGCGCATGCGCGGCATGGGCGCCGATCCCGGCGAGCTCGGCGAGGCCGAGGATGCCATGCGCGAGGCGGAAGGCCAGCTTGGCCAGGGCCAGGAGGGGCAGGCGGTCGACTCGCAAGGGCGGGCGCTGGAAGCGCTGCGCAAGGGCGGCCAGAACCTCGCCCAGCAGATGCAAGGCGAGCCCGGCGAGGGCGAAGGCAACGACAACGCCTATGGCGATCCGGACGGACGCCCGGCCGGCCGGCCCTCGGCCCAGCAGCGCGACAACAACGACCCGCTTGGACGGCCGCAACGCCAGCGCGACTGGGCCGATGGCCGCGTGCGGGTGCCCGGCGCCGACGAGAGTGCGACGCAGCGTGCGCGGCGCATCCTCGAAGAGCTCAGGCGTCGCCTCGGCGACCCGCTGCGGCCGACCGAAGAGCTCGACTATCTCGAGCGCCTGCTGCGGCGGAATTGAACGCGATGGTTTCGCGTCATGCTTGGGCTTGACCCGAGCATCTCAGAAACCAGTGCCTTCTTGTCATGAGATTCTCGGGTCGGCGCTCCACGCCGCCCGAGAATGACGGCAAGAGTTACCCCGCCCGATTGCCCGAGACGATCGCAAGCGCCGCGATGAAGCGGTCGAGATCGGCTTCCGTCAGATAGGGCGCCGGCGAGATGCGGATGGTGTTGCCCTTGGCGACGCCGCCGCGGCGCACCGTCATCACCTTGTGCTGGTCGCGCAGCGCCGCGACGACGGTGTTGCAGTCGGCGGCCGAGCGCTTGCCCGTCAGGGCGAACGAGGTGATGCCGGCGACCATCTCGGGATCGTCCGGCGTCTGGATCTCGACGCCTTTCAGCTCGCGGGCCCTCGCGACCCAGTAGTTGCGCAGATGGCGGTAGCGCGCCTCCTTGGCCTGCGGGCCGACTTCCTGATGCAGGGCCAGCGCGGCCGGGATGGTGAGCTGGGCGGCGAAGTTCGGCGTGCCGGTGTGGATGCGCGAGCGGACATCGTCCGGTTTGAAATCCTCGTCGCCGTAATGGGTGTCGATATCGGCCAGCCTCTCGCGGGCGATATAGATCAGACCGACGCCGAGCGGTGCGCCGATCCATTTGTGCAGGTTGAAGCCGATGAAGTCGATGCCGAGATCCCTGGCCTTGAAGTTGACCTGGCCCCAGCTATGGGCGGCGTCGAGGATGACGTCGATGCCACGCGCCTTGGCCATGGCGGCGAGCTCCCTGACCGGCATCATCAGCCCGGTGCGGTGGCTGATATGGGTCAGCAGCAGGAGCTTGGTCTTCGGATTGGCCTTGAGCGCGGCCTCATAGGCTTCGAGCACATTGGCCTTGGTCGGCGGCTCGGGGATGTCGAATTTGGTGACCTCGGCGCCGCGCCGGTTCTTCAGCCAGTTCATGGCGTACTGCATCGAGTCATAGTCGAGATCGGCATAGAGGACGCCGTCGCCGGGCTTCAGCTTGTTGTAGCCGGCGATCAGCGTCTGCAGCGCCTCGGTGGCACCACGGGTCAGCGCGATCTCCTCGCGCGCTACGCCGAGGAAATCGGCCAGCGGCGTGCGGACATTGTCGAGGTCCTGGCCGATCTTGCTGCGGGCGTAGACGGTATTCTCGAAGTTCACGAAGTCGGTGAGGCGCTTGTATTCGGCCTTCACCGGCTCAGCCATGATGCCCCAATAGCCGTTTTCGAGGTTCACCATCTCGGGCGTGACGCTGTAGAGGCGGCGGACCGCATCCCAATAGCCGGTGTCGGTGGCGAGGTTGTTTGCCGGCACGGGCGGGAGCGAGCGCGCAAGGGCGGGCGCCGCGAGGGCGGCGGTGCCGAGCGCGGCGAGCAGCGTGCGGCGGCTGAGAGCGGTGTGGTCGGTCATGGCGGATTGTCCCCGAGGCGGTGTACCTCGCTAAACGCCGGCTGTTTCAGGGCCATGACGGTACTGCGGGCGAACTTATCCCCGCGCTGCGAAACCGATGCATACTCGCGCAAACGCGCAACAGGAGTGCCGCTATGTCGATGCAGGGATCGCCCGCCGAAGATGTACCGGTCGAGGAGCCGCAGGCTCCGCGACAGCCGGATCTCGCCGTCACCTTCGAGCGGCTTTCACGCCTCGCGCCGATCGGCAAGGCCGATATCATGGGCAATATCGCCCTGCATTTCACGCGGCTCGCCGCCGAGGCCGACCTGACGACGCCGCTGCGCGTCTGCCATTTCCTGGCGCAGGCGGCCTTCGAGACTGACCGTTTCCGCACGCTGGAAGAGAAGGGCGGGAAGAAGCAGTTCGCCAAATACGAAGGCCGCGAGGATCTCGGCAACACCGAGCCCGGCGACGGCGCACGCTATCACGGGCGCGGCATCTTTCAGCTCACCGGCCGGGCCAACTACAAGCGCATCGGCCGGATGCTGAACGTCGATCTGGAGGGGCGGCCGGAGCTGGCGCTTGATCCGCGCATCTCGGTGCAGATCGCTTTCGCCTATTGGCGCGACCGCAAGATCAACGCCGCCGCCGACCGCGACGATGCGGCCCGGGTCACCCAGCTGATCAATGGTGGCCTGAACGGCCTCGCCGAGCGCCGGCAATTGCTGACGACGGCGAAGGGCATCTGGTTTTAATCCAGGCCAGGAAAGCCCATCGCCGAAGCCGATCCTGATCGCTCCCACCGCGATAGTTCGGAATCCGCACGATCGGCTTAAATTTTCTGCAACTGCCGCCGGTCCATAACCTGCGCGCCCGCCGCCAACTGCCGCAGAGTATGCCTTGCCGCTGGACTACCATTCGCTGCTGACGGCCTTTGCTCTTTCCGGCTGTGGATTGGCGATCACCTTTTTCGTCAGCTGGCTTGCCTCCAGGACGGAACGCTTCCTGATCGCCTGGACTTTCGGCGTGGCGTTCATGGCGCTCGGCGTGCTCGTCTACAGCTGGTACGCCCAGACCATGTCGCCGGCCGTCGGTGCCGCCGGATACACGATCCTGCTGGCCGGCCTCGCCTTCGTGTTCGGCGCCGGCCGGGAGTTCCGCACCGGCATTCTGCCCTGGCGCAGCATGGCCATCATGACCACCGCATCGTCGCTCGTCATGGCCGTGCCGATGCTGGCCGGCTACAACGGCGCCGCCATCGTCATGCTCAATGCGGCAGCGACGATCATCCTTCTCATCACGGCCTGGGACTACTGGCTCGGGCGCGCCGAAGCCCGGCTGGCCATCCCGCTGCTGACGGCTCTCTATGTTGTGACGGGGTTCTCCTTCGTCCCCTGCGCCGTCCTGCTGTTGCAGGACGGCGAGTGGCGCCTGTCGCAGGCGCCGTCGAATTGGGCCGAGGATCTCAATATCGTCGTCTGCCTCATCACCCTGTCCGGGATCGGCGCTCTCTCCCTGGCGCTCAACCAGGCGCGGTTGGCACGCAGCCACAAGCGCGATGCCGAGACCGATCCACTGACCGGTTTGCTCAACCGGCGGGCACTGCTCAACCGGATCGCGGAAGACATCAAAGGCCCCGCTGCGCTGATCGTGTTCGACATGGACCACTTCAAGACGACGAACGACGTCCATGGTCATCCGGCGGGCGACGACGTGCTGCGAAGCTTCGGGAATATCCTGGCGCTGTCTTGCCGATCGCAGGGTCTTGCCGCGCGGCTTGGCGGCGAGGAATTCGCGCTGCTGTTGCCGAGAGCCTCGCTCATCACGGCAGCAAAACTCGCCGATCGCGTGCGCAGGCGCCTGGCCAAGCGCCATTTCAGTGGGGATAGCGGCCCGTTCACAAGCACGACAAGCGCCGGCGTCGCTTATTCCAAGGACGTCGTCATCGATTTCGACGCGCTCCTGCGCGACGCCGACAAGGCGCTGTATGCAGCCAAGCGCGCCGGCCGCGACCAAGTTGCGGTCAGCGCGGACGACACGGAATTCCTGGCCCACAGCTGGCCGTCGCCGGATGGGCGCGATGCTGCCGACCTCGTTCGACTCAAGGCCGGCTAGAGCATTGGCGCGAAAGCCGAGCCGCTCAGGCGTGCCCGGCCTTCAACGCCTGGTCGAGATCAGCGTAGAGGTCCTCGACATCCTCGATGCCGGTCGAGAGGCGCAGCAGATCGGGCGGGCAGGGCGAGCCTGCGCCCTCGATCGAGGCGCGGTGCTCGATCAGGCTCTCGACGCCGCCGAGCGAGGTGGCGCGCTTGTAGAGCTCGACATGGGCAGCCGACTTGACCGCCGCCGCCTCGCCGCCGCTGACCTGGACGGAGAGCATGAAGCCGAAGCCGCCTTCCATCTGGCGGGCGGCGATGTCATGGCCGGGATGCTGCGGCAGGCCGGGATAGAGCACGCGCGAGACCAGCGGGTGAGCCGAGAGCTTTTCTGCCAGCGCCATTGCCGAGGCCGACTGGCGCTCCTGCCGGACATGGAGCGTGCGCATGCCGCGCATCAGGAGATAGGCTTCGAACGGGCCGAGAATGCCGCCCTGGCCCTTGCGCACCGTCTTGATCCGGGCCCAGAACTCGTCATCGGCATTGGCGCAGAGCGCGCCGGCGACGACGTCGGAATGGCCGTTCAGCACCTTGGTCGCGGCATGCATGACGATGTCGGCGCCGAGTGTCAGCGGCCTAGTATGGACCGGCGAGGCGCAGGTCGAATCGACCGCGAGCTTCGCACCTGCTGCATGGGCGATCTCGGCGACCGCGGCGATGTCGGTGATGGTCCAGAGCGGGTTGGACGGCGTCTCGGCCCAGATCAGCTTGGTGACGCCCGGCTTCACCGCCTCCTTGAGCTTGGCAAGGTCATCGGTCTCGACGAAGTCGATCTTGAGGCCCCAGCGCGTCGCCTCGGTCAGCAGCCAGGCGCGCAAGGCCCAGTACATCACCTTGGAGGCGACGACATGGTCGCCGGGCGAGAGCGCCTGGAACACGGCGGTCGCCGCGGCCATGCCGGAGCCGAACAGCAGAGCGCCGGCCTTGGCCTCCTCCAGCATGGCGAGCACGGCCTGCGCCTCGTGCACGGTCTCATTGTCCGGCCGGCCATAGATGAAGCCGGAGGAATAAGCGTTGTCCTCGTCGCGGATATAGGTGGTCGAGACGTGGATCGGCGGCACCACGCCTTTGGTCAACGGGTCGATCTTGCCCATGGCCTGGGCGGCGAGCGAACGGGGGTGCAGCGGGCGCTTGGTCATGGCTGATCCGATTTCCACTATGTGAGACAATTCATCTCATCTGGATTGCTGCAGTGCAAGAGGCTCGTCTTGTGCGGCGCGCAGACGCACCCCATTCTCGCCGCATGAGCATATCGTCAGGCAGTACCGATCGTCAGCTGAATGTGTGGCTTGCCGCACTCTTCGCCATCCTGCCGGTCGTCGCGGCCTCCCTGATCGGCAGCGCCGTGACGGTGCCGCAGATTCCGGGCTGGTATGCAGGCCTTGCCAAGCCGCCCTTCAACCCACCGAACTGGCTGTTCGCGCCGGTCTGGACGACGCTGTTCGCGCTGATGGGTCTGGCCGCGTTCCGCCTCCTGCGCCGACCGGCTGATACGCCGGGCAGGGCGCAGGCGCTGCTCGCCTATCACGCCCAGCTCGCGCTCAACATGCTCTGGTCCTGTGTGTTCTTCGGCCTGAACAGCCCGGCGGGCGGCCTAGCTGTCATCGCGTTGCTGCTGGCAGCGATGATCTGGACGATGCGGCGCTTCGCAGGGCTGGGCGACAGATTGTCCGTCGCCCTTTTCGCGCCCTACCTCGCCTGGGTCTCGTTCGCGAGCCTGCTCAACGCTTCGATCTGGTGGCTGAACCGCTGAGCGATCATCCCGCCCAATCGGTGACCATCAGGCCGGGGATACGCTCAAACTCTCGGCGGTTGCCCGTCACGAGAACTACGCCGCGTCGCCGGGCCTGGGCTGCGATCAAGGTATCATAGGCACCGATCGGCGTGCCGGAGGCTTCGAGTGCGGCGCGGATGTCGCCGGCTTCAGCGGCGTCGTCGTCATCGAAAGGCAACAGCTCGAATCCTTCAGCCAGAAAGGCGTCGAGCACCCGGGTGGACGCTTCGCGCCGAACGCTCTTGGCGATGCCGTAACGCAGCTCGAAGAGGACGATGGAGGGTATGAGGAGCGTCGTGCCTGCCGCCAGCTCTTGCCGAAGACGCTGCTCGACAGCCGGCACGCGGCCGTTGATCGCGAATACGATGACATTGGTGTCGAGGCAGAACATCGGAGCGGCTCAGCCGAAGGCGATCTCGTCCTCGTCGCCGGGTGGGGGATCGTCCGGCAGCCCTTCGACAAGGAAGTCGCGCGCGCCGAGTGCGTCGAGACGGGCGCGCCAGGCGGCAGCATCGAAAGGCGGGCGCGCGACTGGTTCGAGGATAACCTTGTCGCCGACCTTGCTAACCTGCACTTCGCTGCCCTCGAAGCGGAACTCCTTCGGCAGTCGGACCGCTTGGCTGCGACCATGCATGAAGAGTTTGGCTCTCGCCGATGTCGCGCTCATGGCCATCTGCATGCTCCAGGTGATATCTATCTAAGATAGATATCACCTGCTCGGCGTCAATATCGAGAACCGCGACCGCTCAGCCGATCGAGCGCTCGATCACGCGCAGCACCGTCTCGCGCAGTTCGGCGATGGTGAAGGGCTTGGTCATCACCTCCGAGACGATCGTCTCCAGGCTCTTGGCCCGCTCGCGCTGCTCGGCATAGCCGGTCATCAGCATGATGGTGAGGTCGGGGAATTGCTGCTTGGCGGCGAGCGCCAGAGCGATGCCGTCCATCAGCGGCATGCGGATATCGGTGAGCAGCAGGTCGAAATGGCCCTGCTCGGCGATCAGGATGTCGAGCGCCTCGGCGCCGTCGCCGGCGGTCAGGCAGTCGTGCCCGTCCATGGCGAGGCCGCGCGCCACCAGCGAGCGCAGGCTCTCCTCGTCATCGACCACGAGAATGCGCGACATCGCTTCAGATCCCCGGCAGGCCGGCCTGGTCGGCGGTCTCGATCACGCCGACATAGGGCAATTGGCGATAGGAATGGGCGACGTCCATGCCGTAGCCGACGACGAAATAATCGGGGCATTCGAAGCCGACATAGTCCGCTTCGATGTTGACGGCGCGCTTGGCCGGCTTCTCCAGCAACACGGCGGTCGAGACGCGGGCGGCGCCGCGCGCCGCGAGCAGGTCCTTGGCGAAGGCGAGGGTGCGGCCGGATTCGAGGATGTCGTCGACGAGCAGGACATGGCGGCCGCGGACATCGCTCTGGACGTCCCTGAGTATCTCGACCTGGCCGGAGGAGACGGTGGCGGCACGGTAGCTCGACAGATGGACGAACTCGACCTGCGGGGCCATGCCGGCGCGGTGCATGGCGCGGATCAGGTCGGCGACGAACATGAAGCTGCCCTTCAGCACCGCGACGACGAGCAGGTCCTCGCCGGCACCGGCGGCGATCTCGGCGGCCATTTCGGCATTGCGCGCGGCGATCGCCGCCTCGTCGTAGAGAACGCGGATACGCTTGGGCTGGGACATCGACGACCGTTCCTTTCGGCGCGGGCCCGTGCCCGCGCAGCCCCGTGATCGCGGGCTAAACTCTTCAGGTGCCAGTCATAGCGTCCATGCGCTGACAATTGAAGCGGCCGGGCCCCTGCGATGTGGAAACCGACCGAGAGATCAATGGAGGCTGGCGATGCCGTCCGGGCTGCCGGTGCCGAAGCGCAATTGCACCGAGCGCCCGTCATTGGGTGGCGAGGCGAGGCGGGCGCGGAAATGCATCAATTCAGCTGGCTCCAGCGATGGACGCGGCGGCTCCGTCGTCCAGCTGTAGAGCACCTTGCCGTCCTCGCCCTGCACCATCACCGTGATCGGCGGCACCTTGGTCGTTCCCTTGGCGATATTGGTGACGTCGCCGGAGACGACGAGGAAGCGCCCCTGCTGGTCCTGGACCAGTTCGCTCTCGACGGCGCTGAAGGCGAGGCCGCGCACGTTCACCGGCAAGCCGATGGTCGCATAGAGCCCGGCGAATTGCGGCACCACCCGGACGACGCGCTCGCGCTGCCAGAGGCCGAGGCCGAGCGCGACGAGGCCGATGGCGACGAAGATGCCGGCTGCGGCCGGTGGCAAGCGTGTCGCGGCGCCGGGTGCGCCCACCCAGTTGCGCTTGCGCTTCGGGGCCCGCGGCGGTGCCGTATCGGGCTGCGGAAGCTCGGTCCGTTCAGCCGTCAGCGCCGAGATGTCGGCGTCGATCTCGGCGGCGCGACGCAGCTCCTCCTCCAGCTCGGCGGCGGTCTGCTCGGCGCTCGGAGGGCTGGGAAGCTCCGGGATCGCCGCATCCAGGTCGGATTGCAGGACCTCCTCCGCCGGCTGCGTTTCGGCGGCGCGCGGCGCCTCGATCTGCCAGGTCGTCTGGCAGCTGGCGCAGCGCACCTTGCGGCCGCCGGTCCCGATCTTGGCCTCGGCGATCTCGTACCGGCTGGCGCAGTTGGGGCAGACGATCTGCATGGCCTTAAAAATGCTCGCTCCGCGCTGCATTCCCGAGAATGTCGGTCCGGAGCCTGATCCTCTCGCCGTTGCGCGCAAGCGCAGGCGGGTGCGACCAGGCGCTCCGCCTCCCATAGGGTCGATTTATGGTTAACGTGGCGTAAACCCTGCGCCGTGCAGGGCTGAGGAAAACCTGCCGGCGGTTCCCGCCGGAGCGTGGTCTCGGTGTAAGGTCGTGTCGGCTCGGCGCCCATCCGGCACGATTCGGAAAAATCAGCGAGAGGAATTGCGTTGGTTCGGTTCGAGAATGTCGGCTTGCGGTACGGGATGGGTCCGGAGGTGCTGAAGGACATCAACTTCAGCATCGCGCCGCGCTCTTTCCAGTACCTGACCGGGCCGTCGGGCGCGGGCAAGACCACGCTGATCCGGCTGATCCTGATGGCGCTCAAGCCGACGCGCGGCCTGGTCAACCTGTTCGGCCAGGACGTCTCGCGCCTCGAAGCCGCCACGCTCACCGATTTCCGCCGGCGCATGGGCGTGGTCTTCCAGGATTTCCGTTTGCTCGACCATCTGACGGTCTACGAGAACGTCGCGCTGCCGCTGCGCGTCCTCGGCAAGGAGGAGGAGGGCTATCGCGCCGAGGTGGTCGAGCTGCTGCGCTGGGTCGGACTCGGCGAGCGCATGCATGCCGTGCCGGCCGTCCTCTCCGGCGGCGAGAAGCAGCGCGCCGCGATCGCGCGCGCCTTGATCAGCCGGCCGCAATTGCTGCTCGCAGACGAGCCGACCGGCAATGTCGATCCCGGGCTCGGCCGTCGGCTGCTGCGCCTGTTCATGGAACTGCAGTCGCTGGGGACGGCGGTGGTGATCGCGACCCACGACATCGCCCTGATGGAACTCTACGACGCGCCGCGTCTCGTGCTGGCGGATGGGCATCTGCATGTCGATGCCTGACCATCTCGACATCGACGAGGCCGAGGAGGAGCGGCCGCGCGGCGGTTCGCGCCTGCCGGCGAGCCTGCGCCGCGATCAGCCGCTTGTGCCGGTCGATTCGGTTGCCGGACGGGCGCTCGTCGTCGTCATCGCCATCCTGACCTTCCTCGCAGCGCTGAGCGCTGGTGCGGCATTGCTCGCCGCCCGTGCCTCCGAGCAATGGCGCGGCGCGGTGGCCAACGAGATGACGATCCAGGTCCGGCCCGATCCGCGCCGCAATATCGAGCAGGACATCGCCCGCGCCGCCGAGCTCGCCCGGGCCGTGCCCAGCGTCGCCGAGGCCAGGCCGATGCCGCGAGCCGAGTCGGACAAGCTGCTCGAGCCCTGGCTCGGCGCCGGGCTCGATCTCGTCGAATTGCCGATCCCGCGCTTGATCGTGCTGCGGCTATCCTCGACCTCCGCCAACGACCTCGTCGCCTTCAGCCAGACATTGCGGCGCGAGGTGCCGAGCGCGACGCTCGACGACCACAGGCTTTGGGTACGGCGGCTCTCGACCATGGCGAGCACGATCATCCTGGCCGGTGTCGCGGTGGTGCTGCTGGTGCTGGCGGCGGCGGGGCTCGCGGTCGCCTTCGCGACGCGCGGCGCCATGGCTGGCAGCCGCGATTCGGTCGAGGTGCTGCATTTCGTCGGGGCGACCGACGAGTTCATCGCGCGCGAATTCCAGACGCGCTTCGTCGCGCTCGGCCTGCGCGGCGGTGCAGCGGGAGGCCTGGCGGCGATCATCGCGATCGCTGTGCTCGGCTTCCTGTCCTCGGCCTGGAGCGCGACGCCGGAGGCCGACCAGTTGCAGGCCCTGTTCGGCGCCTTCGAGATCGGCTGGTCCGGCTATGCCGTCGTCATCCTGGTCGCGGCTGTGGTCGCGGCGATCGCGGGACTCGTCTCGCGGCTGACGGTGCGCCATTATCTCCGGGCAATGGGCTGACTCGCTGCGCGGCGGAGTTGTCGGAATGCCGTCATTGTGCCCGATTGGGCGGTTAGTGTCCCGGTCTCATGGTGCTGCTTGAAACCCGGCAAGGCCATCTTCCCTGTGTTGAGGACAGCGCGGCTGCCCTGCGACCGATGACGACGCCTGCCTCCCCGCGGCGCCGCTGGCTCCGCACGATCCTGTTCTGGGGCTTTCTTCTCGGCTGCTTCGTCCTGGCCGCCGGCTATGTCCGCTTCGCCACCGGTCTGTCGGTGACCGAGGCGAACTCGCCGCCGCGCACGGATGCGATCGTCGTCGTCACCGGTGGCGCCCAGCGCATCGGCGACGCCGTCAGCCTGCTCAATGCCGATCGCGGGCGGCGCCTGCTGATCAGCGGGGTCAACGAGAAGACCGGCCGCGAGGAATTGGCCAAGCTCAATCCGAGCGCGCGCGAGGCTCTCGCCTGCTGCGTCGACCTCGACTATCGCGCCCGCAACACCATCGGCAACGCCATCGAGACGCGGCGCTGGGTCCGTCGCCATGATTTCCGCTCGCTGCTGGTGGTGACGTCGAACTACCACATGCCGCGCACGCTGCTCGAGCTTCGCCATGCCATGCCGGGCGTGCGCTTCGTGCCGCATCCGGTGGTGACCGATCAGGTCGATGTCGCCGGCTGGTGGCGCGACTGGCATGCGATCCGCCTCTTGGTGCCGGAATACCTCAAATATCTGGTCGCCGCCGTGCGCAGCCGGCTCGAGACCGACCCCGAGACCTCGCGGCTCTCGGTGATCATCGGCGGGCGCAAGCCGGTCTCACCCAAGCCGGGCGACCTGATCGGCCCCGAGCACGACAAGCGCTCGCGCGCTCCGGCACCGGCACGCGGAGCTTGAAGGGTTCATTTTGTCGGCGATGTCGGCCAGCGATAGCTGATGACTCGATCTTTCGAGAAGGTGGCGGTGGTCACCTGATCGTCGACATTACCCACCACCAGGGTCACCGTGTCGTTGTCCGAGGCGAGCACGAAGCCGACGAGCGCGCTGATCGCTTCCGGGGCAGCGCGCCGCTGGAGCACCGCGAGCGCGCCACGCCGAGGCTGCTGAATCTGTTCTCCGAATGTGGCGTAATCGGCGCATCGTGCGCTCGCCGGACTTCCGGCGACCTTGGCCTGCTGCAGCACCCAGCTGACGAAGGAACACCCCCACGGCACATCCTGGCCGGCGCCGACCAGCTTTGTCGATGAATGATAGGCGGCTATACGCGGATTGGTCTGGGGCGGCGTGGCTTCTTTTTGCCCGACTTCGTTGAGCGCGATTGTGAGCCATGCCGGGTCGGTCGCCTGCGATTGCGCCCCGCCTGTGCTGGCCGGCCCTATCGTTTGCAGCGTTTCCTTGACGCAGGCATCGGAGGTTATGGTTGCCCGGTGGGGAAACGCGGCAACGGTGATATCCGAACGGCAGGTGAAGACCTGTCCCCCGGTCGCATAGGATACTTTGAGAAAGATTTCACGCTCGTCGATCTGCAAGCTGGCGCGGCCATCGCCATCGGTGGTGCTTTCCGCGAGTATGGCTGCCTGACCCGGTTTACGTGCCTGCACGGAGGCTTTGTTGATCGGCGTGCGCTTATCTTCAGCCAGAACACTGACGTAGAGTATGTTCGACGAGGTCACCCAACTCCAGAGGTAGCTGGCGGTCGATGGAAGCCAGCTCTTCACCGATTCGGTTCCAAGCGCTGTCACTGCGGCGACGACGGCCGCCATCATTAGAGTTTTGCTTTGGGTCTGCTTCATGTCGCTAGGCATGGCAGTCTCGGTTTCTTCAGCTTTGATCATCGAACGAAAGGGCGGTGAAGTCTATCTTTCACCAGATGGAATCGGGCTTATCGCCGCCTCAATCTTCTTGCTTGACGTGCCACGGCTGTCGGGGTTCTTGCGGATCATGCTGCTGATCCGCTCTGTCCTCTTCAATATCGCCTTCTATCTGAACCTCGCATTCTGGCTGCTCGCGGCCATGCTGACGATGGTGTTGCCGCCGCGCTTCCTGCTGAAGATCGCGTTGTGCTGGGCGCAGACGTCGCTCTGGTGGATGCGGGTGATCGTCGGGACGCGCTACGAGATCACCGGCGTCGAGAACATTCCGTCCGGCGGCATCATCATGGCGGCCAAGCACCAGTCGACCTGGGAGACCTTCGCGCTGGTGACGGTGTTTCGTAACCCCGTCTACATCCTCAAACGCGAACTGACCTGGTTGCCCTTCTTCGGCTGGTGCCTGCTCAAGCTCAGGATGATCCCGGTCGATCGCGGTGCCCGCAGCCGGGCGCTGCAGGCCGTGACCCGGCGCGCCAAGGTCGAGCTCGGCCAGAACGGTCGCCAATTGATGATCTTTCCGGAGGGCACGCGCCGGCCGGCCGGGGCCGAGCCGGCCTATAAATACGGCGTCACCCATCTCTACACCGAGCTCGGCGTGCCCTGCGTGCCCGTGGCGCTGAATGCCGGCCTTTACTGGCCACGCCGCAGCCTGATCAAGCGGCCGGGCACGATCAAGGTCGAGATCATGCCGGCGATTCCGCCAGGCATGGACAAGGCGGCTTTCCACGCCCTGTTGCAGGAGCGGATCGAGACCGCGAGCAACCGGCTCCTGGCCGATGGTCTCGCCGAACTCGACCGCCTCGGCGTGCCCGCTCCTGTCAGTACGCGTCAGGAGGCGCAACCCAGCGCCTGATCGGCCTTGACAAGAGGCCGGTCTGTTCCGATTTTGTTCTAGAACAAAGGAGGAACGACATGGCTGCTTTGGCCCGAGCCCGTTTCCCATTCGACCGCAACCGGTCGCTCGACACCATGCCGCGCCAGCTCAACCTGCTGGAGGCGCTCCAGCCTGCCAAGGCGGAGCGCGCCGCGCCGCTGTTCGACGACGCTGCCGGCTTGCCGGGGCAGGTGCGCGAGATGCCGCTGCGGGCGACCGCCCAGCTCGCCGAGCGCCGCTTCACCGCCTGGCGCGGCCGTTCGGGCCGGCGCTATGTCGCCTCGGTCTTCGCGATCCAGGATGGGCATGCGCTGGGGTTCACCGATGCGGTGCTGCTGGCGGTGTCGCCCGATCGCAAGATCGTCGCGGCGCGCGACAGTGGCCCGTTCGGCATCGATGCGGCGCTGACGCGCTGGCGCGACGCCGTCGCCATGGCGGGAGCCAGCGAGATCCACGTCCATCTCCTGGCCGAAGACAGCGCCGGCCGCCGCGCCGCGCTCTGCGACCTGATGCCGGAGGCGTGAGCGCTCAGGGCGCTCCCGGCCCGCTCGTCTTGTCCAGTTCGGCGACGAGGTGGGCCAGCAGCGGGTCGTGGATACCCATCTCGTGCAGATGCTCATGGGTGCGCCGGACATAGTCCGGATTCTCGCCCGAGACGCCCTTGCCCTGGCGGACGAAGGCGAGGACCGCCTCCTCGGGCAGGCGGCCGGCATATTGCTCGTGGTTTCGGTCGGCGATGTAGGTGAGTGCGTTGAGGCGCCGCCCGTCGTCGAGCCGCAGCGCCAGCCGCCGTTCGAGATAGACCGCGGTCGCCTGTTCGCGGGCACATAAGTAGTCGATCGTCTCCTCCGCCTGGTCGGCAGGGACGCGGAAGGCGACGCCGCGGCAGATGCCGCCGCGATCGAGGCCGAGCACCAGCCCCGGCACCTCCGGCGTGCCGCGATGGACATGCGAATAGATGCAGAGCGCGCGGTGATAACCGTGCAGGCGGGCGCCGGAACGCTCGACGAAGGCGAAACCGGGGCGCCAGATCAGCGAGCCGTAGCCGAACACCCAGAGATCTTCCGGCGGGAGCGTCGCCGTCATCGGCTTCCTCACAATTTAGCCTGCTTGCCTCGCCAGAGAGGCTTTGCGACCGGTCGGCGGATAGTCTCCGCCAACGCTGGCGCGTTGCGGCCCCGGTCGCTATCAACCTGCCGAGGTTTTCGCAATGGAGCGTCCGCGCATGTCCGATCCCACGCCCGTGCGCCGGCATGGCCGCTTCTGGCTCTACGCGCCCTTCGTGCTGCTGGCGCTGCTCGCCGCCGGCTGGTCCGGCATCTGGGGCTTCGCGCGCAGCAAGGTCGACCAGGAGCTCGATGCCGGCATCGCCCGAGAGGCGAACGCCGGCCGCAACTGGACCTGCCGGGACCGCAGCGTCGGCGGCTACCCCTTCCGCATCGAGGTGCGCTGCGCCAGCCTGACGCTGACTTCCTCGCGCTGGGGCGACGAGGTCAAGATCGATGCCGGGCCGGCGGTCGCGGTGGCGCAGATCTGGACCCCCGGCCACATCATCCTGCAGATGACCGGGCCGATGCAGGCCAGCCTGCCGCAAGGCCGCAAGGCCGCGCTCGACTGGAAGGAGCTGGCAGCGAGCCTGCATCTCAGCGGGCTGGCCTTCGAGCGCTTCTCGCTGGTGTTGGGCGAGCCGGTGCTGACCGTCACCGAACCGGGGCAGGGCGCCGCCGAGACCTGGCGTGCGAGTGCCGCGGAAGCGCATCTGCGGCCTAATCCGCAGCGCTTTGCCGGCGACGGCACGGTCGATCTCGCGGTGAACGCCAAGGGCGGCGTGCTGCCGGCGCTGGAGGTACTGATCGGCAACGGCCAGCTCGCCGATCTCGATCTGCAGGCCAGCCTGTCGCGCGCGCTGTCCTTCCGGCGCGGGTTCAATCCCGATGCGCTCGAAGCCTGGCGCACGGCCGGCGGCATCTTGGACGTGACCAAGCTCGTCCTGGTCAAGGGACCGACCCGGCTGGAGGCGAGCGGCCAGGTGACGCTCGACGAGGCGCATAGGCCGGCCGGCAAGGTCGTGGCGGCGGTCGCCGGCGTCGACCGCATCGCCGGCATCAAGGTCGGCGGACTGACGGCGGGGCTTGGCGCCCTGCTCGGCGGGCGCTCCGGCGATGGGGGGCAAAGCAATACGGCGGCAGGGCTTTCGCCGCTGCCGCCGCTGGTCCTGCGCGAAGGCAGGGTTTTCCTTGGGCCGCTCCGGCTGCCTCTGCAGCCGCTGCAACCCCTCTACTGATCAGGCCGCGGGCAGGGCCGCCCGCGGCGCCTCGATCTTCACCAGCGCCTTCTTGACCGCGTCCTGCACCTTCTCGAAGGCGCGGACCTCGATCTGGCGGACGCGCTCGCGCGAAACGCCGAACTCCTCGGAGAGCTCCTCCAGGGTGATCGGGTCCTCGGCGAGGCGGCGCGCCTCGAAGATGCGGCGCTCGCGCTCGTTGAGCACACCCAGCGCCTCGCGCAGCGCCAGATGGCGGTTGTCGCTCTCCTCGGAGGCGGCGAGACGGTTCTCCTGGCTGTCGCTGTCGTCGACGAGCCAGTCCTGCCATTCGCCCTCGCCATCTTCGCGCAGCGGCGTGTTGAGCGACGCATCGCCGCCGAGGCGGCGGTTCATGTCGATCACGTCCTGCTCGTTGACGCCGAGCTTGGTCGCGATGCTCTTGACCTGGTCGGGCTTGAGATCGCCGTCGCCGAGCGCCGAGATCTTGCTCTTGGCCTTGCGCAAGTTGAAGAACAGCTTCTTCTGGTTGGCGGTGGTGCCCATCTTCACCAGCGACCAGGAGCGCAGGATGTATTCCTGGATCGAGGCCTTGATCCACCACATCGCATAGGTCGCGAGCCGGAAGCCCTTATCGGGCTCGAAGCGCTTGACCGCTTGCATCAGGCCGACATTGCCTTCCGACACGACTTCGCCCATCGGCAGCCCGTAGCCGCGATAGCCCATGGCGATCTTGGCGACGAGGCGCAGATGTGACGTCACGAGCCTATGGGCCGCATCGCGGTCGCCATGCTCGCGCCAGCTCTTGGCCAGCATAAATTCCTCGTTCGGCTCCAGCATCGGGAACCGACGGATCTCGTCCAGATAACGTGAAAGTCCGCCCTCCGCGGACATGACGGGCAACGACGCAGTCGCCATGCTCGTACTCCTTTCCGGCTCCCGCTGAACGGCGAGCCAACCACCCGATGTTCCATCGGGCAGGATCGTCCGGCATGCAGCCTCGGCGACGACTTCCGTCCAGTCACCTGCTCCACGCCCAGCGGCGCCCCTTTAGCCATCCGCTTTCGCAACGCAGTATAGACGATGCGAGGGTGGCGGAAAGTGGGCGGCGCAGCAAAAATCGGTCACAGGATCGAGAGTTCAGCTTGCAAACGTGCAAAGTGGGGGGGGGGGTCCGACTCGAAGCGCAATTCCTCGCCGGTGACCGGATGCTCGAAACCGAGCAGCCTGGCATGCAGCGCCTGGCGGCCGAGATCGGCGAGCGCGGCCCGGGCGTTTTCCGGCAGGCGGCTCGCCTTGGTCATGAAGCCGGAGCCGTAAAGCTGGTCGCCGAGCAGCGGGTGGCCGATATGGCTCATATGGACGCGGATCTGGTGGGTGCGGCCGGTTTCGAGTTGGCATTCGACCAAGCTTGCCAGCGCTTCGAGCTCCTCATGGCCGCGCAGCAGGGGCGGGTAGCGCTCGATCAATTCGATATGGGTGATCGCCTCGCGGCCGCGGCCTTCGCCGACCACCATCATCTTCTCGCGATTGCGATTCGAGCGCTCGATCGGGGCATCGATCGTGCCGGTCTGCCGGCGCGGCGCCCCCCAGACCAAGGCGAGGTAAGCTCTTTCGAGAGGCCCGGTGCGGCCGTGGTCGGCGAACTGCTTGGCGAGGCCGCGATGCGCCTTGTCGTTCTTGGCGACGACGAGCAGGCCGCTGGTGTCCTTGTCGAGCCGGTGGACGATGCCGGGCCGGCGCACGCCGCCGATACCCGAAAGGCTCTCGCCGCAATGGGCAATGAGGGCGTTGACCAGCGTGCCATCCTCATGGCCGCCGGCGGGGTGGACGACGAGGCCGGCGGGCTTGTCGATGACGATCAGATGCTCGTCCTCGAAGACGACGGTGAGCGGGATGTCCTGGCCGATCGGCGCGGCCGGCTTGGCTTCGGGCATGACGAGGCTGAGACGCTGGCCGGCGGCGACCTTGCGGCTGGCATCGGCGACCACGACCCCGTCGATGCTGACGCCGCCTTCCTTGATCACCTGCTGCAGGCGGGCGCGCGAGACCTCGCCGCCGAGCAGGGCGAGCGCCTTGTCGAGGCGCAGCCCGGCCTGCTCGGGCGCGATGACGAGTTCGGTGGCGGTGGTCGAGGCGGCGGTTTCGGGCGTGGTCATGCGGGGTCTATAGAAGACGTTGTGGGTTGCCCGCTAGGTTTCAAGCTCGCAATCGTCATTCCGGATAAGCGGTGTCAGCCGCGCAGCTCCGGAATCTATCGTAGAACTCCGTTTCCTATGATGGATTCCAGCGTTCCGCTTCGCTGCGGCCGGAATGGCGGTGTTTACCGTTGAGCTCTGCGTCGTGATTCCGCAGCGACCTTCGCGTCGGCCAGAATGTCCGCAACGCTCTGCCCGGAGGGCCCGCTTGCACGAGCTTCGGCTACGATGCGCCGTAAATCCGACAATGTCAGTTCGGCGAGAGAGCGTTGAGCTGCGCTGGCGCTGTGCGCAGACTCCCCTCGCGTGTCGAGCTTCCCGATCATGACGGCAAAGCCTAGCTGAAGATCCGGAAGCGCCCCTTGGGCTCGCCCGGCGTCTGCTGCTCCGGGCCTGGATCGTCGGGCGCATGTGCGACCGGGAAGACCACCGGGGCGGGCTTGCCCTGCTGCGGCGCCGGCTTCGTCGTCACGGGAGCGATCTCGACGACCGGCTCGGCCGGGGGAGGGGCGGCCGCGACGACCGGCTCAGACTTGATCTCGACCTTGGGCTCCGGTTTCGGTTCGGGCTTGGGCGGTTCGGGAGCAGGCGGGGGAGCAAGCCCGGCGGCTGCCGGAACCGTCACCGCTTCCGCGACCTCCGCCTTCCCTTCGAGCAGCGGCGCCGAGGGCTCGTCGAGATCGGCGAGGACGTCGTCGTCGAGATGGGCACCCTGGCTGCCGAGCGTCGCCGGCGGGACAGTCCAGACGAAGGCGTCGAGCCGGCCGGAGATCGGCGAAACCGGCAACCACTGGTCGGAGACGAGGCCGTCGGCGACCCAGGCGGCGTCGCGCGGCGCGCGGGTAGCGCGGGCCAGCCATTCGCGGACGCGGCCGGTGGCGCCGTGCTCGGCCTCCTCCAGCTCGGCCATCAGCAGGCAGGCGCGGACCGAGGCGCCGCCGGCGAGCAGCGGCTTCAGCGTGGCGCGGGCGCGGACGAAGTCCTGAGCATGGATGGCGGCGCTGGCGAGCGCCAGCACGCCTTCGGGATCGGCGGGCCGGAGCTTGGTCAGCATCTCCGCTCGGGCGAGGCGGTCGCGGGCGCTGTCGCCGGGACGGACATCGAGATAGGCGTTGGCAATGTCGGGATGCGAGACCTGCTTCCAGGCGGCTTCCAGCAGGCGCGCCGCCTTCTTGATGTCGCCGCGCTCGGAGAGCATCCGGCCGGCGAGTGCGGCAGCCGGGGTGAGGCCGGGCGCGAGCTTGACTGCTTCGAGTGCGGCGGCGAGCGCCTTCTCGGGCTCACGATCCTTGGCCTCTAGCGCTTCGGCGGCGAGCAGGACGGCGCGCTGGCGCTTGGCTTCGCCCTTGTCGGCGAGGCGCAGGGCGGCGCGGCGCTCGACCGCGGTGCGAGCCGCCTGCCAGTCGCCGGCGGCGGTGTGGAAATCGAGCAAGGCGTCATTGGCCCAGGCCAGGGAGGGCGAGCGGCGCACCGCATCGTCGGCGAAGGCGCGGGCGGCGGCCATGTCGCCGCGCCGACGGGCCTCGACGAAGAGGCCGCGCAGGCCGAGCACGCGTGTCTCCGGCTTGTCGAGCATCGCCTTGAAGGCGGCCTCGGCCTGGCCGCGATCACCGGAGAGCTGGGCCGATTGCGCTTCGAGCAGCAAGGTCAGCGGCTCGCTGGCGGCGAATTTGCGGGCGTCGACCGCATAGCGCCCGGCGGCGACGGGATCGCCGGCGCCGATCGCGACCATGCCGCGCGAGATCGCCTCGAAGCCGCGGGCCCTGCGCCGGGACCGTGAGGCGAAGCCGAAAGCAGAGGGCAGGCCGAAGACGAAGCGCGTGATCGCCCAGACGACCAGAGCAAGGAAGGCGAGCACGACGACGCCAATCGCCGCGATCGCGACGCTGGTCTCGATGCGGTAGCCCTGCCAGAGGATCGAGACCTCGCCCGGCCGATCGGCGAGCCAGACGGCGCCGGCGGCGAGAGCGGCGATGACGAGAAGATAGACCAGTACGCGAACCATCGGGATCTATCCTCTCAGCCTGCCGTGCCCAGCGCCGCGACTGCATCCTGCGCGATGCGGTTGATCGTCATCTCCGCGCTCGCGCGCTGCTTCAGCGCCGCACCGAAGGCTTCGCTACCACGCCGCGCCGGCTCGGGCAGTTGCGCCCAGAGTTCGGCCGCCTTGATGACGTCGTTCTGCGCGAGCGCGCCTTCGAGCCGGATCGGCAGGGTCGCGGGATCGCTGGAGCCGGAATCGCCGACCGGCCGGATGGTGACGATGCGGCTGGCGAGGCCGAGCAGCTTGTCTTCCCAGCTGTTTGCGGCCGGCGTGGTCTCGCGCACGAACAAAGCGTGATGGCTCTTGAACTGGGCCAGCAGCTTGTCGCGCGTTGGAGCGCCAGTGCCGGCGACCGCGGCGAGCGCCGTCTTCTGCTCGGCCGGGATGTCACCGAGCGCGGTAAGATCGGCCTGGAAGGGGCGGCCGGAGGCGATCGCGTCGCGGATGCGCTCAGCCAGGACGACGCGGGCGGCCGCAATCGCCTGCCTGCTCGGCTGGGCGGCGTTCTTGGCCGCGGCCTCTACGCCGGCAAGGCGCTGGCCGAGCGTCGCCGCCGCATCGCGGGCGGCGGCGGCGGTGCTGTCGGCACGGTCGAGCTTCTCGGTCAGCCCGGAGGGGACGCTTGCGCTGGCCGGGGCGGCCTTGGCCAGCTCGGCGAGCCGGGCGGCATTGGCCTGTGCCTCGCTGCTCGCCTTGGCGGCGCTCTCAGCTGCGGCTGCGGCCTTGCGGTCGATGGCGCCGATCGTGGCGCCCTGCGCCTGCAGGCTCTCGACACGCTTCGTGAGCTCGGCCAGCCGCGCGTCCTCTTCGGGGCCGGAGAGGCGCAGAGCCAGCAGCAGCAGGCCGGCGCCGATCACGCCGCCGGCGAGGCCGGCGAGCGCGACGGTCGGCAGGCTGTAGCGGCGCTGATGCTCGGGCACCGGGGGAGGCGTGAATTCCTCGGGGAGCGCTTCGGTCGGCAAGACCGCTTCGGCAGCGGTCTCGATGCGCTCGGCTTCGGCTGCGGTCGTGGCCGACGCGGCAGTCTCCGCAGGCGGCGTCTCGACCGTTTCAGTGGCTGCCAGCTCAATGGTCGGCGGCGTCCGGCCCGAGCGATTGCGGCGCTTGCCCGCCGGGCCTTGGTCGCTGCTCGCCTCCGCCGTCATCTCGTCCTTGCCTGCCTTGTCGTCCGCCTCTGCCGGCTCCTTAGCATCGCCGCTCAGCAAAGTGCGAGCGGGAAGCTGGTCGAGCGCGGCGAAGAGCGCGGCTTCCTCGGGATGCTCGGCGACGAGCACGGTGTCGGACCCGGCCGAGATCAGCGGCGCGGCGATCGCGGCCGAGAGCGCGATCTGCGGCAGGGCCCGCGCCTGCTCGGTGAGCCCGGCCTTGCCGGCGAGATCGAAGAAGACCTCGGCACTGCGCGGCGAATAATGCAGGGCCGCATCGGCCGAGCCGTCGCGCAACGCATCGGCAGCCGGAGCGGGCAGGGCATCGACCGCCTTGGCCTCATAGGCGGTCCAGACCATGACCTCATGGCCGGCGTCGCGCAATTGCTGGGGCAGGTCTTCATGCCGGTCGCGGCCGGCGACGAGCAGCAGCTTCTTGCCCTTCGGCATGTGTTCGAGAATCAGCGTCAGGAGCTCAGCACGTCCGCCCTTGGCGCTGTGGGCAGTGAAGCCGAGCTTGCCGGCGGCGTCCGCGGTGCGCGTGCCGACACAGAAGGCGGGGAGGGTGCCGCGCCAGCTCTTCGGCAAGCTCTCCAGCGCCGGCACGGCATTGGCGCTGGTCAGCACCAGCGCATCGAACGGCCCCTTGGGCGGCTTCTCGCCTGTCGGCAGGACCTGAAACAACGGCGAGACCACCGGATCCTTGCCACGCTCGCGCAAGGTCTGAGCGCTGCGCTCGGCATCCTCAAGCGGTCTGAACACCAAAACGCGCATATCGTCTCCTCGTGCGGGCTCAGGCCGGGACGCAACTGCCAGGCTGGGGGCGGACGCGAACGCCGCGCCCGACACTCGCTCCCTGCGCGGCCTCCGTGACGGAACCAAGGCATTTTCCTGCAAGGATGCCGCAACCGGCGATCGGCATGTCGGTCATCTGCTGCGAGGTCTCCGGTTCTGCGCATAGGGGCTGGCGCTGGGCATTGGCCTTCTCCTTCATGCAGCACTATACGGAGGAAATCCCCGCGCGAAACCGCGCACCCCGGCGGCAGCCTGGCCATCAGGGCCGATGCCCGCCCAACACCATGATGAGCATGCGAGTTCTGGGCATAGAGACGACCTGCGACGAGACGGCCGCCGCGATTGTTTCAGTCGAACGCTCCGGCGAGGCCAAGATCCTGTCGAACGAGGTCCTCAGCCAGATCGCGGCCCATGCCGCCTATGGCGGCGTCGTACCCGAGATCGCGGCGCGCGCCCATGTCGAGGCGATCGACCGGATCGTGGCGCGCGCCTTCGAGAGCGCCGGCATGAAGCCCTCCGAGATCGACGGCGTCGCTGCGGCAGCGGGGCCGGGGCTGGTCGGTGGCGTCATGGTCGGCCTCACCACGGCGAAGGCGATCGCGCTGGTGACGGGCCGCCCCTTCATCGCGATCAACCATCTCGAAGGGCACGCGCTGACGGCGCGGCTGACCGACGATCTCGCCTTTCCCTATCTGCTGCTGCTGGTCTCCGGCGGGCATACGCAGTTGCTCGCCGTGCGCGGCGTCGGCGACTATCTGCGTCTCGGCACCACCATCGACGATGCGGTCGGCGAAGCCTTCGACAAGATCGCCAAGATGCTCGGCCTGCCCTATCCGGGCGGCCCCTCGGTCGAGCGGGAGGCGCTGAAGGGTGATCCCGAGCGCTTCGAATTCCCGCGGCCGATGAGCGGGCGGCCCAATCCGGATTTCTCGCTGTCGGGCCTGAAGACGGCGGTGCGACTGGTCGCTGAGCGGATCGCGCCTTTGTCCGACCGCGATGTCGCCGATCTCTGCGCCTCCTTCCAGGCCGCGGTGGTCGACGTGCTGGTCGACCGTACGCGGGCCGGCCTGCGCGCCTGCCGCGAGGCCGGGATCAAGCCGTCTTCGCTCGTCGTGGCCGGCGGCGTCGCCGCCAACCAGCAGATCCGCAACGGGCTCACGCGCCTTGCGACCGAGGCCGGCTTGCCGATGGTCGCGCCGCCGGTGGCGCTCTGCGGCGACAATGGCGCGATGATCGCCTGGGCCGGCCTTGAGCGGCTGCGGCTTGGCCTCGTCGACGACATGGGCGCGGTGGCGCGCCCGCGCTGGCCGCTCGACGAACTCAGGGCGAAGGCGTGAGCGGCAAGACACGCTACAAGACGATCGGCGTCGCCGGTGCCGGTGCCTTCGGCACGGCGCTTGCGCTCGCGGCGGCGCGGGCCGGGCGGCGCGTCCTGCTCTGGGCTCGCGACGAGGAGACGGTGGCGAGCCTGCGCGCGCAGCGCGAGGCGCCGCGATTGCCCGGCGCGAAGCTGCCCGAGGCCATCGAGCCGGTGTCGGACATCGCGGCGCTGAGCCAGGTCGAGGCGCTGATCCTGGCCGTGCCGACGCAGGCGCTGCGTTCGGCCTCGACACTGCTCGCTCCAGCGCTGCCGGAAGGGCTGCCGGTAATCTCGGCCGCCAAGGGCATCGAGCAGGGCAGCGGGCGCTTCACCACGCAGATCATCGCCGAGGCGCTGCCGCAGGCGGTTCCGGCGGTGCTGTCCGGGCCGAGCTTCGCCGCCGACATCGCGCGCGGCCTGCCGACGGCGCTGACGCTGGCCTCCGCCGACGCCGCCTTGGCCAAGGCGCTGGCGGAGGCGCTGAATTCCCAGGCGCTGCGCATCTATCACAGCAATGATCCGCGCGGCGTCGAGATCGGCGGTGCCGCCAAGAACGTGCTCGCCATCGCCGCCGGCATCGCCATCGGCCTCGGCCTCGGCGAGAGTGCCCGGGCTGCCCTGGTGGCGCGCGGCTTCGCGGAACTCCGCCGTTTCGGCGAAGCGCATGGCGCCCAGGCCGAGACGCTGATGGGGCTTTCGGGGCTGGGCGATGTCGTGCTCTCCTGCGCTACCGCGCAGTCGCGCAACTTCGCCTATGGCCAGGCGCTGGGGCAGGGCAAGACGCCAATTGAAGCTGCCGGCGGCAAGCTGGCGGAAGGCGCTTTCACCGCTTCGGTCTTGGTCGAGATGGCGCGGGCGGAGGCGATCGACATGCCGATCGCCGAGGCGGTTGCTGCTGTCATCGCCGGGAGGGTCGGTGTGCGGGAAGCAGTTGCCGATCTGCTGGCGCGGCCGGTGCGGTCGGAAAACTGAGCGGAGAGGATACGCATGGCGAATGACTGGTCCGATCTGACGAAGCGGGTGGCGCGCGGCATTGCCGAGGTGCGCAAGACGACCGGTGCCGAACTGGTGGCCGAGAGCCAGCCGGTGCCGCTCGCCGGGCGCATTGCCGGTCGGGTGATCGAGTTGCGTCGCCGGCGCCGCGAGGACACGCATCGCTTCGTGCTGATCCTGCCCTTTGGCGAGGGCGAAACCAGGATCGAGCTCAGCCCACAGGATTATGCCGCGCTGACGCGCGAGATGGTGCGATTCTGGAACGAGCAGGGCGAGGCGGCGTCGCGGACGCCGGTGCCCTTCAAGGAAGAGGACGAAGGCTGATGGCGCACTGGCTGATCAAATCGGAACCCGCGGTCTACTCCTGGGACGACCTGGTCAAGGCCGGGGCCAAGGGCACGCATTGGGACGGGGTGAAGAACCACACCGCCAAGCTCAACCTGATGGCGATGAAGACCGGTGACCAGGTCTTCTTCTATCACTCGAATGAGGGGCTCGAGGTCGTCGGCATCGCCGAGGTCATCAAGGAGCATTATCCCTGGGTCGAGGCCGGCCCGCCCTGGGTGCTGGTCGACTTCAAGGCGCTGAAACCCTTGCCGAAGCCGGTCTCGCTCGCCGCGGTCAAGGCCGAGCCGAAGCTCGCCAAGATGTCGCTCGTCACCTCTTTCCGGCTCTCGGTGCAGCCGGTGACGGACGAGGAGTGGGCCCTCGTCTGCAAGATGGGCGGGCTGTAGCTCTGTAGCAACGCAGCGTTTTCCTCCGACTGCCGCCGGGTTTTCGCCGAAAGTCGCAGAAACGAAAGTGCGAGCCCGCGGCGCTTGTCGGCGCGGTCTCGCGGCCTATGATGCACCGCACTTGAAAGAGGTCGGCTGGATCGCCGCGGCAAAGTCGCTGCGAGCCAACAAGCCGGCTCAGATGACGGCCCGAGTCTGGGGAGACGCCTGAAATGTCCGAGAAGATCTATGACGTGCCGGCCGCCTGGGCCAAGAAGGCATGGCTGAACGATGCCAAGTACAAGAAGATGTACGCGGCTTCGATCAAGGATCCGGACAAGTTCTGGGGCGAGCATGGCAAGCGCATCGACTGGTTCAAGCCCTACAGCAAGGTGCGTAACGCCAGCTACAAGCCGGGCAAGGTCTCGATCAAATGGTTCGAGGACGGCACCACCAACGTCGCCTACAACTGCGTCGACCGGCACCTCGCCACCCGCGCCAAGCAGACGGCGATCATCTGGGAAGGCGACGACCCCAGCGAATCGAAGAAGATCACCTACGGCCAGCTTCACACCGAGGTCTGCAAGTTCGCCAACGTCCTGAAGGCCAAGGGGGTCAAGAAGGGCGACCGGGTCACGATCTACCTGCCGATGATCCCCGAGGCGGCCTATGCGATGCTGGCCTGCGCCCGGATTGGCGCGGTTCATTCGGTGGTGTTCGGCGGCTTCTCGCCGGATTCGCTGGCCAACCGCATCGAGGACGCCGACTCCAAGGTAGTGATCACGGCCGATGAGGGCCTGCGCGGCGGGCGCCCCGTGCCGCTGAAGAAGAATGTCGACGCGGCCGACGACAAGGTTAAGGGCGGCATCGGCACGGTGATCGTCGTCAAGCGCACCGGCGGCAACGTCACCATGAAGGAGGGCCGCGACGTCTGGTACCATGACGAGGCGGCGAAGGTTTCCGGCCATTGCCCCGCGGCCGAGATGAAGGCCGAGGACCCGCTCTTCGTGCTCTATACCTCGGGCTCGACCGGCAAGCCGAAGGGCGTGCTGCATACGACCGCCGGCTATCTCGTCTACGCCTCGATGACGCATCAATATGTCTTCGACTACCATGACGGCGAGATCTACTGGTGCACTGCCGATGTCGGCTGGGTCACCGGCCACAGCTACATCCTCTACGGGCCGCTCGCCAACGGCGCGACCACGCTGATGTTCGAGGGCATCCCGACCTACCCGACGATCTCGCGCTTCTGGGATGTCGTCGACAAGCACAAGGTCAACACCTTCTACACCGCGCCGACTGCGATCCGCTCGCTGATGAGCGCCGGCGAGGAGCCGGTGAAGAAGACCAAGCGCAAGTCCCTGCGCCTGCTCGGCTCGGTCGGCGAGCCGATCAACCCGGAAGCCTGGGAGTGGTATCACCGCGTCGTCGGCGACGGCCGCTGCCCGATCGTCGACACCTGGTGGCAGACCGAGACCGGCGGCATCCTGATCACGCCGCTGCCGGGCGCGACCAAGCTGAAGCCCGGCTCGGCGACGCGGCCCTTCTTCGGGGTCAAGCCCGAGCTGGTCGACGCCGAGGGCAAGGTGCTGGAGGGCGCGGCCGAAGGCAATCTCGTCATCGCCGAGAGCTGGCCCGGCCAGATGCGCACGGTCTATGGCGACCACAAGCGCTTCGAGGAGACCTATTTCGCCACCTATCCGAACAAGTACTTCACCGGCGACGGCTGCCGGCGCGATGCCGATGGCTATTACTGGATCACCGGGCGCGTCGACGATGTGATCAACGTCTCCGGCCACCGCATGGGCACGGCCGAGGTCGAGTCGGCGCTGGTCGCCCATCCCAAGGTCTCGGAAGCGGCGGTCGTCGGCTACCCGCACGACATCAAGGGGCAGGGCATCTACGCCTATGTCACGCTGATGGCTGGCGAGAAGTCGAACGAAGACCTGCGCAAGGAGCTAGTGGCGCATGTGCGCAAAGAGATCGGTCCGATCGCCTCGCCTGACCTGATCCAGTTCGCGCCCGGCCTGCCCAAGACCCGTTCGGGCAAGATCATGCGCCGCATCCTGCGCAAGATCGCCGAGGACGAGTTCGGCGCGCTCGGCGACACCTCGACGCTGGCCGATCCGGCCGTCGTCGATGACCTCATCGCCAACCGCCAGAACAAGCGCAAGGCCGGCTGAGACCTCGCGCGCGACACGTCATGGCCGGGCCGAGCCCGGCCATTTTTTGCCGGCCATGGGATTTCAGGCCGGGCCTGACGATGCCGGTCAGGCGTCTTTGCCGCCGCCCTTGCGCCGCGCCGGCCTGATCTTGCGGCCGTAGAGCTCGAGCTTGTGCCGGACGATCTCATAGCCGAGCTCGGCCGCGATCTTGGCCTGGAGCGCCTCGATCTCGGGCGATGAGAACTCGACGACCTGGCCGCTCTCGATGTCGATCAGATGATCATGGTGCTGCTGGTCGGCATGCTCATAGCGCGAGACGCCGTCCTCGAAGGCATGGCGCTCGATCGCGCCCTGCGTCTCCAGCAGCTTCATCGTGCGATAGACGGTCGAGAGCGACAGCGTCGGGTCGTGCACGAAGGCGCGGGTGAAGATGCCCTTCGCATCGGGATGGTCGTCGGCCTCGGCCAGGACCCGCAGGATCAGCCGGCGCTGCTGGGTCATGCGCAGGCCCGCCTTGCGGAGCTGATGCTCGAACTCCGTCACGCGCTGGTCGATTCCCTTCATGCGCGAGAGGTAGCAACCCTGAGACGCATTTGCAAAAGCGTTGCTGACGCAGGGCCTTGGCTGGGCGGATGATCCCGTGGTTGCCGGGCCTCGACACGAAAATGCCCAGCGGCGGCCGGACTAAAAGCGCGATGCTCGCGTTCCATTGACGTCGATACGACCTGCCATGGCCTCGATCGGCACCAGGTGATGGTCGACGGAGAGGAGACGACGATGGGCGAGATCGACGATGGACGTCGCTGGCTCCTGCGGCTGGCGCTGGCGGCGCTGCCCATGGCGATCGTCGGCTCGGCCCTGACCGCGACAGCGGCCCGGGCCGATGATGACGACGACGATGATGACCGCCGCCGCCGGCGTTGGCATCGGCGGCGCTATTACGATGACGGCTATTACCGGCGGCGTTGGTCCGATGACGACTATTATCGCAGGCGTCGCTGGCGCCGGCGGCGCGATGACGACGATGACGATTGATCGCCGCGGCTGACTGGCGCTTGTCGTCCGCTCAGGCGGCCTGCGCCGGCTCGCTATCGTCGATCCTGGAGACCTCGACCCACTGGTTCTGGCATTGGCAGAGATTGCCGCTGGTCAGGAAGGCGATATCGGCCGCGTCGCGTCCCGCCGCGATGCGCACCATGCCTTGGATCGGTGCCAGCCGGGTCGGGTCGACCAGCCACCACTGTCCGTCGAGATAGACCTCGAAGACGGCGTGGAAGTCCGGCGGATCGAGATCGGCTGCATAGACGCTGACGGTGCGGGCCGGCAGGTTGAGCGCCCGGCAGAGCGTGATGGCGAGATGGCTGAAGTCGCGGCAGACGCCCGCCCGGTCGATGAAGGTCTGCTCCGCCGTGGTCTGCGCGTTGCTGACGCCGTGGACGTAATCGACATGCTCTTGCAGCCATTCGACCACGGCGAGGACCTTGGCGCCACCCGCCTCGATGTCGCTGAACTCGCGCTGGGCGAAGCGCATCAGATTGTCCGAGGGGCAGAAGCGGCTCGGCAGCAGGTAAGGCAGCACCTCGGCCGGGAGTTCGGCCCAGGCATGCTGGCGCGCATCGGCATGAAGCAGGCGGCGCGCGCCATTGTCGATCGTGCCCTGATACTGGATCGAGACTTGGCCCGACAGCACCGTCCGGAAGCGCCGCACGCCGGTGTCCCCATCCAAGTCGCGGATCAACTCGGCGGGCTGGTCGATCAGCAGGCGGTCGGAGAGGATGGTCTGGTCGGGCGAACGCGCCGGCTCGATCGCGACGATCACCGGTGTTTCATGGTCGAAGCGATAGACCAGGGTGGCGACGACCTTCAGCTTCACATCCTGCTCCTTGAGATCGTTGACGCGCGTCAACGTGACGAGGAGCAGGAAGTTCCGCGATTCCCGCGACAACGACGCGACGGATTCGCGCCGGCGTCGCGCGCCATCAGCGCTTGGTCAGGAAGGCCATGAAGGCTGCCTGCGCCTCGGCCGATTTCAGGCGCTCGCCGAAATGGCGCGCCTCGGTCCCGATCGTCTCGGCCACCGCTGCCGCGTTTCCGCGCTTGAGCAGCGATTTGGTCAGCGCGACTGATTGCGGCGGCAAGGCCGCCAGCGCCTTGGCCTTGTCGAGCGCCGCCGCGAGCGCGCCGCCTTCATCAGTGACGCCGTTGATCAGACCTGCTTCCTGCGCGACCTCGGGGCCGAAAGCTTCGCCCAGCATCAGCAGCTCGGCGGCGCGTTTGCTGCCAGCGATCAAGGGCAGGAGATAGCTCGAGCCACCCTCCGGGCAGAGGCCGAGGCTGACGAAGGGCATGCGGAAGCTGGCGCCGCGTGCGGCGAAGGCGAGATCGCAATGCAGCAGCATGGTGGTGCCGATGCCGACGGCGAAACCCTCCGCCGCCGCGACGATCGGCTTCTTCGCCGTCGAGATCGCGGTCAGGAAGTCGATGGCGATCTCCGCGCCGACGCCGGTCGCGGCCGCAGCGGCGAAGTCCTTGATGTCGTTGCCGCTGGTGAAGCAGCCACCGGCACCGGTGATCACGACGGCGCGGACCGAGGCGTCGGCATCAGCGGCGGCGAGCGCGTCGATCAGCCCCTGATAGGTGGCGCGGTCGAGCGCATTGCGCCGGTCGGGCCGGTTCATGGTGATCTGCCTGACGCCCTCGGCCGGGGTCTCGCTCAGAACGGTCTCGGTCATGCAAACCTTCTCAATGTCCCTCCCGCCGGAAGCGGGCGGCAGACGATGGGGGAGGCGAGGTGACCGGTCAAGGAAGGGGGACGGCATCCTGGCTTGACAGCACCGCTCGCTCCCGGCTCCTTGCGTTCGCAGCGCACAATGGAGGCAGGCATGCAGACCGTCACCCTCACCCGACAAGGCCAGGTGGCAATCGCGACGCTGCACAATCCGCCGGTCAACGCCCTGGGCGCCGCGCTGCGTGCCGATCTGTTGCAGGCACTGGCGCAGGTGATGGCCGACAGCGACGTGGTTGCGCTGGTCATCGCCGCCAGGGGCAAAGCCTTCATCGCTGGCGCCGATATCAGCGAGTTCGGCAAGCCGCCAGCCCCGCCGATCCTGCCCGATCTGCTGGCGGCGATCGAGAATGCGGGCAAGCCGGTCGTCGCGGCGATCGAGGGTGTCGCCCTCGGCGGCGGGCTCGAGGTCGCGCTCGCCTGCCATGGCCGTGTCGCCAGCCCGGCTGCAAAGCTCGGCCTGCCGGAGATCAAGCTCGGCCTGATTCCCGGTGCCGGCGGCACGCAGCGCCTGCCGCGCCTGATCGGTGCTGCCGCCGCCTTCCCGATGATGCTCTCGGGCGAGCCGATCCCGGCCCAGAAGGCGCTGGCGCTCGGGCTGGTCGACAAGCTCGTCGAGGCCGATGCCGTCGGTGCTGCGGTCGCGCTGGCGCAGGAGCTGGCGCGCAAGGGCGCGCCGGTGAAGACCAGCGCGCGCAGCGACAAGCTGACCGAGAGCGGGCGCGAGGCGTTCGAGGCGCTGGCCAAGGATGCGCTGGCGAAGTCGGGCGAGATGCCGAACGTCGCGGCGCTGGTCGAGGCGGTGCGCGCGGCGCTGACGCTGCCGCTGGCGGAAGGCTTCGCGACCGAACGGGCGCTGTTCGTGAAGCTGCTCGGCGACGAGCGCTCCAAGGCGTTGCGCTATGTCTTCTTCGCCGAACGCGACGCGGCGAAGGTGCCCGGCATCGACGACAGCGTGAAGCCACGCCCGATCGCACGCGCCGCCGTGATCGGCGCCGGCACCATGGGCGGCGGCATCGCCATGTGCTTCGCCAATGCCGGCATCCCGGTGACGCTGATCGAGACCACCCAGGAGCAGATCGACAAGGGCCATGCCCGGGTGCGCGACACCTATGGCTTCTCGGTCAAGCGCGGTTCGATGACCGAGGCGGTACGCGAGCAGCGCATGGCGCTGATCACGCCGGCGGTCGGGCTCGCCGCTGCCGCTGAGGCCGACATCGTGATCGAGGCCGCCTTCGAGGAGATGGGCGTCAAGCGCGAGATTTTTGGCGCGCTCGACACAATCGCCAAGCCGGGCGCGATCCTTGCCAGCAATACCTCCTATCTCGACCTCGCCGAGATCGCGGCGGTGACGAGCCGGCCGGCCGACGTGCTCGGCCTGCACTTCTTCAGCCCGGCCAATGTGATGAAGCTGCTCGAGATCGTCCGGCCCGCAGGAGTCGCAAATGATGTGGTCGCGACCGCGATCGGTTTGGGGCGCAAGCTCGGCAAAGTGCCGGTCGTGGTCGGCAATTGCTTCGGCTTCGTCGGCAACCGCCTGCTGGAGGCGCGCACCCGCGCCGCCGAGCGCCTGCTCGTCGCCGGCGCCCTGCCGCACGAAGTCGACGCGGCCCTGACCGGCTTCGGCTTCAAGATGGGGCCGTTCGCCATGTCGGATCTCGCCGGCAACGACATCAGCTGGCGCAGCCGCAAGGCGCGCGGCAAGAGCGCGGCGGTGGCGGATGCGATCTGCGAGCGCGGCTGGTTCGGCCAGAAGACCGGGCGCGGTTATTACCGCTATCCCGAAGGCGCGCGCGCCGGGCAACGCGATCCGGAGGTCGAGGCGCTGATCGCCGAGGTCTCGGCCAGCAAGGGCGTGACGCGGCGCAGCTTCACGGCCGAAGAGATCCTGGCGCGGCTGCTCGACCCGATGGTCAACGAAGGCGCGCGCATCCTCGACGAGGGCATTGCCACGCGCGCCAGCGACATCGATACGGTCTGGCTCAACGGCTACAACTGGCCGGCTTGGCGCGGTGGGCCGATGCATTGGGCCGAGACCGTCGGGCTCGGTGTCATCGTCAAGCGGCTGGAGCAGCAGGCAGCGGAGAGCGGCGATGCCTCGCTCGAACCGGCGCCGCTGCTGCGCAAGCTCGCGGCCGACGGCAAGGGCTTCGGCTGAACAGCGCCGTCACCCCTCGGCGGCAAAGCCGAGGGGGATCGCCGTGGTCGACTTCAGCTCCTCCATGGCGAACATGGAGGTGACGTCGTTGAGTTCGATGCGCGCGATCAGCTTCTTGTAGAGTACGTCATAGGCGGAGATGTCCGAGACATAGGCCTTGAGCAGGTAGTCGATATCGCCGCTCATCCGGTAGAAGTCGACGATCTCGGGCAGGTCCTGCACGGCGGCGTGGAAGCGCTCCAGCCAATCCATCGAGTGATGCGCCGTCTTCACTGCGATGAAGACCGTGACGCCGGCCTTCAGCTTGGTGCGGTCGAGCAGCGCGACACGCCGCCTGATATGGCCCGCCTCGTCCAGCTTCTGGATACGCCGCCAGCACGGCGTCGGCGACAGGCCCACCGCCTCGGCGATCTCCGCCAGCGGCTTGCTCGCATCCTGCTGCAGCAGCGCGAGGATACGCAGATCGAAAGCGTCGAGCTTGGCCAAGGCCGCGATCCTCTTCGGAATGGAATATCACTCGCTATGCGCGAATGGAAATCTGTTTCTCACAAGTTGGCCAAAATGGGTATCAGTTTCTAATTTTACTGCGATTCCAGCGGAGGATCGCAAACCATTCCCATCGGGCCCGGCCTATCATTCTCCTGTCATTCGATGCGACGGGAGATCAGGGACATGCAGGGCTTTCTCGGCGAGGAGCGCAGCGGCGCGGTGCTGAATGCCCTGCGGACCCATGAGGGCACCTGCTCGCGCGACTATCTCGCCGCAGCCCGCGCCGTCCTCAACGAGCTCGTTGCGATTCCCGAGCTGATCCAAGCCCTGCCGCTGCAGCGTAAGCCGGGCGCCTATGCCCGCAACCTGCTCGCTGGCAACGATGCCGTCAGCGTCTGGGCCATGGTCTGGGGCGAGGGCTCCACGACCTGCATCCACGACCATCACTGCTCGTGCTGCTTCGGCATGGTCACGGGCGCCCTGACGGAAACCTGGTATCGCGCCATCGATGCCAGTCGCGCGGTGGCGACGCAGGAATATGAGCGCCAGGCCGGCTATGTCGCCTGCATGCTGCCGACGGGGCCGAACATCCACCGCATGCAGAACCGCGGCGTGGGCGATGCGATCTCCATCCACATCTACGGCTACGACCACCATCTCCACGATTCCTCGGTCGAGACCGAATACACCGCCGTGGCGGGCTGAAGCAGGCGATACGACTTATTGCCGGCAAGATATGCGAGCGCGGTCGGGAGCTCCCCGGCCGCGCTCTTTTGCCATCATGATGTCGCAAGCCGCATCGACGCTGCGGGCGGGGAGATCAAAAACGGGTGGGCCAGCTGTCAAGGAGACTTGAGGCATGAGCCTGAACGTTCTGCAGAACCGTTGGGATGGCACCGAGGGCGACGATTCCTGGGTGGCCGAGAGTAGCACGACCGGTTGGACCGCCTATGGCCGCGGCGGCGACGACCATATGACGGGCAGTGCGCTCGCCGAGATGCTGTCCGGCGGCGACGGCTTCGATGTCATTCACGGCGGCGGCGGGAATGACCGCATCTACGGCGGCGGGGGCCAGGACCAGCTCTATGGCGGCGACGGCAATGACCTCATCGACGGCGGCGGCCAGTATGATCTGATCTATGGCGGCAACGGCAATGATGTTGTGCTCGGCGGTGGTATCGCCTTTGGCGACGCCGGCAACGACACGCTCTATGGCAGCGACGAGCGCGACATCCTGACCGGCGGCGACGGCAACGATACGCTCCATGGCGGCTTGGGCCCCGATCTCCTGCGGGGCGGCAGCGGCTCCGACACGCTCCATAGCGGCGGCGACAAGTCCGGCGATTTTTTCTACACGGACGAGCTTCAGGGCGATGGCGGCAAGGATTTCCTCTACGGCGATCTCGGCCGTGACGTCTTCGTCTATTGGAGCGCCAGCGACAGCGCGCCTGGAGCGGCTGCGCGCGATGTGATCACCAATTTCACGCAGGGCGCGGACGATATCCAGCTGGGTATCGATGCCGATACCAACACAACCGGCTATGACGAATTCGCCTTCATCGGCTCGGATGCGTTCAGCGGCGAGGCCGGCCAGCTGCGCTATGAGGTCTCGAACGGCAGCACCCTCGTCACTGGCGACGTGAACGGCGACAGCGTGGCTGATTTCGAAATCGAGCTCGTCGGCGAGATCAATCTCACAGCTTCGGACTTCATGTTCTGAGCTGAACAGCCTCGGGCTAGTCCAGCCAGCTGGTGAAGCCCTCGACCGGCTCGCGTTCCGGCACGAGCCGGTTTGCCGGAGCCTCCGGATCGGCCTTGCCGAGCGCGATGCCGCAGACCACGACCTCGCCCGGCGGGATGGAAAGCTCGCGCCGCACGACCGCGTGGAAGCGGGCGAAGATCGCCTGCGGGCAGGAGTCGAGCCCATGGCCCTGCGCCGCGATCAGCAGGGTCTGGATGAAGGCGCCGAGATCGAGCCAGGAGCCGATCTCGAGATCACGATCGACCGTCAGCATCAACGCCACCGGCGCGCCGAAGAAGCGCAGATTCGCCTCGGTCTGGCGGCGCATGCCGGCATGGTCGCCCTTGGCGACGCCGAGCAGGCCATAGAGGTCCCAGCCGACCTTGCGACGGCGCGAGAGATAGGGCTCGCGGAAGGTCGTCGGATAGTAGCGGTACTCCTCCTCGCGCGGGGAGGGATCGTCGAGCGCGGCGACCAGTGCCGTCTCCAGCTTCGCGCGGGTCCTGGGACCGAGCACGCGCAGCCGCCAGGGCTGCATGTTGGTGCCGCTCGGCGCCTGCGCCGCCAGCTCGAGGAGGCGGCGGACGAGCGCTGGATCGACGGGATCAGGCAGGAAGGCGCGCGCGGCGCGGCGGCTGGCGATGGCCTTCTCGACCGCCTCAGCCGCCGCTGCACTCATGCGCTGAGCGGCTGGCGCGCCGCCAGAAAGGCCTCGTGCTCGCGGATCAGCCCGCCGTCGAGTGCCTTGGCGATCAGCTTGCGGGTGTTGTCGAGGCCATAGATCGCGGCGAAGGAGCCGAAGCGCGGGCCCTGCTCTTCGCCGAACATCACCTGGTAGATCGCCTTCCACCAGTCGCCGGAGACGCCCGGCCGCTCCGGCGTCGCATTCTTGGCCGTGAGGTTCTGATAGCGCGGGATGGCGCGGGCGACGTCGAGTGCTGCGTCCTGGACCTCTTCGGCGCTCGCATTCGCCGGCAATGCGGCGAGCGCGGCGTCGAGCGCAATGAAGGCGGCGCGCTCGGTCTCGTCTGCCGGGCGATAGTGCTTGGCCGGCTTCACGAAGTCGCGGAAATAGGCGAGGGCGTAGCCGACGAGGGCGTCGAGCCGCGGATGCGTCTGCGGCGAGATGCCGGGCGCATAGCGCTGCAGGAAGCCCCAGAGTACGGCCTTGTCCTCGGAATTCGCGACGGCGACGAGGTTCATCAGCAGCGAGAAGGAGATCTGGGTGCGTACCGCATTGTCGCCCGCGCCGGTGGCGACCACCTCCGGCTGCGGCGGCATGCCGGCATGGATGTGCCAGACCGGATTGCCGAGACGGTTCTTCCAGTCCTGCCGGTCATAGCCGCCGAGGAACTGCAGATAGTCGTCGACGGCGCGCGGGATCACGTCGAAATGCAGCTTCTTGGCTTCGCGCGGGCGCGAATACATGAACAGCGCCAGCGATTCCGGCGGGCCGTAGTTGAGCCAGTCCTCAATGGTGAGGCCGTTGCCCTTCGACTTCGAGATCTTCTGGCCCTGCTCGTCGAGGAAGAGCTCGTAGTTGAAGCCCTCCGGCGGGGTACCGTCGATGGCGCGGGCGATCTGCGAGGAGACCTTGACCGAGTCGATCAGGTCCTTGCCGGCCATCTCGTAGTCGACGCCGAGCGCGACCCAACGCATCGCCCAGTCCGGCTTCCATTGCAGCTTGGCATGGCCGCCGGTCACCGGCGTGGTGAAGCGCTCGCCGCTCTGCGGGTCGGTCCAGGTGATGGTGCCGGCCTCGACATCGCGCGCCTCGATCGGCACCTGCATGACGATCCGGGTCTTGGGATGGATCGGCAGGAAGGGCGAATAGGTCGCAGCGCGCTCCTCGCGCAGGGTCGCCAGCATGATCGACATGATCTTGTCGAAGCGGGCCAGCATCTTGAGCAGGGTCGCGTCGAACTCGCCGGCGCGATAGGCGTCGGTCGAGGACTTGAACTCGTACTCGAAGCCGAACTGGTCGAGGAAGGCGCAGAGCCGGGCATTATTGTGCCGGCCGAACGAGTCATGCGTGCCGAACGGGTCCGGCACCTCGGTCAGCGGCTTGCCGAGATGCTGCGCCAGCAGCTCCTTGTTCGGGACGTTGTCCGGGACCTTGCGCAGGCCGTCCAGGTCGTCCGAGAAGGCGATCAGCCGGGTCGGGATCGCGCCGTCGGTCAGCACCTGAAAGGCATGGCGCACCATCGAGGTGCGCGCGACCTCGCCGAAGGTGCCGATATGCGGCAGGCCGGACGGGCCGTAGCCGGTCTCGAACACCACCTCCTGCTTGCCCGATTTCTGCAGCCGCGCCACGAGCTTCTTGGCTTCCTCGAACGGCCAGGCGGCCGAGACGCGGGCGGCTTCGATGAGCGCGGGTTCGAAAGCGGGCATTTTGGCTAGAGGTCTCGCTGGATAGGACAGGGAAGGGCGCGGTTTCGCAGATATGCGCGTGCGGTGCAACAACCGGGACGCGATCTGCCGGCAAGATGGAAAACGCCTGCCTGAAAAAGCGGCAGACAACCCCGGCCGGTCGATTGACTCCCGATAAGGCCCCGCTAGCGTCGTCGTACAACATAAGCAGGGGTCGGCTTCGATGGTTCGTGAGGTGAAGTGGGGGCAGTCCGGCTCGCAGCGGGCCGGCAAGGGTTTGGCGTGGGCATTCAACCGCCGCGTCGCCTTGGCGGGGGCAGCGGCCCTGGCTCTGGGTGCGATGTCGCCGGCGCAGGCGCAGACCGCGGTGAAATTCACGCTCGACTGGGTGTTCCAGGGGCCGACCTCGCCCTTCCTGGTCGCGCTGGAGAAAGGTTACTACAAGGCCGAGGGGCTCGACGTGACCATGGATCCCGGCCAGGGCTCGGCTGGCGCGGTCCAGCGCGTCGCCACCGGCGCTTACGATATCGGCTTCTCCGACGTGAACTCGCTGATCGAGTACAACGCCAAGAATGCCGGCAAGGAGATCCTCTGCGTCTTCATGGCCTATGACTTCCCGCCCTTCGGCGTGCACACGCTGAAGAAGACCGGGATCAGCAAGCCGGCCGATCTCGCTGGCAAGAAGCTCGGCGCGCCGGTGTTCGACGCCTCGTTCCGGCTCTTCCCCGCCTTCGCCAAGAAGGTCGGCATCGACGCCAAGACCGTCAACCACGTCAACCTGACGCCGCAATTGCGCGAGCAGTCGATGGTTCAGGGCACGGTCGACTTCATCAGCGGACACTTCTTCTCGTCGGTGCTCGACCTGAAGGCGCGCGGCGTGAAGCAGGAGGACATCGTCTCCTTCAGCTACTCCGACTACAAGATGGATGTGTACGGCAACGGCATCATCGTCTCGCCGGCCTTCGCCGAGAAACCGGAGGTGGTGAAGGGCTTCCTGCGCGCCACCGCCAAGGCCTGGAAGGAGGTCGCTGCCAACCCGGCCGTCGGTCTCGCCGCCGTGAAGAAGCGCGACCCGCTGATCGACGAGAAGCTGGAGGCCGAGCGCCTCGACCTCTCGCTGAAGATGAACGTGCTGACCCCCTTCGTGAAGGAGAACGGCATGGGCGATGTCGATCCGGCGCGCTTTGCGCGTTCGGTCACCGACGTCGCCGACGCCTTCGGCCTGCCGGCAGCGCCGGCACCCGACAAGGTGTTCTCGAACAAGTACCTGCCGCCCAAGGCGGAGCGCATGGTCGCGCCGTGATACCCAGCCGTCATGGCCGGGCTTGACCCGGCCATCTCCTGGAGTTTCCTCGTCCTGAGATTCTCGGGACAAGCCCGAGAATGACGCCCTTCATGCCGGCTTCCACCGACACCCCTCTCGTCGAATTGCGCAAGGTCAGCCTCGCCTATGGCAGCGGCCCCTCGCGCATGCTGGCGCTGGAGGATGCGACGCTCGATATCGCCAAGGGCGAGTTCATCGCCGTGGTCGGCCCCTCCGGCTGCGGCAAGTCCACGCTGATGAAGCTGGTCACCGGTCTGCTGCCGCCGAGCGGCGGCGAGGTCCGCGTGCATGGCCAGCCGGTCAAGGGCCCGATCCGCGGCGTCGGCATGGCCTTCCAGGCGCCGACGCTGATGCCCTGGCGCACGACGCGCGACAACATTCTGCTGCCGCTCGAAGTGGTCGAGCCTCACAAGCGCCGCTTCCGGGCGAACAAGGCCGAGTACATCGAACGGGTCGAAAAGCTGCTCGCCTCGGTCGGCCTCGGCGGTTTCGGCGACAAGTTCCCCTGGCAGCTCTCGGGCGGCATGCAGCAGCGCTCCAGCCTGTGCCGCGCGCTGGTGCACGAGCCCGAGATCTTGATGCTCGACGAGCCGTTCGGCGCGCTCGACGCCTTCACGCGCGAGGAGCTCTGGGGCGTGATGCAGGCGCTCTGGCTGGAGCGGCGCTTCACTGCCGTGCTGGTGACACATGACCTGCGCGAGGCGGTCTATCTCGCCGACACCGTCTATGTGATGAGCCGCCGGCCCGGGCGGATCGTCAAGATCAGCAAGATCGAGCTCCCGCGACCGCGCACGCTGGAGACGACCTTCACTGCCGAGTTCGTCGACATCGTCCACGACCTGCGCGAGCGCATCCATATGGAGCATGCGTGATGCAGCCCCCGGCGGGATCGAAAAATGACTGATCGGCAGAGGCAGGTCCTGCTCGTCGCCATGCCCTGGCTCGCCATGGCTGGCCTGCTGCTGATCTGGGAACTCGCCTGCATAGTCTTCGACGTGCCGGAGATTCTGGCGCCGCGGCCGACACGCATCTTCGAGGTGATGGTCCAGCGCTGGGACATCCTGCTGCGATACTGCCTGGAGACCTTGTGGACGACGGCGATCGGCTTCGTGCTGGCGATCGGCTTCGGCGTGCTGCTCGGCCTTGCCGTCGGCGCCTCGCCCTTCGTCTATTCCGGGCTCTACCCGCTGCTGATCGCCTTCAACGCCGTGCCCAAGGTCGCGATCGTGCCGATCCTGATGATCTGGCTCGGCGTCGGCGCCTTGCCGGCGATCATCACCGCCTTTGTCATCTCCTTCTTCCCGATCGTGGTGAACGTCGCGACTGGCCTCGCCACGATCGAGCCGGAAATGCGCGACGTGATGCGCTCGCTCGGCGCCAGCCAGTGGGAGATCCTGACCAAGGTCGGCGTTCCCCGCGCCATGCCCTATCTCTTCGCCAGCCTGAAGGTCGCCGTGACGCTCGCCTTCATCGGCTCGGTGATCTCCGAGACGGTCGGCGGCAATCGCGGCATCGGCTTCCTGATGCTCTCGGCCGGCGCCCGCAACGACTCCGCCACCACCTTCGCCGGCCTCTTCGCCATCGCGATCATGGGCGTGCTGATGTACGCCGCTTGCGCGCTGGTCGAGCGGCGGATGACGCGCTGGGCGTTCAGGGGCGAGATCGTCGGCTGAAGAGGCGTTTCGCCGCTAGTGACAGAGCGGGTACGCAACAATATACAGTCAATCCATTCAGTGCTTCGCCTCATGACGGATCGCATCGATGGATTGGCTCCCCGACCTGACCCAGAGCGACAAGCCGCGCTATCTCGCCATCGCCGATCGCATCGCCGCCGACATTGCGGCGGGGGTGCTGGCGGTCGGAGAGAGGTTGCCGCCGCAGCGGCGGCTTGCCGAGGTGCTCGCCGTCGACTTCACCACGGTGGCGCGCGGCTATGTCGAGGCGCAGCGGCGCGGGCTGGTCGAGTCACGGGTCGGGCAGGGCACCTTCGTCAAGGCGGCGACAGTCAAGATCATGACGCCAGTTCAGGGCTCGGTCCCGCGGACGCCGACGCCGGAGCTGGTCGACCTTTCGATGACCCTGCCACCGGAGCCCGATGATCCCGTGCTGGTCGCGCGGATGCAGCAGGGCATGGTCGAGGTCGGCGAGCGGCTGGTCAGCCTGCTGCGCTATCAGCCGCTGGGTGGTTCGCCGGCCGACAAGGCGGTCGCCGCGCTCTGGCTCGGCCGACGCGGCCTGACCCCCGCATCTGAGCAGCTTTTCGTCGTGCCGGGCGCGAATGCGGCGCTGCTGGCGATCCTGAGCAGCCTGGCGAAGCCCGGCGATGCGGTGCTGTGCGAGGCGCTGACCTATCCCGGTATCCGCTCGATCTGTGCGCAACTCGGCCTGACGCTGACGGGGTTGGTGATGGATCGTGACGGGCTCGATCCCGCGGCCTTCGCCGAGGCTTGCGCGCGCCAGAAGCCGAAGGCGCTCTATCTCAATCCGGTCCTGCAGAATCCGACGACGATCACCATGCCGGAGCGGCGGCGCGAGGAGATCGCGGAAATCGCCCGTCGCCATGGCGTCGCGATCATCGAGGACGATGCCTATGGCTTCGTGCCGCCTGACGCACCGGTGCCCTTCGCCGCGCTGGCGCCGGAGCTGACTTGGCACATCGCTGGCCTGTCGAAGTGCCTCGGGGCTGGCTTGCGGCTCGCCTATGTCCTCGTGCCGGATCTCCGGTCCGGCTGGCCTTTCGCGGCAGCCTTGCGCGCCAGCAGCATCATGGCCTCGCCGCTGACCGCCGCGCTGGCGACGCGCTGGATCGAGGATGGCAGCGCCGATGCGCTGCTCGCCTTCATCCGGACGGAGACGGCGGCGCGGCAGCGTCTCGCGGTCGAGACCCTGCCGGCGGGTTTGTGCCGCACCGATCCGCTGAGCTTCAATCTCTGGCTGGAACTGCCGCCGTCCTGGACCCGCGCCGCTTTCGTCGGGCAGATGCAGGCGACCGGGATCGGCATCGTCGCCAGCGACGCCTTTGCCGCGAAAGGGCCGGCGCCGGAGGCGGCCCGCATCTGCCTGGGCGGGCCGATTGGCCGCAAGGCGCTGGGCGATGCGCTCGCCTTCATGGCGCATGCGCTGGAGCAGGCGCCGGAGGCCGGCGCCCGCGTGTTGTAAAGTGGCCCGATCCGCCGATCGAGGTCAGGCTGCGCCCTTGGGCTGCTGCTGCGTCGCGCAATGGATGCCGCCGCCGGCTTCACCGAGCGGATCGACGTTCAGGCTGACGATCTCGCGCCCCGGATAGAGCTGCCGCAGGATCGTCCGGGCCTTTTCGTCCGCCTCGTCGTCGCCGAATTCCGCGCCGATGACCGCGCCGTTGCAGACATAGTAGTTCACATAGCTCGAGACGAAGTCGCGCGATCGCGAGCGGATGTCGACCGGATCGGGAATGACGACGATGTCGAGCTTGCGGCCCTCAGCATCCCGCGCCGCCTTCAAGATCTCGTAGGTCTGGAAGGCGGCGGCTGACCAGGGATCGCTGCGATCCGGGGTGTCGCCGAGCTGGATCACGACCTGTCCGGGTTTCACGAAGCGGGCAAGCGCGTCGATGTGGTAGTCGGTGATGTCGGCGCCCTTGACGCCCGGTGCCCAGATCATTCGCTCGGCCCCGAGTGCGTCGAGCAGGAGGCGCTCGACTTCAGCCTTGTCGCCCTTGTTGCGATTGCGATTGATCCAGCTGCTTTCATGCGCCATCGCCGTGCCGGCGCCATCGACCTCGACGCCGCCGGCTTCGCCGACGAGCCCATTCGCCAGGACGGAAAGACCCAGCCGCTCGCCGACGCGCCTGGCGATCTGCCCGTCGTCGGCGTGGCTTTGCTTGTTGCCCCAGCCATTGAAGCCGAGATCGGAGACGGCAAGCGGTCCTGCTGTCCGCGGCATGGCGAAGGTTGGGCCGGAATCGCGACACCAGAGGTCCTCCGTCGGGATCGGCCAGACCTCGACAGTCGATCCGAGCGCCTTCGCCGCAGTGTCCTGCTGCTCCGGGCACGCCAGGACGACGACCGGCTCGAAGCTGGCGATCGTTTTCGCAATCGAGGCGATCGTCACGCGAACGGTGTCGAGAGCGTTCTGGCCGCCATAGATGCGGCCGCGTGCCGGCCACTGCATGAAGGTCCGCTCATGCGGAACGCTTTCGAGCGGCACGCGATAGCTGGAAGTCTTGGTCACTTTCGGTTCCCGGGCAGATGCAGTTTCTGACAAGTTGATACGCTGCAGCAACGGCAGTGAGACCGCCGTTCCCGCTATTTGTAGCAGGTGTCTTCGATTGAGCATTGTGATGAGCTTGTCTGTTCGCCAATCAATACGTGGCGCGGCTCTTCTTGTGGGTGATCTTGTTATAATTGAGCCATTAGTTGTTCGGTGGTGTGGCGCATGGCGCGCTGAAGGCATGCATGAGCACCCGGCGGAGCCGCAGGCGTGCCTGGCCCTCTTCGCCAGTCAGGTGCGGCGATGTTGCATGCCGCGAGATATTGACTGCAATCAATATAGGCGCTATGTAGCGGTCAATCTCCGGTGAATGCAGTCAATCACGACGCCTCACCGTCAGGAGGATGATATGGCACATCAGCATTGGCCGGCGCAGTCTCCGCTCAAGACCGGTCTGCGCGGCCGTTGCCCGCGTTGCGGCGAGGGACAGCTCTTCGACGGCTTCCTGACGCTGAAGCCGCGCTGCGAGGCCTGCGGGCTGGACTATTCCTTCGCCGATCCGGCGGATGGCCCGGCCTTCTTCGTGATGATGTTCGTCTGCGTGCCGGCGGTCGCCTTCCCGCTCTGGCTGGAGCTGACTTACAGCCCGCCGACCTGGGTGCATCTGGTGACGACGCTGCCGCTGGTGCTGCTGACCTGCATCCCGCCCTTGCGGCCGCTGAAGGGCTGGCTCGTCGCCTCGCAGTTCTTCTACAAGGCCGAGGAAGGGCGCCTAGCCAAGCCGAATTCGCCAGCCAAGGGCGAGGCTCAGAACGGGCTGACCGGGAAGAACCGGATGAACAGCCTGGCATAGGTGCCGTCGTCCCAGAGGCCTTGCAGTGCGTAGTCGATCGCCCGCTTCAGCGCGAGATCATCCTTGCGCAGCAAGAAACCGACGCCCTCGCCGAAATAACGGGCTTCAAGATAGGGCCCGCCGGCGAAAGCGAATTCGCTGCCGCCGCGCCCGGCGATGGTCAGCGCCAGCGCGACTCCGTCTCCGAAGACATATTCGGCATCGCCGCTGCGCAGCAAAGCGAGAGCGGCCTGCAGATCGGGCGCGGTACGGCGCTGGATGAACGGAGCGAGCCGTTCGAGGAAGGCCTCATGCGCGGTGCCCGAGACCACGGCGACGCGCGTGCCGCGCAAGCCGCCCAGTTCGAGGTCCGCCCGGGCATTGCCGCGCGTCGTCAGCAGCCGTGCCGGCGAGCGATGATAGATTTGGCTCGCGGTGAAGCGTGAGCGCAACTCGCCCGTGACCGGAATCGCGGCGGCGAGCACGTCGCCACGACCTTCCGCCAGCGAATCCAGCAAGGTGTCGAAGCGGCGCGCCTGGATGGTGCAGCTCAACGCCAGCTTCTCGCAGACTGCGCGGGCGAGCTCGACCGAAAATCCGGTGACGCCGCCTTCCGGCGTGGCGAAATGCATCGGCGGGAAGTCGTCATCGGTCAGGAAGCGGATCACCCGCGGCGGCCCGAGATCGGGCCGCTCCACCCGGACGTTGGGGTCCCAATAGTTCGGGACGACGTAGGCGGAAGGCGTTTGCGTCTGCGCTCTTGCTCCTATTGGGGGCAGGAGCAGCAGCGCGGCAAGGGCGCTCGTGGCCAGGGCGTTGGTCAAGCGGGCGAACATCGCCCGTATCTGGCGTCAGGGTGGGGTAGGGATCAAGGGGCGGTTGCTTTCAAAAGAGGGCGCGGGATCCCCTCTCCTGGAAGGAGAGGGGTAGGGGTGAGGTGTTCGGGAGAGGAATCGCTCGCCGCGACGCAGCGCGGCCAGCGCTCGCGGCACTGGTCAGATGGCCTACACCTCACCCTGCCCTCTCCTTACAGGAGAGGGTTCCTCGCGCTTGGTTTAGCCATGTCGCGCCCTAACCCAGCGCTGCAGCCGTCGCCTTCGCGCCCTTCTGGAAGAGGCTGTCGAGATGGCCTGCGACCGCTTGTGTGAAGCGTTCCTCGCGCGGCAGGTCGTCGCCGAAGATCGCGCCGATGCCGAACAGGGCCGTGCTCAGTGCCACGGCATCCCGGCCGAGGGCCTTGGCGCGGATCGCGAACTCACCCGCCAGCGGATCGCGCACGTCGATCTCAGCGCCCGTCTCGTCGGTACCGGTGGCATAGGACATCCAGGCGGCGACGCCGAGCGCGAGATGATCGATCGGGGCCCCCGCCTTCAGCCGCTCGCGGATGGTGCCGAGCAGGCGCTGCGGCAGCTTCTGCGAGCCGTCCATGGCGATCTGCCAGGTGCGGTGCCTGATCGCCGGGTTCTGGAAGCGGGCGAGCAGGTCGCCGGCATAGGTCTTCAGGTCCACGCCCTGCGGGGCAGGCACGGTCGGGATGATCTCGCTCCACAGGCCTTGCAGGAAGCGCGCGAAGACCGGATCGCCGCTCGCCGCTGCGACCGTCTCGTGCCCGGCGAGATAGCCGAGATAGGCCAGGCTCGAATGCGCGCCGTTGAGCATGCGCAGCTTCATGAACTCGAAGGGCGCGACCTCGGAGACCATCTGCGCGCCGACCGCGTCCCAGCGCGGCCGGCCGGCGGCGAAGACGTCCTCCACCGCCCATTGCCGGAAGGGTTCGCCGATCACCGGAGCGGCATCGTCGAGGCCGAGCAGGCTTGCGACCTCGGCGATGTCGGCTTCCGTCGTTGCCGGCACGATGCGGTCGACCATGGTCGAGGGGGAGGCGCCGTTGGCTTCGATCCAGGTGGCGAGCGTGTCGTCGCGCAGCGCTGCGAAATCGCGGACGAGGCCGGCCAGCACATGGCCGTTGGAGGGGAGGTTGTCGCAGCAGAGCGCGGTGAATGGGCCGAGGCCTGCGACCTTGCGGGCGGCGAGGCCGGCGACGAGCAGGCCTATCGCCGAGCGCGGCGCATCGGGATTGGCGAGATCATGGACGATGTCGCGATGGTCGGCCTTGAGCCTGCCGGTTGCCGGGTCGTGGCAATAGCCTTTCTCGGTGACGGTGAGCGAGACGATCCTGGTCTCGGGCGCGGCGAGCCTCGCGACCAGTGCTTGCGGCCCCTCGGGCGCGACGAGGACATCGAGCACCGAGCTGATGACGCGCAGCTCCGGACCTGCGGGCGCGCGCTTCAGGAAGGTGTAGAGCCCGTCCTGCGGCTTCAGCCGGTCACGCTGGTCGGGCCGCTGCAAGCTGGCGCCGGTGATACCCCAGGCGCCGAACTCGATCTCAAGCGCATCGTCGGTGAACTCGCACATATGGGCGCGGGTGAAGGCGCCGAGGCCGAGATGGACGATGCCGGGCTGGAGCTTGCTGCGGTCATAACCCGGCCGCCTGACGGCGGCCGGAAGCGAAGCAAGGGTGGCGGAGGACAGACGGGTCAATGGAACAGCCTCGGCAGCCAGAGGGAGATGCCGGGCACATAGGTCACCAGCATCAGCACGGCAACAGAGGCGCCGTAGAACGGCCAGATCGTGCGCATGGATTCGCCGATCGAGATGCGCCCGATGGCGCAGGCGACGAACTGCACCGAGCCGACCGGCGGGGTGTTGAGGCCGATGCCGGCATTGAGGATCAGGATCACGCCGAAATGGATCGGGTCGACGCCGAAGGCCTTGACCACAGGCAGGAAAATCGGCGTGCAGATGATGATCATCGGCGCCATGTCCATGAAGGTGCCGAGCACCAGCAGGATGATGTTGACCATCAACAGGATGACGATCGGATTGTCAGAGACCGCCTTCATCGCCGCGATCGTCGCCTGCGGCACCTGCAGGAAGGCCATCAGCCAGCCGAAGGAGCCGGCGGCGCCGATCACCAAGAGCACCATGGCGGTGGTGCGGACGGCGCCGAGCGTCGCCTCGACGAAGGCGGTCCAGGTGAGTTGGCGGTAGACCAGGATGGTGACGAGGATGGCGTAGACCACGGCGACGCAAGAGGATTCCGTCGCGGTGAAGACGCCGGAGCGGACGCCGCCGAAGATGATGCCGATCAGGAGGATGCCGGGCAGTGCCAGCACGACATAGCGGCCGACGGCGGCAAAGCCCGGGAAGGGCTCGCGCGGATAGCCGCGCTTCACCGCGACCGCCCAGGCCGCGAACATCAGCGAGGCGCAGAGCAGCAGGCCGGGGATGACGCCCGCGGTGAAGAGATCGGCGATCGAGAGATTGCCGCCCGCCGAGAGCGAATAGATGATCATGTTGTGCGAGGGCGGGATCAAGAGCGCGATGATCGCCGCATTCGCGGTGACGTTGACGGCGTAGTCGGCGTCGTAGCCGCGCTTCTTCATCTGCGGGATCATCAGGCCGCCGACGGCGGAGGCATCGGCGACGGCCGAGCCGGAGATGCCGCCAAAGAGCGTGCAGGTGACGACGTTCACCTGCCCCAACCCGCCGCGCAGATGGCCGACCAGGCTCGCCGCCATCTGGATCAGGCGCTCGGCGATGCCGCCGCGGATCATCAGGTCGCCGGCATAGATGAAGAACGGGATCGCCATCATGGCGAAGGCGTTCATGCCGGAATTCATCTGCTGGAAGACGACGACCGGCGGCAGGCCCATATAGACCACGGTCGCGACCGAGGCGATGCCGAGGCAGAAGGCGACGGGCACGCCGATCAGCAACAGCAGCGCGAAGACGCCGAAGAGAACCCAGAGTTCCATGGTTCAGACCTCCTGCTCGGAGCCGAAATGGGCGAAGCCAAGCGGGGCCTGCTTCTCGCCGGTGACGAAGAGCAGCATCTTCTCGAGCGCGAACAGGGCGATCAGCGCGCCGCCGGCGGCGATCGGGACATAATCCCAGCCGCGCGAGATGCCGATGATCGGCATGCGGTCGCTCCAGGTACCGGCGGCGAGCTGGGTGCCGTAGACCAGCATGGCGAGGCCGAAGGCGCAGACCAGGCCTTCGCCGATCAGAATGAGCGCCGAGCGTAGAGGCGGCGGCGACATTACGAGCCCGACCTCGAAGCCGAGATGGTCACTCTCGCGCACGCCGACGGCGGCGCCGAGCAGGATGAACCAGGACATCAGGAAGAGCGAGCCGGCCTCGACCCAGATCGGCGTGTCGTTGAGGATGTAGCGGCCGAACACGCCCCAGGCGACCATGACCGTCATCAGGACGAGGCCGGCGCCTGCTGTGAACAGGGCGTAGAGGCTGAGCTTGGCGCCGAGGCGCGTCAGATGCGCGGTGAAGGCGTGCATGAGGATGTCCGAGAATGACGAGGGCGAAAGCCGGCTTTTCGTCATTGCGAGCGCAGCGAAGCAATCCAGGGGAGCGTAGAGCACGGCCGCCCCTGGATTGCTTCGTCGCTATGCTCCTCGCAATGACGCGTAAGAAACTGTCTCTTCTACACATCTGACGCTGCCGACGAACACCGTG